>JAGPVL010000017.1 GCA_018067045.1 Gammaproteobacteria bacterium
TTTGCTTTTCATTTACGTTAAAGTAGTGCGTGTCCCTTCTCTGTTATTTTATTCAGCGACTTGGCTTACGCATATGCGAACAAGGCGAAATAGGCTGCTGGCAGCGATCGGTTCTGTTGCGCGCATCGCGGATTTCGTGGCCAAAACCGGCCGACAGCGCTTTCTTGATAAGCATGCTGCCGCCTTGCTTCACGCCTGACGGGTTGAGAGCCGTCTCCGTAAACATAACGCTTTGGGTATCCCTCGAACCGAATTTCCCCTATAAATGGGGCGCACAGGGAAGCAAGGCGCGCATCCTCGTTCCAATTTCTACTTTTTAGATTTTATGATTCTGCTTTTTGTTTTCTTGCGGCCTGTAGAAGTGGTGCGTGTCCTCATTTCCTTGATCAGGCAGCGAATCAAGGCCTCGATGAGTTTCAAGCCAGCAGGTGCGCTGGATGATAAGCTGGGCGATGCGGGCCAGCTTTATTTGGACATGATTGATTTTTACAAGCGGGGCTTTAAGGGAGGAGAGTGGCACTTTGATCCGCGTGCGAAGGGGATGGAAGGCGATATCAAAAAATGGATGAGCGAGGGGATAGATGCTAACCGCGAGTACATTATTAAGCACCTTGGGCTGAGTGACGCAACGGACGTAGAAATAGATAAAGCGTTTGATATTATGAAAGATAACCTTAATAAATTTATTGTGATCCAAGAATATTGAGAGATTGATGTGAATATTTATAGTCTTCCTGGTGCTTTTTATCGACTTACTTCTAATGGCCGAATTGATGACAGGCTGGATATTTTTTCTTCTGGCTATAAGATTTCTATTGATTTTGGTGGTAAAGATTCCGTTTGTACGGTGAGCTATTTAAAAGACGTTGATGCGGTATTGGGTGATGTTGCTGGGGCTGGTCGACATGTTTTTTATTTTTCACATGATGGTGGAGTAACTATATTTCCTAGAACGGAAGGGTCTCTTGAATATGCGAAGTTACTTTTCGACATAACCTCTCTAGATGAGATAAGAAAAAATATTATTGCTGTGTATTGTTTTCTTGACTGTGTTGTCCTTGGGTTCAAAGAAAGCCCTAGCTCCGCTATTCAATGGTTTTTATCATCACCTGATTCACCGGAAAGTCTGAAGGAGGTTTTGAGTTTTCCTAGATATGGCTATCTTTGTGTGACGCCAAATGGGATAGGCGTCGCCCAGCTTAATCACTCTTATGTTGGCAGGCAGGTCCTAGGCGGCGAAATTTGGCGGCTGGATCGCAATAAGAAAATACTTGGTATGGGTTCCACTGTTTTTTTTCAGGTCGACGATGAGAGGGTTTTACTAAATCTTGGTTTTGAGGAAGTTGGTGATGACAATGTTCGGCAAAACAATGATATCGCACTGGTCGAGATGAGTGAGGGAAGAGTTATCTGGGAACGCCAGTTTAGGGAGGCAATTTGGAGTCTCTGGTGCGATGACCATTTTGCGTATGTTTCTGCCGAAGGCTCTGGGTACGTGCTGGATATTGCGACAGGGGGAACCATAAAGGAGCTGCCTGAAATTTTCACGCAAGACTCTATTAGGGCTATGTATTACCCAGATAAGAAACTCGACGGCTGTGCAATTAAAACAAGACTATTTTCCGATGGCCGCCATCTTTACTTTTTTAATATAAGTTATATGCGCTCCAATGGCCAAGATTGCCGTGATTTCAAGATATTTGATGCTGAGACGCTAGAATGTTTGCGGTCAGATTTTCTGCCCACTGGCTATACGTTGCCTATGCATGGCTTCGATGCCCGTTTTATTAATGGAAAGGTTTACCTGTCACTCGCTAGGAGCTTCTGGGGCAACGAAGGCGGCGGCTTACTCGAAATTGATCCGGATAGTATCTATTCTGATTTTGTCATGGATGTGGATATTCAATTTGAGGAGTCAATAAGGAAGGTCGGTGAGGCGGAGGAGTATGTGTTATCGGTTTCCCATTCTCGACTCGATGATATTCTGCGCTATGGTGAATCGGCAGTCAAAGATCTAGGCTTGGCGCGTAGCCGTAGCGTGATCAGCAAAAAGGTGAAAAACCCTGCGTTTAATGGAGTTTTGAGGCTGAGTATTGATGGCAAGGTATTAGAGCATCAGGCGGACTCAGCTGAGAAACTTAGAGCGTTGAAAGCGCGCATCGATAAATGGGGGAGCGAAGGATATTTTGCTTCCGATGGGAAGACGCCGGTTACCTTTGAATGGGATATTCTCGGGTGATGTGGACAACAGCTTGGGACAGCCAAGACTTGGTCATCAACTGACGCGCTTTTCGGTCTCTCCCCGCTGAGCTAATCTTTTCTCGCCGCGTTCGTGTCATGCCATCGAAAGAGCATGCATTGATAATCAACGGGGACACGCATCCTGGCTCTAGCTTTGTAAGATCTCGCTGACAGCGTTGTTGGTTGTTTGCTTTTCATTTACGTTAAAGTAGTGCGTGTCCCTTCTCTGTTTATTGGCTCGTCCAGCTTCTTGCAAATATTGGCATTCTCACATCGGCGGGAACCGTTGGGGGCTTCTTCGCGGGCGGTGCGCCGGGGGTGTTTATTGGTGCGTTGGACATAGTGTTAAGTGGCGCCAAAACGGCCGCTAAGATTTTTAGCGCGAGCTCCGCGTTGTATAGAAAATTAGGCAAGGTTCTGGAGCAGGCATATAACGTCGCGAAGCAGGCAGGTGAGCTGGGGCAGTTGAAAAAAATATACCCCTTATTGGCGGTATATGTTGCGGTCTCCTTGGAGGGGGAGGACGTGAGGCATTTCTTCGAGGCGATGTTTGAAGAAACAGGGTCGATGCCTGCGATTATTGAATACATATACGATCTTATGTCAGAGACAGAAGATCTAGCTGATTCCTCCTTCCCTGGTATTGATACGGCACATGCATCGACTACCGCCGGCGCTCAGCGAATAGCGTCCTTAATCGTCAAGGTGCAACAGCGTCTTGCCGTTGCTGGCATAAAAGACGCTGATGAAGCGGGCCGAATTTATGGAAAGGCAATCACGGTGATTGATCGCTTCGGTGGCCGAAAGGCGCTAAACCTTCCTGCTGACGATATTGCGGGGGAGGCGCTGGTTATTGCAGGTAAATATGGTCCGGCGGATGCTATGGAGGCACTACTAAGCGGTAAGCTTCCGGTTAGTTTAAGAAATGAGCTTATGGGTACTATACAGAGAATTGATTGGGCCAAGCTCGCGGATGATATCGGAGAGGCAGGAATCGATGCGCTGTCATCCAAAACAGGACCATTCGCCTATCTAGGTCAAAGTAAGGGCAACGCCAAAGCCGCGAAAATGATGCTTGAGCAAATAGAGCTGGCTCAGAAATCAGGAAACAAGATTCTTGCGCTCGAACAAAGAGTAGTTATTAAAAGCTTTTCAGGTGCAAAGATAGCGAGCAGCGGGCAGGGACTGGTTCGCTTTACAGATCTCGTTATGAAGATGACACAGAATGGGAAAACATTCTTTGTGGAGCTGAAAGCGTGGGATGAGGTTATTGAATTCACTACGAAAAGCGGTCAGAAAGTCACCATTGGTGCTCCACGGTGGTTTGAGCAATTGCTTAACAGCAAGTCCTCTCAAGTCTACAAGGACGTTATTCTTTATTCTCTGAAGCAGGAAGATCTGGGATTAGAGGCTTTTCAGGGCGTTAAGTGGCTTATTAATGCAAAGGGAGCCGTTGCAATACGTAAGGCCGTTAATGCAAAGTATGGCACGACTTTCGCGGCGGGCGAAGAGGTTCAGGCGCTTACGTTTCGGTTGCTAAAGGGGGTTAAAGAGAATAAGGCTTGGTTGGCTGATCATCTTGGACGTGCTGATGATTGGGATGACTTTATGGTAGATTTGATAGCATCACTGAATCGCAGAGGCGACGAATTCTTTCAGATCGTTGAATAGGGCTTCGAGTTGTGAAAAGCGTATTAAATAGATATCTAGGAATTCATTGTCGTGTAGAAGATGGAATTGATGGTTTTTATATTTCTGATCAGATCGCTCTTTTTCAAAGATCGAGAAACGGCTCTGTACTGATCAAGGAGGTGTCTGGAGGCCATTGCGACATGGCTTTCCATCACGATTCCTTGTGGCTTAAGTGCGGAGATGGAAGATCTCGGTCGTTGGATGGAGAGTGTCTTAATGCGCCACAATATTTGGCAGCCCCTCAGGTTGTTGGTAGCGGTTGGGTGGTCGGCTCTGGCATAGATGAAAACTTTTCCTGTTATGCTGCCTGCTATGATGTTAATTCTCGTGATGAAGTTAGTCTTCCTACTGAAGGCTATGGTGCGCTTGACGCAAACGGGAGAAACATAGTCTCTTGTTACAATGGCCGCCTTTCAGTGTATGACATGAACTTTAATCGAATATGGTCGTTGGATTTTGATTATAGAAATCTCCATGTAGATTATTCGATATCTCGAAAACCATACATATGTGGCGATGATGTTGTTGTCAATCTAGGAATAGAGGGCGGAAAAGGTCGGATAATTTGCGCCTCAGTTTCTGCCGGATTAGTAAAGTGGTCTCTCGATTACGAGGGGGAGGATATATTTTCCTTTGTCCGAAACGACATGCTGTTTGTTAGCCAAAAGTCCGGGATAAGAATTATTTGTGTCAAAACTGGGGAGACGCTAAAGAGAATTGATGTTTCATTCGATTGGCCTTTTATAGCCTACCCATGCCTTGGTGGATTTTTGGTATATGGGGCTGATCAGGCGTACTTCACGGGTGAAGTCGACGGCTTAACCAAAGAAAGCGTTATGATCCCAGAAGGGTATAGCATTTTGGTACGGAGCCTTCCGGTTACTAGCTCTGGGTCGGCTTCATTGTACTTGAAAACTAAAGAAGGAACTCTTTCCCCAGCTTTATCTGGATCCCTAATTTTGTCGAGGGGTAATTCGAAAGACAGCTGCCTGACAGAAGACCTCGCGGCGATGTTTATGGAAGTCGCAGATAAACATGGCGAGAAAACCTACATACTGACCATTTCAGAGCCAGACCTAGACAGACTTATTCGATTAGGATCAATCAAACTTCTGGAGATTTGTTGTACGTATGGCGAGCACACCTTTGGCACGGGTGGCCTGCGTGATAAGCAGCATAAAGGAAAAATTAAGGTTGTGATTGATCGCGAGGGCCTACCAGATAATGCTGAAGAATCACTTGCGCATTGGATTAGTTCGATAAAGAAGTACTTGCGTAGTATGGCGATTTTTCCCGGCGCAGGAGAACGTTATAAATTTCAGATAGATGTTGAGCTAAATTAGTCTCAGAGCAAACACAAACAAAAACAAACAATAAGGACACGCACCCATTAGGGAATGTCTGACGGCATTTTAGGCGCATCGACTGTTCCTGCTTTGCTTATCTCTTTGTAGAGTTGTGGCGAATACTGGAAAAGGACTTCGCCATGACTCGCCCTCGAAGCCAGCAAGTCTCGCTGGACGCTACGCCGTATTACCATTGCATTTGCCGTTGCGTACGGCGCGCGTTTCTTTGCGGTAAAGATCACTATTCAGGTAACGATTACGATCATCGCCGAGAGTGGGTGGTGGAGCGTCTTGCGGTGCTGGTCGAGGTGTTTGCGATCGACTTGTGCGCTTACGCTGTGATGTCTAACCATTACCATGTGGTGTTACGTCTTGATAAAGCGCGTGCTGATTCATGGGCGGACGCCGAGGTCGCGCAACGATGGTTAACGTTATTTGGTGGATCAATGTTGGTGCTGCGCTGGCTGAACGGGGTAACCGATGGCGCAGAAAGTGATGCGGCGCTGGCCGTGATCCACCAATGGCGGCAACGATTGTGTGATCTTGGCTGGTTTATGAAATGCCTGAATGAGCATCTGGCTCGACGCGCCAATGCCGAAGATGGTTGCAAGGGGCGTTTTTGGGAGAGCCGTTACAAAAGCCAGGCGCTGCTGGATGAGAAGGCGGTACTGGCATGTATGGCCTATGTCGACCTTAACCCAGTTCGCGCGGGCATGGCGGAAACACCTGAACGGTCTGCCTTCACGTCCATACAGCAACGTTCCGACGCGCTGAAATCCAAACCTGCCTCAACTAACTCAAAAGAGTCTCATCCCAAGTTGCTGGAATTCGTTTCCGCAACAAACATTAACGCGTGCTGGCAAGAGACGTTGTGCGACGTGCGCTTGATGGATTATCTGGAATTGGTGGACAGAACAGGAAGGGCTGTTCGTGCGGGTAAGCGCGGCCATATTCATGTGCAGGCAGACCCCATTCAATCAACGGGGACACGCATCCTAGCTCTAGCTTTGTAAGATCTCGCTGACAGCGTTGTTGGTTGTTTGCTTTTCATTTACGTTAAAGTAGTGCGTGTCCCTTCTCTGTTGTGACTGCGTTGCGCCGCGCTGCGGAGCCTCTATCTGATACGAAGATTCCCTCAATATTTACTCGTATGTTAAAGGCTATTGATGAGGGCGCAGTGCATGCAGATGACCTTCTCAAGGATGTAAAGGATCTTCCTGAGACTTGGCGCGGATTAACTAACGCTTATCGTATAGGCGGTGAAACCGCGTTGAAGAAAATGCGGAATATGAGGGGTTATGATTTCAGGCCTGCACGGGATATCTCCTATGAGGAGTTTTTCCGTCGTTTATCGGAAGTTGACCTAGATGCGCTGGCTTCCCAGTCTCCGGACCCGCAGGCTTTCAGGAAGGGGATGACAAGGCTGTTCAATCAGTTTGATATTGCGACAGAGAGCAGTACGCACGGTTTTAGAGCTTCGCAAGGCGCCTCCCATCAATTGTTGGATATTTTGAGTCGGGTAAAGTTGGGTCGGAAAGTTAAAGGTGTAGAGGTCGATAAAGACATTTTTGATGCCGCAGGCAACCCTTTGGGTAAACGGCGCTACGATGCCGAGCTGGGCGAGCCTGATGAGCTTTTGGACCACAAAGCATGGGATCCTGAAAACATTGATACCTACCTAGATTTTGCGATGCGCAGTAAGCGTGCGGGTAAGGCGGCGGATGGTAAGATAGTGTTACCTTCTGATGTAAAAGAAGGGCAGTTGTTTTTAGATTTAGTGTTGATGCTACGAACCAATGACCCGAAAAATGTCAAATGGGTCTTTGATCCTAGAATGGCGGGCAAAGAAGCCGAATTGGCCGAGCGTATTCTTGGATTAATGCAGAAGGGAGAGAACAAGAAGAAGTTGATGAAGGCGCTGGGTATTAAGAATCCAGATGACTTTGATGATTTGATAATCAGGGCGCGCCAGAAGTTGCCAGAGTTCATTTCTGTGTCTGCTTACTAATACTGGAGAAATATTTTGAAGATTGTTTATTTCCCCTCACCCGTCTATCAGGAGTTCTATTGGCAGGATGTATGGGGTTGCCGAGAACACATTTATTCGGTTTCAGATCGTATAAGGCTAGAGGTGCGTGCAGAAGCGGTGAATTTAGCGTTCCCGCCGGAACAAAATAAATTGCTATTTCGTTTGAAGGGAAAGCCATTTTATCTGGATGAGCACGGTGAGCAGCATGAAGTCATGTTGTCAGACTTTCCTGATCGGTATGATTTTTCAGATATACGTATGCTTTATGGGTTTTGGCGTTACGCAGGAACCGATAAAGATAATGCGTCTGTATTCGAGGTATATGACGGTAGTGGTGCATTAGTTGCCAATGATTCCGCATTATTCTTGGTTTCAAATGAAGATCTTATTTTATGCAGATATGATTATAGAAATGGTCATGCCGAAATAGCATTTTATCGGCCGGATATGTCGCCACGTTTTCAATACGTGGCTCGCTGGAAGCCTTTTTTCTCGGAGTCTCCCCCCGCGTCACTTCCGTCATGTTACGTTGTCAATGACGGTGAGCGGGAAGACGAAAAAGGTTACTGGCATGAAGGCGGCGTGACGGCGCTGGATAAGAGTGGCGGCGAGGTAATGTGGCGTTATGAGGTGCCTACTAAAGTTGATCAGCTCTCTGCGAGTGGGAACACCGTCTGCTTAACGTCGGCGGGCGAGATTATTTTGCTAGACGGTGATGATGGTAGTGAACGATTACGTGTTACTGCGGTAGACGCTAGTGAGCGCGCGACCAAAGCGTTTTTATGCGGAGATTATATTGTTCTGTTTAATGGCTCGTCTGTGGAAGACGGCAAGCGGCCGAATAAGCGTCACATTACTATTTTTGATGCAGAAGATGGGGGCATTGTACGGGAATTTGATCTGCCTGTTGGGCTGACATTTGATACCAAGAACAATATGTTTCCCAAAGACGCACATCGTTGGATCATGCCACTAACCTTCGCTTCGATAGCCTGCCAGCACTATGGAGGTCTTCTGGAGTTGGATGTGCACGACATCCACGCGCCGCTAGATGTCGAAACGGGGCCTGAGTTTGTTCAAGCTGAGCTTCTTAACGAGGATGGTTCTGTGCGCTATAGTTTGCGCGTTTCTGATTCTTTTCTAGATGATATTCTTCGTTGGGGCGAGATTCGTGTTAAGGATCTTGCTGTATTAAAAGGACGCAGTACATACAACAGCCGTGCGTACAACAAGAAGTTTAATGGTCAAATTTTACTTGAAGTCGAACGCGCTGTACTTCGTGACGCGGATGATGCCGATAAACGTCTAGATGAGTTGTGTGACTGCATCAATTCGTGGGCTCAAGAGGATGGCTTTATTTCCGGCGACAGGAAGAGTTATGTCACAGCAATATGGTGCTACGTCTAATGGGACTACTAACTTCACTAACAGTCTTGGGATAGCTAAGACGTAGTCATTAACTGACGCGCCTTTTTGTCTTTCCCCACTGAACTAATCTTTTCTCGCCGCGCTCGTGTCATGCCATCGAAAGAGCATGCATGTCGGCAGTATTTTAAATCTTGTGTTTATATAAAAGGAGCAAGGCTATGGAAGGCGAAGCATTACAATTGTCTCGAGTGATTGATGTGGTAAAGCCAATTTTAAAGCCGCAAAGCTGGGCTAATGAAGAGGTTCTTTTTGCGCAGATGGGAGGCGCTGAAACTGATCATGCGCCAGTAGTAGGTTTTGCTATTGATCAGGGCTCGACTATTCGCTTTATTAGCAAGCGCGAAGCGGACTCTGATTATGCGGACGAGGATATAATGGCGCGCGCCATTGGCAACTTGGAGTCGACGCTATCAGGCTCAGAGTGGAAGATTCTTGATATGGAAGGTGTCCCGCTTGCGTTGCTAAGTGGCGATTTTTATTGTGCAGAGGCAATGCTCAGCACGTCGATGATGAAAAAAGCACATGACTTGTTGGTCAGTGATACGATTTTGGCTGCATGTCCAGAGCGCGGTACTTTGATGGCGATAGCGCTGAAAGTGGAAAACCCGAGCGCTGAGGAAGGTAGGTATGTTGACGCCTTTGCGTCGATGGTGGCTGAAAGGTATTTCGGTACGGCTCAGGCGGCTATTTCACCTTGTGTATGGGCGTTTAAGCAAGGTGATCTGCTTGGGGTAAAAAGCCTAGACGAGACTAGCTTGAATAAGCTGAAGGCGGAAGCGGAGGAGTCTGTCGATTCAGAGGTGGATGCGCTTAATATTCGTGCTGGTTGGACCAGTGTTGACGTGATGAACGGTGAAGCACAGCGTTTCCATGTTTTCGTGGACTTCACCGAGCAAAGCAAAGACTCTGTAGTACATTTTCAGCATATTCTTAAAGACCTTTTGCACGAACATTGGGCTTCGACTGAACGAGTTAATGTCGATAACAATGTAGCGGTGGTTGTCAGCGTAAGTAGGGAGCTGCGTGAGCAAGCCGAGGATGAAATCGGCTCAATGCTCACCTTTATTAACGAGCAATTAAAGGAAATCACTTCTTGGGCGATGCCGCGAGATTTGCAGTTTTTGTTGGAGCTTAAACTCGATGATGGCGATGGGGTATGCGTGAATGAGTCAGACGGTATTATCGCCCAAGCTCCTTTCGTTATATTTTACTTAGTTAGCGCTGCTGACGGGAACGTTGATAAGAAAGAGATCGAGGCCTTTCAGGGCCAGTGTCTTGCATTGGCGCTTGGGTTGAAGAGACTAGTTGGTGAGGGCGTGCAGGGTATATTTGTGCAACACCTTGGAGATATGCAAGCGGTAATGGGCCGTGTTGTCGCAGAACTTGGTTCCGCCGAAGGGGCGGTTGAATCTTTGACACGTATTCGCGGCGCCGTCGATGACAGTTACCCCGAGGGCGAGGCTCTCGCAATTAAGCAGTTCCTCTTCCAGATAGGCCATCAAATAGCCAGTGCATCCGGTGGTTTCCTTGGGTTTGGAAGTAGAGTCAGTAAAGAGGAGAAGGCGGTGCTGGCAGCGATTGCTCAAGTATTCAATATTGTTCCTGATAATTCATAATCGCACTAAAGCTGAGAGGCGGTGTAGGCTTCTATGTGACCGTCACGGATGGGCAAGGCCTGATCACGACCGCGCAACAAATCGTCACGCGGATTGATACCGTCGCCCCAACCATCGCGTTATCCATTCCCGCCGCCCAACAGATTGCAGAAGAAAACAATAAGGACACGCACCCATTAGTATTGAAAAAAGCGGCACACAGTTCCGCGTTTATCAGCATGGTGGTTACGGCAGGTAGAACAGGGCAAAAGCGGGTGAAAGATTTTGTGCTCGGTCATACCGATGCACGCATTCCGCCAGTACTTTTCTTGAGCATCGTCAGTTATCTTGGCGTCCAATGTAACGCCGATGATGGTCTGCTTAAGACTCGTCAAGATCTTTGTAAAAAAATATACAAGAAAATGGCGTTTGTTGGTAAAGATGTTGTGCTGAGCAATCGTGAGCTAAATGAAGAAAATCCCGTTGATGCCAATAAAGAAACTGGTGTAACCGGCGTGGTGGTCAGTTCTGGTGGCCACGGTGAAATGTTCCACCTAGCAATGATCGCCTACTATTTGTTGACAGGGGAGGGTATTAAGGACATCGAAGCGTCACGGTCTGTTTGGTTTTATGACAAGGAGAAAATCAAGATAAAGGGCAAGGAGGCCGAAGACACGCCGTTGTATAAATACCAACGGCGGGTCGATATTGTGTTGGGTGACTTCGCACAAGATGAAGAAGATGATCCTGAAAGGTGGGTTGAGCTTAAATCACTGCGAGCGGTGGATAATAAACGAATGCTACCGGAAGCGGGTGGCGTGGAATCTTGGAATGCTGCCAGTAGTAAAGCCGGTAGCGGCAAGAAATCCAGCACCTATAATAAGCAATATATTATTGATCGTGAGGCGACGGCGTTTTTCGCCTATACATGGAAAAACGATACTGTTTTCGATGGGCGAACCAGAGTACAAGTTAAGGGCTTTGAATGGTGGTTCCAGCGCTTCAAGGTGACGTTTAAGCGCGGAGCGAAAACGGAAACCCATTATAGTGTTGTTCCGGGGCGTGCTTCGCAGACGGGAACGGTTGCCAACAAGCTAACGAAATTGCCTGCAGGCCAGACTACTGACCTTAAGGGTAATTTGCTGGGCGGGGCCGATAATACTAAGTACCAGAAGGGTGTGTCGCTTCCTGGCGCTAACGGCTATATCGGCGAGGCACGCCTTTCTAGTTTGGTGCTAAACAGGCTATCCAATGATCTCGAAGATATCGTTGGTGGCGAAGACGGCTTGAATATCGTAAAAGAGCTTTTAAGAAGGATAGAGGAATGAGCCGCGACACATTAAATCCTAGTGATATAAACGATCCGGAATGGCTGGCTGCGCGTGAAGCAGAGTGGAAGGTTGAGGCTAAGGATCTTAAGAAATGGTTTTCAAAGTCTTATCTAGAGGATGTGAGGAAGTACTTTTTTGGCGCTGAATTTGAGTTTTCAGAGGATAGTGATCTGAAGGACGCAGTTAGGCGTTGGAATTTCTCCCCTTTCCAGAGCGAGACGTTATGGGAAGAGCGAATTATCAAGTACGCGCATAAGATGTTGGCGGGGTATGAAAAAAAAAGGGGGGTAATATGGGAAGATAAACTGCCCATCGCTATACGGAGTTATGCGGGTGGTTTTGCGACAACCTTGGACGACCCGCATGAGCAAGTCAGATTGTGGGGTATCGATAAAGCGGTTGCCCTGAAGAAGCTGGTGTATGGCGATCACTTCGTGAACGGCAGCTATGAAATATTTGGATTCACGGTTTCGTACCCGCTCACTCCCGCTGAATTTATTTCTAACTGGCTCACTGGGTTCAGGCGTTGGATGATGGGTTATGTTAGCGACGATAGTGGAGACTGTTTGCCAAACCGCTTTGTAAGTCATTTTATTGAGGCATACCATAGCCTCCATCCCCTTCTCTTTGGCACAAAGCTTCTGCTTTCAAGTGCAGAGCAAAATGCGCAGTGGGCGATTAGGAGCCTAGTCGCCGATCTAAAGTCATACAACGGAGATCTCACTGAGTGGGTTTCTGAGAAAAAGCTTAAGAAAATGACGGCGGAAGATCGCGAGTGGCGCCACCAAAAGCTGGTTGAATTGTCAGCGTTGCTATCACAGCCCACCGGCATTAAACATATTGATGATTTCTGGGTGTGGATCGACCCGAATGACAAGGATAAATGCTTTCCTGATGAGGGCTCAAAGCATTATAAGGAACTCTCGCCTGAAGAAGACCCGTTTTATGTTCCACCAAGAATTCACGGAGGCTTAGAGTGAGTGAAGTGAATGCGGTATTAAGGTTTGATTGGCCCGCCCCTGAGCCTCTCCAGAGTTATGTGGAGCAGGCCCGCGAAGATGAAATCGATGAGGCACCCTTTGAGGCATTGCCCGTTATTGCGGAAGAGATAGAAGAGATCCTCGAGGAGTACCCAGGAAGCTTTTATCGGGTTGAGTCAGTAGAAGTTGAGAGTGGTCGGGTTTCGCTGGAATATTTTCTAGACGAGGATGCCGGCGATTTTATGGAATCATTAATGCTTATTTTTGCCGCCGTTGGTGCGAGAGGCATTGAGGCGTTCCTGCTTTCCGAGGCAGACAATACCGCTATACGCCTTTCGATTGAAGATGGTCAGGTGTGGGAAGAGGAAGTGGATGAAGTTCCGTAAACTTTCTATTATTACGAATGGATGCCTAGCGGTTCAGCGGTTGGCTAGCTCCTTCTGTGGCGTTAGCGATCAATTCGTCACCACACACGGCAACGTACAAACATACCTCCCCGTCACGTCCGTCACCGGAACCCAACCAAAGTAACGACTATCGCTACTATGGTTTGCGTTGTCCCCCCGAAAGAAAATTGCCATATCCTCTTCAGACGAGCTTCGAATATCCGCTACGCGCTTAATCAGCGTTCTTGGTGCCAGCAAAGGATCATGAAATGTCGCGATGTCGCCTACTGTTGGGGCTTCACTACGATACGTCCAAGTGTCCACCAGAATAATATCGCCCGGTTCTAGTGCCGGTTGCATGGAGGTAGAGGGGATGTAGTAAAGGTTGATACCAAGCACTGTGGCCTTGTTGAAAAATAACGCGGTTGTGCATGTCAGTGCGATGGCGATGAAGAGCAAAGTCTGAATGATCGTGCGGGGGCGAATGTCGCGTTGTTGTGCGCCCCGCATTGCGAGTATGCCGGAAGTGCAGTGGAGGATAAGAATCACTGCCACGAGGCCAAGAAGCGCGTAGGGCGCAAAAAGGTGTCGGCTGATACAGATTACTGCTACAACGCTGAGTAACAGAACCTGCATGCTAACACCGGTTCGCCATCGATCAGCGAGAACGTGCCCAGCGCCGGGGATGAGCAGGCCTGTTAATAGTAGCGTTAGCTTATTCTTCAACGATGAATTCCGGAGCAGGCTGAGTAAGTGAGTATTTGAATATGCATGGACTATTGAAATCCGAAGTATAGGGTGTCGGTGTATGAACACCAACTCGGCGATGTAGGCTTACCGCGTGCGGTTGGCGTGTTGGGGCGCACCAAGAGGCGTGATTTTCTCTTTGAGTTTGTCCTAGATTCACTATCTTCTCCTCAAAAGCACGCCTCCATCAACGCTTTCTTTTCCCGTTCGTTCATGTTGATAATGGTGTATTCGCTATTTGGAGATGAAACATGGTGCGTGCGCAGTTACTGATGTCGTCGGGTGGGCAGGGCGGCGCTCGTACGTTGATAACTGGCGGTGTTGAGCTGGTTGAGCAGTGGCGTGGCGATGAAGGGGCTTTCTTGTGGCTCGACATCGTGGACGAAGAGGTTTCAGATGAAACTGAGCTGCTAACGGATCTTGGTTTCCATATCTTGGCGATTCGGGATGCGCAACGCGATCGGCATCCGCCTAAGTTCGAAGATTTTGATAGGTTTAGCTTCTTACTATATCGGGGCGTCCGCACGGTGGGTGAGGCGCTGAATATCGAGACGGTGCAGATTAGTTTTTTTGTCGGCGGCGACTTGTTGGTGACGCGCCGCAATGGCCCTTCGTTTGGTATTGAAAAGGTGTGGACTAGTCCTACGCTTGTTAAAGAATTCGCAAAGCCGGCGATATTGATGAGCATTATTCTAAAGCACAGCGCGCAGATTTATTTGGATGCGGTGTTGGAGTTTGAAGGTCGGCTGAGCGAGATCGAAGATTCGATGAGCGTGCGACCAGACGATGCCTTGATGCAGGAGTTGATTGGTTATAAATCGAGCCTGCGTAAGTTGCGACGTATATTTGATTACCACGAGCGTATTCTCGAAACGCTATTAAAAGAACCTGGTAATTACATTGATACAAGAGAAGAGGAGCAGCGTCACGCCGTTCAGGATATCTACGATAAGTTCGAACGGCTGAAAAGTCTTTGTGCGCTATATTATGATATCTGCGGTGATTTGATTGAGGGCTATCTGTCGATTAGTGCACACAAGTTGAACCGTACCATGCAAGTGCTCACGGTGATTACTGCGATATTTATTCCGCTCGGTTTGATGGCGGGAATATACGGAATGAATTTTGATAATATGCCCGAGCTTCATTCCGCAAACGGCTATTATATTTTATTGTTTGTGATGTTTTCTACGGCGGCGGTCTTGCTGTTGCTGTTTAAGCGAAAGGGTTGGCTATAGTCCCTTATTTATATTGCGCGGTATGTATCGAGAGTAGTGTGCCGTAATTTATGGATTGAGTGTGATGTATTAAGTGCTTTTGTCGAAGCTCTGAGTGTGCGGTGGAGAGCTAAGATAGAGGTTTTGCGGGTTGCAATGGGAGTCTGGCAATGGATTTAAGTTGGCTTGAGTTCAGCCTGTTGCGCCATGGTGACTACACCTTGACGGTGGGCGATATCGTCATCGCGTTACTGATCGTTGTGCTTGCTTTTCGAATTTCTTCTTGGGTTCGTCGCGGGATTAAGCGCGTGATGCGTAATCCCGACAATAGCAATGCGGCGCAAATTTACGCGATTAATCGACTTATTCATTATGTTCTTGTGCTAATTGGCTTGTTGTTTGCCGTCTCGTCGCTGGGGGTTGGCATTGACAACTTACTGCTGGTTGCGGGCGCGCTCGGCGTCGGGATTGGTTTTGGTTTACAGCATATCGCGAATAACTTTGTCTCTGGCATTGTTATTATGTTGGAGAAGTCGCTAAAGGTCGGCGATCTTATCGAACTAGAATCTGGCGTGTTCGGTGAGGTTATCGAGCTTAATATTCGCGCAACACTGATTCGTACGAACGACAATGTCGACATTCTTGTGCCGAACTCAGAATTTATAGCCGGTCGTGTGACTAACTGGACAATGACCGATGCGGTGCGGCGTTTTCGTATTCCGTTTGGTGTGGCTTACGGGAGTAATAAAGACGACGTGAAGCGGGCGGTGCTGGAAGCGGCGGACTCAGTGTCGTTTACGTTGCGCTCCGCGGGCCGCGGGCCTGTCGTTTGGATGAGTGGTTTTGGCGACAGTTCGCTGGAGTTCACCTTAGGTGTGTGGGTGACCGCCGATGCGGTGAAGACGCCGACGGCAGTGATGAGTAAGTATCTGTGGGCGATTGATGATGCCCTACATAAATACCATATAGAAATTCCATTCCCGCAGCGCGATCTTCATCTGCGCAGCGCGCCCGGCTGGCCGCTCTCAGGTGGGCCACATTCCTCGAACGAAGAATAGAATGCTCTGACCGGCGCAGACTTCTTTCTCTAGGGCAGGTATCCCAACCAAATACGGCTATCAAGTTGCCGCTGCCTATGCCAGCAGATTATGCTTCCGCTTTCTGTTTTGAGTGTGAATACATCATGGTGCTAGCGACCTCTTCCTACCAAGAACTCATGGGCCTTGCAGAGCAGGCTGCGATAGCGATTAAGCGGCAGCGTATTTTGCTGGTCACGGCGGAGTCTTGTACTGGTGGGGCAATTGCCGCGATGTTGACCGAAATTCCAGGGAGCTCTAGCTGGTTTGACCGTGGTTTTGTCTCTTACTCCAATGCGTCTAAACAAGATTTGCTTGGCGTATCTGCCCAGACGCTCGAACGCTTCGGCGCGGTCAGCGAAGAAGTCGTGCGTGAGATGGCGCAAGGCGCTATTACCGGTTCAAACGGCCATTTGAGTATTGCCGTCAGCGGCGTCGCCGGCCCAGACGGTGGCACGGCTGACAAGCCGGTTGGTTTGGTGTGGATAGCGTGGGGCCAGAAGCGCGGCTATGTTGAGGCGCAGCAATTCCAGTTTAGCGGTGACCGTCAAGCGGTGCGTGCGGCAGCTGTTGGCGCGGCACTCACCGGGCTAATAGAGCGACTAGGCGGGTAAAGCAGAATTACTGGGTATCTCTCATTAAGAATTACGTGGGGGGTTGCGAGCTGTTCAAATGAACAGTATAGTCCTGTCCATAGTGACAGTGGTTTGGTAAAAGCCACTCGCGTCGAAAAAATACTTTTCGGCAAAGCAATTGATATTGGCATTGATAAATTGGCATTGATAATAAGGCGCGCAGGCCTTCAACAGGGGAATACAGATGGACGATAACAAAGGCAAAGCACTTTCCGCCGCACTGGCACAAATTGAACGTCAGTTTGGTAAAGGGTCGGTCATGCGCATGGGTGACCAGAAGCGCGAAAGAATTCCAGCCATTTCAACCGGCTCCTTGGGGCTGGATATTGCGCTTGGAATTGGCGGCTTGCCTAAAGGCCGTATCGTTGAGATTTACGGCCCTGAATCGTCCGGTAAAACCACACTCACTCTGTCTGTTATCGCAGAAGCGCAGAAGCAGGGCGCTAACTGCGCGTTTGTTGATGCTGAGCACGCGCTAGACCCTGATTACGCCGAAAAGCTAGGCGTTAATGTGGGTGACTTGATTATTTCGCAGCCTGATACCGGTGAGCAGGCGCTCGAAATTACTGACATGTTGGTCCGTTCTAACGCGGTTGATGTGATCATTATCGATTCCGTGGCGGCGCTTGTGCCTAAGGCTGAAATCGAAGGTGAAATGGGCGATCACCATGTTGGCGTACAAGCTCGATTGATGAGCCAAGCGTTGCGTAAGCTCACTGGCTCGGTGAAGAATGCAAACTGTCTGATCATTTTCATCAACCAGATTCGTATGAAAATCGGTGTGATGTTTGGCAACCCTGAAACCACCACAGGTGGTAACGCTTTGAAGTTTTACTCTTCAGTGCGTCTCGATATTCGTCGCATTGGTGCGGTGAAGCAGGGCGAAGAAGTGGTGGGTAACGAAACTCGTGTGAAAGTGGTGAAGAACAAAGTAGCGCCACCCTTTAAACAAGCGGAGTTCCAGATACTCTATGGTCAGGGCTTTAACCGTTTGGGCGAAGTGCTCGATTTAGGTGTTCAGCAAGGCCTGATCGATAAGTCCGGCGCATGGTATGCCTACAAAGGCGATAAGATTGGCCAAGGCAAACAGAACGCCTGTGAATATATGCGTCAAAACCCTGCCATGGCAGAAGAAGTGGAAGTTGAGATTCGTGCCCGGTTGCTAGCAGTGCCTTCTTCAGAGCAGAAACCAGAAGATGCTGCGGCTGAAGTGACGGGAACGGATGACTGATAATAGTCCTGTAGCAAAGTTACGGCGTGCTGCGCTTAATTTGTTGGCACGCCGTGACTATTCTCGCCATGAAATGGAGAATAAGCTACTGCGCAAGGCGAGCCTTTTACAGGCGAGCGCGGCCGAAAAAAAGCCCCGTAAAAGCATCAGTAAAAATCCGGCGAAGCAACGCCAATATGATGAGCTTGGCTTTGATGACGACAATCTCGAAGTCGATCTTGGCATCCAAGCTGATACTTGTGTCGGTATAGAGACGGATGAAAAGCTGCGCGAAGATCAAGGCTCACAAGCAGAAGCGGACGAGTGCGTTGATATAAGTGTTCATGTTGAGCCGGTGTTGAACTGGTTAACGGAGCTTAACTTCCTTGATGATGCTCGTTTTGTTGATGCCTATATTCGTTATGGTATTGGCCGTGGTCATGGCTTAATACGTATACGCCAAGACTTACAGCGCAAAGGTATTGAGCAGACGTTGCTTGTGGACGCGCTGGAATCGCTTGAAACGGATTGGTTTGAACTTGCGGCCGATCTTCGTCAGCGCCGTTTCGGCGTAAGTCCGCCAAAGTCAGAGCAAAAGGAGCGCGCCAGGCAGATGCGCTTTCTGCAGTATCGCGGTTTTAGTTTAGATCAGTGTTTTTATGCGTTGAGCCGAGAGTTCGAAAGCGATCAATAACGTTAGAATATCCCTCTAAGTACTATTACCTTCATTGCCCCATCTGGTAAGCGACCCGCGCTTAATCAAAACCCAAAACCCAAAACCCAAAACCCAAAACCCAACACCCAAAACCATCGCCAGCAAGCTGCCTCCCACAAGGGCAGTGCCGGTTGAAGTTTGGTGGGAGCGTGCTTGCAAGGGAGCAGTACTCGATCAGAACGAAAACCTTTCTGCCTTGCAGCATGCTTTCCCAGCCGCGGTGTTGCTTTAGGTTTTTGTGGGATCTTGCTTGCAAGCGAACAGCGCTTGATCAGAGCCTCAAACCTATCGCATCAAGCAGGCTCCCTAGCGGGCGGTGCCCTTCGATGTTTTCCGAGTCGGTTTTGACGTTGCGGTTTGCCCCCCTATACTTCGCGACACGGGTGTAATTATTTCCGCCCCTTTTTTGGGCCTCCTTGCTAGGCTCCTTTTCCTTTCCGTGATCGAGTGTTGACTGATGGTGGTTGAAAGTATTGATCTGTTGACCTTGTTCTTACTTGTTGGAGCTGGCGTCGTCGCTGGTTTTATTAATACGCTCGCGGGCGGCGGGTCTTTTCTGACCTTGCCAGCGTTGATGCTGCTGGGTATGCCCGCGGACGTTGCCAATGGCACAAACCGTGTGGGGGTATTGATCCAGTCGTTGGCGGGGGTTAGGGGGTTTGACCGCCATGGTGCGTTGGACCGGGCAGCCATAGTCGGAGTTCTCGTGCCGACGGTGGTTGGCGCCTTAGTCGGTGCGTTATTGGCGTCGTATTTACCCGTGACGATTTTGAAGCCGGTGCTGCTGGCGACGATGGTTACCATGGCGTTAATGATGGTACTGAAGCCGTCGGCGATCGCCGCGAAGGAGGGCGAGCCGGTTCGGCTGCTTTCCAAAACACCCAAAGGCTACCTGTGGTTGTTTGCAGCAGGCCTTTATGGCGGCTTTATTCAAGCGGGAGTGGGCTTTATCCTGCTTGTTGCGCTGTCTGGTGTGCTCCGCTATGACCTAGTGCGCAGCAACGCGTTGAAGATGGTCTGTACGGCGGTTCTTAGCGTCGTTGCGCTTGCGGTTTTCGTTATTAACGATCAAGTCGCATGGGTGCCGGGGCTAATACTGGCGGTTGCGCAGGTTGTTGGTGTGCAGATATCCGTTCACTTTGCGGTCAATGTATCGCAACAGGTGTTGCGCTACTTCTTGTTGGTAATCGTGATACTGGTCTGTTTTGCGGCTTGGTTGGCGTGAGCGAAGTGCTTATCGGTTAGTGCGTCCCCGCCGGAGGTTCTTTCTGTGCGGTTTCTGATAAAACGCAGAGGTTAAGTGCCGACCTTGGCGTGCTCGCGGCGTTCGATCTGATAATTCTGATGAAAGTAGCAGCTAACTTCGGACAAAGTTCGGAGACCCATCGAATCGCGGCGCCGACCTCGCTATACTTGGCCCTCCTTGAATTAGCCGATAAGCCGAGTTTATGAAGAGCGCTGATATCCGCCAGGCCTTTCTTGATTATTTTGCCGCCCAGGGCCACACCGTGGTTCCGACCAGTTCGCTGGTGCCGCATGATGATCCAACCCTGTTATTTACCAACGCAGGCATGAATCAGTTTAAAGACTGTTTTCTCGGTCGTGAGAAGCGCGACTATGTGCGCGCGACGAGCAGCCAGCGCTGCGTCCGTGCCGGCGGCAAACATAACGATCTGGAAAATGTCGGCTATACCGCCCGCCACCATACTTTCTTCGAAATGTTGGGCAACTTTAGTTTCGGCGATTACTTCAAGCACGATGCCATCCGTTTCGCGTGGGAGTTTCTGACCGGCAAAGACTGGATGAATATTCCGGCGGAAAAGCTTTGGGTCACGGTTTACGCCAGCGACGATGAGGCCTATGACCTCTGGGCGAAAGACATGGGCGTACCAACAGAGCGCATTATCCGCATTGGTGACAATAAAGGTGCTCCTTACGCGTCGGATAACTTTTGGCAAATGGGCGATACCGGTCCTTGTGGCCCGTGCACGGAAATCTTCTACGATCACGGCGCCGATATTTGGGGTGGCCCGCCGGGCTCTCCAGAGGAAGATGGCGACCGCTATATCGAAATCTGGAATCTGGTGTTTATGCAGTTTGATCGCCAGCCAGATGGTGAGATGAAACCGCTACCTAAGCCGAGTGTAGATACTGGCATGGGCCTTGAGCGTATCGCGGCCGTCATGCAGCACGTGCACTCCAATTACGAAATAGATTTATTCCAAGCGTTATTAAAAGCGGCAGCGCAAGCCGTCGGCACCAGCGATTTGGAAGAGAAGTCGCTGCGCGTAATTGCCGATCATATTCGTTCGGCGAGCTTTTTGATTTGCGATGGTGTGATTCCGTCGAATGAAGGGCGAGGTTATGTATTGCGTCGGATCATCCGTCGTGGCTTGCGTCATGGTCACAAGCTTGGTCAAGAAAAGCCTTTCTTTTATACCCTCGTACCGGCGCTCGTTGAACAAATGGGCGCGGCATTCCCGGAGCTAACCGAAAACCAGTCTCGCATCGAAAAAGCGTTACTAGCAGAAGAAGAGCAATTTGCCCGCACACTGGCTGACGGGATGAAGGTGCTTGAATCTGCGATCGCGAGCATTAAGGGAACCGAAATCCCTGGCGATGTGGTGTTCGCGCTGTATGACACGCACGGCTTTCCAACTGATTTGACCAATGACGTGGCCCGTGAGCGCGGCTTAACTTTGGATATGGACGCTTTTGACGCGTGCATGGCGCAACAGCGTGAGCGCTCCCGTGGCGTTGATGCCTTTGCGGCGGATTACAGCGACCGATTACAGGTAGATGAGAGCAGTGAGTTTTCCGGCTATGACCAGCTTGAAGGCGAGGCGACGGTCCTTGGAGTCTATCGCGATGGCGAAGCGGTCGATGTGCTTAATGCCGGGGAAACCGGCATGGTTTTGTTGGATAACACGCCTTTTTACGCTGAGTCCGGTGGGCAGGTTGGCGATACGGGGGTATTAACGTTTGGCTCGTCGGCGGAATTTGCGGTTGACGATACGCGCAAGCGTCAACAAGCGTTTATGCATGTCGGTAAATTAATCAGTGGTACGGTGAAAGTGGGTGATAAGGCTGCCGCTAAAGTTTCTGCTGAGCGACGTAAAGCGATTATGCGCAATCACTCCGCCACCCATTTAATGCACGCCGCGTTACGCAAGGTTTTGGGCGAGCACGTTGGTCAAAAAGGTTCGTTGGTGAATGCGGAGTATTTGCGGTTTGATTTCTCCCATAATGAATCGGTTACCGCTGCGCAAATCGCTGAAATTGAAATGTTGGTAAACCGGCAAATCCTGGCGAACACTCCTGTTAGAACCGCATTGATGAGTGTTGAAGAGGCTAAGCAAGGCGGTGCGATGGCGTTGTTTGGCGAGAAATACGATGCGCAAGTGCGGGTCCTTAGCATGGGTGAAAATGACTTCTCCATGGAGTTGTGCGGCGGGACGCATGTGGCGCGCACCGGCGATATTGGTTTGTTTAAGATTGTCTCGGAGGGAGCGTCGTCGTCAGGTGTGCGCCGTATTGAGGCTGTCGCGGGTACGCGCGCGTTGGATGAAATGCGTAAGTTAGATCAAACGGTGACCAGTATTTCGGCATTGCTGAAAACGTCGGCAGAGCAGGTGCAAGCTCGCGTTGAGCAGTTAGTCGGTCGTAGCCGCGACCTTGAGAAAGAAATTGAAAGACTTAAGCAGAAGCTTGCATCGGGAACGGGCAATGATCTGGCCGCATCGGCGACCCAGGTTAACGGCATTACTGTGCTGGCTACGCAGATTGATGGCGCCGATGGTAAGACCTTGCGTATCGCCATGGATCAGCTCAAGGATAAACTTGGCAGTGCAGTGATTTTGCTGAGTGCGGTTGAAGGCGACAAAATTAGTGTTGTTGCTGGTGTCACCAAAGATTTAACGGATCGCTTTAATGCAGGGCAGCTGGTGCGTGATGTCTCTATCAAGCTGGGCGGTAAAGGCGGCGGCAGACCTGATATGGCTCAGGGTGGCGGCACGGATGTGGCGGCACTGCCTGCAGCATTAGCGGCTGTGGCGGACTGGGTGGCCGGGCAGTAAGGAAGCAACGCAAGGCAGCTTATTGGTGGGTGTTGGCGCTTTCTAGGCACGAGGTAAGGCTGTCTGTGTGGCCGTTTTAGGCCCCATCGTTGTTGCGTCGAAGCTGAGCATGCATGAAAAGTAGGCGTATAACTGTTATAGTGGCGCGCTTTTTTTGATCGGTCGTTCGATACGGCTGCGGTTGTAGGCCGCACTTATTTTTTCAATTAACTTAATTTTAACTACAGGTTATTTCGAATTTTATGGCGCTTATTGTCCAGAAATACGGTGGTACCTCGGTCGGCACGGTAGAGCGAATCAAGGCGGTTGCCGAGAAGGTCGCAAAATTCCAGCGGGATGGCCATCAGATTGTGGTGGTGGTTTCTGCTATGAGCGGCGAAACCAATCGGCTGATCGGTTTATCACAAGAAATTACCGCGGAACCAACGCCCCGGGAAATGGACGTGCTGGTGTCCACGGGCGAGCAGGTCACGATTGCTTTGCTGTCGATGGCACTGAATGAAATTGGTCAGCCAGCTCGATCTTATACGGGTGCGCAAATTCCGATTCAAACCGATAACGTGCATATGAAAGCCCGTATCGAGAAAATTGATGAATTGAAGATGCGCGCGGATTTGAACGCGGGCCGCGTCATTGTGGTGGCGGGTTTTCAGGGCGTTGACTTCGACGGCAATATTACCACCTTGGGTCGTGGTGGTTCTGATACGACGGCGGTGGCCTTGGCTGCTGCGCTGAAAGCGGATGAGTGTCAGATTTATACCGACGTAGATGGTGTCTATACAACAGACCCTCGGGTGGTTGATAAAGCTCGTCGTCTCGAAACGATTACGTTTGAAGAAATGCTTGAGATGGCCAGCTTAGGCTCGAAAGTGTTGCAGATTCGGTCAGTTGAATTCGCCGGTAAGTACAATGTGCCGCTGCGAGTTTTGTCCAGTTTTCAAGAGGGTCCAGGTACCCTTATTACGGTTGATGATGAGGTTGATATGGAAAAGCCGGTAATCTCCGGAATTGCCTTTACTCGCGATGAAGCCAAACTCACGGTGCGTAATGCGCCAGACACCCCAGGGATTGCCTATAAAATTCTTGGCCCAGTGGGTGAGGCCAATATCGAAGTAGATATGATCGTGCAGAACGTTGGTGCTCAGGGCGCCACGGACTTCACCTTTACGGTGCACCGTAACGAATATGCGAAAACCAAGAAGATTCTTGAGAAAAGCATCCAGGAAATGGGCGCGGGCGAACTGACCGGCGACGACAAGATCGCCAAGATTTCGTTGGTCGGTGTTGGCATGCGTTCCCACGCGGGTGTGGCGAGTCGGATGTTTGATACCTTGGCAAAAGAGGGGGTCAATATTGAAATGATCTCCACGTCAGAGATTAAGATTTCTGTGGTGGTTGCCGAGAAGTATCTTGAGTTGGCGGTGCGCGCACTGCATACCGCGTTCGAGCTGGACAAGACGGATTAACCTCATTTAACAATCTGACCGCCATTGTGCGGATATATATGAACCCGTAACTGTCTGAAAATTAGACGGTTGCGGGTTTTTTTCGTTTAGCTATCTGGTTACTGCCTCAATGTGGCTAGGGCGACAGTACGAAGAAATTCTTGCATAATGCGGAACCTTACAAGGCAGGGGATGGGCTGGTTGTCCCGTTACCAAGGAAACACGGAGTGGCCGGTATCCTGCAGTAAGCAAATGCGCTCATTCACTATTTAGGACCCTGGAGGGACCAACCATGCTTATTTTGACTCGCCGCGTGGGCGAAACATTGATGGTCGGAGACGAAGTTACCGTCACGGTACTCGGTGTCAAAGGTAACCAAGTGCGCCTTGGTGTTAATGCGCCGAAGGAAGTTGCCGTACACAGGGAAGAGATTTACTTGCGAATTCAGAACGAAAAATCGGCAGATGGAGAGATTAGCTGATTTTCGGCCCAGTAATTTCAAAACGGACTGGGAATTTCAAAAAGAAGTGGTATCATGCCCGCGGCAGGTCAGACCTGCCGTTTGTTTTTGGTGTTTCAGTGATTGTGCGTCGCGATTGCTTCACTTAAAAGAGCTTGCTTTTGCAAGCACTCGTTTAAGTGAAGAGACATGAACGATGATGCAATGCTGAATGAGATGCTAAAGACTGGTGAGGTGGCCGAGTGGCCGAAGGCGCTCCCCTGCTAAGGGAGTATACCTTAACCGGTATCGAGGGTTCGAATCCCTCCCTCACCGCCAATTTAAAAACGCCCCGCATTGCGGGGCGTTTTTTTTGCCTGCCGTTTCGGTAGGGGCTTACTTGTAAGCGAGCAGCACTCGATGAATGTTAACCTCTTCGCCTGTCAGTAGGCTCCCACAAGAGTGGCGGGTTTTGATGTTTTAGTGAGAGCTTGCTTGCAAGCGATCAGTGCTGGATCAAAGTAAAAACTACCGCCTGCAAACAGTTGCCTAAACAAGCGACAGCTACATTATTCCGCCAATATAAGTGCTAGGGCACTGCGTAAGGCGTCTGGGATGGGGGTGGATTTTCGCGTTTCTCTATCCACAAATACGTGTACGAAATGGCCTTCAGCAACCGCAGTCATCTGTCCTTTTTTGAAGATACCAATACCGTACTCGACAGATGAGTTGCCGATTCGGTTGATGCGCAACCCGCCGTCAAGTTGATCGGGGAAGGCAATGGCAGCGTGATAACTGCAGCCAGAGTTCACCACTAAGCCAATGGTTTGGCCGTTGTGAATATCGAGGCCGCCGCGTTCAATTAAGTACGTGTTGGCTACGGTATCAAAGTAGCTGTAATAGGTGACGTTATTCACATGGCCGTAGAGATCATTGTCGTGCCAACGCGTCGTGATCTCGGTGAAGTAGCGGTAATCTTGCCGCTGTCCAGTGGTGTTCTTTTCCTTACTTGCGCTCATTACCATGCCGCCTTGTAGATCGCGAAGGCGGCGGCGTTATCGATGTCGCGTGGGTTATTGACCAGTAGGCGTTGCTGCAGCATGGCTTCATCGGCGAGGCGTTGGAGCGCCGATTCTGGCACATCAACATCTCGTAGTCGCTGGGGTAGTCCGATGGACTCACTTAACTCGCAGAGGTAATCAATGAGTGCTGTGGCTGGGTCTTCGCTGTTTATTTTGTCTTTCGGTAGGACAAACGGAGCGAGTTCGGCGTAGGCGTCGCGTGCGCAAGTTAGGTTAAAACGCATGACGTGGGCGAGTACGAGCGAATTACTTAAGCCATGTGGAATGTGGAAAATGCCGCCAAGGGGATAGGCGAGGGCGTGAACGGCCGCAACAGGTGCGTTGGCAAAAGCTTGTCCCGCGAGCATCGCGCCGAGCAACATATTTGAGCGCGCGTCGAGATTATCGGGCTGCTTGACGGCAGTAAAAATATTAGCGGAAAGAAGGCTCAATGCCTGCTTCGCGAGCATGTCAGAGTAGGGGTTTTTGCGCAGCTTACTGGTGTAGGCTTCAATGGCATGGACCATCGCATCTATGCCGGTCGCTGCGGTCACAGGCGCAGGAAGGCCCGTGGTCAGGGTGGCGTCGAGTAGCGCAAGGTCTGGTAGGAGTTGCGGTGCAACAACGCCCATTTTGGTTGTCTCCCCAGTGGTAACGATCGCAATGGGGGTGACTTCGGAACCCGTGCCAGCAGTGGTGGGCACTTGGATCAGAGGCAGTCGTGTGCCGCGTGCGTTGCCGACGCCGTAAACCTGTTGCAGCGATTGTTCTGAGTGAGCCAGTAGCGCGACCAGTTTGGCGGTGTCCATCGCGCTGCCACCACCAAATCCGATGATGCCGTCGCATTGATGCGCGCGTGCCACGTTTACCGCATCGAGCACAACGGCCTCAGGTGGATCGGCGACTACGTCGGAGAAGGTATTAACACTTAGTCCTGCGTTTTCGAGAGAGACGAGGGCCGGCGCCATGATGCCGGTTGAGGCAACACCGCGATCGGTCACAATCAGGGGGCGCAGAATGCCGAGGTCTTGGCATAGCTCGCCGAGGCGTGCGCTGGCGTGAGGTTCGCAAATTAAGCTGCGGGTCGTATTAAAGGTAAAGGCCTGCATTGTTATAAGCTCTCTTTATATATTCGGTTTGGTGACGGTAAGTGGCATCTCGTTGCTGCAGTATTTTGTGCGCATGTACATGTTTCATCTACTGTGTGGCCGCGCTGCGTACCTGCACTTTATGCGATAGAGGGCGGGGATAGAAGTGCACTCATTGGCTCAGAGTGTCGGTCACGTTGGCGTTCTCCTGATGGGGTAGCGCGGCGGTATTGATTACGGTAGCGCGGCGATTTTGGTAGCCGGCGCAGGGCTCCGCTGAGGAGACAGCAGAAGTAAACCTAATAGTGTTGCAAATCATTCTCATTGCCATTACTATGGCGTCATCTTCACTGACTGATGGCGCCACTTATGTACGTTTGTTTGTGCAAAGGGATTACAGATCACCAAATCCGAGCTGCTGCTGCCACGGGCTGTGAAAGCCTGCGCGATTTGCGGGCCGAGCTGGGCGTGGGAAGTCAGTGTGCCAAATGTGTTCGCCATGCTCGTGAGATTATGCGTGATACCCATGTCGAGCTTGCGCCGTCGCGTCAGCGCGAGATTGCGCCTGTCATGTACTGCCCTCAAACGGCGTAACAATAGCCATTAACATTATCGCCTTCATTGCATCGCCATAATTATATCCTTAACGTTGCTTTCCGGCAGCGTACCGTGTCGTTATCCTTTCTTTTGAATTTATCTTTCGGCTAAACCGAATTTTCTGCTTCTGCAGCTTGAGTCTGCGCTCGTGTTGGCAAACAATGTGCCTCAATCGTCGGTGAATATGTCGGTGTGCGTTTCTCTGTGAGCAAGGGACATACGTTAGTCGCGGGTCATGAGAACGATCTTAAGGATAAAGTCATAGGAGAGCATCATGAAAGGTGACAAGAAAGTAATCGACTATCTCAACAAGGCGTTAGGCAATGAACTGGTTGCGATTAATCAGTATTTTTTGCACGCTAAAATGTACAAAGATTGGGGCTTAAAAAGCCTAGCCGACAAAGAGTACGAAGAGTCAATTGACGAAATGAAGCACGCCGACAAGTTGATTGAGCGTATTTTGTTTCTAGAAGGCCTGCCAAATCTTCAAGATTTAGGCAAATTAATGATTGGCGAAAATACTGCTGAAATGTTGGCTTCCGACCTTAGGCTCGAGCAGGCTGCGGTGCCGTTGCTACGTGAGGCGATAAAACACTCAGAGTCAGTGCAGGACTACGTTTCCCGTGATTTGTTCTCTTATATTCTTGAGTCGGAAGAAGAGCATATAGACTGGCTAGAAACTCAGCTTGGGCTAGTCGAAAAGGTCGGAATTGAGAATTATCTGCAAAAACAAATGGAAAGCGCTGAATAAATAAGGTCTTTCGACTTGACTCCCGGGGAGGCTTTGGAAATAATGCGCGCCTCTTTCGGGAGCGACTCAACGCAGTAATGAGTTTGCGAGCGGAAGTAGCAGGTTTTAAGACAGTTACTCGGTCTACTACCTGAATAGAGCATCTGACCAGAGTAGCGATGCAGATAGTTCGATGAGTAATGTGTTAAAGCGCCCGTAGCTCAGCTGGATAGAGCACTTGGCTACGAACTAAGGGGTCGGAGGTTCGAATCCTTCCGGGCGCGCCATCTTGAGAAAGGGTCCTTTTTAAGGGCCCTTTTTTTGTGCCTGCTCACTTCTCCTTTTTCGTCCCTCGGCATGTTTTTCTTGTTTCTGACGGTGTACGTCGTTCTCTCGGTCCTTTCTTGACTATTGCCTCCTTGGGTATTGCCTCGGCTTCGAGGTTGTTCGCTATGCATCATCATTTTGTCCGCGCGCACAGCCACTTTTCCCCGCGGTTATCGTTATCGGTTATCAGAGCGATGCGTTTATGCCAAGTCAGTCTAATCAAATGACTGTCGTGCGCGCTCAACAGGGGTAAAAGTAGAGGAGACAATCATTGTTCAGGGAGAGACGTTGATGAAGCGGATTTACTATATGACGCGTTCACTACCTAGCGTGCTGGGTATTAGTCGTGATCTGCACGAAGCAGGGGTTGGCCAGGGGCGTATTCATGTGACCGGCAAGAATGTGACTGCGTTGCAGGTGGCGCAGGTCAATACCACTACTCTGTTTGAAGATACCGACATCATGCACTCTGGGTTTGTCGGTGCTATGTACGGGATGCTGTCGGGAGTGGCTGTAGGCTTCTTGCTGGCAGGTATGGATCCTTGGGGCAGTGATTTGGGCAGCGAGGCGGTTATTGGTGCGACGCTGTTTTTCTCCTGCTTTGGTGCTTGGCTTGGTGGTATCCGTGGGATATCGAGTCGTAACCATCATATCGCGCCCTATATGTCCGATTTAGAGCGTGATGAAAGCCGCTATTTGGTAATGGTTGATGCCGATGACGAGCGCCAGGCGCAACGGATTGAGCGGGTGATGCACGAGCGTCATACGGAAGCCCGCGAGGCAGGGCACGAAGACCATTACAGCCCGTTTTTTTAGGGTTGGCGGGATGCACCCTCAGTTAGGATCGACCTAAGTGTCATTTATAGATATAGAGTGAGATTGGTGTGAGGGGCGGAGGGCGTTATGCGCTCCGCCACAGCCGCTTCTAGTGGTTAGCGCTTATTATTGGCGCTAGCCGTTTTATTGCGTGGCCTGCTGGTGTAGTAACACATCGACCAGTCGGTTGGTAAACCCCCATTCGTTGTCATACCAGCTCAGGAGCTTCAGTTGCTGACCTTGGATTCGCGTGTGCGCAGTGTCGACGATGCTGGACTCAGGTTGATGGTTAAAATCGCTGGAAACCAGCGCTAAGTCGTTGAGCGCGAGAATGCCTTTCATCGGTCCGTTTGCTGCCGCAAGTAGTGCGCTATGAACGCTGTCTATATCAACCGTCTTACTTAGACGGCAATGCAAATCGACCATTGATACGTTCAGCGTGGGTACTCTGACCGCCATGCCGTCGAGCTTGCCGACTAGGTGCGGAAGCACTAGTCCGACGGCGGCAGCGGCGCCGGTGCTGGTTGGTATCATCGATACCGCCGCTGCGCGGGCTCGGTAAATGTCGCCGTGCGCCTTATCAATCAGGTTCTGATCATTGGTGTAGGCGTGGATGGTCGTCATCTGTCCTTGTTCGAAGCCAAACGCGTCGTCGAGCACTTTCACCAGCGGAGCGAGGCAGTTCGTGGTGCAGCTGGCGTTAGAGATAACTCGGTCTGCGCTGCCTAGCGTGTCATGGTTAACGCCAAACACCAGTGTCTTGTCGGCATCTGCTACGGGGTAACTTGCCACCACTCGCTTTGCGCCGGCGTGTAGATGGCCGGCTAGTGCATTGCGGCTTTTAAGTTTACCGGAGCTTTCGATGACAACGTCTATGTCGAGTTCGCGCCATGGTTGCCGCTCAGGGTCTGCTTGTTGCAGTGTTCGGGCGCGCCAGTCGCCGATATGCAGGTTGTCGCCGCGTCGCTCTACATCCACGTTAAAGCGGCCGTGCGTTGAGTCGAAGCGTGTGAGGTGGCTGAGAATGTCGAAGTCTTCGAGGTCGTTGATTGCAACGACGTTTATTTGCTGTTCTAGGCCGCGTTCGTGAATGGCGCGTACCAAGCAGCGCCCTATGCGCCCGTATCCGCTGATAGCAACTCTTAGCATATGCTTCTCCTTGCCTGTCTAAACGACGGTACCATCAGGTTATGCTGATTTCTCTGGCTGCGCACCTCCCACGCACGCCTGCGGTAGCGGTCCTGTCGGCAAGGCTCTCGTAGGCAATCTAGGGTCGCCTTGGGTAAATTGTCGCCGTGACAGGGAGGCGCATATGAGCAAGACAATAGCGTTAAAACGTCAGTATGATGAGATTGTGTAGCCGCGATTGCCGGTTTAGGGCTGGGTGTCAATGAGCGCCTAGCAGGACAACAACAAAAAAAGATAGAAACCATGCATTCGCCAGAACTGCTTTATGACGTTATGCGTTATGGCATGACCGTGAGCGTATTAATGCTCGCGTTCGTGCTTTGGGGGTATGGCCGTGGCGGTGTCGGCCGTGGCTATGGATTGATGTCTCTTGCGATGGTGCTGGTCGCAAGCAGCCAGTTTGCCCAACTACTTTTACTGTGGATTCCGGCGGTGCACTGGTACGTGGACGCGGAGCCGGTGGTGCGCGCGTTGATATTAGCTCTTGGCCTGAGTCGCTTTTCTGAAGACCGGCGGCGTTGGCAAACATCAAGGGGCATAACGCTGTTGGTGATTTTGGCGGTGTGGCTGAGCTGGTCCGCCACGCAGTCTTTATCTGAGCTACAGCGTTCGCTGCCAGCATCGCTGCTTGTTTCGACGGTTTACATCGCTTCTGCATTCCACTTCTGGCGCTTCCGCGATCTGTCTCGCCCTGCTGGCTTCGTGGGCGCAGGTTTTTGTTTCTTTGTGTTGGCGACGCTGCCACTGGTGTCGCCGTGGTTGCAATACGGCGATCTCCCCGTTTGGAGTTTTGCGACAGCGCAAGTGATGTATGTGATTGCCAGTGCGTCACTGATTCTCGCGCTGTATCAGAGTGAAAAGTTACGCGCTGACTTTGCCAGCCAGGTGCAAGAGCGCGCGTTATTAAGAGTGTTGCGTAGTCGTCGTCGAGTAGTGCAGTTGCGGGAGTGGACCGACGTGCTATTGGCGCAGATATCAGACGGCGTTGTGGTCACGAATATGCAGGGCACTATTACTGGCTTTAACCGAGGCGCAGAGGGCATTTATGGGTATGCGGCGAGCGCCGTGTTAGGCAAGTCGGTGACGATGCTGATGCCGTTAAGTTTGCGCCCCGAAACAGAACAAGAGATGACAGATACGTTAAATAGTTATACCGAGCGATTTCGTCACCCGGGCGAATCCGTAGGCTTGCACCGCGACGGAAATGTGTTGGAGCTCGAAATGGTCGTGTCGCCGATGGTTATCGTTGAGGCGGAACAGTTGGTTGCGATAGTGCGTGATGTATCTGAGCGCAAGCGTCAACAGGAGCAGTTACGGTTTATGGCTAGGCATGATGCTCTGACGGGCCTGCCAAACCGTACTCACTTTGAAGATCTGGTCGCGAAGGCGAGAGAGGACGTGGGTAATGACGGCATTATGGTTTTTGTCGATCTCGATGATTTCAAGCTCATTAATGACACGTTAGGCCACAAGGCTGGCGATACCGCTTTAGTGGCGATGTCGCGGCGTTTAAGCAATGCCGCGGGAGAGAGTGCTGTTGTGGCTAGGCAAAGTGGTGATGAGTTTGTGATATACGTGCCGACCATTAATGGCTTGGTGCAAACTCGTGAGTGGGTGGAATCATTGATCACCCATGTGCGTCACCCTGTGCGTTTTGACGATATTGAATTTGGTTTGTCCTGCAGTATTGGTGTGACTTTGTGCGACGAGCACGACCAGCGAATAGATATGCAGCTTATGGACAGCGCGCCGCCTCGTGTTCAGACCGTTGAGGCGCTTGTGAGGCAGGCAGACTTGGCGATGTATCATGCTAAACGCAGTGGGAAGAACCGCTACAGCTTTTATCATCCTAGTATGCTCAGTGAGTCAAAGCGCACGGCGGATATTGCCTCGCGACTTCGGCGCATGGATCTCGATAGCGAGCTGCATTTGGTTTTTCAGCCGCGCATGCGTTTAGAGGGGCGCGAGCTGGCAGGGGCTGAGGTATTACTGCGCTGGCGAACGCCACAAGGTGAAAATATTCCGCCGGATGTTTTTGTGCCGGTCGCCGAAGAGACTGGGCAAATTCTCCGTATTGGGTACTGGGTGTTAGAGCAGGGGTGCCGGCACTTAGCCGAGTGGGGGCACTTACGCGATTCTTTGGTGTTGTCGATCAACCTGTCCGCACGCCAGTTATTTGATGAAGCATTGTTGGAGCGAATTGAAGAAATGCGTTGTCGTTATAACTTGGCGCCAGCGCAGTTGGAATTTGAAATTACCGAAAGCTCTGCCATGCAAGATATCGATTATGCGATTCGTGTGCTGAGCAGGTTGCGGGCGCTGGGCTATGGGCTCTCTATTGATGATTTTGGTACCGGTTATTCGTCCCTGTCGCACCTGCGGCAACTGCCGGTGGATACGATTAAAATTGATCGTTCTTTTATCGAAGACCTGAATGAGAATCGCCAAGATAGGGTGATGGTGGCGGCGATTATTGAGTTGGCGGCGCACTTGGATATGCGTGTGCTGGCGGAAGGGGTTGAGCAAGCGGAGCAGCTTGAGGTGCTTGATTCTTTGGGGTGCGATGAGGCTCAGGGGTTTTATATTGGCCGGCCAATGTCGGCAGAGATGTTTGTGCATAAGGCGCGTCATTGGGACGACCTGAGTCTTGCGCTTTAAGGGGAATTGTTATCATGTATGGCGAGAGGCGCTAAGCGTACGGCTCTCTACTCTTCGTTAAGATTTAATCCCGCACTCTTTTGTAATGCGTGAGCTTGCCAAAACTCTGGCCTTTAGCCTCTCTTTATTCAGCGTGGACTTGCAAAGGCTCGCGCCTTTAGCCACAATGCCGCCTCTCCGAAAGGGGCTTCAATGGCAGCCCTGTCGGTCCCCCCGCAACGACCAACTGTGAACTCCGCCAGGTCCGGAAGGAAGCAACGGTAGCAGTGACGTCGTGTGCCGGGGTGTGGCTGGCAGGGATGTCTCCATTGACATCTGTCCAGTCTCCCTCAATTTCCAGCCTCCTTCGCTTTAACGCCTGTTTTCCCTGACTAAACTTGGTAGCATACCGGCTTTAATGCAGAGTCCGGCTTATCATGAGTTATCAGGTCCTAGCGCGTAAATATCGCCCCCGCACATTCCATGAACTGGTTGGCCAGGAACACGTTTCTAAAGCGCTGATCCATGCCCTTGATCAGGATCGTTTGCATCACGCCTATTTGTTTACCGGAACCCGTGGTGTCGGTAAAACGACGATCGCTCGTATTCTTTCTCGTTGCTTAAATTGTGAGCAGGGCGTTAGTTCTCAGCCGTGTGGCGAGTGTGATTCCTGCACGGAAATTAACGAAGGGCGGTTTGTTGATTTAATCGAGGTGGATGCGGCAAGCCGCACCAAGGTGGAAGATACTCGCGAGCTCCTCGACAACGTTCAATACGCACCGACACGTGGCCGCTATAAAGTTTATCTGATCGATGAAGTCCACATGTTGTCGGCGCATTCGTTTAATGCATTGCTCAAAACGTTAGAAGAACCGCCGCCGCACGTTAAGTTTTTGCTGGCAACAACGGACCCGCAGAAATTACCAGTGACGGTGTTGTCGCGGTGTCTGCAGTTTAATCTGAAGGCATTGTCTGTCGATCGTATTGCTGGGCATTTACAGGCCGTGCTCGATAAAGAAATGATTCGCTATGAAGCGCCTGCATTGCAGCTGCTCGGGCAGTCCGCGCGTGGTTCCATGCGTGATGCGTTAAGTTTGACTGATCAAGCTATTTCGTTTGGCGGGGAGCAGCTCGACGAGTCCTCTGTGCGCAGTATGCTCGGCACGGTTGATAGAGAATATGTGCTGCGGTTACTTGAAGCGCTGGTGAGTGGCGATGCGGAAACCGTATTGAGCGCGCTCGACGAAGTTGCCGAGCAATCGCCGGATGAGCTGTCACTGCTGGATGAGTTGATTGCCATGCTGCATAGCATTGCGATTTGTCAGGCAGTGCCAACGCGTAAAGCCGACGACGTGTTGACCGCGTTGGCGGCGAAGTTTCAGGCCGAGCAAGTTCAGTTGTATTACGACATTGCGTTACGTGGTCGCCGTGATCTTGGCGATGCACCCGACCCGCGTATGGGATTAGACATGCTGATGCTGCGGATGGTGCTCTTCCGTCCCGACGGTGTGTTGCCCGCGGGAGGGGCCAATACCGCAAAAAAGCCAGTTAGGCCGGCGTCCGCGCCGGTCGCTGAACCGGCCCCTAATCGTGCGTCTACCTCAGCGGCCGCGCAGGTGTCTGCGCCTGCGCCCGTACCATCGCCAGCGAGTGTCTCTGAGCATAGTGCTCCGGCGGATAATACTCAGCGTTTGGCTTCAACTTCTTCCAATTCAGAGCATGCTTCGTCAGAAGGGAGCGCAGTGAAGCCTGCGCTTGGCGTCACCGAATCGGTTGCTCCCGTTGCAGCGTCCCCGCAAGTAGCCAAACTCGTTATTGAACCGATGCCGCCTGGCGGTGATCTGAGTCAGTGGTGGAATACCTTGGTCACTTCGCTTTCGCTTGACGGTATGGTGCGAAATCTTGCTCATCATGCTGTTCTGACGCAGCGAGAGGGCAAGCATTGGACATTAACGCTAGATCCTGGTCATCAAGTTATGCCGAATGATGAGCGCGTTGATACGCTGCAGAATATGATTTCTGCTGCACTCAACGAAGCGGTGCTGCTGCGTTTTATCAGTCAGCAAGGAAATGAAGGCACGCCAGCACAACGGGAAGAAGCGGCGCGTTTAAAGAAGCTCGAATATACCCGTGAAACGATCAGCAAAGATCCAATTGTACGTGCGCTTGAACGTGATTTTGGCGGACGCCTTGATATAAATTCGATTCAACCGGATTGAAGGTTTGCCGAGCGTTAAAAACGAACGAGCATGAGTGAGTATTAGGCTTGGACAGGAGAAGACGATGGATTTCGATATGAATAATCTTTTGCAGCAGGCACAGGCCATGCAAGAGAAAATGAAAAAGATGCAAGACGAAGTGGCGAAAGCGGAAGTGAGCGGCGTCGCCGGTGCTGGTTTGGTGAAGATCACTATGAACGGTCGTCATGATGTACGCGCCGTTGAAATTGACGCGTCACTGATGCAGGAAGATAAAGAAATCTTAGAAGACCTGATTGCCGCAGCCGTCAACGATGCTGTGCGCAAAGTCGAAAAGCATCAGCAAGATAATATGGGCGACCTCACCAGTGGTATGTCGCTGCCGCCGGGTTTTAAGCTTTAACGGCGATTTTTTGATAACCCGTTTGGCTTTTTTCGACCGCCAACTGACGACGACGAGAGACTGCTATGAAGCACGCGCCACTGGTGCAGGACCTGATTAACGCGTTCACCTGTTTGCCTGGTGTTGGCGCGCGTTCTGCCCAGCGTATGAGCTACTGGCTGTTGGAGCGAAACCGGCAGGGCGGCAGTCGTTTGGCGACGGCGTTATCGGCGGCCATGGAAGGCGTTGAACATTGCCCTCAGTGCCGTAACTTTGCCGAGCAAGGCCTGTGTCCCGTTTGCCAAGACCAGCGTCGCGAGCAAGGCTTGTTGTGTGTGGTGGAATCACCAGCCGATGTGCTGGCGGTGGAGCAATCTGGCGAATACCGTGGCCGTTATTTCGTGCTGATGGGGCACCTTTCACCGATTGATGGCATTGGTCCGCGGGACATAGGCCTAGACCTACTAGAGCAGCAAATTTCCAGCGGCGCGGTAGCTGAAATTATTCTCGCGACCAGCACAACGGTGGAGGGTGAGGCGACGGCGCATTATATTCTCGATCTGACACGCAACACCGATGTCTCTGTGAGTCGTATTGCCCAAGGTGTACCGATGGGTGGCGAGCTTGAGTTTGTTGATGGTGTGACCTTGGCGCATGCTTTACGTGGTCGTCAGAAGGTGCCGCCTAGCTTTTGATCGCTTGTCGTTCGATGTAACGGCTTGGTCGCCCTTGGCGCTGATTGGCGCTTATTCTCCCTATTGATAAATGCGGTCAACTCAGCGAGTGCTTTGCCTCTTGCGTACCAAGCAAGCGCTTGGTACGTTCTCCTTATCGAATCGGAGAGCCTTCTATGTCCTCAAATACGTCGCCCCTTAGTTATTTTAACGAAACTCACGAACAGGTCCGCATGTCCGTGCGCCGTTTCGTCGAGCGTGAGATCTTGCCGTATATTGATGAGTGGGAAGAGGCGGGGGAGTTTCCGCGTGAGCTGTATTTAAAGGCCGCGCAGGCGGGCATTAACGGTATTGGCTATCCGGAAGAGTTCGGCGGCACCGGACCCGATGTATTTATGAAGATTGTCGCGTCTGAAGAATTAATGCGCTCGACTTCCGGCGGCTTGGTCGCCGGTCTGGGATCACTCGACATCGGCTTACCTCCGGTGGTGAAGTGGGGCAGCGATGCCATGAAGCAGAAAGTCGTGCCGGAGGTTTTGGCAGGCGAGAAGATTGCTGCGCTGGCAATTACTGAGCCGGGGGGTGGTTCGGACGTGGCAAATTTACGTACCCGGGCGGTGCGCGATGGTGATGATTACATCGTCAATGGCAGCAAGATTTTTATTACCAGCGGTGTGCGGGCGGATTATTACACCGTTGCGGTGCGTACCGGTGATACGGGTTTTGGTGGCGTTAGTTTGTTGCTGATTGAGAAGGGCACGCCAGGATTTACCGTTGGCCGTAAATTAAAGAAAATGGGTTGGTGGGCGAGCGACACGGCGGAACTATTTTTTCAGGATTGCCGTGTTCCTGCGACCAACTTAATTGGCCCTGAGAATGGCGGATTTTTCTGCATCATGACGAATTTCTTGATGGAGCGTCTGATGTTGTGTGTGATGGCGAACATGACGTCTGAGTTGGCGTTAGAGGCCTGCATGAAATACGTGCACGAGCGTGAGGCGTTTGGTCGTAAGCTAGGCCAGTTTCAGGTGACACGTCATAAACTTGCAGAAATGGCAACGCAACTCGATGTGAGCCGAGAGTACACTTATCGTATTGCGGCAAAAATTCAGGCTGGCGAGAATTGTATTAAAGAAATGTCGATGGCAAAGAACTTTGCGACGACAGTTTCTGACCGCGTTACTTATGACGCAGTGCAGATATTCGGTGGGATGGGGTACATGCGTGAGTCGGTTGTCGACAGACTTTACCGTGATAATCGTATTCTGGCGATTGGTGGCGGTACCTACGAAATCATGAATGAAGTGATTGCGAAGCAACTTGGCTTGTAGATGCCTCGGTTAATTACTACAGCCATAAAAAATCCCGGATAATCTCCGGGATTTTTTATGGCTGCATGCTTCTGCTAAACACTACAACGGTAATTTATACCGTAAAAGAGTAATGCACTATTCAACAGGATTAACGCATTCTGCGTTTGATGGAGCGAGTTTGCAGCGTACTTTACGTTCAAGGGTTAGCATTTCTGCGCTATAGAAACCTTCATCACGCATTTGCAGTCGCGCCTGTTGCATCATTAATTCATACTCTTGCTTGTCTTCATTTGGAATTTCTACCCACCATTTATCATCGACTGCCGCCGCTTCTTTATTCAGGGCTTCAAGAATTCTATCGAGATTGTCGTAGAAGTATTTACGCGATTTCTGTGCAACATCTTTGTCAAAACGATCGGAGCGGGCAACTAGCTGAATGGTGAGCTGAACGAGCGGATAATTGATAATGCCGCCATCTGGAGACAGACCTTTGTACAGCTCAAGGGCGTTATAGGCGATCAGAGGTGCGGCAATCACATCGACGATACCGTTATTGAATTTTGTGGAGAAGTTAGTGATGTCGGACGCGACCGGAGTTGCACCGACCTGTGCCACAAGTTTTGCCTGAGTTTTGTCATAGTCGAGCACCGCCACTTTTTTACCGGCGGCTTTCGCGAGGCTGTTGATCGTTCTGTCATTGACAAAAATGTACGCGCCGCCAGCGGGTGCGATGCCCATGATTTCATAGGTGCCATTATTGAGTTTCTCAGAGGATGCGCCCGGTGTTGACAGCACTTGCAGCAAAATGCGCAAGTGATCCATGGTCGGTACGCCGCCAACGGAATCCAGTGTGCCAGCATAGCTATTAAATAAACGCGAGCGGATGCCAGTGATTAAAGCGGCATCGCATTTTCCGGCTTTCAGATCTTCTGCGGCAATGGCTTCGTTAGTAAACGGCACGAGTTCAACATCAACGCCCCATTCTAGTGCGGCAACTTGCCAATCACGCATGGCGCCCATAACCGGGCCAACGTTACCAATAAGATCAAATACACAAATCTTGCGTTGTTCAGATGCGTGCAATGGAAGTGATAGAGAAAGTGCTGCCGTGATAAGTAAGACCGATAGTTTACGCATGAGATACCTGAGTGCTGTTTGTTATTCGTTGGGTTTATCCGTGTTTGAGCTACAGATAATAACCTGAAGGCGTGCAGGTGGCGACCACTGCAATGATGGCATGCGAGGGCGCTTGGGGTCGATGGTTGTGTGCGGGTATCTAAGGATAGAGAAGGACGATTGCGGCAGACTTTAATTAACTTTGCCACAATCGCCTTAGTGTTGGCATAACATGCATTAAGAAAGGACGTTATAGCCCTTTATTTTTTAGCCTATTGGCTTGTTGACGAAAAACGCTTTTAGGGTCGGTATCTAGCAGCGAATGAATGCCGATGAACTGATTAACCTCGTCGAGATGGTTCATGCGGTAATTATCTCGCAGCGTTTTACCTAAATGGCTTGAACAGCTTGATACCAAACCGTCATTCTTTTCCCCAGCGAAGACAAGGGAAAGAAGCCCCATAAAAGGGTCGCTGATATCCAGTGGATTGGTGAGTGGCGCGGCGCCGGACCATGAATAATAACGGACACCGTTGCTGGCCAGTTCAGCCCCTTCGCCACAATAGTGGCTTGGCATGCCCTCTGGATATAGCGCATTGAATGCCAACGTTTGCTCCGTGGTGAGAGCACCTAGAGACGCCATAATGTCTTGTTCATAGCCGCCGCCAGAAGCCCAATCAATGACATTGGCAAGCGTATTGCCGAGCAGCTGAATGGTGCCTTCTGCGAGTGAAATGTTCTCAGAGACTCCCTGTAGAACGTCAGCTAGCTTGGCGCCCCAGTTAACGCCGGCCACGCTGGATGCGGAGGCGACATACTGAGGGTAAACGGAGGCGACGTAGCGAATGGTGGGGCCGCCGTGGCTATGTCCAATGAGGTTCACTTTTTGCGCACCGCTGGCGGCAAGAATCTGCTCGACTTGTCTTGCTAGCTGTTCGCCCCGAACTTCCGTGCTATTGGCGGCAGAAAATTGTGTGACATAAACGTCCGCCCCGCTGCGACGTAGCTCTTCCGGAATGCCATACCAATACTCGATGCCAGCAATGGAATCGAATCCAAACAAGCCGTGAGCCAGTACGATGGGGTAACGGGTTTCGGTGTAGGTGTCTTTAAACAGCCAGCTAAACCAACCGGCGTGGGCGGGTGCGCTGATGGCAACGGTCAGTGTTGCGGCGATAAACCAGTGTATTGTTTTTGTCATGACGTTATCCCTTTCGTGGCTATATCGAGTAGTGGGGCATGCTGCCGCTACTTCTATTTTTGTATGCCGAGATTACTTCTGCGGGTTACTGGCTATTGGCCGCGCCAACCCGCATGGCACCATCCTAAAGAGATGTTTGCTGCGAATAGAAGCACTGAGATTGGCGTACAGTCGTGGCGGGGGATCGGTCAAAAAGATGAGTTTTGCCGTGTGAAGAGGCGCGTGAGAGGCTGAAGCCGTGTTACGAAGAACGGAAAAGGCGTGGCAATGACTTTTAGGTTGGAGAAGTTGGCATTTTAAAACAAAGACTTAGTATTTTCGTACTAAAAGCGTTACGAATCGGAACGAATTAATCCTATTCGGACACACGGGGAGGGTGGAGTTGTCCTGTTTAGACACTTTTGCCGTTGTTGCGCCATTTTTGTCGCATATTGACTAGGATGTTGAGGCGCTTTTCTCGGTGTTGATCCGAATGGGGCCGCATTTGAGCTGGCCGACTGACGTGAATTGCGGTGATACTTCGGGGGCTTGAAAACGATATAGATTTTTTAAAAAAATAATACAGCTTTACGTTGTCATGTGAGGAGAGTCTTGGTGGAAAAGAAAACGTCTGGGGTGGTGTTGTCGGTCGTAATTGTTGCTGTTCTTTTTGCCGTGTTTGTTGGCTATCAATATGACTTTGGTCGTAACGGCGATGAGAATACGCTGGCTGAGAGTAGTTCGACGGAGATTCTTGTACCAAAGCAGCCAATCGACGCGGCAACGCGTCAGAACGATGCGGCATTTATGAAAGACCAGGCAGAGTTTCAGCGTTACGTTCAGATTGGTAATGCGTTGACGAGTTTGCCCCCGTCTCTAGAGGGAACGGATATAGACGGTGAGCTTGTAGCGGACGCCCAAGGAAATTTAATTATCACCGTCGGCGCTAGACGTGCGTTCGATTATTTTCTCTCGGCGATGGGGGAAGATGATTTAGGCACGATCAAGGCCAGAATTGCAGCCTATATTAATAAAAGTTTGCCTGCATCTGCGGCCATTCAGGCGTGGCAGCTGTTGAATAATTATTTGGGTTATCAACAGGCGCTCGTGGACGTACCAGATCACAACGGTAGCGCACTTGAAGTGCGCGATGTCATTAAATCTCGTCAGCAGTTTAGAACGGCATGGCTCGGGCAAGAAGTGTCTGATGCATTTTTTGGTTTTGATGACGCGATTGATAACTTCACCTTGTCGCGGCTGGACGTCAGCGAAGACGATTCGTTGAGTGCGGCGGAAAAAGCCAAACGGATTGCCCTACTGGAACAGGAGCTGCCTGAGTCAATACGTGACATGCGCAATGAAACTCAAGCGCCGTCACGTATTGCCAATGAGGTTGATGCGTTGCGGCAAGGTGGCGCCAGCGAAGAAGAAGTGCGTCAACTTAGAGAGCAAGAGTTTGGTGTCGAAGCGGCGGATCGTTTTGAGCAGCTAGATAAGGCGCGCGACCAGTGGGACGGACGTTACGAAAGCTATCGGGCCGAGCGTGACGACATTGTGGCCAGCGGGTTAGCGCCAGAAGATCAGCAAAGATCACTGTTGCGTTTGCAGGAACGTTTATTTGATCAGCAAGAGGTGCGTCGGGTGCAGGCGTTAGATCGGATTAACGATAGCTCTGCGCGTTAATATCTGTGGTTAAAGGTTGGTGTAGGTAAAGAAATATTTGAGTGAGGTTTCGCGTGAATTTTGTGAGCAGGATAGAGAAATAAGGGGTGGGGGGAAACGGTGAGAGTATTGCCTTGGCCGCTCTAAGCGACCAAGGCAATACGGCTTACGCCTTGCCTTGGTTTGCCACGGCCTCTGCCGCTTTTTTCGCTTCATCCGCGTCACCAAGGTAGTAGTCGCGAATCGGCTTTAGGTCGTCATCAAGTTCGTAGACCAGCGGAATCCCGGTCGGGACGTTAATCTTGAGAATATCCTCATCTGAAATACCGCTAAGGTGCTTAATCAGCGCGCGTAGGCTATTGCCGTGGGCGACGATAAGGACCTGCTTGCCGGCCAGAATCTGCGGTTTAATCTCGGCTTCAAAATAGGGTACGAAGCGCGCAACCGTATCTTTAAGGCTTTCGCTAAGCGGAATGTCCTTCTCATCGAGATCGCGATAGGCAGGAAGGTTGCCAGCATAACGCTCGTCGTCACGATTCATAGGCGGCGGAGGCGTGTCGTAGCTGCGACGCCAGATCAATACCTGTTCATCACCATACTTCTCTGCCGTTTCGGCTTTGTTCAAGCCTTGCAGTGCGCCGTAATGGCGTTCGTTTAGGCGCCAATGGCGAATAACCGGAATCCACATGAGGTCCATAACGTCTTGGATGCTCCACAGCGTGCGAATGGCGCGCTTAAGCACAGAGGTAAAGGCGATATCAAACTGAAAACCTGCTTCCTTAAGCATCTGCCCGGCGCGTAGCGCTTCTTCACGGCCTTGGTCGGCCAAGTCGACGTCTTTCCATCCGGTGAAGCGGTTTTCTTGGTTCCACTGGCTATGCCCGTGGCGTACGAGTACGAGTTTGATCGTCATGGTGGGATTCCTGTTCGGGGGTCCTGTTTTCCGGCTGGCTAGGGTACCAGAAAGTGCCGTTTTGAACAGGTCTATACAGGGGTCGGGTTTTCGCCCGTAGACACGTATAATCGCCACCTTCGATACAGAGGTTTACGCATGACAGTTGAATATCAATGGCTCGACAGTAGCGAACAGGTTGCCGAACTCGACCGGCAATGGTCTTTGGATCAGCCGCTATTTGTTGATACCGAGTTTATGCGTGAGCGTACATACTGGCCGCAATTGGCGTTGGTGCAGATTCATCGCGGTGACGGCCCTTCAGGTAAGAACTGGTTGATTGATCCAAGCAATATGACCGATACCGCACCGCTGACATCTTTATTGTCGCGGCGCCCCTTAGTAATGCACGGCTGCTCAGAAGATCTTGAAACCTTTAAAGCATGGTCTGGTTTTTTTCCTGTGAGCTTAGAAGATACTCAGGTGGCTGGGGCATTTGCAGGTTACGACTTGCAATGTGGTTATCAGAAAATGGTCGAGTCTGTGCATGGTGTGAGTCTGCCGAAAACGGCGACACGTACCAATTGGTTGCGACGGCCGTTAAGTGAGGAACAGCTTGAGTACGCGGTGCAGGATGTGATTTATCTGCCGGGTATTCGCGACACGCTGCTGGAAAAAATGCGCAGCAACGATCGACTGGGCTGGTGGCAGGAAGAATGTCAGCGCATGCTGGATGATGCGCGCCGCGATATCGATCCAGATAGCTTTTGGAAGCAGGTCAAAGGCGCTGGTGCACTAGACGAGCATGGCCGCCGTAACTTACTACAAGTTGCGGCATGGCGTGATGAGGTGGCTCGCAAAGTGGATCAGCCTCGTAGTTTTGTGATTAAAGATGCTGAACTGCTCGCCATTGTGCAGGCGCGCAACGTTTCGACCAGAAGTTTGTCCGATTTAGGTGCGCACCCATCTTTTGTGCGTAAATATGGTGATCAGCTAATGGAGCAGTTGGCGTTGGCTGCCGAGCGCGAAGTGCCAGATGCGCTGCCAGGTATGCCTGACCCAACGCAGCGCGCACTGCACAAACGTCTTCGTGCGGCTGTAGCCCATATTGCGGAGGGTTTATGCATAACCCCGGAAATTTTGGCACGTCGTCGCTGGATTGAAGCCTTGGCCCGTGATCCATCCGATATTCCTGAAGCAATGCGTGGTTGGCGCCGCGAGCTCGTTGTTGAACCACTACTGGAAATTATTCAATGAACGATAGCAAAATATTGTGTTCGGTTTTTCGCGGCACTAAGCGTGAGGGCATGTATCTGTACGTTAAAAAAGATACCGACCTCACGACGTTGCCAGAAGGGTTAATGCAGCAATTTGGCGTACTGACCTTAGCGATGACGCTGGTATTAACCGAGTCTCGGCAACTGGCGCGGGCCGATGTGAAGAAAGTGCGGGCGATGATCGACGAGCAAGGCTTTTATCTGCAAATGCCGCCAGCGGAGGCGGATATCGCTGGCCGGGTTCCTGGTCGGCACGATGATCTACCGGATGCGAGTGAAAATGACTGATACCGGGTTACGGCCACAATTTTGGCAGCATTATGCTCTTGATGAATTAAGTCAGCAGGAGTGGGAAGCGCTGTGTGATGGTTGTGGTCGTTGTTGTCTGGTCAAACTTGAAGATGAAGATACCGGTGAACTTCATTTTACCGACGTGGTCTGCCGGTATCTGAATACGACAACCTGTCGTTGCACTTCTTATGAAACGCGCTTGCAGGTGGTGCCGGATTGTTTGCAGGTCAGTATTGATATTGCAACGCGTTACGAGTGGCTGCCGGATAGCTGTGCTTATCGGCGCTTGGCGCGTGGGCAAGGGTTGCCCAGCTGGCATCCGTTATTAACCGGTACTCGTATGAGTGTGGTGGATGCGGGGATTTCTGTGCGTGGCAAAGTGATCAGTGAAGCACTTGTGCCGGAAGATTTACTGGAAGAACACATCGTTCAATGGGTGGGGTAGTCTTTTGTCGACATCTAGTTATTTAGTGGCTTGGTTGTGGTATCTCGGCGCAGTGTTGGCGCTAGTCGGGGTGTGGTGGTATTGGACGCGCAAGTTGCCCGCGGTGGCACGAAACGTCGCACGAGTTGTGCCAGCGGCTATCGCGCTCCTACCTTGGACAGTGGAAGTAGGGCATGCACGTTTAGCCCCGGCTTGGCTGATCGTTATCTTTGAAGGCGTGTTGCGTGACGGCGGTTCCGGATGGCGTGCAGGTGCTGGACTTGTTGCTGTGTTAACAGTGGCAATATTGATGGTGACGTTAATGTGGTGGCGTGATCGTAAGCGCGCTGAGCAGGAATCTTTGCCGGTAGATGCCCGGTAATGGGGGTTGATAGAGTGCCGAGCAGTTCGGCGATGCCATCGCATGACGATGGTTGTCTTTTTTGTCAGATATTAGCAGGCAAAGCACCTGCAACGGTGCTGTATGAAGATGACATCGCCATTGTCATTCTCGACCTATTCCCGATTCGCGCTGGGCACACTCTGATTATCCCTCGCCATCACGCACCGCTACTTGAGCAGCAAAGTGAAGCGGTTAGCGCGCATTTGTTTACCTTGGCGCGTCGCGTTATCGCCGCGCATAAGCAGGTCGGTTTGGAGTTGGACGCACATAACGTGGTGCTCAATGATGGCAAGGCGGCTAACCAACATGTTCCGCATGTGCACGTTCATGTGATCCCACGTAAGGCGGGGGATACGGCCAAGATGGTTATGCGTTGGTGGACACGTATGTTGCCGTTCACGTCCATGGCGGCGCGCCGCCGGCGATTAGAGGCTGTTGCAGAGCGGTTGAGAGGTCTTATTTAGATCGACAGAGTGTTTTGCTTCAGGCTTTTCTGTGATTACCCTTCGGCTAGAAAAGCTCGCGCCACGTGCGTATATCCGGGCTTTGATTCTGTAACTCTACTCCTGTTAAAAATCCATCCGGCTCGTCCGGGTCATCGAGTTCAACTACGCGATTTATTTTGCCAATAAGATTATAGGTGCCGAGGTTGTCGGCTAGGACTATCCATATTTCGACGAGCTGTTGAATAGGGAGGGCGTCATTGAGAAGTATCTGCATACCGGAGGCAGAGATATCGACGGTAGAGCAGTAAAAGCGGGCGTTCGGCTGCGGAATGCTTCTTTCATGATCGATCAGACGTAGCGATAGAGTGTCTTCACGAATGATACGGGGATCACGACGATTATCTTTTGTCACCGTTGTCACCTTTTATATCTAAACCCAACTGATGTTTGGGCTCTATATCAGGGCTTTGCGTAACGATTACTCGCAATTACTCACAATCTCGGTCGGCGCTTGCGTCGCGGGGTCAGCTATAGACCGCGCGATCAACGACGTATGCGACGAAGGCAATGCCGACAACGACCATTAGCAACATTAGCATGAAAACCCATGCCGGTTTAAAGCTTCTCGGCAGCGGCTCGGTAGGCCGCTGCGCAGAGGGTTGCTGATCTTGTTTAGGTCGTTGTTCGGTCATTGTCAGCCGCAGTCAGTTTAAGTCGGTTAGTTAAGTTCTGAACGGCCCTATTGGCCGTTCAGAATTTTTTCAAACATCCAGCTGTGAACACTCTCTGACGCTAATGGCAGGAAGGAAACCAGTATGAGCGTCGTTCCCATGATGATAATGGGCATGATGTACTTCTCGTGCCGGCGGAAGAATGGCCCACCGACAATCTTGGCACTTTCCACCTCTGCATCACCGACCACTTGCCTTGAAAGTAGGTGGTTGAGCGCGACAGGAGGGGTTAGGTAGCCGAGCTCAAACGCAACCAGTGTAATCATCCAGAAGTGCAGTGGATCGATGCCGTTATTGAAGGCTACTTGAGCGATGGTGGCATTGACCAAGAGTACTGCACCCATGGGGTCCATGATCATGCCGATAATCACCATGACAACGACCAGTAAGCCGGTTGCCAGCCAGACATTCGCGAATGTCTCGGGTAACATTTCTATCATGCCAGAGCGCTCAATAATGCCGCCGGTGCTGACAGACAGCGCCATCAGTAGTAGTAGAGCCCCGATATGGCCGGTGGTTTCGTTGGTGGCAAAGCGCAAAGCGCCTTCAAAGGACCGTGCGACGTCGCCGGTTGGCGTGTGTTCGCTGGTGTCATCAGGGGCTTCAACGCCATAGCGGAAGTTAAACACGAGCACGATGGTTGCAAAAATATTGCGCCAAAAAATCTCGCCCGCAACTGTAGGATCAATTGCCGTTAGACCCAATACGGTTGGCGCGTCGAAGCTGGTGATTGCCAAACGATAAAACGATGTAGCCAGCAGAATCGTTAACGCGATTTGCGCAACTAATGCAATTTTATGGGAGAATTTTTCGTAAATTAGAACACCGAGCAACACCACAGGGAGGATAATCGAGGCGGAGAACTCATCAACTTTGCGATCAAGCAGGTCACGGAAGAGGAAAGTAATAGATGCCATGATAATGATGTAAGGCAGCAGCGGAGCTAGACGACGAATGCTTTGCGGAACGGCTTCACTAAACGGTGCGATACGGGCCGGTTCTTTGCGGAAGATTTGGGAGACGATAAAGAACATAAAGAGCGATAAGATAAAGACCTTGATACCTGAGGTAAATAGTTCGTCGGTGGTGACGCTTTTGTTGAGTGCCGCAATGATAACGACCAGTAGGCAAGGTCTTAACACGACGCCCATTGAGCCGGACATCGCGGTGGCAGCTAGGGCCAACTGTTTACGTGCGCCAGATCGAACCAATTCATTGTAAATGGTCGCGCCTGCCGCGATGACAAAAATACCCGATGCGCCGGTATAGGCCGTTGGCAGCGCTGCAACCAACAGGACAACAAAGCAGAGTAATTCAGGTGACATGTTCCAAGGACGGAAGATGTCAAACACCAGCTGCGCCAAGCGCGTTTGCTTGAGCAGCATGCCGATCCAGATATACAGCGCCAAGCTGAGGAACAAGGTGGAAAGCTCCATGATCATGCCGATGTAGACGCTGATGCCGTGGTAGTAACCTTGGGAGACAAACTGCGAGCCAGCGGTAAGACACATAAAGCTGTATAGCGGTATGGTTAAGAATGCTTTGCCCCAACTGCCGCCTGGTTGGGCGTCGACGGGTGGCTTAATCAACTGCCACACATTGGTTAGAGCGAGTGCGGCAAAGCCGGTAATCCAAACGCTGTGTAGATAAAAGTCTTGGACCTGTACGCCTTGTTGAATGGCTAAGCTTTCTTGGTTTCGGTAAACCGTTGCCGACATGAGCAGCATTAAGTTAGCACCAAGTTGCGCGATGGTGCCGACGTAGTGATCCCTCATCGTGCTGGCCGGACGTAATGCGATATGGTGGCGAGCAAAGGTCGCGGTGATCGCACAAATAAGAATGAGTAGACAAAGCAGTAAGCGCTTGTGCTCATTGATCGTGCTGACTGTTCTTTGTACGCCCACTTCGAGAGCGCGAAAGGCTTTTACCCCTGGGGTGACGCGTGTTTCTATCTTTTCAAATTGCGACCACTTTTCTTTACAGATGGATGCTGCACCGATAATCGACTGGCGCATTGCGCCTTCATCAATTTCGCTGCCAAGAATTGCCGCTAGTGGATCGTTTGCCATCGACGCTTCTTTTTTTGCGATAGCTCTTTTAAGTTCGTTGTCAATGTTGGGTTCGCGTTCACAGGTAGGCTGCTGAATGACGCCAGCGCCACGAAGGAGAAAATAGTCGTCCCAAGTGTTTTGGCCGACTTGCAGCAACTGTGAGTGAATGATTTCGCCGGAAGAAAGAAAAATGGTGATAAGTAGAATGATCAGGGTTGGTAGCGACGATAGCCACTCAAATACAGATCGATTCGCAATTTTGAACGTAGTTTGCATGTTCGTCCCAGTTGTTGTTATGACATGGGTGAAGGAGGCGTAGACACCTCATCATATTGTTGTATAAGCGCGTAATAGCACTGGATTCTATGTCACCAAAGCAGGCTTGCCTACCGGTAAGGGGGCCAAAGCTACCAAAATGCTATAAAAGAAAGAGGCGAAAAGGGACGTATTGAGCAAAAAACAAACGGAGCCAATTTGGCCCCGTTTGTTTTTCTTGATAACGCTGATATAAAGCTCGCAAATTACTCTTGCGGGTTAACACATTCAGCGCGCGAACCGTCTTTCTTGCAGCGAATTTTACGTAGCAGGGTCATCATTTCAGGATCGTATATGCCTTCGTCACGTAGCGCGATGCGCGATTCGCGGAGCATTTCGTCGTAACCGGCGGTATCAGCGGCAGGTAGGTTGATCCACCATTTGGTGTCGATTTCATTATTCGCGTTTTCAATGACGCGCATGGCACGATCAAACTGGCCAAACATGAATTTGCGCGATTGGTCGCCATAGCCCGCAGGGAAGCGGTCCTGACGCACTAAGACCTGCAGTGTTAGCTGGCCAAGTACATAGTTGATAATGCCGCCGTCTGGCTGCATACCCTTGTACAGCTCGAGCGCGGAGTATGCGAGAGCCGGTGCGAAGCAGATATCGACACTGCCGTTGTTAAAGCGGCCGGCAAAGTTAGTGATGTCTGACATTACTGGAGACATGCCGACTTTAGCGGCCATCTTGCCCTGTGCAGGGTCATATTCCATAACCGAGATGGACTTACCTGACAGCTCGCCAACGGTATCAATGGTGCGATCTTTGACGAACAAGTAGGCGGCACCCATCGGTGCAATGCCGACGACTTCATACTGACCGCTGACCAATTTGCTGTTAATGCTAGGGTGGCCAGAAGAGAGAACGGCAACAGCTTGCTGCACGTGCTCGTAAGAGGGCAGCGAGCCGACAGAATCGAGGCTGCCGGTGTATTTGTTGAACTGACGGCCACGGATGCCGGTGATGACGGCGGCGTCACACTGGCCGGCCTTAAGGTCTTCTGCGGCGATTTTCTCGTCGGTGTAAACTTTAAGGTCTAAGTCTACGCCCCATTCGATGGCAGCGGTTTTGTAGTCGGTCATCATGTTGTAGACGTCGCCGGAGGTGCCGATGATGTCGAACACGCACATAGTGCGCTTTTCTGCCGCAAAGCCGCTGGTGGCGGCCATGCTTAGGGTCAGGGCGGACGCTAGTCCAATTGATTTTAAGTGGCGCATAAGATTAAAACTCTCTAATAAGACTCAAAGAAAGCTGGGGCAGAAGCCCCAGCGTCCATTACAACAAATCATCGATATTAACTTTCGGAGCGTTTTTCGCATCATCCCAGAATGTGCCTAAGCCGCTGAGCGGGGTGCGCTTGCCGGTTGCCTCGGTCCACATCTTGTCGGAGATATTCTGAATCATGGTGCCAGCGATGATGTCGATCATGCGATATTCAGCGTTGATGTTGTCGCCGTTCGCTGCGTAGCCGCGAATGGCCTTGCGTAGACGCTCGTTGTCACCCTTGCTGTATGCCGCCAATGCGTACATGGCGCTACCAAGGCGAACACCGGCCTTGTAGCCTTTGTCGGCAGAGGCCTCAAGTTCTTCCCATGGCTTAGCATTTTTAGGGGCTAACATTGGCAGGAGGCTCCAGATAGAAGCACGGACACCACGCGGAGCGCCCCACCATTCGTCATTGTTCAGACATGCTGCGCCACGCTCAACTTTGGCGGCGATGTCGCGTGGTACGCCAACGGTGCCGTCTGAGACGCCATCATTTACGAGGGCTTGTGCGCCGGACAGGTTGCCAATGAGCCATACCAACTGGTCGAAATCAGACTTCAACTTAGGGCACTCTTCGCCTTTAGGCTTATAAGCGGCGATCATGCGGCGGTAGGCTTCGTGCTGGCGCGCGGCAGAAATGGCTGCGTAACGCTTTTGGCTGATACGAGCGTCTTGTGCTTCGCTGACGTTGCCTTGTTTAACGGCACGCATATAACGCAGTTCTTCTTCGGTTGCCAAAGCGTCAGTACAGCCCGCAGCCGTGGCATACATCAGTACGCCGAGCTTGTCAGGATGTGCGCCGACACGTTGAAACGAGAGCAGTAGTGGCGTTTGAGCTTCGCCGGCGGCGCAGGCAATGCGACTATCATTGTCGCTCATCATGTAAGGCACCATTTCGGCGCGGCCAAAGCCAACCAAAACATCACCTGTTGTCTTATAGATCATGCCGCAACCGTGAAGCAGGGTTGCCGCTAGTCCGACCGTAAATATTTTCAGCGCAGTATTTGACCGTAAGCAAGCCAAGGAAACCATCTAATTGCTCCCGCATTTATTATTGTGAAACGACGAGAAACACTACCCGTAGGGCGCTTTGCAAACAAGGTAGGTGTTACAAATTTGCCACGAGTTATTTCGTGAGACCGAATTACCTATCAATTAGCACTGATTTTGCAGAAAATGTGCGCGAACCTAGCGCTAGTGAGCTTGTTATGGGAAGAAATTCTGAGTCTTTTGATACCCGTTCTTGGTTGGAAAATAGTCGATCCGGCTGGAGATTAGCGCTGACCAGTGCCTTGGGTGGCATGAGAGTGTTACAGACCGTATCGGTTTTGGCGAAATCTGGCGCCAGTTGGTGGCTGGGTGATCGGCCGCCACTGCCTAAACTGCTGCGCCAAACCTGTGAAGAGTTGGGTACTACTTATATAAAGCTCGGTCAGTTTGTCGCCAGCTCGCCATCGATATTTCCAGAAGAATATGTTGAAGAGTTTCAAAAGTGCCTGGATAGCACTCCGTCACTGCCGTTCAATTTTATTCGCGCGACGGTGGAAGAGGAACTTGGTAAGCCGTTGGCAGAAGTCTATAGCTGGGTAGATCCAAAACCTCTTGCGTCGGCGTCTATAGCCCAAGTGCATGCGGCGCGATTGCTTACCGGTGAAGATGTTGTCATCAAAGTGCAAAAGCCAGGCGTGCGCAATGTCTTGCTAACAGACTTTAACTTTATTTATTTGGCTGCTCGTATTGTTGAAAAAATCACCCCAGGCTTTTCCCGTGCTGCGGTTTCAGGTGTGATTGACGAGTTGCAGGGCTCGATGCTTGAAGAGTGTGACTTTTTGAAAGAGGCGGATAATCTGCGTCGTTTTAATGAGTTTCTAGCGGCGACAGGAAATACTAAGGCTGTTGCGCCAATTCCTTATTTGCAGTACAGCACTGCTCGTGTTTTGACAATGGAGCGCTTTTTTGGTGTGCCGCTGACGGATATTGAAGTGCTGAGAGAGTACACGGCGGACCCAGCGGAAACATTAATCGGCGCGTTAAACACGTGGTTTTCAAGTTTGATGTTGTGTGATTTTTTTCATGCGGACGTGCACGCCGGAAATTTGATGTTGCTTAAGGACGGCCGTGTTGGTTTTATTGATTTCGGTATTGTTGGAACAATACGTAAAACGACATGGGAATCGATGGCACAGCTGTTTGATGGCATTGGTCGGGCTGATAATCGCGCAATTGCGGAGTCGATGGTTGGTATTGGCATGACGAGTGAGGCCGTTAATATTGATGCCTTAGCTCGTGATCTTGAGAAAATGCAGGGCAGCCTGGTGAATGTTGATCCGACCAGTTTGTTGCAGGGTGATCGCAACGACCGCGAAGTGAATCGGTTGTTGATCGATTTGGTTAATATTGGTGAGCAGCACGGTATTCGTTTTCCGCGCGAGTTTGCGTTACTGCTTAAGCAATTCTTGTATTTTGATCGTTATGTGCAAGTGCTGGCGCCAGAGTTAGATGTCTTCGGTGACTCGCGTCTTGATCTTTGGTCTGGCATGGATGCAGGCATTGAAGATCTTGGTTTGCCTAAGGGTTTTTTGCACTAGTCTTAGGGCATTGCCCGCAAGCATGCCCCGCAACGTAAACCATGAGAGGTTAGCTTGTTTTTTTGTGGGAGCTTGCTTGCAATCGATTATGAACCTTTCAGTAAAAGTAAAACCTGTGCTAGCAGAATTAACTTCTAATAAGAGTGAGGTAGTTTTTCTTCGTTATTCTTTGGGGTTTGAGCATTCTGCCCGAGCCTGATCCAGCTTACAGCGAATCTTCCGCTGTAATGTCAGCATCTCGCCGTCATAGTAGCCTTCGTCACGCAGTTGTATTCGCGCTTCCATCATCATCTGTTCGTACTCGGATTTATCTTCTTCAGGTATTTCGATCCACCATTTGGCCGGTACTTTGGCGGCTTCTGCGTTAATGCGCGTCATGATCTGGTCGTAACCTTCGTAAAAGGCTTCGCGTACAAGCTGAGCGATTTCATTCGGGAATTTATCGCTGCGCCCAATCAGCTGCATGGAAATTTGCGCAAGCGGATAATTAATGACGCCGCCATTATTTCCCATACCTTTATAGAGCTCTAAAGGCTCGTAAGCGATCAGTGGTGCAGCTAAGACATCGACGACGCCATTGTTGAATTTATTCGGTGCTGAGACGATGTCGGAAGAAATGGGTGTGGCGCCAACTTGCGCGACCATGCGTGCCTGAGTCGGATCGTAATCCAGTACGGCAACCTTTTTGCCGGCTGCTTTGGATAGACTGGTAATGCTGCGGTCGTTGACAAAAATATAGGCGCCGCCGGCAGGTGCAATACCCATTACAACATAATTGTTGTCTGCCATTTTGTCGGCACTTTTAGGGCTGGCTAGAACTTGAAGCAGGATGCGCATATGTGCGGCGGATGGTAGTGCGCCGACAGCATCGACAGTGCCAGTAAAGCGATTAAATAGGCGCGCGCGCAAACCGCTAATCAGTGCTGCATCGCAGACGCCAGCCTTTAGGTCGTCAACAACAATGCTTTCACTGGTGTAGGGGATCATGGTGACGTCAACGCCGTATTTTAGCATGCGTACTTTCTGGTCTTGCGCGGCGGTGAAAACCGGGCCAGAGCGACCAACGATATCCCAGATACAGACAGTACGCTTAATCGCTTCACCGGATGGGTAACCGGCAATGCGACGGATAGCGGCCACGCGTTCATCAATGCTCAGCGATTGGTCGTATGCAGTGGCGCGAAGATCCTTCGCCATCTGTGCGGTGATGTTGAGGCCAGGCGCGACCTTGGCGAGTTCCGCCCGTTGCGCAGCACTCATTTCGACGCTTTCCGCGCTTGCGGTGCCGGTCGTTACTAGCGCCGCAACGGTGACGACGCAAGTTAGTGCCGTTACGCTAACGGCGGATGTTAATGTTTTTAGCATGTGCATTGATTGAACTCTCTTTGTTATTTTTTGGCTTCTTTTTCAGAAGGCTCGTTGCGCTCGCGACCATTGACGCACTCAGGTCGAGAGGCATCGACTTTGCATCGAACGCGATTCTGTAGGCTGAGCATGTCCGCGTCATAATAGTTTTGGTCTCGTAATGCAATACGGGCGCTTTCCATCATGACTTCGTATTCGCGTTGTTCTTTTTTCGAAATGGGAATCCACCAATGGTTCGGTACGCGTTTCGCTTCTTGCTCAAGACGTTTGACGACCATGTCGTAGTTCTCAAAAACCGCTTCACGAATAAGCTGTGCTACTTCATTAGGAAACTTATCTTTTCTGCCGAGTAGCTGCATGGTTAATTGGGTTAATGGATATTCGACGATACCGCCATTGTCGCCCATGCCTTTATAGAGTTCGAGTGGCTCATACGCGATTAGCGGAGCGGCGAGGATATCAACAACGCCGTTATTGAATTTATTTGGTGCGGAGACGATGTCGGTGGAAATCGGTGTCGCGCCGATGGATGCGACCATGTTGGCTTGTGTGGGGTCGTAATCAAGTACTGCGACTTTTTTTCCGGCGGCGTTCGCTAACGTACTAATACTGCGATCGTTGACGAAAATATGAGCGGCGCCAGCGGGGAATATGCCCATGACGACGTAATCGCCGCTGACCATTTTGCCTGCTTGGCGAGGGTGGGACAGCACCTGCAGTAATAAGCGCATGTGATCTTGTGATGGGACCGCGCCAATCGCGTCAACCGTGCCGGTATAAAGATTAAATAAGCGTGCTCTTAGCCCGCTCATGAGTGCGGCGTCGCAGCGACCAGATTTGAACTCGTCGACCATGATGGATTCGTTGGTGTATGGCACCATTTCCAAGTTAACACCGTACTCTAGCGCAAGTGCTCGTTGCTCCATTGCGGCGGTAAATACTGGGCCGTTTCGACCGACAATATCCCAGATGCAAATGCGGCGATGAAGGCGTTCGCCGGCAGGCATCTGGTCAAGACCGATCATTTGACTCATGGCCTTAACACGTGCCCGAACTGGCTGGTCGTGAGAGTAAAACACGTCGCGCAGCGTATTAATTTGACTGTCTGTTAGCGTGGTGTTGGGAAAGGCAGATTGTAGTTGTTTCTGCTGTGCACTGGTTAAAGGGAACTCATTAGCGAAGACGGCAGCCGATGCGCAGAGTAGTAGCGCCATGATGATTCGTTTCATGATGTTCTCCGTGTAGGATTTTTTTTGTTATGCAACTTATGTTGAGTATTACGGCGATATGATCGGCAGTATGCACCGACTGGAAAAGGGGCTATTGGCTTTGCCGCGTTTTGGCTGTGGCTATCCTGTCAGTCGCCTTACCGGCAAAACAGCAGGCGGCACTGCTGGGCTAATGTAAAGGCCGCCCGCTAGCGCCTCACTGCAGTGGTTGTAGTGAAAATGTGGTTTGTATAAGGCTGGGTGTTGTGGGTGGAGGTTGGCTTGTGGGTACCAGCAGCGTTTATGACTCCGGTTTTGCGCTGAGCGGGGAGTGCTTTGCGCAGCCGGAGTTATTCAGGGGCTTCTTAAAGTGTTGCGGGGCGCTTTTAGAGTACTTTGAATTTATTGGGCATTCACAGCTTGCCCGGTGACGCCCTTGCTGGCTGGGCCGAGTAAAAAGAGGTAGGCCGGTGCAATGTCGGCGGGCGTTTTTAGCGTGTTGGCATCTTCAGCGGGATAGGCCAGCGCGCGCATATTGGTACGAGTGGCGCCTGGGTTAATGCTGTTGGAGCGTATAGATGAAACATTTTCTTGCTCATCTGCCAGTATTTGCATAAGGCCTTCGGTGGCGAACTTACTGGCCGAGTAAGCGCCCCAGAATGCGCGGCCCTTTCGGCCAACGCTGGATGACGTAAACACAACGGACGCGTCTTCGGATTTTTGCAGTAGCGGCATCATTGCGCGGGTCAAATAAAACGGCGCATTGGCGTTAACTTGCATGACGCTTTCCCATGTTTCGTATCCGTACTGCTCTAAGGGAGTGAGCTCTCCAAGCATGGAGGCGTTATGCAGAATGCCGTCGAGTCTGCCGAACTCTCTTTCGAATAGGGTGGCAAGTTCTTCGTAATCCTGCGGCCGGGCCACCTCCAAATTCACCGGTGCCAGAGCTGGCTCTGGGTAACCGCCTGCTTTGATCTGGTCATAAACGGCTTCGAGTTTCTCTTGGGTGCGGCCAAGTAGAATAACGGTGGCGCCGTGGCTGGCCAGTGCGAGGGCGATACCGCGACCAATGCCATCGCCAGCGCCGGTGACCAGAATGACGCGATCTTTAAAGGCGTCCTCGGGGCAAGCATAAGACAATGCTTGCTGTTGTATTTGTGCGTGATCAATCATGAAAATTCCTGCGAGTGCGGTGTCTTTATAGCAGCGTTATCGTGCGGCTATACGGTAACGTTTTTGCCGCATAGATTAGTCTATAGGCGTTTGCTTAACTCAAACAGTGCGGGCAGCTCGCTCGCGTGCTCAATATAGTGATCTGCATGCCAGTCTTGAGGGTTTTCGGTCGCATCAATGTAACCAAATAACGCTGCAATGGTGGTCATGCGGGCGTTGCGTCCTGCGGCAATATCGCGGATATGGTCGCCAACGTAAATGCACTTTTCTGGCTTACTGTGAGTTTGTTTTGCCGCTATTAATAGGCCTTCAGGGTCAGGCTTGCGCACGCTCACATCATCGGGGCAAATAATAGGGCCAATGCGGTCGATAAGATTAAGGCCTTGCAGTACGGGCAAGGTAAATCGAGTTGGTTTGTTGGTGACAATCCCCCAGGGAATGTTGTGTTGGTCGAGTTGGTTCAAGACCTCTGCCATGCCATCAAAGAGTACGGTATCAACGGCGAGGTGTTGCTCATAACGATCAAGAAAACGATTGAGCCAATGATCGAATTCGGTGTCGCCGGGCTTCAAACCGAAGCCTAAGCCGATCATGGCTTTGCCGCCATTAGACACTTGCTCGCGCACGGCAGAAAAGGTAACCGGTGGGCGCCCGGCTTCGTGAAGCGTCGCGTTAATAACGGTGTAAAAATCTGGCGCCGTGTCGATCAGGGTGCCGTCGAGATCAAAAAAAACTGCATCAGGCATTTTTCACCGCGTGCATTAGATAATTTACATCGACATCGCGACCGAGGCGGTATACCTCGGTCAGCGGGTTATAGGTCATGCCGGTCGTGTCGCGCACTTGCAGGCCCGCATCGCGACACCAGGCGGCGAGTTCAGACGGGCGGATAAATTTTTTGTATTCGTGAGTGCCGCGCGGCAATAACCGTAGTACGTATTCGGCGCCAACAATCGCAAACATAAAAGCTTTCGGGTTGCGATTAATGGTTGAAAAGAAAACTTGGCCGCCAGGCTTAACCAGCTGCGCGCAAGCGGCAATGATCGAAGCGGGGTCGGGTACATGTTCAAGCATTTCAAGGCAGGTTACGGTGTCGTACTGGCCGGCACGCTCCGCCGCAATCTGTTCGGCAGGAATGTTAAGATATTCAACCTCAATGCCTTCTTTTTCCGCATGTAAGCGTGCGACTGCCAGTGGCGCTTCGCCGAGATCGATACCGGTCACCGTGGCGCCGCGTCTGGCCATTCCTTCGGATACGAGGCCGCCGCCACAGCCGATATCAATGACGGTTTTGCCCGGTAGGCTGACTCGTTCATCAATATAGTTCAGCCGCAGCGGGTTGATTTCATGTAATGGCCGGAATTCTGAATTGGTGTCCCACCAGCGCTCAGCCAGTGCCTCAAATTTTGCGATTTCTTGCGGGTCGACATTGGTTGCTGGTGGCGCTTTGGCTCGTGTGTCGGGGGCGCTCATGAGGCAGCTCCGTTTTTATCGGTTGAGGCGTCTGCCTTGGCGTTTTGTGATTGCATAATTTTCTCGCCCCAGCTGTGTGCATCGCGCAATACGCGTGCTTCGTTAAGAGTTTGCAGTTTGCGATCGGCGAGTAGGCATTTGCCGGCCACCCAGCTGTGGGTGATTTGGTCTCGTGTGCTAGCGTACACAATCTGCGCGATTGGATTGAAGAGCGGCTGTGTTTCGATGGCGCCGAGATCAATGGCAATAAAGTCTGCTTGCTTGCCTCGCGTCAGTGAGCCGATCTGTTGATCGAGACCCAAGGCGCGAGCGCCTCCTAGCGTGGCCATTTCTAGCGCCGCAGCGGCGGGCAACGCTGATGCGTCTGCGGCGACCCCTTTGGCGAGCAATGCGGCGGTGCGGAGTTCGCCAATCATATCGAGATCGTTGTTAGACGCGGCGCCGTCGGTGCCCAGTGCTAGGTTTATCCCAGCTTTGCGCAAGGATTCAACAGGGCAGAATCCGCTGGCCAATTTTAAGTTGGATTCAGGGCAGTGCACTACCGACACGCCGGTATCGGCAATTAGCTGTATCTCTTCTTTATTAAGCTGCGTCATGTGCACGGCCAATAGTCTTGGTGTTAATAATCCAAGCTGCTGTAGGCGCGCGAGAGGGCGAAGGCCAGAGGCTTGTTCGGCACTGCTGACTTCAAACTCGGTCTCATGAATGTGCATCATGATTGGCGCATCAAGCTCCTCTGCCCACGTGCGGATGCGCTCCAGCGGTTCATCCGACACGGTGTAAGGCGCATGTGGGCCAAAGCCGATCCGTATCAAGGGTTCGTGGCGCCAGTTGTCATGGGCCGCGAGGGCGATCTTGAGGTAATCGTCTGGGCCCTGACCCATAGGGGTGGGGAAATCGAGAATTGGACAGAAGATTGATGCGCGTAATCCCGCCTCTACCGCCGCGCGGGCGATGGCATCGGGGAAAAAATACATATCGGCAAAGCAGGTAGTGCCACTTCTAATCATTTCGGCGGCTGCAAAGCGGGTGCCGTCATGTACAAATTGATCGCTGATCCACTTTCCCTCTGCCGGCCAGATATGGTCTTCCAGCCATGTCATTAAAGGAAGGTCGTCGGCGATGCCGCGAAACAGGTTCATGGCACTATGCGTATGGGCGTTGACGAGTCCCGGCATTAACGCGTGGCGCTCCAGTGTCAGGACTTCATCGGCCTGCCAGCGCTGAGTCGCGTCCGCGGATGGCAGCAGGTCAATAATTAACCCGTCACGAACAATGAGGGCGTAATGGCTGAGTATTTTTTCGCCAGTTGTTGTGCGTTCTGCGTTGGCCTGTGTGCTTGTGTCGCCCGCGCCGAGAGTTGAGGGGGTAATAGGGTTGGTGGTGGAAGCGGTGGCGTTACTCGCCGCGCCATCCACTGTAATAATCCAACGTGCGTGGACGATTAAATCGGCCCGACCAGGGGCATTGCTCATAAATTGCTCCGACGGAGTACGCAAAGCGCGCAGTATACCGTTTGCCGCAGGGTTTTGCGTGCCGCTTTTCGCGCGGCACCTGTACAACTTTTGTGCGATGTGGGGCGCCATGCAGAGGGAGCGTTTTAGCGTTGCTGGGGGTGGCGCCTGTAGTGACGAAAGTAGCCCTTAAAGTAGTCGGGAATGTTTGCCCATTGAGTAGCCACGAACGCCCATTTCATGTGCTATCATGCTCGGCTTTCGCGGTGCTGGTCCGTTGGCCAGCAGACAGGATTTAAGGGGACAGAATAAGCACATGACGGATCTCGCCAAAGAAGTCACCCCAGTCAATATTGAAGACGAGCTAAAACAGTCGTATCTCGATTACGCCATGAGCGTCATTGTTGGTCGTGCATTGCCTGATGTGCGTGACGGCCTTAAGCCCGTCCACAGGCGCGTATTGTTCGCCATGCACGAGCTGAGCAACGATTGGAATAAGGCTTATAAAAAGTCGGCCCGTGTGGTTGGTGATGTGATCGGTAAATATCACCCGCACGGCGACTCCGCTGTGTACGACACCATTGTTCGTATGGCACAGCCATTTTCCCTGCGTTATATGTTGGTCGATGGCCAAGGTAACTTTGGTTCGATTGACGGCGATAACGCGGCGGCTATGCGATACACCGAAGTGCGCATGGCAAAAATCGCCCATGAACTAATTGCCGACCTCGATAAAGAAACCGTTGATTTCGTACCAAACTACGACGGCACCGAGCAAATTCCTGCGGTCATGCCAACGCGCGTTCCGAACCTGCTGGTGAACGGTTCGTCCGGTATTGCTGTCGGCATGGCAACTAATATTCCGCCGCATAATCTTGGCGAAGTCGTCGATGCTTGCCTCGCGCTGATTGATAACAGCGAGCTGACCATTGACGAGTTGATGGAATATATCCTCGGCCCAGATTTTCCTACCGCCGGCATTATTAACGGTCGCGCTGGCATCGTGTTGGCATACCGCACGGGCCGTGGTCGGGTATATACGCGCGCGCGCGCTGAAATCGAAGATATGGAGCGCGGTGGCAAGCAGGCCATTATCGTTACCGAAATTCCGTATCAGGTGAACAAATCGCGATTGATCGAAAAGATTGCCGAGCTTGTTAAAGATAAGAAGATTGAAGGCATTACTGAGCTGCGCGACGAATCTGATAAAGACGGCATGCGTATTGTTATCGAGCTACGTCGTGGCGAAGTACCAGAAGTGGTACTGAACAACCTCTATAGCCAAACACAAATGGAAAATGTGTTCGGCATTAATATGGTTGCGTTAATCGACGGTCAGCCGCGCACACTCAATCTTAAGCAGATTCTTGAAGCCTTTATTCGTCATCGTCGCGAAGTGGTAACACGTAGAACGGTGTATGAATTACGTAAAGCGCGTGAAAAGGGCCATGTGTTAGAAGGCCTCGCGGTTGCGCTATCAAATATCGATCCGGTCATTGCGTTAATTAAAGAATCCACCAGTGGCGCGGAAGCGAAAGAGCGCTTGATCGCACAGGGTTGGGCTCCGGGCAATGTGACCGGCATGCTCGAACGTGCTGGTGGCGATGATGCATGTCGGCCCGATGGTTTGGGTGATGAGTTTGGCATGCGCGATGGCAAGTACTACTTGTCGGTGGATCAGGCGCAAGCGATTCTTGATTTACGTTTGCAAAAACTGACCGGCCTTGAGCAAGAAAAGTTGGTCCAAGATTATCAACTATTGCTTGAGAGAATTATCGAGCTAAGCAAAATTCTGAATGATCCAGAAGAGTTGCTCAGAGTGATTCGTGAAGAGCTAAATGCTGTTCGTGATGAATACGCAGATGAGCGTCGCTCTGAAATTCAGGCTTCCCGTGAAGATTTCACGATGGAAGATTTGATTGCAGAAGAAACCGTTGTTGTGACCTTGTCGAATGGCGGTTACGCGAAGGTTCAGCCGATTGATACCTATCGTGCGCAGAAGCGTGGCGGTCGTGGTAAAGCGGCGACGGCAGTGAAAGACGAAGATTATGTTGATCACCTGCTTGTTGCGGGCACGCACGATACGTTGCTGTGCTTCACCAGCGAAGGCAAGGTTTTCTGGTTGCGTGTTTTCGAATTGCCGCAAGGTGGTCGTAACTCACGCGGCAAGCCGATTGTGAATTTGATTCCGTCGTTGCGTCCAGAAGAACGTATTACTGCCATTTTGCCGATTCCCAAAGAGATGGAAAGTAAGTTCATCTTTATGGCGACCAGCAATGGCACGGTGAAGAAAGTGGATATGCAAGCGTTCTCGCGTCCACGTTCGACCGGTTTGATCGCGATTGAATTGGACGAGGGTAACCACCTTGTGAACGTCGCACTGACCAACGGCAGCCAAGACATTATGTTGGTTGCGAACACTGGCAAAGCGGTTCGTTTTGATGAAAATGCGGTGCGGCCAATGGGTCGTACGGCGCGTGGTGTGCGTGGCATGCGCTTGAAAGAAGGCCAGGAAGTCATTGCACTGGTTGTGCCTGAAGAGGGCGGCGAATTGTTGACGGCCTCCGAAAATGGTTACGGCAAGCGCACAGATATTACTGAGTACCCAGCCAAGGGTCGTGGCGGCCAAGGCATTATTGCCATGGTTGTGAATGATCGTAATGGTCAGTTGGTCGGCGCGACGCAGGTCTTTGGCGGCGAAGATATTATGCTGATCTCTAACCAAGGCACCTTGGTGCGTACACGAGTTGATGAAGTGAGCACGCTGGGGCGTAATACTCAGGGCGTGACACTGATTCGACTTGGCGAAAAAGAGACCCTGGTCGGTGTGGAGCCAATTCCTGAGCTTGAAGGTCTTGATGACGAAGAGCTTGAGGTTGATGTCGAAGGCGGCCTAGAAGAAAGTGCAGTATCTGGAACGGCTGACGCCGCTGCGGAAGTTGTTTCCGCTGACGTGTCCGCAACCGAAGGTGACGCCGACGAGACGGCGTCAGAGGAATAATTACCGGGGTTTATGCATGACACGTGCGTTTAACTTTTGCGCCGGTCCGGCCGCGTTGCCGGAAGAGGTTTTAAAGAAAGCTCAGGCAGAAATGCTCGACTACGCAGGTCGTGGTCTGTCCGTGATGGAGATGAGTCATCGCTCTGCAGAGTTTGTCGCGATAGCGGCACGTGCAGAGCAGGACTTGCGCGACCTGTTGGGCATTAGTGACGACTACGCAGTGCTGTTTGTACAGGGCGGAGCGTCGCAGCAGTTCTCCATGGTACCGATGAATTTGCTGCCTGCCGGCGGTGTGGCTGATTACGTCAACACCGGACAGTGGTCCAGTAAAGCGATTAAAGAAGCGCAGCGCTTTGGTGATGTTAATGTCGTCGCCAGCAGCAAAGATAAAAACTTTAGCTATGTGCCTTCGCAGTCGGATTGGGCGCCTTCAAAGAATGCGGCGTACTTGCATTACACGCCTAATGAAACCATTGGTGGCGTAGAGTATAACTTTACCCCTCAGACCAATGTGCCGTTAGTGGCCGACTACTCTTCCTCTATATTGTCGCGACCATTGGATGTATCAAAGTTTGGATTGATTTACGCGGGCGCCCAGAAAAATATTGGCCCGGCGGGTCTGACTTTGGTTATTGTGCGCAAAGAGTTGCTTGGCCACGCGTCTAACGCGGTACCAGCGATGCTTAACTACAAAACCTTCGCTGATAACGACTCCATGTATAACACGCCACCAACTTACGGTTGGTACCTTGCCGGTTTGGTGTTTGCATGGCTGAAAGAGCAGGGCGGGTTGCAGGCCATCGGTGAGCTGAATCAGCGTAAGGCCGATAAGCTGTATGGTTATATTGATGCGAGTGGGTTCTATAGCAATCCGGTGCAGGTTGATTGCCGAAGCCTGATGAATATACCGTTTGCGTTAGCGGACGATGCGTTGGATAGAGTATTTTTGAAAGAAGCGGAGCAGGCTGGCCTGCTGAACCTTGCGGGGCACCGTTCGGTTGGTGGAATGCGCGCCAGCATATACAACGCGGTACCAGAAGCGGCCGTGGATGCATTGATTGATTTTATGAAGGACTTTGCTAAACGCAATGGCTGATAACACGAAAGATATACCGACACTTGAGCAACTACGCGAACAAATTGACGCGTTGGATATTGCCCTGCAAGACATGCTGAACCAGCGTGCAACGCTGGCGCAGCAGGTTGCCCATGTGAAAAAAGCTGGCGAGGAAGTGCCGATTTTTTATCGCCCTGAGCGCGAGGCGCAGGTGTTGCGTAACGTAAAGGAGCGCAATAAAGGGCCGCTTGACGCTGAAGTCGTGGCGCGCTTGTTTCGTGAAGTGATGTCGGCTTGCCTCGCGTTGGAACAAAAAACGCGTGTCGCATTTCTTGGCCCAGAAGGTACCTTTACCCATCAAGCCGCGTTAAAACATTTTGGCCATGGTGTCGATGTTGCACCGCTCAATGCGATCGATGAGGTTTTTCGTGAAGTGGAAGCCGGGGCTGCCGATTACGGTGTCGTGCCGGTAGAGAACTCAACGGAAGGTGTCGTCAATCATACCCTTGATTCTTTTATGGGATCGACGCTGAAGGTTTGTGGTGAAGTTGAGTTGCGTATTCATCATCACTTAATGGCAGGGGCAAATACTCAGCGTGAGAAGATATCCCGTGTTTATTCGCATCAGCAAACGCTAGCGCAGTGCCGTAAATGGCTCGACGCAAATATGCCTGGAGCAGAACGTATTGCTGTGAGTTCTAACGCGCAAGCCGCAAAGCGCCTAGAGGGTGAGTGGAATGCGGCAGCAATCGCGGGCGAAATGGCCGCTGAGCTATACCAGCTGGATGTTATTCAAAACAATATTGAAGATCGCCCAGATAACACCACACGCTTTATTATTATTGGACGGCAAGACACGCCTGCATCCGGAAATGATAAAACCAGTATTTCCGTAAGCGGAAAAAATCGTCCTGGCTTGCTGTATCACGTGCTGGAACCTTTCCAGTCCCGTGGCATTAATCTGACCCGTCTCGAGTCGCGCCCGTCGCGCACCGAAAAGTGGAACTATGTGTTCTTTATTGATCTGGAAGGTCATCGCGATGATGCGGAAGTTAAGCGTGTCCTCGATGATCTACAGGCGGACAGTTTAGATATTCGCTTCCTAGGCTCTTACCCAAAAGCCGTACTGTAATTCTACGCCTGCGGTGGGCTTTATAGTTTTAGTGGGAGCTTGCTCGCAAGCGAATAGCTCTAGCTAAGGCCTGTATCGTTGATATTTATCGAATACAAAGGCGTAAACTGAGCATTACTCTTGGCGGCGAACGCAGCATGCGAAGTCAACCATCACCTAATACGGGGCATCTATTATGACCTGTGATTTTCTTCGGTCCGCGAATGCCGGCATTCAATTGCTTCAGCCTTATCAGACGGGCAAGCCGATTGAGGAGCTGGAGCGCGAGCTTGGTATTAAGCACATTGTTAAGCTCGCCAGTAATGAGAATCCACTGGGCCCCGGTCATATGGCATTGGCTGCCGCAAAAAGTGCACTCAATGACCTGCATCGCTATCCAGACGGCTCAGGCTTTCATTTAAAAGCTGCGCTTGCTGAGAAGCTTGATGTGCATCCGCAGCAAATAACACTGGGCAATGGCTCTAATGATGTCCTCGAATTAATTGCGCGTAGCTGGCTCGCTCCAGGTGACGAAGTGATTTTTTCTGAGCATGCGTTTGCCGTTTATCCACTTGTTACCTTGGCGTGCTCGGCAAAGCCTGTTCAGGTTCCAGCGGTTTGCTTTGGCCACGACCTAGAGGCAATGGCTGATGCGGTTACCGAGCGCACTAAGATTATTTTTATTGCCAATCCCAATAATCCGACCGGCACATGGTTTCACCGTTCTGCGCTGGAATTGTTTTTAAAGAAAGTGCCAGAGCACGTTTTGGTGGTGCTTGATGAAGCGTATTTCGAGTATGTCGAAGAAGCTTACTACCCGAATGGCCTCCACTATTTAGAAGCACATCCGAATATTATTGTGACGCGTACGTTTTCAAAGATTTACGGTTTGGCGAGTTTGCGTATTGGCTATGGTATTTCGTCGGCCGCGATTGCCGATGTACTTAATCGCGTGCGTCAGCCATTTAATTGTAATGCGGTGGCGTTAGCGGCGGCGCAAGCTGCGTTGGCAGATGACAGCTATCTTGACGATAGCCGTAGTGAAAACGCTGCGGGGCTCGGGCAGTTGGTCGAGGGGTTGGAGCGTCTTGGCATGACGGTTATTCCGTCTGTGGCAAACTTTATTGCGTTTGATTGTCAGCGCGAAGCGATGCCGTTGTATCAGGCGTTATTAGCACAGGGTGTTATTGTGCGGCCGATTGCGGCGTATGGCTTGCCGAATCATCTGCGGGTGTCTATTGGTTTGTCACGTGAAAACGAACGCTTCTTGCAGGCCCTAGAGCAGGTGTTGGCATGACGGATATTGCTCCGCAACCGTTGTTTAAGCGGGTTGCGATTATTGGCCTTGGTCTGATTGGCGGGTCATTTGCTGCGGGCATTAAGCAACGTGGCCTTGCAGAAGAAGTTGTTGCTGGCTCGCGCTCGGAGCGTACCCGTGAACGTGGTTTGGCATTGGGTGTTGTCGATCACGCCAGCGCTGACCTTGCCGAGGCTGTTCGCGGTGCCGATTTAGTGTTCTTGGCGGTGCCAGTTTCGGCGATGACGGCGACCATGATGGCAATGCTGCCGGGGCTGTCGGCCAACGTCATTATCACCGATGGTGGCAGCGTTAAAGGCAGCGTGGTCAACGCGGCGAGAGCGGCAATGCCTGCTTTCGTATCTCGCTTTGTGCCTGGGCACCCGATCGCAGGCAAAGAAAAAAGTGGCGTCGAAGCGGCCGACCCAGATCTTTATGTAAATCATCGCGTTATTCTGACTCCGCATCAGCAGACCGATCCGGCCGCAACCCAAAAAGTGCGTGCTTTATGGACGGCGCTGGGTGCAGATGTGCTGGAAATGCATGCCGATGAGCATGATAGAGTGCTTGCCGAAACCAGCCATTTACCTCACTTATTAGCGTTTTCACTGGTCGATACACTGGCGCGTCAGGGTGATTCAGTCGATATCTTTCGTTATGCCGCCGGAGGGTTTCGGGACTTTACCCGTATTGCTTCCAGTGACCCCGTTATGTGGCACGACATTTTCTGCGAGAACAAACAGGCAGTGTTGCAGGCGGCGGATTTGTTTGCCCAAGGCCTGGAGCAGTTCCGTCAAGCAGTCACAGAAGGTGACAGCGAGAAATTACTCGCTATCATGACCCGCGCTAACTCGGCCCGTGCCCACTTTCTGGCCTTGAGTGCCCGTTCTTCATTTACTCAGGCGCAGACGTCTACAGATGAGTCCTTCATGAATAAAGCAGAAAATGCCCCGTCTCAGGGCTGGAGTGTTGCACCCGGCGGGAAGCTGTCCGGCCGCGTGCGTGTCGCCGGCGACAAGTCTATTTCGCATCGTTCCATTATGCTCGGCGCGCTCGCCGAAGGCGTCACCGAGATTGATGGCTTCCTAGAAGGCGAAGATGCCCTGGCGACCTTACAAGCGTTTCGCGACATGGGCGTTGTTATTGAAGGCCCAAGCGCGGGTCGCGTACGCGTCCACGGTGTGGGGCTGCATGGCCTAAAGGCGCCAACACGTGGCCTGTATATGGGCAACTCCGGCACATCCATGCGGTTGCTGATGGGCTTGCTGTGCGCGCAACAATTTAATGTCGAGCTAACCGGCGATGCATCGCTGGCTAAGCGGCCGATGGAGCGCGTGGCGAAGCCGCTGCGTGAAATGGGAGCGTCGATCGCGACCACGGGTAACGGTACGCCGCCGGTGAATGTTCGTGGTGCGCAAGCATTAACCGGTTTTCATTACGATATGCCAGTTGCGTCTGCACAGGTGAAATCAGCCGTGTTGTTGGCCGGCCTTTACGCTCAGGGCGAAACATCCGTGACGGAGCCTGCGCCAACACGCGATCATACTGAGCGCATGTTGACGGGCTTTGGCTATCCTGTGACGCGTAACGGTGCAACTTGTACCCTGACCGGAGGCGGTTCCTTAACTGCATGCAAGCTCGAAGTGCCGGCCGATATTTCGTCGTCAGCTTTTTTCTTGGTTGGTGCGTCGATAGCGCCGGGCTCGGATTTATTGCTGCCACATGTAGGCATTAATCCGACCCGCACAGGCGTTATCGATATTCTAAAATTAATGGGCGCTGATATTACCCTTGAAAATGAGCGTGATGCAGGCGGCGAGCCGGTTGCCGATATTCGTGTGCGTAGCGCGCAATTAAAAGGCATCGTCATTCCCGAGAACTTGGTGCCGCTGGCGATTGATGAGTTTCCCGCTATTTTTGTCGCGGCCGCATGTGCCGAAGGCGAGACCATTCTGCACGGCGCGGAAGAGCTGCGCGTTAAAGAGTCTGATCGCATCCAAGTAATGGCCGACGGCCTTCTTGCCTTGGGTGTAGAAGTAGAAGTGTATGACGATGGTATTCGTATTGTGGGGGGTGAGATTGGCGGCGGGGCAGTGCAGTCCCACGGCGATCATCGTATTGCGATGAGTTTTGCGATGGCGGCGCTTCGCGCGACCGGCTCGATTGCGATCCATGATACCGCCAATGTCGCCACATCATTCCCCGGTTTTGCCGAGCTGGCGCGTGGCGCTGGCGTACGTTTGGAGCAAGCATGACAGTTTCTGTGATTACCATTGATGGGCCTGTGTCCTCAGGAAAAGGGACCGTTGCCCGTGAAGTGGCGATCAAGCTCGGTTGGCATTTGCTCGATTCTGGCGCGCTTTACCGCGTGCTGGGTTATCACGCTACACAGATTGGGGTGGCACTGGATGACGAAGCCAAACTGGTCAAGCTAGCGAAAGCTCTGCCTGTTAGCTTTGTTGAGCGTGACGGCGATACCCTTGTGATGCTTGATGGCGTTGATGTCGGCAATACCATTCGCGCCGAAGAAGTTGGTGAGCTGGCATCAAAAGTCGCTATTTTTCAACCGGTTAGAGATGCTTTGCTGGAGCGGCAGCAGTCTTTCGCGCAAACCCCTGGCTTAGTTGCCGATGGTCGCGACATGGGTACGGTCGTTTTTACCGCCGCTCCCCTGAAAATCTTCCTAACCGCCAGCGCTGAAGAGCGCGCCCTGCGGCGCTATAACCAGTTGAAGGAAAAGGGCTTCAGTGCTACCCTCGCCGCCCTTGTCGAGGATATCCGCAACCGGGATGAGCGTGATATGAATCGAGATGTGGCTCCGTTGCGGCCGGCAGATGATGCCCTTGTCGTAGACAGTACCACTCTCTCGGTCATTGAAGTGGTCGACCGGATTCTTGACGAAGCGCAACAGCGTTCTCTTTTATAGAGCTTTAATCAGTTTTTCATAAAGATAACGCACTAGTGCTTACACGGGTGTTATGCCTGTGGCGGTGATTTGTTTTGGTTCATTTCAGGTGACCAGCCTGAACCAAAATGGATTTAACTTAAGCTGACCCATACCGGCTGGCAGGTATGGTTGAAAACCCAAAGGTACCTTCCATGAGCGAAACTTTCGCCGAACTCTTTGAAGCAAGTTTAAAAGACCTCGATGTAGCCCGTGGCTCCATCATCACTGGCTCAGTTGTTGCTATTGATAGCGACTGGATCACTGTTAATGCAGGTCTTAAATCTGAGGGCATTATTGCCCGTGAAGAATTCCTCGACGAGAAAGGGGAAATTGAAGTCGCAATAGGTGACGAAGTTGAAGTAGCGGTAGACGCTATCGACGACGGCCTTGGCTTCACCCGCCTGTCTCGCGAAAAAGCTAAGCGCGCCGAAGTGTGGACTGAGCTTGAAAAAGCCTACACCAAGGAAGAAATCGTTAAGGGTATTATCAGTGGCAAGGTAAAAGGCGGTTTTACCGTCGATATCGGCCCGATCCGCGCATTTTTGCCGGGTTCTTTGGTAGATATCCGTCCGGTTCGCGATGTAGCGCATTTGGAAGGTAAGGATCTAGATTTCAAAGTTATCAAACTTGATGCTAAGCGTAACAACGTGGTTGTTTCCCGCCGTGCGGTGATGGAAGCAGAGCACAGCGCAGAGCGTGACCAGTTGCTCGAGTCTCTACAAGAAGGGATGGAAGTTAAAGGTATCGTTAAGAACCTTACTGATTACGGCGCGTTCGTTGATCTCGGCGGCATCGATGGTCTGTTGCACATCACCGACATGGCTTGGAAGCGTATTAAGCACCCAAGTGAAATCGTTGAAGTGGGCCAAGAAATCGACGTTAAAGTTCTTAAGTTTGATCGCGAAAAAATGCGTGTATCCCTCGGCCTCAAGCAGCTGGGCGAAGATCCATGGCATGACATCGTTCGTCGCTACCCAGTCGGCGCGCGCGTAAAAGCGAAGATCACCAACCTGACCGATTACGGCTGTTTCGCTGAAATCGAAGAAGGCGTTGAAGGTCTGGTTCACGTTTCCGAAATGGATTGGACTAACAAGAATATTCATCCTTCCAAAGTGGTCTCTATTAGTGACGACGTAGAAGTGATGATTCTGGATATCGAAGAAGATCGTCGTCGTATCTCTTTGGGTATCAAGCAGTGTCAAGCCAACCCATGGGAGTCGTTCGCGACAACTCATGCCAAGGACGACAAGGTATCGGGCAAGATCAAGTCAATCACTGACTTCGGTATCTTCATCGGTCTGGACGGCGGCATCGACGGCCTCGTACACCTGTCTGACATCTCTTGGGATGAGCAGGGCGAAGAAGCTGTACGTAAGTTTGCCAAAGGCGACGAGCTTGAGACGGTGATCCTGTCTATTGATCCTGAGCGGGAAAGAATTTCCCTTGGAATCAAGCAGTTGACAAACGATCCGTTCGCTCAGTATGTTTCAGTTAACGATAAAGGCGCAATCGTAACAGGTAAGGTCATCGCTGCTGATGCCAAGTCTGCGACTATTGAGCTAGCTGAAAATGTTGAAGGCGTAATCAAAGCTGCCGACGTATCCCGTGACCGCGTTGAAGATGTTAGCGCTGTGTTGCCAGTGGGTACTGAGGTTGAGGCGAAGATCACTGCTCTTGATCGTAAGAATCGCGGTATCACCTTGTCCATCAAAGCGAAGGACGTGGAAGAAGACCGTGAAGTTGTCGACAATCTGCAGAAAGACGCTCAGTCACCAAAAACTATTGGTGATCTGATCAAGGCGCAGATGGAAGGCGGCGAGTAATATAGCTCCCCTAGGGCCACGCCGTTCGGCGTGGCCCCCTGGGTGGGGGCATCCACCGGGAAAGGGTTGTTATGGCATTGACTAAATCGGAATTGATTGACCGTATTGCCGCACGGCAAACGCAGCTCTCCCCACGGGATGTCGAGTTGGCAGTCAAGACCATGATCGAAGAAATGGCCAACGCATTAGCGGATGGCGGCCGTATTGAGATTCGCGGCTTCGGTAGTTTTTCCCTCCATTTTCGTGCTCCGCGAGTCGGGCGTAACCCTAAAACAGGGGCGTCGGTTGAGTTGCATGGCAAATATGTTCCTCATTTCAAACCAGGTAAAGAGCTTCGCGAGCGCGTTAATTCGGCGATCGCTGAAGAGCATAGCGCGGCATCAGGCGCTAGCGCTGTAAGCACTGGTTCCTAAGTTATGTCACGGCTCTTCTATGCTGGCTGGCTGTTGTTGGCGTTATTGATGTTTGTGGTCGCCTTGTTTTTCGTTTTGGCAAATCAATCTCTTGTATCCGTTAATTTTCTGGCGCCGGGCTTTATTATTGAGGCGCGACTTGGTGTGTTGTTGCTGCTGATCTTTATTGCTGGTGCGTTACTGGGCGCGATGACGGGCTTTGGTATTCGTGCGCTGCTGAAAATAGTTCGCCCTAGAGCGTAAGAAAGGGCGGCGTATATGTCAGGGTTTCTCTTTCGCTACTCTTTATTGTATCGCTCGCTGACAATTTCAGTGGGCGCCTTACAGCCGCTTTCGCGGAGCTTGGCAAAGCGATGATGCAAGATCCGCAATGGTTGGTGCTTTTTTTTGTTGCGATTGCAATTGGCTACTGGCTTGGTCGACGTAGTCGTCGCGGCCGTCATCGCAATCGTATCGAAAATCTTTCCCGCGAATATATGCGTGGACTGAACTTCCTGTTAAACGAAGAGCCAGACAAAGCCGTTGATATTTTTGTTGGCAGTCTTGACGTTAACGCAAACACTCTTGATACCCATCTTGGCTTGGCGCGACTTTTCCGTAAGCGCGGTGAGCTTGATCGCGCCACCCGTATTCACTCGAATTTACTTGAGCAGGGTGATCTGCCGGACGACGTTCGTGAAGAAGTTGAGCTTGAATTGGCGCGTGATTATATTTCGGCTGGGTTGCTCGATAGAGCGGAATTGATTCTACAGAATATGATCGATCGGGGGAGTCGTTCGCAGCAGGCAATGCGTTATTTGCTTTCGGTCTTTGAGCAGGAAAAGGATTGGCATAATGCGCTGACAGTGGGCGATCGATTGTTATCTAGCGACCCGGCCGTCGCACCGATGCTCGCACATTACTGCTGTGAGCTGGCCGATCGCTTTAGCGGAGATGAGCAAAGTATCACACGAAGAATGCTGCGACGGGCATTGGGTTACGATAGTAACTGTGTGCGCGCGAATGTCATGCTAGGACGTTTGGAGATGCATGCGGGGCACTGGGAAGACGCCGCGCGTGTTTTTCGTCGTATTCGTCGTCAGGACCCAGACTTCTTTGATGAAGTGCTTGACGACCTAGAGCGCTGTTATACTGCTCTAGGTAAACAGGAGTCGCTGCGTCGTTTGCTGGCTAAAGTCAGCTTAGAGCGCCCGACAACAGCGGTAGTGCTTAAATTGGCAGAGAGCTTGCGCGCCGAGTATGGCGAAAAAGCGGCGTCTTTGTTTATTGCTGATTATATGAAAGCACACCCAACCGTGCGTGGCCTAAACCGTATTATTGAGATGAATATTGATCAAACGGAAGGCTCGGCACGAGAGCACTTTGGCATACTACAACGCCTGACTCAGCAGCTGCTGACAGAGCAGGCGATATATCAATGCACAAATTGTGGCTTCGACGCTCATCGTTTGCACTGGCAATGTCCAACCTGCAAACACTGGGGTGTGTTGCGTCCGCATCAGGAACAGGAACAGCGTTAATGTCGGTTTCAAATTCTTTGGTTTCTTCTATGAACTCGCCAATCATCGTTGCGCTGGATTACTCCAGTGCTGAGCAGGCGGTGAAGATGGCTGGTTTGTTATCGCCTGAGCAGGTTCGGGTAAAGGTTGGTAAAGAATTGTTCACGCGCAGCGGTCCTGCTGTAGTGGAAGCGTTGCAGAAAAAAGGTTTTGACGTATTTCTTGATTTGAAATTCCACGACATCCCCAACACCGTTGCCGGCGCGATTCGTGCAGCGGCGGATTTGGGAGTGTGGATGGTGAATGTTCATGCCTGTGGCGGTCGGCGCATGATGGAGGCGGCGCGTGAGGCGGTGGATAAAAGCACCGGCGATTCGTTGTTGACCGCTGTCACCGTTCTTACCAGCATGGGGGCGGAAGAGTTGGCAGAGACTGGTGTTAGCCGCTCACTGACCGATCAAGTATGTCATCTTGCTGAGTTGGCCCAGAGCAGCGGTATGGATGGTGTGGTTTGCTCTGCCCAAGAGGCGCCGCTGCTGCGCGATAACCTAGGCAAGGACTTTGCACTTGTTACGCCGGGCATTCGTCCTGCAGGCGCCGATCGCGGCGACCAAACGCGTATCGTTACACCCGCGCAAGCGTTGGCGTTCGGCGTGAGCTACATGGTTATTGGTCGGCCCATTACACAGGCGGATTCGCCTACAGATGCGGTGGCGGCAATACTACAAGAGCTGAGCGCGTCGTAGCACGGAGGCTGTAGCAGCTTGAGTCTGTTGGAAAAAAAGATCTCTTATATAGTGTCACCTCCTTTAATTGATCATATGGATGTGACCCATGGTATTTTTCAAAGCAGTTTTTCTTAGCGTAATTTTGGCGTTTGGTTCACTGGCTACGTTGTCGGCGAGTGCCGCAGGTTCCGAGCCAGCAATTAGTGCGCGCCCAGATGTGAATATCAATACTGCCAATGCGGCGGAGCTAACAGAATCATTAACGGGGGTTGGCATCAGTCGAGCTAATGCAATCGTGGTCTATCGGCAAAAGAGCGGACCGTTTAAGTCCGTTGAAGAGCTGGCCAACGTCAAGGGCATCGGTGCCGCGACGGTAAAGCGTAATAAAGATCATATTAAGTTGAAGTAAGTATTGGGATAAAAAGGCCGGCACAGTAAACGTGTGCCGGCCTTTTTGTTTTTGGTTTCAGTGGGGGTCCGTCTTGCAGGCGAACTTTTGATTTTATTCGGGTTGTGGTCGCTTGCAGAGCAGGTTGTTAATCTCAGAAAAACATGCCGCCAGCGAGTATGTCTCGTGATACCTACTGCCAGTGCCGCAGTATTTTTCAAGTTTAGCAGGGGCTTTTATCTATAAGAATTGTTAAACGATTCTCAATTAAAAGTTGCTGAAGGTAAAAATCACTGTACAATCAATCGCTTATCATTGGAGGCGTCATGACATGACATGGCACCTTTCCATAAAAGGTCTATTGCGTTCTCAGTGCGGCTGCACGGTTGGCGTGCCGTAGGGCTTCCACTAGGCGATGGTGTCACTTGCGCTACTTCATTGTGTTGTCCTCCTTAGTTTTATCGTCTATGGCCGTAGCTTCTCCTTGGGTTGGCCCGGGTGACGAACGCCTTCGGCATGCGATTCAGCAACTTGTTGATCTGGGCTGTCTTGACTCTCTAACGGGCACATGGCCTTTGGCATGGCGCGATGCGCCTGAAAGCCCCCCCGTGACATCGTGCCAAGCCTCCTCTGCCTATCGTTACCTTCGTCATGAGCGCAGGCATGCCCGGTCGAGTGGTTTTGCTGGAGAGGTGGGGCTGAGCGGGGCAACTGAGGAGCTGCTATTCAGAGGTTTTGCTGGCCAACCTCGCGAGCGAGGTCAGGTCAGCGTTGGGGTTGGCGCAGTGGGGCCAACTTTTGCATGGAGCCTTCAGGCGCAGCGAGTGGACGCTGAGCGCGACGGTCACGCAGCGCGGCTTGACGGATCTTATGTTGCAGCGAAAGCCTACGGCTGGGTTTGGGGAGCTGGGGCAATTGATCGTTGGTGGGGGCCCGGTTGGTATAGCTCCACCATGTTGTCCAGCAACGCTCGGCCCGTGCCTTCTGTATGGGTTACGCGCCAGCAAAGCGCAGCATCAACACTCCCAATTGCCCGCTATCTTGGTCCTTGGAATCTCACGTTGTTTGCAGGCCAGCTTGAGTCTGATCGTGTTATTACGCACGCGCGCCTGTTGGGTGCGCGTCTCTCCTTTCGTCCTTGGTCCCACCTAGAGCTAGGCTTTAGTCGTTTGGCCCAATGGGCGGGCGAGGGGCGACCTGGAAGCTTCGATAGTCTTTGGAATGTGATCGTTGGCCGTGATAATGGTGCGACCTCGGGCTTTGACGAAGGCGAGGATCCCGGTAACCAGCTCGGCGGGGCGGACTTCAGGCTTGGCATGCCGCTGCGCGCGTCAACGCTAGGTCTTTACGGTCAGCTAACTGGGGACGATGAGGCCAGCGGTTTGCCGTCTAAATACACAGGTCTTGCCGGTATTGATTGGGCTACTCAGTTTGGAGGTTATAGCCAGCGCTGGATTGTCGAAGGCACCAATACCGTCGCCGGAGGCTGGTTTGGCGAAGATCGCCTGCTTACTGCGTATGAACATTCCACCTACGGAACAGGCCTGCGTTATCAGGGTCGTAATATCGCTAGTACATGGGAGCGCGACGCTAATGTCGTGACCGTTGGCGCGATGCAATTTTTTAACAATGGCCATGAAGTTTCTATTAACTACAGCAATGCAGAATTAAACCAAGCTGGTACACTGCGTGCTGCCTCGTTAAACCCGAGTTCGCTAGTGCTGGCGCTGCCCGAAAAGGCACGTATATCGGTTTTATCGGCCCGTTGGCGTTTCCCCGTTAAGAGGCATCGTTTTACCTTGTCGGCACAGCATTTTAGCGAGCCTCTGGTAACGGTTGATGGAGAGATTGAGTCGAGTAATGTCATGGCAGCGTGGGATTTTCGATTTGATTATTAGCACTGTTCAACTCATCTTGTTGACGCATATCAGGGAGCAGCAATAATGCCGCTAATGTCACGGAGCACTCGTCGTCGGGACTCTATTAGCCGAGGGCGACAAACGTTACTGGACATGGGGGCTGGCTTGGTCATCTTGCTTCTCTCGGCGTGTACCGTTGTTCCCGGCAGCAATATGTCCGCTGGCGTTAGTGGGAATAGCTGGTTTGGCGAAGACAAGGACGAACTGCCAGAGCTGCCCGATATCGTCAAACTGCACTCGATTACGACAGCTATTTTGCTCCCTGCGACACAAGAAGACTCCTCTAGCTCTGTCAGCACTATGCCTCCAGAAGAAGAAAGTGAGTACGAATATCTTGTTGGTGCTGGTGATGTTTTAAATGTCACGGTTTGGGATCACCCCGAGTTGACTATACCCGCAGGCTCGTTACGCAGCGCCGCAGAATCAGGTAACTGGGTTCATGCAGATGGCAGCATTTTTTATCCCTACGTTGGACGAATCGAAGTGGCTGGGCTCGACGTCACCGAGATTCGTGATTTAATTACTCAGCGAATTAGTAAATATATTGAGAGTCCTCAGGTTGATGTGACCGTTGCTTCATTTCGTTCTCAGCGGGTTTATGTGACAGGTGAGGTGGCGCAGCCTGGTGCAGTGCCAATTACAAATATTCCTATGCGCCTTATCGACGCAGTTAATGTTGTTGGCGGTTTGTCTAAATTTGCCGACTGGCGAAAAGTCACGCTTACCCGTGATGGGGTGGAAACCACTTATTCGTTGCAGGCTTTGTATCAAAAAGGCGACGCCTCACAAAATATTCTGCTAACGAATAATGATGTACTGAATGTTGGCAGTAACGAAGACAATAAAGTATTTGTCTTAGGTGAGGTAAAAGAGGCGCGATCTGTGTTTATGACTCGCAATGGTTTGTCACTCGCGGGAGCGTTATCAGACACAGGAGGTTTGAACGAAATGACCTCCAATGCGCGGGGTGTGTTTGTAATGCGCAGAGGTGAAAAGAAGGGTGAGCCGCGCATCGATGTGTATCAATTGAACGCAAAAAATGCCGCTGCCTTGGTGCTGGCCGATCAGTTTGAATTGAAGCCACGTGACATTATATATGTGACCGCCGCTCCTTTGGCTCGCTGGAATCGTGTTATTCAGCAGATTTTACCAACTGTCCAAACTATTTATTACGGCGCGTTAGCTGAAGATCGTCTGACGGATCCAGATAACTAATGTTTTCATCTATTTTATTCGTTTGTGATGGCAATATTTGTCGTAGCCCAACAGCAGAGTTTTTGATGCAAAAGGCTTGCCCTCATCAACATGTGGCGTCTGCCGGTTTGGTTGGGTTGGTTGGTAAAGACATGGCGCCCATTGCGCGTGAAGTTGCGCGGGAGCAGGGCGTCGAATGCCCCGTCCACGTCGCACAGAAATTAACAGAGGAGCTCTGCCGAGAGTTCGATCTTGTTCTCGTTATGGAAAAGCGCCAGCGTGACGATGTGATGCGAAACTATCCCAGCGTAAGCGGGAAAGTGTTTTTGCTGACACATTGGAGTGGTGGGAAAGATATCCCGGATCCGTGGCGTCGGGATAAAGAAGTCTACCAGTATGCTTTCAAGTTGATGTATGACGGAGTGCAGGCGTGGGGCAAGAAGCTGGGTTAATGCTGGGCGATTGCGAAGTGCGGGTTAAGTGATTTCTTTGTTGTGTTAGTGGATGCCAGTTGGCGATATTTAAACTAACAAAGCCATTATGTGAAGAAGTAAAAAATTTAAGCGGAAGAAGATGAGCAATAATAGACTGAACAGCATAGCAGATGATGAAATTGATCTTGGCCGAGTATGGGGCCTTCTTGTCGACAGTGCTGGGCTGATCGCCGGAATGACGGGCGCTGCATTTTTGGCAGCTGTAATCTATTTGTTGTTTGCGACACCCATTTATCGTGCGGATGCTCTGTTGCAGGTTGAAGATAAGCAAGGCGGCGTTCCCGGTTTTGCTGAGATGTCGGAAATGTTTGCGCAAGAAAGCTCTGCTCAGGCGGAGATAGAAATACTGCGTTCTAGAATGGTGCTAAGTGATGTAATTAACCAGCTTGGCATGGATGTTATCATAGAACGCGAGCAGTCTTTCTTTTCTAGCCTTTTATCTTTCCGTGCGCCGCCTCGGCCATCTACGCAATTGTTTGCAAGTTACGTGGATTCAGGTGTGCGTATAGCTGTCGAGCAATTAGTGCTGCCGGACTATTTAGAAGACCGCACGCTTCGTCTTGTTATTAGTGCGTCTGGCGGCGGGGCTGCTGACGAAAAAAGTACTGTAACGGGTAAAGGTAAAATGGCGTCGCTGTACGTCGATGATCATCTGCTTGCTCGCGGTGACGCAGAGACTCGAATCTCCAACGAAAGCGGCGATATCGTGCTGAAGTTTGCAGAGTTATCTGTGGATGAAAGTTGCGTATTTACGCTGACTAAGCGAAACCTTTTGAGTGTGATCAAGGATGCGTCACTCAATCTTTCTGTCTCCGAGCTAGGTAAAAATACGGGCATCCTGCGATTGTCTTATAAAGGTTCTTCGCGAGCGAAGATTAAGGCTACATTGGATGCGATTTCCGAAAGCTATCTCCTGCAGAATGTTAAGCGCCTATCTGCACAAGCACAAAACAGCCTAGACTTTCTTGATAAACAGCTTCCTGATATGAAAGAAAAGCTGCAGGGGGCGGAAGAACAGCTCAATACATATCGTCTGCAAAGCGAATCTGTCGATCTAACCTTGGAAACCAAGTCAGTGCTAGAGCGCTTGGTATTGTTAGAAGGGAAACTCAACGAGCTCAGCTTTAAGGAGAGCGAAGTTAGTCGTATGTATACGCCAGAGCATCCGGCCTATCAAACGCTAATTAGTCAGCGCCAAAATTTGCAAGAAGAGCGTGCAAAGCTGAATAAACAAATTCAGTCGTTGCCAGCAACGCAGCAAGAAATTCTTCGTCTTACCAGAGATGTAAAGGTTAACCAAGAAATTTACGTACAGATGCTAAACAAGGTGCAGGAGCTGCGCATTTTAAAGGCCGGTACGGTAGGGAATGTCCGTATTATTGATACGGCACTTGCCGATACTGTGGCGGTGGCACCGAGAAAGGCGATGGTGCTGGTGCTGGCGGTTATGCTTGGTGGGATGGCCGGCGTTGGTTGGGTTGTTGTTAGGGCGGCCTTTCATAAAGGCGTTGAGTCGCCGGATCAATTGGAGAAAGAGGGGCTTGCCGTTTATGCGACGGTACCGTTGTCAGCTACTCAAGAGAAACTGGCGGTAACTAAAAACAGCAAAAATACGTCACGAGAATCAAACTTATTGGCATTGGAAGATCCTAGTGATTTAGCGATTGAATCTTTGCGTAGTCTGCGTACGAGCTTGCATTTTGCGATGTTGGATGCGGATGCTCCGGTCTTGATGATCACAGGTCCAAGTCCTGGCATTGGAAAGTCTTTTATTTCTGCCAACCTGGCTGTTGTGTTAGCGCAGATCAACAAGCGTGTGCTGCTTATTGACGCGGATATGCGTCGTGGCCATTTGCATAAATTTTTTAAAGCGACGCGTGGGCGCGGTTTGTCGTCTTATCTGTCCGGGCAAATCGATTTGCCTGCGGCGATTCAGCCTACACAAATATCTAGTTTATCGTTTATGCCTGCTGGGGAGATCCCACCAAATCCCGCGGAGCTATTAATGACGTCGTCGTGGCAATCCATGATTGATAGCGTATCGGGCCAGTATGATCTCATTATTATCGATACCCCGCCGATTCTCGCGGTCACAGATGCTGCAATTATTGGGCAGTCTGCTGGGGCTGCACTCATGGTGGTGCGATACGACGTCAACTCAGTAAAGGAAACGATGATTGCTGCAGAGCGTCTGGAGCGTACCGGCGTGAAAGTGGGGGGCGCCATTCTTAACTGCGTAGAAAAGCGTGCTGGGCGAGATCACGGTTATTATAGCTATAAATATGAAAGCGGTTCTGAGAAAGGGTAGGTATAGGTTATGAGCGAACAAACAAGTAATGCCAGCGTTGTTTGGCATTCAACGGCGTGCAGCGCCCAAGAGCGAGCAGCCGCAAAGCGCCAGCGCTCGGCATGTATCTGGATGACGGGTCTTTCTGCCTCGGGTAAGTCTACGCTCGCAAACGCATTGGAGGCTCACTTACTGAAGGAGGGCTTTCATACGTATTTGCTTGACGGTGACAATGTGCGCCATGGCTTAAATCGTGACCTCGGTATGACCGACGCTGATCGCACTGAGAATATACGTAGGGTGGGAGAAGTGGCGAGACTAATGACCGACGCAGGCCTAATTGTGATTACTGCCTTTATTTCGCCCTTTCGTACAGATAGAGACAATGCGCGGGCCTTGTTTCCAGAGGGGGAGTTTCATGAAGTATTCGTCGATGCTCCGTTGTCGATATGTGAGGCGCGTGATCCAAAGGGCATGTACAAGAAAGCGCGTGCCGGCGTTATTTCGGAGTTTACCGGTATTGATTCTCCTTATGAGGCTCCTGATTCTCCGGAGGCGCGAATCGTAACGGGGGAGAAAACTATAGAGCAGTGCGTTGAGCAGCTGGCAGAAATGCTGCTGCCAAAACTACAGGCATGAGGTGTGTGCCGCTGCTCAATTAGGCGATTTAATATCCACGGATGTAAAAGAGCTACGTCTACCGTGTAGCTGACTAGAAGGGAAACTGGGGAAGACCATGACAAATAGTAATGCCATAAATATTGAACCGTTAGTCGTTGCCGTTATTGGTTTGGGCTATGTTGGTTTGCCGCTCGCTGCAGAGTTTGGCAAGCGCCGTCCTGTTGTGGGCTTCGATATTAATACTCGGCGAATAGAGGAACTAGTCTCTGGGAAAGACAGTACGTTAGAAGTGAGCTCGGAAGAGTTGGTGGAGTCGTCGCAGCTGTCCTTTAGTTCGGATGTGGAAGCGCTGCGGGCTTGTAACGTCTTTATCGTTACCGTGCCAACCCCTATCGATGAGCACAAACGTCCTGACCTTACACCTCTTATTAAGGCATCTGAGACGATCGGTAAAGTTTTAAAGATTGGCGATATAGTGATTTACGAATCCACGGTGTATCCGGGGGCCACTGAAGAAGATTGCGTTCCGGTTCTTGAGCGTGTTTCTGGGTTAGTTTTTAATAAAGATTTTTATGCCGGTTATAGCCCGGAGCGTATTAATCCTGGCGATAAAGAGCATCGAGTTACGACAATCAAAAAAGTCACATCTGGTTCTACGCCTAGAATTGCCGATGTTGTTGATGAGCTTTACGCATCTATTATTACAGCAGGGACCCACAAGGCCCCATCTATAAGGGTTGCTGAAGCTGCGAAAGTCATTGAAAACACACAGCGAGATTTGAATATCGCATTGGTTAATGAGCTGGCAATAATCTTTAATAAAATGGGAATTGATACAGAGGCGGTATTGGAAGCTGCGGGAACAAAATGGAATTTTTTGCCGTTTCGACCTGGGTTGGTAGGCGGGCACTGCATCGGCGTAGATCCGTACTATCTTACCCATAAGGCACAATCTCTGGGTTATAACCCTGAAGTTATTTTAGCTGGACGGCGAATTAATGACAGCATGGGTTGCTATGTGGCTGGTGAGCTTGTTAAGGCTATGCTGAAAAAGCGAATCCAGGTTTTCGGCGCTAAAGTTTTAGTTCTTGGTCTGGCGTTCAAAGAAAATTGTCCTGATTTAAGAAATACGCGCGTTGTGGATGTTATTAAGGAGTTAAATGCATACAACATTGATGTGGATGTTTTTGACCCTTGGGCGAGCAGCGAACAAGCGCAGCACGAGTACGGTATTACGCTCACGCAATCGCCATCAGAGGGCGGCTATGACGCTATGTTGATCGCGGTAGGGCATTCACAATTTAGAGAGATGGGTTGCGCTGCCATCAGAGAGTTAGGTAAGCCGTCGCACATCCTCTATGATTTGAAATTTATTTTTGACGCCAAAGAATCTGACATTCGATTGTGATCTATATGTCGAATGAGTCCCTCTAGACTTATAAGGTTGGTGCTTTGAAGGATTGGTGTCTGGATTAGTTGAGAATGTATGATAAGAAAGGATATTGTTTATATTGGCGGCTTCGAGCTACCTAATAGAAATGCGGCGGCACATAGAGTTATTGCAAATGCCCATATATTTAGAGAGCTTGGCTATAACGTAATTTTTATTGGAGTTGATAAGGGGCTGGAGAGCAGCTCAGGTTTGGTGAAGTCTGAAGCGGATTACTATGGATTTGAATGCTGGAGTCTTCCTTACCCAAAGAACATGTTGGATTGGGTTCGGTATATTGTAGGTTTGGCGTCTGTGCGAGATTTTCTTATTAGCCGGGCTCCGAATATGAAGGCGCTTATTGCGTATAATTATCCCGCCGTCGCCCAGCTTCGATATTCTAGAATATGTCGTAAGCGGGGAGCGTTAGGCATCTCTGATGCTACGGAATGGTACGATGCTTCTGCAGGAAAGATTTTGTACCGTTTGGTAAAGTGGTTGGATACAAGTCTTCGAATGCATCTGGTCAATAGGTTATCGGATGCGATTGTTACTACAAGTCAGTTCTTGACGAATTTCTATGCCGATAGTAATCGGCCCGCCTTAGAATTGCCCACCCTTTTTGTTACCGAGAATTTTTCACCGCCGCCTGCCAGAAAGGAAGGTTGTAGGCGTTTTATATATGTGGGCAATCCTTTTGATGCCGAGAAGGTAAATGCGAGTCGATCTAATGTGAAGGAGCGTTTGGATGTTTTGATTGCTTCTTTTGGTCGGTTGCACGCGGCGGGCTATAAGTTTCGATTTGATATATATGGTATTGATAGCAATCGCTACTTGGCGGTTTACCCTGAGCACATTGGAGTTTTGAAGGGCTGTGAAGAATGTGTTTTTTTTCATGGGTTTGCAGATAATGAATTTGTGAAGACTGAAATCGCGCAGAGCGATTTCAGTGTGTTTGTCAGAGATGAAACGCGAGTGACATTGGCAGGGTTTCCGTCAAAGATGGCGGAGTCTATTAGCTTGGGAACGCCCGTGGCGACCAATGTGACCAGTAATATTCTTAAATACTTTGATAAGCCATTCGTGCTTAAGTTGGATAGGTCTGAGTTAGATACATCCGTTTTGGCGCTTATTGATGCGTCAGATTGCGATATACGCCTACTTTCAGATCAGGCGTTCCAGTCGAACCTTTTCGATTTTCGCAAATATATTTCAGAGGCTGAAACCTTTTTTGAAAAGCTGAAGAAGAGGTGAGTACATATGGCTAGATTCCTTAAGCTTTTTACCGTCCCATTTAATATGATTTTTGCTGCTCTTTATCCCGTGGCATATGCAAGGCGTATTGGTGTGTCTGTGCATCCAGACTTAAAGATTTATGGCTCTAGTTATGCGATGTTTAGCGCCGAGCCTTATTTGGTTACTTTGGGTCGAAATGTGTATGTGAGTGTGGGGGTTTGCTTTGTTTGCCATGACGGATCCACGCTACCTTTTCGGAAAGATATCCCCGATCTTGAGTTGGCTGGTGAGATTATAGTTGGCGACAACGTATTCATCGGTATGGGTGCGCTTATTCTCCCGGGTGTTGTTATTGGCAACAATTGTATTGTAGGGGCGCATGCTGTTGTGACAAAAAGCGTTAAAGATGGTGAAATCGTTGCTGGGAATCCGGCGCGAGTTGTCAGTAATTCAAGTGAATTTCTTGAGCGGGCAAAGAAGCGATCGTTGAAGATAGGCCACCTGACCGGCAAGGATAAAGTTTTCGCGTATAAGAATATTTTTAATAAAAAATGAAATTATTTTCTTATCGCTATCTTCCGCTGAATTTCTACCTGGGTTATTCGCTATTTGTGGTTCTTTGTCTGTTTTTCTCTCCGTTTGCATACAGAGATATTAACTATAGCGTTGTATTCGTTTTTATTTTAGTTATTTCCTTTATTTTTTCATTGGGTTTTATTGCTGGCGCGAGAGGAGATATGAGTCTTCGCGTCTCGGTGGTTGATAGGGAAAACGGGAACATATTGAAGTATTTTTTGGCCTATTTAGTGATTGGCGCTATTTATAAGTGGGCTGTGATTTTGGTTTCGGGTGTCTCGATCAACTTTTCCGGCATGGGGGATAGCTATTTTCATGCCTACGATGGGTATGAGCGAGGCCAGGCGAGCATAGGTCTCGGTTATATATTAACAATTGCCGAGCAAATATGCTCAACGGTAGCGTTGTTGTTTTTGTTTTCAAATATATCAAGTTTAAGAAGGGGGGGAAGGGTTGCCTTTGTTTTCGCTATATTTTCTTATCTTGCTTTGAACGTTGTGGCCGTGGGGAAGCAAAAGTATCTTGGGGATGTTGTCATATTCTCTTTTTACTCATATATGATTTACCTTGCTCGGCAGCGAAGAGTGTTCTCGCCTAAGTCGCTCGCTTTTCTCGGGGTTGCCGGACTGGCTGTGATAGCGCTGTTTGTTGAAATTCTTCGCCAGCGTTATGTGGCGGCAGGTATTGGCGTTTTTAATATAGCAGAGAAATCTCATCCTCTTATTAGCTGGGATGAGAGTTCGTACGTGTTTTCTCTGCTAGGTTATGAGTATGGATTTGCCTTGGGAGTTTTCTCCGGCTACTTCACTAATGGGCTATATGGTTTATATCTTAGTATGACTCTGCCATTTGAGTGGTGTTATATGCTAGGGAACTCTTATTCTTTGGCGCGTATTGCAGAGGTCATAATGAATGATCCTGGTGCCATAGTTGAGTGTACTTACCCGTATCGAGTTGGTAGGGAGTATGGCTGGGGGTTTGATAAGTGGCATTCTTTGTTTTCTTGGCTTGCCTCAGATATAGGTTTTATTGGGGTTTTGGGGGCAACTTTTGTATTCTCTTATTTTTACGGAAAAATATGGGTGTCGGCGGTGTCGCGTAAGAACAGTATTGCGCCACCTCTTTTCGTATTCTTGTCGTTGGGTTTGATTTTTTGTTACGCCAATAATCAGATAATGCACGGGCTTTCAGGAGTGGGGGTACTTTTTTTGCTATCTTTTTTTTGTATCTTCTTTCCTCGCTTAAAGGTCTAGTTAGGCTGGCTGGATTTAGATCGCAGGTGTCTTTATGAGTTTGAGGCTTGGATTTTTGGGGATAGGGATTCTTCTTGTTCTAGTTGGGAAGCTGTCGGGTTTCTTTAAGGATGTTTTCCTTACGTATTTTCACGGGATTTCGCTCGTGACTGATGCGTATTTTATTGCAATGTCTGTCTCTTCAGCCATGTATATGGCGATTTACTTGTCGATTCCCATCGTTGTCGTGCCTGCTTGCGCTAGGATTAACTCGTCGGTAGAGCAGCATGAGGCGGGTGCTCATCTGGGGGCAATGTTGTGGTTCTATATACTTATATCGGCGCTGTGCTCAGTTGCGGCTTACTGTATGTCTGGCTTTCTCATTGGCATGCTGTCTCAGTCTCCTAGTGCAGAGGTGGCGCGAAATGCAGAGCTTTATCTTTCCGTAATGGGACTGGGTTTTGTGTTGTCGACGGTGCTTGCATTTATTAATTGCATGAAAACGGTGGACGGGAAGGTTATGTCCTCATACGTCGTTCCGTTGGTTAATAACTCATTTTTTTGTATTTCATTGATACTGTTTCATGGGTCGGAACAATTTTCTTATGTGCTGTGGGCGGGAGTGATTGCTTGGCTGGTGTTGTTGGCGTTTGGCGGGCGAGGGCTGCCATCTTTGCTAGCTTCCGGGCTGAAGGGCGTTTTCGCAGGAAGGCTTGATCGGCGCTTTCTTTCTGTATTTGTTTCTGCTGTATCCGCATTTTACATAGAGCAAGCGATTACTGTTGTTCCCATATATTTTTCTTCATCGTTAGGTGAAGGAATGGCTTCGGCCATCGGTTATGCGGCAAAGTTAAATTTACTTTTCTTGTCAATTTTTTCCATTTTTCTAACAACGTCTATTTTTCCTATGATGGCGAGATTGGAGTCAGTCAGAAAAATCGGTACAATTTCGACTTTGTCCGTTTCTACTATTAGAGTGTTCTTGATATTTTTTACCCCTATTTTTTTGTATTGCTCCGTTTTTTCGGACGAAATTGTTTCTCTTGTTTTTCAGAGAGGGGGTTTTCTCGAGAGTGATACTTTTATCGTTTCAAGTGTTTTTTCTATACTCGTTTTTTCGATACCTTTTGTAGCGCTAAAGGATGTGTTGTATAGGGTGTATTTTTCATCAGGCAAAACATTTCTTCCATTGATTTGCTCATCTGTAGCTTTACTTTCGGCTGTTGTTCTAGCTCAGGGTCTTTCTAGCTCTTATGGTCTGGTGGGTGTTGCCGCTGCGGTCCTCATCTCTTCTGTGATTAACGTCCTATTGGCGCTTTGGACACTCTGGGTGTTTGAGGGTTTGAATTATACTGGAGTAGTGCTTCGCGCGATCTATTTGCCTGCATTGATTTCATGTTTTTGTATATTTATAGCATTCCCCTTTAGCGGTCTTCACCATTACAGTTGGGTTGTCGGCGGTGTTACTTACGTCGTCTTTTATCTGTGTGTAGCGAAGCTCTTGAGAATTGAAGAGGTCGGAGCGATATTCGGCATGGCAAAGAAGTTTCTGAAATGACATTGCCGAAAAAGTTTCTTCTTATGGCAAGCTATGCTGATTCCTTGATCACTTTTCGTGGGCATCTGATAGATTCTCTGATTGCGGCGGGGCTGGAGGTCCATATTGCGGTGCCAATCGATTGCTCGTATGAAGTGGTCCGGACTCTCGAGTCAAAAGGCGTGGTGGTCCACAATATCCCGCTTCGACGAACGGGGCTAAATCCGATACTGGACCTTTTTGCGTTGCTGTATTTGGTTAAGTTAATGATGGCGCTTAAGCCGGAATATGTACTGGCATACACTATAAAGCCTGTAGTTTATGGCCTAATAGCAGCGAGAATATGTTCTATTCGAAATCGCTTTGCATTAATTACTGGTCTTGGGTATGCCTTTGAGTCTGATCAGCAAGGCATTCTTCGAAAGTACTTAAAGAAATTGGTGGTATCTCTTTATCGATACTCTTTAGGCGGAGCGGATATAGTCTTTTTTCAAAACTCGGACGACGAAGCGCTTTTTCGCAGTTCCGGGATTCTGCATGCCAAAGTACCTTCTCGCGTGGTGAATGGGTCGGGAGTAGATCTGTTATATTACCAGTATAGTCCTGCGGTGGAGGAGCCGTTGCGCTTTCTGATGATCGCTCGTTTATTGAAGGCGAAGGGCATTCGCGAGTATGTCGACGCCGCGCGTAAGGTTCGGGCGTTCCGTCAAGACGTTGTATTTGATTTGGTTGGTTGGCTGGATGACGGGCCGGATGCTATTTCAAAGAATGAGCTGGATTCATGGATTGAAGAGGATGCGATTAATTACCTTGGTAAGTTAAGCGATGTTCGCCCTGCGATATCTCGGTGTAGTGTGTACGTATTGCCGAGTTATAGAGAGGGGACTCCCAGGACAGTGCTTGAAGCAATGTCTATGGGGCGTCCGGTGATAACAACCGATGCACCAGGTTGTAGTGAAACGGTTATTGAGGGCGTTAATGGATACCTTGTGCCAGTCAGGTCTGTTTCTGCTCTGAGAAATGCTATGGAACTCTTTATCAATAATCCTAGTTCCGTGGCGGATATGGGAAAGCAGTCGCGTCGAATCGCTGAGGAAAAGTATGATGTCCATAAGGTCAATGAAGTGATGCTAACAGAAATGGGTATTTCGTGAAGCGCTTGATGGATGTCGTCTTGGCACTTGTGCTGCTAGTGCTTTTTCTGCCGCTCTTTGCTTTAGTCTTTTTACTTGTGTGGATTTTTCTTGGTTCTCCTATCCTATTTTTTCAGGAGCGCCCAGGGCTGTATGCTCGAAAAATGCGTATGGCGAAGTTTCGGACCATGACAGATGGTCGTGGAAAGGACGGTGAGCTGCTTCCTGATGCAGAACGGCTTACGTCACTTGGTATTTTCTTGAGGTCTACTAGTCTCGACGAACTTCCTGAACTTTGGAATGTTCTTAAAGGTGACATGAGCCTTGTTGGTCCGCGTCCCTTATTGGTTGAATATTTGCCGCTTTATTCTGCGCAGCAGGCACGCCGTCATGAAGTGCGCCCCGGAATCACCGGTTGGGCTCAGGTGAAAGGGCGAAATACGTTGAGTTGGGATGAAAAGTTTGAACTAGATGTATGGTATGTCGATAACCAAACGATCTGGCTAGATATAAAAATACTCTTCCTTACTGTGAAGACAGTGTTGTTCCGCAAGGGTGTTTCGGCTGATGGGGAGGCGACAATGTCGAAGTTTACGGGGCCGGGTTCATGAAGTCGTTGGCGATATTAGGCGCAAGTGGTCACGGTAAAGTGGTAGCCGATTGCGCAGAGGCATGTGGTTGGCAGGCAGTGGTTTTTTTTGATGACGCTTGGCCTGAGCTAAAAGCGAATGGTAGTTGGCCTGTTCGAGGAAATACTCAGTCATTGCTCGATTCGTTGTCTGAGTATGACGGGGTGATTGTAGCGATAGGGCATTGCGCCACGCGTTTTGGAAAAGTTACTTTACTGCGTCAGTCGGGTGCGAATCTTGTGAGCCTGATTCATCCCTCGGCGGTAGTGAGCCGTTATGCTTCGGTAGGGGCGGCCACGGTGGTATTTGCAGGCGCGATAGTGAACGTTGATGCGCGTATCGGTAATGGTGTGATTATTAATACTGCAGCATCTGTGGATCACGATTGTGTGCTTGAGGACGGGGTGCATGTAGGGCCAGGCACTCGCCTTGCTGGTGGCGTGTGTGTTGGCGAAAGGGCGTGGCTGGGTATCGGCGCGACTGTGAAGCAGCAGATTGTTGTGGGTGCAGACTCGATAGTTGGGGGCGGTGCTGCCGTAATATGTGACGTGGCAGCAGGTTTCACGGTTCTCGGTGTGCCAGCACGCCCAGTAATGGGCTAAAGTAACTACGCTTTGTCTATATTGAATACTTGTGTTGTATACCAACTTTTTCTCGTATTTGTTCGGGTTGTCTCGCAGGAGCATAATGTTGAACCCTCCTTTTCCCCCTTGGCCTTCCTACACAGCTGAAGAGGCAGACGCGGTTTCGCGCGTGTTGCTATCTAATAACGTGAACTACTGGACTGGCGAGGAGTGTCGCCACTTTGAGAGTGAGTTTGCTGAGTTCGCTGGTACCCAGCATGCTGTCGCAATGGCGAACGGTACCTTGGCATTGGATGCGGCGTTGAAAGTTCTAGGCGTTGGCTCCGCTTCTGGTGGCAGCGCTCTGGATGAAGTGGTTGTGACTCCGCGTACGTTTTTGGCCTCCGTGTCGAGTATTGTGAACGCTGGTGCAGTGCCTGTGTTTGCGGACGTCGATCGTGATACGCAGAATATTACTGCGGATACAGTTCGTGTCGTAATTACCCCTCAAACTCGAGCAATTATTTGTGTCCATCTGGCGGGAATGCCCTGTGATATGGATCCTATAATGGCGTTGGCTGCTGAGCATAATCTGCGAGTTATAGAGGACTGTGCACAGGCTCATGGCGCCCGTTATAAGGGGCGTTCAGTTGGAGGCATCGGCCATATTGGCGCCTGGTCGTTTTGCCAAGACAAGATTATGTCAACAGGGGGTGAGGGTGGCATGGTGACCACCAACGATCCTGAGCTGTGGGAAAAAGTGTGGAGTTTCAAAGATCACGGAAAAAGCTGGGACGCTGTTTATGAGCGCCAGCACCCGCCCGGATTTCGCTGGTTGCATGAAAGTTTCGGTACCAATGCCCGGATGACGGAGATGCAGGGCGCCATTGGGCGTATACAGCTTGCTCGAATGCCGCAATGGAATAAGGCTAGACGGAATAATGCCAAGCAAATAATCGCGACCGCGCGCAGGCTGCCGGCATTGCGCGCTCCGAAGATGCCGGATTGGGCGGATCATGGCGCCTACAAATGCTATGTCTTTGTCGAGCCAAGTCAATTGGCTAATGGCTGGGATCGCGACCGTATTATGGAGGAGATTAATCAGCGCGAAGTCCCGTGTTTTTCCGGAAGTTGTTCTGAAGTGTACTTGGAGCGCGCATTTGATGGCACTGATTGGCGCCCAGCGAAGAGATTGGCTACTGCCATGGAGCTGGGCGAGACGAGCTTAATGTTTTTAGTGCACCCGACACTTACTGGAAATGAGATTAGGCGGACGTGCGCTGCGTTAAGCGATGTAATGGCAGAGGCTGCTGCTATGCCGGTGGGAAAGTCGGGGTAGAAGAGGTTTACTTTCGTACATTGGGGGATAGCGTTTTTTATAGGATCGTCCTTCTTGTGAAGTGCGGCATGTTTAAAGGTCTGCTTTGAGTTGTTCGAATTTAGGCGAGCTCTGTCTCGTGCTGCATAAACCTTCAGCCGTGGTGCGCAATTACGCATTGCTATTAGTTTTAGTGTTTCCCCTTGCCGTATTTGCAGTCTGCTCAGTGTCATAGGCGCCTTGGCAATAAGCCTTGCTTATGCTGTTCTTCTGGTTGGAGTGTTTGATTCACAGATAATAGAGGCTATCTTGGTGGGCGCGCTAAAGAGAATTTCAGTTGATGAAAATATAATGTAAGGCGGAGGGAATTCGAATGGAGGCAGTATTGGTGACCGGAGGGGCCGGATATATCGGCTCTCATATGGTGCTTGTGTTGTTGCAAGCAGGTTACACGGTCGTTGTGCTTGATAACTTAAGTAATAGCCATCAGGAATCACTTCGGCGCGTTGAAAAGATTTGCGGAAAGAGTGCGACTTTCATCGAAGGTGACATACGTGATGAGGTTTGCCTTGCCAGCGTTTTTGACCAGTTTTCAATTTCTGCCGTCATGCACTTCGCCGGGCTGAAAGCTGTTGGTGAGTCAGTTACCCAGCCTTTGGAATATTATGATGTGAATGTTGTTGGTACGTTGCGATTGTTAAGCGCGATGACGCGCGCAGGCGTTAGGGCGCTAGTCTTTAGCTCTTCGGCGACCGTCTACGGTGAGCCAGAATCGGTGCCAATATCCGAAAACTTTCCCCTGTCTGCCACAAACCCTTACGGAAAAACAAAGCTTCATGTCGAAGAGATGCTTCGCGATCTTTATGCATCGGATGATAGTTTTAGAATAGCGCTGTTGCGTTATTTTAACCCCGTAGGGGCCCACGAGAGTGGCTTGATCGGCGAAGACCCTTCGGGTACGCCAAGTAATCTAATGCCTTATATTGCTCAAGTAGCCACTGGGTTGCGAAGTAAACTCAATGTTTTTGGTGGGGATTACGACACACTCGATGGGACGGGCGTGAGGGACTACATACACGTGATGGATTTGGTGGAGGGACATCTCGCTGCCCTCAAGGTGTTAATTGATAAGCCGCAACTGTTGGTGGCTAATCTGGGAACGGGGCAGGGATATAGTGTGCTTGAAATGGTTGCGGCGTTTGAGGAGGCTTCGGGTCGGCCGGTTCCTTTTGAGGTGGTGGATAGGCGCCCTGGGGATATCGGCGAGTGCTATGCAAACCCTGATTTTGCACAGCGACAACTAGGCTGGCGCGCCCGTCGTGACCTCGCGCTAATGTGTGAGGATCATTGGCGTTGGCAGAAAGAGAACTCTCACGGGTACGGCGGGTGACGTTTTACCGTTATTTCTGAGTTAGGCCTCGCAAGGGCTTTCGTTTTGATATGTTGCGCCACTCGCTAGTGGCGGCTCCCTTCTATAGTAAGTTGTCTTGCATATTCAGATTGGGGCGTCCCCGGTCCGGGCTTGAATTACGGTTTGCCCATCTTTTCTAGGTGATGCTGGGACGTACCCTACTTTCCTTGTTAAACTGCCCCACGGTTTGGCACGACGATTTGTGCCGTTTAGAGCGGATGTGAATACGCTAAGGAGATGGTGGTGTCAGCTAAGTTAAGCAAGGTGGTAGAGCAGCTTCGGCAGGAGCCTAAACAGTGGTTGGTGACCGGCGCGGCGGGCTTTATTGGTTCCAACTTGGTTGAGACCTTGCTAGGCCTTGGGCAGACCGTTGTTGGGCTAGATAACTTTGCTACTGGTCACCAGCGTAATTTAGATGAGGTCCGAGATCTTGTCGGAGATGCGTGGTCGGCGTTTACCCTTATTAGGGGGGATATCAGAAACCTAGATGACTGCCGTAAGGCTACAGCAGGCGTTGATTACGTGCTGCATCAAGCCGCGCTAGGGTCTGTGCCACGCTCCATTAATGACCCCATTACGACAAACGAAACCAATATTGGCGGCTTTTTGAATATGCTGGTGGCGGCTCGTGATGCGCAGGTTAAGAGCTTTACGTATGCCGCTAGCAGCTCTACCTACGGCGACCATCCGGCCTTGCCCAAAATTGAGGATTTGATTGGGAGTCCGCTGTCTCCGTATGCGGTCACTAAGTATGTCAATGAGTTGTATGCGGATGTTTTTGCTCGTACCTATGGTTTCGAGACGGTGGGTTTGCGTTATTTTAATGTATTTGGTAGGCGCCAAGATCCTGACGGCGCATACGCCGCCGTTGTTCCTAAGTGGACTGCGGCAATGATTGACGGAAATGATGTTGTCGTGAACGGTGATGGTGAAACAAGTCGGGACTTTTGCTATATCGACAATGCGGTACAAGCCAACATTCTTGCTGCGACGGCATCTGATACAGATGCGCGGAATCAAGTGTACAACGTGGCTGTAGGTGGCCGAACGACGCTGAACAGCTTGTTTGAATTGGTCCGTAGTGCACTGGCCGATAGCGATGTTAGCTACAAAAAAATGCCAATCTACAAAGACTTCCGTGCGGGAGATGTGCGTCATTCGCAAGCAGACATTAGCAAAGCGGCAAGATTGTTGGGCTATGAACCTCTGTATACGGTTGAGCAAGGTATTAAGGAAGCGATGCCGTGGTACGTATCCAGCCAGTCATAATTGCAATCTTTGGTGCATAAGAAATCTTCAAGAACATGCACGTGTAAATTAATTCCTCATTGATGGTAGGCAGTCGTTTGATAAGATCTGGGTGGAGGCTGAGAGTTATAATTGAAAGCTTTCCCGGACGATTAGATTCGGGGAGTATAGACTTTTATGCCTCTTCTTTGTCTTTTTCGGTGTATTCAAATTTCACTGCCGCGCGAGTTGGATTGGTGGCTCTGGCCATAGAGAACTTCCCTCATGTGGTTCTTTCTTTCCGCCATAATGGTTTCCGCGGCGGGCGATGACATGAAATTTCTTTCCTCTGGCTTGCCCTTGGTGGCGATCGTAAAAATTGCGGGGGCGGGTCTCGCATTTCTTTTTCACGTAATAATGGCACGTTTAATTGGCGGTGAGGAGTACGGGGTTTTTTCGTATTGCTTGTCCGTTGCTTTGTTATTGGCAATTCCCGCAAAGATGGGGTTTGACACAGGCACCTTACGGTTTCTTCCAGCTTTAACTGTGGGCGAGCCCGGTTTAGTGAGGAGCTTTATACGCTTTAGTGGCATTGTTGTCCTCGTTGCATCTTTGGCTGTGAGCGTAATAGCGCTTCTTTCGTTAATTTATATGGTTGAAATCGCTCCGTCTGTAATGTCTGGGCTTTTAGTCGTGATTGTATTATTACCGCTGCGCAGCTCTTGGGACCTTTGCCGTGCAAGATTGCAAGCATATGGGAAGCTAGGCTTCGCGCTTGCTCCAGCCTTGATTGCGCTCCCCGTCCTGACGACTATCATTATTTATCAGTTGGACCTTGTGGCTCCGGTTGACGCAAGCATTGCGCTTGGTGTTCAGGGAGCGGTGACGTTCGTTCTTTATGTTTTTTGTCTTTCGCAGCTTCCCCGAACTACCACAAGCTCTGTTGCTAAGAGTGATGTTGCTCGCTCAGCCATTCAGCGAGGATGGCTGCGCACTTCCGCGTTATTGTGTTTGACCTCTTCGGTGCAAATAATCTACGGACAGTCTGATATTCTGGTCCTCGGCACGCTTTTATCCCCTAGCGAGGTCGGTGGTTACGCTGCCGCCGCAAAAGTGGCAGTTCTTGCTGCATTTGGATTGGAAATAGTTAATTTTCGTTATGCGCCGCTTATTGCTAAAGCCTATGCAAGCGGGCCTGAAGCTCTCCAGGAAATTATCACCACTGCGGTTCGAAGAGTGTTGCTCTTTACAATTCCTGCGAGTCTTTTTGTTTTCATTATGGCGGATAAAATTCTTTTATTATTTGGGTCAGAGTTCTCAAGCGAAGTGGCCTTGCCGTTAAGGATATTGATCGTAGGGCAGCTTGTGAATGCGCTGAGCGGTCCGGTTGGGTTTGTTTGCTCTATGACAAGACTAGAGGCGGATCTGTTTCGAGTCTCAGTGGCAAGTATGATTCTAAATGTTGTGGCGAATATAATCCTGATTAGCTATTACGGTGTAATTGGGGCTGCTATCGCGACTGCATTTAGCATGGCAATGCGAAATATTGTGCTGATGTTCGTGGTTGAGATGAAGCTCGGCGTTTCTATGCGATTTTGGCGCCGTGTCGGATAGTTGTTAAAACTTTCGAAGGCTCGGTGTTTTTAGAATAATGTTATTTGGGAGAAATCATGACAAAACTATTAATCACGGGTGGGCGCCACTCAGAAGACGCGTTCCATAAGGAAGCTTGGAACCGTTCCGAGGCGGGAATTATACTGCTATATGACACGGATGCGGGGTCGGTTGAATCTGTTTTTGAGTACGTAACACCGAAAGAATTGGTTTCAGATGAGGGGGTGGGGACGACCTTTAAGTGCGGAGAGATTCGGGAAGGAATTTTATACGTTCCTACAGAGTGGGAGCTGTTGATGATTGACATACAGCAATGGAAAATTATCGATAAGATCAGCCTTCCTGTTTTTAATGATGTGCATGCTGTGACTTTCTTGGGCGATAACTTTATTGTCACATCAACGGGATTGGACGCAGTTTTCGAAATTACCCGTGAAGGAAATGTGGCGAGAGAGTGGTCCGTCTTGGATTCTGGCAGTATTTGGGATCGATTTGATCGTGATACAGATTATCGAAAGGTCGCTTCGACGAAGCCGCACGCGGTGCACCCTAATTTTGCTACTGTAATTGGTGGTGATGTTTGGGTGACTCGCTTTTCTGAGAAAGATGCGATTTGTTTAACGGATAGGTCTAAAGGTAAGGTCGCGGTTAATGTTGAAACGCCGCATGACGGCCATCTCATTGACGGGAAACTATTTTATACGACAGTTAATGGGCATGTCGTTGTATTTGACGCTGATTCGAAAGTTGCAGTGAATGATTATGACTTGAATTCGTCATCCAGCGATTTCCGTCCTTTAGGGTGGTGCAGAGGGCTGGCGAAAGTTGAACGGAATATGTATGTCGGATTTTCTCGTTTACGACCGACTCGATATACTAAAAACGTTGCGTGGCTAAAAGACATTAAGAAAAGCTTGGCGACGTCGATCAGCCGACCAACCAGAGTTGGAGTATATGATTACTCGAAGGGTTTTGAGCTCGTTGATGAAGTTAATATGGAGCATCATGGGCTGAGTGTCATATTTTCTGTTATCCCATTGTGATTTTCTTAGGTCTAATTTGAATGATGTGTGCGCTGAGCGTCAGGGTGCTTCCATGGGGCATCGGCAATGGCAGTGGCCGTTTTCAGGGCCGTGCTGCGTATAGACGGCGATCTTACGCACCTGTGGGGCATTTCAATGAGCGATAGACCTTTAGTGCTTCTGCACTGCATTCATGCGCTTTCGGGTGGCGGCGCGGAGAAGCAGCTGCTTAACCTCTCTCGTGCGATGACAGGCGTGAGCTTTCATATTGTTTATGCTGAGGACAGGGGAGCATTGTGTTCATTTCCCGACAATGTGATTTTCCACAAACTGCCTAATACAAGTAACTACTCTCCGCGATTATTACTTTCCATGTTGATTCTTACTCTTCGCATAAAGCCTGATCTAATTCAGACCTGGGTTTTGAAGTTTGACGTTATTGTTGGGATCTTGCGGAAGATATTGACGTTCCATTGGGTCATTCGTGAGTCTGGGTCTTATGAGGTTAAGACGCCAACATATAAGAACCGGCTCCGTCTCTATTTAGGGTCGGGCGCCAACGCGATTGTTGCAAACTCTGACGGTGGGCGCCGTTATTGGGCTGAAAAGTCACGTTGCCATCGTGCACTCACGATTTTTAATGGGTATGACTTTGACTTTCTTGACCGCGTGTCGGCGTTACGGTCTATAGAGAAGGAAGATTTTTCCAGAAAACGTATCTGTTATATTGGGCGGCTCGAATCCTTTAAGAACGCCGATTTGTTGGTTCGATCGATGGAGGGAATGGGCGATAATTTTGAATTGAATATCATCGGTACAGGCCCTTGTTTTCAGCGTTTGGAATCCATGGTGGATGAGCTAGCGCTGAGAGATCGTGTTAAATTGCTTGGTGAGTTATCTCACGGTGAAGCAATGAGCGTCTTAAGTTCGTCTGATGTATTGGCGTTGCTCAGTGACTATGAGGGAACGCCAAACGTTGTGCTTGAGGCGATGTATCTCGGTATTCCAGTTGTGCTATCCAGTACGGCATCCCATAGATCCTTTTTTCCCGATGAAGTGGCGATGTACGCCTTGAAGCTTTCTGAGCGAGAGGTGGTCGCCGCGCTGCAAGAGAGTTTGCTCGATAACGCTGAAAGAGTTAAAGCGGGTCGGAAATTTGCAGCAGCTTGGAGTGCAAGTCGTATGGCTGGTTGCTACGAAGAGCTTTATTTACAGATTATTACTAAGTGAAGAATGTCACTGGCATGGCTGTGTGTGTAAAGCTTCTCTTTGTCGAGCGTGATAGCTTATTCAGCGAGGTTGACTTAAAAGACGGAGATCTTTTGTGAAAGTTCTAATTGAGGCCTTTTCTGCTCGAATTGGAGGAGGGCAGACCTATTTGATTAATTTGCTCGAGCGATTGCCTGATGATCCGAGTCTTCAGGTGTATATTTATGCTCCCTCTTCTCTTGCGCTGCCGTCGCGCCCTAATCTCTTTCGTAAGACCACTTCCTGGCCCGTAACAAATCCTATCCTGCGTGTCTTCTGGCAAATTTTTATTCTGCCTTGGATTCTTTGGCGTGATGAAGTTGACGTTCTCTTTTGCCCAGGCGGGCTTGTTATGACGCCCACGCCGCCGCGCTGTCGGGTCGTTACGATGTTTCGGAATATGATTCCATTTGATGTGCGCGTGCGTCAGGACGTTACGTCATATCAACAGCGAATTCGTAATTGGTTGTTGTATCACATCATGCTTAACAGCATGCGTCGCGCAGATCTCACTATTTTTATTTCTGAGTATTGCCGTGCTTTGCTGGAGCGTCTGACGCCGATAAAGAGTGCGGAAACGATTTATCACGGAATTAGTCCATTATTTAGTGAGGGGGCGGCGCTTTCGCCGCCGCTTGGGCTTCAGCCATACAGCTATCTGCTTTATGTGTCCCGTTTTGATGTATATAAGCATCATCGGCAGCTTGTGTGTGCTTATGCTTCGTTGCCGGATGCGCTGCGCATGGAATTGCCTCTCGTACTAGTGGGGGAGGCTGATAGTGAAGAGGCTGACAATGTTCGTAAGCTAATCGTCGAGCTTCAGCTTGATGGGCAGGTAAGAATTGAGGGCGGCGTTGCTTATGAAATTCTTCCGCGCTATTACCATAATGCGGCCGTGAACCTCTTTATGTCTTCCTGCGAGAACTGCCCGAATATATTACTTGAGGCCATGGGGGGCGGGCAGCCTATTGTTTGCTCGAATGTAGATCCGATGCCAGAGTTCGCCGGAGACGCTGCGATTTTCGTAGATCCACTGTCCAGCGAATCAATTGCGTTAGGGTTGCGCCGTGTGCTGGAGAGCGAGGCAATACAGAAGGATTTAGTGGTGCGTGTTAAAGCTCGCGCGTCACTATATAACTGGAATGAAACTGCTAGGCGAACCTGGACTGTTTTGCAGAATAAGCAATGGCACAAAGAGGCATAATTGAAGCGACCTACTATTATTCATCCGTTAGGTTTTGTTGGGCCGTTGAATCGGAAGATTAACGAGCCTGCTGGAGATGAACCGACGTTATACAAAATTAGTAGCGCGACATAATTTTTTGGACTGGAATTCTTTGGCCTAGTGTTAAGTGTTAAGTGTTAAGTGTTAAGTGAATTTTCGGCGTTCTAAGTAAGCCGCGCAGGATTTGATTGCTGTTTGCCAAGAAGGGTATGTGAATGAAAATTCTGGTTGTCTCCCAGTACTTTTGGCCTGAGACATTTATTATTTCAGACATTGTTCGAAAGCTTGTCGAGCAAGGTCACGAAGTGACTGTGGCCACTGGCAAACCAAACTATCCAGACGGCGCTATTTACGACGGTTATCGCGCTGGGGGTACTCAGTGTGAGCGATACCTTGATAAGGTCAATGTTTTTCGCGTGCCATTGTGGCCACGTGGTAGCGGCGGGGCAAAGAATCTCATCCTGAATTATGTGTCGTTCGTTTTATTCGGTTTGATTTGCTTTCCATGGCTTTTACGTAAGCAAAATTTTGACGCTGTATTTGTTTATGCGCCATCGCCTATTACTCAGGTGGTTCCGGCCATTTTGTTAAAATGGATTAAGCGAGCCCCGCTTACGGTCTGGGTTCAAGATTTGTGGCCTGAGAGTCTGGCGGCAACAGGGTTTCTGAAGAACCGGACATTGCTTCGCGTGATGGGCTGGATGGTCCGCTTGATCTATTGTTGTTGTGATCGCTTGCTCGTCCAGTCATCGGCCTTTGTTGACCCTGTGTCTGCATACGCTTCTCGGGAAAAGGTCTGTTACTACCCGAACTCAATTGATGCGAGCGGGGCTGAGTCGGCGGCGGTGTTGCCGGCTTCATTGGCTGCGACGCTAGAAGGCGCATTTTGTGTCGTTTTCGCTGGCAACTTAGGCACTGCACAGGCACTCGATACGGTACTGGAAGCAGCTATTCTGCTACGCGAGGAGCCTGATATTCGCTTCGTGTTAGTCGGCAGTGGTAGTCGTGCTGACTGGCTTTTGGAGGAAGTAAAGGCTCATGGGCTAACGAATGTGTCCATGCCCGGCCGCTTTCCCGCGTCGCTGATGCCGACTCTGTTTGAACGCTCTGGGGTATTGTTGGTGTCGTTAACGGATGAGCCGATTTTCGCACAGACTATTCCCAGTAAAATCCAAGCCTATTTGGCCGCAGGGAAGCCTATAATTGCAGCACTGAATGGAGAGGGGGCACGAGTTGCTCTGGAGTCTGGTGCGGGGGTCGCTGTGCCGGCTGAGCAGCCTGGCCAGCTGGCTGAGGCGATTCGGGAGATTCGAGCACTGAGCGATGCTCAGCGGGCCGCCCTTGGGAGCGCAGGTAGGGCATACTTTGACGCGCACTTTGACATGGATGTTCAGGTTAAACGCCTTGCGTGCTTATTAGGCGGAAATAACGGTTTAGAGGGTGATTGCGAATGAAGGTATTGGTTTTAGGTGTTACTGGCATGCTCGGCAATGCCGTGTTCAAGTTGTTCTCGCAAGATGCTCAATTTGAAGTATTTGCTACGATGCGCAGCGCCAGTGGGCTGCGGTACTTTTCGTCGGAGAGTCATTCGCGCTTGTTTACGGGCGTTGACGTGCTCAATCATGACGAGTTGGTGGCGGTGTTTGCTCAAGTGCAGCCAGATGTGGTGATTAACTGCGTCGGATTAATTAAGCAGCTTGCGGATGCCAACGACCCGCTTACTGCGCTGCCGATTAATGCAATGTTACCGCATCGCCTATCTAGGCTGTGCGCGTTGATCGATGCGCGCCTTGTGCATGTCAGTACGGATTGTGTGTTTTCTGGCCGCCAAGGTGGATACTGCGAGTCGGATACCTCTGATGCTGAAGACTTGTACGGAAAATCAAAGTTTATTGGCGAGCTGCAAGGCATGTCTCATGTTATTACGCTGCGTACGTCGATTATCGGCCACGAACTGAATTCCCATTACGCACTGATTGATTGGTTTTTATCACAGAGCGGGCCGATTAAAGGCTTTTCACGGGCAGTATTCTCCGGCTTACCGACGGTTGAACTCGCGAGGGTGATTAAAGATTATGTATTGCCGCGCCCCGAGTTGAATGGCCTGTACCATGTTGCGGCAAAGCCTATTAACAAATTCGATTTGCTTGGGCTCGTAGCGCAGCAATATAGCAAAGAGATTGAAATTCGTAAGGACGACGCTTTTGTTATTGATAGATCATTGAATGCTGACGCATTTGGTGCTGCATCGGGTTACGTTGCACCTGAGTGGCCGATACTCATTCAGAGAATGTACGACGCTAAGTAAATGACTGCTCTATAGTTCGTATGGAAATTAATCTGAAGTTAGTTAAGCGCTAGCGAATGAAGACGAGGAAGGCATGTTTGATAATAAAGTATTGATGATTACCGGTGGAACGGGATCTTTCGGGCATACGGTGTTGAAGCGATTTTTGAATACCAATGTTCGGGAAATTCGCATTTTCTCACGAGACGAAAAGAAGCAGGAGGATATGCGCATTGCCTTGTCTAGCGATAAGGTCAAATTTTACATTGGCGACGTTCGAGATTACGACAGTTTGACGCAAGCGATGATCGGCGTTGACTATATTTTCCATGCTGCCGCGCTTAAGCAGGTTCCATCTTGCGAGTTTTATCCAATGGAAGCTGTGCGAACAAATGTTAATGGCACTGAAAATGTATTGAATGCAGCGATCGCTAGCGGTGTTAAGCGTGTTGTTGTGCTGAGTACGGACAAGGCTGTGTACCCGATTAATGCAATGGGTATCTCTAAGGCCATGGCGGAGAAGCTGATGGTCGCAAAATCCCGTCTTATTCCTGATGGTGGCACTGTCGTTTGTGCGACGCGCTACGGCAATGTGATGGCGTCACGCGGCTCGGTCATTCCGCTATTTGTAGAGCAGATGAAGAAGGGCGATAACCTTACGGTTACCGACCCGGAAATGACCCGTTTTTTGATGTCGCTTGAAGACTCCGTTGATTTGGTGTTGCATGCCTTTGAACATGGTCAGCAAGGAGATTTGTTTATTCAAAAAGCACCTGCTTCTACCGTGGGTGACTTGGCTCAAGCATTAAAAGAGCTATTTGAGAAAGAAAACGATGTGCGAGTTATCGGAACGCGGCACGGCGAAAAACTCTATGAGTCGTTGGTGTCTCGAGAAGAGATGGCAAAGTCTGAGGATATGGGGCGCTACTACCGTATCCCGGCAGATAATCGTGACCTCAATTATAAGAAATATTTTGTAGAGGGTGAACAGTTGGGGGCGGAAATTGATGATTACACGTCACATAACACTGAGCGCTTAGATGTAGAAGGAATTAAAAAGTTGTTGCTCAAACTCGATTACATCAAGGAGCAGCTCGATGCTTAAAGTGATGACGTTGGTTGGTACTCGCCCAGAGCTTATTAAGATGAGTCGAGTAATTGCGGAGTTGGATAAGCAAGTTAACCATGTTCTTGTTCATTCTGGGCAAAATTATGATTTCGAGCTGAATCAGGTTTTCTTTGATGACTTAGAAATTCGTAAGCCGGATTATTTCTTGGGCGCCGCTGGTGAGACTGCTGCGAAAACTATTGCAGAGGTTATCTCTAAGGCTGATGAGATTTTTGAGAAAGAACAGCCTGATGCGCTGATGCTATATGGCGATACGAATACTTGTTTGGCGGTTATTGCTGCCAAGCGCCGTAAGATCCCGGTTTTTCATATGGAGGCGGGTAATCGTTGTTTTGATCAACGCGTGCCGGAAGAGCTCAATCGTAAAGTGTTGGATCATCTCAGCGACATTAATATGGTGCTGACCGAGCATGCGCGTCGCTATCTGATTGCCGAAGGTATTCGCCCCGAGACGATTATCAAGACCGGCTCCCATATGCATGAAGTGCTTGAGTACTACATGCCAAAAATTGAGCAGTCTACGGTTCTAGCGGACAGTGGCTTGCAGGCGGGTAAGTTTTTTGTTGTCAGCGCGCATCGCGAAGAAAACGTGGATACGCCGGATAATCTGCGCGATCTCATCGCTACACTGAAAGCGCTCGCAGATGAGTACAGCCATCCAATTATTGTGTCTACCCATCCTCGCACGCGTAAACGTTTGGAGGCGTTAGGCGAGTCGCTAGACCATCCTTTGATACGCTTTGTTAAGCCGTTTGGGTTGCTCGATTACATTAAGCTGCAGATGTCCGCCCTGTGCGTTCTGTCGGATAGCGGCACGATTACTGAGGAGTCATCGTTGCTGAACTTTCCTGCCGTGACATTGCGCAATGCACATGAACGCCCGGAAGGCATGGATGAGGGCACATTGATTATGACTGGCTTACGCAAAGAGTCAGTTATGGAGGCGGTGAAGGTGGTAGTCAGCCAACATGGCAATGGCGACAGGGTTATTCCGCTCGTGCCGGATTATAAGGGCGGACCAGTGTCGCTGCAGGTGGTTCGCGTGGTGTTGAGTTATACCGATTATATCAATCGTACTGTTTGGCATAAGAGTTAGCGCTGGTGCGTATTTTGGTAACAGGGGCAAGCGGTTTTGTCGGTGCAGCCATTGGGGCTGCGTTAGGGGCTAGTCCGTTGCACGTAGGCAGACTTGCGTACCGCGGCACTTTACCCGTGGCGCCGAGTTCCGTAGACGGCATTGATCAGAACGAAGTTTGTGCTGCGGCCGATTTAAATTCGGCTGCGGATTGGTCCGCCGCATTGACCGATGTTGATGTGGTTATTCACAGCGCCGGGCGCGCGCACATTATGGATGAGGCTAGCATGGATCCGCTGGCCGCATTTCGTACGGTTAATGTCGATGGCACTCTTCGTCTTGCGCGGCAAGCTGTTGCGGCGGGGGTGCAGCGTTTTATTTTTGTGAGTTCCATTAAGGTCAATGGTGAAGAAACGTTGCCCAGCTTGCCTTTTACCGCAGATGCAGAACCGTTGCCAGTTGATCCTTACGGTGTCTCGAAGCACGAAGCAGAGCAAGGGTTGCAGGCGTTAGCAAAAGAGTCTGGCCTAGAAGTGGTGATTGTTCGTCCAGTTTTAGTGTACGGCCCAGGTGTAAAGGCGAATTTTCGTAGCATGATGAACTGGTTAAACAAGGGCGTTCCTTTACCTTTAGGCGCGATAGACAATCGTAGAAGCCTTGTGGCACTGGATAATCTAGTGGACTTGCTTATTACCTGCATTGACCATCCTGCTGCGGCGAATCAGACATTTTTAGTTAGCGATGATGAAGATCTTTCCACAACAATGTTGTTGCAGCGAATGGCGGCGGCATTAGAACGCAATCCACGCTTACTACCTATTCCGCCCGTTCTTTTGACACTGGCGGCGCGGGTTTTGGGTAAGGAAAATATTGCACAGCGACTATGTGGGTTCTTACAAGTTGATATTAGTAAAACGAAAGCATTGTTAGATTGGCAGCCATTGGTTGGGGTTGACGCGGCATTAAGCAAAACAGCGAGGCATTTTCAGCGCCACTCTTAGCGTTGCTAATAATGCATGCGATCAGATTTTTTTGGGGAAGTGAATGACGTATTTATTTGGGCTGATGCCAGTTGTTGTACTGGTTTCGTTTTTGATCACATGGGGATTGCGTAAGTACGCTATCGCCCACAGCGTCATCGACGTACCTGGGGCGCGCAGCTCGCATACGGTGCCGACGCCACGCGGCGGTGGGGTCGCGATCGTTATAACGTTTTTGGCGATATTGCCTATGTTCGCAATGGCGGGGGCGGTGTCTAAACCCTTGATGTGGGCAGTGCTCGGCTCCGGTGCTGGCATTGCATTGCTAGGCTTTCTAGATGATCACGGCCATATCGCAGCGCGTTGGCGTCTAATTGCACATTTTGTCGCTGCTGCTTGGGCGTTGTTTTGGTTGGGCGGTTTACCGCCGTTGGCGTTGTTTGATTATCCACTGCACCTCGGCTGGCTCGGTCATGCATTGGCAGCAATGTATTTAGTCTGGATGCTCAATTTATATAACTTTATGGATGGTATCGACGGAATTGCCAGTGTTGAGGCTGTCTGTGTTTGTATTGGTGCTGTGTGTTTGTATTTAATAGCCGGGCGTACGGAAATGATTGGTGTGCCGTTATTGCTGGCTTGTGCGGTCATCGGTTTTTTAATCTGGAATTTTCCACCAGCAAAGATCTTCATGGGAGATGCGGGTAGTAGCTTTATTGGCATTGTGGTCGGCATTTTGTCATTAGAGGCGGCGTGGATGGTGCCGCATGCGTTGTGGACTTGGTTGATTTTGCTCGGCGTGTTTATTGTAGATGCGACCTTCACATTATTACGACGGTTGTTACGCAAAGAGAAATTTTATGAAGCGCATCGCAGCCATGCTTATCAGTATGCGTCGCGACGTTACGGTAAGCATCTTCCTGTCACGCTTGGCGTAGCCGCGATAAACCTAGGTTGGCTATTGCCGATAGCCTTGCTGGTTGGCACTAGTGCATTGCGTGCGGAAGTCGGTGTTGTGGTTGCCTATGTGCCGCTGATTGTCCTTGCCGTTATATACCGTGCCGGCGCTGAGGAGATTGCTGAGTGAAAGAGCGTACACTGCTGGTGATTGGTGCGGGTGGCCACGGCAAGGCAGTAGCGGAAGCGGCTTTGCTGAGCGGGGAATGGCAAGCGGTTACGTTCGCCGACGATCGATGGCCGGAGCTGAAAGAATCCTTTGGTTGTCCAGTCATTAGCAATTTGGCGGGACTTGCAGATATTGCCGCGACCGTTGATGCCGCCATCGCGGCAGTTGGGAATAACGCAGTGCGGGAGCAGTGGTGCGAGTCGATTGTCGCGGCTGGGTTGCAGCTCGCGACAGTGATTCATCCGCGAGCATTTGTCAGTGCAACGGCGACGCTGAGTGCGGGCACTGCCGTGATGGCAATGGCAATGGTGGGTGTCGACGCTGTACTGGGCCGAGGTGTTATTGTGAATGCAGGGGCGATCGTTGATCATGATGCGTCGCTTGGTGACTTTGCGCATCTCGGCGTAGGAGTTCAGCTTGCAGGTGGAGTCAAGGTGGGTGCGCGTGGGTGGCTGCAGGCTGGTTGTTGTGCGGGTTACGGGGTTGTTTTGGCGGAAGCTGAAGTTCTGGCGCCGGGTACCATACTCTCGGTCTAGCCGTCGCTGATCCCTATTACACGTCGCCCGTTTAAGTCTAGTGCTCCGGCTGAATGTCCGCTGTTATTCGCCTCTTTGCAGGGCGTTAGATTTCCGATGGAGTGCGAATGAACGTACGTAAGGCGATTTTGCCGGTGGCAGGCATGGGCACGCGTTTCCTACCTGCGACAAAGGCTATTCCCAAAGAACTCATTCCTGTTATTGATAAGCCGGTGTTGCAGTACGTGGTTGAAGAGGCTGCAGCGGCGGGCATTACTGAGATTGTACTGGTTACCCATACGTCAAAACCTGCGATCGAAAGGCATTTCGCTGTTGACGCGGATTTGGAATCTGATTTGCGGCGGCGTGGAAAGGACGAGTTGTTAGCGCTTGTTGAAGGGATTTGTCCTGCAGGAGTCAGTTTTACTTTCGTGTTACAGGATCGTGTGCTGGGTCTTGGTTACGCAGTATCTTGTGCGCGAGAGGTTATAGGTGATGAACCGTTCGCTGTTCTGCTGCCAGATGTGTTGGTTGATAATCGTGAGTTAGGATCTGACTTGGCGACAATGATTCATCGTTTCCAAGCGAGCGGTAAGTCTCAGGTTATGGTTGAAGAAGTAGATGCGCAACGTGTCGATCAGTATGGCATTGTTTCTCTTGGGGCGAGTGATCACTCCCTGTCAGAGGTGAGTCGTGTACTGGCGCCGTCTATGAGCGCAGATATGAAAGCCATTGTTGAGAAACCTTCTGTTGGTGAGGTGCGTTCCAATTTAGCTGTGGTAGGGCGCTATGTTTTCCCTGCGTCATTGTTTGATTATCTAGCATCGACGTCGCCCGGCGCGGACGGAGAAATTCAGTTGACTGATGCGGTTGCCAGTTTGCTTCAGCACTCTTCGGTTCAAGCATATCGGATGGAGGGAGTGACTTATGATTGCGGTAGCAAAGTGGGCTGTTTTCAAGCAACGCTGGCATTCGCTAGACGGCACCCTCAGTTCTCGGCGGAATTTTCCGCGCTGATCACGCAATACCAATAGCGAGGTAGGCTTATGCATTTCGATGTTTACGGTGACACCTTATGTGCCGTCGTCACCGCTGCCGCGCTAGCGTCTACAGGCAACTATATCCATCTTCGTCTACCTAATGGCGTGGTTGCCGAGAATCTTACGTTGGGCGCATGCCCGTATAAAGAGCCTGGGTTGGCAGATCTGCTGACAGAACAGCTAAAAAATAAGCGCTTGTGTATTGGTTCGGCGGATGGCCTTCCGGAGGACAACGTACATGTTGTATTTGTCGCAGTCTCGCCGAATGCATTTGACGGTGTCGAGCGTTTAATGGAAGAGTTGGCGGCGCTGCCACCACGCCGATGGCTGCTAATCAATCAGTCGACGTTTCCAGTCGGTTCGACAGCAAACCTTGAAGCGCTGTTTTTCTCTCACTTACCTGATGATTCTTCTGCAAGTCTTTCTGCGGTGAGTTTGCCGGATTTATTACAGGAAGGTGCCGCGCTTCAGAGCTTTATGCGGCCAACAAATTTAATTTTAGGTTGTGATGATTCCGAGGCAGAACAAGATATTCGGGAAATTTTGAGTCCGTTTAATCGGCGCCGCGAAGGGATGAGGTTAATGCGCCCGAGTGAGGCTGAGTTTACCAAGCTGGCGATTAACGGCATGCTGGCGACTCGATTAAGTTTTATGAATGATATGGCCAATCTAGCTGACGTATTGCATGTCGATATTGAAAACGTACGTTTAGGTATGGGGGCAGATCCACGTATTGGCGATGCGTATCTTTATCCGGGCTGTGGTTTCGGTGGCTTAAGTTTTTCTCGAGACGTAATGAGTCTTGCACACACGCAGAAAGATGCCGGTGTACATTCCGCTTTACTTGATCAGGTTTTAAAAATTAACGAACGGCAAAAAGAAGTGTTGTTTCGCAAGCTATGGAAGCACTATAAAACTGATCTTAAAGGTAAAAAAATTGCGCTCTGGGGGGCTGCGTTTAAGCCCGGTACAGGAAGAATTGAAAATGCACCGTCTTTGACATTAATCGATGCTTTGCTTGCACAAGGGGCAGAGGTTTATGTTCATGACCCTATGGCATTGCCAGCTTTGTCCGAACGCTATAAGAATTATGCTGCGGTTAGTGTAAGTGATGATGCCTACGATATTTTGCACGACGCCGATGCGCTGATACTGGTGACTGAGTGGAAAGAGTATTGGGCGCCGGATTTTGACCGCCTTAAGGCTTCCATGCGGTCTCCGCTTATTCTCGATGGCCGTAATATTTATCAGCCGGAGTATGTGCGCCAGAAGGGCTTCGATTATTACGGCGTTGGGAGAGGCTAATCATGCGTGATGAAGGGAGGCCTCAGTTAACAGGTGCTCGGCGCCACGCGTGGGATGCTTTGGTTGATCAAGCCGATGCCTTGAGTTCTGTTCATCTGGCAGAGTTGTTTGAGAGGGACTCGGAGCGCTTTTCTTCACTGAGTCGAGAATTAGGCGACTTTTTCGTTGATTTCAGCAAGCAGAAGATCACCGACGAAACCTTGCAGAAACTAGTCGCGCTGGCTGATGCGTCTGAGCTAAGTGCGTGGATTGAGAAGCTGTTTGGCGGCGCGTTGATTAATGAGACGGAAGGACGGCCAGCGATGCATTGGGCGCTAAGGGCGCCGTACAAGGATAAGATATTGAGCCATTGTTCTGGCGGTCGCGAGCACTCCTCTTTTAATCCCGATGCAGTAGAAGAACAGCTCGTTCGATTGCAGGCGATTGTTGAAAAGATCCATGCAGGTCAATGGCGTGGGTGTACGGGCGAGGTGATTACCGATGTTGTTAACGTTGGTGTAGGTGGCTCTGATTTAGGTCCGCTAATGGCGTGTCGCGCGTTGGAAGATGCTCGTTTACAGGATGGCAGAAGAATAGACATTCATTTCGTCTCCACCGTTGATGGAAGCCAGCTGTCCCATTTATTGAATGTACTTAATCCTCATCAGACATTGTTTGTCGTTTCTTCAAAGTCATTTGCCACGGTGGATACTCTTTATAACGCAACTACCGCGAAAGGTTGGCTTTCTCGTCACTTAGGCGACCAGCGCTCCGTGATGCAGTGCCATTTTCTAGGTGTATCTGCTGATGTCAACAGAATGACAGAGTGGGGGATTTTTCCAGAGAATCAGTTGTTACTGTGGCCTTGGGTGGGTGGAAGATACTCCGTGTGGTCGACGATCGGTTTGCCGTTAGCATTGATTCTTGGCGGAGAAGGCTTTCGACGTTTCTTGGCTGGTGCGCATGAGATGGATAAACATTTTCATACGACGCCGTGGTTAGAAAACATTCCCGTTCTGATGGCTCTGATTGGCGTTTGGAATAATAACTTTCTCGGCATTAATGCTCATGCGGTGCTTCCTTATGATGGCCGACTGAAATATTTGCCTGCGTATTTGTCCCAACTTGAAATGGAGTCCAACGGCAAGTCGGTGACGCGCTCTGGCGAATATGTTTCCTATAAAACCTGCCCCGTTGTGTGGGGAGAGGTTGGGCCGAACGCGCAACATGCTTTTTACCAATTGCTCCATCAAGGCACGCCACGTGTGGCGAGTGATTTTATTGTTTCGGCGCATCGCTATCTTGGTAGTGAATATGCTGAAGAGGCTCAGGAATTAGGGCGTCAGCATGAATTAGCTCTGGCCAATTGTTTAGCGCAATCGCGACTGCTTGCCTTGGGTGAGCATGCCCTGCCGAGTAGCACTGATAGGCCGATGCATAGTCGTTGCCAAGGCGGGCAGCCGAGCACGACATTCTTATTGGATGAGCTAAATCCTCATACGCTTGGCAAGTTACTGGCGGCCTACGAGCACAAGGTGTTTGTCCAAGCAGTGTTGTGGGATATCAATCCATTTGATCAGTGGGGCGTGGAAATGGGCAAGGCCATCGCGACTGAGACGCTGGCGCTGCTTCAGGATGGCGGCAAGTGGTCTGATAAAGGTGCTGATGGCGTCAGCGAAACAGATAGTTCGACGGTGGGGCTGATCGGTAAAATCAGGGGCGAGTAATGTTGGAGGAGCACCTCGTACTGGCGTTGTGGCAGATGACCGATGGAGAAAGCAGCCTTGCTGTTCCGTTTGAACGTCTTTGTTAGGGCATTGTCAGTACTTTCGGATTTACCGTAGAAGCAGTGAGAGTTTCATCAAGTGATCGATATGCCAGCTAGCGTTCATTTTGAGATTAATTGCCATGCAACGCAGACAAACTCTGCCAAGCGCCGTCTGTACTTGGCAATTGTCTCAGTGTCCGGTGTTCATCATTGCGCTGGCCCCTTAGAATGTATGGGTAATGATGGCTGTAGCTCAGGGAATTAGGTTTCGGTATGAATGAATTACACAGGTTGCATGTGACGCTTCTAGGTTGGCCGCGCTTTGCCAAGCGATTGCTAATGCTGGTGCTGGATGCCTCCGTACTGCCCTGTTTGATGGCAGTGGCTTTTGTACTTCGCTCAGAGGATGGGTTGATACGCCTCGGCCACGATTTATGGTTGCTCGTTGCGACGCCAATAATCACGGTGGCGACCTTGAGCGCACTGAATTACTACCGCGCCGTCATTCGCTATATGGGCGCGGAGCAGGTCTGGGCGACACTCGTTGGCATGATGGTATCCTGCGTCGCGTTAGCGGGGCTGGCTTATATGGTTCCAGCGGAACACACGCCGCGTTCGGTGTTTATTATTTATGGTTTATTAGGCTTGCTGTATCTCGGCGGCAGCCGGTTTATGGCGCGCCGTTATCTGCAATGGGTGATTGGCGGATACGGAAGTCGTCGTCCTGTGGCGATTTACGGAGCAGGTTCAGCTGGGGCGCAAGCGGCCGCGTCACTGCAAAGTGGTCATGAGTTTTGGCCGGTGGCGTTTGTTGATGACAACTCAGCCATGCACGGTTCGTCTATTCAGGGCATTAAGGTACTTGGGCGTCATGGTTTGAAAAAGCTTGTGGCCAAAAAACAGGTCGACACTGTGCTGTTATCGATGCCGTCGATTTCGCGACACCGGCGCCTAGAGGTCATACATTTTCTAGAACAGCTTCACGTCAAAGTAAAATCGATTCCTGGTTTGTCTGACATTATTCATGATCGTGCGCGCATTGAAGAAGTGCGTGATGTGGCCATTGAGGATCTGTTAGGTCGTGATTCCGTTCCATCGAACGCAGCATTACTGCATAAATCGGTCACAGATAAAAATATTCTCGTATCAGGCGCGGGCGGTTCAATCGGTAGCGAGCTATGCCGCCAGTTGATCGCACTTCAGCCGGCATCGCTGACCTTGTTTGAACAGAGCGAATATTCTCTTTACGAGATCGAACGAGAGCTCGGGCCGATATGCGATCAGATGGATATCCCGCTTCATGTGATATTGGGTTCTGTTCTGAATAAGAGCCTCGTTCAGTCAGCATTGGTTAAGTATCGTATCGATACGGTTTATCACGCTGCAGCGTACAAGCATGTGCCGATCGTCGAAGCGAATCCATTAGCGGGCATCGAAAACAACGTGCTTGGCACCTTGGCGATGGCGGAAGCGGCTGAATCTGCAGAAGTTGAGCGCTTTATTTTGATCTCGACAGACAAGGCAGTGCGGCCGACGAATGTCATGGGGGCCAGTAAGCGTTTAGCTGAAATGGTGCTGCAATCCATTGCGGCTCGCGATTCCAAGACCGTGTTCACGATGGTGCGGTTTGGCAATGTGCTTGGCTCTTCAGGTTCGGTTGTGCCTGTTTTTCGCGAGCAAATACGCCAAGGTGGGCCGGTGACGGTGACGCATCCTGACGTGATCCGCTACTTTATGACCATTCCTGAAGCCGCTCAGTTAGTTATTCAAGCAGGCAGTATGGCGTCCGGAGGAGAGGTGTTCGTGCTGGATATGGGCGAACCGGTGCGCATCTTTGATCTGGCTTGCACGATGATTCATTTGATGGGGTTGTCGGTGAAAAATGACAGCCATCAAGATGGTGATATTGAAATTCAGTTTTCCGGTTTACGTCCAGGTGAAAAGCTTTATGAGGAACTGCTTATTGGCGAGGACAGTGTGGGCACTGCGCATGCCGGTATCATGCAGGCGCATGAAGAGTTCTTGCCGTGGCAGGAGCTGTCTCGGGTGATTGATCAGCTAGAGCAGCTAGTGGTGAATCAGGATGGCGAGGGTGTTCGATCTGTTTTAAGTCAGTTTGTGACAGGATATAGCCCAGCCCCGCTGGTAGAGTTTTTGTCTAAAAAGGACTTTCAGAACCGTGGTTTAATTGGCGGGGAGGGCAAGCAGATACATTGATCTGCTGTTAAGGCGCAGCAGCAGGCCGACTTATATCGGCCCGGCATGAGTAGGCCTCGGTATTCTCTTTTCATTAAATATTGTTGAGACGCGCATTACGACATCACTTTGAAAAGCCTTTTCATAGTTCACATCTAAAACATAGGCTTTGGCGCGTAGTCGAATGCCTAATCGGTTCGCAATATTCACCTCTTCTACGGCAAACTCCACCGGTTTCTTCAGATACGCATAGCGGCTGGTCACGATCACTTCGCGAACAATATCCCATGCTTGTTTTATGTCGGCATCTAAAGCGATATGGAAGTCCGTGACGACCATCATGTCGAGTTCGCCGGCGTTGCCGGAGGCGACAACATCGGTGATAAAACGCGAATTCGGAATTGTAACGAGGTTATCGTCGAGGGTTTTCAGGCGCACCACTCGTAAACCAATGGAAACGATTTCGCCATAAACGTCATTAAACGAAACTCTGTCGCCAACACGGAAAGGGCGATCAAAGAGAAGCAATAATCCAGCAACCAGTGACGCGACTACATCTTTGAGTGCGAAGCCAAGTGCAACAGCAATAGAGCCGCCGGCCGCGAGCATAAACTCCTTGGGGGGCTGTAGTACCCCGACGACGAGCGCGATTGTGCCGGCGATATAGAGAGTAAAACTAATTAATGTGGATATTTGCAAGACGATAAAACGCTTGGCTGGTAGGCGTGTCATTAGGTCTTGGCTAAGTTTTTGGACGCCCGTGTTAACCGTCCATATGACGAGGCCGCCAAGTAGCAGAAGCATTAGCGCGTAGGCATTAAACATGTCCACAACAACGGCTAGATCACCGACGATATCGTTGTTATTCATGGAGTAAGTTCTTCCGTGCAAGCAGTTGGGTAAGCGTGTGGTACCAAATGGGGACTAAGCGATAGCGGCCATCTTCAGAGCGCTGCAAGAAGCCTGCGTCAAACGCCGTTTTCAATGCATGTCGAACAACACTATCCGGCAGCGCGGTCACTTGCGTAATCTCATCGCTGGTTAGGTTTTCATGAATCGCAATTGCAGCGTAAGCAAACAATAAATTGCCGCCAAGTTTCTCTACTAGACTGGCTTGCGACTCTGCAGGTAAACCAACGGTTACCGTTTTACCGGTCGTTTTGACGGAAGATAACCATAAGCGTAGGGCGAGCATTGGATTGCCATGGCAGGCATCCCATAGCAAGCTGAAGTAGCGTTGCTCGGCGTTGCGAATATTGCCAGCCTCTGGTCCACGTGAGGCCAAAAGGATTTCATCGTATTGAATCTTAAAGCCACTGAGGTGGTTGCGTGATAGCACCAGCGACCGCACGTCATTCTGTGACCATGGCTTCGCTCTCAGAACGTTGCGGAATTGGTAGTCCCGCCCGAAAACGTTGCTGAGATAGGCCCAGCTTTGATTGTTAATCGCAATGACCCAAAAGACGTTTGTTAATCTTGCATTGGTGAGACTGAGCAATGTTTCCCACGCTGTCATTCCATTGACGCGACTTAAGAAAAAATTCTGCGCATTGTCGAGAATAATAAGCGTTGCTTCACGGGTTTCATCGCTGGTGACAAGCGCTCCAGGACCTTCACTGATGTCGGTATCTAGGGCTTTTCCTATTAACTGCCGTACGGCTTCAGGAGTGGTTGTTTTCGGTGGCACCGAAACATATTGAATTTTTAGGTTGCCGTGTTCTTCACCATATGCTGCCTGTAATTTTTCGAGAGCAGAGCTTTTACCGATGCCTCTTTCGCCGGAAACGAGTAAAGAGTTTTCTTCGGTGTGCTCTTCTAGCCATCGATCAATAGGCTTTCGCATGGCTGTCAGAAGGCCCGTGTCGATATATGGCAGCTCTTTCTCATCAGATTGATCGGCGAACCAAGCGCTGTAGTCCGTAGAAATTTCCACGTCGATATCGCCAGCTTCACCGGTTTGCACTCGCAGTTTAAACCAGCGGGCAGAGATCTTTCGGTACCAGCCAAAATCAATGAGGATTTTATGGGAGAACGCGAGAACAAATGTGCAGAGCAGTACCGGTAGCATAAGGGGTGCAAATATTCGAAAGCGTTTTCCGGTCAGTATTTTCTCAATAATCGGATCTAGATATTCAGGCGTGAGAGACTGCATTGAGCTTATCAGCTCTTGACGCCGCGATAGCAGAAGCTGTCCTAGCGCGATGTAGACGATAATGAGCGTTATGAAGAGAGATAATGAGAGTAATAAAGAGGAGCCGACACTGATGTTAACGATATCGGTAATGAGCAGAGGTGCAACAATCGCAAGTGCTGCGTGTCGAGCATAAGGACGATTCTGGTTCGCTTGATCGCCACTAAGGTATACACCAGCTTGTTGTGCTATGCGTAATAAAAGCCACTCACCAATCAGCGACAGCATTCCGTAGACAATATAGAGCCGCACTAACGGGGTCAGTGCGACCAGTGCGGACATATGCGTGTTGAAAAATATTGCCGCAAGGACGTCTAACCCAATCCACGCGGTAACCCATGGCGCCAGTGGTGCGACGCCACCCGCGAGCCGGCCGAGGTTGGCGATCCAGCGGCGGCCCTTTGCGAGGCGTGTGGCACGCTCATTAAGCATGATCAGTGGCTTGCTTACTTTGCGGCTAATGAACAGCAAAAGGTAAAGTGCGGCGAAGGCAAATAGATATTTGAGTACGTCGGTCACGATGGCCGTACGCGGGCTTCGATCGGCCTTATTCGCGAGGTATGTCAATTCATTGGTATGTTTCAACGCAATGGCTTGAAAGCGAATCGCGTGACTTTCGGCAATGAGCAACTCGGGTATGCCACCAGGAAGATCTTTTGCTAGCGCTATGATAGCCGGTGCGTCGTGCTGCCATATCCAAGCACGTATTCGATTAATAAAATAGCGCATTTGCAATGCATCGAGCTGCGCATAGATAAGATATTTTTGCGCAAGCATTTTGGACTCTATCGGGAGCTCATCAACTTGTTGGTCGAGCAGCGGACTAATGATAAGAGGATTTTCAACGGCATATTCCCAAAGCGAAAGCAGTTCACTTACAACGTCTGAGCGAATGGGCTGGCTTATCTGAGGAAGTAGCGCGAGAATTTTTAGACGTAGAATTTGGAGTTGCGCATCAATAGCCTCCATTTCCTGCCGAGATAATGTTTGCGTACTGTTGCTGCTATTTTCGTCGTTAGCTGTTCCGTTACCTTCGTTAGAATGAGCAACAGTGAGTGACTCTTGCAGATCGATTGAGAGGCTTCGTATTCGTTGGCGCGATTCCCATAAGCGCTTGAGCTCGTTGCGTAGCGAGGCAGGAATAGAAAGCCAGCGTGTTCGTTGTTTGTTAATGCTATTAGTGACCCAAATTAAATCGTTGCGTGCATCGTTATAGTCCCGCTGGAGTGTCGTGCAATTGACTTCTTCGGGCCAATTTTTCATGGCAGTTTGGGAGGATTTAGAGGAACGGTTAGAGGCAGGCCCGCTGCTGCTTTCTGCTAGCGCACTATTAACGGCTTTATCGTTCGTCAGGGAAACATTGAACAGAGACTCAAGCGTTGTGTCTGTTGGAAGGCTTCCGGCGGCAATGGATTCAATGGCGCGCAAGTGAGCTTGTTGTTCCGCCAAGGCTTCTGTTATTGCAGCGAGTGTCTGTTTGTCCTCTTTGCATGATGCGCGATCAGCGCCATAGCTCGCCGCGGTGCTGGAGAGCAGCAAAAGAGTAATAAGATATTTAGATGCTGTGCCCATAGATTCCTACTTCCTGCGAGTCCTTCCTGCATTGTAGGGGGGAGCGGGGTCGGGTGCACGTACCGTGTGAAGTGCACGGCTAGAAGCTTGCTACAAGCGATGGGGCCTTCACCGAACCCTCTATCGCCTGCAGGATGATGCCTACTTCGCTGGTGAGCTGGTGATCATGCCGTCTTTGACTAAACGATTGACCAGCAAGTTGCTGAACGCGCTCACCGAGGATGTTAGATCGGTTGGGTTAATTGTTTTGGATTGCGCGCGCCATACGGCTTTACCGTTGCTGGCGTCGAACACAGAAGTCTGAACAAACACTTCGCGGTTTTTGTCGAAGTAGCCAGGTAGGATCACTGTGTCGTAGTGATAGCCTACATGGGCACCGTAGCCCATAAACAGTGGTGTTGAGGGGATGACGTGCTGCTGCATGGTCGGCAGTACGTAATTTTCGCGAACGTCGTCCTTCAGCACTAGGGCGACCAATGCTGAGTCTGCGCCGCTACGTTTAACAGCATCTTCTGCTTTGGCGCGTAGCTGACCTTTAGACATAGACGCGAGTTGGCCTGGCATTACTTTGGTTGAGATCACGGCCATAGCACCCGCGTTAGTGATACGTGCGGCAAGGCTTTGCTCAACGGTTCTGCGAACTTCCTCGTCGTCACTGATGGCGATCACAAAGACGGTGCTGAAGGCGCCGCTGCTTTCTTTGTCACGGGAGACCGAGAGCAATTCGGTATTGGTGGTGGCACAGCCGCTTAACAGTGTGGCGGCCAGCATGGTGACGGAGAGAGACATGACGTTAGAGAGGCGATACATAGGGACGAACTCCTTAATAGGCTGTTCACGGCGTGATAATTTTTTGTACTGTAGTCTGTATGCGTATCGCATCAGCGCTGCGCCGCCGATAGAGCACGATTGTTTAGTGCTGTCGAAATAGACCGATTTGTAGCGTCAGTATCCTTAATCTCGGATGAACAAGAAAGGACCATATGCTCTGGAGCGAGGTAAAGCTGAGTGAATCAGCTTGTTGGGAGTGTATTCGTGGATAGACGACAACGAAGCAGGGGTTTGGGCCACTGCTTCGTTGTGGAGGCTGCGCTTGTTTACGACGTTTCGCGAAATAACTCTCGGCCGATCAACATACGGCGAATTTCAGTGGTGCCCCCGCCGATTTCGTAGAGCTTGGCATCGCGCCATAACCGACCAGTCGGGTAATCGTTGATATAGCCATTGCCACCAAGAATTTGAATCGCTTCGTTGGCAGCCCAAGTCGCTTTTTCGGATGAGAACAGAAAGGCGCCTGCGGCGTCTTTGCGTACTGATTCGTTGCGGTCACAAGCCTTAGCAACAGCATAGACGTAGGCGCGGCTTGCGTTAATGCCAGCGTACATATCAGCCAGCTTGCCCTGAATAAACTGGAACTCGCCGATTGCTTGGTCAAATTGTTTGCGCTCATGAACATAAGGCAGCACCACATCTAAGCACGCCGCCATCACGCCGATAGGGCCGCCGGAGAGAATGGTGCGCTCAAAATCGAGACCAGACATGAGTACGTTTACGCCGCGACCTTCGCCGCCAAGTATATTTTCAGCCGGCACTTCGCAATCGACAAATACCAGCTCACCGGTGTTTGAACCGCGCATGCCGAGCTTGTCGAGTTTTTGCGCGGTGCTAAAGCCTTTCATGCCGCGCTCAATAATGAAGGCGGTAATGCCACGTGGGCCGGCGTTAATGTCGGTTTTTGCATAGACCACAAGAGTGTGGGCGTCTGGCCCATTGGTGATCCACATCTTGTTGCCGTTCAGAACATAGTGATCGCCTTTCTTCTCGGCGCGTAACTTCATGGAGACAACGTCTGAACCAGCATTGGGCTCAGACATGGCCAACGCGCCGATGTGCTCGCCAGTAATAAGCTTGGGCAGATATTTGCGTTTTTGTTCGTCGGTGCCGTTCTTACGGATCTGATTGACACATAGATTCGAGTGCGCGCCATAGGAAAGCCCGACCGACGCAGAGGCGCGTGTGATTTCTTCCACCGCGATGGTGTGAGCCAGATAACCCATGCCTGCGCCGCCGAACTCTTCTTCTACGGTAATGCCAAGCAAGCCCATGTCACCGAGTTTGCGCCACAGTTCCATTGGGAAGGTATTGCTGCTGTCGATTTCCGCGGCAAGTGGGGCGATTTCGTTTTGGGCAAATTGGTGCACCGCATCGCGCAGCATATCGATACTTTCGCCTAGGTCGAAGTTCAGTGACGGAAATTCCATGTTGTTCGAGTCCTCTATCAGGAGCGTATATTTTGGGTTGTCTGTCTCAGGGCGGAGAGAGCGCCTGAGTCGGCCGCGATCATTACCGCTGTTGGAGATAGAATGTAGCAGAGCAAGCGCTTGGTTCGTATGCCTTAACGCATGTTTTTGACGGCCGGCAGGGGATAAACGGGAGCGCGGGAAGCGACAGGTCGCCAGTGCGGTTAAAAATTGATCACCTGAGCGTCTGGTACGTGGTTGAACGGGGCGGCCGCAGTGGGTTTCACGCACAGAAGCGAGGATGATTTGTGGTGACTGGCCGTTGTTGAAGGAGGGGGTAACGGGAACCACCGTCGCATGACGATCATTCCCGTTACGAGAGCCTGTCGCTTAGATACCGGCTGGTTTGAATAACCACATCATATTGTTTTTATGGTTACTGCTGTCTTCACCAATGAGAATGCGGCCATCGTTGAGCACGGCGACGTTGTCCGGCTGGGCAATGGCATTGCTGTCACAACGATCGGCGGTACTGGTGCCATCGTACGCGCCGCCGACAACGACAGGTTCCATACGGTTTACGTTGAAATCGGTCGGTAGTGGGAAGCGGTAGACAATACCGCAGCGGTTTTCGCTGACCTGAATGTCTCCGCTGGCATCAGTCATACCATTGCGTACCTCTGCCATAGCAACGTACATAAACGGGACGGAACCGTCGCTGGCGCCGTCGTAGTTTATGTTAATGCCTTCCATCTTATTGAACTCGACCGTTGCGCCCTTGGCTTCTGCTGCACGCAGGGTTTCAACAAAAGCAATTTCTTCATCGCCTGTACCGGCGGCGTAAGCGCTAATGTCAGCATCGGTAACGTAGCTTGTTGCGGTGCTGCCGCTAACGGAACCCACACCTAAGTCGGTTTCATCTATACCGTCGTACTGATCAATAAAGGTTTCGATGTTGGCATCCGTTGAGCTACCGAGTTCGATCCAGCTAATATCAAAACCCGCGTCTGCACTATCGGTAATGCCTGCGTCTTGAGTCAGTTTTGCCGCGTAGAGTGTGCCGGCCGAGAGGTCGCCTGCTGTAGTGGCAACAAATTTGTAGAAACCTTTGAAGCTACCATCGTCGGTTAAGTAAACGGTCTTTTCATCCGGCATGATAATCGGGTTTTCGTGCGCCAAGCGGCCTAAGGTGAAACGCTTTTGTGGGGTTGGCGTGCCGGTGGGATCAGTAATTTCTACGATATAGCCATAATCGTAAGGGTTCGGAAAAGTTCCACCCAGATAGTCTTTGATGTTTTGCACATCGGGGTAGCTTGGGTAGCCGCCAGTATAGGATGGATCGTTCCACAGTGCGGTGTTTTCGGCTTCATAATTTTCTTCTGAGGTCAGTGGTGTGCCCCACGGTGAGATGCTGCCGAAACAGTTAATCATGGTGCCTTTTACGCCGCTGAAGTCGACGTTAAGTGCGTCGTTAATAATCCAAGAGTTTCCGGCTTTGCTCAGCGATATGCGCGACATCGCGCCAGGGCGATCCTCCCATGCGGAGAACAGATAGCCTTCGCTGCCGTCGATGTTTGATGGGATAAAGGCATTGAAATCGGGGTCGTTAGATTGCTTGATGGATGCATTGTTTGCCGCGTTAGGGATTGCGCCTAAGCCGAAGGGGAGGCCGCCGGCAAAGTCATCACCTTCGCGCCCAAGAACTTGATAGCTGCCAAGTGCAACTTGCGTGGTCTTTGCCGCCGCAGAGGTTGGGTCTGGAACAGGTACGGCGTTAATGGTGCTTGGTAGGTTGTTAAAGTCGACGCCGATCCAAGCGCCGACGGCTGCTTTAGATTCATCTAAAGGCAGTGTCTGTGACGGGTGCTGAAGGTTAAAGAATAACTCGCCGTTATCGGTTTTTGTGATGCCGGTTAGCTCTGCACCCAGTGGAATGGTGGCAATACGTGTGAGTGTAGACGGTGCGCTCGCCGCAGGGTTTGTCACTGCGGAGTCCTCATCACTGCTGCTACCGCCACATGCAGACAAAAGGGTTGCGGAAGCAATCGCAACGGTGAGTAATTTTTTATTTATCTCGATGTTCATAAACAGATCCACCCTAGGAGAAATTTTGAGTCGCCATAGTGGTGGTGGAGTGTTGCGGTTTCGATGAGGTTATATTGCAATTAGATAAAGTTTATTGGTCATTGTTAATGACCTTTTTGTGATGATGTTGTGTCAGTGTGAATTAGGCCAATCGAGGCGGATATCCCATTGATAGAAACGGTTCTTGGGCATGAGTGGCGGTATGTTGTCATCGACTTCTTTAAAGATATTCTGCCCGGCCTGCCAGTTCGCGTCCCGACCATAGATATAACTTTGCTGTCGTACGATTTGTGTATAAGCCTTATTGAGTGAAAGCGCCCGTGCCTTCGACGGCGTAATGAGGGAGTAAACGTCAGCCCCTGAAATTTTTGCGTCGTCTAGGGTGCCGTCATCCTTGTACCATCGAGCCAGCATTTCGTCATTTTCTCGGAACTCGCTGCCGCCGCCTGCGCGTTGTAAGTAGTTGCGGATCTCGCCGCCAGGCTCGCTAATGTTGGCGGCGTCAGGCATGCCTTTAAGATCAATATATTTCCAGCCCTTTGTCCCTGTCACCTTGCGTGCGAAAGAAAAGGTTTGGTCAATGGTCACACCGACGGCCGCGTGGCAGCCCATGCAGGCGAACGTTTCTTCATGGCTTTGCGGCCTTAGATTACCGTCGTAGTCTTCGATAAAGCCCTGTACCAACCACCCATATCCATTCTCCATGCCTCGGCTAGCGTGGTCGATAAATGACGGCAGCTGATCAAGTCGCTTTTCCTTTCGCTCTCGCGCGTACTGACTGCTAATCGCGTAGGGCGGTAGTTCCATGATCTTTTGCATGTATCGAAGTTCTTTCATGCGAGGTGGTATGTAGATGTCGCCGTCTTCTGTTACCCCTACGTAACGCACAGAATGCATAAACTCTGTGCCTTCGGGATATTGCTGCGCAGCAACGGTAATATTTTCGGCATCGCCAATATAACGCTCACGCTTGACCAGTATGGATGTGTTGTTTTTAAGCGCACCGTCGCCGTCTAGGTCAATGCCTAGTGCGATTTCGTTGGATGGTGGGATGTTGATGTGATCGAGTTGTTTAATCGCGGCTTCGAGCAACGATAAGTTTATGAAATAGACCTCGGTATTTTCTGCTCCGCCTAGCTCTCTGAATTTTTTAGGTAAGCGAATCACTACATCATCGGTGGAGCCGTTGGTTGGCCAAAACGTTCCGGGGAATGGCTTGTAATTAAAGGCTACCCAACCACTGCCGTCCCGCGCGACCCCTGTGGGGAGGAACGCTGCATTGGCGTCGGCGTAATGCTGGAGGTCGGGTATAAAGCCTTGCCAGCCACTGCTCGCCAGCGCCGTAGGTAAGGTGCTGTAGTTGTCCTGATTAATGTATTCAATTATCTGTGCGTCGCTGATCTTGCTGAGCCATTCACGACGATCGATAAACAGATTTTGCCAGTGGTTGCTCATGCCTTCATCGGAGAAAAGGTAGTCGCCTTGTAGGCCACCGTCATCTAGCTGGTTCATCCTTGGCTGGTGTGTTTTGTTGCGATCATATGCCTGATGGCAGGTGTAGCAGGGGTTGTGCTTTCCTTCAGTGCGGGTGTAGCACTGTGGCGGGATAGGGGCTTCCTGATTGGTCAGCGCGGCATTGGTGACAACAGTGCGCTGGGCTTTGGCGATCTCTGGCAAAAGAGAAACTTGAGCGTTGTTGTGGCTGCCATCACTGCAGCCCCCTGAGAGTGCAGAGCAAATGAGGAAAAATAGTAGGGTGCTAAGGCGCTGACGTTTTCTCATGGTTTTGATGGCGACTGGTAGCAAATAAAGTCAGCAAGGCTAGCAGTGATATGTTGCAGATTTTTGATTACTGAGTGGTTGGTGTGATAAATGAGGTTGAGAACGCCAAAGGGATGCGAACTGAAAGGGTTGGCAGGTTTGCTTATGGTGCCGTTGAGAGGAGTTGAACCTCCGACCTGCTAATTACGAATCAGCTGCTCTACCAACTGAGCTACAACGGCGTTATAGAAATTTCTGGCGCGCCCCTAGTCAAGGCGGCGCTGATTTTAGCAGGCCTTTGTACTTCTGAAAAAGGTTTTACGTTGCCTCGTTGTATCGGATTTTCTGTGAAGCAAGCTTGTTGTGCGGCGCGCTATTCAACTCTAAAAGTCATTGAGACAGAGTTTAGGCAGTAGCGTTGCCCCGTGGGTGGTGGTCCATCGGGGAAGACATGGCCGAGGTGGCCGTCACAGCGGGCGCAGCGAATCTCTATTCGGGTCATACCATGGGCGTGATCATGTAATTCGCGAATATGTTCTGGATCGAATGGGGTGTGAAAGCTCGGCCAACCGGTGCCGGAATCAAATTTACTGGCCGAGCGAAACAGCGGTAGCGTGCACAGCTTGCAGTCGTAGACGCCGCTTTCTTTGTTATCCAGCAGGCCGCCACAGAAAGGCGCCTCGGTACCCTGATTCAAGAGGACTCGCTTTTCTTCGGCGGTTAGGTTGGCCGATTTTTCCTGTTTTTCTTTTTCTAACAAAGGTGTGAGGTCGTAGCCACTGGCCGAAATGTGTGCGCTCATTGTGTTACTCCTTTATTAACTCTGCTTCAAATCTTTGCATTAAGTCAGTTAACTCAAACCTATTTTTTTAACTGGTCGGGGAAATAAGTTTGCAGTTTTTCGACTTTCGGTTGGGCGGTAAAGCGAATATACGGCTGCATGGGATTTTGCTGCGCATAGTTCTGATGGTATTGCTCGGCGTTAAAAAATTCGCTGAGCGGTTCAAGTGTTGTGGCAATCGGCGCGGTAAAAACGCCACTATTGTTGAGCTGCTCAATATAGGCGCTAGCAACGTTCTGCTGTGCGGGGGTGATGAAGAAAATGGCCGAGCGGTACTGGCTGCCTTGATCGTTTCCCTGTTTATTTAATTGGGTGGGATCGTGCGCCACTGCGAAAAAAAGGCGTAATAGATCGGTATAGGTGACTTTGTCTGGCTGGTAGCGAATATCGATTACTTCCGCGTGGCCGCTAACGCCGCTGCAAACGCTTTTATAGTTGGCTTGATCCGGGTGGCCGCCGGCATAGCCGGAAACAACACTGTCGACGCCATGGATTTGTAAAAAAACAGCTTCGGTACACCAGAAACAGCCGCCGCCTAGAATAAGCCGACCGGTATCGTTGGCGAGATCGAGTGAGACGTCAGCCTTAGGGAAGGTGCTGAGGCTGTGTCCGGTAAGAGTGCAGCTTGTCATATTGGCTCTCCGCGGTTGCTTAGAATGCCGATGTGGCGCATTGAGTTAGATGCACGAGGTCGCTCCGTATTACAAAGGGTGCACTGCAAATAAAGTCGGTGCGACGGTCCGTGCACATTCGCCATCTTAGGGAATTAAACGCAACCCTCCAAGGTCGCGCTTTAGGGCACGGCACTGGCTTTTAGCAATGGCTTCTAAATCATTGGCTTCGTGGGAAAGCGCGACAGCATTCCACAATGTTTTGCCCTCAGCGGTAATCATCTGAAACTCAACTTCATGGGTTTCTGGTGGCATGGGGGTCTGTTTTTCTTTACGGCCAATAAAGAAACTCCAGGTTGAGGCGCCGATATTGTCTTCGCCTATACCACGCTCATTTTGCATAAAGGTATTGGGAGGGATTTGCGGCGGAGCTAGCAACAAACCGGTGAGTTCTGCGATAACAATGGCGTCGATGTCGTTATCAGAAGCCCAATTAAGTAGGTGATCGTTGCCAGCTTCGTACCAAAGTGGCAAAGCGGCATTGCTGCGAATGAGTTCGAATTTTCGGTTATCCAGGACGCCTGCGCAGGCGTTCTCCCAGTTTTCCCGATCATTGGTTTCAGGCGTGCGGCCGACCAGTAGTACAGATGTGGCAGGCGCTACCGGGGTGTCGGTGATGTAGCGCGTCTCAAAATCCGTAGTCGAGGCGCAGGCGCTTAGCAACAAGGTACCCAGCGACAGTAAGCCGACCGGCAGTAGGTGCTGCAGGCCATTCTGTGATGTGGGGCTGATAGTGGACTGGCGAAACATGCTTTTCTCCTTGTTAGGACGAGCACTTATGGAGGTTCTCTTGTGCACCAGTCTAGCAGGAATCTGCGACAGCCTTGTTAGGATTGTCGCAGAGTGGGTAATGAAGCATGCTTGTTTAAAGGTTCTTTAAAAAAGTGATGAGAAAAACGCTGGCAGCCCGGATCGAGGCGCTACACGAAAACGAAAGGTGCCGGTGCTCTGGCCGATATTGTGATCAGGGTTGTACCAACGAACTTCATAGCTTGCATCGTTGTCGTGCTCGTTTAATAGCAGAATTTGCAGGTCTGTTTGCTCATCAGACAGGATCGTTTGCGGCGGACGATGCGCCTCGATCTGCTCAATGCTGAGCAGCGGTTGATGGAGGTTGAGCTTGGCGGGTAAAACGTCCCGATAGCGTAACCGCCAATACGATTCTTCATGCTCTGTGGCGGCGATATATTTCGGAGCTTGCTCTTGTTGGCGGCGCGTTCGTTCGGTGACGGTTTCAGTGTCGGCGTGTGGCGCCGCGGTTGTCGGCCAGTACTGATCGCTGAGCAAGCTAAAATGGTTGGATGCTGGGATATCATTGATGCTCTCCGAACTTGTGACCATGTCGTGGCTTAAACGCGCGCTCTGGTGAGAGAGAAAGTCCAACGTATGTGGGCCATATAGAGTGTGGCCGCCTTCGTAGTATTGAAGTTGGTATTCGGCAGGTGTTACCGCATAGCCAAAGTACCCGTTCGCTAAACTGGAAATCTCAATTTGCCAGTTGCCTTCTGGTAGCGTTTCGGCAACGGCGGCGCGTATTTGATTGCCGGATTCGAGAGTGATTTCCCACGGTAATGGCACGATCACAAGATCATTAATCTGAAAGACTTGTAGCAGCGCCCGGTGTGGAAAGCGATTTGCCGGTAACAACCACTGCAGCTTGGATATCATCCATTGCTTCACGCCCTGGCAGCCGTCGGTGAAGCTGCTGCGCTGCCATTCTTCGGCAAAAAACGGCAAGTAGGAGAGAGGAAAAACTTCATCGCCATTGGCCGCACCGATTAACGCCGTACCGACTACCGCGCGCTCGCATAAGCCAAAGCGTTGTGATTCCACTTGTGCCAGTAGGTCGAGCTCTCTGCTCGCGACGCGTACGGTGGTCGGCGTTGGCTTAGCGGTTTGTGCGCCGAGCTGGTCGAACAGTGCGTTAGCCTGTTGGGCGGCGGCTTGACCAATGCGACGTGCTTCAGCGTGCCCACGTTCGCTGTTAACGATGTTAGGCGAGTTATCGGCATGGGTCGCTTGTGCGGCGCCGTGGACGAAAGGGCGATCCGGTACGCATTGTTGCGCGCTTTGATTAATGCGGGTTTCGACATCGCGGCTGATCCAGCTCCAGAGATCGCCATGAACGGGTGAGGTAAACGCGGGTATCGCGGTACCGTGAATTGAAAACAATGTCAGTGCGCCTGCGGGGTAGTAACAACCACTGTTGTTTTGTAAATCTAAGCGCAGCATGGTCATGCGCGGGTTGACCGCACGCAACGCTAAGGCGTCATTTAATTCCGACGCGTCAATATCGAAGTTGCGCGCCCATGCGGTGAGCGAACGATTGCGGGTTAGCCCCCAAACTTCTCGTTGCGCTGAAGCGATGCGTGCAGGGCGTCGATGTTGATAGGCCTCGATAACGGCGCCAGCAATTTGTTGGCTGAGAAATTCAAACAGCTGCGGATCAAAGCCAGCGCGGTTGGAGCCAAAGGTGTTGTAAAAATCACTGCCCAGATAATTGCCAGGACCGGAATGAGTGTGGGTGACCAGTAAGCTTAGGCCGTGACTCGGCACATCGGTTTGGGCGGCAATCAATTCAGCGACGCGATGATGTAATGGTAGAGAGCCCGCGCCGAGGTCGAGTTGGACAAACGCAATCGGTGTGCTGTTTGGGGCGTGCAGATAAAAGGCGCGGGCCTTTAGTCGCGTACGAAAGCCGTCCGTGTCTTTGGCAAAGGACGAATAGCCAAACTTGGGTATACCAATCGGCGGCGTGATGTCGCGCATCGCAACACCTGCGGAGGTCTGGCCTAGGTCTTCCGCGGCGAGGGGAGGTGACTGTTGAATGCTTATCTCATGGACGGGATAAGTCAGAAAAGGCCATGCATAGACAAGGAGGCCGGCGAGGCTGCCCATAAGGGCAAGAGTGGCTAGCAGACGCCAGCGGCGGAAGATGCTCTTCATCCGTGAGATTCCTTGTGCGTGATATGGATCGATGACGGCCTATGTTAACGGGCTGCCGTCATCGATGTTAAATTTGGCACTATCGTTCTCTTTTAATGGTTCGGCAGTCTACTGATTTGTGCGCGCAACGTACAAGGATCATGGGGCCATTTACTTGTAGTAATTGAGCCTATTCATTGACGCACTTTAGGCCCTATACATTCTGGCTCATCGCGGGTTTCCGGGAAAAGCCCGATGAATCATCAAAGCATTCAAATAAATTCGGCAGCACAATTGGCTCCTGCAAGGCTGGCAACATCAAGGCTTTTGCAGGAGCGCGCCCTGCAAGCGAACAACCGCAAGCCCCCAAACTCGCCTGCAAGCAGCCTCCCACAGGACCCTCTACAGCGCGGCACCATCTCAAATTTCTACTCACCTTCTGGGAGGCTGCTTGCAGGCGATCTTTCCCGAGCAAACGCGGCGCAGCAGCCGCATAAGAAAAAGGTCCTTCAGGATTTCCCCGGACATCCTCGATGCATCAAAAAAAGGGCCACTTCAAAATCCACAGCCCCCTCTGCAGCGCGGCACCATCTCAAATTTCTGCTCACCTTGTTGGAGGCTGCTTGCAGGCGATCTTTCCCGAGCAAACGCAGCGCAGCAGCTGCGTAAGAAAAAGGTCCTTCGGGCTCTTCCCGGAAATTCGCGATGAACCTAAATTCTGCCCGTCGCTAACTATCTTGGAGCAAGCTTGTGGGCGGTTGCTGAGATTTGGCGGACTTCACGTTAGCCAGCCCCACCGCAGCAACAATAAGGCCAAGCGCAGGCGGCAGCAGTAACCAATGCAGTCCGGGTAATCGACCGTCGAACAGTAGTGCGGCCAGTGGTGTGAGCGCGAGCAAGACCATCAGCGTTGCAACCGCTGCGGCACTAAAACCGAGTGCGAAGAACTCCAGTCGGTTGATGCCATGCAATAGACGAGTACGCGCGCCGAACACGCGCAGTAACGCCTCGTCGGCTTGGCGCTGCCGTGCGGTGGACAGCAGCGCCGCGCTGAGCACGAGTAGGCTGGCCGCAATCAGGAGTGCGGCCAATACAGCTGTTGCTTGGCTCGCTTGGCCGATAATTTCTTCGGCCTGATCGAGTAGCGCGTTAACGTCGAACAGTGTGATGTGCGGTAAAGATTGCATCAGCTCGGCCAGCCGTTGGCCGTCGCCTGCGGGTAGCCAGAAACTGGTTAGCCAAGTGATGTCTTGCTGGGCAAATGCATTTTCACTAAACATAAAATAAAAGTTCGGCGCAAAACTTTCCCAATCCACTTTGCGAATACTGGTCACCGTTGCGCTGAGTTCGCCACGACTGGTGACAAAGGTGAGTCGGTCTCCGAGTGCTAATTGCAGGCCTTCGGCCAGTTCGGATTCAACCGACACTTCGAGTTCGTTGTGTTCATTGTTGTTTGTTCTTTTCTCCTGCCCATACCAACGCCCTTCGACCAGCTGATTGCTAGTCGGCAGTTGTGCGCTTTCAGTGAGGGCGAGATCACGATTGAGTGCGCGTTCTGCGCGGTCACTTTCTTTCGTGACGGCGGCGCTAACGGGGGCGTCGTTGATTTCCGTCAAGCGACCTCTAACGATAGGGTAGAGTGGCTCGGCGATTGCCTGATGTTTGCTTTGCCAATCGCTCAGTAGTGCGCGGTCGGCGTCGAATAAATTAATGACAAAATGATTAGGCGCTTGCTCTGGCAGTTTGCGCCGCCAGTCGGTTAGCAACTCGCTGCCGGTGAGGCCGGCTAAGGTTAGAATCGCCATGGCCAGCGACAGCGCGGATAGCAATGGTAACGTTGTTGCCGGACGACGACTTAATCGACGTATCGCCAGGCGCCGAGTCACATTCCAGCGTTGTGACGCTTTTTCGAGACCAAGCAACAGTGGCCAGAGTAATAATGGTAAGACTGCGCCGAGTCCGCCGAGTAATAACAGTAGTGTTAGCAGGTCCATGACAGAACCGATTAACAATGCGCCGATCAGTACCGGCGCCAATAAGGCGGCGGCCAGTTCGAGACCGTTGCGCCGTAAGGAACTGTCTGCGTGATGATTAAGAACTTGAATCGCGGGCACTTGTACTAGCGCACTGAGGCGCGGTAGTGCAAAGGCACAAAATAATGCGAACGGTGCAATAACGACTGCCGCCCAATGGCGCAGGCCCGCGGCGATCGGTTCGTGCCACTCGAGCAGAAAGCGGGTGAGTAACGTAAGGGCGACGCCCGATGCGATACCGACTATTACGACGGGTACGATAGCGATTAATTCTTCACCGAGCAGGCGTTGCAGAATCGTTCGCCGTGAGGCGCCAAAGGTTCGTAATAACGCGGATAGTTTGGCTTTGCGCGCAACGCGTAATGAAGTGGTTAAATAAATTGCCGCCCCACAGAGTAGCGCAATCAGTAAAACACCTAGACTAATCCATAATGTCATTTGGCGCATCGGGCCGAGACCGCCTTGCTGTCGTTCACTGACTGTATCGATGGTTTGGTCGGGGCGTAGGGTTTCTTCCAGTTGGGCTTTAATCGTATCGGTATCGGTAGGATTCGGCGTTTGTGTCGGTGTTAATGCCAAGGGCGTCGTCAAACGTAACGACAGCTCGTAATTTGCCCGTGACCCTTCGGCGAGAATGCCGGTGGCAGGTAAGTCGGCATGATGCATCAGTACTCGTGGCGACATGCCGTAAAAACCTGCGCCTTGGTCGGGCTCTTGTCGTATGACGGCGGTTATCTGTAACGGTAAAGAGCCGACCGTAATGTTGTCGCCAACCTTTAGCTGCAAACGATCGAGAAGTTGTTCGCCGACCCATGTATTGCCTTGATCGGGGCCGTGATTAACGGTTTTGCTGTGGGCGAATCGGCTTTCGGCGATAAACGCGCTTCCGTATAGGGGCCAATTTGCATCGACCGCTTTTACGCCCACCAAAAGGATGTCATCGGCGACCACGAGTACGCTACGGAAGCGAACATTTTCGCTAAGGTTTTCGTCGCCCACGGTGCCGCGCAGTAATGTTTTTTGTGTTTCCGTTGCCGGGCTGGCACTGTCAATTTCGAGATCGCCGCCAAGCATTTCTGCGCCGTGTCGATCAAATCGAGATTCAAGCTCCGCACGCAGTAACACGATGGTGCTTAACGAAATGGATGCGACAAACAAGCTTAATGCTAGTACGCGAAATGCACGATCGCGCCAGGGTCTCAGGGTGAGTCTGCCCAGCGAGTGAAATAGGTGCTGCAGTGGCGAGTCGACAGTTGTGGAACGGTGTGACTCACGCATGGAGACGGCCAGCCTCTAAGTGAAGTTGGCGTTCGCAGCGCGCGGCGAGGATCGGGTCATGGGTGACCAGTACCAGAGCGGTTTGTTGTTCTCGGTTAAGCTCGAACAACATATCGCTGATATGTTGTCCGTTGGCATGATCAAGACTGCCGGTGGGCTCGTCGGCAAACAATAGGCGGGGTTTTAGCGCAAAGGCACGTGCCAAGGCGACACGCTGCTGTTCGCCGCCGGAAAGTTGTCCGGGAAAGTGGTGAGTTCGCTGCTTTAGTCCGACACGGTCGAGCCACATACGTGCTTCCGTGGCGGCATTTTTATCGCCGCGTAATTCGAGCGGCAACATCACGTTTTCCTCCGCCGTCAGGTCGCCAACCAGATGGAACGATTGAAATACAAAGGCACACAGCGCCCCTCTCCGAGCGGCGCGCAGGTCTTCATCGAGACTGCTGAAAGACTCGCCGTCGAGGATGATGTCGCCGCTGGTGGGCACATCAAGGCCGGCGAGCAAGCCCAACAGTGTTGACTTACCGCTACCAGAAGGGCCGGTAATTGCTACACTCTCTCCAGGCTTCACGCTGACATGAATATTGTCGAGTATTGTTAGCACACCATCTGGGCCCGGTGCGGTTTTGCCGAGCGCTTTTGCTTCAAGAAGAGGATTTGTTTGCATGCGTTTGATTCTTACCGTTTGGTTACTGGTGGTCGCGCCGTTTAGCTACGCTGGCACGATCCTCATTATGGGAGACAGTATCAGTGCCGCTTTCGGTATTGACAAGGCACAAGGCTGGGTTGAGTTGCTTGATCGCAAGCTGTTGCAGGAGTGTGACAGCAACGATGTGAGTGTGACGGCAAACAGCGTAGCAAAAATAGTGGTCAAAAATGCGTCTGTCAGCGGGGAGACGACCGCCGGTGGTCTCGCGCGTTTGCCGGGCCTATTAGCAGAAGTGCAGCCGTCGTTGGTGGTTATTGAGCTAGGCGGCAATGACGGTTTGCGTGGCCTGTCGCCGAACGTGATGCAGCGGAATTTGCAGTCCATGGTTGAGCTGAGTCGCGATGCAGGGGCGAAGGTTGTGCTGCTCGGTATTCATATGCCGTCCAATTTTGGCGCTGCGTATCGAAAGTTGTTTGATGATGCTTATTTACGGGTTGTGTCCGCCACGGATGTGCCATTTATGCCGTTTTTTCTCGACGGACTGCTTGATGATCCTGTAATGATGCAGGACGACGGCATTCATCCGACCGCAGCGGCGCAACCGACATTGCTCGACAACGCGTGGACAGTTATGGCTGAGGAAATATCGGCAGTCTGCTCTATGGCGGCAGATGAATCATGAGGGCGATAAAATAATGCAGTTTACGTCAGAGAAGTTGTGGCAGCCGGTACTGGATTTTTGGTTTGAAGATGGCATTGAGCTTGGCTGGCCGTCGCATAATATGGGGGAGCTATGGTTTGGTGGTCGCCCGGGTTTAGATGAACAGATTCGCGAGCAATTTGAACCGTTGGTTGAAGCGGCGTTGTGGAGTGAGTTGGTGGAATGGGAGGAAAAGCCGTTGTCGCGTGTGGCGTTACTGGTGTTGTTGGATCAGTTTACGCGCAATATTTATCGTGGCGAAGGGCGCGCGTTTTCTGGCGATCATCGTGCGGTGACATTGGTGATGGAAGGGGTTGCGCGGGGCATGGATGAACTATTGCCGTGGGTGGCGCGGGTGTTTTTTTATATGCCGCTAATGCACGCAGAAGATTTAGCGCTTCAGGATGAATCAGTGAGTTGTTTTACGCGTCTTGTTGCGGCTGCGGAGAAAGACGGTGCGAAAACGATAGCAGATAAAATGCGCGGCAATCTTGGTCATGCGATTGAACATCGAGAAGTGATTGTGCGTTTCGGCCGCTTTCCTCATCGCAACGCAGCACTCGGGCGAGAAAGTACGGAAGAGGAGTTAGAGTATCTTACGACCAGCGGACGTTACGGCCAGTAAGTACAGCGACTAAGCTTTTCGATAATTGATGGGCAAGGTGTAATCAAAAAAGGCGAGTCTGCTTCCAGGCTCGCCTTTTTTGCGGATGAAAGCCCGCGATGGTCAATGTTGCTATCGTTAACGCAAAATCAAATGCGGTACGGTTGCGCCGCGCAATAATGCATTGGTTGTACTGCCGACGAAAAACTCGCGAATGCGAGAATGGCCGTAGGCGCCCATAACAACGAGGCTGATATCTTTTTGTTGCTGATATTGGTGCAGTGCATTCTCAACGTCGCCGGAAAGAAAAGCGACAGTCACGTCGTGGCCTGCGTTGCGCAGTTGCTTAGCTGCGCCTTGTAAAGCGTCGCTATCGTTACCGACGGTGACGAGGTGGCATGGCAGACCTTTAAACAGGGCGCTAGCGGAGATCATGTCGATCGCTTTTGCCATTGTTGCACTGCCATCAAACGCAAGCATTACCGAAGTGGGTTGTTCAAACTCACCGGTCGTAATTAATACTGGGCGGTGCATTGAGCGGACCACACGTTCCACGTTGTCGCCCACTTGAGCGCCAGGATCGGGGTGAGCTTCACCTTGCTTACCGATGACCAGCAAACGAGTGTCTTCTTCGAGCTCTTTGAGTGAGGCAAGCAGCTCGCCGTGTCGTTGACGTAGAACAGGGTGGACAACGCCGTCAGCGATGACTTTTTCTTTGGCCGCTTCCAGCATCAACTGGCCTTGTTCTAATGCCAGTTGGTTACGCTTGGCGTCGAGATCGGCCAGCTCTTTTTGTAGCGTGGCTACAGCGCCCAAACCAATGCTGCCGCTAAGGTTCGCTTCGCTTGGGTAGCGCGCTTCGTCGAGCACATGTAATAGCAGTAATGGCGCGCTAAGTTGCGTGGCGGCCCATGCGGCATAGTCGCAAACGGCGCTGGCTGAGTCGGAGCCGTCGATGCAGGCAATGACTTGTGTCATATGGCTATCTCCCCGGTAGGTGGCAACTAGTGACCGCCCATTAATTTATTAACAGCGTCAGGTTTATCGTGTACTGCAAATTTATCCACCAAAGTTGCGCTGGCCTCATTGAGACCGATAACTGTCACTTCAGTGCCTTCACGGCGGAACTTAAGGACAACTTTATCGAGTGCATCAATTGCAGTGATATCCCAGAAGTGGGCCCGATGTACATCAATAGTTACTTTTTTAACGGCATCTTTGAAATCAAATGACGTGGCGAATTGAGGTGCTGAGGTATAAAACACTTCGCCGATAACGCTGTAGTCGCGCTGATTGACATCATGATCGTTATTACTGGCGACGTAAAAGACTCGGCCGACCTTATTGGCATAAAACAGTGCGCTCAGTATCACGCCGACGCCCACACCTAACGCCAGATTATGGGTAAAGACGGTCACAATGACAGTGCTTAGCATCACGATGCTACTACTGCTTGGGTGGTTGCGCAGATTGACAAAGGATTCCCAGCTAAAGGTGCCAATAGACACCATGATCATGACGGCAACTAGGGCTGCCATCGGGATTTTCGATACCCAAGGGCCAAGAAAGACCACCAGTACCAGTAGAAAGGAGCCGGCAATCAGAGTGGAGAGGCGCGTGCGGCCGCCCGACTTAACGTTAATGACAGACTGGCCGATCATGGCGCAGCCAGCCATACCGCCAAGAAAGCCCGAGGCAATATTGGCTAGTCCTTGACCTTTGCACTCACGATTTTTGTCGCTGGTGGTGTCTGTTAGATCGTCAACAATCGTTGCGGTCATCATGGATTCGAGCAAGCCGACTACGGCCATGGTGACGGAGATTGGGAAAATAATTTTCAGTGTTTCGAGGTTCAGTGGGATATCCGGCAGTAGGAATACTGGCAAGCTATCCGGCAGCTCGCCCATGTCGCCAACTGTGCGTATGTCCAAGCCGAGGAACATCGACAGTGCGGTGAGCACGACAATACACACCAACGGAGACGGCACGGAGCGGGTGATGTACGGGAACAGGTAAATAATGCCGAGGCCTGCTGCGGTCATGGCGTAAACGTGCCAAGTGACGTCGGTGAGTTCGGGCAGCTGGGCCATAAAGATCAAAATGGCGAGGGCGTTAACGAAGCCGGTGACCACCGAGCGCGAGACAAAGCGCATCAGTTCACCAAGCCGTAGGTAGCCGGCCAGAATCTGTAAGGCGCCGGTCAGCAGGGTGGCGGCGAGTAGATACTGGAGGCCGTGTTCTTTTACCAGCATGACCATCAGTAGCGCCATTGCACCTGTGGCTGCGGAAATCATACCAGGTCTGCCGCCGGCAAAGGCGCTGACGACAGCAATACAAAATGAGGCATACAGCCCGACTTTGGGGTCAACGCCGGCAATAATCGAAAAGGCGATGGCTTCTGGGATTAGCGCTAGTGCGACAACGATGCCGGCGAGAACGTCGCCGCGCAGATTGGAAAACCAGTTACGTTTAATGGACTCAAGCATAATGAACCGTGGGGGACTTTGTCTGAAAAGTGGCATGAAGAGCTCTTGGGAACGGTGCAGGCATGGATACCGCGAATAGTCGAGATAGCCGCCCGAAAGCCGAACAGAGCGCGTGGGTTTAACGGCGCGCATGCTACCACGGGGGCGGTGGTGGATACAGCGCCCGCCGATCGCTGGGCCGCTGCTCTCAAGAAGGCTAAGGGGCTGATGTCGTGCCCTTGGGTGTGTGGTTTTGGCTTGGTTTGTGGCTTTTGATCTTTGTGGGAGCTTGCTTGCAAGCGAAGAGTGTTGAGTTAATGCCTGATCGCCTGCAAGCAGCCTCCCACAAGGTGGTGCTGTGGTTGCGGGGGTGGTTTTGGCTTTGCTTGTGGCTTTTGATCTTTGTGGGAGCTTGCTTGCAAGCGAAGGGTGTTGAGCTAATGCCTGTTCGCCTGCAACCAGCCTGCTACAAGGAGGAGGTTGTTGGGCTGGGGCTTATGCTCTTTTCCGGCGGATATAAAGTGTCTTGTCGACACGGGCGACGAGGTTATTTTCTTCATCGCGAATTTCGACAGGCCACACTGGCAGAAACTTATCGCCGTTGGCGGTTGCTTGGCGGACTTCATCGAGCATGGCGTCAGTGAGCACAAAGGTGGCGCTGACCTTGCCTTTTCCCGGTTTGATAAAGTCGATATACGCAGCTTTATCCCATACAACGTAATCGCGGCCAAGGTTCTGCATCAGCATCAACATATAAAATGGATCGACCATACTGTAGAGCGAGCCGCCAAAATGGGTGCCAACATAATTAGTGTTGTACCAACGTAGATTCATTTCGACGGTGATCTGGCGATAGTCTTCGCTTAGCTCCTTAATACTGACGCCGGCGCCGAGGTAGGGCGCGTAAATACCAAGCGCTCGGCGGGTGCCATTAGCGCCTTTGAATAAGCGCTTCAGAAGGCTCATCGTTTTGGTTCCAGCGTCGTCAGGGCAGCGATCAGCCTCGCTTTGGCGGCGCTGCTAAGGCCGTCTGCAATAACCGCTGACTTTTCCTTCAGAATGTTGGTGACGCTTTCCATTGCGCTACGCTGGTTGCCACCGGTCATGGCTTGTTGTAGTTGCTTCAATTGCCACTGCATGCGTTCATCGCGTGCATCTTCTGGCGAGTCGCAACCGACGGCAAACTCTATGGAGACCGCAAGTTCACGATGAGCAGGGCTTTCCGGTTGCTCTGTGCTGCCTCGCACTTGTTCGATCAGCGTGTGCCAGCGTTGCCAAGCTGGCTGCCATTGCTTGAGCTGCTTTAATTGTTGTAGTGCGTCTTGACGATGTTGGTCTAGTTGTTTTTCTCTGCTTGGGCACGGCAGAGCAGCCAGTTCACTCGCCTGCTGTTGCAGTGCCGAGAGATTGTTGACGGCGTCATCTGCGTCGAGTGCTTGGGTAAACGCTTTCAGCGCGGCGTTAAGCACGGACGTTTGGCCCTGCATCTGTTCTTTGTAGTCTTTGCGTTGCTGATCCAGTTGTTGAAATAGCTGATCGCCGAGCTTACGAAATTTCTTATGTAGGCTGTGATAGCGACCGGCCTGAACCCAGCCAGCATTCTTCCAGCGCGCCTGTAATGCTTTGAACTGGTCAACACTGTCACGGCTGTTTTCTTGTTCGAGTAATGCTTGTGCGGAGGCTATAATGCCCTCCAATGAAGCGCTATTGGTATCACTGGTTTGTTTGAGCTTTTCATCCAGTGTGGTGAGCAGCTTGCTAAATGCTCTGCCGAGGTCGCGTATCTCAGTAAAGTTAATAGGCTGGTGACTTTTCCATTCATTCGGCGCGGTGCGACGAATTTCCAAAATGCTTGGCCAGTCGGCATTTTCCCAGTCTTGCGCTTCAATAAACGTTTTTAGCTGATTAACCAGTGCTTTACGTTTCTTCATGTTTTCTTTGCGCAGGGCGTCTATTTCGCGAAAGTGCTCGCGGCATGGCTCGTAGGCCTTGTCGGACGCGGCGCGAAAACGATCCCATGAATCTTGGTCGGCATCTTGGTCGGCAGACATCAGTTCTCGCCATGCATCGTGCAGGGCGTGAATAGCACCGGCTTTTTCGTCGGCGTCCATACTGCTGTCGACAAGCGCTTCCATGTCGAGACACAGCTGTTCTTTTTTCGGATTAGCGGCGAAGGCTTGCCAGTCGCGCAGTTCATCCAGCTGTGGTTTGAGTTTGTCGAGCTTGCCTTGCCAGTCAGGTGCGCCGTCTTCGGCTAGTAATGTTTCCGCTTTGCGCCATAGGCGGTTGGCATGCTTGAGATTGCGCTGACTGAGTTCTCGCTGCAGTGCGCCGAGAACGTTTTGTACCGCTCGATGTTGTTCTTTCTTGTTGTGCTTGGCGACTTTGTCTTGATCGCTGTCTTGTTTCTTAAGTCGAGTTACTTTTGCCTGTGCAAGTTGTTCAGGCATTGGAAACGTAGAGGGCCAGAGGTTGCGTAACGCGATAAGCTTTTCTGCGAAAGCATTGTCTGCATCGTTACTAATCTGCGGGCTATCCGTTTCTAGATTAGTTTCTAGAGTGCTGGCTGGGGCGCGTTCCGCTACAGCGGATTGAGAGAGCGCCTCTTCCGTAGGCGACTCAACGGCATCAGTGTCATTCTCTTCGATGGAAAGCGCTTCGGGCTGTTCGACCACAATGGCGTTTTGTTCATCTTGCTCATCGTTTAGGTTATTAAGAGTAGCAATATGATCGAAGCACAACTGCCACTGTTGGAGTTTTTCAATAACCTGCTTTTCGATATTGGGATTAGCGCTGTGTTGTTCTGTTGCCGCGTCCCAGCGATTGCGCTGGGTGGTGATGAGCGCGCGCAAACTATTGCTGTCTTGCCAGCTTTGTTGATCAAGCGTGGTGTGGATCTGCTGCAATGTGGAGAGTGTTTCACGTTGTTCGAACGCAGCATTCTCAATGGTCAGGGCTAAGTCTTTTTCAGCCTGTACGCTCTGCAATCGTTGTTGGCAGGCGGCAATGGCGTGGTCGGCTTGCTGTGTTTGTGTTGGGTCTGCGTGTTCACGAACACCGGCCCAGCTGGCGAGCAGTTGGTCGAGGCGCGGCTGGTATAGGTTGTCGAAAGTGCGGCGTACGTGGGCTTCGAGCTCTTCGACAATATGGCTACAACGCTGGCTGGCTTGTTGTTGTTCGCTGGCCAGAGTCTGTAGTGCTTTTAGCTTTTCGCGTGCCAAACGTAAGGCGCGTTTGTCGCGACCGGCGCGAATAATTTTTTTCAGCAGCTCAGCGTCGTCAATCCGATCGGTGGCGGCTACGCGAGTCGGTTCATCGTGGCCATGCAGAGCGACGTCGACCAGTGCGGCGCCGTCATCGAGACGCTCGATTGCGGCGAGGCGACAGTCTGCATCGTCGCTGTTGCGCGCGACGTAGCTGAGCACGTCGGCGTTATCCGTGAGGCATATTAGACGGACCCGATTTTCCAGCGTTGGGCCGTGGGCAACTTGGCCAGAAAGTAATCGCTGGATCTGTTCTGCGGCGACTGTGCGCACGCTGTCATCGCGGTCACGTTGTTGCAGTTTACCGAGCTGGCTGATGTCGAGCAGACACGCAACCGCGGCGCGGCGAACGCCGGCATCGCTATCGCCGTCGGCGAGGCGGGTAAGAATAGCGCGGTGTTCATCATTGCGGATGTTGAGTTTGCTGACCGCGATGAGGCGAACAGCGGGATCGCGGTGTTGCCAGCGTGGTTTGATAAGTTGACCGAACATTAAAGCTCTCTCTGCGGAGTTTTCAGGCGCATACCTTAAGGAACAGGGCATAGCTGGGCAATGTTATTTGCTCTGATGGGGTAACGATAGTGCGATTTTTTCACAAGTGGCGCTGGAAATGTCGTGCTGGACACTCTTAATAGCGATGAGTGCCAGCCGCGTCGCGCAGCCAGTGCTGCCAATCTTTGCTGAAACGGTCGAAACCGCCGGGCCAGCGCCGCTCGATAAACTGGCTGGAGCTCGAGCCCAGAGGAGAGTGCTGAGTATTGAGAAGCTCAGCAATAATACTCCGGCCTTGCTTTGAATCCATCAGAAACCAGACCAGAGACCAGCTTGTGGCGTAGGAGACGCCATCCGCGCCGTTAGCGGTGTACCAGAGGTTATGCGGGGAGTCGATAACGGCGCGTAAGTCCGCAGTAGAGGAGGCCGAAGAGGAGGCATAGCCGCGTCGTTTGAGTACATACAACCACTGCCTAGAGACTGGAACCTGGGCTCCCAGCCCTGACACCTGCATTTCTTCAAAGTATTCGGCGAGCCCTTCATTGAGCCATACGGGTACATATTGACCGTGGCTCGCGGAAATAGCGTGAGAGCATTCATGGGTGATGAGCCGTTGTAATTGTCCGGCTGGCATGCCCCAGGTGGTAATTTGATTGGTTGCTGGGTTGTAGAAACCCGCAGAGTTTTCCAAAACAGGAGCGACAGTTTGCTGATAGGCGCGATAGGCCTGTTCGGTGCCGTATATTTCGATACGAAACTCTCGCGTTTGCGGGTATTCGAGATCAAGCGCTTGCTGGTAGATGGTGAAGATCTTGCTGACATAGGCGCCGAGGCTTTGTTCAACTTTAGGCGGAATGCGGTAAGTCTTACCGTTTGCCTTGCCTATACCTTCGATGACCAATTTAAAAGGTAGAGAAAAGTCGTAGTCTGCGCTGAGATTTTTCGCGTTGTGTTCGGGGTTAGGGGCGTCACCAAAATGAACGCGACCTTGCTCGTCACGCCATTGGTAAACGCCAGAGGCTAACGGATAAGCGCCGGCAGCGTTAACGTCAGTGTTAAGACTGACGTTAACGAGAAGCGTGAGCGTGACTAGCGCAATTGTTCGGATAGGCAGGCGTCTTTGTTTACCCAGATCTCGCTGATCCATTGCTGAAACCTTTCTCTAAAGTCGGCATCGTTTTCGTAATCGCCGGAGGAGACCCATGTTGGGATTTCTTGCTGACGGACGATAACCTTAATGTCTTTTATACTGCCGCCCAAAAATGCAAACAGTGTTCTCGGTGCATCTTTAGGATAAACGATGGTGACATCCACAAGCGTTTTCAGCGTGCCGGCCATTGCCCCCAGTGCGAATGCCGCACCGCCTGACTTAGGTTTGAGTAAATGGCGATAAGGTGACTGCTGCTGTGCTTGTTTGTCCGGAGTAAAGCGTGTGCCTTCAAGGAAATTCATCACTGATGTAGGAAAATACTCGAATTTTTGGCAGGCCAAGCGGGTGGTCTCAACATCTTTACCTTTGAGCTCTGGGTTTTTTTCAATCTCAGCGCGGGTGTAGCGTTTCATAAAGGGGAAATCTAGCGCCCACCACGCGAGGCCCAAGAGCGGCACCTTGATAAGCTCTTGCTTAAGAAAGAACTTTAGGAGAGGAATGCGGCGATTAAAAATGCGCTGTAGAACGAGGATGTCTGACCAGCTTTGGTGATTACTGACAACAAAGTACCACTGCTTTCTGCTGAGTCCTTCGAGCCCTTCGACCTGCCAGCGGACGCTACCAAATAACGCGATAATGGCATTGTTATTGGCAATCCAAGCTTCGCTGATGATCACAATCCCTTTGGATAGCCAGACGCGAATCATTTCAACCGGCAGTATGAGTTTAAGGAGGGCCAGTACATACAGCGGCATGACCATTACAAAGGTATTGATGAACATTGCCACGAGGGCAACGACGGCGCGGATTTTATGGAGTAGGTTCATGGGGGCTATTAATCCAGAAATCAGTTTCTAAGTGAATGGTCGCAAAGTTCAAAGATTTTGAGCATCCCCGTCATTGGTATACTCCGCGGTGTTCGCTACTCTGCGGCCACTTACTCGTTATTATGACACGGAGCATATCATGGCTGGACCACTTTCCTCTCTTAAGGTGCTCGATTTTTCGACCCTGTTGCCAGGTCCGTTTGGCACAATGGTGTTGGCCGATCTTGGCGCTGATATTATTCGGATTGAGTCTCCTAGTCGTCCAGACATGGTGCGTGCCATGCCGCCAATGATTGGCAATGTTTCCGCTGCACATGCTTATCTGAATCGCTCGAAGCGTTCGGTGGCCATTGATTTGAAGAAGCCTCAAGGCGTTGAGCTGGTCCATCAGATGGTGAAGGATTACGACATTGTCGTGGAGCAGTTCCGTCCGGGCGTGATGAAAAAGCTCGGCGTGGATTACGACACCTTGAAGGCGATTAACCCCCGCATCATTTTCTGCTCCATTACCGGTTATGGCCAAGACGGTCCTTATCGTGATCGCGCCGGTCATGATTTGAACTATTTGGCGATTGCCGGGATGACTAGCTATAACGGACGCCGTAACGGTGGGCCGCAGCCAATGGCCTTTCAGGCGGCTGATGTTGCCGGTGGCTCATGTCATGCGGTGATGGCCATTTTAGCGGCGGTGATTCACCGCCAGCAAACGGGAGAGGGGCAGTACATCGATATATCCATGACAGATGCGGCGTTCTCTATGCATGCGTTAACGGCCCCTTCGGCGTTGCAAACGGGGGAGAGCCCAGCATTGGAGAGCACTCAGCTGAACGGCGGTTCTTTTTACGACTGCTATGAAACAGCAGATGGTCGTTGGTTCTCGGTTGCTGGTCTCGAGCCGCAGTTTTTCGCGCAGTTTTGTATCGCCATTGAGCGCCCGGATTTATCAGGTTTGAGCTTTGCCATGGCGCCGGAGATTGTCGCTAAGCTGAAAGCAGATATTGCACAGGAAATGAAGAAAAAAACGTTCGCGCAATGGCAGGCGATATTTATCGCTATAGATTCCTGTTCTGAGCCGGTATTGAACTTTATTGAGGCGAGTGAACATCCACAGATGAAAGCTCGCTCGATGGTTGTAGAGGTTGCCAACGCCAAGGGCGAAAGCCATCGCCAGGTTGCTTCGCCGTTTAAATTCTCCCGCACTCAGCCAAGTTATCGATTTACTGGGGCAGCGTTAGGTGAGCATACCGATGAGTTGCTTGCGGAGATTGGTGTTGGCGCAGACGACGTTGAAACGCTAAGAAAAGCGGGCGTGGTGAGCTAGTCTTGATCTGTGTTCAGTAGCCATAAAAAAACGCGGTATTAACCGCGTTTTTTTATGGCTGCCACAGCAAGGCTCTTTAGCATATAACGGCCAAAAACATCGTCGTAAGGGTTACGCCCAGCTGTTGTTGCGTTTGCCCGAGCGGCCCTTGAGTAACCAGCCGACCATGCTACCTGCGAATAAAATCAAGCAGCCGATCAGCCATTGGCTTGAGGTTTTGTCGCCTCTGAGCATGGCATTTTCTGCCTGTGTTGTGTCGAGCTGAGTGCGAAGCGTCACAAGCTCTTCGTTCAGTTTTCGGTTCGCTTGATCGAGTCGAATGGGATCCGCAGCAACATCTTTTAAGGTTGAGAGTTCTTTCTGACGAGTAGAGAGGGAGTTATCGAGCTGTTTGTTCTCGCCAGAGAGTTTATCGCGCTGCTGTGTAACATCTCGCAGTTGGCTTTGACTGTCGTTGAACTGGCTGCGCAACTGTTCATATTTCTTTTCAAGCTGCTCAAGCTTAATGCCTGCCGTTGGCGTGCGATTAAGGTAGCGAGCATTAATATAGCCTTCTACTTCGCCGTAACGAATTTTAGCCCACTCGTTACCCGCTTCCATTTCGAGGATTTCGACACTGGTGCCGGTTTTGAGGCCGCGGTGCAGAATTTTGTAGGTCGCGCCGGCACCGGCACGGACAGGTACATAGAGATCGTCCCCGATCCAGCCTGTTGCAGCGTGCAAGGATCCGCTGGCGAGCAGAAAGAAAAGGGGAAGTAGCATCTTGCGCATGGAATGGCTCCTGTTTAGACGGCGTTAGGATGGGCGCACGCCAATAAAGTTAGACGCGCACTAAGATAGGTGCGCATCAATAAAGTTTCAGCGGTTTCTAAAAAACTTTCTTAAAGGGTTTAACGACGACCCGTTCATAGACGCCGGCAGCAATATAGGGGTCGGCGTCGGCCCACTGTTTTGCGTCTGTCAGTGAGTCGAAGCTGGCGACCACCAATGATCCGCTGAAACCGGCTTCGCCTGGATTTTCATCGTCGATAGCAGGATGCGGTCCAGCGATCAGCAGTCGCTGCTCTTGATTGAGCGCTTCTAAGCGTGCGAGGTGTGCAGCGCGTGCGCCCAGGCGTTTTTCCAGTGAGTTAGCGATGTCTTCGCTAATAATGGCGTACCACATTATTCCGCTTCCTTCTTTTGCGCACTGAGTTCGCTCTGACTCAGGCTGTCGTCGTGCTCATGCTGCTGTTCTTCTTTAATTTCTTTGGCAGTAGGTTGATCGTGCATCAGTTGCTCACGGTCCGCTGCGGGCATATTGCGCCAGATGTAATAGAGCATGGTTGGGTAAAAAATGAAGTTACTCAGGGTCATGCCGATCAATTTGAACTTCACCCAGAAGTCAGTGCTGAAGTGGTAGGCCACATAGAGGTTCGCGCAGGCGAGAAAGGCATAATAGGCGGCAAAGGCGAAATTAGTGACGGTCCAGTAGCGCGGGGCGACGGGGATGACGCGGCCGAAGGTGGATTGCATACCGCCTTCGCCTAAGCGTTGCAGTAAGTTGCGCCCTGGGGTGAAGTGGCCGATAAACAGCACGCCGGCGAGGGTGTAGTAGATGATGCTGGTGCGCCACTTAATGAAGGCTTCGTCATTTAAGAACAGCGTTAAACCACCGAAGACCAAGGTGAATGCCAGCACAAGCAGATGCATTCGTTGCACTTTGCGCCAGATAACCCAACCTAAGATGACCTGCAGCGAGCAGGCGACTATGATGCCCCACGTGGCGAGCATGATGTCTGGCTTATTGTCAGCGCCACCGTAGAAGTACAAGCTGAAAAATACCAGAACCGGAAAGTAGTCAAAAAGTTGTTTCATGAACCCGCCCAATACAAAGAAGGCCAGATGGTAAAGGAAAAGAACCCCTGCTTCGACTTCCATTGTCACAGTACTGCCTCTGACGGCGCGCTGGCGCCAGCTGATCTGGTCGCGCGTGCGGCTGGGGCGGGCGTTCGGTGCCTGGCATTGACCGATCACGATACGTTGGCTGGGCTGGAAGAGGCTGGCGCCGCGGCGCGTGAACATGGCATGCAGCTCGTGCCTGGCATCGAGGTGTCTGTGCAGTGGACGAGCCGTGAGCTCCATATTATCGGCCTGGCATTTGATCCGCAGCACCCAGCGATGCTCGCGTTAGTGGATTATCAGCAGCAGGCCCGAGTTGCACGGGCTGAGAAAATCGGCCGAAAATTGGATAAGGCCGCTTGCATGACAGGCGCTTACGAGAAGGCGGTGGCGCTGTCTGGGCAGGTGGCACCGGGGCGTCCGTGGTTCGCGCAGGTGCTGGTGAGCGAGGGTAAGGTGCGTACCGATCAACATGCCTTTAATCGATTCCTGAAGCAGGGGCAGTCGGCGTTTGTGAAAACGCCGTGGTTGACCGTCGAACAGGCGGTTGGCGCGATTACCGAGGCGGGTGGCGTGGCCGCTTTGGCCCATCCGCTTAGTTACGGCATGACCCGAAAAAAACTGCGCTCGTTTTTGGCAGACTTTGTTGAGGCCGGTGGGCAGGGACTAGAGATGCTGATGCCGCGTCTTAATCCAAATCAAGTGCTCACACTGAACGAATGTTTGCGCGATTTTGATCTGCTTGCATCAGGTGGCTCGGATTTTCACTCACCGCAGCAGCTCTGGTTAGAGCTGGGACGTATACCACCTGTGCCGGACAATGTTGTGCCGATTTGGCAGGCATTTGCGCCTGAGCGCGCCTTGGCTTTCTAGCCCGCTGTCCTTCTTTTCCGGTCTAGATATCGTTTGTGCCTCCCAAAAATCCGAAAAGCGGAGGCATGGAGCAGGTTTCTGGTAAACGTAACGCACAGACAGTCGCCTGTGTGGCTTGCGCAAACTGGGCAACAGCCCCAGAATGCCCATCTCATGACCCTTGTCCTTCATATCCACCCCGACAACCCGCAACCACGCTTGATTGAACAGGCGGTTGAGGTTGTGCGTAAAGGGGGGCTGATCTGCTATCCAACAGATACAACCTATGCTTTAGGTTGCGGTATGGGGGCCAAGGCGGCTCTGGATAGACTGATTCAGCTTCGGCGACTCGACGATAAGCACCAGTTTTCGATTTTATGTGCTGATCTATCTGAGATCGCCACGTATGCAAAGCTCAGCAACCCCGATTATCGTTTACTGAAAGCCCATACACCGGGGCCCTATACCTTTATTCTGACGGCAACGTCAGAGGTGCCGCGCCGGCTGATGCATGCGAAGAAGCGCACGATTGGTCTGCGCGTGCCGGAACATCCGATTTGTCATGCATTGTTACAGGCGCTTGGCGAGCCGCTGATGACGTCGACGCTGCATTTGCCCAACGAAGAGTTTCCGTTGGTCGACCCCTACGATATCGAGAATGCGCTGCAAGGCAGGGTAGATCTTATTATTGATGGTGGTTACTGCGGCACTGAAGAGACCACAGTGGTGTCTCTAACGAATGAAGATGGCCCAGAAATCGTTCGCCAAGGCGCAGGTTCGACAGATTCCATTTTCTGACAGCCGTTTGCACGTCTATAATCGCCCCTTTGATGTCATACCTTACGGAGTATCTTTTGAGTTCAGTGGTTTCTTCACAGCGCGTGTTATCGGGAATGCGTCCAACCGGACGTTTGCATCTTGGTCATTATCACGGCGTGCTGAAAAATTGGGTCAAGCTGCAGCACGAATACGAGTGCTTTTTCTTCGTTGCCGACTGGCATGCGCTAACGACCGAGTACGAGCACCCACAGAAAATTGAAGCGTCTGTGTGGGATATGGTGATCGACTGGTTAGCGGCCGGTATTAACCCCGGATCCGCGACCTTATTTATCCAGTCGCGGGTGCCTGAGCATGCCGAATTGCATTTGTTGCTGTCGATGATGACGCCGCTGGGCTGGCTTGAGCGGGTGCCGACCTATAAAGACCAGCAAGAGAAGCTGCGTGAGAAAGACCTGAGTACCTATGGCTTTCTCGGCTATCCGTTGCTGCAATCGGCCGATATTTTGGCTTATCGCGCTGGGCAGGTTCCGGTTGGCGCCGATCAGGTGGCCCATATTGAGATAACCCGTGAGGTTGCTCGCCGTTTTAACCACTTGTACGGCCGTGAGCCGGGCTTTGAGGAAGCGGTAGACGCGGCCATTCGCAAGATGGGTAAGAAGCAGGCCAAGGTGTATCTCGATAGCCGTCGCAAGTATCAGGAGCAGGGCGATGAGTCGGCGTTGGAGCGTGCTCAAGCGTTGGTCCAAGATCAGCAAAACATCACCCTCGGCGATAAAGAGCGCATGCTTGGCGACCTAGAGGGCGGCGGAAAGATTATTCTGCCAGAACCACAGGCTTTGCTGACCCCCGCGTCGAAGATGCCCGGCTTGGACGGTCAAAAAATGTCCAAGTCTTACGGTAATTTTATTAGTTTGCGCGAAGAGCCAGACGCGATTGACGAGAAGATTCGTCGTATGCCGACCGATCCAGCTCGTGTGCGCCGTACTGATCCAGGCGATCCGCAAAAGTGTCCTGTGTGGCAGTTGCACGAGGTCTATTCTGACGACACTATTCGCTCTTGGGTTGATCATGGTTGTCGTACCGCGGGTATTGGTTGCCTTGATTGCAAGAAACCCGTGATTGATGCGGTTCAGGCTGAGCTTGAGCCAATTCGTAAACGTGCTGAAGATCATAGTCGCAACCCAGATTTGGTCCGTACTATTGTTGCTGAAGGCTGCGAAGAAGCACGCGAAGCAGCACGCGATACTTTAGAAGAAGTCCGTGAAGCAATGGGGCTGAGCTACCGCTGATAAGCGTTGGCAGGAGAAATCATGCAGGACATGCAAGAAGACAGTCATGAGCCGGATATGCAAGACGACGCTAGTGTGGCTGAAGCGCCGGTGACGGGAGCAGAGTCTACACAGCCAGTGTCTGAGCAGGCGGAGACTGATAATGCAGACGCGCCGGCGCTGGCTGAAGGCGAGGCCGCTTTGTTGGCTGCGGCGTCAGATGAAGTGGCGCCGAACGACGCTGACGTAATGTCGGCAGGCACCGACGCATCTATCACGCCCAAGCAAGACGAAATGCCTTTCGGTTTGATGGATGGCAAGGCCATAACGAAACTTCCCAATGATCTCTATATCCCGCCCGATGCACTGGAAGTTTTTCTTGAAGCCTTTCAAGGGCCGCTCGATCTATTGCTCTACCTAATCAAACGGCAAAACCTCGACATTCTCGATGTGCCGGTTGCGCAAATCACCACCCAGTACATGCAGTACGTCGAACTTATGAAGGCGATGAACCTCGAGTTGGCGGCAGAATATTTGGTCATGGCTGCGATGCTCGGGGAGATTAAATCGCGCACCTTGCTGCCGAGAGCTGCGAACGAAGACGAAGAAAACGAAGAAGACCCGCGCGCGGAACTGATTCGTCGTCTGCAAGAATATGAACGATTTAAAACTGCCGCCGAGGACATCGAAGCCTTGCCACGCGAAGAGCGCGACTACTGGGTGGCAAATGCGCGGCGTCCTGAATTTCGCAGTGAGCGTGCCGATCCCGATGTGATCATGAAGGATGTTTTGTTGGCGTTGCGCGATGTTATGCACCGTGCCGATATGTTTGAAAGCCATCATGTGTCCCGAGAGAAGCTATCCACGCGCGAGCGGATGTCCGACGTGCTGGATATGTTGCGCGGCCGCGAATTCGTGCCGTTTGTTGCCTTGTTTAAATTAGAAGAAGGCCGGGCGGGCGTTGTCGTTACCTTTATTGCCATGCTTGAACTGGTAAAAAGCTCGCTAATCGAATTGATTCAAACCGAACCCTTTGCCCCGATTCATGTGAAAGCCAGAATGGTCTTGCTTGAAGATGAAGATATGGCCCCAATAGAGGTAACTGTCGCCGATGACTGAGCACGACAGCCCAACAGTGGACGAAAAAGACGTGATAAATGAAGCCTCTGACGCAGCGCAAGACACGGACGCGCCGACGGTAGAAAGCCAAGATTCATCAGTAGACGCCGGCGCGGAAACCGAGATGTCGAATGACGTTGTGGATGCTGACGCCGAGACAAGTGTCGATGACGAAAGCGTGACGGAAGAAACACAAATTGAAAAACATGTTGATGTCGTACTGATTAAACGTGTTTTAGAGGGTGCGATTTTAGCCGCTGACGCGCCGCTTGATCGTGATGCCATGCTGGTGTTGTTTGACGAAAACGAACGGCCAGATAACGCTGCTTTAAATGAAATTCTAACGCTGCTGGCGGAAGACTACGCCGACCGCGGCATCGAGCTGCGCGAAGTGGCCTCCGGTTTTCGTTTTCAGGTGCGTAAAGAGATAGGTCCTTGGGTAAGTCGTTTGTGGCAAGAGAAGCCCGCTCGCTATAGTCGCGCGATTCTTGAAACCTTGGCGCTGATTGCTTACCGGCAACCGATTACGCGTGGCGAGATTGAAGAGATTCGTGGCGTTAGCGTGAACACTCAAATTGTTCGTACGCTGCTGGAACGTAACTGGGTGCGAATCGTCGGCCATCGCGATGTGCCGGGGCGTCCGGCAATGTTTGCAACGACACGCCAGTTTCTAGATTACTTTGATCTCAAGAGTCTCGAAGACTTGCCGCCGCTATCTGAGATTAAAGATCTCGATAAGATGAATGAAGAGCTTCAGCTTGAGCAAGAAAAAGTTGCCGCAGAAGCTGCTGCCGTGTTGGCGGCAACATTGAATGAGCGTGAAGATGAAAGGCCGACGGATGAGAGTGGTCAGACATCAATATTAGATAAAATAAACGATGACCCGGAGATCGATGAATCAACCCTGATGACCCTAGATAAGGTGGATTCGGTGTTGGCAGGATTCGAGGCCGAGTTCCGTAAAAAGCCTGTCGTGCAGGATGCCGAGGAAGACGATACCACTTCGAGAGAAGCCACCGCTTCAAGTGACGCGGATTTATTTGAAGAAGCGGAAGCTTTTGAAGATGACGACGCAGAGCAAGAAGACAGCGCATCGCTAGCCCTAGAAGAAGAGCTAGATGATGCCCAAGACGGATCCAAGCATGAGTGAAAAATTACAGAAAGTATTAGCCCGTTGTGGCCTAGGCTCACGTCGCGAGCTTGAAGGCTGGATCGAACAGGGCCGAGTATCCGTTAATGGCAAGCTTGCCACACTCGGCGATCGCGTCGAAGGCAATGACACCATTCGTGTTGATGGCCGAATTATCAAGCACGAGTCTGCTGAGGATCAACAATTGCGCGTCATTATGTATCACAAACCTGCTGGCGAAGTGTGCTCGCGCAACGATCCAGAAGGACGCAAAACCGTCTTTGATAACTTGCCGATACTGCAAGGTATGCGCTGGGTTCAGGTTGGCCGTTTAGATTTAAACACATCGGGTTTGTTACTGTTCACAACGGATGGCGAACTGGCTCACCGGATGATGCATCCGTCGAATGGTTACGAACGCGAATATGCCGTGCGGGTGCGTGGCGAGATCACCAAAGAAAAGAAAAGTGCGTTGTTGGATGGCGTGTTGCTTGAAGATGGCGTGTCAAAATTCGAGAGCGTTATTGATGCCGGTGGTGCAGAAGAAGCGGCAAATCATTGGTATCGCGTTGTTTTGAAAGGCGGAAAATATCGTGAAGTGCGCCGCTTGTTTGAGTCGCAGGAGTTAGAAGTGGCGCGCCTCATTCGTATTCGTTTTGGTTCGTTAACGTTACCTGCGCAGTTAAAAACAGGTCGGTGGATGGATCTTAGCGAAGAGCAGCTCAAACAGATGTCGAACTCCGTCACCTTAAAGGGTAAGCAGTACACAGGGTTGTATGGTCGCGCGAGACTGCGCAATCAAACTGGCAGCGACAAGCTGCCGCGTACCGCCCGCAAAACGCGCAATCCTCCTCGTCGCTAGCGGTTGGCGTTGCCGACAATCGTCAGGACGAACTCTGAAAAAAGCCCCGAACGCTAGAATGGCCTTCGGGGCTTTTTTCGCTCTCTGATCAGCCGCTTATGGCAGCTGCATTAGCCTGCCGATTAACGCCGGTAGCGCGGTTTCTACTCGTAAAATGCGTTTGCCAAAGTGGTGGCACGCAAAGCCGCGCTGCTGCAAGAGTTCCAATTCGTATTCCGTCCAGCCGCCTTCCGGGCCGATCGCCAATGTCACCGGTTCAGACAGGCCTGAAGGCATTGCCGCTGATGTTCCGGGGTGGGCGATGATGCGTTGAGAAGGTCCAGCGAGCAGGTCGAGTTCGTCTTCTACGAAAGGCTTAAATCGTGGCGCTAAAATGATCTCGGGTAACATGGTGTCTTGCGCTTGCTCTAAGCCTAGTACTAACTTTTCACGCAATAAATCGGTTTTTAGATTTGGCGTTTGCCAGTAGCTCTTGTCGACTTTCCAGCTATTGATAAGAACGATTTTCTTGACGCCGAGACTGCTGGCATCCAGTAGCGTCCGCTTGAGCATTTTGGGGCGTGGCAGGGCCAAAATGAGCTGCAAGGGAAGGGCGGTCGTTGGCGGATGTTCCGCGCGAAATGTCACCAGAAGGTGGTCGGTCGACAGTGCAACAATGGTTGCTTGGCCGACAGCACCATTGAGCTCGCCTGCGCGTAATGAGTCGCGCAGTGAAAGTTTTAGCACATCACGAATATGCAGGAAGCGTTGCCCGTGGATTCGCCATTGGCGTTCAGAGGAGACGGCGTTTGGCGCTAGGCATTGTTCGGGCGTGAGTAAAAGCAGGTTCATGGGCCAATTATGCCCGCTGTTAGACGCTACAGGTAGCGTAAGTATCACGTAAGTAATGAACTATTGACCTGACTGACCGGTTCTCGTGAGCCTTTACGCCTTGTGTTGCGAGATGCCCTTGCTAGAGTAGGCAGAGTTAAAATTAATTCTGCCGGTCGGCTTTCTTGTGAATCTAGAAAGCTCAATCGAGAACCTCGGAAATGAGAGCGACGAGTAGTAAAATGCAGCATGGCGCGTTTGCTGTGTTGGCGCATAACAGCCAGCAATAGACATCAGTCTGTAGGGCTAACGATATTAAGACGGTGTAATCGGAGAGAGATCATGCAGTTTGACGGTACGGAAAAGTATGTCGCAACAGGCGATTTGAAAATGGCGGTTAACGCCTCTATTGCGCTACAGCGCCCGCTTCTTATTAAGGGGGAGCCAGGCACCGGTAAGACTCTACTCGCGGAACAGATCGCCGAAGCGCTGGATATGCCCTTGGTGGCATGGCATATCAAATCCACCACCAAGGCGCAGCAAGGTCTCTACGAATACGATGCGGTGTCCCGTCTACGTGACTCCCAGTTGGGTAAGGGCGGCGTTGAAGATGTCTCCAATTACATTAAGAAAGGCAAGCTGTGGGAGGCCTTTACCGCAGAGAAGAAGGTCGTTTTACTGATTGACGAAATCGACAAAGCCGATATCGAATTCCCTAATGACCTGTTGCTTGAACTCGACAAGATGGAGTTCTTCGTCTACGAGACACAAGAAACGGTTCGCGCGATAAATCGTCCGATTATTATTATTACCTCGAACAACGAAAAAGAATTACCAGACGCCTTCTTGCGCCGCTGTTTCTTCCACTACATTAACTTCCCCGATGCGGAAACAATGCAGCGGATTGTTGATGTGCATTATCCAGATGCGAAGAAGAAGCTGGTGAAAGAAGCGATGGAGATCTTCTTCGATCTGCGCAAAGTACCTGGTATGAAAAAGAAGCCGTCGACGTCTGAGTTAATTGATTGGCTGAAGCTGCTTTTAGCAGATGATATGCCAGAAGATGTTTTGCGTAATCGGGATACTCGAAAAGCCATTCCGCCGCTTTACGGCGCATTGGTAAAGAACGAGCAGGATGTTCAGTTGCTAGAGCGCTTAGCTTTTATGAATCGTCGTGAAAGTTAATCGACTCATTGCGGAAGTGGATCGAACAGAAGAGCTAATATGCTAATTCGTTTCTTTGACACGTTACGCGCCTATAAGGTGCCGGTGAGCCTGCGAGAGTTGCTTGATCTAATTCAAGCTATGGAGGCGCGTCTTGCATTTGCCGACCTAGAAGATTTTTATATGCTTTCTAGAGCGGTGATGGTGAAAGATGAAAAGCATTACGACCGATTTGATCGCGCCTATGCAGCGTATTTTGATGGTCTCGATAGCATGGACCCCGATTGGTTGAGTAGTGCAATTCCAGAAGACTGGTTGCGCAAAGAAATCGAGAAAAGTCTTTCTCCTGAAGAGCTGGCCGCGCTGCAAGGCATGGGCAGTTTGGAAAAGATAATGGAGGAGTTTCGCAAGCGTCTAGAAGAGCAGCATAAACGCCACCAAGGCGGCAACAAGATGGTTGGTACTGGCGGCACCTCACCTTTTGGTGCCTATGGTGAGAATCCTGAAGGTATTCGTCTCGCCGGGCCGTCACGAAACAAGCAAGCCGTAAAAGTGTGGGAAAAACGCGACTACCGCAATTTAGACGATAGTGTCGAGCTTGGTGTGCGCAATATTAAGCTGGCATTGCGGCGGCTGCGAAAGTTTGCGCGCACCGGCAGAGAAGAAGAGCTTGATCTTGATAACACCATTAAGTCGACAGCCTCGAACGCGGGGTTGCTCGATATCAAGATGCGCCCTGAGATTGAGAACAAAGTGAAGCTGCTGGTTTTTTTTGATGTCGGAGGTTCTATGGATCCCTACGTCAAGGTATGCGAAGAGCTATTTTCGGCGGCACGTACTGAATTTAAGCATATGGAGTACTTCTATTTTCATAATTTTATTTATGAATATGTCTGGAAGGATAATCGCCGTCGTTGGGACGAAAAAACAGCGACGTGGGATTTGATGCATAAGTACGGCAACGATTATAAAGTCATTTTTGTTGGCGATGCGGCGATGAGTCCCTATGAGGTAAACGCAGTGGGTGGCAGTGTTGAGCATTGGAATGAAGAGGCCGGTGCGGCATGGTTTCAGCGCATTATGGAAACCTATAGCAAAGTTGTTTGGTTGAACCCAGAGCCAGAGCGTACCTGGAAGATGACGACCTCGACAAATTGGATTAAACAATTAGCTAACGATCATATGTACTCGCTTTCGATTGATGGCCTAGAGCGTGCAATGCGCTACCTGAGCAAATAATTCATAGACTACTTTCGTTGGCTTCGCTTAGATTGGTTGACGAGGGCAGACTAGGTTCTGCCCTCGTTGCAAAAGTTTATCGTCTAATAATGGAGTCAGAAAGCCACGTCGTGAGGTTGGTGGTGATTTCATCGCGCTGAGAGTCATTGAGTAATTCATGACGACCATCGGGGTAGATATCAATGCGCAGATTCTCAGGATGATATTTTCTCAGCATTTTCCCCATCAATTTGGCGCCCTTGCCAAATTCATTCATTGGGTCGCTTGCGCCGCAGAACATAAAGAGGGGCAGCTCTTTATCGAGTGTCTTTAAACCGTTCTTACCACTAATGCTCAGTAGCCCATCAAGCATGTCAGACCAAAGTTGCATGGTGCAATCGTGGCCGCAAAGCGTGTCATTGATATACTTATCAACCTCCGCGGGATCACGGCTAAGCCAGTCAAAGTCGGTTTGTCGATCAGAGATCTGTTTAGCGAACTGACCAAATGTTAATGCCTTCACCAACGCGCTGACGCCACGCCCACCAAGGCGCCACTTCTCGAGAACCAAAATGCTCTGCATAACGCGGTAAAACCAGCGTGGTTTTAAGTCGGTGCTTGAGAGCACCAGACCATCGAGTGTGGCGCTATGCTTGATCGCATAGTCTAGGGCTACAAATGATCCCATGCTGTGCCCTGCGAGAACATGTGGCTTACCTTGATATTGTTCGCTTATCCACGCCTGTACTGTCGCTACGTCGGCGAGTACCTTGTGCCAGCCATCTGCGTCGGCGTAATGGCCTCGGTCAGCTTCGTCGGAGACGCTAAGGCCGTGGCCACGATGATCATGAACAACAAGCGCCCAGTTAGCGTCATTGAGACTGGCGCCAAGCCGAGCATAGCGAGCGCCATGCTCGGCCATGCCATGCAATAGATGCACGACGCCGCGACTGCGGGTAGTTGGCCAGTGGTAGACCGCAATGCGGTGGCCGTCAGTAGCATTAAGCTGAAAGGTTAGATCAGACATGAATAAAAATTCTCCTTGCCGCAAGTTGCGATAAAGCGGCCGTTAGGTCAAGTGCGGAGCGCAAGCGTGTGCGGGGATGGGATCATAATAAAACGTATTTGGATGTTAGCGCTTGTAGGTTTTAAGGTACGGACGTTGTTAAACTGAGTCTCGTCGATTTTGGCTCAGGCTGCCTTAAATCTATAAGTGAGGCCGTCAGTGGTGTTGGATCCAAGGTGAGCTTATCGCCGCTAAGATTCTGGCTTGAGAGTGAGAGGCAAGGGCGCGGCGTATTTCTCGTGCCTTTTTTGGCGTTGTAGGTCTGGCGATGTAAGTCCGGCGTTGTAAGTGGTTTGGTTAAACTGAGGTGTAGAGTAGTGATTCGTTATCAGATTCAGGCAATTTCCCCAGAGGCGCATATCTTTCGTACCGTAATGCATGTGCCAGACGCGATGCCGGAAGGACAGGTGTTACGGATGCCCGCGTGGATACCGGGTAGCTATATGATTCGGGATTTTGCTCGCCATGTTGTGCGCTTCGAGGCACATGCAAATGATCAGCCCCTCGCTTGGCGTAAACTGGATAAAGATAGCTGGTGGGTTGAACCGACCTCAGCACCACTGACCATAACTATAGAGGTGTATGCGTGGGACTTATCTGTTCGCGGCGCACACCTTGACACCACCCATGCCTATTTTAATGGCGCGTGTGTTTTTCTTCAGCCGTTAGGGCATGAAGATCAGCCGATTGAAGTGCAGATCGACATGCCGGCGGGTGCTCAGTATTCCGGTTGGCGCTTGGCGACGGGATTGCCACGAAGTCCTCCGAAAAATTCAGGCGGCGAGTGGGAGGCAGGGCTGTTTTATGCCGAGAACTATGATGCGTTGATCGATCACCCTGTCGAGATGGCGGCCTTTACCTCTGCAGAGTTCAGTGCATGCGAGGTGCCGCATCGTATGGTGTTTAGCGGCCGCCATCATGCAGACCTCGATCGTTTATGCCGAGATTTAAAGCCAATATGTGAGCATCACATCAAGATGTTTGGCGAACCTGCACCGATGTCAGATTATTTATTTATGACCATGGTGACCGGTGATGCTTACGGCGGCCTTGAGCATCGCAACTCAACCAGTTTGATGTGCTCGCGCCGTGACTTGCCGAAGCGCACTGACGAACCTAGGGTTATTAGCGACGGCTATCGAACGTTTTTGGGGCTATGCAGTCACGAATATTTTCATACGTGGAATATTAAGCGTATTAAGCCGGAAGTGTTTACGCCGTTTGATTTAAGTCAAGAAAGCTATACAGAGCAGCTTTGGGCCTTCGAAGGTATTACCAGCTATTACGATGATTTGGCGCTGGTGCGCACCGGATTGATTACGCCGCAAAGCTATCTCGAACTGGTCGGGCAAACGATTACCCGCGTAGCCCGATCAACCGGCACCGACAAGCAAACGGTGACGGAATCGAGTTTCGATGCTTGGACGCGCTTCTATAAGCAGGATGAAAATTCGCCGAACGCCATCGTTAGCTACTACGCGAAAGGGGCTTTGGTCGCGCTTGCGCTTGATATGCTCATTCGCGATTTAACCGACGAGATGAAATCGTTAGACGACGTCATGCGCTTGCTTTGGCTGCAGTATGGAAAGACCGGCGTGGGTGTGCCAGAACGTGGCATTCAGGCGGCGGTGGAGCAGATTGTTGGCGCGGTTGTTGGTACGGATACCGAGACGGGTGCAAAAAGCGAAGCGGCAATGACGATCCTTCGCGCGTTTTTTGATCTAGCTTTATATAGCACCGAGCCGCTTCCTATAGAAGACTTACTGCGTCAGCGCGGCGTGCAAATTCATTGGCGTGCGCCTTCCGGTTCTGCAGATATGGGCGGCAAGGCGACCAAGCCCGCTAATATTGACTTGGGCATTAAGATTGTTGATCACCCGTTAGGTGCGCGTATTGCCATGGCATTTGAACAAGGTTGCGCGGCGACAGCGGGACTGTCGGCCGGAGATGTGTTGATTGCGATTGACGGGTTGAAGGTCGAGGCCCGCAAGCTCGATGACATGTTGTCCGTCTATCAGCCGGGAGAAATTATTGAGGTTCACGCTTTCCGCAGTGATGTCCTGATGCGTTTTAAAGTCACGCTTTCTCCCTCTGAGAAAGTTATCGCGTGGTTGTCGGTAGATGAAAGCGGTCTGACCGAAACAGGGCGTCGCTGGTTACATGTCGAATGAATTTAATGCGCATGATTTGCGCAGTCAGTTAAATGACTGCCTGATCAAAGACCGGCATCGCTTTCGGCAACAACTGAATCGTTTGTTGCCGAAGAATCTGGGTAAGGGCAATGCTGATGAAGCGTTGGGCGCCGCGAAGGTCCCGGTGCGAGAAAAGCAGCAAGACCAAAGTAAGCTGCAGGCGCTGGCTATAAAGATTGAAGAATCGGCGGCGCAGGCTGAACGGCGTTGGGCATCGTTACCGTTATTGCAGTGGCCAGATTTGCCGGTTGTTGAACGACTGGACGATTTAAAGAAAGCGATTTCGGAGCATCAGGTTGTGGTGGTGGCGGGTGAAACCGGCTCTGGTAAAACCACACAGCTGCCGAAAATCTGCTTGTCCCTCGGGCGCGGCGTGCACGGCATGATTGGCCATACGCAGCCACGCCGTTTGGCGGCGAGGGCGGTGGCCAATCGTATCGCCGAGGAGTGCCAGTCAGAGCTTGGCGATCTGGTCGGCTACCGTATTCGCTTTAATGATCAGGTCAGCGATCGCACCCTTGTTAAACTGATGACGGACGGCATGCTGCTGGCTGAAATTCAACAGGACCCTTATTTAAACCAATACGACACCCTGATTATTGATGAGGCGCATGAGCGCAGCCTGAATATCGATTTCTTACTGGGTTACTTAAAGCAACTTTTGCCGCGCCGCCCCGATCTGAAAATCTTAATCACCTCAGCGACAATTGATCATCAGCGCTTTGCCGATCATTTTAATGACGCCCCTTTTGTAGAAGTTTCTGGCCGCACATTTCCTGTCACCGTTCATTATCGTCCCGCAGATGAAGAGCGTGATCTAAGTCGACAGTTGGAAGAAACGTTACTTGAAATTGAGGCGACAGAGCGGCGTGAGGGGCGGCCGTCTGCGTGTGATGTCTTGGTTTTTCTTAGCGGCGAGCGTGATATACGCGATGCCCATCGCCATCTGAAAAAATGTGAGTTCCGAGATACGGAGTTTTTACCGCTGTATTCGCGTTTAACGCAGCAAGAGCAGCATCGCGTGTTTAGTAGCCATCGTGGGCGCCGAGTGGTGTTGTCGACGAACGTCGCAGAAACCTCGCTCACCGTGCCGGGGATTCGTTATGTGATTGATGCGGGCACGGCTCGGGTAAGTCGTTATAGCGTTCAATCAAAAGTACAACGACTACCAATCGAAGCCATTTCACAAGCCAGTGCAGAACAACGTAAGGGCCGTAGTGGCCGTCTTATGGCGGGCGATTGCTATCGCCTTTACAGTGAAGATGATTTTCTCTCACGCCCTGCATTTACCGATCCAGAGATCCAAAGAACGAATCTTGCTGCGGTGATTTTGCAGATGGCCGATCAGGGGCTTGGTGATCTTGATAACTTCCCCTTTATTGATGTGCCTGATGGACGTTTTGTACGCGATGGATATCGCTTGCTTGAGGAGCTCGGGGCGTGGGGCAGTAAGCGTTTAACCCCGCTGGGTAAAAAACTTGCACGGTTACCCTTAGATCCGCGCTTAGGACGTATGTTACTTGCCGCGGCAGACTTGGGCGGCGTGGACGAGGTGTTGATCATTGTCTCGGCGTTGGCGGTACAAGATCCGCGTGATCGGCCGCAAGAGGTCGCGCAGCAGGCTGACCAAGCCCATCAGCCGTTCGGTGATAAAGACTCCGATTTCCTCTTCTTTCTCAATCTTTGGCGCTGGTCTGAAACGCAAAGAGACGAGCTTAACCGCAGTCAGTATGAGCGGATGCTAAAGAAAACATTTCTGTCGCCGTTGCGTATGCGTGAGTGGCGTGATGTGCATCGGCAGTTATTGTTAGTTTGTCGTGATTTGAAATTGAATGTAGCGCGTACCTCAACGCCTGCGACGTTTGAACAGATTCATCGAGCCTTGCTGACTGGCTTGCTCGGCAACGTGGTCAAGCGTACCGAAGACGGTGAGTGGCTCTCGGCGCGTAATCGTAAGCCATCGCTATGGCCTGGGTCGTCATTATCAAAGAGCAAGGCGAGTTGGCTAGTGGCGGCGGAGCAAGTTGAAACCTCACGCTTATTTGCCAGAGTGTTGGCAAAGATTGAGCCTGAGTGGATTGAGAAACAGGCCGGCGATTTAGTTAAACGCAGTTATCTAGAGCCGCATTGGTCGAAAAAACGTGGCGCAGTCATGGCTAAAGAGCAGGTTAGTTTGTTTGGCCTGATTCTCAGTAGCGGCAAACGCGTCCAATATGGACATCATGATCCCATGTTGGCCCGTGAGTTGTTGATTCGTGAAGGATTGGTGGAAGGTGAATTGTCGAGAGCGCCTGAGTTTGTGCGTGCTAATCGGCAGCTGATTGAAACATTGCAAGATGTTGAAAATAAACTTCGGCGCCGGGATCTACTTGCCGACGAAGAGAAGCAGTGCGGCTTTTATGATCGTCACTTGCCGGACGGATTATTAGCGCTGTCAGATTTGGAGAGCTGGCTGCGCCGCTCCGCCTCCGCCGAGCAAATAAGCGCGTTGTTGATGGATGAGGCGTTTCTGATTGATGCCGATATCAGCGCTGACGAACGTGATTTTCCTGAGACATTGGATGTCGACGGCGCGATGTTTCAACTTGAGTATCAGTTTTCACCGACCGGCAGTGCCGATGGTATTACCCTGATCGCGCCCGTTCAGGCATTGGCTTTGCTCACTCCAGTAAGGCTTGAATGGCTGGTGCCAGGATTGCTGCGGGAAAAAATTGAAGCCTTGATTCGCGGCTTACCGAAAGCGCGCCGTCGTCATTTTGTGCCGGTGCCGGACTTTGTGCGTGCTTTGATGGATACCCTGTTAGCGGGAGCGTCTACTCCATCCAATAAACCATCCGATGAACCGTTGCTGGCTGCGATGACGCGAGAGCTGCAGCGTATGCGCGGTGTTCGTATTGAGCAAGAGGAGTGGCCGTTAGCGTCGCTGCCGCCGCACCTTCGTTTTCATATTCGTGTGATGGACGGCGACAGCGTGCAAGCACAGGGGCAGGATCTGGTTGCGTTGCAAACACAGTTCGCCGATCAGGTCAGTCGCTCTGTTGACGCGGTGATTGCGCAGCCGGAAATCAGCGGCAAGGATTGGGTGTTTGACACCCTCGCGGCGATGAATGAGCAGCGCCATCAGGGCGTGGTGGTACGTGTGTGGCCAGCACTGCGTGACGATGGCGAGCACGTGTCGTTAAGTCATTTCAGTGACCCAGATGAGGCCTTGTTTTGCCATGGCTGGGCATTGGCGCGCTTAGTGATGTTTCGATTGTCTTTGCAGCGCCGAGAGCTTGAACAGAAAATGAATCGCCTGCCAGCCTTTCAAAAGATATTCGCACGCGATAAGGCCTTACGTAACACTGTGCTACTGCGGCTCGTGTACGACCATTTCCTAGGTTCAAGCGGAGAAGACGTTGCGCTGAGTTCCAAGCAGATACGTGACCAAACCGCCTTTACGGCAATGTTTGATGCCGGACGGCCAACTTTTCTACCGGCTGCGCAAAAACAACTGCAGCAATGGGAGTCCTTATTAACGGACTGGCGCGCTCTCACGCAGAAGCTGGATAAGAACTTCCCGTTGGCGTGGGCCCATGCCCATGCCGACATTAAGGACCAGCTGGCTGATTTGTTTGTTGATGACTGGCTGCGCCAAGTGCCGGGACAATGGCTCAGCGAATATCCGCGTTATCTGAAGGCGATTGAGCAGCGGCTAGATAAGATTGGCGGGCAAATTAGCCGCGATAGGGCGCAAACTCTGGCCCTGCAGCCGCTGTATTTGCAGCTTGAGCGACGTGCGGGGGGTAAGTCTGTCTGGCAATGGCCTGCGCCGCTGTTGCAGTATCGTTATCTTTTGGAGGAGTATCGGGTCAGTTTATTTGCCCAGCAGCTTGGGACACGCTATCCGGTCTCGGAGAAGCGTCTGCGCCAGCAGTGGGAATTGTGTTAAGACGACAGGCAGCTCGGGACGCTTGTCTCATATTTACATAGATCCAAATTCAGAGAAGAAGTGGGTCTGGGCCTGCCTATAAAACAGGCAGATCCAGCGGCTTTGCCAGATGCCGCTGGAAAAAGGATAATTCAGGCCAAATTTTGTTACTTTAAGCCATGCTTACAAAAAGCGATGCTTAGCAAAGAGGACCATTTAGTGAGTCAGCATTCAGTTGTTATCAGTGGTACCGGGTTATGGACACCAAGTGAGTCGATTACCAACGAAGAGTTGGTCGAATCTTTTAACGAATATGTGCATCGTTTTAATGCGCGTAACGCCGAAGCGATTGAGCGTGGCGAGATGGAAGCCTTGGGTGTTTCCAATGCCGCCTTTATTGAAAAAGCCTCCGGTATTAAGCAGCGCTACGTATTGAACAAAGAAGGCGTGTTAGATCCTGATCGCATGTGTCCGATTATTCCGGAACGTGGCGACGACGAAATGTCGATACAAGCAGAAGTGGCGATTAAGGCAGTTAACCAAGCGTTAAAAAATGCCGGCAAAACGGCCGCCGATGTCGATGCCATTTTAGTCGCGTGCTCTAACCTACAGCGTGCTTATCCGGCGGTTGCCGTAGAAGTACAGCACTATTTGGGCATGGAACGCGGCTGGGGTTACGACATGAACGTGGCGTGCTCGGCAGCGACATTCGGATTACAGGCGGGTATTGATGCTATTCGTAGCGGCAGCGCAAACTGCGTTGTGGTTGTGAATCCGGAAATCACATCGGCGCATTTGTGCTGGGAAGATCGTGATTGCCACTTTATTTTCGGCGATGTGGCGACGGCAGTTGTGCTAGAGCGAGAAGATAGCGCGGATTCCAGCAATCAGTGGCGCGTTCATAGCACGAAGCTGCAAACCAAGTTTTCAAGCAATATTCGCAATAACTTTGGCTTTTTGAATCGCTGCGATGAGAGCGGTGTCGGCGCACGGGATAAGTTATTCCGTCAAGAAGGCCGTAAGGTGTTTAAGGAGGTTTGCCCCATGGTGGCAGATCAAATTTTGACGCACCTTGACGAGTTGAAGTGGTCTGCTGACGATCTGAACCGCATGTGGCTGCATCAGGCAAATCTCAGTATGAATGAGCTGATCGCCAAGCGGGTATTGGGCCGGCCTGCTGACAGAGTCGAAGCCCCCGTTATTCTGGACGAATATGCTAATACTAGCTCGGCGGGTTCTATTATTGCCTTTCATAAGCACAACGCCGACCTTAATAAGGGTGATCGCGGTGTGATCTGTTCGTTTGGTGCGGGCTATTCCATTGGCAGTGTCATGGTGGAGCGTATTGTTTGATCGGTGATTGACTTCACGCCGCCCTCACTAGGGCATCCGGCAAGATAGCGTTACTGGAAATGCTAACGAAAGCCCTCGTTGTTTTGCAGCGAGGGCTTTTTAGTATTTTCGTAACGGTAGTCGGAAAATGTGCTCTGTAACATTTACCCGGCGAGTGCATCTAGATAGTGTCCTGTGAGGCAACTGAGTTTGCCTTTAGGTTTTAACCACCGGATGACCGGTACAGGATAGTATCTTTCATTGATCAGGAGATTCAGGAAATGGCGAAGATCACAAAACTCAATCCGTTGGCTGCTGCTGTTGGTGTTGCTTTCATGGCATCTGCGTTCTCTGCTCCAGTAACTGCTGCTGAGAACCCCTTTGCAACATCTGACCTGGGCGCTGGTTATCAGGTTGCAGGTGATATGGAAGGTAAGTGCGGCGAAGGCAAGTGCGGCGCTGACAAAAAAGCCGAAGGCAAATGCGGCGAAGGTAAGTGCGGCGCCGACAAGAAATCTGAAGGCAAGTGTGGCGCAGACAAGAAAGGCGAAGGCAAGTGCGGCGAAGGTAAATGCGGCGCTGACAAGAAAGGTTAATCTTCTTGTTCCTCGTATGTTTAGCGTTACGCAACGGAGTCTGATGTGAAAACGTCAGTAGTAAACTCAGCAGCAAAAAAGTCCGCGTCGGCAGCATTTCCTGTTGAAGGCGTTGGATTGGGTTTGCGGCGGGCCTTGATGGGCCCGCTCTCCGCTGCGCCCTCTGTTCCCATCGATTTTCTAGAAGTTGCTCCCGAGAATTGGATTCCTATGGGTGGTTCTCTTGGTAAGCAGTTTCGCGCTTTTAGCGAACGCTTCCCAATGGTTACGCATGGTTTATCGCTTTCGTTAGGCGGCCCATCAGCGCTCGATATGACGTTGGTTAAATCGATTAAGCAGTTTCTTCAAGAGCATAAAGTGCGTTGCTATACCGAGCACCTCAGCTACTGCAGCGACCATGGCCAGCTTTACGACCTGATGCCTATTCCCTTTACTGAAGAAGCGGTGCATTACGTTGCAGCCCGTATTCGTACTGTTCAGGATGTGCTTGAGCAACGTATTGGTATTGAGCATGTGAGTTATTACGCCGCTCCACAGCAGGAAATGGCGGAGATTGATTTTATTAATGCGGTATTAGAAGAGGCAGACTGCGGTTTGCTGCTCGATGTGAATAATGCCTACGTTAATGGCATTAATCACGGTTATGACCCCTATGATTTTATCGCCGCATTGCCCGCCGAGCGTATTATGTACGTGCACGTGGCTGGGCATTACGATGAAGCAGAAGATCTCAAAGTGGATACCCATGGCAGTGATGTCATTGATCCGGTTTGGGGTTTATTAGAGTTTGCTTACGAAAAGTTTGGTGCGTTGCCAACGTTGTTGGAGCGCGACTTTAATATCCCGCCGTTACCGCAGTTGTTCGCGGAAACCGGGCAGATTGTCCAGCGCCAGGTCCATGCAGGGCGTGTGGCTGGGCAGCGTGCCGGACGCCAGTATGACTGACACGTTATCGTCGGCGTCATTCCAGCAAACACAGCGCGCGTTTGCCGCGCATATAAGAGATCCTCATGCAAACCCTGCACCGGTGGGTATTGAAGATCGGCGTATGAAAATATATCGGGATCTTTTTTATAATAGCATCGAGAGTTTTTTGCAGAATGGTTTTCCCGTTCTGCGTGCCATTCTTGATGATGAGACGTGGCATCGCTTAGTGCGTCTTTTTTTTGCGTCCCATGCCTCGCAAAGCCCCTATTTTGTCGAAATTCCAGAAGAATTTGTTCGCTTTTTGAGTGAGTCGAATGCGCTGCCGTCAGGATTGCCGCCTTGGTTACTTGAGCTAGCTCATTACGAATGCATGGAATTGGTGCTCGATGTCTCGACGGAGGTTGTGCCGTCGAGCGGCGTCAATCCAACCGGCAATGTTCTCTCGGCAGCACCGGTATTGACGCCGCTAATGTGTGTGTTGAGTTATCAGTGGCCTGTTCACAAAATTAGCCCGGACTTTTTGCCTGACAAACCGCTTGAACAGCCGGTGTGGCTGGTTATTTTTCGAAACGATCAAGATAAGGTTCATTTTCTTGAAGTGAGTGGGCCGACCGCGGCGCTGCTGCAGCTTATTGAAGCTTCCCCGCTGTTGAGTGGGCGACAGGTATTGACGGAGCTTGCCGCGACGTTAGGCATCTCCGTAGATCAATCTATTGAATTTGGTTCAACGTTACTGTCACAAATGCGCGAGCAATGCATCATTATTGGAACCCGGCTGGAAGATGTCGATAACTTGGAGTCCGAATGAAAGCCTCGCTCAATAGCTGCCTTATTCATTTCTCAAATCATGTTCATGATGTACTCAACAAATTCCGCGCATTGGATTTTCTCGGTCCGTTAGCATTACGCCTGTATCTGGCGCCAATTTTTCTCGTTTTTGGTTGGAAGAAGGTCGAAGGATTCGATGGCATTGTGCAGTGGTTTGATAGCGGTCTTGAGCTGCCTTTCCCTTGGGTCATGGCATTTTTGGCGACGGCGGCCGAGTTGATCGGTGGCGTGATGCTTTTAATCGGCTTCGCCACACGCTATATCGCCATACCGTTGATGATTACTATGATCGTGGCCATGGGCACTGTGCATGCGCAACATGGATGGTATGCCGTAGCACCGACGTCCGCCTCTGAGCATATCGCCGCACCGTTGGCTGCATTAGGCCTAGAGAGCGCCCAGCAGGCATTGGAGGACACCAAGGCGGTCGCTGAGCGGCAGGATAGGGCGCGCAGTCTTTTGCGAGAGCACGGACACTATGAATGGTTAAGCGAGAAGGGGAGTTTCGTTGTCCTCAACAACGGAATCGAATTCTCAGCCACTTACTTCATTATGTTGCTGATGTTGTTCTTCTACGGGGGTGGACGTTGGTTTAGCGTAGATTATTGGCTGCATCGCCGCTTTCGAGACGTGCAAGAGGCCGCATAAGCCCCTGTGACTCTATCTAGACCGCCGCTATACTGCGGCGGTCTTCTTATGTGCAGTCCTCATGGTTTTGCGCATTACTTTATCGGGAAGCGCCCTAAATAAGGCCGTGCGCCAAAGGGTCACGTTATAGCGACTTCTGGTTGCTGTTTTTAAGAGCAAGAATAATAGAGAAAGGATTGCGCTACGTTATGTCGCCTAAGTCTTATCAAAGAGCGTTCTTAGTACGCGTACTGGTGCGTCGGCTGCATGTGGCGGTCACATTAAGCGTCTTGCTCTTATCGACCAGTCTTTATGGCGCGTCCGCTGACCAGCAACAAAGCGCCGCCGGACTCAAGCAAGCAGAGCCTAAGCAAAATATTGAGGGGGCTGTACAGGCCCCTACAGGCTCGGAACGCAGCATGGCCGTGCCCCAAGAAGGCGTTGCCATGCCCCGAAAAAGCGCAGCGGAAAAGGATCGCTGGGAAGGCTTTAATCGTCGAGTCTTCGCGTTTAATGAATTTTTTGATCGCTATGCCCTGAAGCCTGCGGCGCGCGGTTACAAGTGGGTGACGCCGAGCTGGCTCGATAATAGCGTGACTCGTTTTTTTGAGAATATGCGCGACCTGCGTAGTGGCCTCAACAACGTCTTGCAGTGGGAATGGTATTACGCAGGGCAGAACTTTGGCCGCTTTACCGTCAACACCACCCTAGGTGTTGCCGGTATTTTTGATGTCGCGACGGGCATGAAGCTGCGTAAATATCCGGATGATTTAGGTTCAACCTTGGCGGTCTGGGGCGTTGGTGAAGGGCCGTATTTGATGCTGCCCTTTCTCGGTCCATCAATGGGGCGAGATGCACTGGCATTGTGGCCTGAAGATTATATGCGTTTACGCCATTATATTGATCATGACCTCACGCGCTATAGCGTCACCGCTTTGTACGTATTGGATGTGCGTGCGGATTTGCTCGACTTTGAAAAAGCCATTGTTGGTGATCGGTACAGCTTTATCCGCGATTACTATTTCCAGAGCCGTCGCTTGCAGGCAGGCGAAGCGCCACCGGTAGATGATTTTGGTGCAGATGCTGACGGCGGCGGATGGGATGATGAGCCCAGCGATAGCAGTAGCGAAGACGACGGCTGGTAGTCAGTGATCGTTTGGGTCGTCTAAGATCCGTGGATGAGCCAAGAAGTGTTGCTGGTTTATTGAAGACGAGCGCTTGCTGAATATTCTTTATCCGTGTGCTTTGCAACTTAATACGCGGCCTCTGGAGCAGATTCTATTCTCGGAATGGATATCTGACTTAGTTGGATCGTTTTTTCTAAAGCGCTCATTAGGCAATTCATCGCGACGCAATAGTCGCTCTCCGCTTTATTTCTTTTAGGTTTATACGGCGACTTCGCTTTTCCGAGCGTAGTCGCCGCTATTTGAATTTTCTTTAGAAGGTTACTCCTGTTTAAACGGATTCATTCGGTTTCCTATTTGATATTGCAAGGCGATCGGCAATGGTCGCACGCTGGCAGCAATAATTTTGTTTACCACGCCGGGTACACAGACCGGCTTTCCTTTCATTGCTGCGCGCCAACCTTCTCGGACAACGGCGTCCGCTTCTTGCCAAAGAATACCCGGTAGCTTATTAGCCTGATCGCGCGTTCCCATTGCGTCATGGAATTCGCTGTGGGTAAAGCCAGGGCATAAGGCAGTGACATGAATTCCTTGGGGCTTTAGTTCCATATCCAGTGCTTGCGAGATATTGAGTACATAACTTTTTATGCCGGTGTAGAGCAGGCTGGCGCCTGGTGGGGCAAAGGCGGCAATGGATGATACGTTAATGATTCGTCCCCAGCCGCGGGCTTGCATGCCGGGCAGGGCGCGATGACATAGCTCGGTGAGCGATGTCATCATTAATTGAATTTCTGCGGCTAAGGTTGGCCACGGTGTATGGGCAAAAGCGTCTTTTCCTGAAAGTCCTGCGCTATTAATTAACACATCAACTTCTATTCTATTTTTTTCAACAAAAGAAAAAATTTCAGCGGGTGCGGTGGAGTTGTTTAGGTCGGCGCAGAACACATCGCAACGTATGCCGTGGTGTTGCGTTAGTTCATCCGCCAGCGCTTTTAACTTTGCGGCGCGGCGGGCAACTAACAGAAGGTTGTATCCTTCACTTGCTAGATGGTGGGCAAAAGCAGAACCAATTCCAGCAGAGGCGCCAGTAATTAAAGCGGTACGGTTGGTAGTCGCCATGATGTTTTCCTTTATTTGAAGTACAGCGCAGGAATTTCACGTGCGCCAGGTTGGAAATTCTTGCGTGGTCTGCCGATGTCGCCGCGATAAGGGGCTTGAGATCCGACCAATATGAAAGGATAGGGAATAGCCCGCTGCGCTTGGGTCAAGCCGCAGGTGCCAAGGCCGAGGTAGATGCCTTCCGCGGCGCGGCGCACTTCATCGACCATGTACATGGAGGCACAGGTTGAATGAAAGTGACGATATACCAGTTGATAGGCGGGTTTTCCGTCAAATCGTGATGGAGCGAGTTGCGTGCCCATCGGGTAACGCTGAACCAGTCGGCCTCGCTGAGTAAAAGTGTTGTAGCCACGCCCGCTGTTTGCGTCGATCGGACGGAACGCCTTGCATTGCCATTGGTGTAAGGGGTTGTGTACTAGGGCCGGGCCCGCCAGTTTTGATAATAGATTGGGTTGGGCCAACAGGCGAGCGGCATACTCGCCGTGCATTTCACTCATGGCTGGGGCTTCAAGCTGGCTGAACAGCTTAAGTAAATGAGCATGAGAGAGAGCTTCAAGGTCAGCCGCGGTCTTTATATTGAGCATATATTCATTCTCTTGAATGGCAATCAAGGAGAATTCTACATCGTTTCTTGATTGTGGTTCAAGAGGATATAGAATGAGCCCAATTGTTAGTCCGTTTGTATTAGGTATTTCAGCATTGGGAGAGTCTTATGCCGCGCAATAAGTCGGATCAGAACCGAGAAGAGAAGCGTGATGAGATTGTTACCGCTGCACGAAGTCTATTTATCAAAGATGGTTTCGAAGCAACGCCAATAAATCGTCTAGCGCGAGCCGCGGGCGTGTCAGCGAATACGATTTATTGGTATTTCAAGGACAAGGATGAAGTGCTTGTTGCGGTGCTTGACGGTGAGCTCAACGCGCGGATGACGGAATATCTGAAGGTGACGTTTACTAATCATACCGAGCGATTACTGTGGGTAGTGAATCAATTAGAGGAAGTGAGCTTGTTGGTAAGCACGGTGCATACTCGTCTGCAGAGCTCGGCGGCAATTAACGTATGGCATGAGCGTTTTCATGCCATGACGGAAGGTTTGCTGCGTGCGGAAATGCAAACGCTTGGGGTGGCGAGTGAGAAGATGGATGCGTTAGTGAAAATCAGTGTTTTTGCGGTCGAAGGATTGCTGTCGCATGATGTTTCGGGGAGCGACAAGACAAGTATTTGTGAGGCGCTGGCGACGGGTTGGTAGAATGACGCATTAGCGCTCATATGCAGAAATGACTTTGATCGTCTGGTATTTCTGCATATGAGTCGGTTGATGCCTATGTTTTTGTGTCTTCTGTTAGCTCATTCCTTGCCGTGCACTTTGCCATAAATAAAATCACTGTGCGAAACGTAGAGTAGGTCTGCTACTTTTCGGATAACAAACTCTTCCATGGGATCGATAACGCCGTCTGCTTTGGCGATAGCCCACATATCAATAATCAACTCTTTGCGCTGTTCAGCGCTGTACGCTTCTCTTAATGCGCTAACCAATTGGTAGTAGTCGACAGCTTGCTCGACTTGTTCGCCGGCGGAGGAGAGTAGTGATTTCGCTTCGTCGGCGTCTAGCTGCCAGCGTAGGGCGAGTTTTTTAATTAACGCTTCTAGCTCGTCGGTTTTATGTTCTCCGTCGGCGCGCATCACTTCGTACATGAGTGCGACGGCCGAGAGCCTTACTTTTTCCTCAGCAGTTTTAGCCTTGCTTGTATCGTCATCTTTGTTAAACAGCGATTTAAACCAGTCGATCATGGTGATCCTGCCTTATGTTTTAGGTCGTCGAAATGCGATTGGGCGTAACGCTAATTATGAGCGCTAGGCGTTACGCTAACAATAATGCTTCAAGTGCTTCCTGGTCTTTGGCAAAACGTCGAATGCCATCTGCGAGTAGTTCCGTGGCCATGGCGTTTTCGTTCATGGCCCAGCGGAAGCTGGCTTCAGACATTGCTGCTGTATTGGATTCCTCTACGTCTATCGTACTTGGATCAAGAATCCGTTGAAGTGCACCGTTATCGCCGCCAAGTTGTTCTAGTAACGCAGGGGAGATAGTCAATTTGTCGCAGCCCGCAAGCGCTTCAATTTGTTCGGGGTAACGGAAGCTGGCGCCCATGACGACGGTGCTAAAGCCGCGCGCACGATAGCTGTTATAAATACGCCGCACGGACTGGACGCCTGGGTCTTGTTCAGCGTTGCTAATGTCAGTGCCGTTTTTCTTATACCAATCATAAATACGGCCAACAAAAGGTGAAATCAGTGTGGCGCTGGCTTCTGCTGCTGCGATAGCTTGCTCGTATGAAAACAGCAGGGTGAGGTTGCAGGCGATCCCTTCTTCTTCAAGCACTTCGACAGCGCGTATGCCTTCCCACGTTGCAGCAATTTTAATTAGCACACGCTCTTTGCTCACACCAATTTCGCGGTAAAGGTTGATGATGCGGCGGGCGCGCTCAAGAGTGGCCCTTGTATCAAAGGACAGGCGTGCGTCGACCTCGGTGGAGATTAGCCCCGGTATATGGGTGAGAATATGTTTGCCGGTGAGTGTGGCAAAGGCATCACACAAGGTTGCGACGTTGTTTGCTTGGCCGAGCTGTTCGGCAAAATGGCGAGCCTCTGCGATGCGTTTATGTCCGCCTTCCGCCTTGGCGGCCGCAAGCAAAAGCGATGGGTTGGTTGTTGCGTCTGTGGGGCGAGTGGCCTCAATGGCGGAGAGATCTCCGCTGTCTGCAACGATTTGAGTCCATTGCGCAAGTTGTTCTCTCTTACTGCTCATTCTTGATTTTCCTCTAACCGGGAAATACTGGGTATTTTTATAGGGCGTACTTGTTAGGCCTTACGTTATCTGTGGAGCCTGCGCCGCGGGCAATCATTGAGCGCGCCGCGATATCGATCAATTACGGATGAATAACATTAACTGATTACGGTTTATATTGCTGCGCGGTTTCTTTTTTGTTGATGCCGGTATTGTGATCGGCGTCTTGTTCAATACCGGAATCGGTATCGGTGCGTATGAAACTCAGCGCCTGACGTAAAATCTCGGGTGTGGTGTCGACCTTATGGACGTTTTCGCTTAGGTGGCGGCGAAATGCACGGGCGCCAGGTACACCTTGAAACATTCCCAGAACATGGCGCAGGGCGTGTTTTGGGGCGTGGCCTTGTTTATAGCGTTGCTCCAAGTAGGGGATAAACTGTTCGAGTATTTCGTGGCGGCTGGCAATGGGGTGTGGGTCGTTAAACAGTATCTGGTCTGCCTCGGCGAGAAAGTAAGGGTTTTGATAGGCTTCGCGGCCAATCATTACGCCGTCCACTTGATCAAGATGCTCGGTCACCTCGTTTAAGTTTTTGATACCGCCATTAATAATAACTTCGATATCAGGAAAATCTTGTTTGATTGCATAAGCGCGCTGGTAAACGAGCGGCGGGATTTCGCGATTTTGTTTTGGGCTGAGTCCGGCCAAAATCGCTTTGCGTGCATGAATGGTAAAGCTGGAGCAGCCGCTTTGCCGTACGGTTTCCACAAAGGTATGCAGAAATTCATACTCATCTTGATCGTCAATACCGATGCGGCTTTTTACCGTGACAGGCACCGAGACGACCTTGGACATGGCGGCTACGCATTCCGCGACTAGCTCGGGATTTGCCATCAGGCAGGCGCCAAATTGGCCTGACTGCACACGGTCTGACGGGCAGCCGACATTCAAATTTATTTCGTCATAGCCATACTGTTCGCAAATTTGTGCAGCGTTGGCCAGCAGGGTGGGGTCGCTGCCACCAAGTTGCACGGCGACGGGATGCTCGCTGTCGTCAAAGCCGAGTAGTTCATCGCGCGGGCCGTGCAGGACGGCATGGGCGGTGACCATTTCGGTATAGAGCAGGGTATGTCGCGTGATTAAGCGGGCGAGATAACGATAGTCACGAGTCGTCCAGTCCATCATCGGGGCGACGGATAGGCGCCGGTTTACGTCGGCGTTGGAGGTGTTTGTTTCGGGTGTCTGGATATGAGTCATAGGGCGTTGAGTTTAGCGCCCTATTTGCCTCAGGTCATGCTTGTTGCGGGCGGTGGTCAGCCTTTACTCGCTTCGACTGCCGTATCGGGCTCGATGCGGAGCTGTTCGATCGGTTTGCCATCGGCGCCGACGAGATTAAGGTTGATCGGTATGCGACGCATAAAGGCATGGCTGTCAGATTTGCGTAGGTTGCGCAGATATTCTTTGACGCGGCCGCTAATCCACGGATGTACGGTGGCCTTGAATTGAATTTTGCCGCATTTTTTGCCGCGCTTATTTCCCCATTCAAACAGGTCTTGTGTGAGCTGTTCGAAGTGGCTTTGAAATTGGGTGAAGTCGTCAGCCATTACAAAGATGTCGAATACATAGGTGCTTGCTGACAGCATGCCAGTCTTTTGCTTGAGTTCTCGCACGCGTAGGCGAGATTCCAGCTTGATGCCGCTTAGGTCAGACTCGGCATGTCGGGGTGCGTCGGGTTTTTTCACCGCCTGTACAGGGGCGCTCGGTGGCGGCGTTTTGTCGAGTAAATCCAACGCTGCAATGATGTCGTTACCGCGCTGGAATCGTTGCTCGGGATCTTTGGCGAGCATTTTTCGAATCATGGGCTGATAGCGTTTTAGCGTGCTCGGCATCAACGGAATAGGCTCGCTGATATGTTTAATGCCTAAGGCCATGGGGTCGGTTGCTTCATAAGGCGGGCGGCCCGTCAGCATTTCGAAAAAGACGACGCCCAGTGCGTAGAGGTCGGCGCGTGGATCAATTTCTTTACCGCGATGCTGTTCTGGGCTCATGTATTTGGGCGTGCCGACAATAGTCCCCATCATGGTCATCTGTTCGTCGGTAATGGTGGGGCGGGCAATGCCGAAATCCATTAGCACGGAAGAGCCGTTTTGGCGGAACATTATATTGTCGGGTTTGACGTCGCGGTGGACGTAATCCATTTCGCCGGCATAATCGAGCGCCGAAGCCATTTCTCGGATTAACTGTTCTGCGCCTTCAGGGCTGATGCCGTCGCGTAGCCGCTCTTTTAAATTGCCACCGCTGACGTATTCCATGGCGAGGTAGTGAGAGCCGTTATGTTCACCCAAGTCAAACACGGGGACGATATGGGGGTGGGTAAGTTGCGCGCAAATACGGGCTTCACGGAGAAAGCGCTGAGCGAAAGTGGCGTCGGCTGCGAGCTGAGGCAGCATAATTTTTAGGGCGACAGGGCGGTCAAATTTGTCTTGCACGGCGAGAAACACATTTGCCATGCCGCCTTTGCCAAGCTCGGATTGAATGCGGTAGCCGGGAATGTCCATATTCATATTCTTTTTGTTAGTGCGTTAGTTTCCGTAGGCGTCATTCATGGCTTTTTCGGAAGCGCGTGCGCGAGCCAGCTTGGCTTCGAGTCGACGCTTTTGGCGATCCAGCTGGAGAAAAAACTCAACCTTAGAGCAGAGCATGACAGGATCGATGGGTTTAAACAGGTAGTCAACGGCGCCGCTTAGGTAGCCACGCTTAACGTTTCGATCATCACGACTATTGGCCGTGACAAAGATAATGGGCACATGGGCGGTACGTTTATTGGCTCGCATTAATTCGGCGACTTCAAAGCCGTCCATGATGGGCATTTGAACGTCGAGTAAGACTAGCGCGAAATCAGATTTGAGCAGCTTACCGAGGGCATCGTTGCCAGATCCGGCGCAGATAACTTCGCAATCGCTGTCTTCGAGTACGACTTCGAGGGCGACAAGGTTCTCCGGCGTATCATCGACGATAAGCACTTTCGGACTTGGAATGTCGGTGTCCGCGTTGATGTCTGTGCTGATTTCGTTCATGGGCTCTCTGTATTGAATGTTTTTAATGGTCTAGCACCATTAGATTGCCAGTATTTGGTGTAAGGCGATATACCTAAGCCCGTCCAGTGAAACCGACCGGGCCAAATAAGCCGACAGGCTAGGCCAAGGGTTCGTTGGGAGGTAGCTGCCATTGTTTCACGGCTACCTGTTCTTTGACCTGATCAAGCAACGCCAGCAGCGTGTCACGAATGAGGAGGTCTAAGGCCTGACGGTCTCCGCCGGCACGAATAATAATGCTTTCTAGCACGGCGTCCACGGTACTGCGGTGTACCGGATTTTTGAGGTCGGCAATGATCTGGTCGGCGAAGGCGAGACCGATCTCTTCCGCTTGGCTGGAAAGGCTGGCTAGCAAGCGTGGTCCGGCGCCAGGAATGGCGTTTAGGGTGCCGCCAATCGCCGTATGGGCCAGAGCTTCTCGTGTCAGGCTGGCGATATAACTGCCGAGGGCGAGGCGCCAGCGGCGATGGCTGTGATCTGCAGCCTCGATCAGGGTGGTCGCGACAAAGTCGATCAATTCATGTTTTCGCGGCAGCAACACTTCTCGTTCGATGCGCTGAATCAGTGGTGCGTCTGTCTTTAGCTCGCGCTGGGCGCCCTCTAGGACATTCACGACGACGCGGTCCGAGACCTCTTCAACCAGAATGCGGTAGTAGCGTAATAGCAGCGCGCCGAGCCACGTTTCACGTAGGTCTATAAGGCCGTGCCGCTGTAGTCGGTAGAGCAGGCTGACGAGTCGCAAGATGCGTAACCAGCGAAAGCTGCCGACGGGAATGCAGCCGAGCAGGTCGTACCAGTGTGCAAAGGGATAGTAATACCATCGCTCGTAGCTATGACGGCCGACAGCAAAAGCCCAGCGTACGACGAACTCGGTGAGGTAGATGGCGACAAATAAGGTGTCCCAAAAAACGAAGTCGGTGTGAATGGTGTTGTAATAGAAGTCGAAAAAGGCCGGCGTCCATGTGCTGAGCTGTTCTTGTAGCCAAAACATGGCGAAAAACCAATCGAAAATGATCAGGCTGAGATTGGCTATGACCAGTACGATCATTGCCATATCGATAGAGAAACCGATCGTATCGAGATTGAAACGCAGTTTTTCGGGGTGTAGCCGAACCGACATTAGTGCAGTCTCCTAGCGGAACGTGGTCCAGATGGGGCAGTGATCCGAGGGCCGTTCCATGCCGCGCAGCTCGTAGTCGATGCCGACTTCAGTAATTCTCCCCGCTAATCCAGCGGTTGCCAGAATGTGGTCGATGCGCAGCCCACGCTTGGGTTCGTCGTTGAAGCCCTTTGAGCGGTAGTCAAACCAGCTGTAGATGTCGTCTGTGTCGGGGTGGACAAGACGCCAAGTATCGCTGAGGCCCCAACCAAGCAGTCGTTCATACCACTCACGCTCTTCTGGCAAGAAACTGGTTTTGCCGTCGCGCAACCAGCGCTTGCGGTTTGGTTCGCCAATGCCGATATCAATGTCCTGCGGTGAAATATTGAAGTCGCCCATGACAACAACATCGCTGCCGGCGTTGTGCTGGCTTTCAAGGTAGTTTTGCAGATCGACGTAGAATTTTTCTTTGGCCGGAAATTTTAAAGGATGATCGCGACTTTCGCCTTGTGGGAAGTATCCGTTTAACACTGTGACCGGTGTGCCATCTGGGCCGGCTAATGTGGCGATAATCATGCGCTTTTGGGCATCTTCCGCGTCGCCAGGAAAGCCGTATTCGACCTTCAATAGTGGTTCGCGTGATAAAAAACCAACGCCATAATGGGCTTTTTGGCCAAAGTAATAAGGGTGGTAGCCGAGGTCGCGGATAGCTTGCTCAGGGAAGTCTGGGTCTTGGACCTTAATTTCCTGAAGACCAATCAGTGCGGGCTGGTGCTTTTCGATAAGCGCTTCGATTTGGTGTAAACGGGCGCGGATACCGTTGATATTAAACGAAATTAGCTTCATGTGACTCGCTCGCTGTATGACTCAGGCAGGCATTGTACACAACTCTGCGGAAGGAGAGGCTGGGCAGGCTAAGCTTTTGTGGGCGTTTGCTCGTAAGCGATCAGGGTTCGGCAAGGACCTCCGCTTGCAAGCATGCCTTACCAGTGAGATCGCAACGGTAAAATGTGGCAAAGGCGCACGTAAACGGAGCAGTTTCGTCAACTAAGCATTGTTATGGTCATGGCCAGTACCAATGGCGCTTCCTATACTCGTTGGCGGAGGACAGACATGACGATTCGAAATACTACTACCCAGACAGTAAAGCCGGTGCTGGTTTTTGCTCACGCGAATGGCATTCCTAGTGGGAGCTATAAAAAATACCTCGCTGAATTTTCCGGCCAATACATGCTGGCGCCTATCCCGGTGCTTGGGCTTGGCCGCTGGCCTGTCGGCGACAACTGGAGTGGGTTGGTTGATGAGCTTGAGGCCTTTATTGAGCCGTTAGCAAAGCCTGTTCTCGGGATGGGCCACTCCATGGGAGCGGTAGTGATGTTTATGCTCGCCAGCCGACACCCAGATTGGTTTAGCAATGTGGTGATGCTCGATCCGCCATTGGTGAACGGTTGGGCGAGGCCGTTGTTTGTGCTGGCTCATCTGCTCGGTCAGACGGATCGCATTACGCCTGCAGGCAAGTCTCTCAGTCGGCGCCATCATTGGCCGGACCCTGAAGCCGTGCAAAATTATTTTAACGGTCGTGGCATGTTTCGGCATTTTGACCCTGAGTGCTTGCAGGACTATATCAACAGCGCTGTCATCAAGGGTGAGGATGGTTGGGACTTGTTAATTCCGCCTTTGTTGGAGGTTGAAAAATTCCGCCAAACTCCGCGCAACTTACACCGCTTTAAACGTTTACAGGTGCCGAGTTTGTTGGTGAACGGCAGCCGCACAGCAGATGGATTTATTACCGGCGCCCTGCGCCATGTGCGTCAACACGGTATGACCCATGCGCAGGCGCCTGGCAGTCATATGTTTCCGCTAGAAAATCCGATTGATACTGCGGCGGTTGTGAGTGCGTGGCTAATGCATAAGCCGGAATCAAAATCTGCTGACGCAGCATCCGTCCATTCGCAAGATAAGACATTACAAGGGGATCATCACGTTGCCTGAGTCGGCCGGAAAGATGGTGGAACGTACCTCCACGGAGATACGTTTCCCCGTGTGGGGACAGACGATTGCTGCACGTTTTTGGGATGGCGTTGTGGATGCGAGTGGCGTGCCAATTATCGCGCTACATGGCTGGCTCGATAACGCGAACAGTTTTGCACCGCTGGCCGAATTATTGAACAACCCTATTTTAGCGATTGATGCAGCGGGCCATGGTTATTCAGATCATCGCCCTGAGCAGGCGGCAACGCATTACATCGACCACGTACGCGATGTGGTCGCAGTGGCAGATGCACAGGGGTGGGAGCAGTTTATTTTGCTGGGTCACTCGATGGGAGCAGGCGTCGCCTGTTTGGTGGCGGCGACATTTCCTGAGCGTGTGCAGCGTTTGTTGGTGATCGAGGGCTTGGGGCCGCCTGCAACGGCAGAGGATAAAGTGGCGGAATCATTGCGCAAAGCGATTGATGGTATGGCGGCGCTGCCGTTAAAACGCAAGCCGGTTTATCCTTCAAAAGAGGCTGCGGCGGAGGCGCGTACGGGAGGTTTTGGCGGCCTTGATATAGCAAGTGCGGTCAAGCTTTGCGAGCGCGGTTTAGAAAAGACGGACGGCGGCTGGACGTGGCGAACCGATGCGCGATTACGTTTGGCATCGTCGTTACGGCTAAGCGAAGCGCAGATTGAAGGTTTCCTGCGTGCAATTGCTTCGCCAACACTTTTGATTGTCGGCGAGCAGGGCATGGGGGGGAGTGGTTTGTTCGATCATCGCTTAGCTTGGGTAAATGGTTTAACCGTTAAGCGCCTTCCGGGACGGCATCACCTCCATATGGAGAATGCAGCGGCGGTTGCCGAAGTCATAACATCGTTCTTGAATGAAACGCTTGAATAAAGAGATGGCGCATAACAATTAGAGGTCTTTGTCCTATGAAGTTTATTGATGCGAATACGTTTACAGACTATATCGGTAAAGAGCTGGGCAGCTCCGATTGGTTCGAAATCAATCAGGCGCGCATTAATGCTTTTGCCGATGCCACGCTAGATCATCAGTTTATTCATGTGGATGAAGTGGCGGCCAAAGAGACGCCGTTCGGTTCAACTATTGCGCACGGTTTTTTAACGCTGTCACTGTTGCCGCACCTTCAGGCTTCAGTGGGCGACTTTCTATGTGCGAATAATTTAAAAATGGCGGTGAACTATGGCTTCGATAAGCTGCGGTTTATGGCGCCGGTTAAAGTCGATAAAAAAATACGGGCAAGGGCAAAGCTGTTGGAAGCGAGCGAGCGTAAGCCGGGTCAGTGGCTTTTAAAGTTTGAAATCACGGTCGATATTCAGGGTGAAGAGAAGCCTGCATTGATCGCTGAATGGCTGTTAATGAACTTCGTTTAGCGGAATTGGGTGTCTAATGAGTTGTGATTTACGGTGATTGTAGGGGGGCAATTCTCGTGAAAGGCGAGGCAAAGGGCGCGATTACGATCATCAAAGTGCGACTATTTCTAGCGGATTTGGGTGAAATTTAGGTGCTTCTCAGTAGCTGGACCAGTGAGAAACAGCCGGTATAGCGCCTTTTTTACCGATGTTTTACGCTTTGACTAGACAATCCCCTACAATTCCCGTGCTGGGAGGCGGCGCTGATGGTATAGTGCGCGTCCTTTTCCCGTGGCTCACGCAGCAGGCTGCCAGCGCCACGTAACTGACAGGTGCTACATGTCTGATGTGATGACCCAGCCGGGCTTTGACAGCCTCGGCCTAGATTCTTCTGTGCTTAAAACTCTCTCTTCGCTTGGTTACGAGACACCGTCTCCTATTCAAGCAGAAATGATCCCTTATATGGTAAGCGGCCGTGACGTTATTGGTCAGGCACAAACCGGTACCGGTAAAACTGCTGCGTTCGCTCTGCCTTTGATTTCTCGTTATGCCGGAGAGTCGTCCTCTCAAGCGCAGGTTTTGGTGCTTGCGCCAACACGTGAGCTGGCGTTGCAGGTCTCTGAAGCTTTCGTTACTTACGGCAAACACTTTCCTGCAATGAAGGTCGTTAGCCTTTGTGGTGGCATGGATTATCGCCCTCAACTTAAGGCGCTACGTGACGGCGTTCAGTTTGTTATTGGTACGCCAGGTCGTGTGATTGATCACATGACCAAAGGCTCACTTAAACTGGATACGCTGAAATGTTTGGTGTTGGATGAAGCCGACGAAATGCTGCGTATGGGCTTCATTGATGACGTTGAAGCGGTAATGAAATCAACGCCTGCTGCATGTCAGGTTGCGTTATTTTCGGCAACCATGCCGTCACAGATTCGCCGTCTCGCACAGCAATACCTGAAAGACCCGAAAGAAGTCACCATTAAAGCGAAAACAGAAACCGGTTCGACGATTCGTCAGCGTTATCTTTTTGTTTCAAATCACGAAAAGTTTGATGCGGCGGTGCGTGTACTGGAGACGGAAAAGCATGATGGCGTGATCATTTTTGCGCGCACCAAAGACAGCACCGTTGCGCTGGCCGATCAGTTAAAGCATGCCGGTTATAAAGCGTCTGCATTGAACGGGGATATCCCGCAAGCACAACGTGAGCAAACCGTTGAGCAGCTTAAGAAAGGGCGTATTGATATTTTGGTTGCGACAGACGTTGCCGCACGTGGCCTTGATGTGCCACGTATTAGCCACGTTATTAACTACGATATTCCATTCGATGCAGAAACCTATGTCCACCGTATTGGTCGTACCGGCCGAGCGGGACGTCAAGGTGATGCGATCTTGTTTGTGACACCGAAAGATAAGCGTTTGCTCTTTACCATCGAGCGCGTTACCCGTCAGAAAGTGGAAGAAATGCCATTGCCGACGGCGAAAGACGTAAATGTTGTGCGTGAAGCGCGTTTTCTAGAAAGCATTGATGAGGTGTTGGCGTCCGGTAAAGCGGAGCCGTTCCGTGCCATGCTGGAAAAGCATCAGGCGGAAAAAGAGATTAACCCGCTAGATCTGGCAGCGAGCATTGCGGCGCTGTTATATAAGGGACAGTCGCTGCACATTAAGGATGTGCCGCGTAGCGAGCGTCCCGCTCGTCCAGCGCGCGACAAGGGCGTTCGTGTAGAAACACGTGGCCGTCGTTCGGATTCTGGCGAGAAGCGTAAACCTGCTGTGGCTGAAGAAGGCATGGTTCGCTATAAGCTTCAGGTTGGCAAGAAGCACGGCGTAAAGCCATCGAACATCGTCGGCGCGATTGCCAATGAAGCCGGTATTAACAGTCGTAATATTGGCCGAATCGAAATTTATCCAGAGTTTAGTACGGTTGATTTGCCAGATGGCATGTCGAGCAAAGTGTTTCAACATCTGCAAAAAGTGTGGGTTTCTGGCCAGCAGCTGGAGATTGCTAAAGATGGCGGTTCTGCGCCACGTAGTGCAGCTCCGCGCAGCGCTGCCCCACGAGGTGGAGCACCACGTAGTGCAGCACCGCGAGCGCGAGCGCCACGCAGCTAAAAGAATCAATAGATATTGGTGGTAAGAAAAAACGGGCCTGCAATCAGGCCCGTTTTTTTTATTTAAACAAGCGTGGTGATTAAAGCGCCAACCAGGACACCAATAATAAAAGCACCAATAACGTGACTACGTTGGCGGTTGCTGTTGTTGAAGTTGTAATGGTTGCTGTGGTGTTCTTGATGGGGATAGGTGGCGGCGTTGCTGTCTATGGAGCTTGTCGGTTGCTGTTGCTCCCATTCTTGTATCACTTCTACGGCACTCTCCGCGTCATCGTTATTGACCATTACGCGTACTAAGCCGGCGGCGGGCAGTTCGCCCATGCCGCCTTGTAATGCCTCGCCAAAAACATGGCCGTGCATACCCCGTTGCGCCAGCAGATCAACGATCATGCTGGCTTCGAGAGATGAGTGGCTTTGAAAGATGGCTTTCATGGGGGCGATTGAGGTGCCTTTACAGCACCTCGAACGTCATTCCTGCTGTTTGTAACCGCTCTATCATTCTGTCTTCCAGTGCCATGATAGGCGTAATCACCCCAGTTTGTTTTGGATAGCCTTTGTCGAACGCAAGCGCCATGGCTGTTTCAGCAAGCATCTTTGCGGTTTCGTCGTAGCCAGGGTCTCCACCCGATACGCGCGTCATCACTTGCGTGCCTTCACTGCGCCCGCGAAACGTCACTTTAAACCACGACCGTGCGCGTTGTTCCTTAGCAGGGCCATCACCGGATTGTTTAAAGGTGAGCAGCTTGTTGCGAATAAAGCCAACCTGCGACGCTAGGAGGAGTCCGCCGATACCGGCAATGCCACCGAGCATTTTCGGTAGGCTTTTGATGCCGGCGTAGTGACCATAGTGGAAGTCAGGGCCATAGGAATCGATAGCACGGGCGGAGCGTATGACTATATAGGGATCAATTGTTGGCATTGGGCATAACCAGCGACCAAACTCTTTATCGTGGAAGGTGCGCATCGGTAATGCCCGTGCTTTCTTCGGGAATAAATTATCCAGCGCCTTTTTTGCTTGCTGCATCGCCAGCTTATTCTGCTTTGGACGGCCGAAGGCGGTTATTGCTGATTGCCAAGTGCCGCCTGAAAAAGTGCCATTGGCAGTGACAACACCTTCCACATCGACGCGGCTTGAAAGCGGTTTGCCAAGAGCCTTTTCGAGTGCGCGAACGGTGAGTAGCACGCCTGCATCATGGGGGATGGAGTCAAACCCGCAGCAGTTAACCAGTGCGGCGCCTTGGCTTTTTGCTAAATCGTGATAACGGCTAATCATGTTGTTGACGAATTCGGGTTCGCCGGTGAGGTCGCAATAGTGCGTACCTTTGGCGGCGCAACTTCTCGCTAATGCCTCGCCATATTGAACGTAAGGGCCGACGGTAGTAATAACGACCTTGCTGTCTGCGGCCATGCTTTCAAGGCTATCAGCGTCGCTGACATCAGCAACAACGATGCTAGGTAGGGTTTGGCAGCCACCGTCTTTCAAACGATCACACACGTCTTGGAGCTTTTGCTCGTTTCGTCCGGCGATGGCCCATTGGGTGCCGACTGGAATATGCTGGCCTAGATAGTCGGCACATAGACCACCAGTGAAGCCCGTGGCGCCAAATAGTGTCAGGCTGTATTTCCGTGTCACGCTCATACTGTTAACCTTTCTGTCATTCAATGCTGTGATTAAGTGCTACCTAGTGTAGTCGTTATGTATGCAGGGATTAAAGCAGGTATTAAATGCTACGTAAGACAAAAAAGTGGGTTGGTCGATTAATCGACAATCGTGGCGCTATTCGCCGTGATCTGGTGATTGCTTTGTCGCACCTCAATGAGTTGCCACAGAGCTTTATGCCGGGGCGTAATGAGCCGTCGATCCGCTCAGAGCTTAAGCGTTCGAGCTATAACAACGTTGGTGATGTGATTAACTCAATCGGACAGCTGGTGCTGCCCGCTGCACGTGAGTCGATTAGTCAGGGTACGCTGGTGCTTCGTCCGCCAAGAATAGCGAAGGAAGAGCATAGCTCTCGTTGGTTTTATATTAACGGCTTTGGCTCTGCGCCACCGGTCTCTATGCTCAATGCGACCGAATTAGCGCGGGTCTTTCAGCGACCGATTGCGCTGATTCATACGCCGACGTGGGGTGTCATTCGGGATGCGTTGGAGTCGATTACTGCGCGTACGCTACGCAAAGATGGCAAGCTGTCACGGCCAGCCATTTATGTGATTCTTGAAGCGCTGAAGCAGAATGAACGAGTGGTGTTAGTGTGTCACTCTCAAGGCGCTATTGTGGCTAGTTACATTGTGCGTAAGTTATTGCGCCATTCGACGACGCGACCCTTAGTGGCGAAGCTTGAGATATACTGCATTGGCGGGGTGTCGGATAGTTTTGAGGTTGATCATGAATTGACCCGTCAGGCGGGGCATCCGGTGCCGTATGTAGAGCATTTTGCCAATGGTCGGGATTATTTTGCTCAGGTCGGCATTTTATCTCATCTCGATTCCAGTTGCGGTACGGTATTCTGCATTCCTGAGCGGTCAGGGCATTTGCTGAATCAGCATTATCTTGCGGGTATAGCCCGCGGTGACTACTGTAACCGTACCTCCCGTTTGTATCGTTATACGCGGGGCCGAGAGCCTAGCGACGGCGATTATTTGCCGGGTTATTCTAGCGAGCAGTAGTCTTTTTTCCCTTTTGGGGTGTAATAGGGGTCGAATTCGATGTCAAAAGCGGCAAGTGCCGGCAAGCCACGTTTGATTATGGTGGATGACTCAAAAGTCATGCGCACCGCGGCGTCAAAGATGTTGGGGCAGCAGTTTGATGTGGTCACGGCGGAAGATGGCGTCGAAGGCTGGAAGCAAATTCGCTCGGACCAGCAAATTCAAGTGGTGTTTACCGATTTGTCGATGCCAGAGCTTGATGGTTTTGGCTTGCTGGAAAAAATTCGTACCTGTGATGATTCAGGTATTGCTGGGCTGCCTGTGATTATTGTTACCGGTGCAGAGAATGACGAGGAGGCGAGAGCGCAAGCCTTGAAAATGGGCGCGACGGATTTTATTAGTAAACCGTTCAACTCAACCGACTTGCTAGCCCGAGCAACGGCACATGCAAATTATCAGCGTGAACGCAAAGCGCTGGCGGAACAAACCACCATCGATTCGCTAACTGGGCTTGGTAATCAGCGTTACTTCCAAGGTCGGCTGAAGCAGGAGTTGGCGTTCTCTACTCGACAAGGGCATAACCTGTCCTTAGTGCGTGCGGATATTGATGACTTTAATAATTTGTTTATTAAGGTCGGCAAGGAGGCTGCCGACGCAGTCCTTGCGGAGGTGGGTAAGGTCATTACAAAGTTAATTCGTAGCGAAGACTCTGCTGCCCGTATTGGTCTGTCTCAGTTTTCGATCGTACTGCCAACAGCTGATGCTGCGGGTGCGGCTATTTTTGCGAATCGACTATGTCGACAAGTGCGCGAAATTTCGGTCAACTTTAAAGGCCGCAAACTAACGGCAACGGTTTCTATCGGTGTGTTATGCCCCGAGTCTCACCCAGGCGCGACGCCGCGTACTGTGACGGAAGAAACGAATTTAGTATTGAAGGCCGCACAGGAAGCGGGCGGTAATCAGGTTGTAACGGAAGAAGAGTTGCGAAAGAAACGTTCTCAACTGCCATCTCAGTCAACTCCCCCTAAGGCGGAAGGCTCTATGACCGTAGAGCAGGCATTAAAATTCTTGGCGGAAGGGAAGGCGAGCGTGGTGCTGCCGCATCTGGCTGGATTACGGCGTAAGCTTTCCCCGTTATTAAGGCTACTTGCCGCGCAAAAATAATTTTAAGGTACTCTTTTTATGAAGGTAGAGCGTAAGCTGAACTATCCGGTGTCGGCGCGTCAACTTGTTGATATTTTGACGGACAAAGCTTTTTTTGCCGCTCGATTTGAGATGTCAGCAATTGAAAACTATCATTTCGATACGTTTGAGAAGGTGGGTGATGAGCTGGTTATTCGAGTGCGACAGGAGGTTTCTCTTCGTCCTGGAAATGTGCCCGTATTTGCTCGTAAGTTTATCGGTAACGCCTATAGTTTGATGCAGGAGTACATTTGGACGGAAACGGAGTGTGAGCCATATCATGCGCACTATCGTTTTGCCGTTGGCAATGCTCCAGTTGATGTGTCCGGCTCTATTTCGGTGACTGACCACGACGGTAAGGCGCAGCAGATCATTCGCGTCAACGTGACAAGCAGCGTGCCGTTGATAGGCAATAAAATTGCAGCGCTGGTTGCCGAAAAGGTTGAGTCAGGTCTTGATTCGACTTATCGCGGCACGATGCGCTATATCGAAGAAAGAATTTTGTCTTGAACGTTCTGTTTTAAAATAGGCGCGTGTTCGTTGTTGAGACAATGCGTGCCATTTCAGATATTCATAACGCTAACCTCGTTGTCTAAGGTGACTAACCATGCCTCAATTTAAAGCGCCGCTGCGCGATATTCGATTTTTGGTGCACGATGTTTATGGTTTTGCTAAGCATTATGCTGAGAACGGCCACGACGAAATTGATAATGATCTGATTGATCCTGTACTTGAGGAGGCGGCTCGTTTTTGTGAAAACGTCTTAGACGGAACGCGTGTCGAGGGTGACGACGTTGGCTCCAAGCTGGTTGACGGTAATGTGATCACGCCACCGTCCTATAAAAAGGCGGCGAGTGCGATTCGTGATGGCCAATGGATTGGGATTTGTTCGAATCCAGAATTTGGTGGGCAGGGTTTGCCGCACTCGCTAGGGCTTATCTTTCATGATTTGGCGGAGTCCGCGAATCAGCCGCTGTGTGCAATTTTTACCTTGGCGCAGGGCTCAATGCGTGCCATAGAGGCCCATGCTTCGGAACAACTGAAGCAAACGTGGTTGCCTAAAATGGTGAGCGGGGAATGGACGGGTAGCATGTGTTTAACGGAATCGCATGCAGGTTCTGATTTAGGTTTGCTGCGTACGCGTGCGGAACCGCTGGCCGATGACAGGTATGCGATCAGCGGCGAAAAAATATTTATTACGTGGGGTGATCACGACCTTGCCGAGAATGTGGTGCATTTGGTGTTGGCTCGGTTGCCTGATGCGCCGAAAGGGCCCAAAGGTATTTCATTATTTTTAGTGCCTAAGTTTTTACTCGCGACAAACGGCTCGCTCGGTGAGCGCAATGCCGTCACGACAGCCAAGCTCGAAGAAAAAATGGGACTGAAATCGTCGCCAACCTGTGTGCTAAATTTTGATGGCGCAACCGGCTGGTTGGTAGGTGCGCCGCATAACGGTCTTGCGGCTATGTTTACCATGATGAATAGCGCTCGATTGGATGTTGCTTTCGAGGGTGTTGGTTTGGGGCAGCTTTCGTATCAAGGCGCGGTGGAATATGCGCGTGAGCGTTTGCAGATGCGAGCGGTCGAGGGTGCACGTTTTCCTGAACAATCTGCCGACCCGATTATTGTTCATCCCGACGTGCGGCGTATGTTGATGACGCAGAAATCGTTGGTTGAAGGTTGTCGTGCGCTGGGTTACTTCACCGCAATGCAGCTTGATATCGCCTTAGGCAAAGATGCCGCGAAAGCGAAGGATGCAAATGATCTTGTCGCGCTTTTAACGCCGATATGCAAAGGCTTTTTTACGGAGCGTGGGTCAGAGGTTACGGATCTTGGGGTGCAGTGTTTGGGTGGCCACGGCTATATTCGTGAGCATGGTATGGAACAGCTGCAGCGTGATGTGCGTATTACGCGTATCTATGAGGGTACAAACGGCATTCAAGCCATTGATTTGATGCGCCGTAAAGTCATCGGGTCGGATCGTCGTTTGCTTAATGCGTTGTTAGCTGTGATGGCTGATTTTTTTGCCGCCAATCGATCTCATCGACAGGGCGTGTTGGTGAAGCGTGCAGAGAAAGCGGCAAATGACTGGTCAGCACTAACGGACACAATTTTAGCGCGTAGTAGCGATGAGGCGAATTTGCCGATGTCGGCGGCATTTGAGTATATGGAATACGCAGGCTATGTGTGTTTGGCGTGGTGCTGGGCAAAGATGGCTGTCACTGCTGCTGATGCGATGGAAAAAGAAGGTGCGGATAAGGCGTTCTTGCAGGCAAAAATAGATACAGCGCTTTTTTATATGGATCGAATTCTGCCGCGCACTTTGGGTCTGGAAGTTAGTATGTTGGCGGATACAAAAAGTTTGCTGGCGTTGGACGACGAGCAAATGTTTATGCCTTAGAGGGGCTGGATTGACTTGTTTTTTCTACGGCAGCCTTTGAATAATACTTGTTCGTTTTAATGATCTAGTCATTAAACATAAAAACCACCCGTAGATTTTCTACGGGTGGTTTTTTTATTCTTATTCGGGAAATGAATTATTTTCGATATTTTTTTGCGGCGTCAAGCATATTGGCGAGCAGTGCGGCGGGGCGCCAGCGTTTTAACCTCGCGCTGCTGCGAGCATCGGGCGGCATGATCATAAACGTATTTTTTCTGATGCCTTCAAGTGTTAGGCGGGCAATTTCTTCAACGGAATGTTGTTGTTGGGTCATCTTATCGATAAGGCGGGCACGCATAACAGGGTCGGTGCTGTGCAGTGCATTCAATTGGCCGCTTCGAAAGTAGCTTGGTAAAACAACGCTGGTTCGAATGCCGAGCGGTTCCAGTTCTGTTTGCAGTGTTTCGCTGAGCGCGATCAATGCGGCTTGACTAGCGTTGTAGGCGGCTGTGCCCGGCTCGGGGGTAAGTCCTTGCAGGGCGGCAACATTCACAATGTGCCCGTGCTGCTGACGCCGCATTTCAGATACTGCGGCGCGAGCGCCCCGTACCGCTCCCATTAAGTTGGTATTGAGCTGCCAGTGCCAGTCTTCGTCGGTGAGTGTTTCGAAAAAGCCGGCGCTGATCCCGCCCGCGCAATTGACGAGAATATCCAGTTGCCCCCAGCGTTTGACGACGCGTTGTACTGCCAAGCGTATATCGCGGTCTTCACGTACATCACAGCGGACATATAGGGCTTCTGCGCCAGTGGCGCAGAGATCCCTAACGACGGCATCGCCACGGCTTTCGTCGATGTCGGCAATGGCGATACGCCACTTCTGAGTAGCGGCTTCTTTGGCGATCGCATGGCCTAAGCCGTTGGCGCCGCCGCTAATGAGAATTGTTTGTGTATCAACCAAGCTATTGTTCCACCTCTTAAAAGAGCGCCAAGTGTGCCGTAAGGAGGGGTTGTCGGGCAAAGATAAAATAATAGTGAACAAGTGTTGACTCAATGGGCGAGTGTCGTTACTGTGTACACATGTTCACTTACTAATGCCTTACGGAGGTTGTTATGAATACGATTAACACAATGAAAACGACGCGGTTGGGTAAAGACGTTCTGGCACTGATGGTTTCTGTTGCTGCTATTGCGCTGCTCGGCTCTTTGTTGCTTGGTTCTGTTGGCGCTTCATTTTTAGTTATTCTGGGACTGGCGTTTGCGGTGCCATCGGCCTCAAGTGCTGCGGTGCGTGTTCAGCGCGATTTAACAGGGCAAAGCTTTTCCGCCTAAGTCGGCGCAACAAGACGTTCGTACCTGATCGTGATTAGGTAAACCAAACATGCCGCGAGTTTCGCGGCATGTTTGGTTTCGAGAGCAGTAACAGCCGCTGTCTATGCGGTGTGATCGGTATTGGGCTGTTCCATCAAAATCATCTCTTCCCCCTCGCTGCGGCCAATTAACACGGCGCCAACGCTATCGCTCCAGATGTTCACAGCGGTACGACACATATCCAAAATCCGATCAGTGGCTAGAATCAGGCCAATACCTTCCGCTGGCAGCCCTACGGCGCCAAGAATAACAGTAATAGCGACGAGGCTGGCTGATGGGATGCTGGCCACGCCGACTGAGGTGAGCAAGGCGGTAATGACAATTAAGAACTGTTGGGCAAGGGACAGGTCAAGACCGTAAGCCTGCGCAATAAACATAGCAGCAACGCATTCATACAGGGCGGTGCCATCCATATTGACGGTTGCGCCGAGCGGTAGAACAAAGCTAGCGGTGCCTTTTGAGACGCCAGAGCCTTTTTCGACACAGTCCATTGTCAGCGGCAGGGTGGCTGCGGAGCTGGCGCTGGAGAACGCGGTGAGTAGAGCTGGGGCCATTGCTTTGATGTGGCGTAATGGCGAGCGCTTACCTAAAAATCGAATCAGCAACGGCAGCACGACGAAGGCGTGCAATAACAGCGCGCCCATGGTGGTGAGGAAAAACCACGCAAGCGGGCGGATCGCGTCTGCGCCGGTCAATGTGACGGTTTTGGCGATCAAAGCCCAAACGCCAATCGGGGCGAAGCGAATGATAAACATGGTGACGTCCATCATTGTTTGATAAAAACCGTCGATGGTTTCGCGTAGGCGTTCGGACGGCGCACCGGTCCCTTTTCGTAGCATTAATCCAAACATGATTGAAAACACGATCAGCCCGAGCAGCTCGCCTTGGGCTGCAGCGTTGACGATGTTGGGTGGCAGCAGTGCGAGAAAGATGCCGGCAAAATCGCTGGCGCCTTGGCCTTCGATCTTGGCGAGGGTAATACCTGTGTCTGCGGAGAGGCCCAGACTGGGGCCGGCTGGCAGGCCGTCGATTAGGCCTGGGGTGAGTAGGTTGACCATCAATAGGCCGATGACAATGGCGACGAAGCTCGTGCTCATATAATAGATCATTGTTTTCATGCCGAGCTTGCCGAGTCTTTCTCCGCCGGCAATGTTGATCAGGCTGCTGATGATGGCGCTAACGATTAACGGCACGACGACCATTTTTAACGCATTGATAAACAGGCTGCCGATAGTGTCGTAAATCATCAGAACGGGGATGCCAAGAAAAGCGCTATCGGGATCGGTGAACGTACCGCAGACAATGGCGATGGCCATGGCGATAAAAATTTGATTGTGCAGGCGCAAGGGCTTCTCCGTTGATCGTGAACGAGATATCCAGCAGCCCACAGTCTACCCAGATTAGAGCGTGGCAATAAACGTCTTGTTTGAAATAGCTACTTTTCGTATAGACCAATCTGACCAAGACGGAATCAGTGGGTGGCTTTTAGAGCAGTAAGTGGGGACGGCCGGCCGACATAGTAGTCATACAGGGTGTAGTGGGAATGTTATACGTTGGTTTATTCGGTCGCGCCTGCTAGCTGCAGTATGGCATTGGCGTGTTCAATTGAAACCGACTGTATTGACAGGCGCGGCCGGGCAACTAGCTCCATATCGATAAATTGCCCTGATTTTTTGATGAACGCGAGCGTGATTGTATTGGCTAGGTGCCGTTGGTAGCGCAGTGTGACGGCGAGCCAGCGTGGTTTGTCAGTAGGGCTCTTTGCATCGTAATAGTGTGATGTTGGGTCAAATTGGGCGCTGTCGGTATAGGCTTCTTGCGTGACGATGGCTAGGCCGACGATGGCGGGTTTAGCACAGCTGGAGTGATAGATAAAAACCTGATCGCCAATGCGTATGTCGTCACGCAATCGATTCCGCGCTTGGTAATTACGAATGCCTTCCCAAGTACAGTTTTTCTCGGTGGCTAGGTCATCAATGCTGTATTCGTCCGGCTCCGTTTTAAAAAGCCAGAACTGAGGCTTACTGTTTTCGGTGCGCGGTGTCTTTTTCGCCATGTTCAATGCTCTTCTTATTTCACAGGCTTCGATGTTAAGCCTTTTTCCTCGTCCACATCATCTGCCAACCTACGTTCTGTGGCGGGCTATGCTACGCCCGTGTCAGGAAGCTATGTCATGGCCCTGCGAGAGCCAGAATAACATGGAGCGTTCACACTGGTCTGTTATGTCGGCTTATAATAGCGGTTCAGAGCGATGCGTGATTTGTGCTAATCTGCAGCCCATTTCGCTGACACGGCACGGGATACGGCAACTATGACCACTTTGAGTGACCAGGCATTACAGCAGGCAATGGCTGGGCTGAAAACCGTGGGAGATTGCTTGGCGTGGGCTGAGCAGCAGTTGGCAGAGGCAGATGTTTATCTTGGCCACGGCACTGACAGCTTTCATGATGAAGCGGTGGCGTTGCTACTGCATGTGCTCGACAAGCCTTGGGATGTTGATCCGGCGATTGTCGAGGAGACTATGGATCCGCCGCTACGTGATCGTTTGATGGTGCTTATCCAGCGGCGTATTAATGATCGTATTCCCGCCGCGTACTTGACCGGCCGAGCGTGGTTTTGTGGGCTAGAGTTTATTGTTGATGAGCGCGTGTTGATTCCGCGCTCGCCAGTCGCGGAGCTAATTGCTCAGCAGTTTGCGCCGTGGATTGCAGAGGATGAAGTCTCCAGAGTATTGGATCTCTGTACTGGCGGTGGCTGTATCGCGATTGCCTGTGGGCATGCCTTTGAGCAGGCGGATATCGATGCCTGTGATATTGATGCCGAGGCCTTGGCGGTGTGTCAGTTAAACATCGATAACTATAAATTGAACGAACGTGTACACCCGCGCCAGGGCGATGGCCTCGCCGCCGCGCATGGCCTTTACGATATTATTGTCTGCAATCCGCCTTACGTGGATGCGCAAGACATGCAGGCGTTGCCAGAAGAGTATCGACACGAGCCTGAATTGGCGCTGGCGTCGGGCAGCGATGGTTTAGATTTTACCCGCAAGTTATTGGCTGACGCGGCGGATTACCTGACTGAGCACGGTATTTTGGTGGTTGAGGTGGGTAATAGCATGGAGGCGGTAGAAGAGTTGTGGCCGAATGTGCCGTTTGTGTGGATTGAATTTACCTATGGTGGTCACGGCGTGTTTTTGCTGACCCGTGAGCAGCTGATTGGAAACCGTGATGTATTTGTGCAGGCGCTATAAGCGCCGGTTAAGAGAGCAGGGAATAATTTATGTCAGGTAATAGTTTCGGCGAACTGTTTCGCATTAGTACCTTTGGTGAGTCTCATGGTCCCGCGCTTGGCGCGGTGGTGGATGGTTGCCCGCCGGGGCTGCCATTGTGCGAAGCGGATTTGCAGGGTGAGTTAGATCGCCGCAAGCCGGGGACGAGTCGCTATACGACGCAGCGGCGTGAGCCGGACCAAGTGCGGATTCTCTCCGGTGTGTTTGAAGGTAAAACCACCGGTACGCCAATCGGTTTGCTGATTGAAAACACTGATCAGCGTTCGAAAGATTATTCTGACATTGCTGGGGCATTTCGCCCTGGTCACGCCGATTACACCTACATTCAAAAATACGGTTTTCGCGATTATCGCGGCGGCGGTCGTTCATCTGCGCGTGAAACGGCCGTACGTGTGGCTGCCGGTGCGATTGCGCGTAAATACCTCGAGAGTGTTCAGGGGATTCGTATTTACGGTGGTGTTGTGCAAATTGGTGCGGTGAAAGCAGAGCAGTTTGATTGGGCAACGGTGAATGACAACCCGTTCTTCTTTCCAGATGCCAGTAAAGTTGCGGATTTAGAAGCGTTGATTAACGGGCTGCGCAAAGACGGTTCGTCTATTGGTGCGCGCGTTAATGTTTACGCCGATGGTGTGCCGCCGGGCTGGGGTGAGCCGGTGTTTGACCGTCTTGAAGCGGATCTTGCCAAGGCAATGATGAGCATTAACGCAGTGAAAGGCGTTGAGGTTGGCGACGGCTTCGACGTGGTCGAACAACGCGGTGAAGAGCACCGCGATGAAATGACACCCGAAGGATTCTTAACTAATCATTCTGGTGGTGTGCTCGGCGGCATTAGTTCTGGCCAGACGATTCGAGTGAGCATGGCGTTGAAGCCCACGTCGAGCATCTTGATTCCCGGTCGTTCCATTGATGTTGATGGCAACGTCGCCGAGGTGGTTACGAAAGGTCGCCATGATCCTTGTGTTGGTATTCGCGCAACGCCGATTGCGGAGGCCATGTTGGCGCTGGTGTTAATGGATCATTGTTTGCGTCACCGCGGTCAGTGCGGCGATGTGCAGCCGAGTACACCACGTATTCCCGCTCAGGCAGGGGAGTAACGCCCCGCATCGTGCGCGATATCCCTTATTACTGGCGTCTCTCCGGCTTTTACTTTTTTTATTTCGCCCTGCTCGGCACCTTGGTGCCGTACTGGGCGTTGTATCTACAGGAAAGTGGCTTTTCCGCCCCTGAAATTGGTTTGTTAATGGCGTTGCCACAGGTGACGAAGTTGTTCGCACCGGTTATGTGGGGATGGCTGGCAGACAGAACAGGCCGGCGTCTGCATATTATTCGGTTGGGTAACTTTTGCGCGGCGCTGGTGTTTGCCTATGTCTTTTATGCGGACCATTTTTGGTCTATGGCGGCGGCGTTAATTACCTTTAGTTTTTTCTGGAATGCAGTGCTGGCGCAATTTGAGGCGCTAACTCTCGAAAGCCTAGGTGAGCTGAGCAGTCGTTACGGTCACGTTCGCCTGTGGGGCTCGGTTGGTTTCGTGCTGACGGTTTGCGTTATTGGCTACTTACTCGATTTCGTCTCCATCATGTTAGTGCCGTGGGCCATGCTCGTGACGTTGTGGCTTATCTGGCTGTCGACGTTATTGCTTCCAGATCATTCGTGTGTAACGCGAGAAGGCGCGGTAAACGGGGTCGGCGGATTGTGGCGTCTTGTTTGCCAGCCGCCAGTGTTAGTCTTTTTCCTGTGTTCGTTTCTGATGCAGTTGTCCCACGGACCCTATTACACCTTTTTTACCATTTACCTAGATCAGCTCGGCATCGCTCGTGTCTGGACTGGCGCATTATGGTCTCTTGGTGTTGTTGCTGAAATTGCATTGTTTATGGTTATGCACCGTTTGTTGGGCCGCTTTTCGTTGCGCAACATCATTGTTGGCAGTTTATTTTTGGCGGCATTGCGTTGGTTGCTGATTGCCTACTTTGCGCAGCAGTGGCCGGTGTTGTTGTTTGCTCAGCTATTACACGCGGCAACGTTTGGCGCGTTTCACGCAGCCTCTATTGCATGGGTGCATAAAAACTTCCGACACGGGCATAGTGGGCAGGGGCAGGCCTTGTATTCGAGTGTTGGCTTTGGCGCCGGTTGGGCGTTAGGTGCCGTGCTTGCTGGGTTGCTGTGGAATCAGCTTGGTCCGATAACATTCTTGTGGGCGGCCACGGTGGCGTTACTGGCGATGATCGTGGCGTTTAAATGGTTACCCAAGAATGATCTCGTCTCGGATGAATTCCGCGCGACGTTATAAGCTGCTGTGTAGGCGTAATATTTCTAGAAAACGCTGGGCCGCATTCGATAGGCTGCGCCCAGGGTGCGTGACAAAGCCGAGCTGTCGATGCATGACGGATTCGTCTGTTGCCAGTTTGACCACTTGTTCGTCCAGCATGGTTGCCGGTAATAGGCTCCAGCCAAGACCAATGGAAACCATCATATGAATGGTTTCGAGGTAATTGGTCGACATAGAAATATTTAACGTTAATGACTGCTCGCGAAATAACGCCTCCACAATTCTGCGCGTAAAGGTTACCGGCGAGGGCAACAGTGCTGCGTATTGCGTAAGCATCTCTAGACTAACGTGCTGCTCCGTCGCGAGCGGATGTTCCGGGGCCGCCATAAAGACCAACGGGTCGTTCCAGATCGCTTCGCTGTATACGCGGTCGTCGGCGATGGGGGGCAGGGTGACGACGCCCAGCTCTAGGTCGCCATGCAACACACCCTCCCACGCTTCTTCTGAATCAATAAAGTGGATGTCCAGCTGCACCTTAGGAAACTCTCGCGAGAACTGCCTGAGAACTGGGGGCAGTCGATGCAGGCCGATGTGATGGCTAGTGCCAATGCGTAATGTGCCACTAACTTCGCCGGAGAGTCCGCTAATGGCACGGCTCATATCATCAAGGTCACGTATGACCTGGCGTGCACGCGGCAGTAGAGCGTGGCCGGCTTCGGTGAGATGGACTTGCCGGCCAATTCGGTCAAATAAACGGGCGCCGAGCTGGTCCTCGAGCTGAGCAATGCGTTTGGATATTGCTGGTTGGGTTAAGAAGAGCCGTTCGGCGGCCGCGGTGAAACTGCCGCTATCGGCAACCGCAAGGAAGGCGCTGAGGCTATTGCTGTCCATAGGTGCTTGCCTATTAGCTGTGCCGTGGTTGGCTGATTAGGATTTCTCAAGCAAGGTTGATAACTTTTGGGAATCCATTCCATGAAAATTATGAATTGGATTTATGGGTTTGTCGACGTTAATGTGGCGTTCATTAGGGACAATTCACTGTAGCAGTGCGAAAACAGAGCGGAGAATAGAGCATGGCCGGTAAGACGCTTTACGACAAATTGTGGGACGCCCACGTAGTGACTCAGCGCGAGGATGGCTCGGCGTTGGTCTATATCGATCGTCAGATCATTCATGAGGTGACTTCTCCACAGGCGTTTGAAGGCCTGCGTATTGCTGGCCGTAAGCCATGGCGCGTAAGCGCAAATGTGGCCACCTTGGATCATAACGTGCCGACAACGCCGTTTAAGTCCGCCGCTGACATTGAAGATGAGACTTCGCGCATTCAGGTGCAGACGCTTGAAAACAATACCCGCGAATTTGGTATTACCGAGTTCGGTATCGGTGATGAGCGGCAGGGTATCGTCCATGTGATGGCGCCGGAGCAGGGCGCCGTATTGCCTGGCATGACAGTGGTATGTGGAGACTCCCATACCTCGACGAATGGCGCGTTTGGGTGCCTTGCTCACGGTATTGGTACCAGCGAAGTAGAGCATGTATTGGCGACTCAGTGCTTGATCGCGAAAAAAATGAACAACTTATTGATTCGCGTTGAAGGCGAGCTCGGTGTGGGTATCACGGCGAAAGATGTGGTGCTGCACATTATTGGTGTGATCGGCACTGCTGGCGGCAACGGTTGTGCGATGGAGTTCGGCGGTTCTGCTATTCGTAGTTTGTCGATGGAAGGACGCATGACGGTGTGCAATATGTCGATTGAAGCGGGTGCGCGTGCGGGCATGGTGGCAGTCGATGAGAAAACCATTGAATACGTGAAAGGACGTCCGTTTGCACCAACGGATGCGCAGTGGGAACAGGCTGTTGCCTACTGGCGTACGTTGACGTCAGATAGTGACGCTGTGTTTGACCGTATTGTTGAAATTGATGCGACTGAAATTCGCCCGCAAGTTTCATGGGGCACTAGTCCAGAAATGGTTATTCCCGTTGATGCGTTATTGCCTGATCCACAGACAGAAAGCGATCCGGTAAAGCGTTCAGGTATGGAGCGCGCATACGAATACATGGCGTTAACACCGGGAATGAAAGTCAGCGATATTAATGTTGATCGTGTCTTCATCGGTTCATGTACGAATTCGCGTATTGAAGATTTACGCGCTGCAGCATCCGTCGCGAAGGGAAAGAAAAAAGCGGATAGCGTTAAGCAGGTTTTGGTTGTGCCGGGGTCTGGTTTGGTCAAAAAACAAGCTGAAAGCGAAGGGCTTGATCAGATCTTTATCGATGCGGGTTTTGAGTGGCGCGAGCCAGGCTGCTCCATGTGCTTGGCAATGAATCCCGACAAATTGTTGGCAGGCGAGCATTGCGCTTCGACCTCAAATCGAAATTTTGAGGGGCGGCAGGGTAATGGCGGGCGTACCCATTTAGTCAGTCCGGCAATGGCGGCGGCGGCGGCTGTTGCGGGTCATTTTGTCGATGTTCGCGAGTGGAACGTTTAAGGAGAGCGGATATGGAAAAGTTTATTAAGGTGAAAGGATTGGTTGCGCCGTTAGATCGCGCCAATGTTGATACCGATCAGATTATTCCGAAACAGTTTTTGAAATCGATTAAGCGTACGGGTTTCGGCCCAAACCTTTTTGATGAGTGGCGTTATCTTGACGAGGGTTATCCAGGGCAAGACAACAGCAAGCGTCCTTTGAATAAAGAGTTTGTTCTGAATGAGCCACGTTATGCCGGCGCCTCAGTGTTGTTGGCGCGCCGTAATTTTGGTTGTGGTTCTAGTCGAGAGCACGCTCCGTGGGCGCTCGATGATTACGGTTTTAGGACGGTGATTGCATCGAGTTTTGCGGATATTTTTTATAATAACTGTTTTAAAAATGGCATGCTGCCAATTGTGGTGGACGAATCCGTGGCGGATGTGTTGTTTGACGAAGTAGCGTCTACGCCGGGTTACGAACTTGTCATTGATCTCGAAAATCAGCTTGTAGTGCGTCCGAATGGTGAGTCTATTGCCTTTCAGATAGATGCGTTTCGTAAGCATTGTTTGCTCAATGGCTTGGATGATATCGGCTTGACGCTTCAGAACGCTGGCGACATTCGTGATTATGAAGGCCGCCGCGCAGAATCTGAGCCATGGATAATGGCTTGATTGGATGAATATCGGCTGAGCTAGGCCCAGTATTAAGGTGGGTTCAGAATGGTTTTTTATAGAGGGATGTTTTTGTGAGTAAGAATATTTTGATTTTGCCTGGTGATGGCATTGGCCCGGAAATTGTTGAGCAGGCGGTTAAGGTTTTGGAAGCGGTGCGACAGAAGTTCTCACTGGATATCACCACGGACAGGGCGTTAGTGGGTGGTGCAGCCTATGATGCGGAAGGCGATCCGCTGCCCGAGTCGACGCTTGAAAAGGCGAGGCAGGCAGATGCCATTTTGTTTGGTTCAATCGGTGGCCCGAAGTGGGATGCGATTGAGCGTGATAAGCGCCCAGAACGAGGACTGCTACGTCTGCGTTCGTCGCTCGGATTGTTTGCCAACTTGCGTCCGGCGATCCTGTTTCCACAGCTGGCGGATGCTTCTTCATTGAAGCCGGAAGTTGTTAGTGGTCTGGATATTTTGATTGTTCGCGAATTAACTGGTGGCATCTATTTTGGAGAGCCGCGGGGGATTCGTGAGGAGAACGGCGAGCGTGTTGGCTTTAATACGGATGTTTATGCCGAAAGCGAAATTCGTCGAATTGCCCGTGTAGCGTTCGAGTTGGCGCAGGTTCGTGGCAAGCGTTTGTGCTCGATAGATAAGGCAAACGTGTTGGAAGTAACGGAGCTGTGGCGGGAAATTGTCACCGAGATGGCGTCTGACTATCCCGATGTCGATGTTTCGCACATGTATGTTGATAACGCCGCAATGCAGTTGGTACGTGCGCCAAAGCAGTTTGATGTCATGGTGACGGGCAATTTATTTGGTGACATTTTGTCGGATGAGGCAGCAATGCTGACGGGTTCAATCGGCATGCTGCCCTCTGCGTCGCTAGATGAAAATAGAAAGGGTTTGTATGAGCCTTGTCACGGGTCGGCGCCTGATATTGCTGGGCAGGATATCGCCAATCCTTTGGCAACGATTATGTCATTGGCGATGTTGATGCGTTACAGCCTCAATCGTGTCGACGTTGCAGATGCGATTGAATTAGCGGTAGAGAAAGTGCTGGAAAGCGGTTTGCGTACGGCAGACATTCTTACCGAAGGTTGTGAAAAAGTTGGCACAGATGCGATGGGCGATGCTGTCGTGAGGATGCTTTCGTAGCGGTTATTTGGACCGCTCTATTTGAACGAATGGAAATGGTTTTTTAAAGAGGCGCGCGGCTTTGCGCTTCGCTTTTTTATTATGCAAACCATTAAAAATGTATTAACCGGAGAATTTTATGAAACGTGTCGGATTTGTAGGTTGGCGCGGCATGGTTGGCTCTGTATTGATGGAGCGCATGCGCGCAGAGAATGATTTTCGTGATATCGAACCGGTATTTTTTTCAACTTCTCAGGTGGGGCAGGCTGGGCCGGACGCTGGTAAAGATATTCCGGTGCTGCAGGATGCCAATGATATTGCCGTCCTAAAAGGTTTGGATGTGGTTGTGACGTGTCAGGGCGGTGATTATACCAACGCGGTATATCCGGCCTTGCGTCAGGCCGGTTGGGATGGCTATTGGATTGATGCTGCCTCTGCGTTGCGCATGAAGGATGATGCGACGATCGTTCTAGATCCGGTTAATCGAAGCGTTATTGATCAGGCACTATCCAGCGGCCGCAAAGATTTTATTGGCGGCAACTGTACGGTGAGTCTGATGTTGATGTCGTTAGGCGGTCTGTTTAATGCGGGGCTTGTCGAGTGGGCAAGCGCGATGACCTATCAGGCGGCTTCGGGCTCGGGTGCACAAAACATGCGCGAGCTTATTGCGCAAATGGGTAAGATTCACGCGGACGTGGCGGGCCAGCTTGCCGACCCGGCGAGCGCTATCTTGGAGATTGATCGTCAAGTTGCTGCATCGATGCGTAGCGATGATTTGCCGGTTAAAAACTTCGGTCATGCGTTGGCCGGTTCATTGCTGCCGTATATCGACAAGCAACTCGACAACGGTCAAAGCAAAGAAGAGTGGAAGGCGCAGGCTGAGACCAATAAAATTTTGGGCCGTAGTGATAATCCTATTGCCCTCGATGGCACTTGTGTCCGTATCGGTGCCATGCGTTGTCATAGTCAGGCGTTAACAATTAAGTTGAATAAAGATGTTCCGATAGACGACATTGTCGGCCTTATCGGTAGTGCCAATGATTGGGTAAAAGTTGTCCCTAATGATCGCGAAGTTTCACTCAAAGAGTTGTCGCCAACGGCTGTGACTGGAACGCTTAGTGTGCCAGTGGGGCGTTTGCGCAAGATGAATATGGGCCCTCAGTATTTGAATGCCTTTACTGTTGGTGATCAGTTGCTTTGGGGCGCTGCGGAACCGTTACGTAGGATGCTACGCATCCTCATGGAGTCTTAATGTCACGTGCTATTTCGTTAGCGGTTGTGGGAGCGACAGGGTTGGTTGGCGAGGCGCTGCTGGCGCTGCTGGCTGATTCGGATATCAAATTCAGCTCCATACATGCATTGGCCTCAGATGAGTCTGCAGGCAAGCGCGTCGAGTATGCGGAGAAAATGCTGAAGGTTGAGGCACTGGAATCGTTCGATTTCTCGAGCGTTGAGGTAGCAATATTTGCGGTGCCGGCGGCGGTTAGTGCTCAGCACAGTCGCGCGGCCGCAGAGCAGGGTTGTTTGGCATTAGATTTATCCGGTGTCTGGCTTGCTGATCCCTCTGTTCCTGTGTGGTGCGCAGGAGTGCAGGACGTCGATACGGAAATTTTGCGTGAGACGCGTTTGCTGTCTGTGATGACCGGTGCGGCCGCGGTGATCGCTGAGTATGTGCATGCGCTGTCTGATCTGCGGCCTCGTTTAGCGTCGTCTGTGGTTTTGTTGCCAGCATCTGCGGGCGGTCGAGATGCGGTTGAGGACCTCGCTCGTCAAACGGCGCGCTTGCTCAGTAGCCAAGATCCGGAGCCTGGGATTTTCCCAGCGCCAAGCGCGTTTGCAGTATTTAGCGCCGGCGTATCAGCGACTGGCAGCGGGCCGGTAGCGCCGGAGCAAACCGCTCAGGTGGGTTTGAGCCGTTTGCGCGCCCTTGCGGCGGTGCAGAACACGGTCCAAGTGAGCTGGGTGCCGAGCTTTTTTGGTATGTCGCTAGGCATCACTGTGCACTGTGAACAGCCGGTATCGGCTGACGTTGCTGCGCAGATGCTGGAGCAAGCTGGAATGCCTCCCGTTTCAGCCGAGCTGGGGCGTGAGCCGGTGACATTAACCGGTGAGTTGCCGGAGCGGAGTGCGAAAGTGGCGAATCTCGCTGTCGGTGGGGTCGGTGGGAATCAGCTAAGCAGTTGGATTGGGGTGGATAATGTTCGTTATGGTGCTGCGTTCAAGGGTGTACAAATCCTTCAATTGTTGATAAAAGACTATCTGTAATGGATACTTACTGCCATTATGTGACGCAGTTTCTAGGTTTCGCCGCCAATTGAAAGCAGTTTGTTTTAGTTGGCGTTATTCGCGGATAACTGCTGTTCAGGGCGGCTTCGGTCAGAACGGCACCAATAATAAGTAAAGGGCTCAACCATGTTCCGAAAACTGGGTATCGGATTCGCGGCGCTGGCCATGCTGGCCCCAAGTCTTGCATTGGCGCTAGGCGTCGGGGAATACCAGCTGGAATCGTATCTCAATCAACCATTTAAAATGGAAGTTGAGCTGCTCGACACCGGGGATTTATCTGAGGACGAGATTCTTGCGTCGCTGGCCGCACAGGAAGACTTTTCCGCTGCGGGCGTTGAGCGCATGTATTTCCTGACGGACTTGAACTTTGCTGTCAGTCTCGATAACAACGGCGGTGGCACCCTGACGGTTACGTCTGTTCAGCCGGTTCGTGAGCCCTTTCTCAATTTTTTGGTTGAGTTTCTATGGCCAACCGGACGGTTGTTGCGCGAATACACTGTTCTGTTAGACCCTCCTGCTTATCGGGCAGAAGAAGCCACTAGTGCTCCGGTTCCTGCCGCGGTACAGGGAACCCCTGTTGTTCCAAGTCAACCGGCTGCGCCAGCGGCGAGTAAGCAGCCGCGCATTGTTTCCCAGAGCCAGTCACCTAAAAGCCAGAGCGCGCCCATTGAGGTGACTGATCGTCAGGAATACGTAGTGCAAAACGATGACACTATGTGGCGCATCGCTCTGAATAATCGTCCAGCACAAAGCATTTCCGTGCAGCAAATGTTGGTTGCCATTCAAACGCTGAATGAAGATGCGTTTATTGATGGCAACGTTAACTTGGTGCGTGAAGGCACCGTTTTGCGTTTGCCTACGGAAGAAGAAGTTCGTCGAATCAGCACCCGTGAGGCGCTTACCGAAATCGCCGATCAAAACAGACAATGGCGTGCCAAGCTTGAGGCGCGCGGAATAACGTTGCCAACACGTCCTCAGCTAGATGCGACCCGTCGTGCTGCTGACTCCTCAGCAAAGCTCGAATCAGCTCCTAAGGCTGGCAAGGTCACTTTGGTTGCACCGGATTCCGCGGAAGGCGAATCATCGACTGGCAGCGCGGCAGGTGCAGGCAAGGGCGGTGCCTCAGATGGCCGGGCTTTGGAAAATGAGCTGGCTATTCGCGATGAGAATGTTGATCAACTCTCCCGTGAAAACAGTGAATTAACGTCGCGTCTGCAAGATCTTAGCCAGCAAGTTAATACGAGTGAGCAGCTATTACAGTTGCGCAACGATCAGATTGCCCAGCTTCAGGATCAGCTGCGTAAGCTTAGAGAAGAGAAGGGCGTTGCGCCGGTAGAGCCTATCGAACTTAATTCAGTCACGCCTGTGCCTGAAATTGCACCTACCGTTTCGGACGAAACAGTGTCGGTGGAAGAAGAGCCTGATGCTGGAAGCGCCACATCAGACGAGATGGCGACTGAATCAGAAGTGACTGACAGCACCGAAGCATCAGGTGAGTCGGTTGTCGAATCGACTGATGTCGAAGGCGTAGTGGATGCTGCAGTAGTGCCTCCAAAGGCGGAAGTTAAGCCTGAGCCGGTGCCGGTTGTTGCGCCTCCCGCTCCGGTTGTGCAGCCGTCGTTCTTAGAAGAGAACCTGATGATGATTGTCGCAATCGCGGTGGTTGTTATTGTGTTGCTCTTTGGTGGGTTGTTTATCGCTGCGCGCCGTCGTAATGCCGACGACGACGATTTGGCGGATGACGAAGAATACAATAGCTATGATGAAGCCGATGACTTTATTGCCATGGGTGAGGCTGATGAAGACGATCTTGGTCTAGATGACTTGGATATTGATGGTGATCATTCTGCGCCTGAAGCTGGTCAAGATCCGCTTGAAGAAGTTGAAGTTTATACGGCTTATGGGCGTCACGCAGAAGCTGTGACCTTCCTGAAAGATGAGATTACTAAGGCGCCGGATCGTTCTGACTTAAAAGTGCGTTTGCTTGAGGTGTTGGTCGAAGCACGTGATGTCGACGGCTTCGAGCGTGAAGCGGCTGTGCTTGGTGCCGACGCCAGCGTTAAGAAGCGTCTACCCGATTTGCGTGGACAGCTCGGCATTGCTAACGAAGAGCCTTCGTTAGACGACCTTGAGGTTGATCTGGCTGCAGAATTCGTCGGTCGCTCTAAAGCGGCATCGCGTGATGCGCCAATTGAGTTTGTGCCGCCTACGATCGGCGGAGATGAACCTGCGGAAGAAGATTCGTTTGATGACACCTTGGTTTTAAGTGCGGCAGACGAAGATGAAAGTTTTGACTTAGAGATGCCTGCAGATTCAGAAGAGCTATCTCTTGATGGTATGGACGACGAAGAGATTAGTTTTGATCTGGATGATGAGCCAGAGCCTGAAGCTCGTAGTGCCGTAAAGCAAGATCCTGAGCAGCAAGCGGAGCTTGATGCAGCGTTGAATGTGGCGCCAGCTCTTGATTTGAGTGGCACGTCAACAGGCCAAGAAGAAGAGGTTGATTTCGGTGACATTGAGCTTAATGACGCGAGTTTAGAATTTGAAGAAGTTTCAGAGCGCCCCGCGGCAGAAGAGCTTGATTTGTCTTTGGATGATCTTGGTCTTGATGACGAAGACGAGCTGAGCCTAGAAGACGAGCTTTCCTTGGATGACGCTGGTTCTCTCGATCTTGATGCTGATGATCTAGATCTCGGTCTGGATGATGAAGACGACTTAACGTTGGACGGGCTGTCTGACGACGACCTGTCGCTTTCTCTGGATGACGATGCGGCAACGGCAGTCGGTATGCCTGCTGTTGATGCGCCAGCAGCAACTGTACAGCGTGAGGCGCTTGATGATCTCGGTGCGACGGATGTGCGCGCTGCCGTTGAAACGCAGGATGATGATTTATCGTTAGGCGATGACGATGATTTTGACTTCCTAGGCGACTCGGATGAGAACGCAACCAAGTTGGATCTCGCTAAAGCTTATATCGATATGGGTGATGCCGAAGGTGCCCGCGATATCCTCGGAGAAGTGTTGGCTGAGGGTAGTGTGGAGCAGCAAGCGGAAGCCAAAGAGCTTATCGCGCAAGTGGGCTAAGCTCACGTAAGTGAAGTGGTGACAGAAAAGCGGTGCCGGAAACGGCACCGCTTTTTTTGTTTAATTCGCGGGCATAGATGCTTTTTATGTTGAGACGATTTTATAGGTCTTCTTTCTTCTGCATAATGCAGCCGTTGAAAGCAGGAAGGTAGAATCATGGCACGTATTGCCTTGGGCGTTGAGTACGACGGAAGTGCGTATCACGGTTGGCAGAGCCAGCTGAAAGATGACGTGCCCACCGTTCAGGAGGCTGTTGAAAAGGCTTTGTCCGTGGTCGCGAATCATAAAGTAAAGGTGATTTGTGCTGGGCGAACGGATGCCGGTGTTCACGGCACAGGGCAAGTTATCCACTTCGATAGTGACTCCGTTCGTGATGAAAAGGCTTGGGTGGCGGGGACAAACAGCAACCTGCCTAAAGGTATCGCGCTAAGGTGGGCTCGCTCTGTTGGTGATGATTTTCATGCTCGGTTTGTCGCGCACTCTCGCCGTTATCGATATGTGATTTATAATCATCGAACGCGTCCCGCGCTTTTTAATCGTCAGGTTAGTTGGGATTACCGAACGCTGGATATAACTCTGATGCAGGAGGCTGCGCGGTATCTAGTGGGTACCCATGATTTTAGCGCTTATCGCGGGGTGAGCTGTCAGGCTAAGTCGCCGATTAAGACGCTTCATCATCTGCAACTCTACCGGCAAGGGCCTATGTTGGTGCTGGAAGTGGAAGCCAATGCCTTTCTTTTGCATATGGTCCGCAATATCGCAGGGGTATTGATGGCAGTAGGTGCTGGCGAGCGCCCCCCTGAGTGGGCTCGTGAGGTGCTCGAGTCACGTGATCGCAAGCAGGGCGGGGTAACGGCGCCGCCCTATGGTCTTTATATGGTTGGCGTTGGGTATCCGTCTCAGTTCGGTTTGCCAGAGCCGGAGTATGGTCCGGTATGGTTGCCACACGATTTGTCTGATTGGTAATGACGCCAGCGCGCCGCATTTTTGTTAGACTTTGCCTCCTTGGAGGATACCTTGCACCGAACCCGCGTTAAAATCTGTGGAATTACCCGCGCTGAAGACATGCGTGTCGCTGTGGCGGCGGGTGCAGATGCGCTTGGCTTCGTCTTTTACCCACCTAGCCCGCGCGCTGTAACGGTAGAGCAGGCGAGGGAGATCGTTGCTCAAACTCCAGCGTTTGTTACCACGGTTGGGCTTTTCGTCAATCCAACCCGCACAGAGGTTGAGGCAGTTTTGGCGAGTGTTTCATTGGATATGCTGCAGTTCCACGGCGACGAGTCCGCCGAATTTTGTCAGTCTTTCGGGCGCCCCTTTATTAAGGCCGTGCGTATGAAGGAGGGCTTGGACCTTCGCAGCGTACGTGACGAGTTTTCAGCGGCAAGAGGTTTGCTTGTTGATACCTATGTGTCAGGTGTTCCCGGTGGCACGGGCGAGCGTTTTGATTGGTGTGTGTTGCCGTCGTCGATGCGCCATGAGTTGATTCTGGCGGGTGGATTGACGCCGCACAATATTGCCAGTGCTGTGGAGCAAGTTCGGCCTTGGGCCGTGGATGTTAGTGGCGGCGTTGAAGATTTGGACGACGCCGGTAAGCCGCGTGGAGGCATTAAATCTGCGCAGGCGATTCAAGATTTTATTGTAGGAGTAAATAGTGTCAGACCTTCCTGATTTTAGTTCTGTACCGGATGAGCGTGGCCATTTTGGTATTTATGGTGGGCGCTTTGTTTCTGAGACCTTGATGGGCGCACTGAGCGAGTTAGAAGAGATTTACGCGCGCTTGAAGGATGATGCAAAATTTAGGGCCGATTTTGATTACGATCTTGCGCATTATGTTGGCCGACCTTCGCCGTTGTATTTTGCTGAGCGGTTGACTGAAAAAGTTGGCGGCGCACAAATCTGGCTAAAGCGTGAAGATTTAAATCACACTGGTGCGCATAAAATAAACAACACTATTGGTCAAGCGTTGCTGGCGAAGCATACGGGTAAAACGCGCGTTATTGCTGAAACCGGTGCAGGTCAGCATGGCGTTGCTACGGCAACGGTTGCTGCGCGCTTGGGAATGAAGTGCGTTGTGTACATGGGAGCCGACGATGTTGAGCGACAGAAACTCAATGTCTTCAGAATGAAACTTCTCGGCGCGGAAGTCGTTCCCGTAACGTCTGGTTCGCGGACATTAAAAGATGCCATGAACGAAGCGATGCGCGACTGGGTGACCAATGTCGATGACACGTTTTATATTATTGGCACTGTCGCGGGGCCGCATCCGTATCCCATGTTAGTGCGTGATTTTCAATGTGTCATCGGTCGCGAAGCACGAGCGCAAAGCTTGGCTCAGGCTGACAAGCTTCCTGATGCGTTGGTTGCGTGTGTCGGTGGCGGTTCAAATGCGATTGGCTTGTTTCATCCGTTTCTTAATGATGAAAGCGTTTCTATGTACGGCGTAGAAGCGGCTGGTGATGGTATTGAAACGGGTCGTCATGCGGCGCCGTTAGCGGCAGGGCGACCAGGTGTTTTGCATGGTAACCGCACGTATTTAATGGAAACGGATGACGGACAGATTATTGAAACCCACTCTGTTTCTGCAGGGCTTGATTATCCCGGTGTTGGGCCAGAGCACGCGTGGTTGAAAGATACGGGGCGTGTTAATTATGTTTCTGTTACGGATACAGAAGCGCTGAATGCATTTCGAGAGCTGACGCGCGTTGAGGGAATTATGCCTGCGCTTGAGTCCAGCCATGCGGTGGCTTATGCGGAAAAGTTAGCGCGAGAAATGCCAAAAGATAAAATGATCGTGGTGAATTTGTCGGGCCGTGGTGACAAAGATATTCACACCGTCGCATCGCTTGATCATATTGAAGTGTAAGGATTGAAGATGAGTCGTATTGCGAATTGTTTTGAGCAGCTCTCGAGTACCGGTCGTAAAGCGTTGATCCCCTTTATTACTGCGGGAGACCCAGCGCCAGCACATACCGTGGGATTTATGCACGCGATGGTTGAGGCGGGCGCGGATATTATTGAACTGGGTGTGCCGTTCTCGGATCCTATGGCGGATGGTCCTGTGATTCAGCTGGCCTGCGAGCGTTCTCTTGCTGCGGGCACATCGCTGTCCGGCGTGCTGAAAATGGTTGCTGAATTCCGGCAGAGTAACAGCGATACGCCCGTGGTGTTGATGGGGTACCTCAACCCCATTGAGGCGATGGGGTACGAAGTGTTTGCTGACCGTTGTGTCGAAGTAGGTGTTGATGGCGTGCTGTTGGTCGATTTGCCGCCGGAAGAGTCGGGAGACGTGGCGCCGTTGTTCCGTGAGCGCCACCTTGATCTGGTCTTTCTGCTGGCGCCAACAACCTCGGAAGAGCGTGTGGCGCTGATCGCAAAAGCGGGCAGTGGTTATCTATACTATGTTTCCCTGAAGGGCGTTACTGGCGCGGCGACGCTAGATGTTGACTCCGTACAGGCCAAGGTTGACACAATTCGCAAACATACAAAATTGCCCGTTGGCGTAGGGTTTGGTATCAAGGACGCGGATTCAGCAAAGGCGGTGTCCGCGGTGGCTGATGGGGTCGTGGTGGGCAGTGCGCTGGTACAGCGAATTGCTGATAACCAAGGGCGTCCGGAGGTTATCTCGGGGCAGCTCCAAGAGGTTTTGTCTGCGATGCGTCAGGCAATGGACGCTCACTAATTGATTGCATTGGTTAACCAATGTGAGTTTGCCTATTTAAGGGTCGTGTTAGGATGAGTAATAGCAATTGGCTGGAGAAAATCTTGCCTGCAATTCGGAAGTCAGACACGGATAGCCGACGCACCAATATCCCGGAAGGGCTGTGGCGTAAATGTCCGCGTTGCGAAGGCGTTTTGTATCGTCCCGAGCTTGAGCGGAATATGGAAGTCTGCCCGAAATGCGAACATCATTTACGTATCGGCGCGCGGCGGCGTTTGTCGCTATTTCTTGATGACGGCCCACAGTCAGAAATTGGCGCAGACATCGAACCGGTCGATCGCCTGAAGTTTAAGGACACCAAAAAATACAAAGATCGTTTAGTGGCGGCGCAAAAGGCGACCTCGGAAACGGATGCGCTGATTGTTTTGCGCGGTAAGTTAAATGATTTGCCTCTAGTTGCGGCCGCGTTTGAATTTAACTTTATGGGCGGCTCAATGGGGTCGGTCGTCGGCGAACGTTTTGTTCAGGCGGTCGATATTTGTTTGGCGAATGATTTGCCGTTGGTGTGTTTTGCGGCCAGTGGTGGAGCTCGCATGCAAGAGGCGCTGTTCTCCTTGATGCAAATGGCTCGTACCAGTGCAGCGCTACAGCGAATGCGCGATGCCGGGCTGCCCTTTATTTCGGTGTTAACTGACCCTGTCTATGGCGGAGTGTCTGCTTCATTGGCAATGCTCGGCGACGTAAATATTGCTGAGCCGGGTGCCTTGATTGGTTTTGCTGGCCCCCGGGTTATTGAGCAGACCGTTCGGCAAAAGCTGCCGGAAGGTTTCCAGCGTAGTGAGTTCCTGGTCGACCACGGCGCAATTGATATGATTGTTGCTCGGCATGATATGCGCGATACCTTGTATCGTTTGTTGTCTGCTATGACAGGCGCACCGGTCGCAGCCTAATGGTGCGAAAAGGGCTGTAGAAAGGGACGCCAGACTGTGACACTTGATCAGTGGCTCGCGCGAATCGAGCAAATGCATCCGGCGGAAATCGAACTTGGTCTTGAGCGAATCTCGGCGGTGGCTGCGCGCATGGCGTTGCTGCCGCTACAGAGCGGCTCGATTGTCGTCGCCGGCACCAATGGCAAGGGCTCAACGGTTGCTTTACTTGATGGTCTTGCCCGCGACGTTGGCTTGCGCACGGGTGTCTATACTTCTCCTCATTTGGTTCGTTTCAACGAGCGGGTGCGCATTAACGGTACGCCGGTTGATGACGAGAGTCTGTGTCAGGCCTTTGATGCAATTGAGAGCGCTCGCGGCGCGATAAAACTTACCTATTTTGAATTCACCACGCTGGCAGCGTTATACCTGTTTGGCGCGCATGAGTTGGACTTGTGTATTCTTGAAGTTGGGCTGGGCGGTCGTCTGGATGCGGTTAATTTGGTTGATGCCGATGTTGCGATTATTACCTCTATTGGCCTAGATCACACCGATTGGCTGGGTGATAGCAGAGAGTTGATCGCCGCCGAGAAAGCGGGAGTTCGTCGTCAAGGTCGGCCGTTGCTTTTTGCAGGCGCAGATATGCCGTCTACAGTTCCGCAGCTATGTCAGGCAGATGGCGTTCCATTGCTTGTTGCGGGTGAGGCGTTTCATGGTGCTGACGGTAAAATTCATTGGTTGGACCAAGCTGGAGCAATAAAGACGCTCCGACTGACCGGACGAATTCCTTTAGGTGAAGATAATTTAGCCGCCGCTGTTCAGGCGTTGGCACTGATGGGCTTGCTAAAGCCTGATCGCATTGAGGCTGTTGCACGCCGTGTTAGCGTTCCCGGCCGATGCCAGTCCTTTATGCTCGATGGCGTTGAATGGGTGCTGGACGTTGGGCACAACACGGAGGCGCTACAGCGCTTTGGAGCCAATTTGGCGGAAGCTCAGGGTGAGACCTATGCGTTAGTGGCTATGCTGGTAGATAAACCGGCGGAAAAGGCGCTCGCGACCTTTGTGCCGAGGGTGTCTCACTGGTATCTTGCCGGGCTAACTGGTGCGCGTGGCCAATCTGCCGAGCAGCTGCGAGACAGTTTACCTGCAGCGGTGAGTATTGGGGGCTGTTTTACGAATGTGGCGGAAGCTGTTTCTGTGTTGCGAGAGGCCGTATCACCAAGTGATAGGGTGCTAGTATTTGGGTCTTTTTTTACCGTTGCTGAGGCTGCTCAAGCCTTAGCAATAGTGTTGGAGTAACGATTACCGTGGATGCTCAGACTCGTCATCGGTTGATAGGGGTGTTTTTGCTGTTGTTATTGGCGGCCTTGGTTACGCCTGTGATTTTTCGCTCTCCCGAGCAAGTAAGAGTGGCGCTCGACATGGAGTTGCCCGATCCGCCGGAAATTGAGGCACTGTCTTTTTCGCCGGTGGTGAGTGAAGACGAACTCGAAGATGCGTCCGAGCTGATCGACGAATCAAGAGAGCAGATGGCGGACGTCGCGGAACAGCGCGTCGAAGTCATTGAGGCGTTGAATGAAAAGAAGGCGGTGGAAGCACCGCAAGCTGTTCAGCCAGTAGCTAAGCCAGCTGGTCCGCAGCCTAAGGCGGAGATAAAGGATATCGTGCCGGCCGGCTGGACACTTCAAATCGCGGCATTTTCGAGTGAGGATGCTGCGCTATCGTTGTCAAAGCGTCTGCGCGATGCGGACTATTCTGCCTATGTGCGTAAATCAACGAAGTCAGGCGACGACCTATACCGGGTATTTATTGGCCCCGAGTTGGAGCGTAAGCGCTCTGAGCATCGCCGAGAGCAGTTAATTCGCGATATTCGCTTCAAAATGGAAGGTTTAGTGGTTCCATACTCACTTTGACCTTGGGTTACCCATGGTGCTTTTGATACCATGGCGCGGTTCGTGAGAGACCACACTGGGACCCTGCATTGCCTATACGTTGTATACATCGATTGTTGCCCCATCATTGTGTCGTGATCGTCGCATGAATCTTGCCGACGGCATCATACTCGTGGTGATTGCGGTTTCTTCTCTGCTCAGTTTGCGGCGGGGCTTTACCCGTGAGGCATTCTCCCTTTTATCTTGGGCTTCAGCCTTTATCGTTGCGCGTCTATTTGGTCCCGGCCTTGAAATCATGCTTGAGGGGTCGATTGAGACACCAAGCGCCCGCATGGCGGTTGCCTTTGGTTTACTCTTTGCGGCGACATTGGTTGTCGGCGCCCTTATTAACCATCTTATTGGCGAGCTGGTGCGTGTCACCGGCTTGAGCGGCACTGATCGCGTATTCGGCATGGTGTTTGGCGCGGTGCGCGGGATGCTGCTGGTGATCGTCTTGATAGCCGTTGGTCGGCATATGTTTGCAGCAGATAGCTGGTGGCAGGAGTCTATGCTCGTGCCTCAGTTTGCAGTACTCGAAGACTGGACGCGCCGAATGGCGTCAGACCTAGTAAACTTCATCCTTAGTTTTGGTTCCTGAGAGAGGGCTCCGCTATGTGCGGTATTGTTGGTATCGTTGGTCGTTCGAATGTTAATCAGGCGATCTATGATGCGCTAACTGTTTTACAGCACCGCGGCCAGGACGCTGCCGGCATCGTAACCTGCGATGGCGATCGATTATTTTTGCGTAAAGATAACGGAATGGTGCGTGACGTTTTTCGTAACCGTCACATGCGTCGTTTGGTCGGCAACATAGGTATTGGCCATGTGCGCTATCCAACGGCCGGCTCCTCTAGTTCTGCTGAGGCGCAGCCGTTTTACGTGAACTCCCCTTATGGCTTAACGCTGGCACACAACGGCAATCTCACTAATACCGAAAAACTTGCTGAAGATATTTTTAAGGCGGACTTACGTCATATCAATACAACGTCCGATTCAGAAGTTCTGCTCAATGTGTTTGCACATGAGCTACAGACGATGGGTAAATTGACGCCACAAGCTGACGATGTGTTTGAGGCCGTTGCGCGAGTACATAAGCGTGCAGAAGGGGCGTACGCGGTTATCGCTATGATTACCGGCTACGGCATCCTAGCGTTTCGTGATCCGCATGGTATTCGCCCTGTGTGCTATGGCCGTCGCGATACGCCTGATGGTCCAGAATACATGGTGTCCTCTGAAAGTGTGGCGTTGTCGGGATTAGGCTTTCAGCTTGAGCGCGACTTGGCACCCGGTGAGGCAATTTATATTACCGCGGAAGGCGAAGTGCACACCCGTCAGTGTGCTGAAAACCCGAAGTTAGAACCGTGTATTTTCGAACACGTTTATCTGGCGCGGCCAGATTCCATCATTGACGGCATCTCCGTGTACAAGGCGCGCCTGCGCATGGGTGAAAAGCTGGCCGAGAAATTATTGCGCGAGTGGCCCAATCACGATATTGATGTTGTGATTCCAATTCCTGATACCAGTCGTACTGCTGCGTTACAGATGGCCAATGCGCTAGATGTTAAGTATCGAGAAGGCTTCATTAAGAATCGTTATATTGGCCGTACGTTCATTATGCCAGGGCAGCAACAGCGCAAGAAATCGGTCCGTCAAAAACTCAATGCGATTGAGTTAGAGTTCCAAGGTAAAAATGTGCTGCTGGTAGACGACTCGATTGTTCGCGGCACAACTTGTAATGAGATTATTCAAATGGCTCGCGAAGCGGGGGCACGTAATGTGTATTTTGCTTCGGCGGCACCGGCGGTTAAGTATCCGAACGTTTACGGTATTGATATGCCGGCTGCGGTTGAGCTTATTGCGCACGACAGAACGGTTGACGAGATATGTACGTTGATCGGGGCAGATAAATTGATTTTCCAAGACCTAGAAGACTTGGTTTCAGCCTGCAGTGAAGGGAATTCGAGTATTGAGCACTTTGATTGCTCCGTGTTTGACGGCAAATATGTGGCGGGGAATATTGACAAAGCGTATTTGGATAAACTTGAAAACTCACGCAATGATGCGGTGAAGAATGGTAGTGAGGCTGCTCGTGCTGAGGCCTTGGCGGAAAATGAGGTCATAGATCTACATAACGCGAGCTAATGCTAGCGCACGGCAACAAGCGTTGGCACATCGTTGTTTGAGCCACGTGTATAGGTCTGCGTTTATCGTGGCCAGCCTCAAAATGATACGCAGTATTGATAAGCGGACCCGCGCCCTGAAAAGAGCGCGGGTCCGCTTATTTCCCCGCCTTATTAATTGACTTTGTCTTTGCCTGTGTAAGTATTGGCTTCTTAGTTCTCTTTATTCGAACCATTACATTCTTTCTGAAATATTAGGTGGCAGGCATTGTCTTTGGCTGCTGTTGGGAGATATCCATGAGTAAGCGGCCGTTGCCGGATGATTTAAGCGTCGAGACGTTGTCTATCAGGGCAGGCCAGCTGCCAACGGATGAGCAGTCGCACTCTGAGCCAATGTTTCTTACCTCCAGCTTTGTTTATGAGAGTGCTGCTCAGGCTGCTGCGCGTTTTAGCGGTGAAGAAGAGGGTAATATCTATTCCCGTTTCACCAATCCAACGGTTCGGGCGTTTGAACAGCGACTGGCTGCGTTGGAAGGCGGGGAAAGGGCGGTTGCGTTTTCTTCTGGCATGGCGGCGATTGTGGCAACGTTCTTCTCATTACTGAAGCCGGGCGATCATATTGTTAGCTCACGTAGCGTGTTTGGTACCACCAATGTTCTGTATGACAAGTACCTGAGTAAGTTTGGTGTTGATACGACGATGGTCGATATTAGTGACCTTGATGCGTGGCGCTCAGCGATTACCCGAAATACGAAAATACTGTTTTTGGAAACGCCTTCCAATCCCGTAGCTGAGGTTGGTGATATAGCGGCGTTGGCAAAATTGGCGCATGACAATAACGCACTGTTGGTTGTTGATAATTGCTTTTGCACACCCGCGTTACAGCTTCCTCTAGAGCTTGGTGCGGATCTTGTTGTGCACAGCGCAACCAAATATCTCGACGGGCAAGGGCGTTGTCTTGGTGGCGCAGTGGTAGGTCGTGATCCGGAAATTTCGGAAATATTCGGCTTTTTACGTACAGCTGGTGCAACCATGAGCCCATTTAACGCGTGGGTTTTTCTCAAAGGTTTAGAAACGTTATCGTTACGCATGTTTGCTCATAGCGCGCAGGCGGCGGAATTGGCGCGTTGGCTGGAGACCCAGCCAGGTATTGAGCGTGTTTTTTATTGCGGCTTGCCCTCGCACCCTCAGCATGAAGTGGCGAAGAAGCAGCAAAAGGCATTTGGCGCTGTTATGTCTTTTCGTGTAATAGATTCTGACGGCAATGCGGATCGTCAGGCAGCTTGGCGCTTTATTGATGCCACACGCATTATGTCGATTACGGCTAATCTGGGTGATACTAAAACCACCATTACCCATCCGGCTACCACGACCCATGGTCGTGTTCCGGCAGAGCAAAAAGTGCTGTCTGGGGTGACCGAGAATTTGATTCGGATCGCAGTCGGTTTAGAGGGCTTAGAAGACTTGCGTAAGGATTTGGCAAGGGGTGTTCAAGCGCTCGGGCATAACATTAAAGACTGATGAAAATCAGCGGTGAGGTGGATGCATGCAGGACGTTATTCGGCAATCGATAACGGCAGTTTCATCTGTTGTATTGGGAAAGGAAGAACAAATCCGTTTGGCGGTGAGTTGTTTGTTAGCGCGGGGACATCTTCTTATTGAAGATTTACCGGGCATGGGTAAAACAACATTGGCGCACGCTTTAGCAAGGGTGTTCTCTCTGGATTACCGTCGCGTACAGTTCACCAGTGATATGTTGCCTGCTGATATTCTTGGTGTGTCTATTTTTAATCCGCAGACACGTGAGTTTGAGCCAAAAGATGGGCCTGTCTTTACCCAGTTACTGCTGGCCGATGAGATTAACCGTGCTACGCCGAAGACACAGGGAGCATTGCTTGAGGCGATGGAAGAGCGACAAGTAACGCTTGATGGCCTTACGCGTGCATTACCTGATCCGTTCTTTGTGGTGGCGACGCAGAATCCTGTTACTCAGTCCGGTACGTTTCCCTTGCCAGAGTCGCAGCTCGACCGCTTCCTGATGCGCTTATCGCTCGGATATCCGTCTGCCGAAATGGAATTAAAGCTGCTCGCTGGGAGTGATCGTCGCCAGCTTGCGGTTAATCTTAAACCCGTTGCCTCCGGCGAGCAGCTTCAGCACGCGATGGCAGAGGTTAGAAAGGTTCGGGCTTCTCGGGACCTGATTGATTATATTCAACGGTTACTAGCTTATAGTCGTAATGGCGGATTGTTTGTTGCAGGGCTTTCTCCGCGCGCAGGGATTGGCCTGCTCAATGCATCGCGCGCGTGGGCGTTAACCGGCGGCCGTGATTACGTTATTCCTGAAGATGTCCAAGTGGTGCTGGGGCCGGTCGCAGAACATCGCTTGCAATCACTTGCCGGCGGCGCGGCGGCGACGGCAACTCAGAAACTGCTTGAATCTGTGCCGGTGGTTCGGCGGCAGTAATGCCAAAACTATCGGCAGTCCAACAGCTATATCGTCGCTGGCTCCGGCGGCGCATACCGCCGGCAACAACTGTCACGCTTAATCAGCGACGTATTTTTATCCTGCCGACTGGCTACGGCATGCTCTTCCTGCTCATTGCTGCAATGTTGTTCATCGGCGGCATTAATTATGAAAACAATCTGTTGTTAACGTTTTCATTTTTTCTGATGAGTTTATTCAATGTCGCGATCCTGCATACCTTCCGAAATTTGTCTGGTGTCACTCTTAGCGCGGGAGGTATGCGCGCCGGTTTTTCCGGTCGACACGGTGCGTTAGAAGTATTGGTTTCGGCGGGGCCAAGGCGTTCCCATACGAGCCTTTGGTTACAATGGCCAGGTTCGCCAGCACGGGAAATGTCCGTCAAAGCGGGGGAAGAACAGCGCACTTGGCTAGATATCGAGTTAATACACCGCGGTCGCGTATTTGCTGAACGGATACGCATTGAGAGCCGTTACCCTCTAGGCCTGTTGCGGGCATGGAGTCTTGTTGATCTGGATCATTGGTGTCTTGCTTGGCCAACGCCAATTGAGTCTGCTGAGTGTCCGGCGTCTGGCGGCGATGACGATGAAGGTTTGCATAATAGTCTGGCGGGCAATGATGATTTTGATGGTTTGCGTAGCTACATTCCTGGCGACTCACTGCGCGCGATAAATTGGAAAAGCCTAGCCGCGGAGCGTGGGCTGCAGACTAAGGTATTTACCGATCCTGCAGAAGGGAGGCGTTGGCTCGAGTGGGATCGCCTCGCTGGCATGGAGCCAGAGATGCGATTGAGTAGCTTGTGCTGGTGGGTTTTGTCGTTAGACGAAGCTAACCAACCGTATGGTTTAAGGTTGCCTGATCAGGAAGTCGCACCGGCAATCGGTCTGGATCATAAGCAGCAAACGTTGCGCTTACTCGCTCTATTTGGAGTGCAATAACCGTGGCGCGCGTATATCAAGTACCCCAGCACGCCTTTATCTGGCTTATAACCGGTTCGCTGCTGGCCAGTATTCCTCAGATGATGAATGGCCCAGTATGGATCGCGGCGGTCGTGTTGTTTTTGCAATGCTGGCGAGTACTTGTGCAGCGCGGCCGACTCAGAATGCCTGGTCGAGTTTTACGCATATCGGTGTTGGCGACAGCGGTTGGTTTAACCCTGTATAGCTACGGCACGTTATTCGGACCAGATGCGGGAATCACATTACTCGTTTGTGCCTTCAATCTTAAACTCTTAGAAATGAATAAGATGCGCGATGCTTATGTGGTTATCGTGTTGAATTACTTTGTCTTGGCAACCGTGTTGATTGTGCGTCAAGATTTTCTTATCTCGCTTTACGTTTTTGTTGTCCTGTTTTTTGTTACGGCTGCGTTGATTGGCATTAATCAGCCAGAGGCGAATATCCGCGCACGCAGCCAGCTTCGCTATGCTGCCGCGCTGGTTGCACAAGCATTTCCATTAATGATCTTTTTGTTTGTTGTTGTTCCGCGCGTTGCACCACTTTGGGAAATGAAGTCGGATCAAAAAAAGGCCAAAACTGGCATGAGTGATTCGATGGCCCCCGGTGAAGTGGCGGAATTGTCGCGTTCAGCGGAGTTGGCGTTCCGCGTCCAGTTTATTGGCGAAGCAGCGCCAAAGCCTGAGCGTTATTGGCGTGGTTTAACCTATAGTTGGTATGACGGAAGGCGGTGGAGCCAGGCGCTGCCTCAGAATATTTCAGCGTCGGACGTGGTTGCTTATCCGTCTCGATTTAAGCCGCGCTGGTACAGTGATCTTGAGCGTAGCGCGGCCGGTCCCCAGTACCAGTATAGAATTATTCTGGAGCCGACATCGCGCGAGTGGCTTTACGCAATGACCACTCCGTTTATCGAGCAGAACAACATTGGTGTTGTCAGTGACTATCGTCTTATCAGTGCTAGTCCTGTCACGGATTCGCTTTCTTATACGGTGAAAAGTTATACACGGATGCCGCGCGGCATCGATGCGCCAAGGTGGGAGAAGGAGTTCAACTTACGCTTGCCCGCGGAGGGGAATCCACGCAGTCGAGCGCAAGCGCGGGAGTGGCGTGCTCAGGCTGGCAGTGACGATCAGTATATTGCGCGTGTGATGCGTATGTTTCGGCAGCAAAAATTTTTCTATACGTTAACGCCGCCGCCGCTTGGACCTGATCAAGTCGATGACTTTCTGTTCCGAACACGTGCCGGATTTTGCGAACATTACGCCTCTAGTTTTGCGGTGATGATGCGAGCAGCGGGCATTCCTGCCAGAATTGTAGCTGGCTACCAGGGCGGCGAAGAAAACCCCTTGGGCACGCATTTGTTGGTTCGTCAGTATGATGCGCATGCATGGGTTGAGGTCTGGCTGCCTGAAAGTGGCTGGGTTGAGATGGACCCTACCGCGATGGTCGCGCCGGAACGGATAGAGTCTGGTTTGGAGCAGGCATTGCAAAGTCAGGGTAGTGAGTTTGCCTCTGCCTTTAACGAAGCTATTGGTGTAAGCCGCCTACCAATCTTGAAGCAGTTAGCTAGTGCTATGGATTACATTGAGTTTAACTGGGCTAGCATAGTGCTGGGTTATGATGGCATGACACAAACCGAGCTGTTAAAAAAATGGTTAGGAGAAGTGTCTCCGTTGCGTATCGCGCTGCTTATTGCGGCTGGGATTGGGATCATTGGATTGTTTTTTGCGGTATTGCTTCTGTGGCGTGGGCGAAGACCTTCTCTGGAGTGGTGGCAAAAAGAGTATTGGCGGCTACACTCGGCACTGCGTAAGCGAGGCGTTGAAATTCCAGATCATCCCGCCCCAGGCCGTTTGGTGGAGCTGGTGTCGGCGCAAGCTCCGGCGGCGGCCGAGGCCTTAAAGCAGTGGCGTGAGTGCTACGAAGGCGTGGCTTATCGGGCCAATTCAGCTAATCTGAACGGAATGAATAAGACGAATTCTTTTGATAAACAATCGCTTAAGCGGTTTAGGCGCATTGCGTTACGGAATATCAGCTAAATGCGTCTCGTACAAACCTGCAGAAATGTGCATATTTAGATGGTGACCGCAAAGGGTGGCATCGTTATCGCAGGGGGGAGATTCTGCTTTAGCAGGGTGTCTTTATGAGTTTCTAGCAGGATGGCTAGTGTTATGCGTGCAGCACATTACAAGAAAAAGCTCGAGCTAACGGAGCACAATGATTGGGCCCGTGACTTTTGGGACTCGCTTGTTCCGTACAAGGATAAAGTTGTTGAGCATCCGGTATTTGTGGAGATGGCGGAAGGAAAACTGTCTGCTGATCGTTGGCGCCGGGCGCTATTGAACTTTTACCCCCTCGTTGAAAACTTCCCTAAATATATGGCCCTGAACCTTGCCAAGGTAAAGCGCGGTGTTCCAGGTCATGAAGAAGCTAAACTTTGGTTGATCGACAATATTAAGGTTGAGCAACGTCATGCCTATTGGTATCAAGATTGGGCGGCGGGCTTCGGGATTTCTTTGGCGGAGCTTGATTCCGTTCAGCCTAGTGCTGGCATGGACGCGGTCAATAATTATCTGTGGCAAATCGATTCGTATGGCTCACTTGAGGAGGGGATTGCAGCGACTAACCTTGCCATTGAATGGGCGACGGGCGAGTGGAGTCAGCAAGTGGTCAAAGGCATGCAGGCATACGCGGAGTCGGGTGTGGCTGAGGTTAATCGGCATACTATGGCTTGGTTGCGCGCCCATGCGAGTTACGACGATGAACATCCACACGAGGCAATGGAGTTGGTTAAGCGTATTGCGCTAACTCCTGAAGCTCAGGAGCGTGCATTAAATGCTGCGCGTCGTGGTCTAGAGTATTACATCCTCGCACTGCAGGATTGCTACTCTCCCATTGTATAAGGGGCATAGGCCATATCGCTGCCACGCTGGGTGATTTTAACGCACAGTGTGGCTTGATCTTTCTTTTTTCCCACCACATCACGCCGACAAATGCTCACTAAGGCCCGCCGTTTACGTGCGGAGGCTTGTGCATCGTGGCATACTCGAGAGACTTAATGCGTAGCGCACTGATGGCCAGTTTGGCCCGATAGTGTTTGCTAGGCCCTTCGGCATCTGGTGGATTAATTCTACCTAACGTGGCTTACCGCGTACCCTAAAGTAGGATATGGCCAGACTTCACCCCAACCTCAAAGATGCACTTCATCTCTTGCCGGCAGATAGGCCGGCGCATCTCTTTACCCGCCATTCTGTGCGGGAACTTGCCAGTGACGGCTTTGCGGACTACCGGCTTCCTTTAACGGAAGAGGGGGTGCGAATTGCGGAGCAGTGGGGGCAGGAATTGGGGCGCCCTATAGCGGCATTCTATAGTAGCCCAGTGGGACGTTGTGTCGACACGGCTATAGCTTTACGGGCAGGCGGATTACGGGCTGGCTTGATTAAGAGCGAGCTGCCGATCGCCACGTGTGCTGAACTGGTTGAGCCGGGCTGTTACGTAGAAGACATCAATATCGCTGGGCCAGCGTTTTTCAAAATGGGTGCAGTGGCTTTTATTAATCAACACCTGTGCGAAGGGATTGATGGATTGTTGTCGCCGATGGCGGGGCAAGAGAAACTGATTAATTATTTACGCGCTCGCGAGCCACAGTCCGCTTCCTTGGCCGTGCACGTGACCCACGACACTATACTTATGGCCTTTGTTGCCTCGCTGACAGGGCTGAGTGAGGTGTCAGGTCAAGATTGGCCATGGATGATGGAAGGGCTTTGGTTATGGCTGGATGATGACTCGCTGCACTGGGTGTGGCGGGGAGAGCACGGGTCAAAATTGCTGCCGGCGCGTTAGGGTTGTAATCCATACATGGGTATTCTTTACGCAGAGTTTTTTCACACAGATATCCAGACCTCTATCTTTGAGTGACGTTTTCTCTCTCCTCTCTGAAGCGTCTAACGGAGTATTATATTGTCCGCACTCGTTATTAAAAATTTAACCAAAACCTATAAGAACGGCGTGCAAGCCCTTAAAGGAGTGAGCTTTTCCGTTGAGAAAGGCGACTTCTTTGCATTACTAGGGCCGAACGGCGCCGGTAAATCGACAACGATCGGTATTATTAGCTCTCTAGTGAATAAGACTTCTGGTGAAGTGCAGATACTGGGTAAAGATCTTGATACAGAAAGATCTGAAGCGAAGCGTCGCGTCGGCGTGGTGCCTCAGGAATTCAATTTTAACCAGTTCGAGAAAGTCTTTGATATTCTGATCGCGCAAGCGGGTTACTACGGCATCCCAGCAAAGCTTGCTGCGGAACGTACGGAATTTTATCTACGCCGGTTGGGTCTTTGGGAGAAACGGAATAGCTCGGCACGAATGTTGTCCGGTGGCATGAAACGTCGCTTGATGATTGCACGGGCGCTGGTCCATGAGCCAGAGTTATTGATACTTGACGAGCCGACTGCAGGGGTTGATATCGAGCTGCGCCGTTCCATGTGGGAGTTTCTTCAAGAAATTAATCAGCGAGGCATTACGATTATTTTGACAACCCATTACCTTGAAGAAGCGGAAACCTTGTGTCGGCGCATCGCGATTATCGATCAGGGCAATATTGTCGAAAACACCGACATGAAGTCATTGCTGGAAACATTGCAGGTTGAAACTTTCGTTCTTGATATCGAATCCCCGTTGGAGAAAGCCCCCTTTATTGAGGGTGTGGATGTGCGTCTCAAAGATAACCGAACATTAGAGGTCGATGTGCCGAAAGCGGCACCATTAAACGATGTTTTCACCGCGCTCGCGAAGCATGATATTTCGGTAATGAGTATGCGTAATAAGGCGAATCGCCTTGAAGAGCTCTTTATGCGTTTGGTTGAACGTAGTTTGCCAGGAGATAACAACCATGCATAAGGCCGAGCAGTGGGTTGCCTTCCAAACGATTGTCGCGAAAGAAATTCGTCGTTACTTACGTATCTGGCCGCAAACCCTGTTGCCGCCTGCGATTACGATGACGTTGTATTTTGTAATTTTTGGCAATTTGATCGGCTCTAGAGTTGGTGAAATGGGTGGCTTCGATTATATGCAATACATCGTGCCTGGACTGATCATGATGAGCGTGATTCAGAACAGCTATGGCAACGTTGTCAGTTCGTTCTTTTCAACAAAATTTCAGCATTCAATCGAAGAAATGCTGGTGTCGCCCATGTCGAATACCGTTATTTTGCTAGGCTTTGTTGCCGGCGGGGTAAGTCGCGGTATCTTGACCGGTCTGATAGTGACTTCTCTATCGCTATTTTTTACAGATTTGAGCGTCCAGCATATAGGTTTAACCATTTTGGTGGTTGTATTAACGGCGATGATGTTTTCGATTGCTGGACTCATTAACGCAATTTTCGCCAACAAGTTTGATGACGTAACGATCGTGCCGACGTTTATCCTCACGCCGTTAACCTATCTTGGCGGAGTGTTTTATTCTATTGATATGTTGCCTGAGTTTTGGCGCGGACTGTCTATGGCCAACCCTATTTTATATATGGTGAATGCGTTTCGTTATGGTGTTCTAGGCGTCAGTGATGTTGATGTGTATGTGTCGCTCGCTATGATTGCTGGCTTCACGATAGCAGGATTTGCTTTGGCATTATGGCTGCTTAATCGCGGGGTCGGTATTCGTAGCTAAACAGCTTATTCTATAGATGGGTTGTAGAATGTCCCTTCCCTGAGCAGAAACTAACTTTATTAGTGTTGGTCCAAACGTTATCTAAGGAGATAAGCATGAGTGACTTTCTCAAGGATGCCCCGCTGGGCCATCACTCTGAATACGTTGACACTTATGCGCCGGGTTTGCTTTTTCCTGTGGCACGAAGCGAGGCGCGGGATGGTTTGGGCTTGCATGCTTCGGCGGAGATGTTGCCGTTTCACGGTGTTGATGTTTGGCACGCCTATGAGGTTTCCTGGCTGAACGCGCGGGGTAAACCGATGGTTGCTATGGCCGAATTCCGCGTGCCGTGTAATAGCATTAACATTGTCGAATCAAAGTCGTTCAAGCTCTATTTGAACTCCTTCGCGAACACGCAGTTTTCATCGCGTAAGGAGGTTATTGAAACCTTAGAAAAAGATTTGTCCGAGTGCGCCGGAGGGCCAGTCGATGCGATCGTACAAACCCTTGATGAGGCCGCCCGCAGCACCTTGCTGCAAGTGAGTGGCACCTTAGTTGATCAAATTGATTTGGAGCTTAATCAGTATAACTATGATCCAGAGTTGTTGATGACGGAGCAGGGCGAGACGCGCACAGAGCAGTTATATAGTCATCTTTTACGCAGTCGCTGTCCTGTGACGGGTCAGCCGGACTGGGCGACGTTAGTTGTTCGTTATAAAGGAGCGCCGATTAGCGCTGCAAGCTTGCTGCGCTATGTTGTGTCGTTACGTAATCATGAAGGTTTTCATGAGCAAATTATTGAACGGATTTTTCTTGATATTATGGAACGCTGTGCACCAGAAGATTTGACCGTATATGGACGATTTACGCGTCGCGGTGGAATCGACATCAATCCGTTCCGGTCTAATTATGAAACGCTGCCGCAAAGTTTGCGGACGGTGCGACAGTAATATTCTTTTGATGAGACAGGCAGCGCTGAGTCTGCTTGTCTTGTTTATCTGTGTTTTATGTTGATCTCATAGTCCGGGCCCGAGCGCCCATCCCATTGCAATCCAGCAGAATAAAAATACCGACCAGCCAATCAGCAGCGCCAAACTAAACGGCAGCATTAGCGCCATAAGATTGCCGATGCCGGTATTCGGTTGGTAGCGTCTGGCAAAGCCCAGCACTAGGGCAAAGTAAGGCATAAGCGGGGTAATAATATTGGTGCTTGAATCGCCGACGCGAAATGCCGCCTGAGTGGCTTCGGGAGAAATGCCCACCAGCATCATCATCGGTATAAAAATTGGCGCTAACATGGACCACTTTGCCGAAGCACTGCCAATCATTAAATTGATCAGGGCGCTAAACAATACAAAGATCACCAGTGTGGCAGCATTCGGCAGTTGTAGGCTGCCAAGCCACGAAGCGCCATGTATAGCAGTGACGAGGCCGAGACCGGACCAGTTGAACCACGAGACAAATTGAGCCGCAAAAAACATCAGCACGAGATAGCCTGCCATGCTGCGCATGCTCTCTTCCATCGCTGCAATCACATCTGAGCCCTGACGGAAATGGTCGCACGCGTAGCCATAGACAATGCCGCATACGGCAAAGCCGATCGACACCAATACAACAATGCTGTGCATAAACGGTCCGCTGATGAGACTCCCGCTTGCAGGATCCCGCAGCACAGCATTTTCTGGAAGGGTCAGCAGCACAATGGCGCCGAAATAGAGTAAAGCGGTTATAAGCGTTAAGCGGTTGGCTTTCGTGCGTGTTGCTGCGGTTGGTTTCGCTGTGATGAGATTTTCACAGGACGCTTTGCCGGAATCCAAACTGTTGGCAATTGGCTGATCAGTATCTGAGTTGCCATCGGACAGAGCCATCGGGGTTACAGTATTGGCGACAAGGGTAATGATGGCGGTCACCAGTACGGTTGAAGCGAGAATAAACCAATAATTTCCGGCGGCATTAACAGAGCGCTCTGGATCTATAATATGTGCCGCTTCGCTGGTTAGCCCTGCTAGTAGAGCGTCCACGGGACCTATAAAGAGATTTGCGCTAAAGCCGCCTGATACGCCTGCAAAGGCGATCGCGATGCCGGCCAACGGAGAGCGACCTGCGCGTAGGAATAACAATCCTGCAAGCGGAATTAGTACGACATAGCCGGCATCAAGTGTGATGCTAGACATGACCCCAGCGAATGCAATGGCAGGCGTCAGCAGCCAAGGTGGCGAGCGTTGTACGCATGCGCTGAGCACCGCGCCGAGCAGCCCGCTTTGCTCAGCAATACCAATGCCGAGCATGGCGACCAGCACAACGCCGAGCGGGGCGAACTGAATAAAGTTACTGACCACATGGGTGAGCAAGTAACGTATGCCATCAGCAGAAAGCAATGAATTAACGTGAACAATAGCCTGTGTGCCTGGGTGTTGTGCGTTTAAGTCAAACGCGGCGAGTAGTGCCGTCAGAGGAAGGAGGAGAACGCAGAGCCAAACGAATAGTAGGGTGGGATGGGGGAGACGATTGCCCCATTTTTCAACAGCGCCAAGCCAGCGCGGCAATTCTGATGTGGTTTGCAAGTGGCGCTCTCCCTATGCCTTGTGCATTTGCCAATAGTCTAATTCACAAGGCTAGATAAGGCTGCCTATACGATTAACCGTTCTTTTACGGTCATGGCGGCTTCGCCCATGACCTGCAAAATGCGACTGCGATCTTTGGGGTTGATCTTATGGCTATTAAGGTGGATGGCAAAGCCTTCAGCTTCAAAATTAATTTCAACATCCTCAGCTTTTTTAAGCTCTGATGCAGATTTCGCTAAAGTATGCAGGATGCGCTTTTTATCAAAATTTCGTACTCGATCGACATTCAAGTGAATGCCGAAGCCATCCGCCTCAAGTGAAATAAAGTCGTTATATTTCCCCGCCTTGCTGCGGAAGTCGACGACTTCATGGACCGGGATGGGGCGGTTGAAGCCCTTCGCAGTGATCTCACCGACGTCACGGCATAGAATACGATCTTTAACCAGCTCGTGAGTTGCTTGTGACACAAGAATGTGTCCGGGGCGCGCGGCAGATTCGAGACGACTCGCTAAGTTTACGTCTGTGCCGAGAATGGTGTAATCGAGGCGTGTGTCGGTGCCAAAGTTACCAACGGTGACGTATCCGGTATTAATACCAATTCGGATTTCTAGGCGTTGATCAATACCATCACGCGTCCAACGCTGACGTAGTAGTTTCATGTGTTTCTGCATTTCAATCGCCATAGCAACACAGGCAGTGGCGTCTTCTTTTGAACCTTTACTACTCGGATCTCCAAAGAAAACCATCACGGCGTCACCGATAAATTTATCAACCGTGCCCCCGTGCCGCTCCGCGATGCGTGTCATTTCGGACAAGTAAGTGTTGAGCATGCTGGTTAGCTTTTCGAGGGGGAGATCCTCAGACATGGCGCTAAAGCCTTTAATGTCAGAGAAGAATACCGTGAGTTTTTTGCGTCGTGTTTCGACTTTTGCATCGCGCCGGCCGGAGAATAAAGATCCCCATATCTGCGGTGAAAGGTACTTCGCTAGTTTTCGAGATAACTCGACGGCCTGCTTTTGTTGGTGACGTAAGTTTTCTTGTGCTTCCAGCACAATTTTTGTTTGTTGGTGCGTATTGAGCGAGGCCGCAGCGACATACACGCCGAGGCCAAGCAATGAGACGAGGGTGAGGAGTGAGGGCGTTTGCTCCAGAGGGATCATCTGGAAACCGACGATCATGGTGCCGATAAACGCACCGACAACTACCCAGACAAAGCTCATTAACCAAAGAAATAAGCCGCCGCCCGTAACCGCGTTTGCGTTCACAATAATGAGCAAGGCAATACAAGGGACCACGGTGAAGTGCAGTGTCGCCATGGTCAGACCGATAAAAACGGCGTCTATCTGAATTAGCGCACTGACGGTTTGTTGCTGCAGCTGAGAGCGGCGCTCCATCACGGCGGTAATAACCTGCGCAATAAGCGGGTAGGCGAGCAGGATCGCAATGACCAGAATGTAGTCAAACGGAAATATTTTATTCTGAATGCCGACAGCAAGGGTGGTAATCGCCACCAAGAACTCTAGCAGTCGGATGTAGTTACTCATCCGCCGTGCTTTTGCTTGGGGGTCCTCGCGGTTCAGCTTCTTGTGGCCGTTTGGCGCAGGGGGGCTCATGAGATGTGGTTCACCTTTTCGTTATGTCGCAGATTAACCGACCCGGGCTTAGGAAAAAAGGACTAGAGAGGTATTTGTCGCCGTCTTGGGTACAATGTGGGCCGACCAAGGAGAGCCTATGGATGCGATAACAGCACTGCATACCCGTTTGTCGACGCCCAGACTGACCGATCCCGGCCCGTCTCAAGACGACCTAGCATGTTTGCTCCGGGCCGCTATGCGTGCTCCAGACCACGGTATTCTGCGCCCGTGGCGCTTTGTCATTCTCGAAGGCGATCAACGCAAACTGCTGGGCGAGATTTTCGCTGCGGCGCAGCTTGTGGATGATCCTGAGTCTGAGCCAGCAGTGCTGGATAAGGTGCGTAGTAACCCCTTGCGGGCGCCAACGGTGATGGTCGTGGTGGCGGAAACCGACGTGGGAAATCGCGTTCCGGTGGTTGAGCAGGTTATGGCTGTGGCGGCAGCGACCCAGAATATGATGGTGGCGGCGCATGCGATGGGGATTGGGGCTATGTGGCGCACCGGTCGTATGGCGTCTCATGATTTAGTTAAAGAAAGGCTGGGATTTGCCAGCAAGGACGAGGTCGTAGCGTACCTGTATTTGGGAACACCAACCGGAAGCTGTAAGGCCCTCCCTGACGAGTCGTACGAGCCATACCTGCGAGAACTGCCCAATGCATAACTTAGAGGCGTTTGCAGAGCATATTCGTGAGCAGATACCGTTAACCCGCCATTTAGATTTCCAGATTCTTAGCTGGGATGGCGACTCGCTACGCTTGAAGGCGGGGTTAGCTCCGAACATTAATGATAAAGGCTCTTTGTTTGCAGGTTCGCAGACGGCTCTGTTGACGTTGGCCGGCTGGGCATACACCACGTTGTTGTCATTGCCGGAGGATGTCGATGTGGTTGCAGCGGGATCGGAAATTGCTTTTGCTGCGCCGATTATGAGCGATGCTGAGTTCATTGCTTATACCGATGCTGAGGCGCGTGAGCGCTTTCGGCAGCGGTTAGCGCGTAAAGGGCGGGCGCCGTTGAAGCTGAGCGTGAGCGCGGCAACAGCGGGCACAGCGACGGCGACGCGATTTACGGGCACCTATTTGGCGACCAATAAGCGGCATTTGAACGGCTAAGCATAGGAATCAGGTAAAAAACGAGTAAACAAGCCGCTTCGCATTGCCTGACTAGGTTCCCTCGGGTAATCTACGCGCCTTTCGCGTAAGGCAGATATTGTTTTGACGCTTAATAAAGAGTTTTGGTGAGGTGTCCGAGTGGCCGACGTCTTGCCGCAGGCAAGCGAACATCTTCGCGCAGCGCAGATGGCCCCGTAGGGGTGAAGGCGTAGCCTGAATCATGAGCACGCATAAGTGCGACTACCAGAGTGATTCCGACTGGTAATGAGTAAGAGTTTTGGTGAGGTGTCCGAGTGGCCGAAGGAGCACGCCTGGAAAGTGTGTATACCGCAAGGTATCGAGGGTTCGAATCCCTCCCTCACCGCCACAATTGAAATTTACCGGTCTTTTGCTGGTTTATTTGATTGATGAGTGTGGAAAGGAGATAGCTCGTCGCGGGTTCGACAAAAGTGCCTATGGCGCTTTTGGACCGCCAACGGCGCCCCGAAGGGGGCAAAAAAACCTGATAGGGTTTCTTGCGTCTATCCCTCCCTCACCGCCATATATAAAAAAGCCTCGCTAATGCGGGGCTTTTTTATATATGGCGGCTTTCTACATACCTTCTCGATATTTTCCCATAGGGCGGCCACATCCACATTGGCAGCTCTTCATTTCGTTATTACAGGACGACATTATGAGAGTTCTCATTCGATACTTTTTTCGCGCATTGCGTTTGATTCTTACGCCAATCGTTTTGATTGCTGAAAAGCTTTCAACGCCGAGTGCGATTGCACGCAGCCCTGAGGATCAAGCTCGCGTTGATGCGGTATGTAAAACACTCGCGCTATATCAGTTCAAGGCTTGCCCGTTCTGTATTCGAGTTCGTAAGGAAATCGCACGGCTAGGTTTGCAAATCGAGTTGCGCGACGCTCAGCATGTGGAGGCGCATCGCAATGCCCTTAATGTTGGCGGCGGTGCGATTAAAGTACCTTGCTTGCTGATTGGGGCCGAGGGCGAGAATAAAGAGTGGCTGTACGAGTCTAACGATATTATTGCGTGGTTAAATACGCATTGTGCCGCAGCGTGAGCACAAACGGCTATGAGACGGGGAAGCTTGCCTGCACGGGAACCTTTTCATAGAGATAAATAATGCGGCGACCCTCTGTTTAACGTAAAAAATACGCGTTAAACAGAGGGTCGATGCCGTCAGACTTACCCCATAATTTGGTTGCTCTACTACCTAATGCGACGCGAGCTACCTCGCCAATGACAAGGTGAGCGATGGCGGCACGGATTTCGTCGGCAGGGTGTTTGTCGGTCGCACCTGCCGCTGTCATTGCCACGTAAAGTAGCTCAATAAATTCCGCCATCTTGTCACTGATTTCTGCGCCACCCTCTCCATTCTCGCTCTCATTAAGCATGCCGTGCATCAGCACGCCACCTACGCCTTGCTCTTCCGCTTCGAGCTCTCTTAATACCCGCATGACATTTTGAAGCGTGCTGCTGTAGTCGCTGTTGCTTGCGCCCATTGCAGCCACAATGCGTTCTCTTGCTTTCTGCAGTACGTCATCGGTAACAGCTGCAATCAGGGCCTGCTTGGACGGAAAGTGATGTAGTAATGAGGGGCGACGAATGCCGCATCGTGCAGCAATGGCCTCCAACGGGGCGGCGATACCATGGGCGGCGAATTCGATACGCGCTGCCTCTAGGATCTGGCTGCGGGTGTCAGGGCTGTCAGGGTGACGTTTGGGGCGAGCCATAGGGCGTCTCATGGTGATTGCGGGTGTCTTATGGCGCAAGAGTATGGCGTAGAGAGAATGACGTCTACCGCTTGCTAGGTTTGACAGGACGTAAATAATCGAACTATTCTACTCGGCAGTAGGTTAATGGCGTCAATGACGCACTCATCAGCTGAGGTGTTTATGTCGAGTTCGCATGTTTCACTGTCGCCCAACGCGGCACTTGAATGGAAGGATGGTAAGCGGTACTTGTGGTTACTAGGGCTTGTGGTTCCTGTGTTTCCATTCCTGAGCGGTGCGCTCGTAGCGGTGACAGGCTCGGAGTGGGGCTGGTGGTTTGGTCCGCTGGTGTTGTATACGGTCATTCCGTTAATGGATCGATTGATCGGCGGTGATCGATTTAATCCTCCGGAAGAAGTGGTCGATGCATTATCGAAGGAAAAATATTACCGATACTGTGTTTATGCGTTCGTGCCGCTGCATTATTTGGGTTTGATCTGGGCAATGTATTTACTGACCAGTGGTTCAATGGGCTGGGTAGGTAGCATTGGTTTGGTGGCAACCATTGGCATTGTTAGTGGCGTGGCGTTCAATACCGCTCACGAGTTGGGCCACCAAAACAGCGCGTTCGAAATGTGGATGTCAAAAATTGCTTTAGCACCGACCTTCTACGGTCATTTTGTTGTTGAGCATAATCGTGGCCACCATGTACGAGTTGCGACGCCGGAAGATCCTGCTAGCGCCCGTTATGGCGAAAGTTACTGGGCATTTTTGCCGCGTACAATGGCCGGCGGCTTAAAAAGTGCGTGGAGTATTGAGAGAAAACGTCTGGCACGAAGCAATAAATCTGTGTGGCATTGGCAAAACCATAATCTGCAGGCATGGGGTTTGAGTGTGCTGTTGTATGCAGGTCTGATTGCTGCGTTTGGCTGGGCGGTATTGCCGTTTGTGTTGGCGCAGTCTATTTATTCCATGACATTGTTCGAAGTGATCAATTATCTTGAGCATTATGGTTTGTGCCGACAAAAAAACGCGTCCGGTCGTTATGAACGTTGTCAGCCGGAACATTCATGGAATAGCAATCATCTCGTTACGAATTTGCTGTTGTACCAGCTGCAGCGTCATTCTGACCACCACGCGAATCCGACCCGTAGTTATCAGGCGTTGCGCCACTTCGAGGATGTGCCGCAGCTGCCGAGCGGTTACGCCGGCATGGTGCCTTTGGCTTACATTACGCCACTGTGGCGCCGGGTGATGGATGCGAAAGTGCGGGCGCATTATGGCGGAGACTTGTCGCTGGCCAATATTGACCCACGATTAAAAAAGCAAGGTATAGGTGTTTTAAAATCTGAGTAAGGTAGATTTTCTAATAGCTTCAAATATCTTTATCACATAAACGGTAATGTCGCTCCAGGCAAATCTTGGTAGGGCGGCATTGCTGTCTATGGTGTCCTCTATCTTTATGCTTGATATATTTATTGCCTTTCGCCATTTCCACATTACTTCTTATAGAAGATATTAGTCCGACGGCATTATAAATGGCGTTTCCTTTTCCTATGGAATTAGTTGATCCTGTTTGTAAGGGCATTGAGTTGGGGCGGAGTAGGCTGCGCCCTAAACTGGTGCGCTCTTCGGGGGTTGCTTTCTATCCATTAAAGAATAATAGTCGAGTGAATAAAGATAGGCGTTTGATACTTCTTATCAAAATGACTCAAATTTTATTTCGCTGGGGTGACTCTTTATGGCGCTTGATTATTCTCTTCTGGATGTGTTTGCAGATGCTCCTTTTCAGGGCACACAAATCCCCGTCGTTGTGTTGGATGGTGGTGATTTCACAGATCAAATTAAAACAGCAATTGCGAGTGAGTTTCAGCAAACAGAAACGGTATTTGTTGAGGCAAAGAATACTGACTGCCAAGTAAGCGTCTATAACGGAAAAGGACGCGCATTTTTTGGTGCCCATACAATTCTGGCAGCGTCTTACGTTGCTTATGAAATGGGGCTGGCGAAGGATGAGGGCGCTTTTGCTTCATTTCAGCTTAGCCAGAATAATCATACGATCGACAGCTTTATTGATAAGAAGGGCGCGTTGGCTGGGCCAATACAGTTTGCGCGGATGTTGTCGCCCACGATCGACCGCTATACGCCGGAACTGGCCAAGCTCGCAGCGGCGTTAAATTTAGATGAAAAGCACTTGTCGTTTAGTAAGTACAAACCGATGGTGGTTAGTGTTGATCACCCAACGCTGATTGTGCCGGTGACTCGCCCCGAGCACGTACTCAGCGCGAGCATTAACGCAGAGCGGTGGACGGACCTAATGTCTGAGATCTATACCTCTGAGCTATTTCTGTTTGCGCCAGGCAGCATTACAGGCACGTCAGATTTTCACGGACGCTTGCTCAGCCCAGACTTGGCACGAGACGTTTTCCCACCTATCGGCAATATGATGCCGGAATTCGTCGCCTATCTAGCGGAGCAGGCAGGAACTGCGGAAGGGACCCATACTTTTTCGATAGACCGAGGCAGTAAGAGCACTCGCCAAAGTGTGTTACATGCTGAATTTGATAAGCGTCCTGGCCGCGGTGTGCGATGTCGTATTGGTGGGAACGTAATTAAAATGGGTGTCGGTTCACTGCTAGTGTAGTTACTTTTTTGGTCATATTAATGCCGAAAGGGTGAGGACTTTAATCGGTTTTGTGCCCGCGCAAGTATTGTTGCACGTACCAGCGCGGGGGCGAATTTATGACTAATCCCTTCGTTTTATACACGCTTCACGCTTCTTGAGTCTTCCGCTCTCTTTTTCCATGACATTCTACCTCTGCACCAGATAAGCGCACTGGTTGGTGCTCCCATCCAGTAGTAGTATCAGGGCGCGCTTATACAACAAGAGATCAGGGAGAATATGGAATGAAGATTGAGACAATGGCGGTACGTGCGGGATTTCACTCAGATCCGACGACCAATGCAGCTGTAACGCCTATTTATCAAACAACCTCCTACACGTTTGATAGCACCCAGCACGGTGCGGACCTATTTGATTTGAAGGTGCCGGGCAATATCTACAGCCGCATTATGAACCCCACCAATGCGGTGCTCGAAGAGCGAGTTGCTGCGATGGAGGGCGGTGTCGCTGCGTTGGCAGTGGCGTCTGGGATGGCCGCTATTGCCTATGCCATTGAGACGATTACCGAAGTGGGTGACAACATTGTCGCTACCAGCAAGTTATATGGTGGCACTTATAATTTCTTTGCCCATAGTTTGCCGCGCCGTGGTGTCGAAGTTCGTTTTGTGTCTCACGATGATTTTGACGGTATGGCGGCGGCCATTGATGACAAGACCAAGGCGGTGTTCTGCGAAACGATTGGTAACCCGTCGGGCAATATTGTCGATATTGAGAAAATTGCTGAAATTGCTCATGCCCAAGGCGTGCCGTTGATGGCCGATAATACCGTGGCCTCGCCGTATTTGTGGCGACCAATCGAACACGGTGTCGATATTGTGATCCAATCTTTGACAAAATATATGGGCGGTCACGGTAATAGTATTGCAGGTGCCATAATTGATTCCGGAAAATTTCCGTGGGCGGAGCATAAAGAACGTTTTGCCATGCTGAACGAACCAGATCCTTCTTATCATGGTGTTGTTTACACGGAAGCGCTGGGAGCTGCGGCATTTATAGGTCGTGCACGGGTTGCACCGTTACGTAATACGGGCGCGGCGCTGAGCCCGTTTAATGCATTTTTGGTGTTACAAGGCATCGAAACGTTGCCGTTGCGAATGGATCGTCATTGCGAGAACGCCCAGAAAGTTGCGGAATTTCTTCATGGTCATGAGCAAGTGGCGTGGGTTAATTACGCCGGTTTGCCGGATAGCCCTGACTACCCATTGGCGCAGAAGTATATGAATGGCCGCGCTTCCGGCATTCTCAGCTTCGGCATTAAAGGTGGTGTAGAAGCGGGTGCACGTTTTATTGATGCGTTGGAGTTAATTTTACGGCTGGTTAATATTGGTGATGCGCGTTCGTTAGCATGCCACCCTGCTACGACAACCCACCGTCAGCTCGATGATGAAGAGCTCGCGCGAGCTGGGGTGAGTCGTGACTTAGTGCGACTGTCGATCGGTATCGAGCACATCGACGATATCTTGGCTGATATTACGCAGGCGTTGGTAGCGGCAAAGGCATAGCCGATGATCTACTTTTCAGCGGCGTTGAGTGTTTAAACGATTTTGAAATAATAGCTGAGATATAGGTAAGAAAGATAAGGAGGCACTCCGTCTCTGCGTCACTAAAAAGGGGCTCCGTATGGAGCCCCTTTTTTTGGGTTAGTTTATGACCTAGGTCCGTAAACCGGTAATGGCACACCAAGTTCGTAAGCGCCAAGATCCGGAGCGCTACCGCTAAAGCCATCATTGATATTGGGAATAGCGACGCCGCTATCGATTGCACTATTACCGGCCTTTAAGCGCATGTCAGGAATACCGCGTAGCGGGAATACGGTTTGTGGGAAAGTGATTGCCGCTGCAAAGATGCTCATGTCGACCTGCTGTGCATGAGTTTCCGATGTATTGGTGCGCATGCCGTTTAGGCTTGAAAAGTTGTTACTGCCGATGCGCCCGCTAAAGCTGTCCGTGCCGATGGAACCATAACCGTCATAGTCGAGGCTGCTGTTGTTGGCCGCCGCGCGTAAGTTAGCGACGGCACCAGCTCCAATCCCATAGGGACCGACGGATCCTGAAGATTCGCCACCAATAAAGATATTGTTGCGGAAAAATGCATGAGACCAAGTGTCGTCGGTGAAAACCCCGAAAGCATCACCTGACTTTACCGAAGTATTGTGTAGAGCAACGTCGCCGACACTGCCACGGTGTAACTTAAAGGGGGTGTAAACGCTGTTGTACAGAACATTGCCAATAAAATACGTTGGCCCGCCTAGGCTTGGCTGTGAGCTCAGCGCGACGTAGCAGTTCGTGATGCGGTTATTGAGTACCCGAACATTGCCTTGCGAAAAGTCCGCTTCGATACCATCGTCGGCACCAATTTCGATGTCGTTATTGTAGATATCAAATGATATTTGGTTGACTACTTCATCATCTTCTAGCAATGAGATGCCGTCACGAAAACCCTTAACATAGTTATAGGCGATAACATTGCCCGGACCGGTTAGCTCGATACCTTCGCCGCTATTATTGCCATTGTTACCGACGGTGTTATTGGCCCAGCTTGTTGCGCCAAGTACGATGTTGTCGGCAATGTAAGCATTAATAGTGCCGTTTCCTTGAGAAACGATACCGCTACCGTTGGTGTTAATGGCTGAGTTACGGACAACAATATTTTCACTGCTATTGAATTTAATCATGCCGTTGACAGTAACCGATTCAATGTAAACGTCATGGCGATTATCCATGCGGATATCACCATTAATGATGACGTTATTCTTGTTGCTGCCGCGAATAACAATGGGTTGCTGCGGCGTTCCGTTTCGACCGACGGTAAAGCCGGAGTAGCTTCCCGAGCTGAGTAGCAATATATCACCGGCGTTGGCAGCACTTAATGCGCTCGAGAAATTTGATGGTGTAACGTTAACCGTATTCGAATCGGCCGCGGCTTGTGGCACCGCTCGTGTATGGGCGGTGATCGTTTCAACAATCGGGGCGCTATTGTCCGGATCATTTAGGGTTAGTTCGATTTCATATTCAGTGTTTGGCGTTAATGAAAACAAGCTTCCAGAGTGTTTGTTTGGCCAAGAGAACCCTTCGTTGCTACCTGCTGGGACACGGAAAAGGTTCATGCCTTCCTTCCACGACGCGGTGCCAGTCGGGCGGTAGCGTACTGAAACAACACCGTCTTCGTCGTTATCGCCGCTAATTAACCAATTGATTGAAAGATGTTTGAGTGTTGGGTATGGCGAGCTTAACGCGCCAGATACGGTTGCGGCGCCTGAAGCGTTCGCGTCTGTTGTGGCGCTAACGACATTGCTCAGGGTGCTGGTATTGTCCGCTTCATCAGTGGACTTTATTGCGAAGTAGTATGTTGTGTTAGCGCTTAGGCCCTTGACTATAAACGCTTGTGCATCACCGGATGCGCCAGGAATGGATACGCCTATTACGTTCGTAGCGCCATCCCAGTTTCCATTTGTGATAGGGGTATTGGCGTAGCGAATAGTGTATTCACTAGCGGTGCCGTTATTGCTGTCGTCGCCGGGGGCCGTCCATTTCAGTTGAATAGTTGCTGTTGATTTTACCAGCGCGGACAAATCGCTAACTTGTGCGGGGGCTGTGGTGTCTTCCGTCGGAGGAATGGGTGGCTCCGGTTCTGCATCTGTTTTTGCAGAAGCGATATTGCTGATGCCACTATCGTTAGGAACTTCGTCCATGGTCTTTATGGCGAAATAGTAACGGGCATCTTCATTGAGTCCGGTAATCTGCAGATTTTGTGTTTGTCCTGCTAGGGAAGGTGTAATAGATGTCGATGCAATTGAAGCGCTATTCCAATTGCTGATGTTGATTTCCGCAGCACTATAACGAATGTCGTATTGGGATGCGGTTCCCGTCATGCCATCGTCGCCGGGCGCTGTCCAGCTAATACGTATGGAGCTGGTCGATGTAGAAGATGCGGATAAATTGGAAATAGTACTCGGTGCGGTCAAGTCACCCTCAACAGGAGGTGGGGTTGGCGAATCGGTTTGATCCGTGTCGTCGTCATCTTTACTTTGCGCGCCACACGCGCTGAGCGCTAATGAAAAAAGTAGCATCAAAAAAAGGGATGCTGACTTACGTTTCTCTTTTGATAGATTTTCTGAAATTATATTTTTCACGATGAATTACCTATGTAGATCTGTAGTGCGATAAGAATAACGGCTTAATGAAAAACGAGTAGCGCAAAAAGTTTTTCTTGTGAGAGGCTTATCAGTGAGTTTGAGATGTCGGTCATTTGGACCGCAAAGCGTCATTTTTTGACGGGATTTATCACAATTTTTATAATTGTTTTTGAGTTGTGTGACGTGGTCGTCAGAGTCCTTATGATGTGATCTTGTGGGATCATGACATTCTAATTTTTGTGTCCTGTAATGATTGGGCGCTTTCAGGAAATATCGATCAATTGACCTATGCTTTTATAAAATGGTGTAAAACAGCCACTGATTCGCGATGGATTTCTAACCTTTTAGAGCCTTAACGGGGGGTACAGCCTTGGCCTGCTTTGATAATGGGGGAGGGCTGTCTTTCCCGTTTACAAAGCGCTAACAATCTAACCGTAATAACCGCTACGTTACCGCATCCTTAAAGAGTCATTTCTTATGGTTGAGGTTTGGGTATGTATCGTTTCCCTTTGTTATCAAGTGTAGTGGTATTTCCTGCCCTTGTTTTGATGGCTTTCCCCGTAGTGGCTGCACCAGTCAGTGTAGACAGTAGTTCTGTACGAGAGGTGGTTGATGAGGACGTGCGTTTTGGCGTTGGTGTAACAACGTCGGTTAACCAGCGACCATTTCTTGGTGTCGGCTCTCAACAGGATTCTTTGCCTTACTTTTCTTTCCGGTTTGGGCGCGTAGCAATGGAGGGCTTGGATTTTACCGTTGACCTATTCACTCCTGAGCAGCAGACATTAGCGCTCATCGTGACGCCACGCTTCTATGAGGTTAAAGCGAGTTTTGCTGACGGGGGAGAGTTGATTGGGATTGATGAGACAAATGATACTTGGTTTGCGGGACTTAACTATCGCGTTCATCTTGGCGAGTATCATGTTGTTGCTAGTGCACTGAAGGATGTGGGCGGGGAGAGTGCTGGTACTGAAATAACAATGACGGTCAATAGACCTTATCGGTTTGGGCGTTTCGCGCTTGTGCCGTCCGCGGGATTGATTTGGCAGGACAAAAAGTTAGTTGAGCATTTTTACGGAGTTGATCAGCAGGAGGCGCAACTAGGGCGGCCAGTGTACGGAGATCAATCCTCATTGAATTATCAGGTATCTGCGACAGCTTTGTGGCAAGTGCACCGCAACTGGCAGGTACTGGCGGCTTTTAAAGCGGAACAGCTTGGTGGTGGTATCGCCGACAGCCCAATCATTGAAGACGATCAGATTAATTCAGCATTGTTAGGGTTTGTATATCGGTTTTGACGGTGGTGATTGTACTGTTTGAGAGGCGCGCCCTGCGCCATAGATTGGTTCTTCTTGTAGAGATTCGATCTATGTTTGTTATGTAAAAAGCATGACGGTTTGGCGGCTTAGCGCAATGAGGGTGCCGGCGTTGTTGCGAAACTCTGCGCCGATGTAGGCAAAGCCGTGTTCCGCCGTGTCGGTGGTGGCGTGATACTGCCACCAATCGGTATTGGCCCGAGAGTGCGTGCCGCTCGGATCTGGAATGATTTCGACGGTCCAGCTTAAGCTGCTGATCGGAGCGGGTTTCTTGAACATGGGAAGTACGGCGGGAGGCCAAACATCAATTAACGCCAGAATATGTTCAACAGAAGCGCTGGCGTCATGATCCATGCCGTCGGCGTCCTTTTTAAAGCGTGTCCAGCCACCAATGACAGATTCCGCCGATGCGCAAAAGGGTAGTGCGCCTTGGGCCCAGCGGATGTCAAAATGGCGAGTGAATTCAGGCGTTAATCCGGGGGCATGTGGCAGCGCAACGCATTGTTCTGCCGGTTTAAAGCTAGGCGCACTCGGTGGAGCGACATATATTTCTGAGTTTCTTTCTTCTGCGAGGCTGACTTGCATCACGGCAACAACCTGCTCGCCTTGTTGTGCTCGGCAAAGAATTTGGCTAACGGATTTTCCGACACGTAAAACCTCAACACTAAATTGAATATCCCCTGATGCAGCGGGGGCGACGAAGTTGATGGTTAGGGTCCGAAGTGATCTTTTTTTAGGTTGCGACAGTATCACCGCGCGATACATTAATGCGGCAATTAAACCGCCGAAGGTCGCTCTGCCTTGTGTCCAGCCGTCAACAATGGTGGCCCGCTCAACGGTGCAGTTGTTAAGCATTTGATCAAATTCGGTCATGCATTATTCCCGTTATATCGGCGCTGGCTAATTGATGTCTGTTTCCTGTTTATAGATGTATGGAACGACATTTGTAAGCATGTTGGTAGCGGATTTCAGGTAGATGATGACGAGTGAGGCGTTGCGACCCGCTATTCGTTATCGGCATCTTTACGGCTCGAGAGCGGCGCCGCTTTTAGTTTATCGAGGCCTTCATGCATGATGAGAGCGCGAAGTTCTGGATCACTGCGGTAAGTAAAACCGAAAAGAAACGCGAGAGACGCAGCCTCCCAAGGGTTGCCTTTGATGAGATTTATGATGGCGTTGTTCGTGGAGCTTCCTGCCTCGCCCTTATTCGCGCTGTCGTTGACGGATTTTTCGGCATGACGGTATAAGCGGATAATGGCAATGACTGCGAGCAATGCAGGCGTTAAGCAGATAACAGCAACCAACAGCGTAGCGCCTGCGTTGCCGATATAAACAGCAGCGGCCGCTCCCAGCGCGCTGAGCAAGGATATAATGCCAATGACGGTGATAGTGCAGATCAGTGCGAGTGCGATGAGTCCGAGACTAAGAAGAAGCGCGGTTCGCAGTAAAGTCGCTTTCAGCGGGCTCATGGCTTAGCGGCGCTCTAAGAACTTGGCAACGACTAAGCCAATAAAGAAAACTAGCAGTAGGCTAAGCAGCGGACGCTCGCCAATCTGCTTGCCGATTTGATCAATTGCTTTTTCGCCCTGAGCGCGCGCTTGATCCAATACTTCTTCGCTTTTTTCACGTGCGGTTTCACGGGCTTTGTTTAGCGTACTGCGCAGCTCATCCTGCAGCTCTTTGGCAAAGTCCCTTTGCTCTGAATCTGCCTGTGTTGCGCTTGCCGCGTTACTTTTGAGGGCCGCCATTTCGTCACGCAATAGGCGCAGTTCTTCGCGAAGCGAGTTAACGTCCTGATCGGCTGCCTGTTCGTTCATCGTCTTCTCCATCGAAGGCTGTAGGTGGATCAAAAAGTGTATCAGTGGCGGAGGTGTTTAGCTTAATCAGTGCTGATATTGAGCAAAATATAGCATCTCGTCTAGGGACGGGGTATTCGGGCGTTGTATGAGTTGGTTTTTGACGTATTTGTTCTGGCGTTCTTACTGCTGCAGCTGCGCTGCGGAGGGCGCTATGTGGGCGACCTGGGCAGGTCGGTCCAGCGGCCACGGCAGACGCTAGGCGGCGTTCACCGTGGCATATTCATTACGGTGGTTAGTCTGGTTTCAAGCCGTCTTTTTTGCGTTTCAATGTTTCATTACCGGTAAGTATTGGTCCGCCACGTTTGGGCGCACTACCAGCTTTATCGGTGGGAGCTTTTTTGCGCTTAGCTGTCGGCTTAGCGCCTTTTTTTCCTGAGTCTGTGGTTTTGTCTTTCTTCTTCTTTTTCTGCTCTTTACTGCCAGCGGACTTGCCCGATGACTTAACTTTCTTCGGGCCGTTAAACTGACCGGCGACTTCTTTGCTATACAGCCGCTCAAGGTCGAGCTTTAGGTAGCGTTGTATGCTGATCATTAGGTCCCATTCTTGTGGGCTAACGAGTGATACCGCGACACCTTCTTTGCCCGCGCGTCCGGTACGGCCGACACGGTGGGTATAGTCATCGCCTCGTCTTGGCATGTCGAAATTAATGACTAGATCGACGTCTTTAATGTCGAGGCCACGTGCGGCGACATCACTGGCTACCAAGACGCGCATTTTTCCGTTAGCGAATTGATCGAGCAGGTTCTTACGGACGCTATGTTCTTTTTCGCCGTGCAGTACGCCGGCGATATGCTTGTAATAACGAATAAGGCCGCCAAGACGATCAGCGTTATCGCGGGTGTTAGAAAATACCAGTGCGCGGGTGAAAGGTTGGTTATTCAGAATCCAGCCGAGAATTTTTTCTTTATGTTTGCGGTCGTCTGCCAACATAATTTTATGAGAAATGGTCGAGGTGTCTTCTTCTTTAGGAGTAAGGTCGACGGTTACGGGCTGATTAAGGAGGCTGGAACTAATTCTATCGAGCCCGGTGTGGCCAAGTGTCGCAGAGAACATCAGTGTTTGGCGGTCGGGACTCGTAGCCTCGGCAATACGCAAAACATCGGGAGTGAAGCCGAGGTCGAGCATTTGATCGGCTTCATCGATAATTAGTATTTTTAACGCCGATAAGTCAGCAGAGCCTGTGTTGAGCAGCTCAACTAGGCGCCCCGTAGTCGCAATGAGAATTTCCGGATTTTTTCGTAGGGCAGCGGTTTGAAATTTCATTGACTCACCGCCGGTGGTCAAGCTGGCGTTGAGTGGCGTGCTGGCAATGAGTATTTCGCACTGTTTATAGACTTGGCGAGCAAGCTCTCGTGTTGGCACGAGGATGAGTGCGAGTGTGCCGCCGTCGGTGTCGAGGGGCTGACTGGCGAGCTGCTGAATAGTCGGGACAAGATAGGCCAGTGTTTTGCCGCTACCAGTTTGTGCGCAAACCAACAGATCTTTTTTCTGCAGGGCAAGCGGTATTGCCTGCTCCTGTACCGGAGTAGGGGTTTCTAGACCGAGGTCAGTAAGCGTTTTTTGCAGGCCTGGGTATAACGGGGTTTCGCTGATCACGACCATGACTTCCAGATTCGAGAATGTGGGCCACAGTATACGTGATCAAAGCGGTGCTGACGCGCTGGGACAAGCGCGCGTCAGCTTTTATTTACTGGTATGGGTGTAAACGCCGTCCCATTGGTCGCCGGGAGGCTGTTCGCGGAACGAGGCAATCCGTTCCAAGTACAGACTGTAGACTTTCGGGCGGTCGATCTCGCTTTTGTTGCTGAGGATGATGTTCTCAGCAGCGTCCCAGTTTTGCTGACGGTAAAACTCTAAGGCTTCATGGAAGCGCTCTAATTCGGTTAGCACGCCGGCGTCTAGCTCGCTGGCGAGGCCAATAGGTTGGTAGATGATGACCGGCTCTTCTTTGCCTTTGACGCGCACTCGGTCTAGCTCTCGGTAGGCATATTCCGGCACGGCCGCGCGAGTGAATTCACTGACAATAATATCGACGCCATACTGTTTGGTTAGGCTCTCGAGACGCGAGCCAAGGTTCACGGCATCGCCCATCACGGTGTAAGCCATGCGGAACTCGGAGCCCATGTTGCCGACGCTCATTACACCGGTGTTCAACCCGACGCCTATATGGATTTCAGGCCAGCCGCGTTCAGCAAAACGTTGGTTAATCATCGGTAGCGCGTTAATCATATCGAGCGCGGCGTCGAGAGCATGTCGAGCGTGGTTTTTGTCGACCAGTGGCGCTCCCCAGAAGGCCATGATCGCGTCGCCCATATATTTGTCGATAGTGCCGCGATGATCGTGAATCACGTGCGTCATTGGGGTCAGCATTTCGTTCATTAAGGTCGTGAGTTCGTGCGGGTCAAGGCCTTCTGAGATAGTGGTAAAACCGCGCACGTCCGAGAACAACACGGTTAGCTCTCGACTTTCGCCACTGATATCGATTTTAGACGGGGACTCGGCCATTTCTTCCACCAATTCCGGCGGAATATATTGGCCGAACAGAGTGGCAAGTTGACGCTTATTACGTGTTTCGGCAAAGAAGCCCCACAGGCTTTGAATAATAAAAATTAAAACGGTAAGCAATAGCGGGGAGACAATGGGAAGCACAAGGTCTGCGTTCCATGCCCACATGTTGACCAGCAGTAGGGAGCAAATCACAGCGACTGTGACGAGCAAACTGCGCATTGGCTCTAGGCGATTGTTAAGTATGCCGAGCGCAATACTGATAATGAGTAACATAAAGAATTCAACGGCAATAACCCAGCCGGGCTGACGCTTTATGGCGCCATCAAGCATGCCAGATACGAGGTTGGCGTGTACTTCTACGCCGGGGTAGCTGCTCTCAAATGGCGTGGTCCGTTGGTCTTTTAGGCCGGGGGCGGATGTGCCGAGTAGGACGACGCGGCCTTCAAGCTCAGATGGATCGATACGCCCTTCAATGATGTCGATAATTGAAAAGTATGGGTAGCTATAGCTGCCCCCTCTATACGGCACCAACACAGCAGCCAGCGGCGCAAGCGGAATATGTTTATCTCCGATTTGAATGGCATCAATAAAGGGATAGTCGCCACGGTCATCCATAATCAGGTTGATCGGCGGATCGTCTAAGGCGGCTCGGACGAGGGCGAGTGCCAGTGAGCTATACAGTTTGCCGTTATATTCCTGCACGACGGGCACACGTCTAAATACACCGTCACTGTCGAGCGTTGGGTTATCAAAAAAGCCGCCGCCCCAAGCGTGTTCTTGTAATAGGGGGAGGTTACCAGTAAAGCCCGGCGGTTGAGCTAATGGTAGTTGACCATGCAAATTGTCCGGCAGTTCGCTGACGGGGTTTGGCAGAACGTTTAGCGCTTCGGGGTCGGCCTGATCGAAAACAAAGCCAGTGACAACTTTGTGACCGTCAAAGCTGTTGGCGAGTCGTTGATCGTAGTCTAATTCGGTTTTGAGTTTTTTCCATTCGCGAATATAAGAACTGTTGTTCTTGAGCGAGCCACTTGCCAGCTCGCTCATGGCGTTAATACCTTGGTCGGTATCGGGTTCCGCAAAGACGACATCGAAGCCAACAGTTTTGACGTTGTAATCGTCGAAAAGAGAGTTCATTAGATCGGCAAGAACGCCTCGGTTCCAAGGCCATTGTCCAATCGCTGCGAGGCTTTTTTCGTCAATGTCGGCGATGACGATGCGATCGTCGATCCCGCCTGGCGCAGTTAAGCGCAGGCGTACGTCGTAGGCCGCATTCTCGAGTGAATCGATAAAGGCAAGGCGGACAAGGTGTATGCTGTGCAAAATGAAGGCTGCGCTAACGAGCGCAACTAAAAGATTGCGAAAGATTTTTCCCGAAAACATTCCCGATCCCTGGCGCTGGCCGTCAGTATCCCTTGCGCGGTGCTGTATAGGATTTTAGCGTAGTGAAGTCCGGTGTGCGGCCGACAATCTGCTCAATTAGCATTAACTCTGCATCAGTATGATTTTTCATTGGAGCTGAGGTGATTCGGCTGCCGGTTTTGCCATCTTTGGTGATATAACGCGGTGCATCGTGATGGACTGAAATGATCGTTTCTTTGCTGGACGGATCGTCGATAGAGGCGATATCGACTTTGCCATAACAGGTACAGGCGTAACTGACATCTTCCTCAGATTCGAGATAAACGCCGGTACCGCGAATACCGATGGTTGCAGTAGTGGTTTGTGCCACGTGCGTTTGCCCGCCGGTGCGTGCGCCGAATACTGAAAGGAGTTTGCCGGTTGCTAACTTTAGACCTTCTTCAAAGCTATCGGTGCCAGAGAACTGTACGCGACCGTTTTCCCGCATTAGGTGAGCATCGAAGCCGATGACAAACACGACGTAACTGCTAGAGCCTGTTTCGACCAGTGAATTCGCACTGATGTAGGTGTCTTCGTCGGCTAGGCGACCGTCCACAAAGACTGTGCCGCGCATATCGTAAATCGACTTCCCAGGGATAAGCTGGTCAGGGATTTTCCCAAGGGCCTGTACGAGCGCTGGCAGTAATGATGCGCCACCGGCGGTTACAGCGATGGCTGAGCCCATCGCCTGCCGAAGGAACTGCCGGCGGGCGGTAATAATAGGGTGTGTCATGGTGGTTCCCCGATGAAGTTCAATGCTGTCACGTTAAACGCGGCGTTATATGTCTCATTGGCATACTTTATATCATAGGGACGCGTGAACGGCACGTCGCCGCTGTCTGAATCTATTAAGTATCGGCTTCCTCGTCCGGTAGTTTTTCGCCACAGCGTTTGCAGTGCAATGCATCGACTTCATGTTCGTGCAGATGGCAGTTGGTGCATTCACGGGCATAGCGGTCACGACTCATGGCGGAGGTTATCTCCGCAGTAACGATGCCGGTCGGGACAGCAATAATGGCGTAGCCAGTGATCATAGCCAGAGATGCGATAGCTTGGCCGAGGGTCGTTTGCGGTGTGATATCCCCGTAGCCGACGGTTGTAACGGTAACAATGGCCCAGTAAATACTGCGCGGGATACTGGTAAAGCCGCTTGCAGGGCCTTCGATAACATACATGATGCTGCCAAAGCTGATCATGACGACGATGACGGTAAATAGAAAGACGGCCACTTTTCGCCGTGCGCGCAGTAGCGCCTTGGCGAGAAAGTTTGCCTCGCTCATGAAGGAGAGTAGCTTCATGACTCGGAATATACGTAGCACCCGTAAAATACGGATGGTCAGGAGATAGTTGGCGCCGGGCAGTATGAGGCTGAGATAGGTGGGCAGAACAGACAGCAGGTCAACGATACCAAAGAAACTGCCCGCATAACGTGAGGGGCGGTCGCTGGCCCACAGCCGTATGACGTATTCGAACGTAAATAGAACGGTTAGTCCCCACTCGAGAATGTAAAGCCACTCACCGTGTGCGTCGTGAATGCTTTGCACGCTGTCGAGCATCACGGCAACAACGCTGGCGAGAATTGCAATGATAAGAAATTGGTCGAATAACACACCTGCCGGAGAGCTGGTGCCGAAGATGATATGTCGCAACTTAAGGCGAAGGGATTCTTTTTCTTGGCTCTCGTTCATAGTTTTCGCTAATGCTTTGCCTGATGTTGTGAGACGACTTAGTGGTATGGCGTTACGGAACTGTGTGCGACTAGATAGCTACAGTAGCTGAGCTGTCTTTGTGAGTACAACTTTGCCGCGATTGACCGAGCTACTTGAGTATTTGCCCATTCTGAGTTGGACAGTCCTCCTGTTCGCTTTCATGATTGCCATAACGTTGCACGGATTGAGCCGTAAGCGCGACATCTATGATTACGAACGGCTGAGCAGGAAAAGACTGGTCTCAGCGAGAGTGGAACCTATAACAATATGACCGATAACGTTGAAATTAAGAAGGCCTTTAGCTGGCAGAGCCGTGTGGTAGATCGAGCATTACGTTCGATTGTTAAACCCACGATTTCTCGGGTGCGTATTACCCGTCGAGTCATGCGCTATACGCAGTTAGGTTTTGATGCTGTGACGCTTGCGTTGCCCGTACATGGGGATGTTCACATTGCGCCAGCGGACGTCGGCGGGGTTCCTGGCGAGTGGCTGATGACCGGCCGCGATGTGATTGCAGGTCGTGTTGTGTTGTATCTGCATGGTGGCGCCTATTTTTTTGGATCACCGCGGTCCCATCGCGCTCTGACATGGCGAATGAGTCGTGCTTGTCGCGCTAAAGTGTTGGCGCTGAACTACCGGCAGCCGCCGGATTGGCACTTTCCGGCTCCGTTGGACGATACTATTAGCGCTTATCGTGCTTTGTTGGAGAGGGGTTATCGGCCCGAGAATATTGTTTTTGCCGGCGATTCTGCCGGTGGCAATTTAGCTTTGGTCGCAATGCTACGGCTACGCGACATGGGATTGCCGTTACCCTCATCGGCAGTGTTGATTAGTCCTTGGACTGACCTGAGTTGCAGTGGTGAAACGTTCACCAGCAATGCAAGTGCTGATCCGCTGCTTCCGGTCAACGCCATCCGCTTTGCGGCGAAGTCCTATAGTGCCGGCGAAGACGCTCATCACCCACTGATATCGCCTGTTTATGCAGATTTAAGTGGTTTGCCGCCGATACTCATTCAAGTTGGCAGTACAGAGGTGCTGTTAAGTGACTCCGAGCGGATTGCCGCGAACGCTCAACGCGATGGAGTGAGCTGCCGATTGCAGGTGTGGCAGAACATGATGCACGTTTTTCATGTAATGGCCGCATGGTTGCCAGAGGCGCAACTGGCGGTTGCGGAAATAGGTGCCTTCGTTGAGCAATCAATCGCCAGCTCTGGCGGGGAGAAGGCCGCACGGCAACGGGCGAGATTGGTGTCAGGTAGTAACTATTAGCGAGTACTTTGTGTGTTGAATGCTGACGGTTGGTGTAACGCCAGCCTTATTGAATCATCTGTACGGGTAGCGGGCAGATGACCGTAAATGTTGAGAATTTATTGAGGAGCATGAATGAAGAGCAAGAGCATGAAAGCGTTATTTATTTCCGTTTATATTACGGCGTTAACCGTAGGGCTGCTTTGGGCCGGTTATCAATTATCGCAGTCATTTGATTGGCGCTGGGTTGGCGTTGTTGTGGCTCTGTTGCCTGCGTTGAGCTTTTTCGCCTGGTTGTTCATTGGGCGTCCGGCGCGTACTAGTGAGGATCTACCGGTAGTACGACGAATCACATTGGTGGGCGCAGCACTGACCGTTGTCTCTGGGTATAGCGGCACTGCAGATATAGCGGCATTAGCCTTGTCGATGTTTGTCGGCGTCGCGGGTGTCTATGTTTATATCTATTGGTACAGCCGTTATGGCAAGCGCGTGGCCGTGGAGCTTGGTAAGGCGTTGCCACCGATCCGATTGTACTCAACGAATGGCGATGAAGTGGGGCTGGATCATTATGCCGGCAGCCCGATGGTGTTGATGTTTTATCGCGGTAATTGGTGCCCACTGTGTATGGCGCAGGTGAAAGAAATTAGCGCGCACTATAAGCGACTTGCGGAGCTTGGCGTTAAGGTGGCATTGGTGAGTCCGCAATCTCATGAGCAAACTAGTGAGTTAGCGGCGCATTTTGATGTTCAGTTTGAGTTTCTGGTAGACAAAGACAATGCTGCTGCGCGTATGTTGGGCATTGTTGATGAAGGTGGAACACCGGCTGGCTTAGAAGTGCTTGGCTACGATGGCGACACGGTCATGCCTACGGTGTATGTACTAGATGGCGAAGGGAAGGTGTTGTTTAGTCACCTTACCGATAACTATCGAGTGCGTCCTGAGCCGGAGTTATTTCTACGCGTACTGGAAGAGCAGGGCGCGGTTTAAGAAGCTCGTTTACTTGCGAGAAGACACAAAAAAGGGCGGAGAGAATCCGCCCTTTTTTGTGTCTAAAGAATGTTTTTTGCTAGGACATTCTTTTCGGTAGCACGTCGCGAAGTTTGTCAGCCATTTTCAATACGGCTTCTTCGGTCGTTTCCCAACTGATGCAGCCATCGGTAATCGATACGCCATACTCGAGGTCGTCAAGGTTGGGGGTGATCTTTTGGCTGCCAAAGTGCAAGTGAGACTCGACCATTAAACCAATAATCGATTCGTTGCCTTCGAGAATTTGGTTGCTGGCATTGTCCATAACCAGTGTCTGCAAAGACGGATCTTTGTTTGAGTTGGCGTGACTACAGTCAACCATGATGTTGGTGGAAACCTTAGCTTTAACCAGCTCTTGCTCAGCGAGAGCAATAGAGACTGAATCATAGTTAGGCTTGCCGCCGCCGCCACGTAAGACAACATGGCCATATTGGTTGCCTTTGGTGGTTGTCAGGGCGACGCGGCCGTCATTATCGATACCAAGGAAGCGGTGTGGATGTTGCACGCTGAGCATCGCGTTCACGGCAACTTCAAGGCTGCCATCGGTGCCGTTCTTGAAGCCAACTGGACTAGAAAGGCCGGACGACATTTCGCGATGTGTTTGCGATTCGGTTGTACGTGCGCCAATGGCAGACCAAGCGATCAGGTCTTGCATGTACTGAGGTGTAATCGGATCAAGTGCTTCCGTTGCGGCAGGCAAGCCTAGCTCGGCAACATCAAGCAGCAGCTGACGGGCAATATGGAGGCCGTCTTCAATTTTAAAGGTGTCATTGATGTAAGGATCGTTAATCAACCCTTTCCAGCCAACCGTTGTGCGCGGCTTTTCAAAATAGACGCGCAGCACTAAGACCAGCGTGTCGCTGACTTTGTCAGCGAGAACCTTGAGTCGCTCAGCATATTCTTTAGCGGCTTTGAGGTCATGAATTGAGCAAGGCCCGATGACGATGAAGATGCGGTGATCTTTACGGTCGAGAATGTCTTGAACCGCTTGACGGCCTTTTGCCACGGTTTCGCGAGCGGCGTCACTAAGAGGGAGCTTTGCTTTCAACTCGCCAGGCGTGATCAGCGTTTGCTGTGATGCAATATTGAGGTTTTCTACCTGAGTGTCTGTCATGTTCTAACTATCTGCCTGAATTCAGGGGGGAAACGGACTCCGGAGTCTAGCCCAATCACGGCGCTGAAGAAATATCAGGAGGCTATACAAGGCATTATTGCGGTCTATCAGATGCGTTTCTTTGCAAAACAGCGTCAACAAACGCTGGAACAAGGGTAGTGGCGGCGCCGTCGTAGTGGTATTTGAAGGCGCCGCGCGTTGCTGATGCCTCAAGATTAAGTTCAACCGTCGTGGCGCCGCTTTGGTTGGCGGCGTCGACGAAGCCTGCCGCGGGGTAAACGTTGCCGGAGGTGCCAATGCTGATAAATAGGTCGGCACTGGCTAGCGCGTGATAGATGTCGTCCATCTGCAGCGGTATTTCGCCGAACCAAACGATATGAGGGCGCAGTGTACCCGTGCGGGCGCATTGCCTGCAGTTTGTGCTGGGATCGATGTCGATGCCGCTAGCAGCGCATAGGGGAGACGTTTCGCCACATGCTATGCAGCGAGCCTTCATTAATTCGCCATGCATATGAATTAGGTGTTTGCTGCCAGCCCGTTCATGTAAATTGTCGATATTCTGGGTTACTAGCAGTACATTGCCGTCGAAAGCGGATTCCAGTTTAGCGAGAGCGAGGTGGGCGGCATTCGGTTTAGTGGAGGCAGAGGTTAGTTGGCGGCGCCGTTCATTGTAGAAGCGCTGTACCAACAGAGGATCTCGCGCAAAGGCCTCGGGCATTGCGACGTCTTCGAGCCGATGGTTCTCCCACAAACCGTCCGCCCCGCGAAAGGTCTGAATGCCCGATTCGGCGGAGACGCCGGCGCCGGTGAGAATGACGATACGGTTTAATGACTCAGGTATACTTTTAAACATGAACGATATGATTGTCTCTCGACACGAAACACGCAACCTTGGTGATCGAGGTGATGTGAGCCTAATGCATTTTCATCACGGCCACGTCGTGCTGATTAGCGCTGATGCGGTTGGCTATTACCGAGATGAAGACGCCATTTTCGATCCTCTCGGTAATGGTGTGCTTGGCTACGAAGTGATCCCGGCCTCGGTCGCGCCGCACTGGGTTGATGGTGTTGGCTTTATTGCTGAGCAGCGAGCGGGTTTCGTTGGCCTGACTTCCGGCGCGGTCATTTTTATTCGCCCCGATGGCATTGGTTTATACAATGATGGCGCTTCTGCGTTACGCAACATTGAGCCTTACTGGTTAATTCCTTTTTCTCCGCTACCCTGAATCATCGGAGCTATTGATGAGTGAAGAAAGTACTAAGCTGCGATTACGTACGCTGACGGAAGCAGATTACCCGCAGCTCGCCGCCATTATGGAAATGGTTTACCCCGACTTAGGTGGTGCTTGGTCGCGCGACACAGTCTTGGATCTCATTAAACTTTTTCCGCTAGGGCAGTTATGCATTGAAGATCACGATGTGTTGGTGGCTGCGGCACTGACGATTCGGGTGAGCTATGATCGTTTCTCCAACCCTCATCGTTATGAAGATGTGATTACCGAAGAGAAAGTTCATTCTCACGATGCGAATGGTGATGCGCTTTATGGCTTGGATGTCTTTGTTCATCCCGAGTATCGCGGCTATCGGCTGGGGCGCCGCTTATATGAAGCGCGTAAGGAGCTTTGTCGTGACGAGAATCTGCGTGCCATTCTAGCGGGAGGTCGTTTGCCCGGCTATTCAGAGCATGCTGATACGTTGTCAGTGACAGAATATATTGATCAAGTTGATCGTAAAAAACTCTATGATCCAATTCTGACATTTCAGCTGTCCAACGGCTTTGATGTAAAACGTCTGTTGAAAAAGTACTTGCCGGAAGATGCGCAATCTAAGGGGTACGCGACGCTGCTCGAGTGGGATAATATTTTATTTGAGCCGGTTGAACGTGGTGCGTACGAGAGTAAAGCTGTTGCGCGGATTGGTGTTGTGCAACGTCGTATGCGTGCGGCAACATCGATTAAGGACTTGCTTAATCAGGTTGAGTTTTTTGTCGACGCCCTGTCGGATTACCGATCGGACTTCGCCGTGTTGCCAGAGTTTTTCAGCGCACCACTAATGGGGCTTGAGTTAAAGATGGATTCGGTTGAGGCGATTCGCTTTTTGGCGACCTTTACCGAGGAGATCGTTGCGGCGTTGTCGGATATGGCAGTGAGCTACAATATTAATATTATCGGTGGTTCTATGCCGCTGGTAGAAGATGGTCATGTTTATAACGTGGCATTTCTTTTTCGTCGTGATGGCACCATGGAAAAACAATATAAAATCCATATCACCCCTGGTGAGCGGCGAGACTGGGGTATTGAAGGTGGCGACAAGCTACAGGTATTTGAAACTGATGCAGGCAAGATCGGTATTTTAGTGTGTTATGACGTTGAGTTCCCGGAGCTGTCTCGTTTGTTGGCGGAAGAGGGGATGGAGATATTGTTTGTGCCGTTTTGGACGGATACCAAAAACGGGTACTTACGCGTACGTCATTGCGCCCAAGCTCGCGCCATCGAGAATGAATGTTACGTCGCTATATCGGGAAGCTGTGGCAACTTACCGCGCGTGGATAACGTTGATATTCAGTACGCGCAGTCGGCTGTTTTCACGCCTTCTGATTTTTACTTTCCTCACGATGGCATTCTGAGTGAAGCAGTAGCCAATACCGAAATGTTGGTGTTTGCAGATGTTGATTTTGAAAAGCTGAAATTGTTGCATCAAGAAGGATCTGTAACCAATTTGAAAGATCGCCGTCATGATATGTATAAAGTGGTAAAGATAGAGAGATGATTGATGCGGACTCGACTTTTTAGAAATAGGTCGAATAGGTTGATGGGCGGCAGATAGTCGGTGCAATAGAAGGTGTGCAAAATGGATGTTTTGTTTTTGTCTCATGGCGGAGGCCCTATGCCGTTAATTGGCGATGCCGGGCATACGGACATGGTGGCGTGTTTGCAAAATATCGCAGGGCAAATTGAGAAGCCTTCGGCAATTCTTGTTGTGAGTGCGCATTGGGAGGCGGAGGTTCCTACTATTACCTCTGGTGCAGCGCCGCCCCTTATCTACGACTATTATGGTTTTCCTCAAGAATCCTACAGTGTTCAGTATCCCTGTTTGGGCGAGCCCGTGCTTGCCAGTAAAGTACGTGAGGTGCTGTCGCGCGCGGGCATAGCGGCAGACCTTGATGATCAACGAGGTTTTGATCACGGCGTTTTTGTGCCGTTAAAAATCATGTACCCCGACGCGGACATTCCATGTGTTCAGCTTTCTCTTATGAGCAATCTTGATTCGGCGGCGCATCTAGAGATTGGCCAAGCTCTTCAGGCTTTGGATTGTAAGAACTTGCTGGTTATTGGCTCGGGCTTTTCGTTTCATAATATGAAAGCTTTCTTTGCCCCTGAGACAGCTGAATCTAAAGCGATGAATGAAGCGTTTGAGAGCTGGTTAGTGCAGACGTGCGCGAGTGCGGATATTAGCGAGGAGGAATGTTTTCGTCGCTTGGTGCAATGGGAGAGTGCTCCGGCAGCGCGCTACTGTCACCCGAGAGAAGAGCATCTTCTTCCCTTACATGTTTGTTATGGCCTAACGGCATCGCGCTGCTCGGCGAGTTTTGAGCTAAACATTCTCAATAAGAAAGCGAGCATGTTTCTTTGGTCAAAAGACGTGTGAAGTTGAGGGGATAAATTAATGATTTCTTCTTCCATAAAAAAGGGCCTCATTTGAGGCCCTTTTTTATCAGCGCACTGTTTGTGCGCACCTAATTCAAACACTTACATGTTTGGATAGTTTGGACCGCCAGTGCCTTCCGGTGCCACCCAGTTGATGTTCTGGGTGGGGTCTTTAATGTCGCACGTCTTACAGTGAACGCAGTTCTGGGCGTTAATCTGGAAACGTTTTGAACCGTCAGTTTCACTGGTGATGATTTCGTAAACGCCTGCAGGGCAGTAACGTTGAGCCGGTTCATCCCAGCGTGGCAAGTTCACCTGCAGAGGGACGTCTGGATCTTTTAGCGTTAGGTGGCACGGCTGATCTTCTTCATGGTTGGTATTCGATAAAAACACCGAATCTAACTTGTTGAAGGTCAGTTTGCCGTCCGGTTTTGGATAGTTGATTTGTTTGCTTTCCGCCGCCGACTTCAGCGTTTCATGATCCGGAATGGGGTCACGTAAGGTGAACGGAAGTTTGCCGTTAAAGATGTTCAAGTCGAGGAACACCATGGCGGAGCCCACGAGGTTGCCGAACTTGTGCTGCAGCGGCCCAAAGTTGCGCTGTTGATACAGCTCTTGGTGCACCCAGCTTGCTTTAAATGCGCTGGTGTATTCGCTTAGCTCGTCGCTGCCACGGCCGGCCTTCAGTGCTTCGGCAATCGCTTCAGCAGCCAGCATGCCCGACTTCATGGCGGTGTGAGTGCCTTTGATTTTCGCAAAGTTCAATGTGCCGGCATTACAGCCCGTTAACAGGCCGCCAGGAAAGGTCATTTTGGGCAAGGATTGCAAGCCGCCCTTTGCAATGGCGCGAGCACCATAGGAAACGCGCTTACCACCCTCGAGAAACTTCTTAACGGCTGGGTTTGTTTTCCAGCGCTGCATTTCGTCAAAGGGTGAAACATGTGGGTTGGAATATGAAAGGTCGGTAATCAGACCTAATGTCACCTGATTGTTGTCGAGGTGATAAAGGAAGCCGCCGCCTGCAGAGCCGGATTCGCTCAGCGGCCAGCCGGCGCTGTGCAACACAAGGCCTTCCTTATGTTTCGCGGGATCAATGTCCCACAATTCTTTGATGCCGAGACCGTAATGCTGCGGGTCGATGTCGCCGTCACGCAGATTGAATTTTTCCATCAGTTGTTTGCCGAGGTGGCCGCGGCAACCTTCGGAGAAGATGGTGTACTTAGCATGAAGTTCCATGCCAGGTGTGTAGCTAGGCTTATGTTCGCCGTTGAGGCCGATGCCAGAATCGCCGGTGGCGATACCCTTCACAGAGCCGTCGTCATTGAACAGAACTTCTGTGGCAGCGAAGCCTGGGAAGATCTCAATGCCCAAGCCTTCAGCTTGCTCGCCGAGCCAGCGGCACAAGTTGCCCAATGAAATAACGTAGTTACCTTCATTGTGCATGGTCTTTGGGGCGAAAACGTTAGGCACTTTGATGGCGCTTTCTGCACCCGTCATCAGCAGGATTTCGTCTTCGGTTACCGGTACATTGACCGGTGCGCCCATTTCTTTCCATGTCGGAAAGAGTTCGTTGAGGGCGCGTGGCTCTAGCACCGCACCAGAAAGGATATGGGCGCCGACTTCGGAGCCTTTTTCAACAACAACAACGCTGATTTCTTGACCTGTTTCTTGAGCCAGTTGGCCAAGACGACATGCTGCTGCCAGTCCGGAGGGACCTGCGCCGACGATAACGACGTCGACTTCCATTGATTCGCGTTCCATAACCTTCTCCTCGTAACGGTTGAGGTGGCGCCTTTATTTGGAAATCTGTGTGAAGACCAAGTTCAGGAGCCAAACCCACTGCTGGGGCACTTTCAAGTGGCGCGGAGTATATAGAGGGCGCCGCTAGCTCGCTAGTTTCTGACCTGACAGGTCGGACACAGCGAAATGTCTTTGCTGCAGAATATCGATCTCAGTTCAAACGAGCGTTTGGATTATCTCAAGCGAACCCCTTGATATACAAGGAAAAGGAACGACTGACACGTCACGCCCTGGCGACTGGCGTGCCATCAACCTGAGACTGTCGTATCACACAGGCGCGACTGGTGCGTCATCGAAACATGGCGGCACTTTATTCTTATTTGCTGGAAAATCATGGGCTTGGCGCGCGGCGGCCTATTGACGTTGACGGGGGCGGGGTTCAACATAGCGCCTCTCGCGTGGGGGGCTCCGTGTGGCACCCTTTCCTGTTAGTTATCAATAAACGAATCCGAGGATCCTATGAAGGTTCTTGTACCGATCAAGCGGGTCGTTGACTACAACGTCAAAGTTCGCGTGAAAGCGGACCACTCTGGTGTTGATCTTGCCAACGTCAAAATGGCCATGAATCCTTTCTGCGAAATCGCAGTGGAAGAAGCTGTACGTCTGAAAGAAAAGGGCGTTGTTACTGAAATTATTGCCGTGACTATTGGTAGCAAGGCTGCTCAAGAGCAGTTGCGTACCGCCATGGCATTGGGTGCTGACCGTTCTATTTTGGTCGAAACCGACGAAGACGCTCAGCCATTAGCGATTGCTAAAGCGCTAAAAGCGTTAGTCGAGAAAGAAAGTCCTGATCTTGTTATCTTAGGCAAGCAGGCTATCGACGGCGATAACAGCCAGACCGGCCAAATGTTGGCTGCGTTGACGGGCATGGGCCAAGGTACATTTGCTTCCGAAGTGAATGTTGCAGATGGCAAAGTTAAAGTGACGCGTGAAGTCGACGGTGGTTTGCAAACTGTTGAGCTATCTCTTCCTGCGGTGGTCACCACTGACCTACGCTTGAATGAGCCGCGTTATGCGTCACTGCCTAACATTATGAAAGCCAAGAAAAAGCCGTTGGATGTTGTTACACCGGCTGATCTGGGCGTGAGCTTTGCTTCTAGCACGAAGACGCTGAAAGTTGAGCCACCTGCTGAGCGTTCAGCAGGTATCAAGGTGGCTTCCGTTGAGGAGCTGGTCGAGAAACTCAAAAATGAAGCGAAGGTGATCTAACATGGGCATCCTCGTCTACGCAGAACACGACAATAGCAGCCTTAAAGGCGCCACATTGAATGTAATCACTGCCGCGAAAGCGATTGGTGGCGACATTACAATACTGGTTGCTGGTAGTGGTTGTGGCGCAGTGGCAGAAGCCGCTGCAAAAATCGATGGCGTTGCAAAAGTTTTGTGCGCTGACAATGCCGCTTATGAGCACCAGCTAGCAGAGAACGTTGCTGCATTGGTTGCTGAAGTTGGTAAAGACAGCAGCCACATCCTTGTGGCGGCAACTACGACTGGCAAAAATTTTATGCCACGTGTTGCGGCACTGTTGGATGTTGAGCAAATCTCCGAGATTATCGCGGTTGATTCGGCTGACACCTTCAAGCGTCCTATCTTTGCAGGTAACGCGATTGCAACGGTTCAGAACAGCGACAGCACGAAAGTCATTACTGTGCGTGCTACTGGCTTTGATGCAGCATCTGCCGAAGGCGGTTCTGCTTCTATTGAAGCGCTGGACGTTGTTAAAGATGAAGGTAAGTCTTCATTCGTCGGCGAAGAGCTAGCGAAGTCTGACCGTCCTGAGCTGACAGCGGCGAGCATCGTTATTTCTGGCGGCCGCGGCATGCAGAATGGCGAAAACTTCGAAATGTTGTATAAAGTAGCCGACAAGCTTGGCGCAGCAGTGGGCGCCTCACGCGCAGCGGTTGATGCCGGTTTTGTTCCTAACGACATGCAGGTTGGTCAAACCGGTAAAATCGTTGCGCCAGATCTGTATGTTGCCGTTGGTATTTCCGGTGCCATTCAGCATTTGGCGGGCATGAAAGATTCCAAAGTTATTGTTGCTATCAACAAGGACGAGGAAGCGCCTATTTTCCAGGTTGCAGACTACGGTTTAGTTGCAGACTTGTTTGATGCGGTGCCAGAGTTAGAGAAACTTATCTAAGTTTCCTAATTTTGTCGTATTAAAAAGAGCCTCTATTGAGGCTCTTTTTTTTGCGTCGAATAATTGGAAGCGTTCGTGCAGAAGCTACCATTGCAGCCGTAGAATCGGGAATCGATGGTAGCCAAAGAAAACGGTACGTGTCAGAACTTGGCCGCTCTCTACCTTGCCGTCGAGATTAAGGGCGAAGCGTTGGGTGCCATCTGCAAATTCAGCAAGTAGATACTCATTCGCTAGCAGGCGCTGACCAGTGGAGGTGTTCTTGAAGGTTACAGTTGCCCATCGCTCTCCCTGTTCATTACTCATCAATGCGTAGTCGACAACTTCAAAGTCGTGCCGTTTTACTTGTTTGGGGTTGTCTTGGTTGAAACGAATGTCTCCGCGTAGCGTCGGCTTTGAGTCGTATTGAAAGACGCTGTTTTCATCTGCCCGTAGTGGGGGGCTGGTAAATATCAGGAGAGTGATGGCGAAGTATGAGGAAAAGATGCTGAGGCGCATATAGGAGTACCTTTTGGGGTGTGGCTTCATGCTAAAGCGCTAAATATACAAATAATAGCGTGGCGTGGTGTGTTTCCTTGGTGTGGTGTCTCTTGGTGCGGCACAAGGTGGCGGGTATGCTGTAGAGAAAGGCATATATGTGCGAGGGAGCGTGGAGTATGGATGTGAGTAAATTATCGATTATTGATTCTGCGGCCCGAGCCGGTGGGTTATCGGTGATATTGTTGGGCCTGATCTTGGCGTTCTCACCGTTGCATGCGTCTGACGCGTTGTTGCCTAACGATGTAAAGGACGCGATTCAGCTGTTGGGGGAGGACTTTTTGGTTGAGTCGATCTCCGCGCCAGATTTAGTTCGACCCGCTGAGTGGGTTGGGCGATCGGAGGGGGAGTATTACTTTCGCTATGTGAGTGGCGATGATCACGGTAAGCACGAGCAAGTTGAGCTACATCGCCCTGATCCTGATAACCCGCATCTCGCTTGGAGTAGACATATTGGCGAAACGATTATTGAGGAAATTACGGTTGTAGATGGTCAGGGTATTAGTATTCATACGGAAACAGACATTGAGCATGGTTACCGCGTGGAAATCCACCCAGGCCTCAGTATTCCGGTGGGTAGCGCGAAAGGGGATGTGTGGAAGGCTGACAATACATTGACGGTGTTTGATCTGGGGGAGCCGAATAAAGTTGCTTATACGGGGTCGATGACTTCACTGCAGCGCTATGTAGGCGCCTACCGTGTAAAAGTGCCAGCAGGATTATTTGATACGGTTTTGCTCGAAGAGGATTACAAAATACGTATTGGTCCGCTCAAAGGGGATGACGTGCGGTATGTGTTTTATGCCAAAGGCGTGGGCGTGGTTGCCGAAGTTGAAGGTATTCGTGCGAGTGCGCTCATCGTTTTTCGAATGAAAGAGAAGTCGGCCAAGGTGTTGGAGCGCTATCCATCAAAATAAGGAGGCGAGCATTTTTCTTTCGCTCGATCGACACGAAGCGCGTGGGCCCGCATCCAGCGAGCCAACTGGGTGACTTCTGCAATAGTTGATACCACGGTATCGGGGCGATGGGGGTGGCGCACGGTGTCGGGAAAAATTTTGTCTATCCATGCTTGGTCCCAGCCAGCACCGTTATAAAAAATTGATGTTATTCTGGCCTCTCTTGCGGCAATAACATCCGTTGTGCTGTCACCCACATACCAAACACTTTCGGATGCTGCAATATCTAACCTTTTTAGCGCCTCTATGAGCATGTCAGGGGCTGGTTTCCGTAGAGAAACGTCACTGCCACAAACGACAACGTCGAAAAGGTCTGTCCATCCTGTGCCGTCTACGAGCCGCAGCTCATGCTCTAGAAAGTCTCGTCGTCGGTTGGTGATAAGGCCAACTTTTATGTCCATATTCCTTAGCTGAGTCAGTTGTTCACGAATGTCAGGTTCGAGAGGATGAACTTCGTCGACATAGTTCTTATACGCATCGTCAAATGCACGATGAGCACTGGCTTTGGCTGATTCATCTTCACCAAAGAGTACTTCGAATATATCCGTGCGAGAGATTTTTTTCTGTGAAACGATTTTAGGGTGAAGTCGGTTGTTATTACGTACGTAAATGAGAAGCTTGGCATCTTCGATGGTTTTGGAGTCTTGCGGGTCGAGCATCCTCTCCCAAAGCTCAAGCTCCTTTAGCCGCGGCAGTATATCGTCGACAGCGTGGTACATGGCGTCATGGGTGTCCACCAAGGTTGCATGCCAGTCATATAAAATGACGTCCGGTTGAGCTCGGGGCAGTTGTAATATACTCATCTAGTGGGCTCTCCTTTTTTATTATATGCATTGCTTCTGGTGATACTTGGTACTGCCCCATTCTTTTTGGTGGTTTTATTCCGCCTGCCATTGGTGCCCTTTGCGTCGATAAAATTATAGCGATAAAAAGCGAGCTGTGACGAGTATGCAAGCCGAAAACGGGAGAGGGTGGCCAAATGGTAGATGAGCTGATAGTCAGCTTTGTTGATACGGCCACGCTAGGGGGCAGGCATGTTGTAAATGCTTCGCTGTTGTATAATGAGCGTTTTAATAAAGCGGCTGAATCTCAATGTCATTAGACAAAATCTTACAGGTACGCAGTGGGTCTCAATGTGAACTGTGTGGCGCGAATGAACATTTGGCTGCTTACCAAGTACCGTTTAGTCCAGATGAGGGCGCCGATAGCAGTATTTATGCTTGTGCGGCTTGCCGCGATCAGTTCAGCGGGGCTGCCGAAGTTGACTTAAATCATTGGCGTTGTTTGAACGATAGCATGTGGAGTCAGGTGTCGGCAGTACAGGTGGTTGCGTGGCGCATGTTGAGCCGCATCAGCGCGGAGGGTTGGCCGCAAGAGTTATTGGATATGCTCTACCTCGAAGACGAAACGAAGGCATGGGCTGAAGCCGAGGCGTCGTCTGCAGGTGAGGACGTTTTGGTGCACCGAGACAGCAATGGTGCCACCCTCGCAGCGGGTGATACGGTAGTGTTAATAAAAGATTTGACGGTGAAGGGTGCCAATTTTACCGCAAAGCGCGGTACGGCAGTGCGCAATATATCTCTAGGGCAAGACAATGCTGGGCATATTGAAGGTCGTGTTAGCGGTCAGCAAATTGTAATCTTGACTCAATTTGTGAAGAAATCGAGCTAGGGAGCTTCGCGTCTGCCCCTTACGTGAGTTGTTATTTCCTGTCGGCAATCGGACTATATGATTGACTGAATGGCGTCTACTTGTAAGATTTGAACATTCTTTGTCTGTTTTACGGTTACTTATTCAGTATGTGATGGATTAGCGCTTTCTTCCTTGTATGCTTGCCTGTCTGACCGGAGGGGCGGCAGAATAGAGGCTGGCAACGCTTTGTAAGAACGGAATACGATAATAAAAATGGCGATTTCTGCTGATAACGAACTGTCTTCTCTTTTTCTATGGCCATTAAGAACGCTATTTGTCGGTCGTATCGGTAGACTTTCGTCGCTGTCACCTGGCGCCCATGCCGTTTTGGTTGGATTGGACGGCGACATGGATCTTATTGTGGGCGACCATCAATTCTGTGCGCGTTCATTTCTTGTGCCGGCAGGTCTGCGCTTCACTGGGGATGCGCATGGCGGCCGTATTGCTTGCTGTTTTCTCGATCCTTTAGGGCGTGATTTTTTGTTTCATCAACCATTGATGAAGCACTGTGAAGAGGGCGTCTACTTTCATTCTCGTCGGCAAGCGGAGCAGGTGGCAGCACTTGAATCGGTTTACTCTCAAGGCGGAGATGCAACGCAGGCGTATCAACTATTATTAGACCTCTTATTTCCTTCCATCTCAGAAAAATTCAATGACTTTAAAGTAGATGAGCGCATCGTAAAAATCATTGAAGTCATACGCACGGACCCGAGTGAGAACATTTCAAATGATGAGCTAGGCGCGGTGGTTGGTTTGTCAGGTGCTCGTTTGCAGCGGCTGTTTAAGGAAGCAACGGGTATTCCTATTCGTCGTTATCGGTTGTGGCACCGTTTGTTTGTGACATCTTCAATGATGGCGATGGGGTCTACGTTGACTGATGCTGCTTTAGCGGCGGGATTTTCAGATTCATCCCATCTAAATCACGTTTTTAAAGACATGCTGGGGATGAAGCCGTCCTCGGTATTACGGCAAACGCGACAGATGAAAATTTTCATGGGCTCTGATAGCTAGTGTCGCCTTGTCTGATTAGAGTAATGAGACGGTAATGCTCATAGGTGATACGTGTTAGTGGAAGTCGCGTGACGGGATTTCTAGCGTACCGAGTAGGTTGCTGTGGTCGCTGACATGACCGGCGACAACATGAATAACGCCTTCATCCGACTTTTCCAGTGTTCCTTTAATAAGGAGCACCGTTCCCGCTAAAATTTCCCGCCTAAATTTGTGCTGTTGCGACTCCCATATAATGATATTGGTGCAGCCAGTTTCATCTTCCAGTGTCATAAAAAGTACGCCACCGGCACTGCCAGGGCGCTGCCGGTTTGTTACGAGCCCCGTGACTTGAACGAGCTGCCCATGCCGCGCGGTTTTGAGTTGTCGAGCGGTTAGGCAGCGCTGCAACTTAGGGTCTTTCCGCAGCAGGGCTATCGGATGTTGGCCAAGGGTTAAGCCGAGTCGGCGATAATCGCTTAGCATTGTTTCCATGTCGGAGGGCGGGAGAATTAATACTCCTTCATTCGTTTCGCTGTCGCGTTGAAAAGACGCCTCTGATCTGTTCTCGGCGTGATTAATAGAGGTGTCTGTCTGGGATTCATATTGAAATAACGGCTTTCTTTCTTGTACACCTTGGTCCTGCCAATGAGCTTGGTGTCGATTGCCGCTAATGCTTTTCAGTGCGTCGGCATCAATGAGTACGCGTCGTTCTGGGCGAGAGAGAGTGCAGCGCTCGTAGATGTCTTCCAGTGAAATAAATGGGGTGTTTTTTCTTGCTAACTCGATTCGCTGCGCGGCATCTTGGTTAAACCCCTTTATCTGCCGAAAGCCAATCCGAATGGTGAGATGCTTTTGCTGATTATGGTGGGCGCTTTGTTCGAGGCTGTAATCCCATGAGCTGTATTGAATATCAACTGGCTGTACATCGATGCCATGGCGTCTGGCATCGCGAATCAGTTGGGAAGGAGAGTAAAAGCCCATGGGTAAGCTGTTGAGTAGGCCAACATAGAAAGCACTGGTGTGGTGGCGTTTAAGCCACGCAGAAAGGTAAACAATGAGAGCAAAACTTGCGGAGTGGGATTCGGGGAAGCCGTAGCCGCCAAAACCCTTCATCATCTCAAAGAGTCGCTCTGACCAGGATTTTGAATAGCCGTTGTGTAGCATGCCTTGAATGATGGGGTCGCGGAACTGCGCAAGCTCCCCCGTTTTTCCCCAGCTGGCCATCGCGCGGCGTAGTCTATCTGCCTGCCCTCCGTTGAATCCAGCGGCAACCATGACGAGTTGAATGACTTGTTCTTGAAAAATGGGTATGCCAAGTGTCCGAGATAAAACCTTCTCGATACGATGATCTGGATACTCCACTTTTTCTAGGCCATTACGGCGCCGAAGAAATGGGTGGACCATATCGCCCTGAATAGGACCGGGACGAACGATTGCAACCTCTATGACAAGATCGTAAAAGGTACGCGGTTTAAGGCGCGGCAACATATTGATTTGAGCCCGAGACTCGACTTGAAAAACGCCTATGCTATCGCCTTTGCATAGCATGTTATAGGTCGCAGGGTCTTCTGCTGGAATGTCTTGTATGAACAGAGGGTTGTCGCGATTTTCGTTAATAAGGCGGAGCATTTTTCGGATGGCTGTTAGCATGCCTAGTGCGAGTATGTCGACTTTCATTAGTCCAACGGCTTCCAGATCATCTTTATCCCATTGAATAATCGTGCGATCTGGCATGTTTGCATTTTCGACGGGAACGAGCGTGTGTATCGGGTCTCGGGTAATCACAAATCCACCGACATGCTGAGACAAATGGCGTGGAAAACCGATTATTTCTATAACGAGCTGGATATATAGGCGGACAATATAAGAGTCGTTCAAGCCTGCTTCAGAAAAACGTTCGGTAAGCGTTTCGGGATTATCCCACCAAGCAAGTTGCGTTGATAATAAACTGATTTGGCTTTCATCAATGCCTAGTGCGCGCCCGACATCGCGTACTGCTGAACGTTTTCGGTAGCGAATAACGGTAGCAGTTAGTGCGGCATGTTCGCGACCATATTTGGTGTAGATATATTGCATGACTTCTTCGCGGCGCTCGTGCTCGAAGTCGACATCGATATCAGGCGGTTCATTACGTTCACGGGAAATAAATCGCTCAAAAAGGAGTTGGCTCCGCGAGGGGTCTATCTCAGTAATAAATAGGCAGTAACAAACCGCGGAGTTGGCGGCGGAGCCTCGCCCCTGGCATAAGATGTCGCGACTGCGAGCAAATGCAACAATGTCATGCACAGTGAGAAAGTAATATTCGTACTGTAGCTCGGCAATCAGTGAGAGCTCAGATTCTAGTAATGCCAATACACTGTCCGGAGTGCCTTCTGGCCAGCGCATTGCGGCACCCTGATAAACTAAACTCTTCAAGTAATCGGTGGCGCTTACATCTTCCGGTACGGTTTCTTGCGGATATTGATAGCGTAATTCATCGAGCGAAAAATCGCATAAATTGGCAATGCGAATGGATTCTTCGAGGAGGGCGGGAGGGTAAATCTCTTGTAGTCTTGATAGCGGTCGTAAATGTCTTTCTGCGTTACTAAAACGCTTTTGGCCAAGTTGTGATACCGGAGTCTTCAATCGTATGGCGGTGATAATATCTTGTAGGGGCTGGCGTTCGGCTTTGTGCATATGTACATCATTGGTGGCCACCATTGGT
>JAGPVL010000024.1 GCA_018067045.1 Gammaproteobacteria bacterium
CAACTCGATGCGCGGGAAGTTTACTGGGTCCATCGGGATGCGTCCGGCTTCTTGCAGGGCGGCTACGCCTTTGCCAGCAAACACGAATGCTAGGGCAATCATCAAATACGCGGTGACCGTAAAGAAGGTGGACAGCGGCAAGCGCATGCCGAAGCGATTAATCAATACCGTGATCAACGCCAGTAACGCCAGGGCCACGGCGCCGCCGCCGAGTACCGCGTTGTGTGCGGTGTTATCGACCTGGGCCCATAGGGCTTGGTAGAACAGGATCACTTCGAAAATTTCGCGGTAGACGGCCAAGAACGACACGATCGCAAATGACCAAAGTGCGCCGCTGGTGACGGCGGAATTCATTTGCGTTTTGATGTACTCATTCCACTTGTCGGCATTGGCGCGTGAGTGCATCCAGAAGCCGACGTAGAACAAAATGCCGGCGGCGACCAATGCGGTAAAGCCTTCGGTTATTTCCCGTGTTGCTCCGCTAATGGTGAACAGCCAGTTTGACACCGCCCACGTACCGCCGCCGGCTATCAAAGCCAGAATCCAACCGGCGTGTAACCAACGCATGCCCGTAGCGTTGCCGGTTTTCGTCAAAAAGGCCGCCATGGCCGCTACCACCAAAATGGCTTCAAGACCTTCACGCAATAAGATAATCAACGAGCTTGAGAAGGCGACGCTTGGCGACAGTGAGTCGCCGGCTAATACTTCGCTAGCGCGATCAAACTGGGCTCTCAACGCCAGCGCGCTTTCGGCAACTTGCTCTACCGGTGTCTTGCCGTCGAGCAAGCGTCGATAGGCCATCATCGACACTTCGATTTCGCGCATCAGGTCTGGGTCGACATTATTAAGTGAGGCTTCGGACAACTCAAAACCTTCAAGGTACGCGGTGATCGCTTCCCGTTTTGCCGCCGCAACATCGCCGGCTTGATACAGGCTGACGCTCTCAGCGATGCCTTGGCGCGCGACATCCAACGGCGATTGATCGGCAAACAAGCTATTCGGGTTATGGCGCACGTACTGGGCGCGCATTTCACCGTCTACTAAATCTGCCAGCTCTGCTGGCGCCAGCGTGACCGCTTGCTCGACCGTTAGCGGGTTGCGCTTCCACGCGGTTGCCGCGGCAGTATCTTCTTCTGCGAACAAGCCGCCGACATAAAACGCCAATGACCAACGCTCGGCGTCGGACAGTTGATTAAAGCCAACCATCGACGTGCCCGCCACGCCCAACGTCACGGTGTTATACAGACCAAAAAGGCTGCGCTCGCGGGCGCGCTCAACATCGTGAAAATCGGTTGGGGCTGGCTCTAGGCTTGCGGCCGCGGGGCCATCGCCGTGTCCACTGGCGCCGTGACAGGCGATGCAGTTTTGTTGATAGAGCGCTTTGCCGGTGGCCAGTTCTGGCGGTAGCCGTGGTGTTAGGTCTAGCTCGAAGTTCGCCATCAGCACGTTGCGGAGCTGCTGGGTTAGCGCGGCAATGCGTGTCGGCTCTTGTTTCGCAGCGATCTGCTGTTGTAACGACTGAGCGAGCTGATCAAGTTGCGCAACAACCTCATCGTTTGCGTCCAAGGCCGCCAAGCCGTCGCGAATACGTGCACTGAACTCGACCATTTCGGCATATTCTTCTTCATTAATAATTTCGCCGGCACTAATGGCGCCAGGGTAATCCACCCCAACATAGTCGACGAGCTGAAGAATAATTCTCGGCTGAGCTGTTGCCGTCGTTGCCACAAGCGAAGCTGCAACTAAGACCAAAACCGACATACACAAACGGATAACGCGCATTCATAACCCCCGGGAACGGGAAATTTCTGGAGGCCCTACGATACGGCAATTTGCCCCTAATGTGAATGCAAACTATTCTCACTATGGCTTCCGCTCATTATCTCTTCCCCTGCTGCCTCATATCACACCCACGCGCGGTGCGCTGAATAGCGCTGGTTGAGCGGCACTTCAGTGAACACCTGTCGCTAGCGACGGTCAATTTCGTTTACGTGGTCAAGGCGCCCGCCGCCGCGTTTGTATATAAAGCATCTCCTGATTTATGTTGCGTCGGCGCTGTCAGCGCTTTTTGCCACGCCCTACCATGCCCTGCTCTATACAACGAGGTGAGTTATGCCCCAGTACAAAGTCCCACAACGCGACATGCGCTTTCTGATGAATGAAGTGCTCGATTTCGAGGGTCACTACAAAACGCTGCCCAATGGTGCAGATGCGACTCCGGATATGGTCGAAGCGATCATCAGTGAAATGGCGAAGCTGTGCGAAAACACTATCGCGCCTTTGTACCAGAGCGGTGATGAGCAGGGCTGCACGCTAAAGGACGGCGTTGTCACCACGCCAAAAGGCTTCAAAGAAGCGTATGACGAATACATGGCTGGAGGCTGGCAAGGACTGTCGCACCCAACTGAGTACGGCGGTCAGGGATTGCCGATGTCTCTCGGTGTCTTCAAGCAAGAAATGATGGGCACGGCGAACTGGTCGTTCGCCATGTATCCAGGCCTTTCCCTCGGCGCCATGAACACCATCATGATGCACGGCACTGAAGAGCAAAAGCAGGCCTACCTAACACCGTTAACCGAAGGCTTGTGGGCTGGCACCATGTGCTTGACCGAGCCACAGTGCGGCACCGATTTGGGCCAGGTAAAAACCAAAGCAGAGCCACAAGAAGACGGTAGCTATAAAATCACCGGCACCAAAATTTTTATCTCTTCCGGTGACCACGACCTGTCAGAAAACATTATTCACATCGTGCTCGCACGCTTACCGGATGCGCCGAAAGGCACTCGCGGCATTTCATTGTTTATCGTGCCGAAGTTCTTGCCGGGTAAAATCGGTGAAGACAATTTCGTGAGCTGCGGCGCGCTCGAGAAGAAAATGGGCATCAAAGCGTCAGCCACCAGCGTAATGAACTTTGACGGCGCCACTGGCTTCTTGATTGGCCCAGAAAACAAAGGTCTTGAGTGCATGTTCACCTTTATGAACAGCGCTCGTATCGGTACCGCCATGCAGGGCATCTGCCACGCAGAGCTTTCTTTCCAAGGCTCACTGCCTTACGCCAAAGAACGTCGTTCTATGCGCGCCCTGTCTGGCAAAAAAGATCCAGACTTCGTTGCTGATTCGATCATTCATCACGGCGATGTTCGCCGTATGTTGCTGACGCAAAAAGCGATCGCTGAAGGCGGCCGCGCGATGTTGTATTTCACCGCACAGTACGCTGACAACATGATCAGTGGCTTGCTCGAAAACGACATGGAGAAGTACAACCACTGGGACGACAAACTCGGTTTCCTAACACCGATCCTGAAAGGCTTCCTGACTGAGATGGGTCTAGAAGCGGCTAATATCGGCATGCAGGTTTTTGGTGGCCACGGCTACATTAAAGAGCACGGCATGGAGCAGATCGCACGTGATGCGCGTATCTCTACTCTGTATGAAGGCACCACCGGCATTCAAGCGTTGGATTTGTTGGGCCGTAAAGTGTTGCTTGGCTCACGCGGTAAATGTGTGCGCGAATTTAGCCAGAAGCTGGTCGAATTCGGCACAAAGAACCTCACCGATAACAAGCTACGCCCTTATGCATGGAAGTTGCTGAAAATTGCCGCTCAGTGGAACTACCTCACCACTCGCATCATGCTAACTGCCGCAAAAGACCGTGAAATGGTTGGCTGCGCGAGCTACGATTATTTGATGTATTCAGGCTTCGCTACTATGGCGTATTTCTGGGGCCTTCAAGTTGCCGTCGCATATGACAAACTCGAGAACGGTGGCAATGAACCGAAAGAATTCTACCAAGCGAAAATTGCTACGGCGGAATTCTATTTTGAACGGTTACTGCCACGGGCGAAAAGCCATGCGGAAGCGTGTTTAAAGCCAACTAAATCCATCATGCAAATGCCGGCAGAATTGTTCTCTTTAGATCAAGATTAATCTGATCGGTCGGCGGTTTGAGCAAAGTCAGTAACGGACGTTCTCTACCGCAGTCGTAAAAAAGGGCGGGCCATTTTGGCCCGCCCTTTTTTATTTCCCTTCGATTTACCGTGTCAGTGTTTAGGTTCGTCGCCCTTGTCTCCGGTTGGCGCCCAATACAGTAACTTCTCGCGCAGCTGCTTTAACGTGACCGGTTTAGAAATATGATCGTCCATACCACTGGCAATACAGCGCGCGCGATGATCCGACAAGGCGTGCGCCGTCAGTGCCACAATCACAATACGTGCCGCTTTCACGGTTTGCTCCCATTGCCGAATCATCTGTGCTGTTTCATAGCCATCCATATTCGGCATTTCACAATCCATCAACACTAAATCAAATGTACTGTGCTGATGCATCACGCGCTCTAACGCCTCTTCGCCATTGCTAATCATCGTAACAACGATATCCAGCTTCTTCAGCAGTGCCCAAATTACCATTTGGTTAACAGCATTATCTTCGACGACCAAGACACGCAAGCCCGCCAGCGAATTATCTTTCGCTTGCTTCTGCTCAGGCATAACCTTCGTGCTACAGCGTAACTGTAATGAAATCTTAAAGACGGTGCCTTTCCCTAATTCGCTGGTGGCCTCAACCGAGCCCTGCATGATTTCTGCCAGCTGCCGCGAGATCGCCAATCCCAAGCCCGTGCCACCGTATTTTCGCGAAGTAGAACTATCTGCCTGCTGGAAAGATTGAAATAGATAGCCAAGTTGGTCCGAGGTCATGCCGATACCTTGATCTCGCACTTCGCAGCGTAAGGTAAAGAACCCTTCATTATTTGGCGCAGAGGCGCGCGCAAACAACGCTACTTCACCGCTATCCGTAAACTTCACGGCATTACTAATCAGATTCAATAAAATTTGCCGAACACGAGTAGGATCGCCTTCCACCCATTGCGGCAAGCTATCACCCCAATCGCTGACCAAACGCAAACCCTTTTGTTCAGCGTTAGCGTGGAAAATCGTCAGGCAATCTTCTAGTAACGACTCTAGATTAAACGTGGATAAATCCAGATCTATCTTTCCCGACGTGATCTTCGAATAATCAAGGATATCGTTAATAACATTGAGCAGGCTGCCGCCGGCGCTGTAGATGGTTTCAATGTAGTTGCGCTGTGTTGGATCAAGGTTGGTGCTGCGCATTAAATCGGCGAGCCCTAGAACGGCATTCATAGGCGTACGTATTTCGTGGCTCATCTTCGCGAGAAAATCACTCTTCGCCGCACTCTCAGCCTGCGCCCGTGCAATTTCTTCTTGGCGTGACAGAGCCTCATCTTTTAACGAACTTAAACGGGCCGCCAAACCAAACGATAGCAAGGCTTGCTGCATCACCATACCAATCTGGATGCCGTGCACACTCAGCGTCGAGGGTAAGTTCACGAGGCCATAAACATTGAGCGCGAACAGTGTAGTCATACCAAGAAATACCGCCCAGGCGACGACAAAAATCCGCGCTTCCCGAATGCCTTTAAGCCAGCCATAAACCCCCGTCGCCATCATAATCGCCATCGCAATAATGGCGATCAATGCCTGAATAGAATTTACGCTGCCCGCGGGCGCTAAGAGTTGGATCACAATACCGGCCGAGCACAATCCCGCTAAGGCCAGCAAGGTTCTGTCAATTTTTCGCCATTGTTGTGTATGTAAATAATCACGGGCAAATAAAGCCCCAGCCGCCAGCGCAATGTATGCACTAACATACGCTGTGCTTTCAGGAAAAATGGCGCCTTCAAACCAAAAGCGCTGCACCACGCCTTGCAGACAAGCGATATAAAGCGTCGCCGCGCCGACATGCACAACATAAAACCGACTTACCTGTTCGCGCGCGTTTAACCACAGCACCAAGTGATAGAAAAAGAGCCCTAACCCAATGCCGTAAAACACACCGAGCAACCATTCATTGTTAATGTAGTGCTCGATGAAATTATTACGCCCACTTAAGCTCACCGGGACGGTCATGGAACTAGTGGTTTTAACGCGCATGTACAGCGACTTTTCGGCGCCGGCTTTTAACGTAAGGGGGACGGTATAAAGACGTATCTGAACGGGCCTGCTAGAGAAACTTTGCTTGTCGCCGAGCTGCCAAAATTCGACGCCATCATCACCGATCAAATACAGTTCAACCTGATCAAGCAACGCGTAATCAACTAGCAGCCATAAGGGTAGGTTGTTCTCAGAGGCGTTGATTAACTCCGCGCGAAACCAACACGCATCCGAGCGATAGCCCAGGGTAATCTGACCGCCTTTAATCTCGCCGTATTCTTCTGCACGCGCATCGGCCAACTCAGACTCACCGCTGCCATCGCACCACATCTCCATATGCGGCGGCAACGCGGTGATCTCAACTGGGTCCTGCAATTGCAACGGCACCAATGCCGCAAACGCGGTCACACTGGATAACAACATCAAGCACATGGTGCCGATACCGAGCACCCGTCTCCATACTGGCATGCCTCGACTCTCCCTGAAGAACGCTATTAAGGCAGTGACTAAATGAGTCATGGCGTGTCGCTCCGACACCTACCCTATTATTCTTTTCTCCATAATGAACCGCCATCAGCATGACGTCACGCGCCGATATAGTTTACGCTGACGTGAACTGCCGGAGACTCAAATAGTGGCTTACTTTTCAGATATGCGCGTACTCATCACGGGAGCGGGCACAGGAATCGGTGAATTGCTCGCACAAACGCTGGCAACGCATGGGGCAGAAGTGCTGGTGTCCGCGCGACGACTCGCTGCCGCGGAAGAGGTTGTGACAAAGATCAAAGCCCGGGGCGGCCGCGCCGAGGCAATCGTCATGGATGTTGCCGACCGTGCGTCTATTGAAGCCGCCAAGGTATACATTCACGCAGAATTTGGCCCTATCGACGCCCTGATTAACAACGCCGGCGTGGTCTTCGGCGGCACGTTTGAAGATGTTCCGTTGGACCAGCACATCAACACCTTTCAAATTAATAGCATTGGTTTAATGAGCGCCTGTCATGCATTCTTTAACGACTTAATTGCCAGCCGCCGCGGACACTTAGTCAACATTGCCAGCGCCAGCGCCTTTGTCGGCCTGCCTTTCGGTAGTAGCTATGCGGCTAGCAAATGGGCAGTGGTCGGCTTTTCCGAGTCATTAAGACTTGAGCTAAAAGAGCGGGGCATCGACAATGTCGCCGTAACAACGGTATGCCCAAGTTATATTTCCACCGGCATGTTCGACGGCGCCAAAGCGCCACTATTGACACCCATGCTCACACCAGAAAAAGTCGTGCGCGCGACGCTGGGCGCCATGCGACAAAAAACGCCCATGCTGTATTTGCCCATCACGGTGAAAAGCGCCGATTTATTTAAAGGCGCGCTGCCTCGGAAAATGTGGGATGAGGTGGCGAAGTTCACCGGCGTCTCCGGCTCTATGCGTCACTGGCAAGGCAAAGAAAAATAGCGCCACAGCAGAACCAAAGGAATCAAAAACCGTCACAATGACGGTGCTCGCGCCAGGCGCGGCGCGAGTAAAGCACTCAGGAAGAACATAACAAAGAGGGATGGCTAGTGAAGGCGTTAAGCCCCGCAGATCAGTTGTTTTTATTTTTGGAGCGTCGCCAACAGCCGATGCATGTTGCCGGCTTGCAGCTCTTCAGCTTTCCTGAAGATGCTGGCCCCAAATATATCAGCGAATTAGCACAGCAAATGCGTGAGTGCTGTCGTCCGGTACGGCCGTTTAATCAACGCCTAAAATACCGCTTCGGCCAACCCTTCTGGGTTGAGGACAAGCACTTCGATATCGATGCCCATTTTCGCCATGAAGCGCTACCCAAGCCTGGCCGTATTCGTGAGCTGCTCGCCCTTGTCTCGGCCGAACACTCCAATTTGCTCGACCGCGAACGGCCGTTGTGGGAAGCCCATTTAATCGAAGGCATTCGCGGCAAGCGCTTTGCGCTGTATACCAAGGTCCACCACTCCGTCGTGGACGGTGTCTCGGCGATGCGCATGGGCATGCGCGCGCTTTCAACTGACCCCAACGAACGAAACCTGCCACCTGTGTGGGCGCACGAACGCAAGCAACGCACCATGCCCAGCAACCCCGTTGAAGCCATGTCTGGGCTGGCCAGCCTCACAGCGGGGCTGAGCAAACAGGTCGCCACGGTGCCCGCGCTAATGCGCGAAGTGTATAGCGTGATGCAGAAGGCAAAGAAAGATCCCAACTACGTCTCGATTTTTCAGGCGCCACAGTCACAAATTAATGAACGGATCACTGGCAGCCGCCGTTTCGCTGCACAATCTTTCTCGCTGGCGCGTATTCGCCGCATTGGTAAGGCCTTCAACTGTACTATTAACGACATTGTTCTGGCGGTATGTGGCAGTGCATTGCGCGACTATCTGATCAGCCAAAATGCGCTACCCAATGCCCCGCTAATCGCTATGGTGCCCATCTCGCTGCGCCAAGACGACAGCGCGGAAGGCAATCAAATCGCCACGATTCTGGCCAACCTCGGCACCCATATTGCCGACCCAGCGAATCGTTTACGGGTGATCAAGGCATCGGTAGAGGAAGCGAAAGCACGCTACCAACAAATGTCGCCTACTGAAATTCTCAACTTCACTGCACTGATGTTAGCGCCGACATTCATTAATTTGATGACCGGCCTCGCGCCAGGCATGCAGGCTTTTAACGTGGTGATTTCGAATGTACCCGGCCCGAAAGAGCCGTTGTATTGGAATGGCGCGAAGCTCGAGGGCATGTACCCTGTGTCTATCGTCCTCGACCGTATCGCGCTAAATATCACTCTCACCAGCTATGGCGACCAACTTGAATTCGGCCTGATTGGCTGCCGTCGCACCCTACCGTCCATGCAGCGCATGCTCGATTACCTAGAAAACGGTATTCGTGAGCTCGAGGTCGCTGCAGATATCCATTGACCCACCGGCCATATCCTCTAGACATAGGGCGGCGCTGATACAGCCCTATGTCTAGACTTCCCTTGAGAAATCACCCCCTTCGTCTGCCCAGATTGTCGCGCAGAAACAAAACTCCCCTACGACTAATCGCAAACTCTCTTGACAAAGTGCTGGCGCCCTAGTTGTTACTGTCGTAGAGTGGGCCTTGCTGCAGCTTCCGGCAGTGGATGTTTTGGTCATGCCCTCGATGCTCGTCATCTTCAGCAATCCTCCGAACACCCCCCTCCGGCCTGCAGAATCAATCTATTTGTTTATATTTGAGGTAATAGCATCATGGCAACAGGTACCGTGAAGTGGTTCAACGAATCTAAAGGCTTCGGTTTTATCACTCAGGATGACGGCGGTGCGGACGTATTCGTACATTTCAGCGCAATCACTGGCTCAGGTTTTAAAACCCTCGCAGAAGGCGATAAAGTCTCCTACGAAGTGCAGCAAGGTCCTAAAGGACCACAGTCTGCAAACGTTGCAAAGATCTAAATGATTTACAAAAAACCCGCTTCGGCGGGTTTTTTGTATTCATTCTTTCTGCACCGTTTCTGCAATCGGGGTTTGACCTAACCCTTCTCTATCGTTTTACTTGAAGACCTTACAACTCAGGCTTTAAGGATAACGATATGATCACCTACTTTTACTGGCTAGTTCTAGCCGGGCTTGTTATTGCCTCACTATTTGGTATCGGCGTGCGTTTGGGCAAATGGAAGCCCGCCATGATCGTTAGCCTGATTTTATTAGTCGTCGGCACCCTCCTCTATTACTTCTGGCTCCAACAAATTTTCGTTAAACGTTTTGGCGGTCATATGACGCTGTCTATTCCGGCAGGTCAGCAGCACCTTACCGCTACGTGGAAAGACGACAATCTCTGGATCGAAAACTACGACCCCAAAACCAACACCTGTATTTTTTCTGAATACTCTCGCGGCAATGTACTGCAAGGCGAAGTACGGCTAAAAAACTGCAACCCCATTCACGCGCAGTCTGGCCGTGACACCGCAATCGCACCTCAGGAATAACCATGACCGAATCAGAGCTCTTATCAATACTGCACGATAATGCCGATGCCCTCGCATTTTCAGATGTTATCAGCGTTATTGATAAAGGTTATGTCTATACGCCGACCGCGTTTTCCAATGGCGTGGTCAACAACGACGCTGGACAAAACGGTGGCAGCTGCAAAGTATTTTCGTTTGCCCAGCACCACCAACTTAACGCTAACGAGACGGTTAAATTGTTTGCCGAACATTATCGTAAAGTGGTGGCGTCGCCAGACGAAAATGATCATGCCAATATTCGTGCATTTCTACAGTCTGGCTGGGAAGGCATTCGGTTTAGTGGCGCGGCATTAGCCACAAAGCATTAACCGATAAGAGAAGCAAAACAACGCACTCGAACGTTACCGAAGAACCCGCCCTTTTCGGTAACGCTCGGGCCGTTATCCATATTCCGCAAGGCAACATTCAAAAATATTCTGCCGCCGTTTTACCGTAGCGACACTCGGTTAAGTTGCTTTTTCCGTGCCGGCCAATCGGCCATATAATCACTCATTAGCGCCTTAAAGTGCGGGCCATGATTCATATGCTCCAAATGGCATAGCTCATGTAGCACAACGTAATCGATGCATTCCGGCGGGGTTTTAATCAATTCCAAATTCAATGTCATGCCGGAACGTAACGACAAACTTCCCCAGCGCGAACGCATGGTCCGTATTTGCAATGCAGGCATCTGATGGCCGCGTTTGGAAAAATGTACAAACCACTGCACGAGACGCTCGGCAAACTCTCTTTGTGCCTGCTGCCGATACCAACGGAGCAATGCCTTCTCAACTACTTCTGCACTATTTACATCGCTAACTGGCAAGGCGAGAACCTCGCCATCAAAACTTGCGCGGCCACGACCTTTACGCAATACCAAGGTCATTCGCCGCCCCAAATAAGGGTGCTCGCTGCCGCAGGCAAAACGTTTATCCGGCGGCAATAACGACGGCGCGTCGGAGAACGTTGCCAAACGTTTGTTTAACCACTCTTCGCGTTGATCGACAAAGGTTTGAATTTCCATTTGTGCCATTCGCAACGGCGCACGCACCTCAATCCGCTGGTCAGGGTAAACCCGTAATTCCAGCGTTCGTCGTCGACTGCGAATAATCTGGTAGCTCAATGCCTCTTTCAATCTCTCGCTCTCAATCTCTTTACGCTGTCGCGTCTTAATTATCGTGATGCTGCACGCCAAGCTGATCATTCAATGCTTTATCAATCGCGCCGGCAGGCTGAGTGAATGGCGCCAACCAACGATACAGTATTGGAATAATAAACAGCGTAAGTACCGTCGCGAACGTTAACCCGCCGAGAATAACAATGCCGATAGTAAGACGGCTTTCTGCGCCAGCGCCGGAGGCCAAGACCAACGGTAAGGCACCAAAGATTGTCGAGATGCCCGTCATCAGTACGGGACGAAAACGTACCACCGCCCCTTCTCGTACCGCACTCAGCACATCCGCCCCTTGGTCACGCAATTGATTCGCAAACTCGACAATTAGAATGCCGTTTTTGGCCATCAAACCGACCAACATAATCATGCCAATCTGACTGTAAATATTGAGGCTATCACCGGTTAGCCAAATCGCGATCGCCGCACCAGCAATCGCTAAAGGCACCGTCAACATAATAATCAGCGGGTGTATCCAACTTTCAAATTGTGCCGCCAACACCAAAAAAACAATCACTAGGGCTAACATAAACGTGACATAGATTGCCGACGACGCTTCCGAAAATTCCCGCGCCATGCCCTTGTAACTTAAGCGTGCTTCCGACGGTAGCAACTCCTTTGCTTGCTGTTCAAAGAAGTCGATCGCACTGCCCATGTCATATCCGGGTGCGAGCGATGCATCCAGCGTTACTGCTGGCAGTCGATCAATACGCCGCAATTCTGGCGCCGCACCGCGTTCCTGTAATGACGTCACCGACGATAGCGCCACCAAGCGACTACCGCTCGGGCTACGCAAATAAATATTGTTGAGGTCTTGGGGTGTGGCGCGATCTTCCGGCCGCGCTTCCAACATAACATCGTACTCTCTGCCACGATCTAAGAACGTGGTGGCTCTAACAGAGGCCAGCATCGCTTGCAGAGTTAAACCGATAGATTGCGCATTAATACTTAAATCCGCCGCACGATCTCTTTGCACTTCTACGTTTAACTGCGGCTGCGTTTCTTCATAGTCGGAATCTGGCCCAAGCAGGTTAGGATTCTGTTTAGCGGCCTCTAACAGACGCTCGCTCCATTCTTTGGCAAGTTCATAATCCGGCGCACCAACAACGACCTCAAGCGGTTTGTTAAAACCACGTTGTCCCAACCCAGGGGGATTAACAGCAAAACTCGTCAGCCCCGGCACATCGCGCAATTCTTGTTGTAGCCCAGCAACAATGGTTTGTTGTTTGATGTCTCGCTCGTCCCACGGCGCTAAACGAACGATAGTAAATCCGGCTGTGCTTTCACCTCGGAATCCAACAATGGACAACACTCGCTCGGCGACACCTTGATCGACTAACGGTAATAATTTGTTTTCAATTTTGGCGGAATGAAACGCGGTATACGCCGCCGTCGAACCTTGGGGTGCAGAGCCCGGCACGATAAAAATGCCGCGATCTTCTGTCGGCGCTAATTCACGCGGCAACTGTGTAAAGGCAAACGCACCAACAATACACACCACAATCGCAATGCCGACCGCCCACCAAGGCTGGGCAAGCGATTGATCCAGCAGCTGCGCATAACCTTGCGTTAGTTTGACGAAGAAACGTTCTCTGGGTGTATCACTATCGGACTTTTTATGAGCCTTTAGCCAGCGAGAACACAACATCGGCGCCAGTGATAACGCCACCACACTGGAAACTATTACCGCCGCCGATAACGTAAAACCAAATTCACTGAACAACCGACCGGTATCGCCACCCATAAAAGAAATGGGCACGAATACGGCGACTAACGTCAGGGTGGTCGCGATAATGGCAAAGGCAACTTGTCGCGCACCAAGGTACGCCGCTTTCAAAGGTGGTTCGCCTTCATCCATACGTCGCTGAACGTTTTCCAACATCACAATCGCGTCATCAACAACCAGGCCAATAGCCAGAATCAACGCGAGTAAGGTGAGTACGTTCAAAGAGAAATCAAGCGTGGCGAGGCCGGCAAAGGCGCCAATAACTGACACAGGAATGGTTACCGCCGGAATCAACGTCGCACGCCAACTGCCTAAGAATACCCAGATAACGCAAATCACCAACAGCACAGCGATGGCAAAGGTTATCAGTACTTCTTTAATAGAAGCGCGAATAAACAACGATTCGTCGTAGTTCATCGATAAACTAACGCCCGACGGCAAGTTGTCTTCGACGCGCTTTATCTCTGCCTGTACTGCATCCGAGACGGCAACGGTATTCGCTTTGGACTGACGAATAACCCCTAGGCCAATAGCGACCTCGCCATTGGCCCGCAGTAACGTATCTTCATTCTCAACCCCTCTTTCCACATCGGCGACTTCGCCTAGACGAATAAGGTGACTGCCTTCTTTGCGGATGACCAAGCGGCGAAACTGATCTGCTGAACTTAACCGACTGTCGGCACGCACAGTGAATTCGCGACTAGCGGACTCGACCTTACCGCCGGGCAACTCCAAATTGTTTGCCCGTAACGCCGCTTCGATATCGGTCACCGTCACATCTCGTGACGCCATGCGCTGACGATCTAGCCACACGCGCATGGCGTAGCGACGCTCGCCGCCAATGAAGATATCGGCGACGCCATCAAGCACGGAAAAACGGTCAACCAAATTACGTTCGGCGTAGTCCGATAATTGAGCGGGGTCTAATGTACTGCTGGTTAACGTTACCCAAATTATCGGACGGGCGTCGGAATCGGCCTTGGCGATAATCGGCGCATCAGCTTCTTCCGGCAGCGACACCAGTATTCGCGACACGGCATCACGCACATCATTTGCTGCAACGTCGATATCGCGATCTAGACTAAATTCGATACTGGTTCTAGCGGAGCCTAACCGGCTGCGTGACTCAATACGGCGCACGCCTTCAATGCCGCTAATCGCCCCTTCAATCACTTGAATAATTTGCGTATCAATCACTTCAGGGGCGGCGCCCACATAATCAACCGCGACCGAGACCTTCGGCGGATCAATGTCGGGATACTCACGCACAGGCAATTTCAATAAGCCTGCTAAACCAAACACAACAATCAATAAACTAATGACCGTGGCGAAAACTGGGCGCTTAATCGAGATATCAGAGATAACCATATTAGATTTACTCTCTAGTGCGACTTATCGGGTGACGTCTCAAATAAAGGCATCGCCTCTGGCTGCAGCTCGGCTTGTAATGCGGCCGCATCTTCTCTGACCTCTACTGGGGCGCCGGCACCTAAACGGGTATGGCCATTAATCACAACTATTTCCTGTTCGGTGATCCCCGATACCACTTCTACCCAGCCTTTCTGGCGAGCACCAATATGAATTTCTCGGCGTGTTGCGGTGCTATCTTCTACGACATAGATAAAACTGCCCGCCCCTTCCGTCACTATCGACTGCTCTGGGATCATCACCGCATGGTGCTCTCCGGTGCGCAGCGTGACGGCCAAAAACTGGCCCGGCAATAATTGCCGTTGCGTATTATCCAGCATCGCTTTGACTGTTACGGTTCTGTTTATCGAGTCCACGCGCGTATCTAGCTGACGCACGCTGGCTGAAAATGATTTGTCTGGATAGCTTATTGAGCGAACATCTACTGGTTGGCCGATTTCGATTTGGCCGATATAACGCTCTGGCACAGCGAACAACACCTCAAGGTAATCCAGATCATCTAGAGTGGTTAAACGATCCCCCGCTTTGACGTAACTGCCCTGATTCACTTGACGCAATCCCAGTACCCCAGCAAAAGGCGCTTTAATTTGATAGTTAGCCAACTGCGCCGCCGCAGAATCTCTATCCGCCTGAGCAGCGTTCTGCGCTGCTTTAAGGGTGTCTGCTTCTGCGCGAGACAACACCGCCGAATTCTCTAGCTGTTGGGCACGGCCCCATGCAGCTTGGGCATCAGCAAGCTGCGCGTCGGCCCGTGCTAGTTGCGCACGAGCGGTACGGTCATCGATCAAAAAGAGCGCCTGCCCCGCTTTGACGCTTTGGCCTTCTATTACGGCGACTTTCTCAAGGCGACCATCAACTTCGCTGGTCACTGTAATAGACTCCCGCGCCTGGGCGGTGCCTACCGCTTCAATCTCTCGGGCTAGGGTCGCGAGTCTCGGCAGGGCGGTATTGACTACTTGTACGGGGCGTTGTCGCGGGGCGTCTGGTGAAGTCGGCCACAACCAAATCAACGCCACGGCCCCTGCTATCGTCGGCACTAATACAGCCGTCACTTTCTTCATAAAAACTCCAGTGGATCGAAAACGGTCACCATCAGCCGAGAATAAGCAGTATAACCACACAAATGTGCAGGAAATATGAGACGAAACGCACTCGGCAAGGCACAGGCCGTCTGCTCAGCAGCGCCAGTATAGGGCGCGGCGAGGTAATGCGCCTGCCTTCGAACCAAAAAGCCCAAGACGCATAGCGTATTGGGCTTTTTTTAACGCTCACCTCCTCTCAGAGGTGAAAAGACCTAAATACTCGGACGTTTTTAGTCCGCCATTTCGGCGCGCATTTTTTTCTTATCAAGCTTGCCTACACTGGTGCGCGGCAGCGCATCAACAAACTTAACTCGGTCAGGCACACCATACTTTGAGATAACGCCTTTATCGGCGTAACCCATCACTAGCGCTTTTACCGACGCCTCATCAATATCTGCATCAGGCTTCTTCACCACCAAAGCAAGTGGCCTTTCTCCCCACTTAGCATCGGCTACGCCAATCACCGCACACTCTGCGGCGCCCGGATGCTGAAGCACTAGGCCCTCTAAATCTAACGATGACACCCATTCGCCACCGGTTTTAATTACGTCTTTAATGCGGTCAGTGATTTTCAACCAACCCTCTTTATCCATCACACCAATATCGCCCGTGTGTAACCAACCGCCGGCCCACAGTGTTTCAGAGTTCTCTTTATCTTTAAGATAGCCCTGCGTTAACCACGGCGCTCGCACAACGACTTCGCCCTGCGCTTTACCGTCATGAGCAACGTCGTTCATTTCAGCATCAACAATACGTAGTTCAACCATCGGTACCGGTCTGCCGGTGCGACAACGGTATTCAATTTGCGTATCAATATCGGCGTCTGCCAACTCATGCGGTAGTTGTGCCAAGGTCAAAATGGGGCAGGTTTCGCTCATACCGTAACCGGTATAGATATCAATGCCCCGCTCTAGCGCAGCGCGGCATAAAGACGGCGGCAACGCCGAGCCACCAATAATCACCTTCCAACCATTAAGGTCTACGGATTTCGCAGCTTCTGCGCCAAGTACCATTTGGATAATGGTCGGCACGCAGTGAGAGAAGGTCACTTTTTCCACCACGTACAACTTCAACAAAGAAGCCGGATCATAGCGGCCAGGATAAACCTGCTTAACGCCCATCATCGTCGCCTGATACGGTATACCCCACGCGTGAACGTGAAACATCGGCGTAATCGGCATATACACATCGTCGTCATTAAACTTGCCCGGCCCGGTCCCACTTAATGTGTTACGTCCTGCATAGGTGTGTAAAACCAATTGGCGATGACTGAAATACACCCCTTTGGGTAGACCCGTTGTGCCAGTGGTATAAAACGTCGTCGCACGGGTATTTTCATCTAATTGTGGAAATTCAAACGTATCGTTTGCCGCCGCCAACAATGCTTCATACTCACCGGCTAGGCTGATCGCGCTGATATCAGAAGCATCGCCATCGTCGAGCAAAATGATTTTGGTTTTTTTGTTTTCGATACGCGCTTGAATTTCCGCAATGATCGGCGCGAATTCTCGGTTCATTAAAATCACGTCATCTTCAGCGTGATTAATGGTATACAGAACCTGTTCAGGGCTCAGCCGCACATTAACGGTATGCAGTACCGCTCCCATCATTGGAATGGCGAAAAAACATTCCAAGTAACGATGGCTGTCCCAATCCATGACCGCAACGGTATCACCCTGCTTTACACCGAGTGATGTTAACGCGCCGGCGAGTCGATTTACCCGTTCTTCAAGATCCAGGTAGGTCATCCGTTTGGCAAAGGCGTAAACAATTTCTTGCTGCGGCGCGCGACGAACACCATGGGCTAAAATACTGCCAATCAATAATGGGTAATCATAGGCGGAAGGTGTGCGTCGAATGGTCAGGTCCATAGATGAAATCCTCTTCTCATTATCATTATGTCGTTACGTTTTGCCTTGGGCCTAGTTAGCGCCCCCTCGGGTTAACGTTAATGGATCAAGCAATTGCTCAAGCTCTGCACGCGTAAGCTCGGTCATTTCTTCAGCAACATCAATAATCGGTCGATTAGATGCATACGCTTGCTTAGCGATTTCCGCTGCACGGCTATAGCCAATGGTGGCATTCAGCGCCGTGACTAAGATTGGGTTATTGCCTAAACGCTGCGCTAAATAAGACCTGTTCACGGTGAAAGTCGCAATGGCTTTAATGGACAATAAACGGTTGCTGTGGGACAGCAAGCGAATCATATCCAACAAGTTATTGGCTACCAGCGGCAGCATCACATTTAGCTCAAAATTGCCCTGCTGCGCGGCTAAGCACACCGCATGGTCTAAGCCTTGCACCTGCGCACAGACCATTAGCGTCGATTCGCAGACAACCGGGTTCACCTTACCCGGCATAATCGACGATCCCGGCTGTAAGGCTTCCAATTGAATTTCAGCCAGTCCATGCATCGGGCCAGAACTCATCCAGCGCAAATCATTGCTTATTTTGCCCAACACCACGGTATAACCACGCAAGGCTGCTGATAACGCCAACGGTCGGTCAATCGCACCCTGCCCAGCAAAGCACGAATCGAGCGGTTGATAGTGCACCCCGGTGAGTTCTGACAGCTTGGTACAAAACAATGCCGAAAACTCAGGCGGACAGTTCACCCCTGTGCCGACGGCTGTGCCCCCTTGGGGAAGCCGTTGCAACGCGTGGGCCGCGCCGCGCAATTTCTCTTGCGCATGAGCGAGTTGAACATCCCAACCGTGCAGCACTTGCCCAAACGTAACAGGCATAGCATCCATCAAATGGGTTCGACCCGGCTTCACAACATCCACAAGCTCCGCCGCGCGGCGTTGAATTTCACTGCGTAATTCGTCGATTGACGGCAGTAAATTACCTGCCACCGCCGTCACGCACGAAAGGTGAATCGCGCTGGGAATGGTGTCGTTACTGCTCTGGCTGACGTTAACGTCGTCGTTGGGGTGAACGTCGATACCCGCTTGCTTGCACAGACCAGCGATCACCTCATTCACGTTCATATTAGTGCTGGTACCGGACCCTGTCTGGTAGATGTCTACTTGGAATTGATCCGCATACTCACCAGCGGCAATTTGATTGGCAGCAGCAATAATGCCGTTAGCCTTACGCTCTTCGAGTTGGCCAAGCTGGGCATTGGCTGCCGCAGCCACAGACTTAATTTGCGCAATAGCGCGTATAAAGAGATTCGGGAGAGGTCCGTCAATTTTGAAATTGTCCAAAGCACGCTGGGTTTGCGGGCCCCATAACGCTTCAGCAGGTATCGTCACCGGACCAAGCGAATCGCTCTCGGTTCGGCCTTTTTTTTCGCCACTCATGGGGCCGTCTCCTTTGCGCAGGGAACACCCTTTCTAGCCCTGTTAAGACGTTATCGCAAGTCTGAGCGTATTGTTATGTTGTTAGGGCTCGTTGTTGACGAAGTTCCTCAGCAACTTACTTGCCAATACAGAAGCTGGAAAAGATTCGGCCGAGCAGGTCGTCAGAGGAGAACGCGCCAGTGATTTCTTCCAACGCCTGTTGCGCCGCACGTAAATCTTCTGCCAACAACTCGCCAGCTTGATGATCACTTAATTGCCGAGCGCCCTTTTCAAGCGACTCTTTTGCCGCTTCAAGCGCCACTAAATGACGACGACGGGCAGAAAATGTTCCCGCCCCTTCCTGCTGAAATCCAGCAACGTGCTTAATCTCTTCTTTCAGCGCCGCTAAACCTTCGCCGGTCTTCGCTGAGATGGTTAGAATGTTCGCTTCTCCATCTAGACTTCGGTTACTTTCAACGACGCTTGTATTTTTTCTTAGGTCTATTTTGTTTAGAACAAGACGCTTTTTCGCTGCCAGTGAAGAAAGCCCTGTTTCGCCGAAAGGCAGCCAATGCTCTAGATTTTTCGGCGCGCTATCCCATTCCTGAGCGTCAGCTATTACCAATAATAAATCGGCTTTTTCAATTTCTGCCCAAGCACGGCGAATGCCTTCTTGCTCAACTTGATCTGGCGCATCTCTTAATCCAGCGGTATCAATAATATTGAGCGGCATACCATCAATCTGAATCGTTTCACGTAATACATCCCGCGTAGTGCCAGGGATATCCGTGACAATGGCGGAGTCTGTACCAGACAGTGCGTTTAACAAGGATGACTTACCGGCATTTGGGCGGCCTGCAATAACAACATTCAGGCCTTCCCGTAACAAACGGCCTTGCCGTGCGCCTGCAAGTACGCCTGTGAGTAAATCAATGAGATCCGTCAGATCCTGGGAAACGGTTGAATCAGCAAGAAAGTCGATTTCTTCTTCTGGAAAATCGATAGCTGCTTCAACGTACATCCTCAATTGAATGAGGCCTTCGACTAATTCATTAACTTGACGAGAAAAAACACCCTGCAAAGAATTTACCGCAGCTTGCGCAGCTGATCGGGTGCCAGCATCAATAAGATCGGCTATAGCTTCTGCTTGAGTAAGGTCCATTCGATCGTTAATAAACGCCCGTAAGGAAAATTCGCCCGGACGGGCTTGACGAGCACCAAATTGGATACAAGCCTCAACAATGCTGTCGAGTAATACGGGACCTCCATGACCTTGTAATTCGACAACATCTTCGCCGGTAAAAGAGTTAGGTCCCGGAAAGTGAATTAGTAGTCCTTCATCGAGGACGGTGCCTTGATGATTAAAAAATGGGGTGAAAAATGCATGTCTGGGTGTGTCTTTTTCTAAGCCCGGCGTAAGCCGGGCGGCGATTTTTTTTGCCGCTTTTCCAGAGAGCCTCACCACTCCAATACCGCCGCGCCCAGGCGCCGTTGCCACCGCAACAATTGTATCTTGGAGAGAGGTATCCATCATTGACGTTTTACCAACCTTTATTCATCTCTACGGAGCGTATCAATAACGCCAGCTATGTAC
>JAGPVL010000036.1 GCA_018067045.1 Gammaproteobacteria bacterium
ACCGGTTAACATCGATTCATCGATATAACTTTCACCAGACTCTACCTCACCATCCACCGCAATTTTCTCGCCAGGCCGTACGCGCAAAAGATTTCCCAGCGCCACGTTTACCACGGGTATATCGCTCTCTACGCCATGTTCGTCAATCAGCCGCGCCGTTTTCGCCTGTAAACCCAGTAACCGCTTGATCGCTAAACTCGACTTGCCGCGCGCACGAACTTCTAACGCCAAACCAAGATTAATCAAGCCAATGATCATCGCCGATGCTTCGAAATAGACATGCCGCGCTGGCTCTGGCAACCAACCCGGCACGAGCACCACGACCATGGAATACAACCATGCGGCACCGGTTCCCGTCGCAATCAACGTATCCATGTTGGCGTTGTGGTGCATGAAGGCATTGCCCGCACCGACAAAAAAACGTCGGCCTGACGTCGCCAAAATCGCAAAGGTCACCAAGCCAACAATCAACCAACCCCATTGACTCGCCTCACCCGGCATCACCATCATGCTGCCGCCAAGCACGCCCCACAGCATCAGCGGAGCACCAACACCAAGCGCAACAGCCATATCACGCAACAACTGGCGGTAGTACTTACGTTCGTCTTCGTCGCGCTGCTCTTGAGCACGCTCCTCGTCAACGATTACCGTCGCGCCATAACCCGCCGCGACAACGGCGTTTTCCAACTCTTTACTGTCAACAATTCCAGATACCAACGCGGTACGATCAGCAAAATTCATTGTCGCCTGCGTGACGCCGGGCACAGCGGCCAACGCCTTCTCAATCGTCGCCACACAACTCGCGCAACTGGCTCCGGTAATAGACAGTGATGTCGCATCGTGATGCTCAGTAGCCTCGCGATGATCATGTATAGGCTTACTCATAAGGCACTCCCAAACGCTGCGTTCATCAAGACTCTTCAGCCAAACTTGCCGAAAAACCTAAGTCGGTTATCACTTCCATAACCTGTTGCGCACCCAACACTTCGCTAGTCAGCGTAGTACGCTCATTCGATCGCTCGACCACGATATTCTTCACACCCGGTAGGGATTCTAATGACCGCCGAACCTTTCCTTCACAACCACCACAGTGCATTCCGACAACCCGTAAACGCAATTGTTTCGAATCCATAAACCGCCCCCTTCTGCCTAGTGAGTGTAGTCGTTAGAGTCAGTGTCAAACCTTGGGGCGACCTTCAGGTCAAGAAGAAGCGAGAATTATTTTTTCACCGGAAACGCTTATCACGTACGGCAACCACGTCTCTCCATACGCGCCAGTGGCCGCATTAATCTGCAATCACTGAATCTGTTTGGCGCAGCGTTACGCGAAGCCTCTGTAATGATTCATCAAGCCCCTCCATATAATCTACGCTGTATTTACTCATCTTCTCTTTGACAAAGGGATAGTCTGTCGCCAGCAATTGGCGCATTAGCAACAATTGCTTTTCCAACTGTCCTACCTGACTGTCTAGGTTCTTAATCTTATTTCGTTCTAATTTCTCGTCAGAAAATGCTCCCTGCAATAATCGTAGCTGCAAGCGCGATTCATCCAGCTCTTTGATCGGGTCCGTACCGCCGTGAGCATGCAGCGACGTAAAAGGTATCAACATAAGCTGCAGCATCAGAAACCATCGAATCATGTGCGCTCTCCCGAAATAATTCTCTGCTCGCCAGTCAATGATGAGCACTGTCATCTTTACGTGCCGTAATAATCTGATATTGCTCAGGGCTAAGATCCGGAAGTTTTTGCAAAAATGCCACCATCGACCAGATACGATCATCATCATGGGTCAGTCCCCACGCGGGCATTCCTGACGCCTTAATGCCGTGCTTAATCACCCAAAAATAATGCCGAGCTTGCTCCGAACTATCCTCGTCAGCGCTCGCATTCTTGTCACCTTCCGGCTGTGAAAAATTGGGTGGTTTCGGGTACAAGCCGATACTTAAATCGCTCTGCAACGTGCCCGGCTTTAAGTGGCAGCTCGCGCACATATCGTTATAGTCCGCGCCGCCAGCTAAAAGCTGCTTGGCGCCACTCAAAGGCGGCACCTCCAATTCAGCTGACGCTCTTGCCACTGACTGCTCACGCAACGTTTCCAACGCCCAAAAGGTCATTTTGGTGTGCGGTGTGTCAGCTCCCATGGGATACCAGCCCGAATAGAGAAAAGCCATCCCAGCAGCACACCCTACAACCCCTAGCGCGACTAAACTGCGTATCGTACTCATCATCTTGCTCCTTCAGCATTGATACTCATTCATCCAAAATGAATGCTGAGTAGACATTAGTCATCGTGCGTCATCTGTTGATCACGGTGTTCATCATGCTCAACACCTTCGGCTCGCTGTGTGCTCCTATCAGTGGATTCCAACTGCTGTGCACACTGCTGCATAATTGCCTCCATTACAGGATCATTTTCCGGTGCCTCACGTTGCAGGCGCTTTATCTGCGCGGGATCACAGCTAGATTTTTCAATAACCTTTCTATGCTCGCTGGGAGCATGTGCATAAGCTCCACTTACCAAAATAAGCGATAAAAATGGCACACTAAAAGCGGTCGTAATTCTCATCGGGCGGTACCTCACTAACAATTAGATGTCATTAAAATCGTCATTAAAACCAAAGACGCACGCCGGCAATCAACCGCGTTTCGCTATCATCCTGGCCGGCAGCCTGAGCAAGATCTGCGCTATCGCCAAGTTGACCCGCCCACTCCACACCCAAATACGGCGCAAACTGACGACTAAACTCATAACGCAAACGCAACCCTGCCGAGAGCGCCGACAAACCTCGGCCAATACCACGCTCTTCATCCGCCTTGCCATATGCACTGAGTTCCACACGCGGCTGCAATATGAGCCTTTGCGTTAGCAACAATTCATACTCCGCTTCAACCGACAACGCCGTGCGACCCTCTTCACCAATGTACGCCGTTGCATCAACTTCGAACCAATAGGGTGCAAGGCCTTGCAACCCAAACGCCAACCACGTACGCGAAGGGCCTTCACCACTGTCATGACGGACACCTAATTGGCTATCCCAAAAAGTGGCAACCGCATGCCCCCACAATAATTCGGTCTCTGCCTCTTCAATATCACCGTCGTCACCTTCTCCCTCGGCCTTAATCACCAGGCGATCATACGTTCTGCCGAACCATGCTTGCGTGTCGTAGGTCAGCCCTTCGCTATCATCGCCTTTGCCATATTCAAGGCGATCAAACATCACGTTCCAAAAGTGATGTTCATCTGCCAAACGCAACTGGCGCTGTGCTTTCAGAGAATAAGGACCGCCATCAAGCGAATATCCACCGGAATAAGCATGTGGGTCGCGCGCATCCGCTGGCGCATCCCCTCCTTGCATTTGCATCTCCGCCGAGACGGACGCACTGGTAAGAAAAATAACAACAGCAAACAGAAATCTTAATTTCATCATGCGACCAACACCTCTCTAAACATGCCCGCGTCCATATGAAACAAGAGGTGGCAGTGCCACGCCCAACGACCCACTTCCTCGGCTGTGATTCGAAAGCTAATACGCTGCGCGGGTTGCACTAGTATCGTATGACGTCGAGCCAAGAAATTTCCGTCAGCGTCTTCAAGGTCACTCCACATGCCATGTAAATGCATCGGGTGTGTCATCATCGTGTCGTTTTGCAAAATGACACGTACGCGCTCCCCTTTTCGAAAATACACCGGAGTCGACTGACCAAATTCCAGGCCATCAAAAGACCAGCTATAGCGCTCCATGTTGCCCGTTAAGTGTAGCTCCACTTCTCGAGTCGGCACTCTGGTATCCGTAGCACCGCCTAGCGTTCGTAGATCGGCATGCGTCAGTACACGACGACCGTTATCGCGTAACCCCACGCCAGGATCATCCAAATTCGTGCGCGGCATATCGACACGCATATCGGTACTGGCACCATACTCGGTGCGCGCGTGACGCACCGTCGTTGACGGTTTAGCGAGAGCCGAATTCTTCTCTTCAACACGTCCCGGCTGCTCACCGCCTTGCATGTTATCGTGGCCCATTGAACTGTGATCCATGGTGCTGTGATCCATCGCCATCGGGGCCTTAACGCCTGCGCTCATCGCACTATGGTTCATGGCTTCGTGGTTCATGGCTCCGTGATCCATGGCCATCTCACCATGCTCCATTCCACCTGCTCCATGCTGCATCGCGCCCATCATGTCGGCCATGGCTAACCACTGTGGTTCATCCATGGCCGGCACCGCAGATCTTATGCCTGCACGAGCCGCCAACGTGCCACGCGCATAACCGGTTCGATCCATTGATTGTGCGAATACGGTGTAAGCATCCTCTTCTGGTGTAACTAAAACGTCATACGTTTCACCAGGGCCAAAGCGGAACTCGTCAACTTTTACCGGCTCCACATCCTGCCCGTCTGCTTGCACCACGGTGAGCGCTAAGCCGGGAATCCGCACATCGTATAAAGTATTACTCGCGCCGTTTATGAAACGTAACCGCACCGTATCGCCACGCTGAAAATAACCGGTCCAGTTATCGTCAGGCGTCGCGCCATTAAAGAGGTAGGTCAGCGCCTCACTAGACAGGTCAGCCAAATCCGTTGGACTCATGCGCATCCGGTTCCACATTTGACGACCAGAAAGCGCGCGACGTAAGCCGCTTTCCGAAACGTCATTCAGGAAATCTGGGAGCGTAGGCTGATTAAAGTTGTAATAGTCGCCTTGTTGCTTGAGCTTAGCGAAAACGTCCATTGGCTTTTCATCAGTCCAATCAGACAGCACCACAACGTGATCGCACTCTGCACGAATACGCTCCCCGTTCTTGGGCTCGACAATGATCGCGCCGTACATACCCGTCATTTCCTGAAAACCACTGTGCGAGTGATACCAATAGGTTCCACTTTGCTGCACCCTAAAACGATAGGTAAACGTCTCTCCGGGCGCGATGCCCGAAAAACTTAACCCCGGCACACCGTCCATCTCGTAAGGTAAAATCATGCCGTGCCAATGAATCGATGTCGGTACCGAGAGGCGATTCGTCACCCGCAATGTCACGATATCGCCCTCACGCCAGATCAGCGTCGGGGCAGGAATAGAACCGTTGATAGTCGTTGCCGAGCGCACCGCGCCGGTAAAGTTGACCTTCGACTCGGCCACCTCAAGATCGAAGCTCTGCCCTCTCAAGACAGGCCCTGACGCTTTCGTCCCCTCCTCCACCGCCGCAGCAGCCCATGCCGTGCCAACGTTGGACAAACCTAGCAGCACGCTGCCGCCCAGCAGCCCTTGTACGACCCGCCGTCGTGGCACCTGCATTACAGCGTTAACCGAGTCCTTTTCATGCTCTGTCATATGTCTCAACTCCAGCCAATTACAGACGATAGCCAATATCGCCAAGCACATGCGTGATTAACAACCAGATTAGTCACTCAGTCCTGTCACAGGCATGACGCCAGCATTACAAAAACGTAATCTAATGGTCATCTTGCCGAACGCTAACGTACGTCAAGATACCCTAACGCCAACTCACCAATCGGCAGCGTATCTGATGAAGCTACTCATCGTCGAAGACGAACATAAAACGGGGGACTATTTACGCAAAGGTTTAGGCGAAGCGGGCTTCCTTGTCGATCTTTGTCGCACCGGGCTAGACGGGCACCACTTGGCCATGACGGAGCATTACGACCTGATTATTCTCGATGTAATGCTCCCCGATGTAGACGGTTGGCGCATCGTCTCCGCATTACGCGATGCGGGACGCACCACTCCCGTCATGTTCCTTACCGCGCGTGACAGCGTAAATGATCGCGTTCAAGGGCTTGAACTCGGAGCCGACGATTACCTCGTCAAACCGTTTGCCTTTGCCGAACTGCTCGCTCGGGTACGTACGCTGCTTCGACGCGGCGCGCCCGCAGTCACCAGCCAGCAATTACACGTTGCCGATCTAACCCTAGACCTGCGCCGTCGCCGTGCCGCTCGGCAAGGCAAAGACATTCACCTCACCAGCAAAGAATTCTCACTACTGGAATTATTAGTACGGCGGCAAGGCGAAGTATTAACGCGTTCGCTGATTGCATCGCAGGTATGGGACATGAATTTCGACAGCGACAGCAACGTCATCGACGTGGCCATACGTCGACTTCGGGCAAAAATTGATGATGCGTATACGCCACGATTAATTCATACCGTGCGCGGCATGGGCTACATGCTGGATCAACCTGATGACGCGTAAACGTCGCTCCCTATCGCTAGCGTGGCGAGTCACCGCGTTAGTCTTTATTCCGATACTGATAAGCTTCATATCGCTAGGCTGGCTAATACAGCGATCGATAGAGAATCACTTCGCCGAACAAGATGCCGGTGAGCTCAGTGTTATCGCCCAGTCCGTCGAAAACGCATTGGACTCTACTTCCTCCGCGTCCCTCTCATCTACTATCGACTTACCAAGCTCGCTGCAAGAAAAACTCACCGGTGCGGTATCCGGTCATCATGGCGTCTACTTTGCCGTATTCAGTGCTAATGGCGATCTGCTTTACTCAACACCAGGCCCTGACCTGCGTACACTCGTCGACTCCTTGGCGCCAGCCAAAACAGTAGACGTCGATGCTCTTTATACATGGCAAGAAGGCGCCCAACATTACCGAGGCACACTATTAGATAGTGATGGAGGATCCACATTAAACACATCACCCGTTACGATCGCGGTTGCTGCATCAACCAACTTTCATCACCAATTCCTTGCAAACTTTCAAATTACATTAACCAGCATAATGCTACTCACCGGACTGATAACGTTAGCAGCATCGTGGCTCGCTGTTCAGCTAGGCCATCGTCCTTTACACAAGATTAGTCAGCAGATCAGCGTGATACGTGCGGACAAACTATCGTCGCGCCTAACACCAGAAGTTGTTCCCGCCGAACTCGAAGAGCTGGTTCGTAACTTCAACGACATGATTGCTCGAATGGAGGATGTGTTTGAGCGCCTAGCAAATTTCTCCGCCGATATTGCTCATGAACTCCGCACCCCTATCACCAATCTAACAACCCAAACACAAGTTGCCCTCGGAAAAACACGCTCAGCTGAAGAATACCGTGAAATTCTCTATTCAAATCTGGAAGAATATGAGCGTATGGCAAAAATGGTTAGCGACATGCTCTGGCTGGCACAAACAGATAACGGATTGTTAAAGCCATCCTTCATGAAGTTGAATTTAAAAGATGAAGTGAACGCCCTGTTCGAGTATTTCGAGGCATGGGCTGAGGAAAATAATGTCAGCCTAGTGCTCGACGGTGACGACACCAGTATTCTTGGTGATCGCGCCATGTTGCGTCGCGCCCTCAGTAACTTGCTAACAAACGCGGTTCGCCACAGCGATCGCCATATGCCCGTCACCATACGTTTGCGCAACGACCAGAATGGCATTCATATTGATGTCGAGAACACCGGTCCTGCTTTAGACCCCAAAATCCTCAGCAAACTGTTCCAGCGTTTCTACCGCGCAGACCCCGCTCGCCAACACCATGGCGATGGCGCCGGACTAGGACTCGCCATCACGCAGTCTATCGTTACCCTACATGGTGGCTCCATTCACGCCCACACAGAAGAAAGTCGGATTATTTTCCGCATATCCTTTCCTCGTTAATCTCTGTCTATTACGATCGCGAACATGAACTGTTGTGATTAAAGAACCCTTACAACAAATCACAAAAAAAGCCCCGCTTTTGGCAGGGCTTTTTTTGTGCCGCAAACTTACACGTATAAGTGCAAGCAAGCGATTAGCAATAGGCGGATAACCTATCGATAGGTTTCACCTTTTTCAGCCATCTCAACCAAGCTCGCAGGCACCGTGAAACGCTCGCCGTACTGCGCTTTTAGCTCATTTGCACGGGCGATGAACCCTTTCAGACCACCTTCGTACTGGTTGATGTACTGCATCACACCACCGGACCACGCAGGGAAGCCAATACCAAAAATGGAACCGATGTTGGCATCACCAACCGAGGTCAGTACGCCTTCGTCGAAGCACTTAACGGTTTCAACCGCTTCGGCAAACAGCATACGCTCTTGCATATCAACAAATGGAATTTCAGCTTCACCACCGAAGACATCTTTCAAGCCTGACCACATGATTGGCTTGCCACCTTCTGGGTATTCATAGAAACCGGCTCCGTCGAGTTTGCCCGGACGCTGAAGCTCGTTCACCATTTTTTCCATCACGTCCATCGCCGCGTGGCGTGGCGCCTTGGTGCCTGCATCTTCTGCGGCCTTAATATACTCACCGGCAATTTTCAGTGACAGCTTCATGTTGATTTCATCCATCAACTTCAGCGCGCCAACGGGGTAGCCTGCTTGGGTACACGCTTGCTCAATCGACAACGGACTGAGACCTTCGCCAACCATCGCAATCGCTTCGTTCATAAACGTACCGATAACGCGACTCGTGAAGAAACCACGGCTGTCGTTAACCACAATAGGCGTCTTTTTAATTTGTAGGGTGTAATCGAAAGCTTTGGCCAACACTTCATCGCTGGTATTGGCACCACGGATAATTTCTACCAGTGGCATCTTGTCTACCGGGCTGAAGAAGTGAATACCGATAAAGTTTGGCTGGTTACGCACGCCTTCCGCCAAGCCAGTAATGGGCAAGGTTGACGTGTTAGAACCCAATACTGCATCAGGCAATACCGAACCTTCGATCTCTTGGAACACCTTATGTTTCAGTTCGGTGTTCTCAAAAACCGCTTCAACAACAAAGTCACAGCCTTCAAGATCTTTCGCATCAGAAGTCGGGGTAATGCGCGCGAGAATTTCTTCTTTCTTCTCTGCGGTCATCTTGCCGCGCGAGATCGCCTTATCGAGAATCTTGCGAGAGTAGTCTTTACCCTTCTCTGCATTCTCAATAGAGATATCCTTCAGTACGACCTCTGCACCAGAACGGGCAGTAACATAGGCAATACCGGCGCCCATCATGCCTGCACCGAGTACCGCAACTTTCTGCGCCGTGTACTTAGGGATATCGTTAGGACGGCTCGCGCCTTTGTTAATCGCCTGCAAATTAAAGAAGAACGCAGTGATCATGTTCTTCGATACTTGGCCACAAGCCAGAGAGGTAAAGTAACGACCTTCAATTTTTCGTGCGTTATCGAAATCAACTTGAGCGCCTTCCACCGCTGCCGACATAATCGCCAATGGTGCGGGATAGTTCGCGCCTTTCAGCTGCTTCTTCAAGTTCGCCGGAAACGCCGGCAAGTTCATTGCCAAGGCCGGGGTCTTTGGATCGCCGCCAGGAATACGATAACCCTTCATGTCCCAAGGTTGTTGCGCTTTTGGGTTCGCCTGAATCCATGCACGCGCTTTCGCCAGCATGTCATCACGATCTGTCGCTAGCTCATTAACAATACCCTGTGCTTTCGCTTTTTCAGGGTTCATCTCTGTGCCTTGCAACAACACGTTCATCAACGCATTTTGAATGCCTAGCATGCGCACCATGCGCGTCACACCACCACCACCTGGCAGCAGGCCGAGTTTCACTTCCGGCAAACCAAGCTTTGTTTTCGGGTCGTTAATCGCAACGCGATAATGACAAGCCAAGGCGATTTCTAGACCACCGCCAAGTGCTGTACCGTTAAGCGCCGCAACGACTGGCTTACCCAGTGTTTCCAGCACACGTAGTTGACGGTTCAGCTCATTTAAACCTTCGGTGAATTCAGCGGCATTTTCTTTCGTAACTTTCAGCAAGTCACGCAGATCACCACCGGCAAAAAAAGTTTTCTTTGCTGAAGTAACGATAACGCCAGCGATATCGGCTATTTCTTTTTCTAGGCGGGCAACCGTCGCCTGCATGGATTTCCCATACAACGCGTTCATCGTGTTGGCCGACTGGTTCGGATCGTCAAGAATCAACGTAACAATATTGTCCGCATCTTTTTCCCAACGAATTGCTGTTTGTTCACTCATGCTCATGTCCTCAGAAATTCTGTTTACGCCGTGCTGTGTACAACACGCTTTGTGAGTCATGCGCTGTAGAAGGCGCGTTCACAAAACAAAACAACACAGCGTGACGTATTAAAGACGCTCGATAATGGTGGCAATACCCATGCCGCCGCCAACACACAAGGTCGCCAGACCATAACGCTTATCTTGACGCTCTAGCTCGTCGAGCAAGGTGCCAAGAATCATTGCGCCGGTTGCGCCCAGTGGATGACCCATCGCAATAGCACCGCCATTGACGTTGGTCTTATCCGCAGAAATACCCATGTCTTTCATAAAGCGCATGGCCACTGCGGCAAACGCTTCGTTAATTTCATACAGATCGATATCGGACGGTTTCAAACCTGCTTTCGCCAGCGCTTTATGCGCCGCTGGACCTGGGCCTGTCAGCATGATGGTTGGATCAGCACCGCTAATGGCTGTGCAGACAACACGACCACGTGCCTTCATGCCAAAGTCTTTGCCAGCCTTTTCATTACCGATCAGAATCAGTGACGCACCATCTACGATGCCAGATGAATTACCCGCATGGTGAACGTGATTAATTTTCTCAACGTTGTGATACTTCTGTAGCGCAACGGAGTTAAAACCACCCATCTCGCCCATCATGGCAAAGGAAGGATTCAAACCAGCGAGCGATTCAGCCGTAGTGCCGGCACGAATATGCTCATCATGATCGAGAATAGTCAGACCATTAATGTCTTTTACTGGCACAACAGACTGGTTGAAGTAGCCTTTCTTCCACGCCGCTGAAGCGCGTTCTTGCGACTCGGCCGCAAAGCTATCGACGTCGTGACGTGAAAAACCTTCGATCGTTGCAATCAGATCAGCGCCAATGCCTTGCGGCACGAAACCGGTGTTGTAGTTGGTCACGGGGTCCATCGCCCATGCGCCGCCGTCAGAGCCCATTGGCAAACGGCTCATGGATTCAACGCCACCAGCGAGAATCAGATCATCCCAACCAGACGCCACTTTTTGTGCGCCCGTGTTAAACGCCTCAAGACCCGATGCGCAGAAGCGATTCAACTGATAACCGGCGGTGGTGTGTGGCAAGCCAGCAGCGAGCGCCGCGGTTTTTGCAATACAGGCACCCTGATCGCCAACCGGCGTCACGACGCCAAGCAACACATCATCAATACGGTTAGTGTCCATGTTAGGGAAACGGTCACGCATTTCATCAATCAGGCCAACAACCAAATCCAGTGGCTTAACGGTGTGCAGCGAACCATCCTTCTTACCCCGACCGCGGGGTGTACGAATCGCATCGTAAATATAGGCTTCGGTCATGGAAGCGTTCCTCTTGCCTTCGAAAAATAGAGCGGAAAGGTTGGCACGAGACGCATCTCTTGCCAACGGGAGTCCGTAGACTGCCGGAGCGGCGCAATAATAGGTATGACGCAAGTGCTCACCCACTGAGCGAATTGGTAAGCCCTTGTCCGACAAGCTAATACTACCGGTGGATACAAAATGCCACCGAATGGGCCAAAATGCGGTCACCTGTTGACCGCCAAGGGCCAACGCCCTACTTTGCGGCAACCCTTTTGCGGCAACCCATGTTGTGGAGATGCGGTATGCGTCATCAATTTGAAGTGATTAATTCTCTAGCTGCGACCCTTGCTGAAGTCGGTCGTGGCGTCAAAATTAGCGGCGCCCAACGCCAGCCAGAAGAGCTCCTTGAGCTGTATGACATGGAAAACTGCCCGTTTTGCCGGGTAGTGCGCCAAACCCTTACCGAGCTAGACCTCGACGTGATGATTTACCCCTGCCCGAAAGACGGCAGCCGCTACCGCCCATTGGTGGAGCGTCTGGGCGGCAAAGCCATGTTTCCGTACTTGTATGATCCGAATACCGACACCGGGTTGTATGAATCGGCCGACATTATCAGCTACCTTTACGAGACCTATAGCAACAAGACCGCTCCCGGCTATTGGCTGATTAAAGGCCTCACTGGCGCCTCATTAGCGGCCTCTGCATTGCGGCGCGGCAACGGCTTGCGGAGCCGTCACGGCAGCGATCCCGAAAAGCCATTGGAGTTGTATAGCTTCGAAACCAGCCCGTATTCGCGTCTGGTCCGCGAACGCCTGTGCGAGATGGAAATTCCGTATATCGTACGCAACTGTGGCCGTAACCTGCCCGTTGAGTGGATTGTCATTCCCGCCATCCGCCAGCGACTGGCCCCAGATTACTCCCCCGTGCAACGTAATCGCAAAGCGATGAAAAAACGCGCTGGGAGAGTACAGGTACCGTATTTGGTTGATCCAAATACGGGCGCAGAAATGTTCGAATCTGAAAGCATTTTGCAGTATCTCGAACGCACCTATTCTTAACTTCTTAACCTCCCTGGAAAGAAGCGAGGCCTGCACGCGAGCAGGCCTCGTAAAACACGGCAGCATTCGCCGGCAGGGCTGGCCCTAAGAAAGGTGATACTGCCTTGTGGGAGGCTGCTTGCAGGCGATAGGCTTCACCATAAAACATTCGCCTGCAAGCAGCCTTCTACAAAGTTCGATTCCGATTGCCGCACCTTCCACTCTACTGTGCCAGCTTGAGCAGAACCTTTGCCCTGTAAGCTAACGCATCTCGCCGAACGCACAGCATAACAAAAACAAAACTAGGTCATCGCCATGACGTGCGCAATGTCACAAACAAAAGGAGACCGACACTACAACCCGGCGAAGGAATTCGCTGATAAGAATAAAGTGTGACGTAGAACGTTTTTAACAAGCACTCGACCCTTTACGTTTTAACAAAAAGAGAGGGGACAAAAGATGAATGATTTTATGGTAGGTGAGCGCGTACGTATTACCGCTGAATTTCCGAATATGCCGGAATTTCTACGCGAACATATGAGCCTTGGGCATATTGCCGAAGTCATTCGTTATAGTAACCCCGGAAAAACCAATCGTGTTCTCGTGCGCTTCGAGCAAACCGATCCGCTGTTTGGTATTTACTGGCTGCGCCCAACAGTGCTCGCGACCGTTAACTAATCTGTCCAAAAACGCTTCATGCGGCAGTAACGTATTTAGAATCCGTTGGCGCGCCACTCGATACCGATCGAGGCTGCGCGCTCAACCTCCGCATCCAAAAAGCCAAAGGCCGCAGGCGACCGCCCTTCCATATGCCCATTATCGAGCAAATTCGTCAGCGCCATCGACATGCGCACGTGCGGATGCGAGTGCCACCCAAAACGCAGATCCAATTCGGTATATTGATCAATATCAATAGCCCGATGGGCGTCAACATATCGTACACGCGAATCAAGTTCGAACCGCCCTTTCTGCCAATACGAACGCAATGACGCTTGGTCACGATCCTCCTCAACGCGGCGCCCCGGCGTTGCGGCAAACAAAGCAGGGTCGTCACTAAAGTGATCCACACGGCGCAAAAAACTATACCAAGCTTGTAACTGCCAGTTCTGAATAGGCTGCCAATCAAGCACGTATTCAAAACCCCATGTATGGGTCTTCACCTGACCATGCTCGGGCATAACGTTAAGCAAAACATAAGACGGCGGACCGGGTACAAATACTGGCGCGCCTTGGCTAACCTGCGCTCGCTCATCCTCGTAGCGGTTATAAAATGTCGCAAGGTCAAATGAAAGTGTTTTGGAAAGCTGCTCACGAAAGCCAAATTCATACGCGACTAACGTCTCTGAGGCATAGTCTGGATTGCCGCGCCGCACAATCAAGGTTGGCACGGGCGGCGGGTTCTGTGGCGGTAGCGCAGCAAGCACCACATCGACACCTTGATCCACCCTAGACGGCGAACGCACAGTGCGCGAAACCGCGCTCCAAATACTTCGATTAGGTTGTGGCCGCCATAAGAGCCTCGCGCTCGGCAGTGCTTCTAAATCGGCAAACTCGTTATATTGCAACTTAGTGCCGAGCGTCACATCGAGAGTATTTTCAATAATCGCGTAACCGTATTGGAGAAATCCGGCGGCCTGCGTGTAGTGGTCGTCACTGGGATTAAGAATTAATGCTCCGGGGCCCATCTTATCGTCGATATAACGTGCGCTAGCGCCCCATATCCAACTATGCCGTCCAATCACGGCAGGTACGTACTGAATTTCAATGTCCGCTGTTTGTATTGTGCTCGCAAAATAATTATCGACGTCGCGATGCTCGCTGTCGTAATACATTTGCATGGTCATCTGCCCATCCGTAGCGCTGCGATGTCGCCACCGGCCCAGTAAATTCGCCCCGGCATCCAACGCATTCGGATCATCAAACTGCGCATAATAATTTGGCGGAACAATATTCGGCTGGGTTGAATAGGTCCCCTTTTTTACGCCGTATACATTACCCAGAACCGTATACGTATTATCCAATATAGGATTTGAATCGATCCGAAAACCACTACGCAACATGCTCCATTGATCATCGCCACGACCTAAGCCGACACGCTCTTGACCATCTCGATCCGTTACCTTGACATAAGCTCGGCCGGCACTGCCGCCGCCCCACTGTGTTCCGTGTCGCGCCGTTAGGATTCCACGATCCTCTGTACCGGCACTGGCTGACACTAAGGTTCCTTGTGTGTCCTGTGCACTCCGAGTAATGATATTAACCACGCCATTCTCAGCGTTGGCGCCCCACATTACGGCACCCGGCCCACGAATAACTTCAATGCGTTCAATATCTTCGAGCACCGTATCTTGCACATTCCAAGTCACAGCAGAAAAAAGCGGGGAGTAAACCGAACGACCATCAAGTAATACAAGCAACTTGTTGGAATAAACATCATCGAAACCACGGGCACTAATGGACCATTGATGCGCACCGATCCGACTGACATTCATACCTGGCACCAGGCGCAACGCTTCGGCTACCGAGCTAGCACCGCTACGGCGTATATCGTCGGCGGTAATCACGTAAATAGCGGAAGGGGCGTAGCGAAGCTCCTCTGCACGACGTGACACAGAGGTGACTTTAAGCTGACTGAGTTCATCAAGCGATAGCGCAAATAAATCGACCGACGAAGGCGGTATCGTCGCGGCCTCAGAGTGCAATCCAAATAACATTGCCAAAGCGGCAAAACCGATTTTGTTCGCCTTAAGCCGCTCCATAACACTCCCTTTGCGCCGCTGGGAACATCCGTTATCCCAGAAAATCTTCACCAACACTACTACGCTTAACGCCGACAAAACACCCCACTTTCCATGCGCCGCCACACAAAAATAGCACGCAAAAAAAAGAAAAGGCAATATGGATTGCCTGTCGTCGCATGCCGATAAAGCAAGCGCCCGCCAACAGCGAAATCCTGAATGGTTAACTAAGAGTCGCGAGGTAGTAAGAATAGAAAACCGAACACAAAGCCCTATGCCTTCGCACACTCTTATCAGGTGCGCCTCAACGAGGCGACCCAAAAAGAGTTGGTATTAGCGTCCGCGCCACGTGACGTTATACAGATCATGACGCCGGTCTTTTAGGTTTTTAACCGTGCCGTTATTACGCGCAAGTTGCAGCGTGTCTGGACGAAGATCCGCAAACGCGACGGTTTCCACGTTTGGCGTAGTATCGGCGGCAATACCATCGCGAGCAAATGGAAAGTCACACGGGGTCAAAATACAACTCTGTGCATATTGAATATCCATATTGGCCACATTCGGTAAGTTACCAACGTTGCCCGACATCACAACGTAAAACTGATTCTCCACCGCCCGTGCCTGGCAGCAATAACGCACACGCAAATACCCCTGCCGCTCATCGGTGCAGAATGGCACAAATAAAATCTGCACCCCCTGATCAGCAAGATGTCGCGCCAGCTCCGGAAATTCCGCGTCATAACAAATCAACACACCAATCGGCCCGCAATCCGTATGAATCGCCGTTAGGCTGTCGCCACCTTCAATATTCCACCAATAGGCTTCGTTCGGCGTCGGATGAATCTTGGCTTGTTGGTACACCTGTCCGTCACGTAAAAAGACATAGGCAACGTTCTGCACACGTCCATCTTCCATGCGCGTTGGGTGAGAGCCGCCAATAATATTGATATTGAAACGCAGCGCCATTTCTCGCATTGCCTCAATAAATCGTGGCGTATGTCGTGTGATCGCCTCGATAGATTCCGCCGCCGACAACTCCTGATCTTCAATAGACAAAAGTTGCAGCGCGAACATCTCAGGAAACACAACAAAGTCACCTTTATAGTTCGCCACCACATCAACAAAGTAGGTCACGATCTGCAAAAACTCTTCGTAACTCTTTACACCACGCTGCATATATTGAACGGTACCAATCCGAATGGTATCCGGCATGCGGCCGCCGTAGCTCTTACGCTTTGACAGGTCTGCGTCTTGATCGACTTTGGGATTGCGCCATGAGAGATGGACGCCATAGCCAAGAGAGTCTTTATCGGCATCAAGATAATTCGCTAATAAGCCAATCACCTCAAAACCATTATGTAATTGAAAAGACAACACTGGATCGCGCGCCTTCTTCTGCACCACGCTCTGCACATAGTCATGCGCATCTGCATACTTGTGAATACGTCGCGCCAATGTCGGCAGGCGCCCCGCGAAAATAATACCCTTCAAGGAAAGCGATTCGCACAGCTGCTTCCGCGCGTTATACAGACGCTGGCCAATACGATAACCACGCAGATCTGGGTCCACACACACTTCCATGCCATATAACCAATCGCCATTTGAATCATGACGAGAGGCAAAACCATTGCCGGTAATGGAGGTCCAATCATGGGGCGCTAATGCCACTTTTCCGCTGATCAAGAAAGTCGCGCAATAGCCGACAACCCTGTCACCCAGCGCCGCAACAAACTGCCCTTCAGGAAACGTTGTTATCTGCCCGTTTAGCGGAGCAGCCGTATAACCGTGCATGCCGGTGCCCGTGTAGGCGCGACTACTAAGTTCAATAATGGCGGGAATATCTTTAACGAGCGCAGGACGAATAAACAAGCGCTCTTTGGTATTGGTGAACGGCATAACGACATTGCTCCTAAACGGAAACACATCAACAACACCAAGTTCGCAGCCCTACGATGGGCGGCGATCAGATCTTCTTCTCCTACTCTAGGCTTTTCCTTCAGTCGACGCGCTTTCGCAACGAAGGAAGCGCATGCTCGCCTACAAGGATAGGCCTAATCGCCTCGCTTCCATACGGCGCAGAAACTCCAACATAATCTGGCGATATAGATCATCGCCAAGCCACTTATCTTCAACGCGTGAGTCAATATTCGGGTTGTCGTTTACCTCAACTACCACCACCCTATCGCCTGACTGCTTAAGATCAACGCCGTACAATCCATTGCCCATCAAACGAGCTGACTTCAACGCTACACGCAACACCTTTGCGGGCACCTCTTGAACAGGCATCGTCCGGAAGCTGCCGCTCTCTGTTTTGCCACCGTCTTTATGGTTATAAATTTGCCAGTGGCCCTTACTCATAAAGTACTGACAAGCATATAACGGACGATTATTGAGAACTCCAATACGCCAGTCATAATCAGTAAACATAAATTCCTGCGCCAGCACGACCGCGCTCTGCTTAAAATATTCCTGTAGAGCAGATTTTAACGTATCAGCACTATCTACCTTGGAAATACCACGCGAAAACGAACCATCCGGAATCTTCAAAACAATTGGTACGCCAAGGTCTGCAACAACCTCATCCGCATCAAGCTCACCATCGCGAAACAGGAAGCGTGTTTTCGGAACAGGGACCTTATGTGCCTGCATCAGTTCCGCAAAGTAGATTTTGTTAGTGCAACGCAAAATCGACGCAGGATCATCCATTACTACCATGCCTTCTTGCTCTGCTTTACGCGCAAACTGATAGGTATGATGGTCCAGCGCTGTCGTTTCACGAATAAACAACGCATCGTATTCGGCCAACCGCGGATACTCATCTCGGCCAATTAGCTCAACATTAATACCAAGCCCCGCTCCGGCTTTAATAAACTTCTTCAAAGCTACCTTGTCTGAAGGCGGAAATGCCTCTTCTGAATTAACCAGCACAGCAAGGTCATAACGGAAATTCTTTCTGCTGCCAATTTTTCGCCAGACACGTGCGTTAAAGGCTTCAAGAGCCTTGGCAAACTCGTCCTCTTCCTCACCTTTAAGCTGATGAATACCGACAGGCTTTACCGATTCCACATGCCACTCATCACGACGCCGTAATTCAACCTGCAAAATGGGGCACGCCAGCTGATCAAAAATCTGTCGACCGAGGTCTTGTACCGCCGGCAGCTGCGCTTGACCGAAATAGAGTTTCACTGACAACTGCTCGCTGTGCTCGGGGTATTTCTTCATGGCTTTATCGAGAGACACGCCGAACGATTCAAAGTGCAATCCATAAAGCGACTTACGACTTAAATCGTTCACTGTCCGTACAGACGGCAGGACACGATGGCCGCGAGCTTCGGCAAGTAACGAGCAGTAATAGCCAGGGCTGAGATAACGATAATGACGGCATAGATTAATGACCTGCACACGCCCCGCCGGAAAAGCAGTATCGCTTTGCAGATATTCTTGTGCTGTCATCAGGTGTTTCGCGGGGTAATACGCGGCCCAGTCTTTGATATCCTCGACAACCAGTAAGACGTGCGTCATAACACTCCTTAGAACAGGCCGACTGAACCATTTCAATTGATGGCCTTTTCCGAACTGTAGGGCTAGTCCGACCTATCCGCTAGTATCTTTTAATAATTATTTTCAGGGGTGTAAAACAGGGAGATACCAGCCGCTTTAGACCCGCTGAATCAGCTCTGAAAAGCACCCGGTTAAGGCTGCCCACAGACAGGGCTATCTGCCAGCAGCGCAGGCCTTACAAGAGACACACCCGCTCGGCGATGCCCGACAAAAATAATACCGTCTTGTGGGAGGCTGCTTGCAGGCGAATTTTTTATTCCTCCCGTCCTATCGCCTGCAAGCAGCC
>JAGPVL010000038.1 GCA_018067045.1 Gammaproteobacteria bacterium
GGCGCCAGCCTCGTGCTCTTTGATGGCGCCAATAATCTGTTCTTCTGTGTATCGCGTCTTCTTCATGGTGAGATCTCCATTGTGCTAGGTTAACTGGAAATCTCATCGAGTTCATGGCGCTAAATTTGGGGGAGAGGTCAGCGGCAATACATGAATAAAGGCATGAATAGCAGGCTAGGGAGGCTCAAGACTTAGCCCTGCACTGATGATCTATTCTCCGTTATACCGTCCACGCCAGACGCGGGTGCTAATGAAGCAACGCCGCTAATTCGTGGATGTCCGGTTTCCGTAGGTTAGGTCGTGAGTGCGCGTAGCCCTTCTTCTCCCCCATGTGGCGCAGTCACTGGCCGTGCGCGACGCCAACCTCTAAACTGCAAGGCATTCAAGCTGACAGCAGCCTGTTAGTGGTTTTCGCTAGAGACCTTTCATTCGAGACTTTTGCATGCACATTCATATTTTGGGTATTTGCGGGACCTTTATGGGGTCGTTGGCGCAGTTGGCTCGGGATTTGGGCCATAAGGTGACTGGCTCGGATACCAATATCTATCCGCCTATGTCGGATCAGTTGATCGCGGCGGGCATCGAGATTATGCAGGGTTACGAGGCGGCGCATTTGCAGCCTGAACCGGATCTGGTGGTAGTGGGTAATGCCATGAGTCGCGGTAATCCTGCGGTGGAATATGTGCTGGATCGCGGTCTGCGTTATACCTCGGGGCCGCAAATGCTGGCTGAGGTGATTCTGCCCGGTCGTTGGGTTATTGGTGTTGCGGGTACGCATGGCAAAACGACGACTACCAGCATGGTCGCGTGGTTGCTGGAAGCGGCGGGAATGAATCCCGGTTATCTGATTGGTGGTGTGCCGGGTAACTTTGCGACGTCTGCGCGGCTTGGCGACACGCCATTTTTTGCGGTGGAAGCGGATGAGTACGACACCGCGTTTTTTGATAAGCGTTCTAAGTTTGTGCATTACAAACCGCGCACGGCGATTCTGAACAATCTCGAATTTGACCACGCGGATATCTTCCCCGATCTTGGCGCCATTCAAACCCAGTTCCATCATCTAGTCCGCACAATTCCCAGCAATGGCCGCATTATTTTACCGGCGCAAGAAGCGGCGCTGGAAGAAGTGCTGGCGCGAGGTTGCTGGAGTGAAGTGGAGCGTTTTGGTACGGGTGCGGAGATTGGCATAGAGCTGCTGCGCGATGACGGCAGTGAGTTTTCGATTAGCGAGAACGGTAGCAAGGTGGCGAGCGTAAAGTGGGGCATGACCGGTTTACACAGTGTGAATAATGGCGTTGCGGCGATGTTAGCGGCGCGTCATTGTGGTGTGCCGTTAGCGCAGGCGGCGGAATCGCTCGGTGACTTTATGGGCGTCAAACGTCGCATGGAGTTGATCGGTGAGGCGCGAGGGGTTCGTGTTTACGATGACTTTGCTCACCATCCCACGGCGATTGCGACCACGTTGCAAGGTTTACGCAAGAGCGTCGGCAGCGAAAGAATTATTGCCGTGATCGAGCCACGTTCGAACACCATGCGCATGGGTGCGCACCGCGAGCGTTTGCCGGCCAGTGTGGTAGATGCAGACGAAGTGATTTGGTATCAGCCAGAAGGCATGGATTGGTCGCTCGACGACATTGTGGCCGCGTCGCCGACGCCGTCGAAAACCATGGCGTCTGTCGATGAAATTGTTGCCAGTATTTGCGCGCGCGAAGACGCCGCGTTGAATGTAGTGATTATGAGCAATGGCGGATTTGGCGGAATTCATAAAAAGATGGTTGAGTCGCTGGGTTAGTGCTCGGCACGGGTTCATGAAGTACGCGATGTGCGTTAAGGCGTGAGGTAAAACGCGCTCGCGCGACATACTCACTCGATATAGGAAAAGACACATGAATGTTTGGTCTGCAATTGTCGCGTCGTTACATTATCTCGCGATCATGGGAATGGCGGCGACGTTAGCGCTTGAAGTGATGACGTTAAAGGGCGCGGTGACTCAGGCGGCGATTACGCGTTTGGCGCGGGTCGATATGTTTTATGGCATTTCCGCGCTGTTGGTTTTGGCAACAGGGTTGGCTCGGGTGTTCTGGTTTGGGAAGGGCGCGGATTTTTACCTCCACAATGTATTGTTTCATATCAAACTGACGATCTTTTTGGCGGTGGCCTTGTGGTCGATTTTACCGACGGTGCGCTTTATTCGTTGGAATGCTGCCGCTAAGGCGTCGGGCTCTCTGCCGACGGCGGCGCAATTCAATAGCATGCGTAAAGTGGTTTTTTCTGAATTACATCTGCTGGCGTTGCTGCCGATATTGGCGGCCTTTATGGCGCGTGGTTTTGGATTTAGCGGAGGTTAGGTATGGCACAGACCGGAGTAGAACGCGCGGCTCGCGTCACCGTGGCATTTACCGGTGCCTCGGGTGCGCAATACGGCCTGCGTTTGCTGCAATGCCTGCTGGAAAAAGAGTTTCACGTTTTTGTTGTGATCTCTAAAGCGGCGAGAATCGTTATCGGCACCGAAACGGATCTCAAGCTGCCGCCAGGCACTGGCGAAACAGAAAAAGCGCTGCGCAGTTATCTGGCTGTCGAAACAGGGCGTTTAACGGTCTGTGGTCTTGAGCAATGGACGGCCGCTATTGCCTCAGGTTCTGGTGCGCCGCATCAGATGGTGGTGTGTCCTTGCTCGACTGGCACGCTGTCTGCCATTGCCACGGGGGCGAGTAATAATCTTATTGAGCGTGCTGCCGATGTGGCCATTAAGGAAGGCCGAAAGCTTATTTTGGTGCCGCGTGAAGCGCCGTTCTCTGCCATTCATTTAGACAATATGCTGACGCTATCGCGTTTAGGCGTTGTGATCTTGCCTGCTAGTCCGGGCTTCTATCATAAGCCGCAGAGTGTGGCCGACATGGTGGATTTTATCGTGGCTCGCATTCTCGATCAGTTGGGTGTTGAGCACGTATTGGTGCAGCGCTGGGGCGAATGATAGGGCGGGTATCTATAGCGTAGCGGTGACTTGCAGCGAATGCTGATACGCGCTGAGCGCTAGTTTGCGATTATTTCAATGTGTTCGGTTGTTTAAACATTTTAGAGCGGACATGGTGACAGAGGTTTTAACAGAATGAATATGGAAATTTGGGCGCCTGCTTTTGCATGGTTTTCAATCGGGCTGGGTATCTTTACCCTGATTTACCGGATGATTCATCCTACTTTTTTTCGCAAGCTAGCCATGATGCAAAAGGTGTTTGGTTCCGGTTGGGGTTACCTTTTGCACTTCGTTGCTTATACCGTTGTGCCATTGGTGATCGGCGCTAGCCTGATCTGGACGCGTCACCAAGCGGCGCTGCTTTCTGGATCGGGCCAGTAGTATTTCGATGGCCCGCCGCTAACGTTATCACGGTTGCTGCGGGCCATCTACTAGAGCGATTACTGTTCGGGCTGTTTGGCCGGTTTGGTGCTCCACCAGATAAGCGCAATGAGTAGTATTTGTATGACGAGGCGTGCGGATAGCAGTGCCGGTGGTACATCGGCGAACTGTTCTGGATGCAGCCACATATGCACATTCGCGGGCGTGACGCACAGCGTGAGTAAGATTAGCCCGTAGCCCGCCCATTGCCGTAGTGCGGGAATAAATAAACCGATTGCGCCCAGTATCTCAAAAACGCCACTGACCATGACGGCCATATAAGCATAAGGGATATAGGGCGGCACGATATTGACGAAAAACGCCGTAAAGGCAAAATGGCCAATGCCGCCAAACATAAACCAGATAAAAACAAAGGCTATGCCTGCGAGCTTTAGCTTATTTTTTTGAGGTGTCATTTTTCCGTTCCTAATTTCTCTGCCGAGTGTTGTCTCTGCTTTCACAGTGATTCGCAAGCTCTCTAAGTATTGGGAGCCTTTTCGTGCTGGGGTAAATCATCTTGTACGGACCACCAATTTGCCTTGTCACCCATGTACATATGAAAAGCTGGGCGGGTGTCGAGCGGTTCGTTGATGAGCCCGGCGCGTATTCTCACAATGCTTGGCATGCTAGCACGTGCGCTGTAGATCGGTGAGCCACAGTTGAGACAAAAGATACGTTGCTTACCCGGTGAGGACTCAAAGCCTTTCAGCAGCGCTTGCCCACGAAGTATGCTGAAGGCACTCGTCGCAACGGGAATGTTGGTCACAAAGGGTGTTCCTTGCGCTTGCCGACACTCCTTGCAATGGCATACCTGTATTGGCGCAAGTTCGCCGTCAATTTGAAACTGAACGCTGCGGCACAAACAATTTCCGGTGTACATACAGATCTCCGATGATGGCGTGGATAGTAGGCGTTTTAGCATGTGTTGCCGCGAGGAATCTAGCATCGGTGCATGGTTTAGTGAGTTATCGCCTTTGCGTGGTTCATTGGCTGGGTTCTTTCCCTCATTGGGGCGTGAGCAGCGGGATGAATACTCGGGGCATGTAGGTAGATGGTTTGTACGGACGCAGGTGGTGCGGCGAATATGGGGGAAGTGCTGAGAGAGGGTAAGGAATGCGCGGCTCAGATTAAGCTGCGAGCCGCGCAAGGGTGGGGCGAAAGATGTTCAGCAAGTGAATGCTTAAACCTCCAAGGATGACTCAATATTTTGTACGTTGCGTCGCGCTAAAGCCAAGTTTGCTTTAGCTTTATCCAGAACGATGTAAAGGAATAGGCCCTTTTGTTTAATCATCGGGCGAAGAATGTGATATTGAGTTTCTAGCGTGATTAGAATGTCTTCAATCTCCCCCTTAATGCCAAGGCTTTTCATGGTCTTCATTTTTGCTTTTACTACTTCGGAGTTTCCCGCAGCAGCTAATTCCATGTCCACACCGCCGCCTGCGGCGCCCAGAACCATACCCGAATTGCTGTCTACCAGTGAGACACCGACAGCACCATCAATTTCCATTAGTTTAGCGAGATTTTCCGAGATATTAGCCACTTGACTCTCCTTGAGTACTTGTCGTTATGCTGTGCGTTATCGCACTGTTTATTTGCCGATAAAATCGGCAATTTTTTGGGAAAAATATCGAGCTTTAGCCACGTTTTCGCTGGCGCCCGTTGCAATACAAAGAACGCATTCGCGTTCTTCATAGGTAGTGCTAAAAAAGAAAATAAAGCCATCGGATGTTTCAAGGGTTGTGGTCATTAGCTTGTTGCCAGCCAGTTGTTTGGCCGCAGCGTTGCTTAATGAATGCAGTGAGCTTGATATGGCAGCGATTTTTTCATTCTCTTGTTCGTTTGCACCGTTATCGCTGCTGTAAATGGAGAAGCCGTCTATGGTGGATAGCGCAACGACTTTTAGGTCGTTAAAGTTTTGCGATACCTGTGCTAGGAGTTTGTTTAGTTCTTCTTTCATGACGTGATCACCCGACATCGCCTAGCGCAATCAAAGACTGCATAATTAAAGTAGCGGATTGTTCTGAACGAGCATCCACGCGGTAAACCGGAAAGTTAAGATTCATGGCCATGATGACTTCGACGACGCGATGTCTAAAGGAGTCATCGTCAACGGAATCTGAATGACTGATGCCAATCACGCAGGGGGTTGTTCGGGTAACGTTGAAGTACTCAATTAGGTACGCCAGCTCGCTGAGAGATTCGTTGTCGTCATGCTTAACGAGAATGACAACGCCCCAAAGCCCATCCATGACGTGGTCCCAAATAAACGAAAAGCGCCGCTGTCCCGGCACACCGTAAAGTCCAAGCGAAATATCATCGCCAAGCGCAACATGGCCGTAATCAATACCGACTGTGGTCAGTTCTTTGCCGATATCAACGCTGGATTTAACGTCCGTGTTCACGGTATCGACACTGCTCAGCTGATTGATGATGGTTGTTTTGCCACAGCCCACAGAGCCGATAAACGCAATTTTCTTATGCATAAGTTAGCCAAAAAAACGAGTTTTTAGGCGGCTCAAAAAACCGTCCGATTTGGATTTCATTATTATTTGTGCGGATACTCCGGCCTCGGTAAGGACGCGGATATGGCCAGAAAGGCAGCCGGCGTTGATAAACGCATTGACGTCTTCTTCGCTGAAGCCATGCTGTTCCATTAGATTTTTATAGTTGCTCGGTTGCGCGCCCAAAATTGAACTCATCATGACGTGCTTAGAATTGAACGGTAGCGAGCCGTAATCAGGCCATGCGATTTGTTCGAATGAGTATTCATCGCTTTTAAAGTTTTTCGCTAGGGTGAAAGATCCGTCACGCAATGCGAGCCGCCATAGCACGGAAGAAAGGCTGCCCTTCCATTTAGGCTCGGTGCTTAGTCCTATGCCATTTAGACATTCTGGAAGTGTTGCGTACTGCGAAAACGTTGCCGAGGACGTGCTGACTCTAGCTAAGGCGATGTCACCAATTTGCTGGTCTGCGAAAAGACGTGAGCTGGTGAAGTCACAAATCAGTAGGGCTTCGTCTGTTTGAATGGCAAGAGCGCCTTTATCTGGGGCACTCATTGCATTGTAGAGCGTTTCGACAAATTCCGAGGTGTTGCTGGATTGGGTGCTTTTGTCGTGGCTGGAAAATAGGGAGGCAAAAAAGTTACGCAAAATCTTTGGGTTTATTTCTTCACCAATAATTTTTTTGGCGGACCGGCCTTTGATCTTGGCGTAATAGCAATGTTTGCTCGGCGAGTTGGAGCTGTCGGTATAGATATGAATGCCGGACTCTTTGTCATCCGTGTATTGCAGGGCGAGGCGTTGTTGTTCGCGGCTGTCCTCTGTGCCCAAGATATTGATCATGGATTTGAGTAGGGCTAGATCGCGGCCTGCCAGAGAGCTGGAGATGCTAATAATGTGTTCCACAATAGCCTTCCTTAGTTTGTAGTGGCCTTCCTGGCGCTACGACACGGTGCTTAGCCATGATTGTTTTGGGCGGTTAAAAGTCTGCTTATCTACGCCCTGAGCGATGACCAACGTTCGTTCGTAACCTGCAATCAAGCTAGGACTATATGCGTATTTTTGCACTAGGTCATATAGCTTATTTTTACGGATGAGCAAAAGTGGGACGTAGGTCACAATTTGTCTCTGGCACTCGTATTGCGCTGGCGAGAGAGACGCGATTAATCGGTTATACACTCAATGCGCAGCGATGAAAACGGAGGCGTTTTGATATGAATCGCCGCAATTTGGCGGGTTTCAGGGCGACGGATGTTGCTAAAAGCAGGGCTGGTGGGGAGATTTATGGGGTTTGCTTAGCGCGTTCCGGTTCGCTCGGAGGGCGCTTTTTTGTGCTAATCACGAGCGCAATGCCGCCCAGTATTGCGGTGGCAGTGACCGCAAGGCGGGCGGTAATCGGTTCGCCTAGAAGGATGACCGCGGCGACTGCGGCGATAACCGGGACACTGAGTTGGACGGTGGCGGCACTGGTGGTTTTAAGGTTCGGCAACACCTGATACCAAATGGCATAGCCGACGCCAGAGGCGAGTGCGCCGGATAGCACTGCGTAGAAAATCCCTGGTCCGTCGAGCTGTAGTGTGTTGAGTGTCACGAGCACTAGCAGGGCGCTCAGGGGCGCAGCGCGTAAAAAGTTGGCGGCGGTAATACTGGTGGGATCGTCATCGTTTTGTGTGTCTGTTTTGCGGCCGCCGCGTAGGGTGTATACCGCCCATGCGACGCCGGCGCAGATCATTAGCGTCGCGGCGTGCCACGGCGGTGCGCTAAGGCCGGGCAATAGCAGCGCCACGAGGCCGCCCAGTGCAAGCGTAAGGCCGCCGAGTTGTCGAGTGCTTAGCCGCTCACCTTGATAAAGGCTGTAGCCAATCATTGCGCTCTGCACCGAGCCAAACAAAATTAGGGCGCCAGTTGCGGTGGTGAGGCCTTGATAGGCGAATGAAAAGCACGCGGCGTAGGCAAACAATGCCAGTGCGGATGTCCAGCTGCCTGCTAAAAAATGTTTAGGTTGATGTTTACTTTGCGGCTTGAGATCGGCGCGGTCGAGGAGTCGTTTTCGTATCGCCAATATTAGGTAAAGCGCGGCGGCGCCGGATAGTAATCGAATGGCGGTAAAGCTACTGGCGTCGATGCTCGTGTGTTTAAGGGCGAGCCTGCATAGCACTGAGTTGCCTGCGAAAGCGAGCATGGCAAGACAGGTCAGTATGGTTGAGCGGGAGGTTGGCATAGCGTGGTGCATCACCATTGTGTTCGTCTGCGCAGCATGCGGCGTTTGCCATGGTACCTCAGGCGACGTCGAGATGTGGCGCTATTCGTTACCAAGATGACGGCGTGGAGCCGAGGTTTTAGAAAACTGCGCGAACGAATTGAGGTTAACTCGACCGCGCAACAAAAATAATTGAACTCGGCTTTTCGCCTTCGAGTGTCGGGCTGATCTCTTGTGTGATTGTGAGTTGGTTTTGATCAAACAAGGCGCGCCAGTCTTTGAGGGTGCGAAAATACCACGGTGCGGGGTCGGTGAACGCGTCACTAAAGCCGGCCCATGAGCCGCTGCGCCAACCTGATTGATAGGGCGGTTGCGCGTTACTGAGTGGGTGCGGTGTTTGAATAACAATCTGACCTTTACGTGATAGTAAGCGGCGAAAGGTTACAAAAAGACCTTCAACGGATTCCTTGCCGAGCAGTGAAAAGTTGCACGTTACGGTGTCGAACTTATCGGATAACGCACCGGCGATAATCTGCTCGTAGGAAAGGTGCTGATAGGTTGGGGGGGTACCAATGGAATTATTGTTCGGCTGTTTGTAGAGGCGCGCGGCGTGAATGAGTTCAGCCACGGCATCGACGCCAACGGCGAGAATGCCACGTTGCGCGAGAGCGCGTGTTAACCAACCTTCGCCGCAGCCAAGATCAAGCACGGTGGTCGGTTTGCTTGCGAGTACGGCGTCAATAATGGCCTGATTGGTGAGTAATTCTCTGCTCGCGATTTCGCCATCGCGAACGGCGCGAGTCCATGGCGAGACGTTTTTATGCCAGCACTCAACGATGCGTTTATCGGTTAAGTTTTTGTCCATAATTGGTTGCGGCCTCTCCTCACTCGTTCATTAGATAGAGAAAAAATGTTGTTAGATCTGTGTTACTCCGCAGTGCTGTTACCGCTTGCGCGAATGAGGTCTGCATAAAACTGAATGGCTTCGACGTAGCTGTCAACGGAGATACGTTCGTTGCGGCCGTGAATTCGTGACAAGTCATCGATGTGTAAACGCATGGGCGAGAAGCGATAAATGCGATCGCTGAGCGAGCGATAATGACGAGAATCAGACGTGGCGACCATGAGGTAAGGGGCGACTAGAGCGTCAGGGAAATTATTTCGGATAGACTGAGTCAGCGCGTTAAAGGCCACGTTATCGAGCGACGAGTCGCTGGAACGTTTGCCGCTAATGTCGTGCAACGGTTCGATCGTAATGGCAGAGGCGTTATCGTCAAGATCGCTAATCGCGGCATGTAAATGGGCAAGCGCGGCTTCGGCGCTGTCGCGAGGGTGTAGGCGTAAATTAATGACTACGCTGGCGGTTTCAGGCAGCACATTGTCTTTGCTGCCGGCGCTGAGCATGGTCGGTGCGATAGTCGTTCTGATCAATGCATTGCCGCCGTCAGAGCGTTCCAGTGAATGGATAATCAGTGGCGAGAATAGCCAGCGATTTGCAAACAGAAGTTTTTCCGGCCAACGCATGTCGGCGGCAAGCCAGTCAAACATTTGCTCCGCTGGGCCATCGATAGCGGCGGGAAATGGCGCTGCCTGAATACGTTGCAACACTTCCGCTAGGGTAAATATCGCCGTCTGTTTAGGTGGCATCGATGAGTGCCCGCCAGTGGCCGATGCGGTGATTTTGACGGACAAATATCCCTTTTCTTTGGTGCCAACCAAGGCGAGCGGTTGATCGATAGGAAACGGCGCTTCGTGTAATACCAGGCCGCCTTCGTCTAAGACCATCCAAGGTTGAACCTTGGCGTCAGCGAGATATTGGCTGATTGCCGCGGCGCCTTGTTCGCCGCCGACTTCTTCGTCGTGTCCAAAGGCGAGAATAATCGAACGCTGGGGTGTATAGCCTTGCGCTAACAGCAGCGAAACAGATTCCATGATGGCAGCGACGCTACCTTTGTCGTCGAGCGCGCCGCGCCCCCAAATGTCGCCGTCTATTTGAGCGCCGGAGTAGGGCTGCTGCTGCCACGATTGTTGGTCTGCGGGCACCGTGTCCAAGTGGGCAAGCAAGAGTAGTGGTCGTAATGTTGGCTCGGTGCCGCGCCAGCCCAGTAGTTGGCTGTGTTCGTTTAACTGAACAAGCGATAGCTGTTGATAAACTGACGGCCAAGCCGTGCGCATGAGTGCGGTTTGCCGGCGAAAATGTTGCGCTGGGTCTTTGCTGGAGTCGGTCGGGATTTTCAGCATGTTAGCAAGTCGTGCGGCGGCCTGATCCCGCTTAACGGTGACGCGATTAATGTCTTCTGGTTCAGGCTGTTGTGAGGTAAGTCTGAGCGCTTGTATGGCTAATACTAACAAGAGAATGGAGAGGGCGACGGTGGCACGGCTTAGCCATTTCATGGGGTGCTTTCCTGTATCGGTTCTCTCGTCAGCCGCAGTGGCATATGAGGTATGTCACTGCGGCCGAGTATCAACGTCAGCGCTGCGTTGGTTTATGTTTGCTGAAGAGCGTTACTTAGTGAGCTGAATAACAACATCAATGCGTCGGTTTTTTGCTCGCCCTTCAGGCGTCTCGTTGTTGGCAATAGGGCGTGTTTCGCCGTAGCCAACGGAAGAGATTTTCGCGCTATCAAGTTCCATGTTATCGAGTAGGTGTTGCACGACGGCGGCGGCACGTTGCTCAGAAAGCGTTAAGTTGCTGGCATCGCTGCCGTAGGAGTCAGTGTGTCCTTCGATAGTGATTTTGTCGCTTTGCGAGAGACGGATGGCTTGCTGAACTTTGCTCAGCATGACGAGATGATTGGGCTTAAGCGTGGTCTTGTTGCTATCAAAATTCAGACCAATCATGCGAATAATCATATTTTTGTTTTGGCGAAAAATTTGTGCTTCTTCGGGGTCAAAAATATTCTCGATGTCGGCGAGTAAGGCCTTGAATCTGGCCTCCTCAGCGAGCTTGTCAGACTTGATGCCCAGTTGCGCTGAGAGACTGGCGATTTCGAGTGCGCGCTCTTCGTTAAGCAATAAGCTTTGTGTTAGCTCGGAGGATTGGCGCAGGAGGGCGCGAATACTCTGGAGGATTTCTTCTTCGGTTTCGTCGTAGCCTTCATGCAGTGACGCGACGAGGTTTAGTTCGCCCGCGATGGCGGCGAGAGGCTTTTCATAGTTGGTGATAATATCTTCAACGGAGAAGTCTTTTTTCTTAACGCCAATTGCAAGCTTAGTAATTGTGATGGCGTGCTGAGCTTCGTTACGGGCGCGACGGGCTAGGTCACGAGGGTAGTCAGTGTCATAACGATTGTCAGTGAGTTCACGTTCGGCTTCGCCGAGAAGATGTTTGGCATCAATCAATGTTTTGTTCGCGTATTTATCGGCACGCAGTTCTTCGGCTTGCTTGATCAGATTGCGCGCGCCGCTCAGGTAATTTTCTTTGATCGCCAATAACTCTGAAGTTTGAAAGAGCGCGCTGACTTCCTCTGCAGATTCGCGGGCGCCTTTGATACTGCCGCTCTCCAAACGAACGGCCGCGTCGCGAAATTCCTCTTCTGCGGTTTGCCAGGCATCAGCAGCGTACTGTGCCGCGTTGGCAGACTGGGCATTGGTGCGTGCCACAATCACGGCGGCGAAGGGAACGGCTGCAATTTGTGCGGCTTCCGTTGCGCCACGCAGTGCAGATTTAGACTGAGCGAGGTCTTTGCGAATGTCATCGAGACCGCGATTTTGGTTAAAGCGTCGTTGCGCGTTTTTGTAATATTTGATGGCTTTCTCATAGCCTTCTGGCGCGAGAACGTTGACGTGTTTTGTCTCGGCGGTTTTGAACTCGCTTTCTAGGCTCGCAAATAATTGCCGCTGAATTGATTCGTCGGCCGCTGCAGCGTTAGACGATAGGCTGACAAAGAAAATGGCTAGCAAGGCGGTGAGCGAAAAGAGTCGTTGAATCATGGCTGTAGTTCTCTTGTATTTATAGGTGCATGTACACGGACGGCGTATGTGTCACTCGCTTGGTTCGACCCATGTTATAGCACTGTCGGATGAATCAGGCTAATGGCCGGGCTTGAGTGTGCAGGGACGGGTCTGCGTGAATGGGGGGGCGGGAATAGGCGTTTACGGCTCGCGACGGCAGGATGCGCTAGAGGGAGTGTGTAAGCAGCACCAAGGCGAGGCTTAGTAGGCCGGGCAGTGCTTGGACGTATAATATTTTTCGGCTGGCTGTTATGGCGCCGAATATACCGGCGGCAATAACGCAGGCGAGAAAGAATACCTTGAAGTCAAAACCGGCACTTCCCTGTATCAGGCCCCAGACCAGTCCTGCTGCGATAAAGCCGTTGTAAAGGCCTTGGTTTGCAGCGAGTACCTTGGTTTTTTCGGCGTCTTCTTTTTTCTGTCCAAATGCTCGTAATCCAGCGGGCTTATCCCATAAAAACATTTCAAGTATTAAGAAGTAGCCGTGTAAAAGGGCAACGAGGGCGACGCCGATATCTGCAATGATTGCCATGATCCGTTCCGGTTTAGAGGGCGGCGTTTTCGCTGGCCCGTTTAGGGGGATTCTTATGGGCGCGGCGTGGAGAGCAGTAAAGCCGTGCTCTATTTGCTCACGCCGACGTTGACGCCTTGATGCTGTAGGTCTGCATGGTAAGAGCTTCTTACCATAGGCCCAGAGGCGATGCCGGTAAAGCCTAGTGCTTCGGCAACGCGTGCGTACTCTTGGAATTCATCGGGGTGGACGAATCGTTCAACCGGCGCATGGTGTTTGCTGGGTTGTAAATACTGGCCAATGGTCACGCGGTCGACGTCGTGGTCGCGCAGTTGCTTGAGCACATCAATGACTTCTTCGCGGGTTTCCCCAAGGCCTACCATAATGCCGGATTTCGTTGGCACGCTCGGGTTTTGGGCTTTAAAGGTTTTGAGTAGATTAAGTGAATGATCGAGGCGTGCACCGGGACGAATGCTTTTATACAGACGTGGTACGGTTTCGATATTGTGATTAAAGACGTCTGGTAATGCGCCGCCGAATATCTTCAGGGCGTCATCCATGCACAGCTTGAAATCAGGAACGAGAATTTCAATTTTTGTTTCGGGCGACATGTCGCGAACGGCTTTAATGCAGTCGGCAAAATGATTGGCGCCACCATCTTTAAGGTCGTCGCGATCTACGGAGGTAACAACTACATACTTTAAGGCGAGATCGGTAACGCTTTCGGCTAAGTGTTGAGGTTCTTCGGGGTCGAGTGGGTTGGGACGGCCAAAGCCGACGTCACAGAACGAGCAGCGACGGGTGCAGATGTCACCCATAATCATAAAGGTCGCGGTGCCGCCGCCAAAACATTCGGGCAAGTTAGGGCAAGCGGCTTCTTCGCATACTGTGTGCAGCTTTTGTTTGCGCAGCATTTTTTTGATGCGCTGAATTTCACCGTTGGCCGGTACACGCACGCGAATCCAATCAGGCTTACGTTGAACGCCGTTTTTTGAGAAGTCAGCTGTGGCAGGCGTCGCCGTGATTACGGCGTCGGACTCAGGCGCTTCGTTCTTTACCGGGATCATGCGCACCTTGTCGGCCCCTCGAAGCTTATCTCCGATGGCGACTTTACGGCGGGGCGTGCGGGTATCAGTCATAGTGTCAGTCTTGTGCCTGTTTCGTGTGCTCTGAATGGTTGGCGCTATCCTTCGCTAGATTGTACCAGTCGGGCAGCTGTTGCGCGTCAATAAGCTGGTCGAACCTAAACTGCTGCTGTAGTGCATCGAGCAAAGCGAGTTCGCATTGCTGACGATCAGCATTAAGGCCAAGCATGGCAAGGCTGGTGATCGGCTGACCGGCATAGCCGCACGGATTAATACGGCGAAAGTGCTCCATAATCACGTCTCGGTTGATCGACAGGCCGTGGTAGCTGCGGCCGTGGCGAATACGTAAGCCGAGTTGCGCAATTTTAGCGCCATCCACATACACGCCCGGTGCTGTCGGGTTGTTGGTGGCGCTAATGCCCAGTTCGCTGAGCATGTTGATGATGGCCTGTTCAATCCGTGAGACCAGTTCGCGGGTGCCGATGCCGAGGCGTTGAATGTCGATCATCAGGTAAATAACCGTTTGCCCTGGGCCGTGGTAGGTGACTTGACCGCCGCGATCACATTTCACCACGGGGATGTCGCCGGCGGCGAGTACGTGCTCGGGCTTGCCCGCCTGACCAAGCGTAAAGACGGCCGGGTGTTCTAGCAGCCACAGCTCGTCGACGCTATCGGCGCCGCGCTGATCGGTAAAGGCTTTCATCGCTTCCCAGCATGGCAAGTAATCAACCTGCTCGAAGCGACGGATAAGGACGTTTGGCTGAACGTTTGGCATAGCCGCTATTGTGCGATAAATGATGCGGTAGGGGCCAGCGTACTGGGCACTTTGTTGCATTTGATCTGGCCGGGCGTTTACAGGGGCCTTCGCTTTGGTTTCATTGATAATGCTGCTGTTGTCGCGAGTCTAGAAAACAATTTTCACATGCGGGCTGTCATTCAGCGCGGCGTAAATCTTTTCGACCTGCTCTTTGTGATGAACCACAATCAATGCGTTCACGGAAACGTAATTGCCTTTGCTGCTGGGCTTAATGGTGATGCTGGTCGAGTCAAATTCATCGAGGTGAAGGTTTAGAATCTCGATAACGGCTTGTTCTATTGGCGCATCTACTGCGCCCATGACTTTTAAGGTCATCTCGTGGGGGAAATCCCACAGGTGTTCGTTAACGTTCATGACTCACCACATAGGTTGCGTTTGTAGTCGACATACAGACGTGCGACGGATTTCCAGACGGGGCCCGGTTTGCCGTTGCTGACGGGTTTGCCATCAATCTTCACCACGGGAACGACTTCTTTAGTTGAACTCGATAGCCAAATTTCATCGGCGTGGTTTAATTCGGCTTCGCTAACGTTACGTTCTTCAATGGCGACGCCGTTGTCGCGACATAATTCGACGATAAGATCGCGGGTAATGCCGGGAAGAATAAAACAGCTCTTTGGCGGCGTTAAGACAACGCCGTCTTTAACAATAAAAAAGTTAGTAGCAGAGCCTTCGGTGGCGAAGCCGTCACGAATTAAAATGGCTTCTGCGCAGCCTTGCTGTACGGCGTGCTGACGCATCATCACGTTGGGCAGCAGTGCGATACTTTTAATGTCGCAGCGGCTCCAGCGAAAATCTTCCATGGTAATAACGCTAAGACCTTCGGCGGTATCCGGCGCGTCGGCCGCCGGCGCAGCGATAGGGCTAGTCATGGCAAAAATGGTTGGGCTTTGTGGTGCCGTGGGATAGGCATGATCGCGCTTGTCTGGCGCGCCACGGGTGACCTGTAAATAGACGGAAATATTGCCGCCGCCATTTTTGCTAATCAGTGTATCAAATAGCTCGCGCCATTCGTCTCGCGTGTGCGGATTAGTAAGCTGAATTTCGCTGAGTGAGCGTTCGAGACGTTCGAAGTGTTCGTCTAAGCGAAACAGTACGCTGCCGTAAGCGGGGATGACTTCGTAGATGCCATCGGCAAACAAAAAGCCGCGATCAAGCGGCGAGATGCGTGCCTGCTCTAGCGGAAGGTATTCACCATTTAGATACGCTATGCCCATTCGTGCCTCGATCGGGAAACTAGTATTGCGCTTGTGCAGGTGACGCCGCCGTCTATTTTAGACGGCGGCGCATGGCGTTTAAAATAAGTTGGAGAAGAAGCGCAGAATGTGATGCCAAGTGCGCTTGAAGAATCCGGCTTCATCAACATCGTTGAGTGCGATGAGCGGCTTTTCTAGCAATACTTCGCCATTCATGCGGATGACGGCTGTGCCCAGCACGTCGCCTTTCCGAATGGGCGCGGTGACGTCGGCGTTAACCGTCATCTCGGCTTTGAGTTGGTCATGACTGTCTCGCGGGATGGTCAGAATTAAATCTTCTGCTGGGCCTAAGCTGAGTTCGTTTTGTTGGCCAAGCCACACGCGGACTTGTGTGAGTGCATCGCCCTCGCTGTAGGCTTTGTAGGTTTCGTAGAAACGAAAGCCGTAGGTAATCAGTTTCTGTGTTTCGCGGGCGCGCGCTTTTTCTGAGTCGGCTCCCATCACAACGGAAATCAGACGCATGTCGCCTTCTATTGCGGAAGAAACGAGGCAGTAACCAGCGGCTTCGGTATGCCCTGTTTTTAGGCCATCAATGCGAGCGTCGCGCCATAGCATAAAGTTGCGGTTGTCTTGCGAGATGCCGTTATAGGTAAACGATTTTTTCGCGTACAAGCCGTAGTGTTCTGGAAAGTCGTTGATGATGTGACGGGCCAGAGTGGCAAGGTCGCGCGCGCTGGAATAGTGGTTGTCGGCTGGCCAGCCCGTGGCATTCATAAAGTGAGAGTCGTTCATGCCGAGCAGTGCAGCCTGTTGATTCATCATGTCGGCAAAAGCGCCTTCGCTGCCGGCAAGGTATTCGGCCATGGCGACAGAAGCATCGTTGCCAGACTGAATAATAATACCGTGTAATAAATCATCGACACTGACGTCGGTGCCTTCACGAATAAACATTCGTGAGCCGCCCATTTTCCATGCCTGCACACTCACCGGTACTTTGTCTTTTAGCGAGATATGGTTGCTATGCAGTTCGCTGGCGGCAATGTACGAGGTCATCATTTTGGTCAGGCTGGCGGGGGGTAGGCGCTCGTCGGCGTTATGCTCCACCAGTATTTGGCCGCTGTTGGCGTCCATCAAAAGGTAGCCTGTCGCTTCGATTTCAGGCGCTTTCGGAATCATGCTCGCGCTGGCGTTAAGTGCGACGAAGCACATCGATAGGGATACTAGTAGGGATGATTGTAAGGACAATCTGATTCTACGGGGGATCATGCTTCCTCTCACTGTCGGGCGCGGAGTTATTGCCGCGCGGTTGTTCGGGTGTTGCAAGTAGATGCCACTAAGATAGGCCGAGCGGGCTAAAGAAGGAGGATAGGACTGCACTTCGTGCGGTCAGGTTCCCTGTGCCTGCTCGATACTCTTACTCGACATTCGGGATCGACATTCTCGCTGGATGTTCTTATTCCAGCGCCGAGCCCGATAGTGTTGCAACGTATGGCTGCAGCATTCTAGCAGGCGGAGAATAATTTGCCTCTTTCTACAGCCTCTTCTGATCTATTTTGTTGCTGCTTAGGGCGCGGCGTTCACTGCGTCAAAACCGGCCTCGGCGAGGGACTGGCGGGCTGTGTCCCGTTCGTCCGTCGTCGTAAACGGCCCTAACCAAACGCGGTAAATCGGTGCGGTAGGGCGAATGACCACAGGCCACTGGAATTGTGAGCGGATGTTGGCAACGAGATTCTGTGCCGATTGGATTTGGCTAAAGGCGCCTAGTTGCAGGTACAGCTCGCTGCTAGAGGCCGCCGGAGGCGGGCTGTTGAGCGCGGCAGCGACGGATTGACCACTACCGTTGTCGGCGGCCACCGTAATGGCTTCTACGCGCACTCGCCCCGTACCTTGCTGATCGATGCCCAGCTTTACCGCAGCAGCCCAAGACAGATCGATCAGGCGCTCAGAATGGAATGGGCCGCGATCGTTAACGCGTACGATTGTGCTTTTGCCGTTATCTAGATTGGTCACTTTTGCCCATGTAGGCAGTGGCAGGGTTTTGTGCGCCGCAGACAGTTTATACATGTCGTAGGCTTCGCCGGACGACGTGCGATGGCCGTGGAATTTGCTGCCGTACCAAGAGGCAGTGCCGTCGGCAATATAATCGTTGGCGCTGTCCATCACGGTATAACTGACGCCGTAAACGCGATAAGGGCTGTGGTTGCCGTAACGGCTTTTCGGTTCGTAAATGGGCGCAGGGTTGACCGTTTGCAATGCGCTTTGGCGATCACTGGGGGCGGCGTCGTGTTTTTGGCTGTAGCGATCGCTGCCAGGTGCGCCGTTATCGCTGGTTGTTGAGGTGCCACCGCCGGCAGGCGCCGTCGGAGCACTTTGGCAGGCGCTCAGCGCGAGCAGATTGATTAAGCTGAAGAGCGCGATCCAGTATCTCATTTCGGTGCTTTTTCCGGATTAGAGGCGGACAGTTCCCGTGACAATTGATAGGCGGCCATGGCATACAGCACGCTGTGGTTGTAACGAGTGATCGTGTAGAAATTGTCGGTAACGAGCCAAAACTCGGCGCCCTTTTCACCTTCCAGTTCGATTAAGGCGACGTTCATTTTTTTATCGGCGTCACCTTTGACACTAGCAAAACAATGCACGGTTTCGTCGCACGGTACGGGTACGATACCAGCCTTTTTCGCCTCTTTTAACGTCATGTCTGGTTTGCCTTTGTCGTTAATCAGGCTTTGATATTGATCGCCGCTCACGCGGGCGCGTGCCGCTACAGGTAAACCGGTGGTCCATTTATGTGCCTTAAAATAGCTGCCAACGCTGCCGATGGCATCGACGGGATTATTGACGAGGTCGGTGACACCGTCGTCGTCAAAGTCAACGGCGTAATGAATGTAGCTTGAAGGAATAAACTGCGGGAAACCCATAGCGCCAGCATAAGAGCCGGTAATGGTAGCCGCGTCGATGTGGGCGCGCTGTTCCAAACGAAATAATTCTTTTAGCTGACCAAGGAAAAATTTGCTGCGCGGCGGATAGTCGAAGCCAAGTGTGGCGAGTGCGTCAATGACTTTATAGCCACCTTTGGTGCGGCCGTAACGGGTTTCAATGCCGAGAATGGCAAGAATCATATCGCGGTCGACGCCAAATGTTTGTTCTGAACGAGCCAGAGTGGCTTCTTGTTCTTGGCGGAATTCTACGCCTTGATCGATACGGCTTTGTTGAATAAAGATTTTACGATAGCGTTCCCAGTTTAACGTTTTCTCTGCTGGGCGTGCGATCGCTTCGAGAATTTTATCTTTACGTTCGGCACTGGCCATTAACGTTTCAAGGCGCTCGCGGTCTAGGCCTTCAGCAACCATTTCGTCAATCATGGCGCTCACGTCGCTGCGATTTTGATAATCCCCTGCGCGGGCAAAAGGACTCAGCAGGAGAGAAAGCACCGCGGCGGTGGCAATGGCTAAGGCAGAAAGTGCTCTCAGGTTTGTCCCGAAAGTGTGCTGCAGTGTCATGGTCGATAAAGGAACAGGCTGACGATTCACTTCAACTCCTAGTTGCTACGCGTGCCGTTGCACACGTCTTGTTTAAAGGCTGCACTTTTTTGTGCGACGTACTGTCGAGCTTATTATCGTATTCATACTAATGACCGACGGGCGCTCATTGCGTTCCCTTTAATGCTCGTAATGCTCGCTTGGCGGTTAATGGCCGCCAAGCAGTCGTCGGTGGGTTTGTATCGACATCAGAATACCGAAGCTGGCCATCAGCGTCACAATAGATGTGCCACCGTAACTGACCAGCGGTAAGGGTACGCCAACTACCGGCAATAAACCGGACACCATGCCAATATTGACGAACACATAGAAAAAAAACGTCAACGTAAGACTGGCGCCAAGTAGCTTGGCATAGGTGTCTTGCGCCTGGAGGCTGATCCAAAGTCCTCTGCCGACAATAAAGAGGTAAAGGCTGAGTAGCACGAGGATGCCGAGCAAGCCGAGTTCTTCTGCCAGCACCGCGAAAATAAAATCGGTGGAGGATTCGGGGAGAAAGTCGAGCCGCGACTGGGTGCCTTGCAGCCAGCCTTTGCCATCGAGCCCGCCGGACCCGATTGCTGTTTTCGATTGAATAATGTTCCAGCCGGTGCCAAGTGGATCGGCTTCAGGATTCAAGAAGGTGTCGACGCGGTTACGTTGATAGGGGTGTAAAACAAAGTTGTACATCAGTGGCGCAGCGATGGCAGTGATCAACACGGCGACGGCGATCAAGCGCCAGCTCAGCCCAGCCATAAAAAGTGCGAGTAGTCCTGCGGCGGCGATCATCAGTGCCGTGCCGAGGTCCGGTTGTTTGCCAATCAGCAATGCCGGAATGAGTGCAATGGTGAGAGCGATGCCGATATCTTTTAAGCGCGGCGGCAGTGTGCGTTCACGGAAGTACCAAGCCATCATTGCCGGTGCGGCAATTTTCATGATTTCGGATGGCTGAAAGCGTCCGATGCCGGGCAGGGATAGCCAGCGTTGTGCGCCTTTTGCTTCGGTGCCGACCAGCAGCACCAGTATTAACATGACTAGGCCGATGGCAAAGATGACCGGAGTCCAAAAGCGATAGGTGCGTGGCGGAATTTGTGCCATGACAAACATGGCGCCCAAGCCAGCAGTAAGGCGTACGACTTGTCGTGTCATGGTGTCAGTGTTTTCGCCTGCGGCGCTATACAGTACGAATAACCCGAAGCCCATTAATAAGAGCAGGCCGAGTAATAGTGGCGCGTCCAGATGCAAACGCCACGCGATGCCTTTTTGAAAAGCACCGCGTTGGTGGTTGGGAAGCTGGCGTAAATATTCCTGTTGCACTCAGTTCTCCTGCGCCGTGGCGGTTTTCGCGCGTGCGCATAGATCAGTTGTTACTCTCACGATTGACTGGCTGCTGTTGCGCTGCGCCGGAGCCAAGCAAATCGTTAAGGTTTATTTGTCGGTGGCCGTGTTTGTGCTTGGGGTGTGAGTAACGGCGGTATCTCGAGTTCGCCTTTTTCGTTTAGTAGCCAAGCATCCATTACCGCGCGAGCGACAGGCCCTGCCGTAGAGCCGCCGTGGCGGCCGTTTTCGACCAATACGGCAATCGCAATGGCTGGGTTATCTGCCGGAGCATAAGCAATAAATAACGCATGATCGAGTAAACGTTCGTGTAACTCGTCTTCATCGTATTCGTCATCTTGGGCGACGGAAAAGACCTGGGCGGTGCCGGTCTTTCCGGCAATACGGTATTTGCTGCTGTAGCCCACTGCGCGCGCAGTGCCGCGTGTGCCGTGAATCACATCTTCCATGGCTTGGTGCATGCGTTGCCAGTTTGCCGGATCTTTCATGATGACATCAGTGCCGGGCATTCGCGCTTGGCTTTCTTGAGCGACCTTCGGCGTGAGGTGGGTGCCGTTGCTAGCAATGATGGCAGTGGAAAGCGCGAGCTGTAATGGTGTGGCGAGAACATAGCCTTGGCCGATGCTGACGTTAACGGTGTCGCCATGAAACCAAGGGGCGTTGCGCGCAGCGCGCTTCCAGTTGCGCGACGGCAAAATGCCGGTGGCTTCGCCAGGCATATCGATCGCAGTTGGTCGGCCTAAGCCAAATTGATCGAGAAATTGATGGTAGTTGTCGATGCCGAGCTTTACGCCCATGTCGTAAAAATACACGTCGCAGGATTGCACGACGGCAGTGTGCAAATCGACGATGCCGTGGCCGCCTTTTTTCCAGTCGCGGTAAGTGCGCTCTGTGTCGGGCAATTTAAAAATACCGGGGTCGCGAATAGTGCGATTCCAGTTGGTGGCGCCATGTTCTAGTCCGGCGAGGCCGACCACCGGTTTGATGGTGGAGCCGGGAGGGTACTGTCCTTGTAGTGCGCGGTTAAACAGCGGCCGGTCGAGATCTTCGCGGTAACCAGAATAATCTTTGTGAGAAATGCCGGTGACAAATAAGTTTGGGTTAAAGCCGGGACGACTGACGAAAGCGAGGACGCCGCCATCGCGCGGGTCGATGGCAACCACCGCACCGCGTCGATCGCCGAGCGCTTTCCATGCAGCCTGTTGGGCTTTTAGGTCGAGATAAAGATGTAGATCTTGACCGGGTACAGGGCGCTTTTCTTCAACCACTTGCAATACGCGTCCCTGTGCATTGGTTTCAACTTTGCGATAACCGACGTTGCCATGTAGAGCGTCTTCGTATTGTCTTTCCATGCCGGTGCGGCCATAGAAGTGGGTGCTGGAGTAATTTGCGAGAGTGGCTTCGTCCATGCGCGCGAGGTCGGCCACGTTAATGCGATTCACATAGCCGATCACATGAGAAAAAAGTTCGTCATATTGGTAGTGGCGAATCGCTTCGGCGTTAATTCTGACGCCGGGGAGTTGGTGCAGTGCGGGCGCGACGGTGGCGAGTTCTTCGTCGTTCATTCTGCCGCGTAGTGGTACGGGCTCCCATGGGCGTCGGCGGCTGCGGACGATGTCGCGAAAGCGTTGTACATCATCATCGGCGAGGGGTACGAGCTTGCCCAGTGTGTCGAGTGTTGCCTCGATGTCGCGGACCTGTTCGGGTACCACGGTAAGTGAAAAGTCAGGGCGATTGTCGGCCAGCACGGTGCCGTTGCGGTCGAGGACTAGGCCGCGCGGAGGGGCCAGTGCTTGGGTTTGAATGCGGTTGGCCTCGGACAATAGCGCAAAGCGTTCGTACTGTGCCCATTGCAGCCAGATCATGCGTACGATCAAGATCATTACCATCGCGACAACAATAACGATGCCGGCAATCAAGCGATTCGAGAAAATTTGTCGTTCGCGATGATGATCTCGCAGGCGAATATTAGAACGCATTATTCCTCGCCGACGTGAAAGTGATTAGAGCACATAATGAATACAGCACACCGTTATCACAATATCTGTGTGAAGGCGCATGCACGACGTGCACGCTACTCCTTGTGGTGGAAAAGTCTGTGGTAAAAACGGCGGCTAACGTCGTGGTCATCGTTGCGGCTATGGCCAAGGTTAAGTTCGCCGTTAAGCGGCCTACCTTAGCAGCCAACGGTGTATCTGTTGAGTGATGATTTGGTTTGTGTGTTGTCTGCGCGGTAAGCGGGCGAGTGATTGGCATGGGCTAACGGTGGTACGGGTGGCCAGTCATTAATGTCCATGCGCGATAAACTTGTTCGGCCACAAGAATGCGCACGAGCGGATGTGGCAAGGTTAGATCGGACAATGACCAGCGTTCGTCGCAGCTTTTTGACAGTGCGGGGTCGAGCCCGTCGGGGCCGCCAACTAAGATCGCCATATCTTGGCCTTGATCACGCAGGGTGGCGAGTTTATCGCTGAGGCCGTGGGTGTCGATGCGGCGACCGCCGACTTCTAAAGCGACGCGGAGAATGCCCGGGTATTTATCTAGGCGCTTTTGCAGTGCTTTCGCTTCGTCTGCGATGCACTGATGTGCGTCCCCTTTACCGCGTTTAGGCAATGGAATTTCTTCCAGCTCCAGACGCACATCGCCCGCCAAGCGGCGGGCATATTCTTCGTAGCCGGTGGTCACCCAGTCGGGCATACGGGTGCCAATAGCAAGCAGGCGTACGCGCAAGAGTTAGCTCTCCTTGCGGTCCGGGTGGTGATCTGGTTTGCGCCATAGGCGTTCGAGATCGTAGTACTCACGGGTGGACTGCTGCATGACATGAACAATGACGTCGCCGAGATCAACGAGTACCCAGTCAGCACCTTCGCCGCCTTCGACACCGATTGGCCGGTAGCCGTTTTCTTTTGCTTGTTCGGCGACGTTATCGGCCAGTGCTTTGACGTGCCGTGCTGAGGTGCCGCTAGCGATAACCATGTTGTCAGCGATGCTAGTAAGTTCTTTCACGTCCAGACTGGAAACATCTTTAGCTTTCAGCTCATCGAGTGCGTGAAGCACGATGTTGAGAAGTGCGGTGTTGGCTGTCATGAATCCTCGTCGGTGTTTGCAGGTGATGTATTGACTGGGTCGGTATTGGATGTGCCAACTGCGTCAGTATTGGATTGATGGGGGAGATTATACAGGCCTTCGCGCTGAATATAGTCGAATACCTTGCGATTGATCGCGTCGGACTGGCCTTTTTTGCGCAAATCGGCGCGAATCGCGCTGGAAGAGATGCCAAGCGTGGGTTCATCCAGCATGAAACGCATTCCCGCAGGTCGGTTTAGCAGCGTCTCAATGTCGGATTCAACAAATGCAGCGAGTACTTCCTCGGCAGCGCTGGGCGCCCCAGGGCGCGGCGCGACGATCAAATGGCAAAGCTCGGGAAATGCCTGCCACTGATGCCAGTGGTGCAGGTTGGCGAAGCTGTCTGCGCCGATCAGTAAAAATAGCGGCCGTGTCGCTGAGTTTGTGTCGGAGCTCGAACCGGTGCTGGCGCCGGTGCAGACAGCACGAAAATGTCGCAAGGTATCCACGCTGTAGGAAGGGCCGGTTTGGCGTAGTTCCCAGTCGTCGATAATGAGCGCGCTGTCGCCCTCGCAGGCGAGGGCAAGCATGGCTAGGCGCTGTGCGCTCGAGCTTAACGGCTGGGGGCGATGGGGCGGTTGAGCGTTGGGCAGCAGGAGAACAGGACTGTCGAACAATGCGGACACGGCTTTCGCGCAGGCAATATGGGCGCGGTGAACCGGGTCAAAAGTGCCGCCAAACAACACCAGCGGGGTGCTGTTTGGCGCGTGCGACGCGGCCGGGCGATTAGCCACGTATTTGGCCGTCTCCGAAGACAATCCACTTTTGGCTGGTCAGCCCTTCTAGGCCAACAGGGCCGCGAGCGTGAATGCGGTCTGTAGAGATCCCAATTTCTGCGCCGAGGCCGTATTCGAAGCCGTCGGCGAAACGGGTCGACGCGTTAATCATCACTGAGCTGGAGTCCACTTCGGCGAGGAAGCGTCGGGCGTTGCTCCAGTTCTCGCTAACAATGCTCTCGGTGTGGCCTGAGCTGTACGCGCTAATATGGTCCATGGCCTCGTCTAGATCGGCGACAATTTTGACAGCCAAAATCGGCGCCAGATATTCCTCGCGCCAATCTGCTTCGGTGGCCTCTTTCATGTCAGCAACCAGCGCTCGGCTTTGTGCGCAACCGCGCAGTTCAACACCGGCTTCACGGTATTGATCGGCCAGCTTCGGCAGTAACTGTGTGGCAACCGCCTGATGAATCAGTAGGGTTTCCATGGTGTTACAGGTGCCATAGCGATGGGTTTTCGCGTTGATCGCAATCGCTATGGCTTTGTCATGGTCTGCGTCTATATCGATGTAAACGTGACAGTTGCCGTCGAGATGCTTGATGACCGGCACGCGCGCGTCTCGGCTAATGCGCTCGATTAGGCCTTTGCCGCCTCGTGGCACGATCACATCAACGTACTCAGGGTGGCTGATTAGCTCGCCCACTGCGGCACGATCGGTGGTTTCGATAACCTGTACGGCGTCTTCAGGCAGGCCCGCTTCGCGTAAGCCTATTCGCAAGCACTCGGCAATCGCCTGATTGGAATTGATCGCTTCGGAGCCACCTCGCAGAATTGCGGCGTTACCGGACTTCAGGCACAGCGACGCTGCGTCGATGGTGACGTTCGGGCGCGACTCGTAAATGATGCCAATCACGCCTAGTGGCACGCGCATCTTGCCGACCTGAATGCCGCTTGGTCGGTAGCTCATATCAGAAATGGCGCCAATGGGGTCGGCCAAGCCGATAACCTGCTCGAGGCCTTCGACCATGCCGTCAAAGCGCTCGCCGGTGAGTTCTAGTCGGTCTAACAGGGCGCTTTCGAGGCCATTGGTACGTGCTTTGTCCATATCTTGACGGTTGGCGTCAAGAATCGCACTGCGATGGCTGCGTAATGCCGCGGCAATGGCAGCGAGGGCGCGGTTTTTGGCGCCACTGTTGGCCCGAGCCATGTGGCGTGAGGCCGCGCGGGCACGCTGGCCCAGGTCATTCATGTACTGCTCAATATTCATAGGATTACAAATCGTTACTGTAGTAATGGGTCTAGGGAGCGATTATAACGATGATCTGTACTTTACGCGCCGCTATTATCTACCGAGAATGGCGGGCTGCCTAGAAGCGCAGGTTCGCACGCATCGTTTGATTGCATAGCGGTATCGCTTTGCCTTTATTGGTCGTTTTGACCCTTGTTAAACGTCTTCGAGCGTGACGGTGTATTAGGCTCGCCACACAAATGTGATGGGGACCAGTGTACCTGATTGATCACCGGGGGGTGATCTATGCGGCAATAAGCCAAAACAATAATAGAGTCGCCCGGTATTGGAGGGCAGCATGAAATGTGAATATCTAGAATATAGTCGCCATGCGATTAAAGCGGAGGCACGCAGTTGCTGGGTTGGCGGCTGGCGTATCGATTACCTGCCGTTTGCTGATCCAGACAAAGCGCATTTACCGCCATTGTTGGTAGTGGGTGGCGCATTCCAGAATTTTACCTCGTATAAATATTGCGTTGAGCGCATCCATCAAGACTTTCCTGTCATTTTGGTCGACCTGCCGTCGCTGGGTAATAACGATCAGCTGGCGCCGGACCTGAGCATGGAAGACTTGGCGGACTTGCTGCTTGGCTTTGTTGAGCAGATGGAGTTACCCAGTGTTCATTTGATGGGGCTGTCGCTTGGCTCCGCTATTGTCAGCACATTTGCCTATAAGTATCCGCAGCGTACCGAGAAGCTTATTGTCGCGGGCATTCTGACGCGCCCAAGAAAGAGTTGGCGCATGCTGGTCGACGAGTCGGTGCGCGTACTCGATGAAGGCCGTATGGATGAGTTTAGCCAAGCGGTTGTGTTGTATTTGGTTAATTACAATCGTTTAAAGGAAACGCGCATTACGCCAACTGCGCGGCGCCTGTTCTATAAACAAATGAAAGCGCTGAATGACAATGAGCGTGAGCGCTACAAAATTAATGGTCGCCGCTTACTGTCGGTTGAAGGTGTGCTGGGTTACCCAGAATGCGAAACGTTGGTCACCACGGGTGAATTCGATAGCTTTACCTTGCCGTGGGAAAATGCCTCGTTTGCGAGTGGTTGTAAGAATTCGACCTTTGCGTTGATTGAAGGCGCCGATCATTTGCCACAATTGGAAAAGCGTGAACAATCCTTGGAGCTGTTTTCGTCGTTCCTGACCGGTAAGTCTCTTGTCGGCGTAAACGGCGTGCGTGTTTACCCGCGGGGCAGTTACGACAATTTAGAACGTCGCCGTAGCGAACGACTTGTGCCGTGTAATACGCGTGGGCGTATGACAAGTGAATCGCGAGTTGGCGACCAGTTTCGTTTTGATCAGCAAGTTAAAGTGATTGATATCAACTTCTTCGGTTGTTTGTTGAAGTTAGAGCGCCCTGGCTTTTCGTTGTTAGATCATGCGCGAGACTGCACCTTGTACCTGAATTCTCCAGAACTGAAACTCGAATTGCTCGCATTTGATTATGATACGGCGGGTTATGTTCGTTGTTTGTTTAAGCATGGCAATATCGAGCAAGCAGAACGCTTTGGGGAGTTGTTGCGAGATGGCCGATTTTTTTTGCAACCTAAATCGGTAGATCAGGTGCACACTATCTATAGCTAGGGAACCTCTGAGTAACGGCTTGCGCGCTTTGGTTTTATGGCTGATCCGCATGCAAGCCGCACAAAAAAGCCCTTATTTTTTCACGTCACTATCGCTACATAAAAAGCGAGAAATGGCAGAAAAATAAGGGCTTTTTTGTGCGTCTATGTTTTTCGCTATTACCGAGAGCCGCCTGTGCGAGCTTCAATCACGCGAACAAATGGATTACCTCGCGTTCTCGGGATCTCGAGTTCGCTGTAATAGTTGACGGGATTGTGAATAGTCGCGCTATCAAATCCGAGCGCTTCGAAATGCCGCTGCGCACTAAGGTCACTGTGGAAATGAAAGCTGACTTGGCTGCGTGACAGAGTGCCGAGCATGCCGCCGAGTATTTTCATAGTCCGATGCAGTGGGTGGTCATGAAACAGAGGGTAGTTGTCGGTTAAGTAAATTCCCGTGGGATACTGTTTGAGGGCTAACTGAAGGCGCTGCCAAAATTGATCGATGGTGCTGAGGGAGAAATAGTTCACGAGCCCTTCCGTGATGACCAGTACAGGCTTGCTACTGTCGAATCCCTTTTCCATGACCACTTCCAAAGCATCGCTGCTGCCGTCGGCAAAGATATTGAGCGGAACGACCTGATGTTGGGTGGAGAGCGTGTTTTCGTTGGTGAGCAGTCGATGTTTCTTCGCGGCCATGCCGGGCAGGTCTGCCTCGATATATTTTATGTGCGGAAATTTCTCACATAAGCGCGTACCGCGAGGAGACATGCCGCAAGCGATCTCAAGGATTTGCTCAACACCGTCTTCCTTGATGGCTTTCTCAACGAGGTGATCGATAATCAAATGGCGCTGCAATAAAAAGGTCTTGATGTCGCCGCCGGCTAATTGTTTGCCGATAAATTCGAAGGGCATCAAAGCGTGATAAAGCACGCTGCCAGCAGTGCTGTGGAAGGCGGGGGCAGACATGCCATTGGCATACCAGACGTGCCCTGTATAAAGGGCGGTGAAACTAATGGATGAGGTGTCTGTAGGATCTTGATTCATAGCATAGTCTGCACTAGGGGTAATAAAAGAAGCAGGCTAGCAAAGTCGTTGGCCGCTCCCAGTGTCGGTTGGGTCAATCGTTCAGTAAATCATGGCGCTTTGGTTGCTTGCGAGCAATGGTTTGAGCAACGTTAAGCGTTTTATTGAGTTTTTCTTCGCCGTCGCAGAGCGACGGCTGATCGGCGAGCGCGCTAGTTCTTCGGCTCTTACTACATGCATCCTTTACTCTTCACGAAGGTTCTCTTGTTCGCGCTCGCGTTCCTCGTAGGCTTGCGCTTCCGCTTCAGCCTGTTTCATTAGTTCGTTCAGATTGCGCATCGCGTCGCGCATTTTGGGGTCGTCCGTTTCGCTGAGCACAGACTCCAGAGCGGAATTTTCTGATGTGGCGGCGTTACTGAGATCCTGTACTGAGTTGAGTGCATTGATGAAGAGCATGGTGTAGAGCGCGATCACGAGGATAAAGAGCGCGAGCCCGGCCATTCCCCACCGTTTCTGCACGCGATTAAAGTGCTCAATACTGTCCCAGCGTTTATTTTCCCAGGCTAATCGGCGACCGGCAAAGAGCAGCCAGATGGCGACGACGAAGCCGACAAAGGGGATGAGCGCGAGTAATGCAATATGGACGCTGTTAAAAAGCCCCCAAATCCAGTTGAAGAAGAATGCTCCCCAGCTCAGGCCGGAGGCTTCAGCGGGTAGAACAGCTTCTTTGCCGCTGCCGGAATCATTTACCGAGAGGGTATCGAGATTTGCGGCAGGGGCGTTGTAGGGCTCGTCGTGTGAGGATTCCGCTGGCTCCGATTCTGTGTTGATGGAGGCGGCGACGATTGTGTTGAAGTTCAGGCTGGCGGTGCTCGTTGTTACGGGATCGTCAGTGAAGGTGTCGCTTGGTGCAGGTACGCTTTCGAGGGGGGGATCAATGCGACACTCGATGCCGGCTTTTTGCAGTACAGCGAGGTACTTTTTTGCTTTCGCGGCATCAAGGTTCTTTTTTAGCGTCACTTGCTTGCCAGAAAAAAGCGCGTCTATTTTTGCTGTGTCGTCGATTTTAAACAACGTGGAAAGATTCGCTTTGGCCTGTGAAAGATCAAAGCCGTCGATGAGATCCCCGAAAAATAGAATGTTGTGCACGGTATTTCTCCCTCTTTACTGTCGCGTCCATATCCACATCGCTCACACCTAGGCCCGCTTTTAGGTCTGTCGTGTGTTGATTGTTATAGAGGTAAACATAGGCAGGGCTGAGCCGCTTAGCAAGTCTGCCGCCACATGTTCTGAATTTGAGTGGTTGCGCGCATAGGGCACGGGCGGGCGGCGGTGTCGCCAAGAGGAGTAGAAGGGAAGCGTCAGAGTTGTTCTAAAGACTCAGGCAGTGGGCTGCCAGCGAGGCGCAACACTAGTGCGGCAAGACCCTGCCATGGGCTGCCGCGGCGCATGCCTTTAATGCTTTGGTCAATGTGTGCGGCGAGCGAGAGCGCTTGGCCTAGCGATGGCAGACCAAGTTTAAGTGCGTGGCGTTCTAAGGAGGCAACTTTTTGTGGTGGTAGGCGGACGTTTTGGCTGTTGCCAGTGACTAGCGCTTCCATCATTCGTGCTTCGCGGGTAAGGCTCCACAGAATAACCGGTGGCTCGGCGCCTTCTTCGCGTAGGCCATCGAGAATACGCAATGCACGAGTGCTATCCGTTAGGGCGTCGGTGAGGTCGAATACGGTGTAACGACTGGAATTGCCGACCGCTTCTTGAACATGCTTCGGTTCAATTTCAATGTCGGCATAGAGAAGCGCGAGTTTGTCGATTTCCTGGGCACAAGCCAGTAGGTTGCCTTCGCTGCGTTCGCTGAGCAGGGCGATGGCGTCGTCGGTGGCGCGCAAGTTTTGCTTCATTAATCGTTGGCTAATCCAGCCGGGCAAGCGAGGCGATTCGACTGGCCATATTTCGATTAAGACGCCTTCTTTGTCTACCGCAGTGACCCACTTGCTGCGCACATCTCGACGCCGGTCGAGTTTGCTTGACGAGATCAGTACTAGGACATCGGGGCTAGGGTTATCTAACAGCTTTTGCAGGATTTCGCTGCCGGTTTTATCGGGGCGCTTTTCGCCGAGACGAATTTCGATCAAGGTACGGCCGCCAAATAATCCCATGCTTTGTGAAGCATTTAAGATGGCATGCCAGTCAATGCCGGTATCCGCACTAAATAGCTGCCGGTCGTCATAGCCTTGTTGCTGTGCGGCACGGCGAATGAGGTCGCAGCTTTCACCCAGCTGAAAAGGTTCGTCGCCGGCAACTAACCATACTGGCGCTAATGGTTTGCTGAGAGTGCGTTCGAGCTGTTCTGGCTTTAACCGCATTAGGGCTGAATCTCTAACGTGGGAGCCAGTTTGCTTAATGCGCGCATAATGCGTGCGACCATTTCTTTTCTCATGTCTTCACGGGCAAGAAAGTCTTCATCGCTGGCGCCGGTCGCATTGTCTGCGGACACTTGATAGCGGCGCGAGGTGCCAATTTTTTGTCGGAAGCTGAGTGCTTTGCCATCGAGATCGAACACCTGCCAATTAAAGCGCAGCGTTAATTCGATTTCGGCGGCGCGGCCGACTTTATCGACCGCCACGGTACGCGTGTCCCAGCGCAGTGCTGACATTAGGAGTACACGTGGTGAATCGTCGTGAACAACAACGCCGTCGTCTTCTAACGCCTGCTCTAGGCGATAAACGAAATCGGCGCTACCACCTTTGACGGTCATGCTATCGATAAGAACGGTGTCCGCTTGACTACGTAACTGCCAGCCACAGGCCGTGGTACTAACGGCGAGCGCGAGTAACGTGCACAGCATCGTGGCCCGCCGCAATAGCTGCTTGCCTACGCGAAGGCGAGTGAGGCGATGTTGATGCACGTTTTTCTCTGCGTTCATATTTGGCTCAGCTTTCATGATGCGATGCGGTTTTGATTTTCTCGTCTATTTATCACGCGTCATCGCGCGAATAGTCATCGTCTAGGCAGGTCCCCAGACAGGCCAGTTTAGTTGGCCACAATATTAACCAGCTTTCCGGGAATAACGATCACTTTGCGAATCGTTACACCGTCGAGAAATTTGGCAATAGCAGGGGCGTTGACAGCAAGCTGTTCAAGCGCTGGCTTGTCCGCGTTAGCGGGCGCGTCAAGTTTTGCCCTGACCTTACCGTTTACCTGAACAACCAGTTGAATACTGTCTTTTACCAAGGCGTCCGCATCAAATGTCGGCCAGCGCGCATCGATAACCGCTTCGCTGTGGCCAAGTGCGTGCCAAAGGCTGTGACTAATATGCGGCACGATAGGCGATAGCAACAGCACACAGGCTTCAAGCGCCTCTTTAACAACCGCGCGATCTTGACCGTTGCGAATTTCAAAACGACTAATGTCGTTACTGAGTTCCATAACGGCGGCAATGGCGGTGTTAAAGGTTAGACGGCGACTAATGTCATCGCTGACTTTTTGGATGGTTTCGTGTGTTTTGCGGCGTAAAGCTTTGCTGGTGTCGTCCAGCAGGGTGATGCCTAACGCGGGCACGTCATCGTCGTTCGCCAAATGCTCGGAGGTGAGGCGCCACAAGCGTTTAAGGAAGCGGTTTGCGCCTTCAACGCCAGAGTCGTTCCACTCAAGGGATTGTTCCGGCGGAGCGGCAAACATAATAAACAGACGCACAGTGTCCGCGCCGTACTGTTCGATCATGCTTTGTGGGTCGACGGTATTGCCTTTCGACTTGGACATTTTGGAGCCGTCTTTCAATACCATGCCCTGACAGAGCAGGCGCTTATAAGGCTCGTCACAATCCACTAAGCCGGCGTCGCGTAATAATTTGTGGAAAAAACGCGAGTAGAGCAGATGCAAAATAGCGTGCTCGATGCCGCCAATATATTGATCGACGGGGAGCCAATAGTTGGCTTTGCTTGGATCAAGCATGACGTCTTTGCTACCGGCACTCGCGTAGCGCGCGTAGTACCAGCTCGATTCCATAAAGGTGTCGAACGTGTCGGTTTCGCGTAACGCAGGTTGGCCGTTAAATGTAGTCTTGGCCCATTCCGGGTCTGCTTTAATCGGCGACTGAATGCCGTCCATTTCGACGTCTTCAGGCAAGAGTACTGGCAGTTCGCTTTCGGCAACGGGTTGTAGTTCGCCATTTTCCAACTCGACCATTGGAATAGGGGAGCCCCAATAACGTTGCCGAGAGACGCCCCAATCGCGCAAGCGATAATTGACGCGTTTTTCGCCTTTGTTGTGTTCGCTTAAGTAGTTAGCAATCGCGTCGAACGCGTCGGCGGATGACAGCCCGGTAAAGTCTCCGGAGTCCATCAGCGTGCCGTGCTCGGTAAAGGCCTGTTCGCTAATATCAGCGCTGACGTTTTTGTCGGCGCTGGTGATGACTTGCTTAATAGCGAGGCCATATTTTTTTGCGAATTCGTAATCACGTTGATCATGTGCAGGCACGGCCATGACGGCGCCGGTGCCGTAGCCCATCAACACGAAGTTGGCGATCCAGACAGGTACTTGCTCGCCACTCACAGGATGCGTTGCAAAGGCGCCGGTAAAAATGCCTTTCTTTTCCATGGTCGCCATGTCGGCTTCGGCCGTTTTGGTGCGCAGGCATTCATTGACGAAATCAGCGACTTCATGGTTTGCGGCGGCCGCTTTTGCGGCAAGCGGATGCGCCGCGGCGACAGCCACATAGCTCACGCCCATGACGGTATCGGGACGAGTGGTGTACACACGTAATGCTTCACCGGAAGGCAAAGCAAAATCCATTTCCACGCCTTCGGAACGACCGATCCAGTTGCGCTGCATGGTTTTGACTTGCTCAGGCCATTCGTCGAGCTGGTCTAGATCGTTGAGCAGTTCTTCGGCGTAATCGGTGATTTTAATAAACCACTGTGGGATTTCTTTTTGCTCAACGCGGCTATCGCAGCGCCAGCAGCAGCCATCAATAACCTGTTCGTTAGCGAGCACGGTTTGGTCGGTGGGGCACCAGTTTACGGTGGATTTTTTCCGGTAGACCATGCCTTTTTCGTGCAGTTTGGTAAAAAACCATTGTTCCCAGCGGTAGTATTCTGGCTGGCAGGTGGCGAACTCACGATCCCAGTCATAGCCGAAGCCGAGTAGCTTCAGTTGGCCTTTCATGTAGGCAATATTTTCGTATGTCCACTTTGCTGGAGCGACGCTGTTTTTAATGGCCGCGTTTTCAGCTGGCAAGCCAAACGCATCCCAGCCCATCGGCTGCAGAACATTTTTGCCCTGCATGCGTTGGTAACGGCTGATGACGTCGCCGAGCGTATAGTTGCGCACGTGGCCCATGTGCAGGCGACCGCTAGGGTAGGGAAACATCGACAGGCAGTAGAATTTTTCCTGCGTCGGGTCTTCGCTCACCTTAAAAGTTTGTTGGTGGTCCCAGTATGTTTGGGCCTGTTGCTCTACTTGCTGGTGCTGGTACTGAATTTCCATGATCTGAATGCTGTGCCGTTGGCCGGAATCGAAGGGGCCTAGGATACATCAGGCTGGCGCTGGCAGACAGGGTGTCAGTGGAGAAGAGTGTGGTGGCTGGGTGCTCAGAATTAATGTTGTGAATGGTGGCTAATGATTGATGATGCGCCCAGGCCGATGAGGGATTGCGCAAGGGCTTGGGTGCCCTGTGTTGTTGCGGTATGTTATTGCTCTCTTAGGCGACAAATAATCATAACAATGAGCGCACTGGATTTGGGACGGAATGACAACAGGTTGGCGGCGCACAGGCTGGTGGCACAGGGCGCGCAAGCATGAACGTTATGTGGCTTATGTTTGTCGCATTGGTGATTGGCAGTTTGCCCATTGTGGTGCGTGGTCTGTATCCGCCTTTGTTTTTTCGGCGTGGCACGGTGGTGCGGCCGCAAGTCGTGGTGGCGTTGGGTGCAGGCCATCGTTTGCGGAACGGCCGCTATGTCAGCGCCGTTTCTGGGCTGCGGCGCATGCAGTATGCGTTGCAGCATGCACGCGAACGACAGTTGCCGTTGTTACTTTGCGGTGGTCGGCAGCGCGGGCTGCCAGCAGATACGGCCAGTGAGGCTGCGTTGCTGGCGGATGAGGTGCGTCAGCGCGCGCCACTGCAATCTGTTTGGCTGGAAGAAGAGAGTCAAAACACCTGGGAAAATGCCAAGTTTGCCGCGCAGTTGTTGCGTCAGCGTGGTGTGACTCGGGTGGCGCTGGTGACGGATCGGCCGCATATGTCGCGTGCACTGATGTGTTTTCATCAGCAGGGTTTGGAGGTGGAGCCCCTAGCGCTGGATCGATTGCCGAGTGCGAACTGGGTGCCTACCGCCGCGGCCTTGGCATTGATTCCTGAAATTTGGTACGAGTGGCTAGCGCTGATTTGGTATGCGCTGCGCTGGCATCGCTAGTGTAGAGAGCGTTTGCTGAGCGCACGTTTATGTTTTTGTAAGAGCGTGCAGGTGGGTGATGGGTTTGGGTTGTAATGGACCTCTGTTCGCTTGCAAGCAAGCTCCAACAACGTCAGGGCGGCTTATTGTTTTTGTGGGAGCTTGCGTGCAAGCGATGGGCGCTGACCGATGACACGCCCCTTGGCCGAAACTCATCTCCTATATCCAGTACTAGCCTTCTTTACGCTGCTGCAATCTTGGCATTAACCCGCTGATGTCGTAGCCGGCTGCCGCAGCGCTTGCGGCGATGTCGCTGAGATCATTTCCTTTTGCGTTACTGAGCGCCCATAGATGGGTACAGCGCGTGCCGGTACGGCAAAAGGCGAGTATCGGTGTCTCGCTGTCGGCTATGAGTGCGGCGAAGTCGTTAATATTTTCTTCACTAATTTGCCCCGATACGATTGGCTGGTGGATGTAGCTCATGCCAAGCGACAAAGCCAAATTTGCCATGCTGTCACTGCTGGGTTGATCGGCGCTTTCTTGGTCGGGCCGATTATTAATGATGCTTTTAAATCCAGCGGTGGCAGCGGCTTTTAAATCGTCGGGGCTCAGCTGGGCGGATACCGATAGGCTGTCACTTAAACGTTTAAAATCACTCATGGCGTTGCTCCGAGTCGGATTGAAGATGGTCGTGCTTGCTACGCCAGAGTTTGAGCGTTGCAGGGGCGCACAGCAACAACGATAGCAACCAAATTGGCCAGCCACCGGTATGCATATACGGCGTTGCTCCGCTCACGGGAACGACGCTGCTTTGTAGTAAGGTGCGCTCAAACTGTGGTGCGCGGGCGTGTACTTGGCCGAGTGGATTGATTACCGCGGTCACGCCGTTATTGGTGCCACGAATAAACCAGCGACCTGTTTCTAGCGCGCGCATCCGTGTCATCTGGAAGTGTTGTAACGGCCCGTTGGACGTGCCGAACCAGGCATCGTTGCTGACGGTCAGCAGCAGGTCGGCGCCGTGGCTGCGGCGAGCAACCAATTCCGGATAAAGCGCTTCGTAGCAAATCAGCGGCGAAATGATCATGCCTGCGGCGGCGAGATTGTCTTGTGTTGGCGAGCCGCGGGTGAAGCTCGACATCGGTAAATCGAGGAACGGGATAATGCCGCGCAGCAGATCTTGCATCGGCACGTACTCGCCAAAGGGCACTAGTTTTTGTTTGTGGTAGATGCCCTGACCGCCGCTCAGCACAGCAATGCTGTTGTGGTATTGGTAACCGCGCATCAAATTAACGCGCCACGGCACGCCACTGACGAGCGAACCACCTTGCTCGGCAACCAATTTACCCTGCTCCTGCAAGAACGGCAGTGCATCTTGATAAAACTCCGTAATTGCCGCTTCCGGCCAAAGCACTAGCGCAGGCTGTGTGACCTGGGTGGTGAGATCCGCGTAAATATCTTGGGTCGCTTTTTGTTGTGTGGTTAGCCACTTAATGTCTTGGGGAATGTTGCCCTGCAATAACGCCACGGGTATTGGCGTCTCCGTTTTCGCATGCACCCATAAGGTTGGGTTGATGGGAATGGCGATGAGCCAGCTAGCGGCGGCAACGAAGGCGATTGGCAGCGCCGATCGCCACTGCGTTTTGCGGCGCTGAATAGAAATCAGCACGGCGTAGAGAGCAAGGCCGGTGACGACGGTGGTCAGCGAAACTAGCCAGATGCCACCAACCGCCGCGAGGCCGGCGAGCGGCGTGTCGATCATGGCGTAACCGGGGTACAACCACGGGAAGCCGGTGAGTAACCAACTTCGCACCCAATCAAGTAGCAACCATAGGCCGGCGAAGGCAAAGAGTGAGTGAGGGAGTCGGGCGCTAAGCCAGCCGAGCGCGGCGAAGAAAAGCGCTAACACTGTGCAAAATAATCCCGTTAGCAGCACTGCGAGCCACGCATCGGTATAGCCATAGGTATGCACGCTGACGTATAGCCAGCTCACCCCATAACCAAATAGTGCGAGGCCGTAGATTAAACCGGTAAGTGCGGCGGATCTCGGTGTGCTATCACGTAAGCTCCAGAAAAACAGCGCGATGCTGACTGGAACGAGCGGCCAGATATCATACGGGGCGAACCCAAGGGGATACATTAAGCCGGCAAATAGGGCGGTCAGTCGCTTTTGCATTGAGAAAAAGTGCCTTTTGCTTTAGTTATAAAGAGCTATTAAGTGCCAGCTGAGATAGCCCTTAGGGATGCTCTGAGAGAAAGCCCTTTGAGACAGCGTTGGCGAAGCTGCGGAGAAGAATAATGAAACATACCTGTAAGTACCATCCGGTAGAGAGCTCAAGTTGGTATTGCAGTGAAGACGGCATTCACTTTTGCGATGAATGCGTTTCATCAAATGATACTGGGGAAGGCACTCGGGCGCGTTGTTTCTTGTGCAATAAACTCCTGCAGCAAGAAACCGGCCGGCAGTCTTCTAAGGGGCCATTTTGGATGTCGCTTTCCCATTTTATTCGTTATCCGGTCAATAAAGAGTTGATGCTGGTAGCGGCTGCCTGCGCCTTGCTGACAGCCGTGCTGCCGATAGGTTGGGTTGGCGTTGGCATCGCGGTGGCGCTGGGTTTGCCGCTAGGCGTGTTGGGTATGGCCGTTTTCGAACAAAGTACTGGCGGGAAAATGCGTCCGCCGGGTTATCGGGTGCTGTCTAATAACGAGTTTTATAGCGTTGGCGTCCAACAATGGCTGTTGTTTGCCGGGGCGTTAGTGGCGCTAGGCTTTTGTTTTTTGACTATGGGCATGATTAAGGGCGCCGGTATTGCGCTGCTGGCGTGGATGTTGATTCCGATTCTACTTATTCAAACGGCAATCGATGGAAGCATTATTACCGTACTGGTGGCGCCGCAGCGCTTCCTGTCTTCGGCATTTACGATTGGGCTCGACTATTTTCTGGCGGCGTTATTATCGTTTGCGGCGTTTATTGGTGTTTCGTTGGCGGCGAGTATTGTCTATGACTTGTTGCCGCAATTTATTTCGTTGCCCGTTTCTGCGCTTGCCGCAGGCTGGTTTTTCTTGATGTTGTCGCACTTGCTGGGTTACTTGGTGTGCCAGAATCAGGAGCAGCTGGACTATACCTCGTCGGCAATTGATGGCGAGGAGAGCAAACGGTTACGGCGTGCGAAGCGCCCCGAAGAGGAGCGAAAAATATCGGCTTGGCTTCGTGAGGGTCGTTTCGACAAGGTGGTGTCGCTGTATAAAATGAAACTCGAGAAGCAATCGGGTTCGTTGGCATTTAATGATCAGTATGAGCGCGTGTTGTCGACGCTAGGAAGAAACGATGCTTTGCTAGAGCACGGTACGGCTTATTTGGAAATACTGATGGCCAATGAGCAAGAGTACCGTGCAGTAGAAATGTTGAAGCGCTATCGCGCTTTGGACCCCGCGTTCCGTCCGGCCTCAGCGGCAATCACTTGGAGTGTGGCGCAGCTACTTGTAGAAAACGGACAATCGAAGGTTGCGTTGAATATGCTAATGGATCTGCATAAGCGCGCGCCCACATGGCCGGGTCTGGCCGAAGCTTATTTGTTTGTGGCGCGGTTATTAAAAACGGAATTCAAGCACGTTGCTAAAGCAGAGCAGTATGTGCGTTTCGTTGAATCGCGTTTCCGTGATCCGCAAACGCAATCGCTGGCGTTAGCGTTTCGTGAAGAGAACGATATGGTGAAGGCGCCGTAGGCCTGTTGCGCTAATGCTATTGGCGGGCTTGTATATTTTCCGCCATGGATGCCATTTTTGCGGCCTTGTTGTCGTTGTTTTGACGGCCAAAAGCTTGGCTTAAGCTGGTTAACGCATTTTCAAATAGAGTGCTTTTTACTTTCTGTTGTTGTAACGATAGGGCGATTTCTTCAGCCTCTTTGACTTCATTGAGACGCGCGAAGCGAATAATAAGGTGCACAGCAATATCTTCCGGCAGCTCCTCAAGGTCGCCTAACTTCTTCCGATAATCCCGATAGATTGCTAGCTGTTGGCGGGACTCGCCGTCATCCGCAACCGGTGCAGACAGTGTTCTTTCCGCAGTTACTCGGAAGGTATCTGTTTGTGGTGTTATTTTTTGAATGTGATAAAGGCCGGAGAGCGCCGAGAAGTTGTCGGGGTGCAATGTCAATGCATTCAAGAATGCGGTTTCAGCATCGCGAAACGCCAGTGCCGACATAGATGTCCAGGCGGAGGTGAGTTGAAGTTTTAGCTGACGCTCTTTGCGTGACTGTTCGTCTGCGGCATCAGTATTGACATCCTCTTCGCCAACAGTGCTTGGCCGTGCCAGCTGCACTAGCGCGGCGCCAGCGATCAATCCGGCCAGTTGTGCGACCCAGGTGTGCTCAGCTGAACTGCCGCCATAAAATTCATACAGAGGCAAAATAAACCAGAGTGGTGCCAGTATCGCGGCGGGCAAGGCAATGCGTTGAAAGGCTTTATTTTTCGGATGGAAATAAATGAAGTCGATTTTTTTGAGCGCGAATAAACCGAGATACATACCGATGGCGGATGAGGTGAGCGCGGTGGCGCCAATCAGTGATGTATAGGCTGACGGAACGATAGCCACATAACTGAGCGCCGCCACGACGCCACTGCCAAGCCAAAGTGACGCCATGCGGATGTTGCCGATGGTGCCTTCGAGCGCCCAAGCGAACGGCACTAATACTAGTAGCGCCACTAGCCATTGCAGTATGGACTCGTGTAAGAAGTGCCACGTTAGATAGGTAGAAGGGCGTGGTGATTGGGGGTTCAGGCCGAAGCGCACACTCGGCAGTTGCCCAGCGCGTTCGGCAAACTGGCGGCGGGTTTCTTCCCATTTGAGGCGTTGGTCTGAATTCCAGTACTGGTCACCGCGAATACGGTTTTCTCGCTCAAAAGACGGATCAAACGCCATTGCTCTAAATACGGTGAGGGCGTCGTTATTATTTTTGGCCGTTTCGAGTGTGGTGGACTTTGCCGACTGGCCACTGATGCGCAGCCAAGAAATGTAGTTTTCCCACTCGAGTTCAAATAAACCGCTTTGCTGATACCAGTTTGCGAGAGCGATTTGGTCACTACGTTCATCTTTTTGATAGATCAGAAAGATGGCGAGGTACGCCAGAAAAATAGTGAGGCAAAACAAAGGCAGTGATTTTATCACTGCCTTTTTATCTTCAAGGGTGCTTTCTGGCATTGGTAGCATGTGAGTTCCCCTGATTATTTTTGTTGTATGGTTTGCCCAGCGAGGAGGTTGTCGATTAGACCATCTCGCTGTCGGTGGCGGCCTCGCTTTCTTCTGTTGCAGGCGAGACGCGTAGTAATCTTACTGTTCTGCCATCTGAGCTGAGTACTGTAAAGCAAAATCCGCCAAACGTGACGGACTCGTCTCTGGCAGGTAGGCGGCCAAAGCGTTGCAAGACAAGGCCGCCAATGGTGTCAAATTCATCATCACTGAGTTCGCTGCCAAAGTGTTGATTGAATTCTTCCACGGGCGTTAGTGCTTTGATGGTGAACTCGTCGTTGCCGAGGTCTTTAATGAGATAATCGTCATCGACGTCGTGCTCGTCGTCGATCTCGCCAACAATTTGCTCGAGCACATCTTCAATAGTGATCAGTCCCGCGATGCCGCCATATTCGTTCACTACGACGGCCATGTGGTTGCGGCTGGCGCGGAAGTCCCGCAGCAGCGAGTCGAGACGTTTCGATTCAGGAATCACCAGCGCGGTGCGCAGCAGGTCTTTAATGACAAAGCGCTCCATCTTTGCCGGCTCGAGAATCAGGGGGAGCAGGTCTTTGGCTAGGAGCACGCCAATAATTTCGTCGGGATCGTCGCCGAGTACTGGGAAGCGTGAGTGAGCGCACTCGATAATGGTGGGCAGGAATTCTTTCGGTGTGCTACTGGCGCGAATAGCGATCATTTGCGAACGCGGAATCATCACGTCACGGGCCTGCATTTGTGCAACTTGTAGGCCGCCCTCGATAATGCCGTGGGTTGCGTGGTCAATTACGTCGCGCTCCTTTAAGGAACGAATCAACTCTTTAAGTTCTTCTCTTGAGGTTGGCCCGCTAGAGAAAAATTGATTGATCCGTTCCAGCCAACTTCGGCTGTTGCCGTTGTCGGTTATATCTTCCTGCATGATGACTCCTGTGTGGGCGTTGGCCCGATTTCTATATAAGGATTGGCGTAATCCAATCCGGCAAGCAATTCAATTTCGAGCGATTCCATCATTTCGGCATCGCCGTCGTCGATATGGTCGTAGCCAAGCAGATGCAGGACCCCATGAATAATCATATGGGCCCAATGAGCGTCTGCGTCTTTGTGCTGTTGTTGCGCTTCGCGCCGTACAACCGCCGCGCAGATGGCGAGATCGCCCAGCATAGGCGGAAGCGCCTCTGCGGGTAAGCCTTCTGGCATTTCAAAGGGGAAAGACAGCACATTAGTGGGCTTATCTTTGCCGCGGTATTCGCTGTTGAGCGCTTGGCTTTCGGCTTCATCGACGAGGCGGATAGTCAGCGCGGCGTCATTGGCGACCCGTGGCGGCGACGCTGTACTGCGCGCGTTGACGGCGAGTAGGGCTTGCGTTGCCCAGTCAGTTAATTGTGCCGCGCTCGGCACCTCGCTATCTGCACAGGCGATTTGAATATCAATCTGCATCTCGCTCAGGGCGCTACTTGTCGGCGTGGTCGGCTTCATACTTCTCGTAGGCCTCGACGATGCGTTGCACCAGTGGATGGCGAACAACGTCGCTGCTATCAAAGTGAGTGATGCCGATTTGTGTTTCGTCTTTGAGTACTTCAGCGGCGTGCATCAGGCCAGATTTCATGTGCCGGGGCAGGTCAACCTGCGTGACGTCGCCGGTGATAACCGCTTTCGAGCCGAAGCCTAGGCGTGTTAGAAACATTTTCATCTGCTCGACCGTGGTGTTCTGCCCTTCGTCGAGAATCACGAAGCTGTTATTCAGCGTGCGACCGCGCATATAGGCCAGTGGCGCGACTTCAATGACCAGCCGCTCCATCATCTTGCTGACTTTTTCGAAGCCCAGCATTTCGTAAAGAGCGTCGTAGAGCGGGCGCAAGTAAGGGTCAATTTTTTCGGTTAAGTCGCCGGGCAGAAAGCCCAGCTTTTCGCCGGCTTCGACCGCGGGGCGTACCAGCATAATGCGTTGTACTTCGTTACGCTCAAGCGCATCAACCGCGCAGGCAACCGCTAACCATGTTTTGCCGGTACCGGCTGGGCCGATGCCAAAGTTGATGTCGTGTCGACGGACTTTACGAACATAGTCGCGCTGGTGCTCGCCGCGTGGGCGAATACGATGACGACCGGTGCGGATGACGATCTCGTCTTGGGGGAATTCGACCGTGTTATTGCCGGCAGCAGTCGCATTGTTGGTATTGAAACCCGACTCGCGCAGCTGCAAATGGACTAACTCAGGGGTGATGTCCGTGCCGTCACCGGTTTGTTGATACAGCGCGTTGATCACAAGACTGCCGGCTTTTACAGCAGGGCGGCTACCCGACAAATTAAACTCGTTGCCGCGATTGAGAATCTCAATACCAAGGCGTCCGGAGATCTGCGTGAGGTGTTCGTCCAGCTTGCCACACAGGCTGGCCAAGCGGCGAGCATCGTATGGCTCCAAGTGAAGCTGCTGTGAGGCGAGTGATGCGTTCAAGTTGGTGACGAAACCCCTGCTAAGAGAAAGATAAGTTCAGGATAAACTGAATAAAGCGTCGCTGAAAGCGCCCATCAACTATGCCGTCATTACACGGATGTTGGTGGGCACTTACTGCCGTGAAATAGCCTCGCGTTGCTACTCCGATAGAGAGGCATCGGTGCCTTGTAAGGAGTTTGCAAAGGCGGTGCCGATGGTGACATCAACGAATTTTCCGATCAGGCTAAGGTCGTCACAGGAGAAATTAACCACGCGATTATTTTCCGTGCGCCCTTTTAGCTGCCCAGGGTCTTTCTTCGAGATGCCATCAACCAGCAAGCGCTGACGGGTGCCAACCATCTTGCGGCTGATCTCCATCGAGTTTTGCTGAATACGCTGTTGCAACAACGCCAAGCGCTGCTTTTTGACGTCCATGGGTACGTCATCAGGCAGGTCTGCGGCAGGGGTACCGGGACGGGCGCTATAGATAAAGCTGAAGCTGTGGTCGAAGCCGATATCGGCGATTAAATTCATGGTTGCTTCGAAGTCCGCGTCGGTTTCGCCTGGGAAGCCAATGATAAAGTCGGAGCTAAACGAGATGTCGGGGCGTAACGCTTTGAGACGGCGCAGTTTTGATTTGTACTCAATCGCCGTGTGGCCGCGTTTCATCATTGCCAGAATGCGGTCTGAACCCGATTGCACCGGCAGATGTAGATGGCTGACCAGTTCTGGCACTTCCGCGTAAACATCAATTAACGCATCGGTGAACTCAACTGGATGGCTGGTGGTATAGCGAATACGGTCTATCCCGTCGATGGTGCGAATCATCAGCAGCAGTTCGGCCAAGTCGATCTGTGCGCTGCTGCCATCGCCATTATCATAATGACCGCGGTAAGCATTGACGTTCTGGCCAAGCAAGTTCACTTCACGCACGCCTTGACCGGCGAGGTGGCGAATTTCTGCCAGCACCGGTTCGACCGGGCGGCTGACTTCCTCGCCACGGGTATAGGGCACCACGCAGAAAGAGCAGTATTTAGAGCAGCCTTCCATAATTGATACGAACGCGGTTGGGCCGTCGACAGTCGGCTCCGGTAGCAGATCGAATTTTTCGATTTCGGGGAAGCTAATATCGATTGCTAAGCCCCTCTTTTGGCGCGCCTGAGTAATCAAAGCGGGCAACCGGTGCAGGGTTTGCGGGCCAAAGATGACGTCGACATGGGGCGCACGGTGGCGAATTGCCTCACCTTCTTGGCTTGCTACGCAGCCGCCGACGCCGATAATAAGCGCTGGGTTCTTGTCTTTGAGCTTTTTCCAGCGACCGAGCTGATGGAAGACCTTCTCTTGCGCCTTTTCGCGGATAGAGCAGGTGTTGAGCAGGATGACGTCGGCCTGATCGGCATCGTCAGTTTCTGTCAGGCCATGGCTGGCCTCCAGTAGGTCACGCATACGGGACGAGTCATACTCGTTCATTTGGCAGCCGTGGGTCTGGATAAAAAGCTTGGAAGCCATGGTTTGGGTCACTAGGGTTGCTACAAAAGGGGCGGCATTATAGCGCCGCCTTGTTCGCTCTGCGACCGTTGTCCGTTACCGACTATCAGGAGATTAGAATGCATTGGGTGAGAAATGGCGCAATTGCGCTTGTTTTGGTGGTTGTAGCGGCAGTTCTCTGGTTGGGATTACAGCCTTCGGCGCCGTTGTTACCGATTAACGACCGTCTCGGTGGGGCGATTACCCTGACAGACCAGCATGGCGAGTCGTTTAACACCGCCGCGCTGCAGGGCAAGGTGCAATTGTTGTTTTTTGGCTATACCCACTGCCCCGATATCTGTCCAGCGACGCTGGCGCGGGTGACGCAAGCATGGCGGCGGTTGCGCGAGGCGGGGCACGGCGATGAGACCGCGGTGGTGTTCGTGACGTTTGATCCGCAGCGAGACACGGCAGAGGTGCTGAAACGGTATTTGCAGTTTTTTGATGAAAATATCGTTGGGTTAACCGGCAGCGAAGAAGAGATTCGCTTGGCGGCGGAAAAATATGGTGTGGTGTTTTTGCCAGATGAGAGCGTTGACGAAAAGGGCAAGGTAAAGCGCCTTTATGCGCACAGTGATTTTATTTATTTGCTCGACAGGTTGGGCCGCGTACGCAAATTGTACCCGTCTGATGGTGACATAGAGGAGATGGTGGAAGATGCCAAATCATTATTATAAGAATCATGCGGGTGTAAGAAAAATGAAATCTGGCGTGTTTTCTTTTGCGTTTGTGGCGTGTTCTTTCTTGGCGTTGGTATCAGTGAGCGGCTGTTCTGAATCGGAAAAAAGTATTGAGATAAGCGACGCTTGGGTAAGGGCTGTTCCACCGGTGTCGACCACGACAGCGGCTTATCTGACCTTGACTAATCGTACCGATACTGAGGTGGTGCTGCTCGGCGCTCAGGTGGATTTCGCTTCTGACGTAGAGCTTCATGATATGTCGATGAATGCCGAGGGTATGCGCAGCATGAAACATATTGAGTCGCTGCCGTTGGCGCCAGGGGAATCAGTGACGCTGGCGCCGGGTGGCATACATGTCATGTTGTTTGGTTTAACCGATGTGCCGGCAGAAGGCGAGACGGTTAGCGTGTGTTTGCGCTTTGCCGAGGCGCCGCCGCATTGTGAAATGTTTCCCGTACTGCGTGAAGCACCTTGATGTTGGAGAATGGCGTCAAGGTTTATAGCGTAATGTTTTATCGTCTCAGTATGTTTTATAAGACGTTATACAAAAGGACGCGCCAACCGGCGCGTTTTTTTGTCACGCTTGTCAGCATTATTTTTTTTGCGTCGACGTTGTTTGTGTCGGTTCCTGCCGCAGCAAAGTGTGCGTTAAAGCCAACGCCTGCTATCTTGCCAGACGCCGAAGAGCATCAACTTCTACTGGTGACGCAAAACCTGTGGCGCTTAGTCGATGATCATCCCGATACGTTCTCGGATCGCCCTGTGGAGAGTAGCTATTTTCAGCAGCGTCTCGACGCGGTAGCAGGCTATATTGGCGAGACGCTTCGATTTCCGCATTTGCTGGCGGTTCAGGAGGTCGAGCATGCGCAGCTGCTGGACGCGCTAACGCAACGTATTCGAGCGGCTGGTGGCCCGCAGTATTTTGTTGTGATGAAAGAAGGGCTCGATCCATCTGGTATTGATGTGGCTCTGTTGTATCGTGCGCCGGTGGTGATTGAGTCGGTGTCGTCACCGTTCCATTCGCTGCGTTATAAACGTTCGCCGCTTTATAGCCGTCCGCCGTTAGTCGTTTCTGTGGCGCAACCATTCTCGTTTAAGCTAGTGGTTGTGCATATGCGCAGCGGCATTAATTTGGAGGATGAGCGCAAGGGAAAAAATATACAGGAAAAGCGTTTTCGGCAGGCCAGTGTACTCAGAGAATGGATGGACGCGCAGCAGAAGAACCAGGAAAAAGTGATTGTGGCGGGGGATTTTAATTCCGCATTTGGTGATGCGATATACGAACAGCCGATTGCGCTGCTGCAAGCGCTACCGTTTATGTCTGCGTGGGATGCATTGCCAGAGGAAGAACGTTTTTCGTATATCTATCAGTGTCGTCCGCAGGCAATAGATAACATTTTGTATGGACAGGATATCGCCAAGATGGCCGCGCGTGTGGCAGTAACCCGTGGCAATGCGGGTTATCAATATCTTTTGTATAAAAAGAAAGCGCCTTATTTTATTTCCGATCACGATGCGCTGGGCGTGTATTTGCAGTACGAGTCGTTAGGACAGGATAAGGAGGACAAATAGGCAAAAGCGACTCTGCAGAACGGCTGTTTGGGAAAACAGCTGGGACCAAGGAGAGTATTCTGCAGAATCGAAATCTAAAGCGTTCCTTATCTGGGCCATTCGGGCCGCAGATAAGGAACATGCTTAGCTAACCTTAGAGTGGGAAGCTGTAGCTGACGACGAACAGCGTGTCGTCTGGAGTGTCAGAGTTGGTTGTAGCGGTGCAAGTCATGTTCGCATCAAATGTGCCGTTTGCAACGCAATCGTCTGAAGCGACAACCTTGGATGCGGTGAAGCTCAACGAATCGTTCAGCGCATAGGTTAGATCGACGTGGCTATAGTTCGACTCGTCGGCGTCTTTGTCATAAGTGCCCACGGCTGCAGTGAACTTGTCGTAGGTGTAGCTCAGGTTGAAGTAGTTGTCTTTGTTGAGTGACGCATCTGTAGTATGGCGATCGTGGCCCACGTCGCCCACGCCAATTGCGCTTGTTAATGATACGCCGGCGAAGCCTAGGCCGATAATTACTTCTTGAAAGTCTACGCCTGTATCGGTTGGGTCGTTGTCATCTACATAGTTCGGGTAGTTGTAATCCACATATGCGATGTCGTAGCTCAGGCTGCCTGCTTCACCCGCAAAACCCGCGTAAAGGTCATACTCTGTTTTACCTGCTTCAGAGCTACCCCAAACGCCGGTGTATAGGCCTGTGGAGTGAGCATAGTCTAGGCTGCCGTGTACCTGTGCGCCGCCAGCGGACAGATCCATGCCGCGCCATAGGTAAGTGTTGGCAATGCCAAGGCTGCCCGATACTTCAGCAGCAGCAGTCATAGGAACGGCAGTTGCAGAAATTGCAGCAGCCAAAGCGGTCATTTTAAGTGCGGTTTTCATGCTCATGTAGGTAACCCTCTTACGTAACGAATGTGGTGTGTAAGTGTTAAGCCCTGCGGACACCCCCGCGGCAGCTAATTCAATATTGCAGGCTTTATGCCAAATAATGAAAGTTGTTTTGAATCAGTGGCTTGCTGATATTACGCGGGCTTCGCGAGAGTAGGAGGTCGCTTGGGAGGGCTGGATTTTGCACTGTTTAGGGGCGCCGCACTCAGTTGGTGCGGCCCTTTGCGCGATTTATTGGCACTCGTAGGCGGTCACAATGGCATCCGTTAACGGTGTGCCGTTGGCATCGGTTAACGTGACTCCACAGCTGTTCGATGCTTCCGTAAAAGTGGCGTGATAAGTCTGTCCCGCCACGACGCTCAGTTGTGCGGCGACCTTGCAAATCTTACGCGGTCCGGCCTCACTTTTTTTCTGCATGATAAAGCCGATACGCGCGCTGTGGCGTGAGGCATCTACTCGGACGGAAACCTGTTCTGCCTTGTGCATGGCTTCATGCAAGTCCTTCATGGTGTCATTTGTGGATGATTTACGTGCCACTGAAAAATTGCTGCTTTCAAAGCCTTGGCTAGGTACGCAGATCACTGGCTGCACGGCGGCATTTTCGGTTGAAAAAATAATAGTGGCCGTGTCATCGCCGTTAGGCTCTTGATAGCTGAGCATCTGGCAGCCGCTGAGCAGCAACGATAAGGCGCCATAGGCGAGAAAAGATTTTACGGTAGTGCGGCTTTTAAAATTCATGTGGGGTCCGTTGTGCTTTGCTGTGCGTTCTTCATGGCAATACATCGATTGCGAGGATGCATTGCCATGAAGTGTGGCCTAGTGTTCCAAGCTGCCCGCCATGTTGCAAGCCATTCCTAAGCACACATGATTTTCGCGTGGGGGTTTAGTGATGTTTGGCAGGAAACCAGTGAGATATGGCCTGTTGCAACAACTGCGGTCGTTGCTGTTCTAAAGGTTGCCAGTGGTGCCAATGGTGCGCTGCAGCCGTTAGAAATTCGAACAAAGGAAGGTGTTGTCGTAATACTCGGTGCTGGCGGTGTTCGATAATGGGATTGAAGTAGCCAAAAAAGTCGAGCATTTGGCGCGGGTTTTTTCGTACCCATAACCACGATCCCATCTCCAGTGTAAACGGCAGAAGGGTGTTGCGCGGATGGCGCGCAATGGCGTCATCGTACAGATAGTCCCATAGGTCGCCATGAGTGGTGTAATTCACCGACTGGGGCTCAATTAAATAGGGGTGGTGGTGTGGGTAGGTGTCAGCAAAAAGCGTTTTGAGCGCGTAGACATCAGCAAGGTGAGGGATGGGTTTGCGGGTGCGCGCATAACAACACCAGATGCGATCGAGACGACCAAAGCCACTATGGCAATCGAGTGTCATCGCAAACGGCGCGGGCATAATTTTTTCCCGTACGACTTTTATTAACGCTTGTGACTCCGCCTCCATCTCATCTCCGGAACGGCCTCGATACCACGGCAGGTGAGAGCTAATGCGTTGACCGCCAACCAAAAATGGCACTGGCCCTTCGGCGTCCACGGGCGCGTTACGCATCAGGTCTACCCGATTGGGATTGCAGCGTGTGCGCTGCCAGATGCCGCCGGGGTTAACCATCGGCATGATGACGATACGAACCTGTTCAAGGCGTTGATGTAAGGCGCTATCCCAGCGCAGTCGATGGATAAGGCTGTGCAGCCACGACAGTAAAATCTGTGTGCCGATGCGCTCGACCCCGTGGACGCCGCCAAAGAAACCGATCACCGGCGCTTTCGGGTTGCGCGAACCCATTTCAAGAACCCATATCGGTAGCTTGGTGCGCGCTCCAGCGTTTCCTTTTGAGAGCACGACTTCATGTACCTTTTCCGCACGTATCCACCGTTCTCCTTGCCGCATAAGCGATTCGAGCGTAATGAGCTCAGGTAGGTTGCGTTGTAGGTCGTAGAGGCGCTGTGGCATAGGGTGCTGTTCCGAGCAGGTTAAAAGTGACAAGCATGGGACATGTTGATGGCGAAAAGATGACGGCGAATTTAGGGCGCCGTCAGGCAAGGGTCGTTGCGTTATTAATCTGTCATCGAGAGATCAGGGCCTTGTCGTCGTTTTGTCGCAGCGCTGCCATTGCATTATCACTGAATGGTCACTACATCGTCATCGCACCGTCATCGCGGCGATTAATACTGGCGTCGACTGGGGTAGAGCAGAAATGATGCATGAACGTGTTACCTGTCTGTCCGCGACTCGAAGAGGTGGATCCCGAGACGATCCATGATTTGGTGCAAACCGGCGACTTGCTGTTGTTCTGCGGCCGCGGTTTGGCGAGCAATATTGTCCGTTATTTTACCCGCAGTCATTGGAGTCACATTGGCGTTGTTGTGCGTTTGCGCGGAATAGCGGAGCCGCTGGTGCTGGAATCAACGACGCTGAGTGCCTCGAACGATTTGTTCAAGGGGGCGCCAGTGCGTGGCATCGGGTTGGTGCCGCTGGCGGATAAGATAAAACAATACGATGGCGAGGTCGCGCTGCGTCGTCGTCAAGGTGAGCCGCTAAGCGTGTCACGGCAGAAAATGGTTGAAAGACTTGCGTTAACACTTTGTCATCGCCCGTACAAAAATTTTTTGTTATGTCACCTGCGCGCACTATTTTATCGGCGTAAACGAAACGATTATGCGGCGATGTTTTGCAGTGAGTTAGTGGCTGAAATATATCGACGTCTTGGTTGGTTGTCGGATGACATTTGCCCGAAGGATTTTGTACCGGGACATTTTGGAAAGAATGATTTCTTTATACAGGACGGGACACTCGCCGACCCGTTGCGTTTAGTGAGTAGGAGCAACCGTTTGTCGGGGGCTGAAACGAAGAAAAAAAACATTCTTATGCCGATATTGTGCTGATGGAATTGCTGCGGTATGTTAGACCCTGATCCCGCCATTGCGGGTCAGGTCGCGACGACAACAATGTCTTTTTTAAAGACAGCTACCGAAACCAGTACGGGGATCGGTGGCAGGCGACCCTGACCCTTTAGGACTCTCCTGCTACCGTTACTTCAAATAATGACGCGAGACCTTATCTCGACATTGAGATAACTATCGTAAATGAGGTATTGCATGGAAGAGCGCGCTGCACGGCTCAAACCTGTATCAAACACTTCTACGACTGATTCTGGTAACACTTCTGGCCCTGGCGGCACCACCCTTCATTCCCAGCGTGAGAAAGTCTATGTGCTGGATACCAACGTTCTGATTCACGACCCCAACTCCCTGCTGAACTTTGAAGAGCATCGCGTGGTTATTCCGATGACCGTGCTCGAAGAGCTTGATAAGTTGAAGTCGGGAAAGGCGAGCGTGGCGACGGATTGCCGTATGGCTATTCGCCTCATTGATAAGATACTGGGAGCGGCGTCTCCGGAAGAGGTGGAGTTGGGCGTGCCGATTCCTCGAGGCGGACAGGCAGAGGGGTTGTTGTCGGTGTTAATGCCCCGCGCAGTACGTGATACGGCGGGTTTGTTGCCGGAGCATCTCAATGATAATCGCATTATTAACGACATCGTTGCGTTAATGGCGCGAGACCCTGAGCATCGTTATGTGTTGGTAACCAAAGACATCAATATGCGCCTGAAGGCTCGCGCCTGCGGTATTGATTCAGAGGATTATCACAACGATCAGTTGCTCTCCGATATTAAGCAGCTCACGCGCGGCTACTACGAAATTAGTGGATCGTTTTGGGACCGGGTTAATGAAGTCGAAACCGTGCAAGAGGGATGCGAGACCTTTCACCATGTTTCCCATGGGTTGTTGGTAAGTGAAATTCTCGGCGAAGAGGCTTTTCCGAATCAGTACATTATTGACGAGTGTGGCTTTGTTGGCCGTATCCAACAAATTAGTGCCGGGGTGGTGACCATTAAACACCTCAAAGAAGAGGTATTGATGGGGCAGAGAGCGTGGGGCCTGCAGCCTATTAATATTCATCAGGCGCTGGCGTTACATCTACTGCTTGATCCCGACATTAGCCTGGTCACGCTGACCGGCGCGGCCGGTTCCGGCAAAACGATTCTTGCGTTAGCGGCGGCCATTGAAATGACGGTTGAGCAGCATCGCTATAATAAGATTATTGCGACTCGATCAACCCCGTCACTGGCAGAGGAACATGGCTTCTTGCCCGGTACGGAGGAAGAAAAAATGGATCCTTGGTTGGGCGCGATTAACGACAATATCGAAGCGTTGCATCTCAATGATGAAAATCCGGCGGCGTCTATTGAGTACGTGAAAGAACGGGCCAATATCCAGTTTAAAGCATTGAATTATATTCGCGGCAGAAGCTTTCAGAAGAGTCTTATTCTGATTGATGAAAGCCAAAACCTGACCCCGCACCAGATGAAAACCATTATCACGAGGGCCGGCGAGGGTTCGAAGGTGGTGTGTTTGGGTAACCTTGCCCAAATTGATACGCCTTACTTGTCTGCCACCAGTTCGGGGTTAACCTTTATGACGGAGCGTTTTAAAGGGTTTGATGCCGGCGGTTCAGTGCAATTGCACGGCGTGCCGCGATCGCCACTGGCGGAGTACGCTGAGTCCCACCTGTAGGTTCGCTCAGGCTGCTATAGCCTAAGCGACTTAAACTGCTAAGCATAAACACATATGGGGCTCCGAGAGCCCCATATGTGTGTCTCTCCCTCGCACCTAGTTACCATCCTGCCGTTGAGCAACGCCGCGCTCGCGGGTACAGTGCAGTCCTTAATTCGGTAAGTTGAGAGTTGTGAATGAAATTGTCTATCTATCGCGTGATACTGCTGACGATTGCGACACTGGTGCCGGTGACAGCACAGGCCTATGAGTCGGGCGATTGGCTGTGGCGCTTTAATATGATGATGGTGCAGCCGCAGTTTGGCGGCGATGAGGTGAATGCGCCGGGTGCACCATCGGGGCAGCTCCAGCTTGGCGAAGAAATTATGCCGTCGTTGCAGGTGGATTACATGCTGGCGGATAGATGGGCGCTCGGCGTGGGCTTGCCATTGCAGGAGCTGAACCAAACCGTGTGGCTAGGTAGCGACAACGGTTCGGTAAAGGTGGCCAAAGCAGAGACGTTACCGGTGGCGGTTACCCTGTCTTACTATCTGCCGAAATGGAAAAACCTGCGTTCTTATTTAATTGGCGGTTGGCAGTACTATCACGTTGTGACAGATGCTCGCCGACAAGATGCTTTTACCGGGCTTGGCAATATTGAAATGGAAGACGGGCAGGGCTTTGGTGGTGGCATTGGTTTTGAATGGGACCGCGACGGCGACTGGTCCTGGACGGCGGCCGCCGTGAAGTACACCACTAAGCAAGATGTGAAAATCACCTACAACGGTGCGCCACCGGAAGATATTGAGGCTGAGCCAGCGCCGATTGTACTGACGATCGGACTAACGCGACGGTTTTAGTTTTTACTGCATGGGCAGAATCACTGCTAAAAACGGGCTGATATTTAGGCCCGTTTTTTTTGCCCAAAAGTAAGACAGAAAATGAAAGGAGATACGGCTCATTGCTTTGTAGGAGCTTGCTTGCAAGCGATTAGCGCTCGGCCAAAGCCAAACCTTTCGCCTGCAAGCAGCCTCCTACAAGAGCCCGGATGGTTTGATGTTTTGTGGGAGCTTGCTTGCAAGCGATTAGCGCTTGATCAAAGCCAAACCTTTCGCCTGCAAGCAGCCTCCCACAAGAACGCGGATGGCTTGATGTATTGTGGGAGTTTGCTTGCAAGCGATTAACGCTTGATCAAAGCGAAAACCTTTCGCCTGCAAGCAGCCTCCTACAAGTTCTCGGACGGTTTGATGTTTTGTGGGAGCTTGCTTGCAAGCGATTAGCGCTTGATCAAAGCGAAAACCTTTCGCCTGCAAGCAGCCTCCTACAAGTTCTCGGATGGTTTGAGGTTTTGTGGGAGCTTGCTTGCAAGCGATTAGCGCTCGATCAAAGCCAAACCTTTGGCCTGCAAGCAGCCTCCTACAAGTTCTCGGATGGTTTGAGGTTTTAGGGGTGTGCTTATTCCGGAGTCAGGGTTTCCGGAAAGCGCTGGCGCCAGAATTCGAATCCGCCTTGCAGGCTGCTGACGTCCTTGTAGCCCTGCTCGAGCAGAAACTCCGTTGCCGACAAGCTGGAGTGGCCGTGATAGCAATAAACGACAATCTGGGTATTGAGAGGAATGTCAGCTAGAAACGTAGGGAGGCTAGTCTGGTCGAGATGGCGCGCATTTTTAATGTGCGCGCTAACAAAACTATCGGGGTCGCGAATGTCGACAAATTGGGTGCTGCTGCCAATGAGTTCGATTGCGTTTTCCGGGCTGATCTGAGGGATCATTGCGTCGCCTCTAGCAGTTCCTCCGGCGGGTAGCCGCAGTCGAGTTTCATGCCGATAGCCGTTTCAAGCTCTGGCAGTAAGAAGGCATCATCTTCGCAGGCAAAGCTAATTGAAACGCCATCGTTACCCGCGCGGCCAGTACGACCGATGCGGTGAACATAATCTTCCGGATCTTCGGGTAGATTGTAATTGATGACGTGACTAACGCCGTCAATATGGATGCCGCGACCGGCTACGTCGGTTGCAATGAGCACCTGAACTTTTCCGTTACGGAAATTCTCCAGTGTTTTGATGCGGCGGTTTTGCGGTACTTCACCGGATAGCATCGCCGCTAAAATGCCTTTTTTCTGCAAACGTTCACACAGACGGCGAGTTATATCGCGGCGATTAGCGAAGACGATAACTTTGTCGAAATTTTCGGTTTTGATGAGATTGAAAAGCAGATCAAATTTCTGTGACTTTTCGGTGATATAGACTTTTTGTTGCACCGTGTCAGTGGTTACCTGAGTCGGTTCAATCTCGACGATCTCGGCGTCTATGGTCCAACGTTTTGACAGACTCATGACGTCATCGTTAAAGGTTGCTGAGAACAGCAGGGTTTGACGCTGCTTGCTCGGAGGCGTGAGACTAACAATGCGTTTGACGTCAGGGATAAAGCCCATGTCGAGCATGCGGTCAGCTTCATCGAGAACCAAAAATTCTACACGGTCTAACCAAAGGTCGCGGCGGTTGGCAAAATCGAGTAAGCGGCCAGGTGTGGCAACGAGAATATCAATAACGGCGCCCTGCAACGTTTCTTGTTGCACGGTAAAGTTCATGCCGCCAACGACGCTCATGACTTTTAAATCGGTATGTTGAACTAGCTGTTGCGCATCTTTTTCGATTTGCATTACGAGTTCGCGTGTCGGCGCAATAATCAGTGCGCGCGGTTCGCCAGCGTAACGTTTGGTGTCGAGGGGATTGGCCAGCAAGTCGTTAATAATGGTAATTAAAAACGCGGCAGTTTTGCCGGTACCTGTTTGTGCGCGGCCAATAGCGTCGGCGCCGGACAGGGTGTGCGTGAGCACCTGTGCCTGAATGGGGGTGCAATACTGGAATCCAGACTCAGCGATGCTGCGCATAAGTGGCAGTGCAAGGTTGAAATCGTGAAACCGGGTCTGGCCTTCTTGCGCCGGAACGTCAAAATCGGCGAGTGACCAGCCTTGTGTATTGCTCATGCGTTAGTGTCCGCTGTGGAAGAAGTCGCCATTGTAGGGAATATCTGGCGATCTTTCAGCCAGAGACTGATGGTTGGTCAGTAAATACAGTGTTCGAACGGAAAAGGACTGGGTAGGGAAGGCAGAGCGCTAGCGCGCAGGGGAACGTTGAAACACCAACAGACGATTGTTCGCAGGCATTTCGTGATCTTGAACCGGTGTTAAGCCGTGCTGTGCCATGGTGTCCGTCACCCACTCGGCGTCACGAATCCCTGACTCAGGGTTGCGTGCCTGGAGCCACTGTTGGAATTGCGCGTTGCTGTCGGAGGTAAAGCGGCCCTGATAATTAAAAGGGCCGTAAATCATAAACAAACCTTCGCTGCTGAGAGCGCTGGCACCTCGAGCGATGCATAGCGCCGCGCTGTGCTGCGACATAATATGCAGGCTGTTGGCGGTGAACAATGCGTCGTAGGGGCCTTGGGGCCAGCTATGACGCACATCCAGCTCGATGGGCTTGAGGATATTGCTGCACGGTGTGTCGTTGAGCCACAGCTGTATGCCGGCAAGATTGTCGAGAACGTCTGACGGTTGCCACTGAACGTGGGGCAGATGTTGAGCCAGCCAAGTGGCGTGCTGGCCCGTGCCACTGCCGACTTCGAGTAGCCGAGCCGGCTTGGTGAGGTGCTCACGGAGCACCGCCAAAATCGGCCCTTTGTTATTCTCACAGGCTTGTGAAAACGGCTTCTCTGTTGTCATACCTATCTCACCTTACCGACTTCTCGTATTTATTTTCCGTACTTAGCGAGCAGCTTTTGTCCTGAGATCATGATCTTTTGGTAAGCGGTCGGCATCATGCGTTGCATGCTATCGACGGCGACGGCATCGCTACCAATCAGGACGCGGCGCTTATTGCTGCGGATGCCTTTGATGATGGTCGCAGCGGCGTCTTCCGGGGTGGTGCGGAACATTTTTTCAAAGTCTTCCCGTGGGTCGGCTTTGCTGCTGCCGGTAAACTTACTGACATCGCCTTTCATGCGCGCACTGCGGGCAATATTCGTTTTAATGCCGCCTGGATGAATGGTTGTGCAAGAGACACTGCTGCCTTCCATTTCCAGCTCCATACGCAAGGCGTCGGTAAAACCGCGCACGGCAAATTTTGCGGCGTTATAGGCGCTCTGCGTGGGCACACTAATAATGCCAAAGATGCTGGAAATATTAACGATATGGCCAGCGTCAGCCTGTTTGAGGTAAGGCAAAAATGCCTTCGTGCCGTACACGACGCCCCAGAAATTGATGCCCATCAACCACTCAAAGTCGTCGTAGGTGGTGTCTTCAACGGTTGCGCCTAGGGCTACACCGGCATTATTGATGACGATGTTTACTTTGCCGTAATGGGCGTGAACTTTGTCGGCGTAGGCGTAAAAGGCTTCGCGATCCGACACATCAAGACGATCTGCGATGGCGGGGCGGCCCATATCATTGAGTTGCTTAGCGACTTCGTTGACGGCGGCTTCATTGATATCGGACAGCGCTACGCTGCAGCCGGCGGCGGACAACTCGATGGCGAGTGCACGGCCAATGCCGGAGCCCGCGCCAGTGATAACAGCAACACGATCTTGTAGTGACTTCATAACAGGCTCCTTGGCCTAAAACGAGCGAAAAAGGGACTTTACACTAAAGGCTTCGCTCGTCTGCGCCGATTTCCATGCCGTTTGTGCCATTCGCTGGCTCTTTAATGCCGTTAGGCAGGAGCCACTGTGCTTGCCGATGTATTCAGCGCGCTTTGAATGGCGCCAAGCATCGTTGCGGGGGTTATTGGCTGGCCGCTTTTCAGAGGGGCCCTTTGGGGAGGCAGCCTAGTAAATAGTCCATGTGTTATCGAATGAGCGAGGTTTTTCGATGTGGTAGCCCTGGCCGTAATCTACACCGAGCGTGGAGAGCAGTTGCTCGACCTCTTGGGTCTCAACGAACTCGGCAATGGTGTTAAGTTTGAATGCTCGGGCGACATCGACCAAGGCACGAATTAGTACTTGGTTTTCGCTGTCCTTGGTCAAGTTACGAATAAAAGAGCCGTCAATTTTAATGTAATTTACGGGCAGCTTTTTTAAATAATAAAGAGATGAAAAGCCCACGCCAAAATCATCTAGCGCAAACTGACAGCCGTCAGCTCGTAACGCTTCCATAATTTTAATGGAAGCATCAATGTCGGCTAGCGCTGCCGTTTCGGTGATTTCGAAAATGATCGACGAGGGAGCGACATCGTGATCTTTGAGCGACTGACGAATGTGGTTGACGAGATTGGCGTTATTAAAAGATAACCCCGACAAATTGATGGCGAGATTGGTGTGGATGTTGGCGTTGCGTAGGCGTGCGGAATGCTGAAAAACTTCGTTGATCACTTGTTCGTCAAGGCGGTGAATGAGGCCGTTTTGCTCAGCAGCAATGATTAACTCTGCCGTTGGCAGGAAGGCGTTTTCGTCGTCGCCAACAGGATTGCGGCAGCGCAAGAGTGCTTCGTAATGACTGATGTCGCCGCTGGTGAGGTTCATGATTGGCTGGTAATGCACCGCAACGCCGTTGTTATTGAGGACGTCGCGAATCTGGCGTTCCCAATAAAGGCGTTCATGGATGCGGGCACGATAGGCGTCGTCACCGTCGAACATGTGCCAAGCGTTACGACCACGGGCTTTCGCTTGGTATAGCGCGATGTCGGCGTTGGCGAGGAGTTGATCGACATCATCGCCGTGTTCGGGAAAGAGTACGACGCCAATGCTGGTGGTAATGGCGACACTGATTTCGCCTTCGAGTGGTCGCAGTTTATGCAGTGAGTGGCAGCACCGCCGCGCCGCGTGTTCGGCGCTACTGCGGTCTGCACCGGGTAGCAAAATACCAAATTCGTCACCGCCCAAGCGGGCAATGACATCAGACTGGCGCAGCTCGGCGCGTACGACCTTGCCCACTTGTTGGAGCAGTCGATCTCCGTGGTGGTGCCCGCGTAGATCGTTGATGTCTTTAAATTGATCAAGATCCAGCAGCATTAGTGAGAAAGCACCGCCATTGGCTTGCAGTTGCCGCGCTTGCTCGAGAAATCCTCGACGGTTCAGCAAGCCGGTTAATGGATCATGTAAGGCGAGCCAGCCGAGGTGCTCCTCCGCTAAACGTTGATCAGAAATATCCAAGCCAATACTGATGATGCGAGTGTCTTTGCTGCCGCGTGCGTGCCACGGCACATGCCACCAGGCTAGCAGCAACGGATCGGCGCCGGGTCGCACTAGGGCATTTTCGTGGCGCACATTGCTGCGTCTTCCTTCGATCAGTTCACGCAGGCGAACTTTGAGAAAGTCAGGTGGCTGGTGCAGTAGGTCGCAAAAACGAAGAGTGTCGCCAAATTGTTCGTCGAGGCCCGAAAGCCAGCGGCCGTGACGATTCACGGACAGCACGCGCCCGTCGCCGTCGTGGGTAAAGACGACGATGTCTGCAGTGTCTTGGAGTAGGCGGCTAAAGTCTTCCTGTTCAGCGAGAAGCTGAGCAAGGTCGTCAAAGCCGTTCTTCCCCCCCGATGTTTTCTTGAGCCAAGTAAGGGCCATAATAATCAAGGACCTAGAGTGTGTTAACGGTGTGTTGTTGTTATGGTGCGGCAGCCAGCAGTACGGGTATCGGCTATTCGCGGTGATTAATGCTGCACGCGGGTTGGTATCTGGATTGTTCTTATGGTTATAAGCTATCAGTGGTATGTATAAGAAACAATGATGAGTTTGTGCCACTGCTGTGACTGCGGGTTAACGTGGCGCCTGTGGCTCTGCATCCCTATACTGGCGCCCTTTATTAACGCCTCTCGGAGACGTGTCTAATGCAACAAGGACGCCATTTATTGGTGGGCGCCCTGCTCGTGCTGGGTTATTTCGCTGGTTTACCCCCTCATTCAGGACAACCGTTACCTGATTTTGAAGTGCCTGCTCAGGCGGTGCGCTCCCCACAGGTCGGTGACGTATGGCAGGAGCTCACCGCGTCTGATGCCAATACCTTGCTGGTGCATGCGGCGTCTGTAGCTGAGCTAGCCGATGGTCGGCTGCGAGCCGTATGGTTCGCCGGTACGCGTGAAGGTGCGTCGGATGTCAGTATTAATACCGCATTATTTGACCCAAAGACTGGCACGTGGAGTCCCGAAACGGTTGCTGTGAGCCGTCAGCAGATGATGACTGGCTTGGGCCGCTATGTGCGCAAGCTTGGCAATGCGGTACTCAGTGTTGAGTCGGACGGCAGCATGCGGTTGTTTGTCGTGACGGTCAGTTTTGGCGGTTGGGGAGCGAGTCGCATTGCGGTGCTGGAGTCGGCAGATCAGGGCGAAACTTGGACAGATCCGAAGCTACTCGTCACCACGCCATTCGCCAATATTAGCAATTTGGTTAAAGGCGGCCCGATTCGTTATAGCGATGGCAGCATTGGGCTGCCTATTTACCACGAGTTTCTGGGTAAGTTTGGCGAGGTGCTACGTTTAGATCGAGACAATCGCGTGCTCAGCAAAGCACGAATTGGCTTTGGCCGTGGCGCTATTCAGCCGGTGCTAGTGGTTGAAGGCCCGCGTTCGGCGACGGCGTTAATGCGCAATGAAATGTCTGATACCTCTGCCGGCATTTGGCGCAGTGATAGTCAGGATGCAGGAAAAAGTTGGTCACCCTTATTTGCCGCGGGTTTGGAAAATCCCAGTGCGGCAATTAGTGCCGCGCAACTGTCCCCCGAGCATTGGCTGGTGGCCGCGAACTGCAACGCCGATGAGCGTGACGATCTATGCCTAAAGCGAACCGATGACGGTGGAGAAAATTGGTACTTGGTGAAAACGTTTCATGACCGTGCTTCTCAGCGCGCAACCAAAGTGCCAGTGGATCTATTGCTGCAGCAGTTGTCTGATGAGGTTGCGCAGGATGTCGGTGTAGAGCAATTGGATAAAGTACTGGACCATGCGCGCCGCAATAAATGCCACGGCGAATTGTGCGAATTTCAGTATGACTACCCGTATATGTTACGCACCCGAAATGGCGATATTCATATTTTGTACACGTGGAATAAAACGTTGACGCGGCACCTGTGGTGGCGGGCTGGACGGCAGCCTAGCGGGCAGCCAGATGAATTGTCAGTGTCAGGAGGTGCACAATGATTGCGTCATTAATCTGCGCGCTCGTGTGGGCCGCTGTAGTGCTGCGCATTTGTCATCGTTGGCTCGGGACGCGTGCACGGGTAGCGGTGTTTGTCTTAGTTGTGGTTTTGGCGTTGTTACCCTTTCCGTGGGGACTGTCTGGTTGGCTATTGGCGATCACCGGAGAGTTCAGTATTACGACCGGTTTACTGGCAATGTTAGCCACGGTGCATCGATTGCGTGGCAAAACAGTATTAACGGTTAGTGAGTGGCGCGCGGCCTGCGTGCTGTTGGCGGTGCTGGCGTTGTTGTATTACCCCATGAGTTTGGGGGCGACCTATTTTGATCCGTATGCATTGGGTTATGGCGACTATCGTTTAAGCACCGCGTTATTGGTGGTGGGATTATTTGCTTGGGTGTGCCGCGCGTACGTAAGCTGTTTTATTTTGATTATTGGCCAGTGCGCGTACTGGTTCGGCGCGCTCAGCTCGGACAACTTGTGGGATTATCTGATCGATCCGTTCTTATGTTTTTGGGTGTTCGGATGGCTCGTACGCGACCTGTATCGGCGCATTCGTTCACAGCAAGAACGTGCGCCGAAGCAGATCGTTGAGTCGAAGTCTATTTAAGACGTTGTGCGCGCGAGCGTAAGATCTGCGGCTAGGACGTTGCGGCGCGGCAGCAGTCGCGCGAGCACGTAGCCCAGAACAAACATGGTGAGATTGCCAATCAGGCCCGTGTAGTACAGGTCAAACGGCACTTGTAACGCCTCAGGCAATAGTCCGCGATGAGACAGTAGCGTCCAGCCGGTAAACAGCATCGTACCGGCAATGCCAAACCACGCCGCCCGCGCGTCGCCCTGACGTGTTAAAAAACCAAGTAAATATAACCCCAACAAACCGCCACTGAGCAACGACACCAAAATTGTTGAGGTGTCTTGCAGTGTTTTTGTATCGGTATTTTCGAGCCACCAAGCTCCGCCGATCATTAGCATCGTTACGCCGCCGGCAACCATCCACGCGGCGCGTAAATAATGCTGGTCAGTTTGCTCTGGTTTTAAATGGCGACGGTATAAATCCACAATACTTACCGCAGTGACAGAGTTAATGCTGGAGTCGAGAGAAGACATCGCCGCGGCCAGCGCGGCGGCAATCACCAGCCCCGCAATACCGTTCGGTAAGTATTCGCTGATAAACCAAGGTAGAATTTTTTCGGCTTTTTCGCTGCCGTTTAAAATGGCATTGGCGGTCTCGTCTGGCTGATGCTGAAACAGCACCCAGAGAGCCGTACCAAGAAACATATAAAAAGCCCAAATTGGCAGGCTTGCCAGCACGCAGACAAGCATGCCACGGCGCGCTTCTTTGGTTGAGGCAGAGGCGCAGTAGCGCTGCACAGTATTTTGATTGCTGGAGTATTCAGTGAGCCATGCGGTTAGGCCGATAAACAACATCATCGTGCCGGTCTTGCTGGTCAAAGAAAGGTCCCAGCGCATAGGTGTGGGTTCGCCGTTTTGCCATTCAGAGAAAGACAGTTTTCCGGCGGCAGAAGCGGTGTCGATTATTTGTGTTAAGCCGCCGGGTAGCATGTCGACGATTACCCACAAGCAGACGATGCCGCCTACCAAGAGCACGATCGTCTGTAGCACATCGGTCCAGATCACGGCGTCGATGCCGCCGACAATGGTGTAGGCGCCAACGATGACGCCGCACAACATAATGGCGTAGCCCGGTGTCAGTCCTGTGACTTCTTGTACCAGCAAAGAGAGCAGCCAGAGAATCATGGCGAGGCGAGAAAGCTGAGCAACAATAAAGGCGATGGCGCCGTAAACACGCACCGACGGGCCGAAGCGTTCTTCTAGGTATTCGTAGGCAGAAATGGTTTGCCGACGACGAAAAAACGGCAGAAAAAGGTAGGCCGCAATGAGTACCGAGATGGGCAGCATTAAATTGGGGAGATATCGTAGCCAGGCCGTTTTAAACGCATCCGCAGGATAAGCGAGAAACGTAATAGAGCTGATGGACGTGCCGACTAACGAGAGGCCAATGACCCAGCCGCGAAAGCGCCGGCCGCCAACAAAGTATTCTTCCGTGGAGGTGTTCTTGCGCGCAAACCAAAGGCCAATGCCAATCGTTAAGCAGAAGTAGCCAACCAGAACGACAATATCGAGAGGGGAAAGGGACATGCCTGCTCCGAGTTTTATTTTGAGTGCGTTACGCGGGAGATCAGGAGGCCAGATAATACGCGTTAGCGCATTATCTGGCTGTGCTGCTTTAGATTGCCTATTGGCGTGTTCCTTCTCTCATAGGATAGAAAGAAGGACCGAGTGCGCCGTTAGGGCTTACTCTTCGCCTTCACGCTCGATATAGACTTCATCGGCTTGTTCGCCACGCTCAGAGTCGCGCGTGGTGAAACGGACGGTTTGGCCCTGACGTAAACTACGGCGGCCACCGTTTTGTACAGCACGGAAGTGAACGAATACTTCGCGGCCATCACTGCCGAGTAAAAAGCCAAAGCCTTTGGTTGGGTTGAACCACTTCACTTCGCCCACTTCCTCGCCTGGGTTGAGTGCTGGCGAGCTGCGGCCGATTTTCGGCATCTTCACCGGCAATAATGCGAACAGCGGCAATGCGTACAGCGCGACCGGTAGCCAGATCCATAGACCGTGTCCGGTCATTGGCGCACCGTGGGTCAGGGCGAGGCCGGCCAAGTAGAGCAGCACAAGCGCATGTAGCGGTGAACGTGCGTCGGCACGGGCCATGCAAAACAGGTTAACGCCGGCGGCGAGAAGCATGCCGAGGCCTGTTTGTTGGCTAAGCAGAACTGAACCGGTCATCGCATTGCGGCTCAGGTGTAGCTGACCGAGAAGAGAGTTAGGGTCAACCAGTAACCAAGCACCAAGAAGCGCGAGAAACAGGGCAAAGATAAGGTAAAAAAACATTAGATAAGGTTTCATGGAAAAAAACACCATGTTGATAGAGTTGAAAGAAAGACCAAGTTACCGGTGAAATGACGGCAAGGCTTGGCGTGTTGTCTGGTAAGTTGCTTCATCCTGATTGTGAACATCAGTCGTGCGCATCACCCGTCCCGCGCGACATTAACGCGTTTCGCCCTCATTGTAACTAAGTGGACTCGTGCATGAAATGTTACCCGTTTATGGAAAGTGCTTTTTTTGATGCTTTACAGCGCAGTGGTGGAGCGGACGAAAGTCAGGGATGGCGGGCACTTCATTGGCAAGAGCCGCGCTCAGACGGTGATTTTTTTATGCCGATTTACCGGCGTAATCAAAGTTGGGGGGAGTATGTTTTTGATCAGGGTTGGGAGCAGGGCTACCGTCGTGCCGGATTGCCCTACTTTCCTAAGCTGGTGACATCGGTGCCGTTTACCCCCGTGCCAGGACCTCGCTGGCGCGGCACGCTGGAGAGCCCCGAGGCGCTGTGGCGTCATGTGAGCGAGTCCGTCGCCGAGCAGCAGGCGTCCGGTTGGCATCTGCTTTTTCCGGACAACAGTACCCGTGAGGCGCTGGCGGAGTTGCCGCTGGTCTCTCGTCAGGCCTGTCATTTTCGTTGGAATAATCGTGACTACACTGATTTCGAAGGCTTTCTTGCGCTGCTGACTTCACGTAAGCGTAAGGCTATTCGCAAAGAGCGCCTAGCGGTGGCGGCACACGGATTGGACATTCGTCGCGCCAGTGGGGCGGACATTCCCGCCGACTGGTGGCCGGCGTTTTATCATTGTTACGCCATGACGTATTTCAAACGCGGGCAAAAACCCTATTTGCGTCCAGAGTTTTTTGCCCACCTTGTGAATTCGGTGTTGCGGGAGCAACTGACCATCGTCGCGGCGTTTTCTGCGGATCAGATGATCGGCGCCGCCTTTTATTTATCCGACAGTGAAACGCTGTATGGCCGCTATTGGGGTTGCACGGCGGAGTATGACGCGCTGCATTTTGAGTTGTGTTATTACCAAGGTATTGAATTGTGTATTGAGAAAAAATTACAACGTTTTGATCCGGGGGTGCAGGGCGAGCATAAGATTTTTCGAGGCTTTGAACCGGAGATTACCTGGTCATTGCACTGGCTGGCGGATCCACGTTTCCATCAGGCGATTGGACAGTTTTGCCAAGATGAAGCGCGCTCGGTGCAGGCTTACCAGCAGGATGCGCGAAGCATCCTGCCGTATCGAGAAGGAGTGTTGGAAAAGAGTTAGGCCGCTTTCTGATGATGGTGATCGTAGAATACCAACGACATGGTAATAAGGTCTCTTAAATCCCGTTGCGGGTGAGAGGGTTCTTTCGGGCCGAGTTCGTCGGTGACATCTTCGAAGTCTCCCGCTTCGGGTTCTTCCATGTCGACGAAATATTCAATCACACGACGATCCTGACTGACCAGCGTACCGGAAAAAACACCGTCGTCGAATAAGCCGATGCAAGGAAAAACAGCCTGTTCTGGCTCAATACCCTGTTGCCGAAACCACGCAAGTAAGCTGGGGTGTATTGATTCTCCCTGCCGCACTTGTTGGGTGGCATCGCTGACCGCATTCCATGCGTTCTGCTCGCTAATTTTATTGAAATCCATGAGTAAGCCTCTTCTACTTCCTTGCCAGAGTTAACCTAAGTTACGCGCGCAACGCTAGTGTTGAAAGCGTATCCACCCGATAACCGGTTGCCAATACTGGCATAAGCGGCGGCATGGGCGATTGGCCGGTGCGGTTAGGGCGCGTGGCTATGCTGTTAGCGTGGCAGCTCAACCGGCGGCACGGGGCAATCCATGACGCTGCATACGGCGCGTAATAACTCAATTTCGGCCACCTGAATTTTGCTGTCGGCAACAATAATATCGGCGAGCGTGTCGACGAGTGGGCCTTTCAGTAGCGGGGTAAGGTCGCGCAGGTTACGCAGCGCTTTGTGTAGCGCGTTAAGCGTGCAGCGGGATGCCGGTAGAAGTGTGCGGCCTGGTGGTAATAGCGAACCGCGCGCTCGGCTGAATAGGGCGACTGCGTCGTCGTCACGTGCGCCGCCTGAAAACACAATGATAGATAGTAGCAATTGGATGTCGCCGGCGACTTGCGAATAGCGGCGGAAGCGAACAGGCCTTGCGCGACCTGACTTTTTGTTGAGATGTTCGAGCACGAGGACGAGCAGCAAAAATTCAAATGGATTGATCTTGTCGTCGTGTTGCACCAGTTGATTGAGTTTGGTGCACAGCGCGTCTCTTTCGTCGCGAGAGAATTGTTTCAGTGACGTAATCGATAGATCAAGCAACGGCAAACGCAGTCTACTGCCGAGCGCATCAATGCTGTCGGCGAGCGCCAGCAACTGTTCGCCATCTTGCGGGTTAAGCGAAAGCAGTTTGAGCAATTCATGACGGTCGCTTTGGCTGGCCAAAATAGCCAAAGCGAAAACGACTTGCCGTGCGCCAGCTGGCGAGTGAAGTGTTGCTTTGATGGTCGCGGGAATAGATTCCAGTAGCCGTTGGCCATAACCGAGCTGGGCAGCATCAATAACTCCGACACGGTTTGCGGCAGACGGTGTTGCTGCGGAATGATCGGCGTGACTTGCGGGGGCATTCGCACTGGCATCCACTCCATTGCTTGCGCAGCCCTCTGCTCCACTGAATCCCGCAACGCGTGGGTCTGCCGCGGTGGGGCTGGTTGGTGCGCTGGGTTGTGTATTGGATTGTGTATTGGATTGCCGCGCCCTGACATTAGCCCGTGTTACCCAATCTGGCCCCAGTGCGGCCAGTCGTTCGTCGAGAGGGGGATGGGTGGCGAGCAGGCTGTTTAACTTCAGCGGCACGGTTGTCGAAAAGCACATGTGACTCATGTCTTCCGCATGCACGGTATCCAGCAGGCTGCCCTGACCGTTACGAATACTAATGAGTGCGCCGGCAAGACCGGACGGGTTGCGCGTGAACTGCACAGCGCTGGCGTCGGCGAGGAGTTCTCGTTGGCGCGAAATCGCAGCTTTAATTAAACGACCGAAGAACAGCCCGATGTAACCGATCGCCATCAGCGCGAGCCCGGCAATAATAAGGGCGCTGCCATTTTTACTGTTGCTGCTGCGGCGCGCGGAAAAGCCACGGCGGCGATTGCTGTGTAATAAAAACTCACCGACCTTACCAATCGATAAAATACCGGCGAGTACAGCCATGAGGCGCATGTTGATACGCATGTCCGCATTAAAGATATGGCTGAACTCGTGGGCAATCACGCCTTGCAGCTCTTCGCGATTGAGTTCGGCAAGAGTGCCTTGGGTAACCATCACAACGGCTTCGCTTGGTCGGTAGCCCGCAACGAACGCATTAATGCCTTGTTCATGGCTAAGCACATAGGTTCGCGGTGCAGGGATGCCGGACGCGAGCGACATTTCTTCAACGACATTGCGTAGGCGGCGCTGGTCTGGGGATTCGGTATCGGGAAGAATTTCACTGGCGCCGAGCATGTCGGCCAGCGCTTCGCCACCGTCGCGTAGCTGCCACAATTTTAACAGGCTGCCGCTGACAATAACGAACAAGGTCAAGCCTACGGACCAGAAAAACGGCTGCGACGTAATCCATTGCGGGAAGGTTGGTTGGCCAAAACCTGCTTGTGCTAGGGCGATATAGGCCGCCAAGTTAACTAAGCAGATAATACCCAGTACAGCGATGACAAAATAAAACACGAGCAGGCTGGTGTTACGCCGTGCTCGGTCTTGGTGTTCAAAAAAATTCATTACTGCGTGCTCGCGTTCGCGCCGGCCTTAAAAAGAAACTTTCGGTGCTGTGCGTGCTTCAGCGCTTTCAATTTTTAGCAGCTCGGCAGGCTCGAACTGTCCCACAAAGCCGCCAATAACGTTATTAGGGAATTGCTCGCGGTAGGTGTTGTAGGTCATCACCGCGTCATTAAACGCTTGGCGAGAAAAACCGATGCGGTTCTCAGTGGTGCTCAGCTCTTCCATTAACTGGCTAATGTTTTCGTTGGCTTTTAGATCAGGATAGTTTTCAGAGAGCGCAAAGAAATTGGCGAGCGCGCCAGACAATGCACTTTCGGCGCGGCCTACGGCCGCCACAGCTGCACCGTTCTCTGGATGTGCGCTGGCACCTTTGCGGGCGCCAACCGCAGCGCTGCGAGCTTCGGTGACGTTGATCAGTGTTTGTTGCTCGTGGGCCATGTAAGCCTTGGCCGCTTCGACAAGATTGGGGATGAGGTCGTGGCGACGTTGAAGCTGCACGTCAATCTGCGCGAAGGCATTCTTAAAACGGTTACGCAGGGCAATAAGCCGGTTATATACGCTAATTAGAAAGACGACGGCGGCGATTAAAATGCCAAAAAAGATCCATGTGCCCATTGCAGTTCCCCGAGTGTTATTTCCAATACGTTTTCAGTACGTTGAAATTACCTGAATGTGGCGGAAATGGCTACGAAGGTAGAAGGGGTTATCTAGGGTGCAGAGACTGGGGCGAGGAAGGGTTCTAGAGAAGGGGGTGGAAAGCCTATCAGGGCTGCGCCGATGGCCGGTGCAGCCCTTTGCAATGGGCTAAAAGGCTAGGCTTGGCTGCCCAAAACCGCAAAAGGCAAATAGTGGTCGATCAATAATGCGGCGAAGATCACGAATAGATAGGTGATCGAATAACCAAACGTTTTCATCGGGAGCTTAGGGTCATCCGTAAAGCGCAGGCGCACGGCGTGCACTAAAAAGATCAGCCCGAGAATGACGGCCGTTACTAGGTAAATCAAACCACTCATGCCGGTGAGATAGGGCAGAAGAGATGAAATAAACAGTAGCACTGTGTAATAAAGCACCGTGTCGCGAGTGAACGGAATGCCGTGCGTTACCGGCAGCATAGGAATCTCAGCTTTGGCATATTCGTCGGCGCGATGAATCGCCAGCGCCCAAAAATGTGGTGGTGTCCAAACGAAAATCAGTAGCACTAAAAGCAGTGCGTAAGGGTGGATATCACCGCTGACTGAAGTCCAGCCTAATAACGGGGGGATAGCACCCGCTAGACCGCCAATAACAATGTTTTGTGGCGTGGCGCGCTTTAAATAAAGGGTGTAGATAAACGCGTAGCCGACAAAACCAAACAGGGTGAGCCATGCAGTCAGTGGGTTGACGAGAAAATAAAGTAGCGCCATGGACATCGCGGCGAGCATGACGGCAAAGGTGACCGCGGCACGCGTATTAATTTTCCCCGTGACGATGGGACGTTTGGCCGTTCGCGCCATGACAGCATCGATTTTCTGATCCATGATCTGGTTGATGGCCGCAGACGCCATCATTGCCAAAGAGAGGCCAATGGTGGCGGGAATGAGTATTGAAAATGGCACCATGCCGGCGGGCTCGGTCGCCAAAAACATACCGGCAACGGCGGTTACCATTAAGAGTGCAACGACGCCTGGCTTGGTGAGGGTGTAGTAGTCTCGCCAGCTTGCTGAATCACTCATATTGCGCGCTCCGCTTCGGTGTGAATGGCACGTGCGAATAGCACCAGACTGACTAATAAAAGGAGTGCGCCGAGGTTGTGGCCAACGGCGACTACGAGAGGAATATGGAACAGTACGTTGCTAATGCCAAGCCCGATTTGTGCAGCGAGTAATAAGGCAATAAGAACGGCGAATTTCCGATAAAAATGACAGCGTGCCCGGCACAGCACTTTAACAACAAGCAGGCCGACCAACAGTGTTACTAATATGGCGCCAAAGCGATGCATGACATGGATCGTTGTGCGGGCATCGTTTTCGAGCACACCAAACTCATAGTCCGGTTTGTCGTGCTCATGGCCCCAGAAGGTGAGTGCTTCGTCAAAATCGAGGTGGCTTGTCCAGCCGCTTTCGCAGATTGGCAGCTCGGTGCAAACGACAGCGGCATAATTGGCCGTCGTCCAGCCGCCCAATGCGATCTGAATGGCAACGGCCGCAATCGCGGCATAGGTCAGACCGCGTAAGCTGCGCACGTCGCAATCGTTTAGGAAGTCTGGCCAGCGATACAAGCGGGCTGTGAGCCACACTAGCAGCGTCAGGGTGGCAAAGCCGCCCAATAAGTGCAGCATTACAATGGTCGGTTGCAGACCCATCGTGACGGTCCACATGCCAAGCATGCCTTGGAAGATAACCAGTGCGGTAAGCGTAGTTGGCAGCGCGACGGGTTGTCGTTTTTCGCGGCGATTTAACCAGGCCAGCACGGTAATGATGACGATCATAAGGCCGAGTGTGCTGGCGAAATAGCGGTGCACCATTTCTGGAACGGTTTTGTGTGCTTCGCGTAATGCGCCGGGTGCGTCGAGGTTAATGGTGTCGACGTGCTCCATGGCTGAGCGCACATCAAGATGACCATAACAACCGGGCCAGTCTGGGCAGCCGAGTCCGGCATCGGAAAGTCTCGTCCAAGCGCCCAGCATAATAACACCCATCGCCAAAGCGATAGCGACAATGACGAGGCGTTTTTGCCACGTCAGCAACGCGTTTTCTTGCATGTTTATCTTATCCAATCAGTGAGCCTTTCAGCGTGCGTTTGAGGTCAGCACGAATCTTGTCCGCTTCCAGCAGGATGTCTTCCATTTTTTCGTAAGTCGGGTACCAGATAAAAATTTTGCCATCTGGGCTGACGATATAAATGTGATTCACGGCGCTACTTTCGCCCTGCATAAACGGCACGAGTGCGTGTTCGGCAGCAACGCTGTCGATAAAGATTTCTTCCATGCCAGAAACGTTTTCATCGAGAAATTCTTGTAGCTCTGGCCCGGCAGGACGAGTGTGTGCGATTAATCGACGCACTCGTGGTGTATCCGTGTCGAGAGATTTTCGTAACTGGGTGATTAAATAAAACAGTGCGTTTTTGCAGCTGACAGCACAGTCGCCGTTAGCGATGTAGAGGAGCGTCCATTGCTCCGCCAAGCGATTGTTGAGTTGTTCGCTATTGAGAGCGGTGCCGTTTGAGTCACGTGGTTTTAAATCGGCGAAATCGACATGCGGAATAATCAGCGTGCCTTTGTTGTTGCGGTCCATGTCACCGAGGTCGACAAAGACGCGAATATAGGCAAATGTCAGCAAGAACGGCGCGATCATGCACAGTAAAAGAAGTCGGTTTTTAGTGCGTGTTGTCATCACAATGCAGTCCCCGTCATGCGGTTTTACGAAAGCTGGCGGCGACGAAAACCACCAGCGCCATGGTTGCTAAGGCAAACCATTGCAGAGCATAGGCGCGGTGCCGTTGCGGCCCCATGATTGCCTCCGTTGCATCCTGCCAGGGGCGTGGGAGCTGTGTTTTGCTCTCCAGCTTCGCATCCGGAGAGACCCGGATTTCGAAGGGCGCCAATTCTACCCCAAGAAGATGGCCAATTGCCTGCATTTCAACCTTCTGTACCCGTAATGGCCATTGCGCTTGCGCAAGGTTGTCTTCCGCTAGGGTGAATGTCTTGCTGCTATAAAGGTAGCTGTGGCCAGTAATGGTGACGTGCCCGTTAATGGGCTCAATCTCAGGTAGTACCGCACGCTGGCGCCCGCGCGGCAGCCAGCCGCGATTCACCAGTAGGGCATAGTGGTCATCGCTATTGAAGAGCGTTAGCAGGTAGTAACCGGCAACTCCGTCGACGACACGATTGTCCAACAGTAAGTTGTAGCGGTTATCAAATTGGCCGCTTAGCACGACAGGGTAGTGTGCTGGGTCGGGCATCTTGAGTAGTTGCTTGAGCGGGACGGGAGCCTGGTCGGCACGGCTGCGGACGTTTTCTACTAGCGTCTCCTTCTCCGCGGCGCGGCTGAGCTGCCACGCACCTAATCGCAGGCAAAATGCCACCGCCAATAGCGCAACGATGAGTGCGGGCCAGCTTAGATGGAAGCGACGGGAAGCGGTCAATGTGCTCTCCACGGCAAAAGAGCCACTGCAGTTTTGCCAGCAGCGGATAGAATGGGCGCCATTGTAGCGATGTGTGGCGCGAATGCACGGCGTGTTGGGTCGATTAGATGGATTTCACGGGAGCATAGTTATGTGGTGGGTAAAGGTCTTAGTGTTAGCGCTGCTGGCAGCGTCAGTGGTTGCGTTGTTCCGGGCGCTGAGCGCGATGATGCGCGGTGAAGGTGGCGAAGGGAAAACCGTGAAAGCGTTGGCGTGGCGTATCGGTCTGTCTATCGCGATTTTTCTGTTTTTGTTGCTATCAATGTATATGGGCTGGGTTAAGCCGCACGGCGTTAATCCAACCCAGAGTTATGCCGAGCAGCCGGATGAGAAGGCGAGCAGCAGAAGTGGACGAGTCCGTGTCGGCGAAGAGCTGAAGGCTGAAACGCGGGAAGGTGTTGCGCCTAAGGCCGAGTCGGCAGGTGATCCGGTCAAATAGTAGAGTGTGCGCTCAGGTCGATGTAAGTCAGCGCTAACATTGTTCCTGAGCGTGTTTTGAGAAGGCTAGTTTTTTAGCGTCTGCGGCCGGTGCGTGTGTTACGACTTTCTGCCTTTGCCGCCAGGGCCGAAGTTAATCGGGAAGTTTGAGACGTTGCTGCTACCGCTGCCGGCTTCGGTCACTTTGGCGATGCCTTCTTTTTCGACTTCATCAATACGCACGATTGAGCTCATCGGGATAAAGGAGCGCTGCACGCCAGCAAATTCGTTCTTTAGACGCTCTTCGGACGGATCGACAACCATTTGTGAGCGCTCACCAAAGAGAAATTCCTCAACCTCAATAAAGCCGTACAGGTCGCCTTGGTAAATATTGGCGGCATAGATCTCGTAGATCTGACCTTGATTGAGAAAAATTACTTTGTAGATCTGTCGAGGAGAGGTCATTTTTCGGTCCGGCGTATAACGGCTGATAGCATTTACGGTGATGGGGCGGCGTATCGCCCCGTGTGCTTTGCTGAGGCACGGCCACTCAAGCCTTTGTGTAAAAGGGCACGTGAGTGAGGCGCGCGAGCATAACATAGATGCGTCGCCTAGAAATCTATTATAGGCGGTGCAGCGGGTGGGCAAAAGGGCCGAAAAAATCACGAACTTGCTCAGGCGCGCGCCGGCAGATATCGGCTTCTGTATGTTTTTTATGCATGCATGTCGTTGTCGTGATGAAACGTGCATCGCCGTCGGGGGAGTGCCGAGGAAAGTGTTTTTCTAGGAAGCTGAAAACTCGACAATAGCGGCCCGCAAAGATGCATAAAACCCGTGTTTTTCGTCTGGACTTTGCCATCCTGAATGACTAGAGTTAGCGCCCACAATGCAGGGTGGGGCGAAATGCCACACCTGAAACTCGGCAAGTGATTGAAAGCTATAGACTTTCTGTCAGTTTATTGGGTTTTGGGGGCTCGTGTCGTTTAGTCAATCCGATGACTGAGCGGCGAGAGCGGTATCCGCTTTTACGCCGTGGGTTTTATCATAATGAGCTTCATTATGGCAAAGTCGGCGTCACCATTAGCATCAATCCTGAAACGCTTTCCGGGCCGTTTGCGGCCAGCAAAAACCTGCGTTTGCCAACTGCGGCTGGCGCTTGGGGAAAACAGGGAGCTTACGCAATGCCGTCAACACTGTTCCGCCGCGCGGCCACCGCGCTGACCCTGCTGATGATCAGCGGAGTTGGCCTTGCCAGCGACTGGACCGAAAGGTCCGACCACAATCTTCGCCCGGGTGTTACCCCGATCAGTCAGGACGTTTACGACCTGCATATGGCCATCCTGTATGTCGTTTCGGCGATCGGTATTTTGGTCTTCGGTTTGATCATGTATTCGGTGTTTGCGCACCGACGCAGCAAGCGACCTAAGCCGGCTGATTTCCATGAGCACGTATTCCTTGAAATCCTGTGGACTGTGATTCCGTTCTTTATCCTCGTTGGCATGACCATACCTGCCACGAAGGTTCTGATCCGCATGGATGACAGCAGCGCTTCTGAACTGGTTGTTAAGGTAACGGGCTATCGCTGGAAGTGGAGCTACGAGTACCTGACCTACCAAGACGACAATAATGTTGGCGTTAACTTTTTCTCAAACTTGAAGACACCGGCAGAGCAGTTCAACCGCCCGGCGTTGGAAGCAGGTTTGTTTCCGTATGGCACCGCAGCTGAGAATTACGGCAAAGACGCGCCAGAAAAAGATCACAACTACATGCTTGACGTGGATAAGCCGTTGTACATCCCATCGGGTGTGAAGGTCCGTTTCTTGATTACCTCTGACGACGTTATCCATTCTTTTTATATGCCGGACTTTGGTCTTAAGAAAGATGCCATTCCTGGTTTTGTGAATGAAGTCTGGACCAATGTGCCAGTGGGTAATGAAGGCACCTATTACGGTCAGTGCGCAGAGTTGTGTGGTAAGAATCACGCCTTTATGCCGATCGAAGTGCGTGTTGTTGCACAAGACGAGTTTGATGGTTGGTTAGCAGCTGAGAAAGAAAAAGCGGCATCTGGCCCAGATTTAACGCCATTTTCTAGCCTTGAATCTGCGCTAGAGTTGGGTCAGCAAAAATACGCTGCTTCTTGTGCGCTATGTCACGGTGCGAACGGCGAGGGCGGCATTGGACCAGCCTTTGTCGGTTCGGAAATGGCGACAAAGCCTGAGCATTTGCAGGAACATATCGACGTGCTGGTGAATGGCCGTAATGCAATGCCAAGCTTTAAGGCGCAGTTAACGCCTCGGGATATTGCCGCCGTTATTACCTATGAGCGTAATGCTTGGGGTAACGACACTGGTGATCTTATTCAACCCGCCGACATCGCGAAGTAAGGGGGACGACAATGACTGCTACGACTGCAGAGCATCACGATCACCATGATGATCATCATCACGCCCCGCATGGCCTAAAGCGTTGGTTGTTTTCAACCAACCATAAGGACATCGGTACACTTTATTTGTGGTTTAGTTTCGCCATGTTTCTGGTGGGCGGTCTGCTCGCGCTAGTGATTCGCGCAGAGCTGATGTACCCCGGTTTGCAGGTGGTAGATCCTGAGTTCTTTAATCAGATGACCACGGTTCACGGACTGGTAATGGTCTTCGGTGCGATCATGCCAGCGTTTGTTGGTTTGGCGAACTGGATGATCCCGTTGATGATTGGTGCGCCAGATATGGCGTTGCCGCGCATGAACAACTGGTCGTTCTGGATTCTGCCTTTTGCGTTCAGCATTCTGATTGGCTCTGTGCTGATGAGTGCGTTTGGTGCTGGTCACCCGTCTGCTCCGAACTTCGGCTGGACGTTCTACGCGCCGCTGTCGACGACTTATGGTCCTGCGTCCACTGACTTGTTTATCTTGTCGGTGCACATGATGGGTATCTCTTCCATCATGGGTGCGATTAACGTTGTGGTAACCGTCTTCAACTTGCGTGCCCCAGGCATGACACTGATGAAGATGCCGCTGTTCGTTTGGACTTGGTTGATTACCGCGTTCTTGTTGATTGCCGTTATGCCGGTACTGGCGGGCGCGGTCACTATGATGTTGACCGATCGTCACTTCGGCACCGACTTCTTTAATGCGGCTGGTGGCGGTGATCCCGTGTTGTTCCAGCACGTGTTTTGGTTCTTCGGTCACCCTGAAGTTTACATCATGATTCTGCCAAGCTTCGGTATCGTTTCGTCGATTATTCCGGTGTTTGCGCGCAAGCCACTGTTTGGTTATGCCTCGATGGTTTACGCCACCGCGTCGATCGCGTTGTTGTCGTTCGTTGTGTGGGCACACCATATGTTCACCGTTGGCATGCCGTTGGCCGGTACATTGTTCTTTATGTACATGACCATGCTGATTTCCGTTCCGACCGGTGTAAAAGTGTTTAACTGGATCGCGACGATGTGGCGCGGATCGCTAACGTTTGAGTTGCCGATGAAGTGGGCGCTCGCGTTTGTGATTCTGTTCACCTGTGGTGGCTTGTCGGGTTTGATGCTGGCGATTACGCCGGCGGACTTCCAATACCACGACACCTACTTTGTAGTGGCGCACTTCCATTACGTGTTGGTTTCGGGTGCGGTGTTCTCGATTATGGCGGCGGCGTACTACTGGTTGCCTAAATGGTCGGGCGTGATGCCAAACAAGATCTTGGGTGAGGTGCATTTCTGGTTCTCATTGTTGTCGGTGAACCTGCTGTTCTTCCCAATGCACTTTGTTGGTCTTGCTGGTATGCCGCGCCGTTATGCGGACTACGCGTTGCAATTTACCGATTATAATTTCTGGATTTCTATTGGTGCTTTCTGGTTCGGCGCGTCACAGTTGATCTTCTTGGCTGTTGCTGTGCTGTGCTGCATGAAGAAAGGCGAAAAAGCTCCGATGAATCCATGGAACGCGCCAGAAGAAGATTTGGAGTGGACCGTGCCTTCACCAGCACCTTTCCACACCTTTGATACACCGCCTGTTATTAAGTAAAGCAGGTCGTTAGGCATACAGGAGCGGGTCAGTGGCAGAGCAGCCGAACCTTGAAGATCGCATTAGTGGCACACTGAAAAAGTTGCTGATTGCATCGGTGCTAATGTTTGGGTTTGGCTTTGCGCTGGTTCCGCTCTACGACGTTATTTGCGACGTCACCGGATTAAATGGCAAGACAAATAGCAGCGCGGCGGCAGAATCGAAAGAAGTTGATGCGTCGCGCACGGTTCGGGTGCAGTTTGTGACTCAAACCAATGCTGATATGCCCTGGGAGTTTCGCCCTGAAGTACGCAGCGTAGAGCTGCATCCTGGCGAAATTAAACTGGTGCAGTTCTTTGCCAAAAACGAAGCTGCCGATACCGTTATTGGTCAGGCGATTCCGTCGGTGACGCCGGGTGTTGCAGCGTCGTATTTAAAGAAGACCCAGTGTTTTTGCTTTAACCAGCAAACATTGGCAGGTGGTAAGTCCATGGATATGCCAGTGATCTTTTATTTGGATCCAGCTATTCCGAAGCATATTACCGAGCTAACGCTTTCTTACACGCTGTATAACGTCACCGAACGTGAGCAGCAGAAGAGTAAAGATGTGGCTGTTCATCGCGGCAGTCAGTTCTGACAGGAGAAGGGTCCCATGGCAGACAGCAGTAACAAATATTATGTACCGGAAAGCAGCCCATGGCCCCTGAGTGGCTCTATCGGTCTGTTTATGATCGCGCTTGGCGCCGGAAACTTTATTCAGCAGAGCACAGACTTCGGTCAAGACGTGCTGAAGCATCAGGGCACGGGAGCGGGTTGGCTGCTATTGGCTGGTGCGCTGTGGTTGATTGCGACACTGTTTTTCTGGTGGCGTGACACCATTAAGGAATCCATTTCAGGATTGCACGAAGGCCGTCTCAGTGGCTCATACCGCCAAGGTATGGTGTGGTTTATTTTCTCTGAAGTGATGTTCTTTTCGGCATTCTTTGGCGCGATGTTTTATGCCCGTTGGTTGATCGTTCCGTGGTTGGCGGGCGAAGGCAACAACGCGATGACCCATGAATTACTCTGGCCGAACTTTCAGGCCTATTGGCCGCTGACGACCACGCCTGATGGTCGTACAACGCAAGCAATGGGCGCTTGGGGTTTGCCTGCCATTAACACCGCGATTCTGTTGGTGTCTTCATTGACGTTGACCATTGCGCATCACTCTTTGATCGCAGGTGAGCGCGGCAAGCTTATTATTTTCCAAGGTATTACCGTTGTTCTCGGCATTATCTTTTTGTGCTTGCAGGTAGAAGAATATATTCACGCCTATCAGCATATGGGATTGACGCTTAATTCCGGTATTTACGGCAGCTTGTTCTTCTTGCTAACGGGCTTCCATGGCATGCACGTGACCATGGGTACGGTCATGCTGCTGATTATGTTCTTGCGTATCTTGAAGGGACACTTCAGCAAGGATAATCACTTCGCCTATGAGGCTGCAGCCTGGTACTGGCATTTCGTTGATGTAGTGTGGTTGTTCCTTTACATCTGCGTCTACTGGCTCTAAGCGAGTAGAAAAAAGGGCCTCATTGAGGCACTGTTGTCCCACAGTTGAACGAACCCGAAGCGGAGCTTGTCATGAGCTCCGCTTTTTTATCGTCTTCTTGATTTGATATGCCGTGTTTCGCCTGCAGGCGACTGACTTTTCTTGATTCGCTTCGCTCACCCTGTGGGCCGCACTAACGTGCGTTCGCCTTCACTGCGTTCAGGCCGTGCTTGCCCAAAGAAAAGTAAGCAAAAGAAAGGTTCATCGCGGATTTCCAGGAAACGCCCGATGAGTCATCAAAACATTCAAGTGAATTCGGCAGCAGCATTGGCTCCTGCAAGACTGGCAACATCAAGACTTTTGCCGGAGCGCGCCCTGCAAGCGAACAGCCGCAAGCCCCAAGACTCGCCTGCAAGCAGCCTCCCACAGGCCCCCCTACACTGCGGCACCATCTCAAATTTCTGCTCACCTTGTGGGAGGCTGCTTGCAGGCGATCTTTCCCGAGCAAACGCAGCGCAGTCGCCGCGTAAGAAAAGGTCCTTCAGGCTTTTCCCGGAAATCCGCGATGAACCTTTTTTTATGCCTGTTTTTTTGTCAAAGCGCCTCCGTCTCAAAAAAATCAGGTGCGGCGATTTTTGCTGTGCAGGGTAATGACGCCCAGCCGATGGTCATTGGTTTGCGCCACAACAGCTTGCCGGTGGGGCAGTACAGCCGGCAGAGCGCCTGCTGGCGAGGACGTGCTGCTATTGAGGTTGCTATGGCGTTGATAGGTGTTCGTCTCCGCGCCGGCCTGACCGAGCCATGCGACGGCGGTGATGGCAATAAATCGATTGATAATGTGCGCTTTCATGCCTTTCTCCCTGTTACATGTGCTTAATCATGATCATGGTAGCCATGTTTGTGTGCGTAACGGTAAGTGAGAGTCGAAGGGCGGCGAAATGGTTTCCGTCAAAATGTATGTAAATGTTGTTGTGTGGACTGTATTGGCAAATGGTGTGATGTTCTGCACGCTCGCGCGGCGGTCTAGGTCAACCAGATAGCGGGTGAGTGTGTGGTTGTGCTCATTAGCTTAGCCATTTTATCTCATCCTTATAGCGTATTTTTCGCGTAAAAGTGGCGTTTAATAGCGCTCTGTCAGACTATTAACGCTGTGATCTTGTTCTCAATTTGGCCGCGCTTTACCATGCGCCCACCATACGTCTTTTTGTGTCTTACCAGCCTCCTTTGACAGTCGTGTTGCGCGCTGCCTTGCGAAACGGGGTTTGCGTTACAAGCACCGCAGATCGGCTTGGTTGACAGTCTTCGCGTTGGCAACGTCGTCAATATTTCCGGGCAAGTAGCGGTGATGGTGTCATTAATGCCGTAGTGATGGTCATCGCGGCAAGGTAAAATGCCACGCAGATAGCAAGAATGTCGCGACACGACCTTGTCGTAAGTGTTGCGAGATAAAGGGAAGGATTCCGTGCAAATAAGAAGTCTATTACACCACGTTTCGAATTATTCGCTCGGTTCACTTGTCGTGACGTTGGCCGGATTTATTTCCTTCCCCATTCTGACTCGCTTATTAGGCGTAGATGATTACGGCAACATGAGCCTTGTTGCGGTAACACTGACGTTCCTCGTTGCCGTTGGAAAGCTGGGGCTTCAGCATTCCGCGATTATGTTCTATTCAGAAACGCGCGCTGGAAAGAACGAATGGAATATTTCGCAATATTTTTCCACGGTTATTCTCGGGATGTGTGCCAGTGGCGCATTGGTGACTGCGTGTTGGCTCGTTATCTGTATTACCGCCGAAAATGTTTTTTGGGATCACCCAACGATAGTCGATATTTTTATTGTCGCTTCACCGCTTATTTTGACGCGTGTAATACAGAGTGGTCTGAATAGCATTCTCCGCGCCCAAGAGCGCAGCGGTTTGACAGCGATTTATTCCGTGTTATGGCGCTACGGCAATTTGGTCTTTGTGATTGGCGGGATGCTGCTCATTGAAGCCTCGCTAAAGGTCTTCTTCATTGCGACGGTCGCCGCGGAAAGCGTCGTGCTATTAGCGATGGCCTACACTGTTCTTAGTCGCGAAAAAATCCACGTATCTCTGTTCTCCTCGAAACTTTATCGCTACATGGCGTTATTCGGTTTGCCCATGCTGGGTTACGAAATGTCTGGCATCTTTGCGAGCATGGGCGATCGCTATGTGATCAAGCTCGTGCTCGGCGCTGAGGCGCTGGGTAAGTACGCGGCGGCCTATAATCTGTCTGAGTACGTATCAGCGATTATTGTGAGCTCTTTGGCCGCGGCCATCTTACCGATGTATTTACGTATTTGGTCAGAGCGAGGGCGTGAGGCAACTGAAGAGTTTCTTGCGAAGTCATTGCGCATTTATGTGTTTGCTGCGATTCCCGTTGCATTCGGCTTTTCGGCGGTCGCGGATAACTTTATCGCGATTATGGCATCTGAGGCATACAGAGAGGGCGCTGTGGCAGTCCCGTATGTTGTCATGGGAATGATAGTAGATGGGGCGATTATTATTCTGGCTGCGGGTCTCTATCTTAAAAAGGATAGTAAGCGGCTAATGCTGGCGTTGGGCTTTTCTTCAGTGTTGAACCTAGCGTTAAACATCATATTGGTGCCAAAGCTCGGCATTAAAGGCGCTGCGATTGCGACGCTGGCAACATATTGCGTATTTGCTTATGTCGCTTGGAGAATGTCCTCTCGTATCATTGCTATCGCACTGCCGTGGAAGCCGGTGCTACGTTACGGCTCCTTCTCGTTGGCAATGTATTGGGTGGTAGGGCTGGTGTCGGTTGAGGGAGAGGTTTTGTCGCTGATGAGTAAAGTCTGCGTGGGCGGCGTCTTTTATGGCGTGCTGATTCTCCTATTTGATCGCGACGCTCAGCAGATGTTGCGACAGCTTTTACGCCGCGAGGATTGATTTATTGGGCTCTCTTAATGTTAGGCGGTTGGCGATTTTTATGTGGGATGTTGATGCCAACGCTTTTTTAAGACGACGAAAAAACGTTCCAATAAAGAGCGCCATGGCTTTGAGCTTTGGTAATCATTAAGTGACGGATATTACTGGCCGCCTAGCTTGCGCCCCATATTGAGCTTTTTGCTAAGGAATTAGGCACATGCATCAACAGTCGTTAGCGAGAATTTTACTGGTAGTGGATGGCTACTATCCCGCCATGGGAGGCACAGAGCTGCAAGTGGCGTTGCTGAGTGCGGCGTTTCAGGCGCGTGGCCACGAGGTGCAGGTTATTGTTCCGTGGATGTTTCCAGAGCGGCCTCGCGAAGAGCTGATTCGCGGCGTGAAAACAACGCGTATCAGTTATCCGCACGTGAAGGGCATTGGTGCGCTAGTTTTAATGGTGAAATTTTTCTTTTGGTTGATCAAAAATCGTCATCAGTATGACGCGATACATGTTCACATGGTAAAAAACCTGGCTACGGTAATGGGGCTCGCCCGGCCATTCCTGCGTGACAAAGTGATGGCGGCAAAAGTATCGGGGGCTTGGGAATTTGAAGGAGGCCTTCTTGATCCTGCTTTGCGTGAACGATTTCCATGGTCTGTGATGAACTACTTTGTCCGTAAGCTCGATTACTTTCAAACGATTAGCGAATTTACCCGCGAGCGGTTGCTTGCGGCGGGTTACTCTGACGCAAAAATTAAGATGATTCGAAATGGTTTGCCGATCGATGATTTTAAGAAAGCCAAGCGTAGTCGGGCAGCGACACATGATGTCGTGACTATTGGTTTTGCCGGACGACTGACGCCGGTGAAGGGCGTTGATGTATTGATTGCGGCGTGCGGCGAGCTTAAAAAACGAGGCTTTGATAGTGTTGAGCTAGATATTGCGGGAGTTGGCCGGCAGCGGGACAATCTTGGCGATCAAGCCGCGGCTCTGGGCATTGGAGAGCAAGTACGCTTCCTAGGTAGCATCGATGATATGCCTGGGTTTATGGCGGATATCGATATTTATGCTCAGCCATCTCATCAAGAAGGTTTGCCCAACTCGGTGATGCAAGCCATGGCGGCGAGCTTGCCAATCGTCGCGACGAGAGTGAGCGGCAATATCGATTTAATTAATCACGGCAAGAATGGTTATCTTTCCCCAGCGGGTGATGCGGTAGCGATGGCGGACAGTTTGCAGGCGCTCATCGAAAATGCGGCAGATCGCGAAGCATTTGGCGTTGCTAGCTTTGCGGCGATTCAGGGTGAGTATGCGTTGGATACAGTGCTTGATCAGCTGAATAGTTTGTATGCTGAGAAAATGGCTAAACCTTAGTTAAGCAAGGCGATAACCCAGCAAGAGTCGGGCAATCGCTTTTAGGCTTTTATCAGGCGTTCGATCAGAAGCGTGTCCACGCTGGCAGGGCAGCGACGATAATGATTTGTATCGTGTCCTACTAACGCCTTATTGCTGTCTTGCTGTGAAAAAACCTTTTCGTAAGAGACATTCCTTCGTAAAAGCCCCTTCTTAAAAATCCCTTCTTAAAAGTCCCTTCATAAAAGAAGTATGCGTGCCTCTTGTATTGGGTTTTTCCCGCCTCAAGAAGCACGCTACGTTTTACTTCTCTGTGCTCGACAATTCCAGCAATAGCTTATTAATTTTCCGTACATACCCAGCGGCATCTTTGAGTGCATCGCCACCAGCAAGGCGAGCTTGCTCATGAATAACGCTAATCAAGTCGGCGCTACGTGACTCGTTGCTTTCGCTGTTGAGGCGTTGCACTAATGGATGCTCCGGATTAATTTCTAAGACCGGTTTGGTATCTGGCAAAGACTGGCCGGCCGCTTCGAGAATGCGGCGCATTTGTGCGCCCATGTCGTGATTCTGCACAACGAGGCACGCCGGTGAGTCCGTCAATCGGTGCGTGGTGCGCACGCTTTCAACGTCGTCTTTCAGTACTTCGGCGATTTTTAGCGTCAGTGCTTCGAAGGCTTTGTCGGTTTCTTTTTGCTGCAGCTTTTCTGTTTCGTCTTCAAGCTTGCCCAGGTCAAGCTCGCCTTTGGCGATGTCGCGCAGCGGCTTGCCATCAAACTCGTTGAGGTGGCTCATTAGCCAGTCGTCAATGCGATCGGACAGTAGCAGTACTTCGATACCTTTCTTGCGGAAGATCTCAAGGTGCGGGCTGCCGAGTGCATTCTGATGGCTGTCTGCGGCGATATAGTAAATTTCGTTCTGTTCGGCGCTCATGCGCTCTACGTAGTCGCTTAAGCTGACGTTCTGCACGGCGTTGTCATTGTGCGTGGTGGCGAAGCGCAGCAGTTTGGCAATAGCATCGCTGCTCTTGGCATCTTCCGCTGGGCCTTCTTTAAGCACGTTGCCAAAGTTATCCCAGAAGCTCTGGTATTTCTCGGCATCGCTCTTCGCGAGCTTGTCGAGCATGCTGAGCGCGCGTTTGCTGAGCGCGGCTTTGAGTGCGCTAACGGTTTTGTCTTGTTGCAGAATCTCGCGGGAGATATTAAGAGACAGATCGTTGCTGTCGATGACGCCTTTGATAAAGCGCAGATACATCGGCATAAATTGTTCTGCTTCGTCCATAATAAAGACGCGCTGAACATATAGCTTAAGGCCGTGAGATTGTTCGCGGTTAAACATGTCGAACGGCGCTTTTTCGGGCACGAATAATAGCGACGTGTAATCTAGGCTGCCCTCAACACGGTTATGGCTCCAGGTGCTGGCCGGGCCGAAGTCATGAGAAATATGACGGTAGAACTCTTGGTACTCTTCGTCGCTAATGTCGCCTTTACTGCGCGTCCAGATTGCGGTGGCGGTATTGGCCTGATCCCAGGTGATTTCGGTGGTAGGCTCTTTATTTTCCGCGTCATCGCCTTCGGCAGGGACAGTCTTTTCGTCTTTCACCAGAACGGGCACGGCGATGTGGTCGCTATACTTGCGTACCAAGCCTTTAACCTTCCACGCATCGAGGAATTCTTTTTCGTCGTCGCGCAGGTGTAGCACAATACGTGTGCCGCGCTGTTCAAGTTCGGTCTCACCTAAATCAAACTCACCGTCGCCGGTGCTCGCCCAGTAAACACCGGCGCTCGCATCAGTGCCCGCCTTACGGGTAAACACTTCGACGCGGTCGGCGACAATAAACGCACTGTAAAAACCAACGCCAAACTGGCCAATCAAGCTGGAATCTTTTTTATCGTCGCCGCTGAGGTTCTTCAAAAATTCAGCGGTGCCGGAGCGCGCAATCGTGCCGAGGTTGGCGATGACTTCTTCTTGGTTCATGCCAATGCCGTTATCGCGAATGGTCAGCGTGCCGGCTTCTTTATCTGCTTCAATATGAATGGCGAGGTTCGAGTCGCCTTGATAAAGGTTGTCGTCTTGCAGGGCCGTGTACTTAAGTTTGTCGGCCGCATCAGAGGCGTTAGAGATTAGCTCACGCAGGAAGATTTCTTTGTTGCTGTACAGCGAATGCACCATGAGGTGGAGTAGCTGTTTGACTTCGGTTTGAAATTCACGCTTTTCGGTTTGCACGGTTGCGGACATGTGTAGTGGTCTCCCTGTTGATCAATGCCGACGATTTGGGCTCTCTACTCAGGTGGGGGCGTGGGGGCGGCTTTCAAGGGATGTGGTTGATTATTATCGTGTTTTTGTTGGAATTGGGGTTTAAGGGGCGGCGCTGTTGAGTGTCGAGCGGATCTGCAACGTAGCGGCGTTAGCGTAATACCAGCATCAGATATATCGCCATTTATGACGATATATCTTGAAATATGGCGATAAATCGTCATAAATTACGACTATGAATATCGATATGAATCTCACCGATGACGGTGTCCTCACGGAACTCGGCCAGCGCTTGGCAGGGCGGCGGGTGGTCATGGGCTTAACGCAGGCGCAGTTGGCTAAGCAGGCGGGTGTGGCTAAGCGCACGTTGGAGCGAATAGAGGCTGGCGAGTCTTCGCAGCTACTGACGCTGATTCGTGTGCTGCGGGCGCTGGATGCAATGGCGGGTCTGGAGCAGCTGTTGCCGACGGCGCAGCAGAGCCCAATGGCGTTATTGAAGGAGAGAGAAAAGGGCTCAGCAGGTACGGGGCGACGTCAGCGAGCGTCGAGCAAGAAGTCGGGAATCGCAGAACACGCGCCTTGGACTTGGGGGGATGACGCATGACAAATTCGTTGGGCGCCGCTGACGCTACGCTGGCCGAAGTGAGTCTATGGGGGCGCACCATTGGCGCAGTCGCACTAACGCGCGGTAGCGATGTTGCATCGTTTGAATATGACGCTGCGTTTGTCCAAAGCGGCATTGAAGTGGCGCCATTGATGATGCCGCTGTCGCCGCAGGTGTTTCGCTTTCCGGCACTTGGCCGAGAGACATTTTATGGTTTGCCTGGAATGTTGGCGGATTCGCTACCGGATAAATTTGGTAATGCGCTCATCGATGCATGGCTGGCGATGCAGGGCCGCAAAGCACATTCGTTTAATGCCGTGGAGCGGCTTTGTTATACCGGAAATCGTGGCATGGGCGCACTGGAGTTTAGCCCCGCAACAGGCCCCATTCGCCAACAGGTAGAGCGCGTTGAAGTGGATCGTTTGGTGGCCTTGGCGTCCGATGTTCTGAATAAGCGCAGCCAACTCCATTTGTCGATGGATAATGAATCCGACGCACTGCGACAAATATTACACGTCGGGACTTCCGCGGGCGGCGCCCGCGCAAAGGCAGTGATCGCGTGGAATCCAGAGACCAATGAAGTGCGCTCCGGGCAAGTGTCGGCGGGAGACGGTTTTGAATATTGGTTGTTAAAGTTTGATGGCGTCAGCGGCAATAAAGATAAGGAACTGGATGATCCGCAGGGCTACGGTTTAATCGAATACGCTTATGCGCGCATGGCGACGGACGCGGGCATTGAGATGACGCAGTGTCGATTGCTAAACGAAAATAATCGCAGTCATTTTATGACCAAGCGATTTGATCGTCAGGCCGATGGCAGCAAAGTGCATATGCAATCTTTGGCGGCATTGGCGCACTTCGATTTTAACTTAGCCGGTGCTTATTCTTACGAGCAAGCTTTTCTCGTGATGCGGCAGTTAGGTTTGCCGATGGAACAGGTTGAAGAGTTGTTTCGGCGCATGCTGTTTAATATTGTTGCGCGTAACCAAGATGACCACGTTAAAAATATTGCCTTCCTGATGGATAAACGCGGCCAGTGGTCGCTGTCGCCAGCATACGACGTCACCTACGCCTATCAGCCAGACGGTATGTGGACGTCACGCCACCAAATGACGCTTAACGGTAAACGCGATGGCTTTGACTTGGACGATATCAAAGCCTGCGCCAGAGTGGCGTCGCTAAAACGTGGGCGCGCCCAAACGCTATTGGCGCAAGTGCGCGAGGTGGTGCGGCGCTGGCAAGACTACGCTGGTGAAGCCGGGGTGCCTGTGCAGCAGCGCGAGGCAGTACAGCAGGCACTTCGTCTCGATCTTTAGTCGATGCTGCTAAGCGTTCAGCACACTCTGGAACCAGCTAGAGATATCTTTAATTTGCTCGAAGCAAACCTGATGCTCCATCGGGTAGCTTTTATACGTCGGGCTATGCCCCATTTTTACCAGGCTGCCGAGCGCGCGTTCGCCAAGTGATTCGGGAACGACGGCGTCTTGGCTGCCGTGCTGAATTTCAATGGCTAGGTTTTTGTTAGCATCGCTTGGCACAATGGTGGCGCTGGTGGCGAAATAGGTCGACATCGCCAGCAGGCCGCCGAGCGGTTTCGGGTACGTGAGCGCGGTTTGATACGCCACTGCGCCACCCTGCGAAAAGCCGGCGAGCACAATGCGTTGGCTGTCCACGCCGCGTTCAATTTCCCGGTCGATCAGTGCACTGATGCTGGCGGCGGACGCGAGGATTTGCTGCTCGTCAATTTTTCGGTCGATATCCATTTCGAGGATGTCGTACCAAGCGGGCATCACAAATCCACCGTTGATAGTGACCGGAATCTGCGGGGCATGGGGGAAGATAAAGCGAACCGACAGCTCAGCAGGGAGTTTCAACTCCGGCACGATAGGGGCGAAGTCGTCGCCGCTGGCGCCTAGGCCATGTAGCCATATAACAGCGGCATTGGCAGGGCGGTCAGCGCTGCAATGTAGTTCGGACTCGATGCAGGGAAGGTAAGGCATAAGAGATCACTTTGTATGGGTTGTAGACCAGTGATGCTGGTCGTCGTTGTGCGTTAGCGATTGTGCGGTGATGAAGGTTAACACCGAATAGTTTGTCGCGGTAATGTGGTAGCCTCGGCGTAGAGTCGTTTTAGCGGTTTTTTCGGGTCTATCCTGATTGAGGAAGAGTAATGTTTCGTCGTACCAAGATTGTCGCAACCGTTGGGCCTGCCTGCTCTACAGAGCAGATGTTGGAAACGCTGATTGGCGCCGGTGTGAATGTTTTTAGGTTGAATTTTTCCCATGGCAATGCGCAAAGCCATCGCGAAGTGGCCGTGCTTATTCGCGAGGCGGCGAAACGACTTAGCCGCAGCGTGGCGATTCTTGCCGACTTGCAGGGACCGAAAATCCGCATCGCGCGTTTTCGCGATGGTCAGGTCACATTGGCAAACGGTGAGCTGTTCACGCTTGATGCATCTATGCCGATAGACGATGGCGATGTGACGCGCGTTGGACTGGGTTATAAAGCATTGCCCGGTGAGTGTGTTGCTGGCGATATATTATTGCTGAACGACGGGCTGATTGAGTTGCGCGTCAATGAAGTGGTTGGCAGTGAGGTACGCTGCACGGTTGTTGCCGGTGGCGTGCTGTCGAATAACAAAGGTTTAAACCGAAAGGGCGGTGGCCTCACCGCCAAGGCGCTGACGGAAAAAGATCGCGAAGACATTAAAACCGCCGCGTCGATGGATGTGGATTATTTGGCGCTATCTTTTCCCCGTGATGCCGCGGACGTTGAAGAAGCGAGAAGCTTGTATCAACAGGCCGGCGGGCTAGGCGGCGTGGTGGCCAAAATTGAACGCGCAGAAGCCGTCGCCGACCATAATAATCTCGACGCCATTATTCTCGCCTCGGATGGCGTGATGGTCGCGCGCGGCGATCTCGCCGTCGAGATCGGTGATGCCGAGTTGGTGGGTGTGCAAAAACATATTATTTGGCGCGCACGGCAACTCGACCGCTTTGTGATTACCGCGACACAAATGATGGAGTCGATGATTAACAACCCGCAGCCGACCCGTGCAGAAGTCTCTGATGTGGCGAACGCTGTCTTAGACGGTACAGACGCTGTGATGCTGTCAGCGGAAACCGCTACAGGTAATTTTCCTGAGTTAACTGTGCGCGCCATGGACCGGATTATTCTCGGCGCCGAGCGCACGTATCAGATGCGCCATGTCTCGCAGCAAGAGGCTGTCTTGCCAGAAAAAATCGACGAATCCATAGCGGCCGCGGCTATGTTTGTTGCCAACCGATTGCCCGGCGTCCGCGCGATTATCGCAATGACAGAGAGTGGCTCGACGCCACGAAAAATGTCTCGTATTCGTTCAGGCTTACCCATCTTTGCGTTCACCCCCCATGCGCGCACGCAACGTCGCGTTGCGATGTATCGCGGCGTTCACACTGTGCCCTTCGAAAGTGAAGCGATCATGCCCGAAGAAGTGACGGCGCGTGCGGTGGCGATACTGGAAGAGATGGGTGTGGTAGAAAATGGCGACAAAGTCATTATCACCAAAGGCGACTACGTCAGCGTTAATGCCGGCACCAACACCATGAAGATTATTGAAGTCGGCGGCGTTATTCGTTAAATCGTAGTGTCTATGTAGGAGCTTGCTTGCAAGCGATGCGGCGTATGTCGCGCACCGGTGCCAGTGTTCACCGCTAGGCGGGCTGAATGGGATTGTTGATGATGCCGCGCAGGTGACGAATTGCGTGGAGCGCTTATGGGGTGGCATCGTCCAGATTTTGATATGGGATTTGTGCAGCCTGGGCCGCCACTGAGTGAGCGATTCGCGCAGATGCGACAGAAAGCGGCAAGTGGTTTGGATGTTTTCGCCGCGCTGCGATCTAGCTACACAGCACTACATTCATTCCGAGTCTGCCGATATGCGGCGACGCCGAATGGGTTTGTCGGCTCGTTAGCGAGTGACGACTTAAGCGTCTCTCGCTAACGAACCCGCACAGTTCTTCTCGCCATCAGGCGATCAAAATAAATCTATTCCCCAACAACAATAATACGCACCGCCTCAAGCTGGCAGCGACTTTCACCGAGCTGTTTTTCCAGCTGTTCCGTTTGCTGCTGTAAGAACTCAATTTCTTCGTCACGAATCATTGGGTTTTTCAGTTTTAACTGAACCAGTCGATTAATTTCATGTTGCTGTGTTTCGCGCATTTTGGTTAGCGCGTCGGCAATAATGCCCTTGCCTTGTTCTGTTGCAATGGCGTGATCGGCGCGCAACAACTTGGTCAGCAAATCTTTCTGGCTACCAACAATTTTACCCGCTAAACCGCGATCAACCTTATGACATTTTTTACTCAGCGCTTCATGGGATACGGCGCTGCCAATATCTTTACCGTTGCTGTCCAGTAAGGTCCGAATCAGCGTTGTCGGTAAAAAGCGCTGTGCCTGTAAGTGCCGTGGTGCGACGCACTCCAGTGTATACAGGGCTTCAACCAGCAAGGTGCCCGGCTTGATCTTTTTGTTTTTCAGTAACGATACGCACGCTTTGCCGAGGCTCTGGCTGAGCATTAGCTCGATCGCGCCGCTGACCATGGGGTGTTCCCAAGTAATAAACTGCATGTCGTCACGACCTAGCGCGGTAGCACGATGATCGGTGACGGTAATGCCATCTTCCGGCAGTGCAGGGAACGGCTCAACCAAATGTTCGTTCGGACGCAAAATCGTCGCGTGCTCAGAATGGTATTCGCTGTCCACGCCGAAGCGTTCAAACATATGTTCCAAAAATGCCATGGGCGTATGCTGATCGGCTTCTTCAAGCGCCTCGACCAATGTCGCGGCGATGTCGCCATCAAACGAACTCAGTTCCAACAAACGATCACGGCCACTGTCGAGCAGCGCTTTCATTTCAGCAGTAATACTGCTGGTTTCCTCAATCAGCGTCTTCAGCAGCGCAGCATCATCGGGTGCGTTCAGCGCTTGCCCTAAACGTTGCTCAGTTCGCTGGCGAATTTGCGTGCCGGCAGGGTTGGTGTGGCAGAACGCATTCATGCCGTCGTTATACCAATGGAACAGTACCGACTGAGCGTGGTTGTCAAAGTAGGGCACATGAATCTGAATATTTTCTTGCTGGCCAATACGATCAAGGCGACCAATACGCTGTTCCAATAAATCGGGATTGGCCGGTAAATCAAATAGCACCAAATGATGTGAGAACTGAAAATTACGTCCTTCACTGCCGATTTCGGAACAGAACAGCGCCTGTGCGCCGTCGATGGTTTCCGCAAACCACGCCGCGGCGCGGTCGCGTTCAATCAGATCCATTTCTTCATGGAACATGGCGACGTTCATGCCAAGTTTATAACCGCAGTACGCATGCAGGTCGCTGGCGGTTTCTTTGCGCGCGCAAATCACCAGCACCTTATCGTTGCGATGTTGCTTTAAGAATTTAGCTAGCCACGTGGCGCGTGGGTCATCATTACACCAGCGGTCATCAGAAAATACATGCTCAGGATGCAGCTGTTCGTTCAGCGGCGCATCGCGTTCGACCACCCACGTTTCGGGAAACGTTAACGGAACGCCTTCAACAATTCGCGTCGGGAAACCGGCAATATTTTTGCGCGTGTTACGGAACAGTACCCGTCCTGGGCCACTACGGTCGGTGAGTTCGTTGAGCACTTCTTCGCGCTGCGCTTCATCAATCGTAATGTCGGGTAAGTAATTGGCAGCGCGCTGCTTTAGCGCGTCATCCCATTGCTCGTTGTCATGCAGCTCGCCAGCAACCTGCGCGACCGCTTGATAGGTTTCCTGCTCGGCCAGGAACGCATCGAATGAACTGTAGCGATCAGGGTCGAGTAGACGCAGCCGCGCGAAATGGCTTTCGCGGCCAAGTTGTTCTGGGGTGGCGGTCAGTAGCAGCAGGCCTTTCGCGGTGGCAGCAAGTTGCTCGACGCGCTGATAGCCTTCGCTAGCATTGTCTGGCGACCACGTCAGGTGATGCGCTTCATCGACGACCAGTAAATCCCAGTCTGCGGCGCACAGATCGCGCATATTGCAGTGCTCAAGGAATTCCGTGCTGACGAGAATAAGCTGTTCGGTTTGGAACGGATTGCTATCGAGCGGTGCTTGTTCGAAGGCCGGAATCACATCGTCTTCGTGGTCGATGCCGTCCATCTCGTCGAGCAAACTGTCTAGGTCTTCATCATCATTGAGGGCCGCGTCAGAAAAGGCATCTTCCATGTCCGACATTTCAGCTTTGAGCGCATCAAGACGGCCTTGATCAAAGATGCTGAAATGCAGATTGAAGCGCCGCACCATTTCAACAAACCACTGATGTATCAGCGCCGGTGGCACAACAATCAGCACCCGGCTAGCGCGATGAGTGATCAGCTGTTGGTGAATAATTAAACCGGCTTCGATGGTCTTGCCCAAACCCACTTCATCGGCGAGCAGTACCCGCGGCGCGTAACGGCTAGCCACTTGGCGGGCGATATACAGCTGGTGCGGAATCAAATCGATACGCGGGCCGAGCAGGCCTTGCACACTGGAGCGCTCACTGTGGGCGCGCGCTTGCAGGGCGGCGTAGCGCAGCTCAAACCAACCATTTCTATCCAGTTGCTTGGCAAATAAGCGATCACTGGCGCCACTAAGATCAAGGCGGTGGCCAAGCCGTGTTTCCGGTAGCGGCGCAATCTGATCTGGAGCGTCCTCAGGATGAGCGCGATAGACCAGTAAGTTGTTCATTTCTTCGACGCTATCGACAATCAATGTCATGCCGTCGTCGGTTTCGATGCTGTCGCCGGCCTGAAAGGTGAGCCGCGATAACGGCGCGCTCTGGCGCGCATAGGTGCGCTCTTCTTCGCTGGCGGGGAAGTAGACCTTAATCAGCCGGTAGTCGACGTCCTGTATCATGCCTAGACCTAGTTCGGGTTCTGGTTCACTTAACCAGCGCTGGCCAACGGTATACTCGGACATGAAGACAGACTCTGTTGCAAAATGAGGGGGCATTATAAAGCCCCGCGACGCAAATGTCGGCGCTTGCATGATGCGATATCAGGATATAAAGGTGTTTTACATCGCTGTAGCGCGCTATAGCACAGGAGAGCATTGATGGCAGACATATTGCCGTTTAAACGACCAGAGAAGAAAACGCCTAAGAAAGGGCTGTGCCAGCACGGCTTCCACCGCTGGCAGGTGTGTAAAGAGAAGCAGTTTGATGTAAAACAAGGGCGCCTCGTGACGGTACTGCGCTGCGAAAGATGCGGCCTAGAGAAGGTTGAGGCACGATAACGATTAGCTGGCGCTGAGGCGTACGAAATAGCTGAGGCGTACAAATTAGCCGCGGCGCGTCCTAAACAGAAAAGCCAAACTAGATCAGTACAGAGCAAGGCGCGCACATAAAAATAGCCTCGCGAATAAAAACATAAAGACGGCGGATAACCTGTATGCAACCTATTACGTTATATCAGTTCCCCATTTCCCACTATTGCGAAAAAGTGCGTTGGGCGCTCGACTATAAAGGCGTGCCCCACCAGATTAAAAACCTGCTGCCCGGCAAACATATAGAGTTTGCCAAATCTGTCGCGCAGAGATCGAGCGTGCCGATCTTGCAGGTCGGCGATACCTATGTGCAGCAATCGAGCGCGATCATCGACTACCTCGATGAACACTTCCCAGACAAACCACTCACCCCTGCCGACCCAGATCTCCGTGAAGAAGCACTGAAGTGGGAAGCGTTCGCCGACAAAGATCTCGGCCCCCATGTTCGTCGCTGGGCCTACTACACCTTGCTAGAACATCCTTCGGTCGTGTTGCCCGCACTCACCACCGGCGCGCCATTATTATTCAAACCCATGTTTAGATTGTTCTTTCCAAAAGTGCGCGCCCTAATGAAAAAGGCCATGAACATTTATCCCGATGAAGCTCAAGCCAGCGCAGTGCAGATCGATGTGGCCCTAGCGCAAATTGATGAAGCCCTAAACGGAAAAGATTTTTTAGTCGGCGACACCTTTAGCCGCGCAGATCTCGCCGTGTCAGCAATGCTCGCGCCCCTGTTTATGCCAAAGCAGTACGGCGTAAAGTGGCCGAAGAAAATGCCAGAGCCTCTGCAGGGGTGGGTGAGTGCAAGGCAGGATAAGTTGGTGTGGGCGGAGAAGGTTTATGGGGAGAATCGGTAGGTGGGGCGCAGGCCTTCGTGCATCGCTTTACTATTCCCTCGCTCAACTGAGAGGATTGGAGGCAAATAAAGGGGTACCCACAACTTTCGTCATAATGTTCTGCTGTGTTTGTAGGTTTTGACGTACATCGGCGGTTAAATATTGTGGATGCTGAGATGACCACCCTGCTCCGGCATCGGCGGGGGCGAATTTCGCGAAAATGCCATCGCGAGATGCTATATTGCCCAGCACTATTAAAAATTGACACCCCAGACAGAAAAGGCCAAGTCATGACTCAGCAACACGGAGATGTCGCAAGCAAAGTCAAAGCACTGCGCGGACGGCTGGGCGTGTCTCAAGACGAATTAACCAAAGCCTTAGGTGTCAGTTTTGCGACGGTAAACCGCTGGGAGAATGGCAAAACAAGCCCCTCGAAGTTGGCTAAAAACCAGTTTGAACTGTTTTGCCTAGAGCAAGAAAAGCTAGGAATGCTTTAAATGGCCAATACCGAAGCCCAGACGCGTGCCGAGCTTATTGACCAGCAACTCGTGCAAGCTGGCTGGGACGTCAAAGACCCGACGCAGGTCGTAGAAGAATTCGATATTCTAACCACGCTGCCGGAAGGTGTTGCCGAGCCACGCACACCCTATGAAGGGCACCAATTCAGTGACTACGTGTTGCTGGGCAAAGACGGCAAGCCCCTTGCTGTGATCGAGGCCAAAAAATCCAGTAAAGACGCCGCCGTCGGCCGCGAGCAAGCCAAACAATATTGTTACAACATCCAAAAGCAACTGGGTGGTGAGTTACCATTCTGCTTCTATAGCAATGGCCTCGAAACCTTCTTCTGGGATCTGGAAAACTACCCACCGCGCAAAGTGGTTGGCTACCCTACACGGAATGATTTGGAACGCTTCCAATACATTCGCCGCAACCGCAAACCGCTCACACAAGAGTTGATCAATACAGCCATCGCCGGTCGTGATTATCAAATTCGCGCGATTCGTTCGGTGCTAGAAGGCATCGAGCAACAGCAACGGGATTTTCTGTTGGTGATGGCCACCGGCACGGGTAAAACCCGCACCTGCATTGCCATGGTAGACGCGCTAATGCGTGCTGGCCACGCCGAGAAAATACTGTTTTTGGTTGATCGTATCGCACTCAGGGAGCAAGCCCTCGCGGCCTTCAAAGAACATCTTCCCAATGAACCGCGCTGGCCGAATGTCGGTGAAAAGCTATTAGCCAAAGATCGCCGCGTTTATATCGCTACCTATCCGACGATGCTCAACATTATTCGTGACGAGTCCAAGAATCTCTCGCCCCATTTCTTTGATTTCATCGTCGTCGACGAAAGCCATCGCTCCATCTACAACACCTATGGCGAAGTGCTCGACTACTTCAAAACTATTACCCTGGGCTTAACCGCTACACCGACCGATATCATCGATCACAACACATTCCGGTTATTCCACTGCGAAAATGGCCTGCCAACTTTTGCCTACACCTATGAAGAGGCCGTGAACAACGTGCCGCCCTACCTCTGCAGTTTTCAGGTGATGAAAATTCAGACCAAATTCCAGATGCAGGGCATTAGCAAGCGCACCATTTCACTGGACGACCAGAAAAAGTTAATTCTGCAGGGCAAAGAGGTTGAAGAAATCAACTTCGAAGGCTCACAACTGGAAAAGCAAGTCATCAACAAGGGCACCAACACCTTGATTGTCCGGGAATTTATGGAAGAATCCATCAAGGATGCCAACGGCGTATTACCGGGCAAGACCATCTTCTTTTGTTCGACCAAAGCACATGCTCGGCGCATGGAAGAAATCTTTGACACACTCTACCCACAATACAAAGGCGAACTGGCCAAAGTGCTGGTCTCGGATGACCCACGTGTCTATGGCAAAGGCGGCCTGCTGGATCAGTTCACCAACAACGACATGCCGCGAGTCGCCATCAGCGTAGACATGCTCGATACCGGCATCGACGTGCGTGAAATTGTCAATCTGGTATTCGCCAAGCCCGTTTATTCATACACCAAGTTCTGGCAGATGGTTGGGCGCGGCACCCGCTTGCTGGAAAGCAACAAAGCCAAACCCTGGTGTACAGAAAAAGAGGTATTCCTGATCCTCGACTGCTGGGACAACTTTGAATACTTCAAGCTCAACCCCAAGGGCAAAGAACTCAAACCACAACTGCCCTTGCCTGTGCGGCTTGTGGGCTTGCGGCTGGACAAGATCGAAGTGGCCATCGACGGCGAGCATCTCGATATTGCCGAACGGGAAATTGCCAAGTTGCGCCAGCAGATTGCCCAGTTGCCACCAAACTCCGTCGTCATTAAAGAAGCAGCCGCCGCCTTAAACCGACTCGAAGAAGAAAACTTCTGGGTCACACTCAGCCACCAGAAGCTGGAATTTCTGCGCGACGAAATAAAACCCCTGTTTCGTACCGTATCCGACGCCGACTTCAAAGCCATGCGCTTTGAACGCGACCTGCTGGAATATTCGCTAGCACTGCTCACTGAACAACAAGCCCAAGCCGACACGCTTAAAGCAGGGATCGTGGAGCAAATCAGCGAACTGCCGCTATCGGTCAGCTTTGTAAAACGCGAAGAAGCATTAATTCGCGCCGCCCAAACCGCGCACTACTGGGCCACCGCTGACGAAGATGCCTTCGACCAACTCAGTACCAAACTCGGCCCACTGATGAAGTTCCGCGAGCAAAGCACTGGCCCGGAGCAAACACACCTCGACCTGATGGACGAATTGCACAAAAAAGAACGGGTAGAATTCGGCCCTCAGAACGAAGCCGTCAGCATCAGCCGTTATCGTGAAATGGTCGAGGCACTCATTATCGAGCTCACCGAGCACAACCCCATCCTGCACAAGCTTAAACAAGGTGGGGTTGTCACGCCCGATGAGGCCAATGAACTGGCCGAGCTACTGCATGCCGAACACCCGCACATTACCGAAGACCTGCTGCGAAAGGTGTATCAAAACCGCAAGGCGCGTTTTATCGAGTTTATTCGCCATATCCTCGGCATAGAGGTGTTACTTAGCTTCCCCGACACCGTCAGCGAAGCCTTCGAGCAGTTTATCCAGCACCACACCAGCCTCAGTAGTCGCCAGCTGGAGTTTCTGAACCTGCTGAAGAATTTTATTATCGAGCGCGAGAAAGTGGAGAAGAAAGACCTCATCAGCGCACCCTTTACGGTCATACATCCCCAAGGGATTCGCGGCGTTTTCAGCCCGGCAGAGATCAACGAAATCTTACAGCTCACCGAACAACTGGCAGCATAATGAAAGGGATATCACGATGAGCCAGCAACAGATACAGCTATACACCAGCCAAGATGGGCAAGTGACACTTGAAGTAACCCAAGACGCCGAAACACTCTGGCTTTCCCAAGCCCAAATTGCGGAACTATTCGGAGTAAAACCGCAAAATATCACCATGCACCTGAAAAACGTCTTCGAAGAAGGCGAACTGGAAGAGGCGGCAACTTGTAAGGAATCCTTACAAGTTCAACAAGAAGGTGCCAGACAGGTAAAACGCCAACGAAAGCGTTACAACCTGGATGCCATTATCTCAGTAGGCTACCGCGTCAATTCCAGCCGGGCCACCCAGTTCCGCATCTGGGCCAGCAACGTCCTCAAACAGCACCTGGTGCAGGGCTACACCTTAAACCAGCGCCGCCTGCAAGAGCGCGGCATTGAATTTGAACAAGCCCTTAGCTTGCTTTCCAGCACACTCTCTAACCAACAACTGGTAAACCCCTCAGGCGAAGCGGTTGTGAAGGTCATTGCCGACTACGCCCGCAGCTGGAGCTTGCTGCAGGGCTACGATGAACAAAGCCTGAGCGAGCAATCCGCTAAACAAGCCGGTATGCAGCCCCTAGCCCTAAACCAGGTACTCGATGCCATTGCTCAACTCAAGCAAAACCTCATTCACAAAGGCGAAGCAAGCGAGCTGTTTGGCCAACTACGTGGCGATGGCCTGGAATCCGCCATTGCCACCATAGAACAAGGCTTTGGTGACGAACTCTTCTATCCCAACATTGCCAGCCGTGCCGCTCATTTACTGTATTTCGTAATCAAGAACCACCCTCTGGCAGACGGCAACAAACGCACCGGCTCTTTCCTCTTTTTATGGTACTTGCGTATCAACCAACCGCTATTGGCCAAACCGGTGGAGCAACTCATTAACGACAACACCCTGGTCGCACTGGCGCTACTGGTAGCCGAAAGTTTACCCGAACAAAAAGAACTGATGATCCGGCTGGTGGAACATTTTATTTTGCTCAAAAACCCGAACTAACCCACGAGAAAAACATGCTGCAAAACAACCCTGAACTAAAAAGCAAAATCGACCAGCTCTGGAACAAATTCTGGAGCGGCGGTATTAGTAACCCGCTTACCGCGATTGAACAAATCACCTACCTGCTGTTTATGAAACGGCTGGATGAGCTGGATTTAAAAAAACAGGCGGATGCCGAATTCACTGGTGAAAAGTACACTTCAAAATTCGAAGGCAAATGGATACCGCCGGAATACCGCACAAAAATTCAAGAAAATGCGAGCGCCATGGAGAAAATTGACATCCGTGGGCAAGATGAAAAACAGTATGGAATCAATAAACGCAGCCTGCGCTGGAGCGAATTCAAACACATGCAGGCCGAAGAGATGCTCCAGCACGTACAGGGCAAGGTCTTCCCCTTTCTCAAAGATTTAAACGGCTCTGAATCCAACTTCACCCACCATATGAAAAACGCCGTGTTTATCATCCCCAAACCGGCCCTGCTGGTAGAAGCGGTGAAAACCATCGACGAAATTTTCGAGGTGATGGAGAAAGACTCACAGGAAAAAGGCCAAGCCTTCCAGGATATTCAGGGCGATGTCTATGAAATGCTGTTGTCCGAAATTGCCAGCGCTGGCAAGAACGGCCAGTTCCGAACCCCGCGCCACATCATCAAACTCATGGCCGAACTGGTGCAACCGCAACTGGGCCACCGCATTGCTGACCCAGCCTGCGGCTCCGGCGGCTTTTTGCTGGGCGCGTATCAATACGTCGTCACCCAACTCGCTATCAAAGCGGGAAGCAAAGATTTGGCTCCCGATGAAGACGGCTTTGTCCGCACCTCGGTGGCAGCAAGCCTCACCGAAAAGGCACAGACGATTCTGCAAAGCTCCCTTTATGGTTACGACATCGACAGCACCATGGTGCGCCTGGGCTTAATGAACCTGATGATGCACGGCATCGACGAGCCGCACATCGACTACAAAGACACCCTCAGCAAAAGCTTTACCGAAGAAAGCCAATACGACATCGTTATGGCCAACCCGCCCTTTACCGGCAGCATCGACAAAGGCGACATCAACGAAAACCTGCAACTGGCCACCACCAAAACTGAACTGCTGTTTGTCGAAAACATCTACCGTCTGCTAAAGAAAGGCGGCACCGCCTGTGTGATTGTGCCGCAAGGCGTATTGTTTGGTTCCGGCAAAGCCTTTAAAGCCCTGCGCGAAACCCTGGTAACGCGCTGCGATTTAAAAGCTGTCATCACCCTGCCCAGCGGCGTATTCAAACCCTATGCAGGAGTCAGTACCGCCATTTTATTGTTTACCAAAGTGTATGGCGCGAAAGACAAAGTCACCCAAGCCGCGACCGAACACGTCTGGTTTTACGAAATGGCCGCCGACGGTTACTCGCTGGACGACAAACGCAGCAAGCTGGAAGGCAACGGCGACCTGCAAGAAATCGTTGCAAAATACCAGGCGCGCAATCCCGAAACCGACACTGACCGCACCCAAAAATATTTCGCGGTGCCCCGCGCTGAAATCGCCAATGAGGAAAACAACTTTGATCTGTCCCTGAGCCGCTACAAAGAAGACGTGTTTGAAGAAATGCACTACGACGCCCCAGCGGTGATTTTAGATCGATTGCTGCAAGCGGAAGTGGGTGAGGCCAGTGAGAACGATTTGGCCAAGGTGCAGAGCGGCATTGTGAGGGATTTATTGGAATTGAAAGGGATGGTGGGATGAAAAAAGAGCCACTCTCATCACTTTGCGACGTTAAAAATGGTTACGCTTTTAAAAGCAATGACTATGTGTCTTCTGGTTATCGAGTAATCAGAATTACAAATGTTCAAAAGGGTTTTGTCGTTGACGATGATCCGAAATTTATTCCCAATGCAATCGCAAACAAAACAAGCAACTTTAAACTAAAGCTTGGGGATATGTTAATTTCTTTGACCGGAAACGTCGGTCGGATAGGCAGGATTCAGGCGAGCCATTTACCTGCGGTTCTAAACCAGCGAGTCGGCTTGATTCGACCGACATCAGAAGACATAAACGACAAATTTCTCTTTCAGTATTTGAATTCAGATTATTTTGAGGGAGAGGCGATTAAAAACTCCAATGGAGTTGCGCAATTAAACTTAAGCTCTAAGTGGATCGAAAACCACCTAATCCCGCTCCCTCCCCTCGACGACCAAATCCGCATTGCCCACCTGCTCGGCAAAGTGGAAGGGCTAATCGCCCAGCGCAAACAACACCTGCAACAACTCGACGAACTGCTCAAAAGCGTGTTTCTGGAGATGTTTGGCGATCCGGTGCGGAATGAGAAGGGGTGGGAGAAGAAGCCTCTCGGCGAACTGCTATCCCGAATTGATAGCGGATGGAGCCCAAAATGTGAAGCCGAACCAGCAAATGCGGATGAATGGGGAGTATTAAAACTAAGCGCCGTTACATTAGGAGAATTTAGGCCCGTTGAAAACAAAGCAATGCTGCCTAACGTAGAGCCCAAGACGCAACACGAAGTTAAACCTGGCGACTTGCTATTTACTCGAAAAAACACCTATGAACTAGTCGCAGCTACAGCCTATGTTTATAAAACTAGACCCAGGCTTTTAATGCCTGACTTAATTTTCAGATTGGTCATTAAAAATCAAGATGAACTAGATCCTATCTATCTTTGGAAATTACTTTCTTACCCTTCTCAGCGCAAAAAAATTCAGAGCTTTGCTGCTGGCGCAGCTGGTTCAATGCCAAACATATCCAAAGCTAACCTTAAAATGGTTGGAGCACCTGTTCCCGATATTGATATTCAGCGGAAATTTACAAACGTGGTCCATAAGGTGGAAACTGTAAAGCGCACCTATCAAAAAAGCCTCGTAAACCTAGAGAGCCTCTACGGAGCATTAAGCCAAAAAGCTTTTAAGGGCGAATTGGATTTGTCGCACGTGCCCTTGCTGAGCGTAAAAGTTGAGGAAGAGATAGCTGTGGTTACAGAACCCTGGCAAGTCCGCGCGGAAGAAAGCCTTACCATCCATCTGCCCGATACAGATAACCTGCTTGAATCCCTAGAGAACGTTAAGGCCCGCGAAGCATTGATTACCCAATGGCTGGAGGCCTATCGCGGCCAGCTGGGCGCTGCTCCCTTTTCTGTGCTGCGCTTCATGGCCGCCGCGCAAACCCGGCTGGTGGAATTGCACCCGGAGGAAAGTTTCGAGCTGGGACCGGACGACTACGAGCACATCAAGACCTGGGCGTTCGAGGCGCTGGCTTCGGGCACGCTGATGCAAGCCTACGATGATACAGGCAACCGCATTCAGCTCAAGGTCGGGCAGGCGTGAAACTTCTACGCCTCAAGATCACAGACCCACTTGGTTTTCGCAGCCTGCAATCAGGCTTTGAGCATCACTTTCGTAGCAAGTGGACCTTACAAGATGAGCTTGCCAGTAAGGATGGCTTTGCCCCCTTTGTTTGTGCCGGACGCAACGGCAGTGGCAAATCTAATTTGCTGGAAGTGCTGGCTTCGATCTTCTTCCAGCTCGAAATCTTGCGTGTGCGCCGCAGTTTCCTGCCCGAAGTGCTGCAGAACGAGGATCAGGGTTTTTCGCCGGTGGCGTTTGAACTGGATTATCTAATTCAGGTGCCGCCTGAATACATCCGTCCCGATGGCCCTGCGTGGGCAAAGGTTGGTGTCTGGAAGAAGCCCGGCGAATCCGTGCGCTTCCTGTGGGAGAACCAAGGCGACTTCGACACGGATGCCTACGAAATCTTCAAGGACGGTCACGCCGACATCTTGTTGCCCCAGTATGTGCTGGGCTACTCGTCGGGCGAGAACGAAATCCTCAGCCTGCCGTTTTTCAAGATGCGTTTCGTCCAGTTTGACGAATACTGGCAGGCGCTCAAACAGCAATTGCCATACCCCGGCAGGCCTGAATCACGCCTTGTTTATCTGGATAGCGGCTTTAGCCAGGCGATCTTGCTCTGTAATTTGCTATTGCAAAATGACGACGCGCTGGAACCGTTTCGCAAAGATGTGGGGATAGATGAACTAAAAGAATTTCGCATTCTCATCCGCCGCAGTACCGAGATTGATGAAAGCCAAATTGCGGCCTTTGGCAGTCAGGATGCCAGCAAGCGTGAGTCTATCAAAGATATTGTTAACAACCATCCGGCGCTATCAATTACCGAAACAGAGATGGGCACCGAAGGTTATCGCCTCAATCTGGTGGAGCTGCTGGAGGGTGACGAAGGTTCTGACAAAATAATCGTCCGCTTAAAGCGCTGCGCCACCTGCTGGTTTGAAGATGACGCCACCGACACCCTGGTGCTCGACTACTATGTAAACGAAGCCACGAAACAAGCATTCCGCGAGAACTTCGACTTTGAAACCGATCACTCGCCCATCCCTCTGTTTCAGGCCTTTCAAGTACTGTTGACCTTAAATTTGTATGCTGTGAGCGACACCCTCAAGGCCGAGTTGTACACGTCTGATAGCCATTATGTGAACGAGACTGTGCCGACGCTGGCCTCTGATCAGCGCGTTATGCGCTTTAAGTTTGTAAAGTTCAGCAAAAAGGACGTAGCGCAGCCGATGATGCTCAAGGAGCTATCTGACGGCGAGCACCAGCTACTACACAGCCTGGGTCTGTGCCTATTGTTCAAAAATACCAATAGCCTGTTTTTACTGGACGAGCCAGAAACCCATTTCAACCCGGACTGGCGCTCGAACTTTATTACGCGCCTGCGCCAGTGTTTGGCAGCTAACGACGATGCTGCCACCACTCAGGAGATGTTGATCACCACCCATACGCCGTTTCTAATTTCCGACAGTAAACCGGAAAAGGTGTTGGTATTTAAAAAAGAAGACGATGTAGTCAGCATCACCCCACCCGATTACAACACGCTGGGGGCGTCCATCAACAAAATCACCATGAACACTTTCGGCAAGCGCGAAACCATCGGCGGCCACGCGCAAGGCATTCTGGATGAGCTACGGAAACAGTTCGAAAACGGCGGAGACAAGAAAAAAATTATTGAAGAACTGAACCAGAATCTGGGTGATTCGTTGGAAAAAATTCTACTGATAAAGAGCATTCTCGACAGTGAAGGGGCGCAGGGCTAATGCTTTTTCCCTATACCTATGTGCCGCACCAGATGGAGAAAATGCAGAAATTTATCGACTTCATTTTTTATGAGGTCTGGTGCAACGCGACGCCCAAGATCGACTTCTCATTCAACTCATGCAGCGGAAATCCGGAGTTATTTGAAGTTATGAAAAAGTTTTTCTACTCGGACAAGAAGAATGCTGATTTTTTCTATGGCAACGTTGAGCGAATCTACGGCCATTTCGCTCGTCTGAAACCAAAACATATTCGGCGGCTGAAATGGTGGTACTTCAGCAACAATGACATTGAGCGACTCTGCTCAAACAACCCCTCACTCCATTCTGCGCGTTACGCGGACATCGAGAGTAGATATCCCGATCTAGCCAAAGCCCTTCGCATATTTTTTACAGGCCTTTATGATTTCGATGCTGCCGATATAAAAGCTAAGGTCGGTGACATCAATGATCACTACCAGGCATTTATGGCGATCAACACCACGGGGAAGTGCCCATTTTGTGGCATTGGCGACATCAAAGGTATTCACCATACTAAGCGGGATGCCTATGACCACTACTTGCCCAAGGCCCTCTATCCTTTCAACTCCATTAATTTTCACAATCTGGTCCCAGCCTGCCACGAGTGCAACAGCACTTATAAGCTTAGCAAAGACCCGTTAAATACTTCCACTGGTCGCCGTAAAGCCTTTTACCCCTATGCCAATCCAAATTATCGCATTGAGTTAAATCTTGATCTCGGCAAACCGGATATCGACCACCTAGCCCCCGCTGATATTCAAATTACCTTTGGGCCAGCTGATATCAACGAGGAAATCGAGACGTGGAAAGACGTTTACGGTATTGAGGAACGTTACAAAGCCAAATGCTGTAGCGGTGACTCCAAGGACTGGCTTGAGCAGATTCGCATCTTCAAAGACATGCATGACATAGAACCGAGTAAATCACTCACCACTGTGCAACAGCAGACGAAACAAGGTCCGTATGCCAACAGCAATTTTCTCAAAATGGCTTTTCTTGAAGGTTGCCAGCGGGCGGGGCTGCTCGATGCCATCGCAAATGGGGTTTAGATGAGAAGGCCAGTAACTCGGGAAACCCATAACATTTTTCGGTCATTGTGAGTTAAGGCTTATGGCAGCGCAGGTTTTTCGGAAGTAAGTTATGGGTGTCCGAAGCTTGTTATTCTTGAGTTTGTTATTTTCCGGATGTGGCTTTGCTTGACGGAGCCAATCCCGATAGTTTTTACTGCGACAATATGGTTGAGCAGCCTGTTGCGACATAAGCAGCATTGGTTGAATCCACCTATAAAACCGAATTGACTGTCCAATCAAGCGGCTCCATCTCTATAAAAGGAATAATCATATGAGAAGAATTTTACTGAGTGCGGCAATACTGGCTTTTACTACCACGTCGGCTTTCGCGGCCAATATTGATGGCTCGACTTTAACAGCAACGGTGGCATCCAATTTAACCGAAGCTCAGTGCGCTTCCCTAGTGGGGCCTCAGAATATCCCTGCCGCAGCCATTCCGGCGCTTCCGAATGTATGTGTCAACAATATGGGTATTCAGTTCTCCAACGATCAGCTTGCTGCTCTGACAACCGAGCAAGTGTCGAGCTTGTCCTTTGAGTGGCTTCGGTTAGCGGGTCAGGCCAAGCAGGTCGTTTTGCTCCGGGCAGCCTCCTCTATGGCGGTTTTCCGAATTCTTTCGTTGAAAATGCTTACTGCTGACCAGATAACGATGGTAACCCCTGATCAACTCCAAGGTCTTACTGCCAAGCAGTTCGGCTTGATTAGTTCGTCATATTTTAAGGCAATGACGGAAACCCAAATGAAGGGGTTGCGATCCGATCAGATTTCCGCTGCTTTTGATAAGTGGACAGACCAACAGATGAGGAATTTGACACCTGATCAGATCAGAGGTCTTCCGGCCTCCCAAGCGAGCGGATTGGTGAGCTACTTCACGTCTTGGACGCAGGAGCAGATTCACGCACTGACTCCGGATCAATTAGCCGCTATCCCACAAGTCTTCAGCTACCCTTGGTTCAAGGATGTGCTTAAGGTGTTGTCGACCTCGCAAATCGACTCACTAACAGACCAGGCCGTTATTGAGTTGGCGAAGTCCAAGGATGAGGTTCAAACATTGCCAGACGCACTAATCGCTTCACTAACAGACCAAACCGTCGTCCAGTTGGCGAAAGCTAAGAATCTCAAAAACCTGTCGAACGACCAGCTCTCGACATTGCAGGTTTCTGCAATCAGGAGGCTGAAGACCCTGAACCTGCTTGAAGGATTGTCGGCAGAACAGGTTGCAGAACTACCGTCAACCGACTTAACGCTGACGGCTAAGTTTGACGGGACCTGCGAAAAAGCGGGAATGACACTGAACAATCTGTTTGCCGTTTATACCACGCAAGCTACGGAACCTGAGAGAACCTCGGGAAATTATAAAAGTGTTCGTGTAAACAGTAGCGGACAATTTACTGTTTCCTATAACGCAACGTACGTCTACTTCAGTCGTGATGTAATGCCTTCAAATATTAATTTCTATGGTGTGGATGGCACGGTATCCACTGTGAGTGACGGTAAGAGTTACACAGTGACGTGCCGGACTACTAGCGCGCAGAAATAGAAAGTAACTCGGGGCACCCTTAACATTTTTCAGTTATTTTGAGCTATGGCTTATAGGCTGCGTAGGTGTTTGAGAAATAGGTTATGGGTGTCCAGAGTTTGCCTTTCGTGGTTTACAGCCAGGGCAGGTATTTTGGAATTAAGTTATGGGTGTTTCGAGTTGAGTCGTTAGGTGATTATGAATAGAGAAGCTTGGGAGAATGGGATTGGCCGCTTTATGCTCGCTGCTGGAGTCGTTGAGCTTCGTATGATTCAGTTAATGTGGAATATAGCTATCCCGCATTCCCATGAAGATGTTTGGATAAAGCTAGATTTCGGCAGAAAGATACAAAAGGTTAAAGAGCTAGTAAAGGCCTCTAATATCCCATCTCCGCTTGATGTACGTTTACGGTTAATTCTTGGAGAGGCGAAGCAAGTAATGCAATTGAGAAATATCGTTGCTCACAGCCCGCTATCCGCTTGTATCGCCTTCAGCGAGCAAGGGATGGATTCTGAGCTTAGGCTTAGAGTGCTTAGGAATACTGAAAAGACCTTTAGTTTTGATGATCTTAATGATGCTATTAGAAGGGTTGAGACGCTGGACGAGGATCTACTTTCAGTCGTCTGCGACGACAACTTGTGGAATTGGTCTCCTAACAATAAGGAGGAATGACATACTGTTTTATAGTCATTGTGAGCTTTTGCTTACAGCCCCTATGGTGCTTTCGCGCTAAACTTAAGAAGTTTTCGAGTTTCCTTCTCCCCGCCTTCGCTGCTGAGATAAAACCATGAAAACCCTAACCACCAGCATCCCAGCAATAGAGCTTCAAGCATCCGCATGGTTAAACGTTGACAAGCCCATCAAGCTTAGCGATCTGTTAGGTCGTGTCGTGATTGTTCATACCTTTCAAATGCTCTGCCCGGGCTGTGTATCTCATGGTTTGCCGCAGGCTCTCAGGATAAGCAATACGTTTTCTGAAGAGGACGTTGTTGTTTTGGGTTTGCATACGGTTTTTGAGCATCATTCGGTGATGGGACCGGAGGCATTAAAAGTATTTCTGCACGAGTATCGAATTCATTTTCCGGTCGGCATTGATCAAGAAGTCGCGGGCAGCAGTATACCGTTAACAATGCAGGCGTATGATTTGCGTGGTACGCCTTCCATTATATTAATTGATAAGCAAGGGCGGGTTCGGCTGAATCATTTTGGTGGGATTGATGATCTGATGTTGGGGGCCAGTATCGGTCAGCTGTTATCTGAATAGATCAGCACGTCACTGACGTTTACGGCCCCCAATAAATAGAATTATTCGCTCTCTTCAATAAACTCTTCTAACGCTTCCCAGCTCACTTCATCTGCGTGCTTATCGTACGCGAGTGGCATATCAAACTGTTTTCCTGCCTTGGTTGAATCGGGGTTGGTAAAGCTGTGTTTGGCAGTCGGGAATGACAATAGATTGAGTTCGACGCCCGCGTTCGACATTTCGGTGACAAATCCGCCCACTTGATCTGCGGGCACCATGGGGTCTGCGCCACCGGTTGCGACGAGTAGTTTCGCTTTAACTTGACCTTGTTGTGCGGGGGTTTCAGTGCCTAGGCTGCCGTGAAAGCTGGCGATGCCGTAAAGATCTGCGCCGGCTCTGGCTTGATTGAGCACCACTGCGCCACCGAAGCAGTAACCAATCGCAAAGAGACGGTGTTTGTCGACGTTGCGGAGTTTGAGCAGTTCGTCTTTGGCGGCGTTAAAGCGTGCGGTCATTTTCTCTGGCTCGGCAAAGGCGGCGTTCATAAAGGCTTTTGCATCTTTGGGGTGGGCGGCCACGGTGCCGTTGCCGTACATGTCTACGGCGATGGCGGTATAGCCTTGCTCGGCGAGCATCTTGGCGCGGTTGCGGGCGTAATCGTTTAGTCCCCACCATTCATGCACAACAATGATGGCGGCGGTGGGTTTCTTTTGTTTGTTGTTGCTATAAATCACGGCGCTGCCGAGATCGTTAGCGAAGGCGACTTTGCGCTCAACAATATCACCTGCGTTTGCGATGCTAGGCAGTAAAAGAAACCCGAGTGCCGATAACAATAGTGTTGATAACAACGGTGCAGAGGCCGTCGAGGTTTTGAAGAGACGACTAAAGAAGGACTGGAAAGAATGGCGGTGCATAGTGAATCCCCTTTTGGTTGGTTTTCTAGTCTGCCAAATTGTTCCGTGTGAGGCGGTAACGGTGCAAATAGCATACGCGCGAAAAGTATGGGATGGCTACCTTACTTTGGCGGGATTGTTTTGATGCAATGCGATATTAAAGAGAGGGGGTTTCGAACGACCGTTGTGGGCGAAAGGACTTTATTGAGCTTTTGAATAGCTCCCTTCGAGCGCGGTGTAATTTTTCAGAGGCTCCTTCCTAAACGGGAGAAGAGATCGCTTGCAAGCAAGCTCCTACAAGGTTGTTCGGTTTGAGGTTTTTGTGGGAGCTTGCTTGCAAGCGAATCTTTTATTTTCCTAGCCGAGTGACTGTTCGCAGGGCCGTTAGTCAGAGCCCTCTTAGGAATTCGTTGACGGTTATAGCGATTGAACGCTAATCCGTGCTGTCGCTGGTATCGATGGGGCCATGCTTTTCGGTTGCGCCGTTGCCGTCGACCCACTCCCAGCGTAATGGCTCGCCGAAATCATCATAGATTAATTTGCGTTTCGGTTGGCTGCGTTTCGGCTTGGCGGTGTGGCGTAATCGTTTCGCTTGTTTGCGTGCTTCAATGGCGGCAACCACTTCGGGAACCGGTGTGCGTTCGGTGGTGCCGGACGGTGTGAAGGACTGTTGGTGAAGCCGTCGAGCATTGGGGTCGCCTTGACCGCTGGCGCCTGGGTCTACGTTAGACACGTGCCCGCCACGGGCGAGAAACTCTTCCGTTTGTTGGCGAATGCGTTGTCGTTGTAGTTTTTTCTGGCTCACCGGTATTGCTCAGCGTTAAGGGTCAACCGGTGATCATAGCAAATCCTAGCGCCGAGCACTGTTAAAGGCTGTTATAGGCTAGCCGGAATGGAGTATGTGCTGCTGAGGCGGCGCCGGTGCGCCGGATCAGGCGCGCGGCCGTAGATGGCGGCGCAGCATGCTATCAAGTTGCTGTAGGCGAGTCGGTTTAGAAAGATAGTCGTCCATGCCCGCGGCGGTACATTTCTCTCGCTCATCGTTCATGGCGTTAGCGGTTAGCGCAATAATTGGAATGTGGCTGGCGCCGTTCCGTTCTAGCTTGCGAATCGCGCGGCTGGTGCTGTAGCCGTCGAGGATAGGCATTCTGCAATCCATTAAAATAAGATCGAAACCTTGTTGCCATACCGCCAGCGCGGCCTCGCCATTCTCGACCACGGTGACATTATGGCCGAGGCGTTTGAGCATGCGTTCGGTCACTTCCGCATTAATCTGATTGTCTTCGGCGACGAGAATACGTTTGCCCACCAGCAAGCTTTCAATCTTGCCTGTGTCATCTTCGTTCAGTTCGACTTGGCGCCGAAAACTGAACTCTTGGTTGAGCGTGGCAGGGGTGAGCGGGAGGGTTAAGTCGATGCGGGTGCCAATGCCAGGTGATGACGTTAAGGCGATTGAGCCGCCCAGTTGTTCCGCCAATTGTTTGCTAATGGTTAGGCCAAGCCCGCTGCCGCCATAGAGGCGTGATGTGCTGTTGTCTGCTTGCGTGAAGGCGTCAAATATTCTGTTTTGCGCGTCGGCGGCGATGCCAATGCCTGTATCTTCTACGCTAATGATGACTTGGCCGGGTTGATTGCTTTGTGCCGCGCGAGAGATGCTGACGGAAATGCCGCCGCTATTCGTAAACTTTAGTGAATTGCCAATAATGTTAATCAGTATTTGGCGAATACGGCTGTCGTCGTTGACGACATATTTTGGCAAGTCGCCGCTAATATTCGCGCGTAAATAAAGTCCCTTCGCTTCCGCTTGAGACTCGAATAACCCGGTGACATCGTTCAATAATCTCGGCAAATAAAAGGTCTGCCGCTGAATGCGCAATTTTCCGGCTTCGATACGGGCATGATCCAATAGATCATTGAGTAAGTTGAGCAAGCTGTCGGCGCTATTCTGGATGATACGTAAGTGCTCTCGCTGCCGATTTGTTTGAACGTCGGGCAACATAATGCCGGTCACGCCGATAATGCCGTTAAGCGGTGTTCTGATTTCGTGGCTAATGTTGGTTAAAAATAGGCTTTTTTGTGCGGACGCAGCCTCTGCGGTTTGCTGTGCATCCACGAGTTGTTCGGTTATTTTTTCTCGATCCCGTGCCAAGGCGCCCACCAACAAAACGGTTCCTGTTTGGGTGGCGAGAAAAAGGTAGAGGTAAACTAAGCTATCGATCGCGGCGGGCGGGCTTTGCGTAGGCACTTGTGCAAGAGCGCCGCCAATCGCAATGATGGATACCATCATGCTGAGTAACAACGCATACACCTGCGGCAGCCGCAGTGCACCCCACAGCACCATTAAGAAGGGTAAATAGCTAAGGTTTACGGTGGTGTCACCGGGCAGCGCGTAAATGATTGTGCTTAGGATGATGCTTGCACAGACGATGATGACTCGCTCTGGTGATGCCGCGTTAAAATGGTCTATGTAGGCGTTTTCTTTTTTATGAATTCTTTGACCAATAAGATAAATCGCTGGCGTTAGGGTGAGTGCGCCCATGGCATCGCCGAGCCACCAGACACCGACGATGGTTTGCAGATGATCCGCGTCAATAATATTGAACGCGAGCATGCCGAAGGCGCCTGCCAAAGCACTGGGTATGGGGGCAATCAGTGAGGCGCTTACGATAAAAATGACCGTCGTGCGAATGCCATCAAACAGCTTTTCCATCGGTGTAAAGCGACGAATCAGGCTAACGGCTAGAACGGCTTCGAGTGTGTTGCCGACACCAATAATGCTGCCGAGCAGTAAGTTATCGGCCATCAAAAAGTTGGTAAGCGTGGCGCCGAAAAACACCGCGGGCCAGTAACGATAGCCTGCCACCATGAGGGCGGCGATGCTGATACCGGTAGGGGCCCATACCAAGCTGGCAAGACCGTCGTTGACCATGACGGCAAAGCTTAACAAACCGGCAAGCACATATATGCCGGTGAGGAGGGCAAGTTGAAGCCAGTATCGTGGTTGGGTTACAAAATTTGGGGTCATTGGATGCCTAAGTGTCCATTAACAGATAGTGGCATCCTGCCATTACAGGCTAATGCTAGGGGGCTAGCCGTTGTTACGCAACGAAGAATAACGACCCTTTATTGATAATAGTTATCATTTACCTTGACGCGGCCTCCGTTTTGTAAATAATAGCGATTCTCATTTACATTCTTTTGGGGGTTGTTCATGTCTAGGTCTTATTCCGCTCGTTCTTCAATGTCGCTGCCGCAGCGCCGCGTTCTGGCGTCTGCCATCAGTGTGGCGCTAGCCACTGGCGCGGGGTTGGCGCGAGCTGAAACGCAAGACGGTGGTGCGGTAGAAAGCGCTGCCGTGCTACCAACGATTTCGGTAGAAGGAACGCAAGCGGAAAGCTTTAAGGCAGAGAAAGCCTCTAATCCGCAGTACACCGCGCCATTGTTGGATACACCGCAGACCATCCATGTGGTCCCTGCCGCGGTTATCGAAGAGCGCGAAGCAACTACCTTGCGTGACGTTTTACGTAATGTTCCTGGTATTAGCATGCAGGCAGGTGAAGGTGGTGCGCCTCCGGGTGACCAGATGTCTATTCGCGGCTTTAGCGCTCGCACGGATATCTTCATCGACGGCGTTCGTGACTTTGGTGGCTACTCGCGTGACCCGTTTAATTTAGAGCAGGTTGAAGTGGTGAAGGGACCGTCGGGTAGCTATACCGGTCGTGGCTCCACTGGTGGTTCGGTGAATCTCGTCAGTAAGGCTCCGCGTTTAGAAGATTCGCTGGAAGGCTCGCTTGGCGCAGGGACGGATAAATATCAACGCACTACGCTGGATATTAACAAGGCAGTCGGTGATACCACGGCAGTACGTTTTAATCTGATGCAGCATGAGCAAGACGTTGCTGGTCGAGACGAGGTGTTTAGTCAGCGCAGTGGTATTGCGCCGTCGATTGCCTTTGGGGTGGGAACGGATACGCGTTTAACGCTGAGCTATTTTCACATGACCCAAGACAATATGCCGGATTACGGTATTCCTTGGGTGCCGGAAGCGAACACTGCGTTGCCTGGCTCACAGAACCAGCCCGCGCCAGTGGATTACGATAATTTTTATGGCCTGACTGCGCGTGACTACGAACATATTCAAAATGATCTGGCGACGATTCAGTTTGAGAAAGATGTCACTGACAGTGTGACGTTGCGCAACATTACTCGTTATGGTCGTACGCACCGTGATTTCGTTGCGACGGCGCCGCGCTTTGTTTCCAATACCAGCACCGACATTCGTCGTAGCGATGATAAAAATCGCGATCAGGTTGACGAAGTAATGACGAACATGACGGACGCGTCGTTTGCGTTTACTACTGGGGACATTGCACACGCGTTAGTGACAGGCTTCGAATTTACGCGAGAGTTTGAAACGAATCGATTGCGTTCACCGAGTGGTCCAGATTCGCCAGACACTGATCTGTATAACCCAACGCCATCTGATCCTTACACTGAGGCGCTAATTTACACTGGCGAAAAACGTGAAAGTACGGCAAAAACGACGGCGGTATTCATTGGCGATACGCTGGATTTAAGTGAGCAGTGGCAAGTTAATGTGGGCGCGCGATTCGACCACTTTAAGGTGAAATACCGTGCCGATGAAACTCTACGTCAAACCGATGACATGTTTAGCTGGCGCGCTGGTGCAGTTTATAAGCCTGCGCAGAACGGTAGCATCTATGTTGGCTATGGCGTGTCGTTGAATCCATCTGCAGAAGGCATGTCGTTAAGTGATGCGACAGGCAGTCGCCCAGGAACTTTCGGGTTAGACCCGCAGGAAAACCGGACTGTCGAGTTGGGTACAAAGTGGGAGCTTGCCGGAGATCGTTTGCTGGTTAACGCGGCGGTGTTCCGCACCGATAAAACCAATGCCGTGACTCAGGACCCTGCTGATCCAAATGACATTAACGTGTTAGAAGGTGAGCAGCGCGTTGAGGGCTTGGAGCTGGGCGCAACGGGAGATATTACTGACGCGTGGCAGGTCTATGCTGGCTATACCTGGATGACGAGCGAAGTGTTGTCGTCGAAGAGTGCAGCGGAAGTCGGCAAAGAAGTCAGCAATACACCGGAAAATACGCTGAGTGCTTGGACAAGCTATCAGCTAACACCGGCAGTTTCTGTGGGTGCTGGCGCGCAGTATGTTGATACCCGTTACAGTAACAATTCCAATACCCGCCAAGCGCCGGACTACTGGGTTTATGATGCAATGGCCACATGGGCCTTGGATGATACCTTCACGGTTCGACTCAATCTTAAAAACCTAACCGACGAGGATTATATTGACCAAGTTGGTGGTGGACATGTTGTGCCCGGTGAAGGACGTCTGGCAGTGGCGAGCTTGGACTTTAAGTTCTAAGTCTGCGTCATTGGTTGATGCATAAGTCATCCCTGTCCGCGTAAGCGGGCAGGGATTTTTTGCTGTTTAGCGTTTTATTTCACGCTCCTTGTGTGAAACGAATTTGATAGAAGTGGAGGTGCATGATGCTACTGAAAATTCCGAATGTGTTGACTGCGGAGCAAGTGCGCGAGTGTCGGGCGTTGATGGAGCAGGCGCAATGGATCGACGGAAAAGTCACGGCGGGTTATCAGTCGGCGCAGGCAAAGAATAATATTCAATTGCCGGAAGATTCCGATGCGGCGCACCGCATGGGCGATATGATTATGGCGGCGCTGAGTCAGAACTTGCTGTTTATGTCCGCGGCGTTGCCGTTAAAGATATTTCCGCCATTGTTTAATTGCTATCAAGGTGGCCATTCGTTTGGTACGCATGTCGACAATGCGATTCGTCCTGTTAAAGGCACGCCACATAAAGTGCGTACGGATTTGTCAGCGACCTTATTTCTCAGTGAGCCGGATGAATACGATGGCGGCGAGTTAGTGATGGAGGATACCTACGGTGTGCATTCCGCGAAGCTGCCTGCTGGGCACCTCGTGTTATATCCGTCCACTAGTCTGCATCACGTTACGCCCGTCACACGCGGCGCGCGGTTAGCGTCTTTCTTTTGGATTCAAAGCATGGTCCGTGAAGACTCTGAACGAGCGCTGTTGTTTGATCTCGACATGGGCATCCAGCGTTTGCGGCAGGAGCATCCGCAGAGTCAAACCGAAGTCAGCCTGACGGGGGTGTATCACAACCTATTAAGGAAGTGGGCGGACACTTAGGGAGGCGGTCCATTAACTGCAAATGCAATTGATAGTGATTCTCGTTAGTGTTAGGGTGCCTTTCATTCTTAGGCCCATTTGAAAGGGGGTTACATGTCTCGGATCGCTAGCTGTTTATCTGCGCTGTCTCGGCGCCATTTCGGCACTTTATCTGCATTTATCGTGTGTTCCGCGCTGTTGCTTTCTGTGTGGGCGACTCCGGTGTGGGCATCTGCGGTGCCGGCAGCTGACGGGATAACGGTGGCAGATGTCGATGTAGAAACAGGACCTATTACAGCGCCAGCAGCGTTGACGTCGAGCATGCCGAATCATGAACTTTCCGCTGAGTTGAGTGCGGCTGACGAGACGGGGCTGGAGGATGAGTCTGCGAGTGCCTTGCCGCAGAACGCTGTGCAAAATGCATCAGCAATCGCCCCTGCCGTTGCGGCTCAAGGTTTGCCGCATGACCTGTCACCGCGGGGCATGTTTATGGCCGCCGACTGGGTGGTTAAGGCAGTGATGATTGGCTTGTTGTTTGCGTCACTGGTGACCTGGACGGTGTGGGTCGTGAAGACGCTGGAATTGCGTTCGTCATTAAAGGCATTGGCGGCGCCGTTGGTGTCATTAAGCAAAGCGGCAAGTTTGACGGATGTGTTGCCGGAAATGAAACGCGCGGGGCCGATGCTCTCGGCGTTAACCGACGCCACGGTTGACGAAATGATGCACTCCAAAGGCTTGCCGGTAGATGGCATTAAGGAGCGCGTTGCCATGCGCCTGCAGCGCATTGAGGCGGCAATAGGACGGAAATTAAATCGCGGGACCGGCGTCTTAGCCACGATCGGTTCGACCGCACCGTTTGTGGGTTTGTTCGGTACGGTGTGGGGAATTATGAATGCCTTTATTGGTATTTCCAAAGCGCAAACTACAAACCTGAGTGTTGTGGCGCCCGGTATTGCTGAGGCATTGCTGGCGACGGCGTTGGGCCTCGTTGCGGCAATTCCGGCGGTGATGATTTACAACGTTTTTGTGCGCGGTTTGATGGAATACCGTGGCCGTCTTGCTGATCTCACCACGGAAATTCAACGCGTGAATGCGCGTGACCTTGACCGGGAATTTGTTGCCGAGTCGGGCGTCAATACCGTGAAGGCGGCCTAAGGAGCTTGCTATGTCTATGTCGGCACCTAGGTCCCATGGCGGTGATGATCTTCCCTCTGAAAATCATGAAATTAATGTCACGCCATTTATTGATGTGATGTTAGTACTGTTGATTATTTTTATGGTGGCCGCGCCGTTGGCCACTGTGCAGGTTCCTGTCGATTTACCTGCGGCCAATGCGCCGCCAGCGCCCAAAACAGAAAAGCCGATTACGTTGTCTGTTGCGGGCGACTTGACGCTCTCTATTGGTGAGATTTCGGTAACAGCAGATTCGTTGCGGGCTGAGTTGGATAAATTGAGCGGTGGTGATGTCGGTCAGCGGATATTTTTGCGTGCCGATAAAGCAGTTGCTTATGGCGAAGTAATGGAAGTGATGAACACCTTACGTGACGCAGGCTATTTGAAAGTTGCGTTGGTAGGCCTCGATGCAGGGAGAGGGTAAATGTTCTTTTTCAAACCAGATAAAACGGAACGGCGTCGTTGGTTTGTTGGTTTCGCGCTAGTGCTAATGATGCATGCGGGCTTTGCTGTTGCGGTAAGTAGCTGGCAGGTGCCGCAATCGGATGGCGGCGGCCAACTTGATGCCGTGATGATCGACATGGTAGCCGTTGCACCGCCTGCGCCGGAGAAGGCATTGCCGCCAGGGCCAAAACAAGTTGAGCACAAGCCTCTTCCAAAACCCAAGCCAGAGCCTCAAGTTGTGCCGGACCCTGAGGTTTTGCCTGAGCCGGAAGTTGAAGAAGAGGAAGAGAAGGAGGCGGTTGAACAGACCACTTCTCCGGCGTTTCACGATGTTGCCGAGGCGGATGTTGAGAAGAGCCCGTCACCGCTTTCAGGGGCTACGCAGGCGGCGGTGGCAACATGGCAAGGGCGCATGGTGTCGCATTTACAGAAACATAAACGTTACCCACGGTCTGCGCGCATTCAGCGTGAGGAAGGAACGACGCAGGTACGTTTTACTCTAGATCGCTCTGGCAAAGTGCTTTCTAGTGAAATTATTTCAAGTTCAGGGATTAGCAGTCTCGATGGCGCCAGCTTGGCATTGCTTGCTCGAGCGCAACCTTTGCCGAAGCCGCCGGCAGATTATCCCGGCGAGATCTTCGAGTTAATAGTGCCGATTGATTACTTTATTCGTTAAAGCATTTATTGAACGGATATTAGCTGCTCTTGCACTAAGTTTGCACAAATCTACCCTATTTCCTGCTTGCTCTCCTGCCAAAATCTAACGCACTGGTGGGGAGCATTGCGCGTGTTGAATGTTTAGAGGCGAGTTATGAAGCGTAAAATTTGGTTGCTGTTGCATCGCTATCTGGGAATCAGCGCGGGTCTGGTATTGGCAGTAGTGGGTGTGACGGGCGCGTTGTTGTCGTTTGAGGACGAGATCCTAGACATTATAAATCGCGATGTGGTGCAAGTAGAACAGAGGCCGTTTGCGGCGCCGCTTCAGCCGGATATCTTGTATCGAAAAACAGCGGAAAATTTCCCGGACCGGCGTGTCCAAGGTTTCACCTTTTTTGATGTGCCGGAAGCTTCGGTAAAAGTAAATTTGTCTGATCCAAATGGTGGCAGGCGGGGCGAAGACTGGTATATCGACCCGTTTACTGCGGAAGTGCTCGGTCCTGTTCAGGGCGTTTCGGCCATGCACTTTATTGAAGATATTCATCGACGTTTGTTGGCTGGCGAAACTGGTAAAGCCTTGGTCGGTGCTTCTGCTCTGATACTCATCTTTATGGCGCTGTCCGGCATCTATTTGCGCTTACCAACCCTTATTAAGAAAAAGGTTAAGAAAAGACGTCGCCCAATTCGCGACACGGCGGATCACGCTCTTAAGGTTGGACAGAATGCTGCAGAGCTTAGCGTTAGAGAGGCGAGGAAGAGTGGCGATAGCCTAGGATTTTATCAACGGTGGCGAGAGCGGCTTTCGAGGCTTCTGTTCTTTAAGCGCGGCCTGAAGGGGACGGCGTTTTGGTGGCACTTGCATGCGGTCGCCGGGACTTGGGTGATTCTATTTTACCTCTCGGCATCGCTGACAGGATTGTATTTTTCTTACGACTGGTATCGCGCGGGCGTATTAAAGCTCGCCGGAGTTGAACAGCCGAAACGACGTGCGCCTATGAAGGGCGCTGGTGATGAGAAAATCATTGATATCGATGTCAGTGCTAGCGCTTTAGCGAAAAGCTGGCGGGTGTTTGGTGAGCATGTACAAAGTTATACCCAGGTGAGCATACGCTTGCCGAAAGGCGAAGAGAATTATCAGTTTAGCTATCTTGACGCAGACTCCGGTCATGAGCGTGCATCGAATCGAATGGAAATTCGTTACGCGGATGCGCAGATCATAAAGCATGATTTGTATAGCGATAAGCTTGTCGGGGAAAAGCTTGTGGCGAGCATGCTGCCTTTGCATACCGGTAGTTTTTATGGCGTAACCGGGAAGATCATCTTTTTTACCAGCAGCTTGATGATGCCGCTATTTACCTTTTCTGGAATCTGGCTATACCTGCAGCGTCGAAAGGTGAAGTCGATAAAGAAGAAGCGCTTCATCAAGCGTGCAGAAAGCATGGCTAATGATGGCCAGAATCCAGCGAGCGCAGAGGTCTAGATGGCATATGTAAAAGCCTTGCTGGCAAAAGCGCCGCGTTCTTGGCGGGTGCTTGTTGTTATTGTTGTGGCCTGCATAGCGTTGGTGGCGTTCTCACAAGCATCATCGGATGCGGTTGATATGGTCACGGTTGTGGCGCGGAAGGGAGATGTAGAACGAACGGTTGCCGCGCAAGGCCGTATTCAACCGCGTGACTATGTAGATGTTGGCGCGCAAGTGTCTGGGCAGCTTAAAACGTTGCATGTGATGCTCGGCGATCAGGTTAAAAAAGGTGATTTGCTGGCGGAAATTGATGCCGCCGTTCAGATGGCGCGAGTTGATGCGAGCGCTGCTCAGCTGGAGGCACAGCAGGCGCAATTAGCGCAAGCGAATGCTCAGCTTAGACTGGCTCGTTTGCAGTTTAAGCGCCAAACAGGTTTGCGCGAAGTGGATGCAACCAGCGAGGACGAATTCCAAATTTCTGAAGCCGGAGTGGCCAGCGCGGAAGCGCAGGTTATGGTGTTGCAGGCGCAAATTCGTCAGACCGATTCTGGTCTGACTGAGGATAAAGCGACGCTTAGCTATACCAAGATCTATTCGCCGATGGACGGTTTGGTGGCCACGTTGCTCGCCCGTGTCGGGCAAACATTGAATACCAACCAGTCCGCTCCGGTCTTGATGCGTATAGCGGATCTCTCATCAGTGACGGTATCGGCAGAGGTTTCAGAGGCAGATATATCCCGTTTATCTGTCGGCATGCCGGTGTATTTTTCGCCAATCGGTGAGCCGGATAAAAAATGGTTTAGTACGTTAAGGCAGATTCTACCGACTCCGACAGTAACGAATAACGTTGTGCTCTATACCGCTTTGTTCGATGTGGACAATGACGACGGTCGCTTAATGGCAGACATGACCGCACAGGTTCATTTTGTTGAAGAGTCGGCGAAGGACGTGACGGTTGTGCCTGTTTCAGCGTTAAAGAAACGGCAGAAGGATGGCTTTGACGTTACTGTAATTCGTCATGGCGATCCGGTCGTACAGCGGGTCGAGATCGGTGTGAGTGATCGTATTCTTGTTGAAATAAAATCAGGTATTGAAGCGGGCGATAAGGTCGTGCTTGAAGGCGCCAAGGCGCCAGGAGCCGGTGCGTCCGATAAAGCGTCTGGTCGTCGTCGCGGGCCGGGGCTGTTCTAGTGCTGAGTGCAAATAGAGAGGTTGGCGCGGCTGAAAATTCGGTAACGCATCAGCCGATCATTTCGTTGCGTGACGTATGCAAAACGTACGTTAGCGGCGATGTGATTACCGAGGTGTTATGCGGTATTGATCTCGATATTTATGCCGGTGAGTTTGTCGCGATTATGGGGGCAAGCGGTTCCGGAAAGTCTACCTTGATGCACGTGCTAGGCTGCCTCGATACGCCAACGTCAGGGACGTATTGCTTTTCATCGAATGATTTTCAAGCAGCCAATGTGGCTGGCTTGGATCGTGATCAGTTAGCGTTGTTGCGGCGCGATACCTTTGGTTTTGTTTTTCAGAGCTACCATCTTATTAAAACAGCCAGTGCCCGTGAAAATGTCGAAGTGCCCGGTATTTATGCCGGGATTGCCGCCACCGATAGGCATGCCCGTGCCGACGAATTACTGAGTCGTCTTGGTTTGGGGGATCGCCTGCATCATAAACCAAATCAATTGTCTGGCGGCCAGCAGCAGCGCGTTTCCATCGCGCGTGCACTGATGAACGGTGGGCAGATTATTCTCGCCGACGAGCCCACCGGCGCACTCGACAGTAAAAGTGGCGCCGAGGTGATGGCGTTACTTAAAGAGTTGTCCGCACAGGGGCATACCATTGTGTTGATTACACATGATGCAAATGTTGCCGCGCATGCGAATCGTATTATTGAAATTCGAGATGGTGAAATCGTTTCGGATGATGGCGCCTCACCAGCGGATCATAGCGTTGTGAGAAAGATTTCGGCTGAGCGCTCGGCGCATGATGGTGCGTTAACCACGATTGAATCTGTGCAGATGGCCAAGCGGGCGCTGCAAGCAAATTGGTTTCGTACGTTGCTGACATTATTGGGGATTGTGATTGGCGTGGCCTCGGTCGTGGTGATGTTGGCCGTAGGGGAAGGAGCCAAGACATCTGTCCTTGATCGCATTAATTCGATGGGATCAAACCTACTGATGATTCGGCCCGACGGCCGCGGGCGTCTCGGTGCGAATGGCGTCGTGTCGCTGGTGCCAGCGGATGCCAAAGCGTTGGCGTTGTTGCCTAATGTCGTCGCCGCTATTCCGGAGATGGAGGGTAACGTCACGGCGCGCTATGGAAACTTGGATGTCTCAACAAAAGTTACCGCAACAACCTGGCAGTACAGTGAAGCGCGCAACTGGCCGGTGGTTTGGGGAACATTTTTTAGTGAAAACGATGAGCGTAGTTACGCCACCGTAGCGGTATTAGGAAAAACCGTGGCGGACAGCCTGTTTCCCGAAGAAGATCCTGTTGGTCATTACGTGCAGCTCAACAATGTACCGTTTCAGGTGATTGGTATTCTTGATCAAAAGGGCGCAACAGGTTGGGGTGGTGATGCCGACGATGTAATTTTTGTGCCGCTTGATACCGGCGCTTTGCGATTATTTGGGCAGACGTACGTGCGCAATATTACCGTTGCGGTGAGTGATGTCTCGGCAATGGACGACACGCAGCTGTTGATGGAGCAATTAATGCAAGAGCGCCATGGCGGTGAGGACTTCCGAATTCGCAATATGGCTGACATTGTTGATGCGGTGTCGGAAACACAGAATACCTTGACGATGTTACTTGGTTCGATTGCGGCCATTTCGTTATTGGTCGGCGGAATTGGCGTAATGAATATTATGCTGGTGACGGTGACCGAGCGCATTCATGAAATTGGTATTCGCATCGCTACCGGTGCGAGTACCCGTAATATTCTTCAGCAGTTTCTGACCGAGGCAGTGATGGTGTCGGCGTTGGGCGGTGCGCTAGGCGTTGTGCTGGGCGTGCTATTGGGGTTGATCGGCGTTGCGCTGGGTATGCCGGTAGAATTTTCGGCTGGAACGATGCTGTTGGCATTTTCTTGTGCCGCGGGTACAGGATTATTGTTTGGTTTTGCGCCGGCTTTAAAGGCGGCACGAATGAATCCCGTTGTGGCCTTATCCGGTGATTAAGCGGGTTATTGATCAGTCAGGATTTTTCGAAAGATTGGCTGATAATATTTGGGCGGAATTGTTTATGCGATATTTCCTATGAAGAAAATACTGCCTCGTTTATTGGTGTCCGCTTTATCGCTTTCGTTCATCTCCGCCTGCAGTATAAAAGGCGGCGTGGTTGCGCCAGATGTTGAGGTTGCTGATGGTTGGCAATATGCAGCCCTAATGACCTCAGCGAGTGTCGAGGCGCCGTCGGAAAGCTGGTGGACAGCATTTCAGTCTGATGAGTTAAATGATTTGGTTCGGATTGCGTTAGCGAATAACACTGACGTTGCGGCAGCGGAAGCGCGGCTACGTCAGGCCGACGCACAAATTACCGTGGCGGGATCGAGCCTATGGCCTGCGGTGAGTATTTCTGCCGACAGTGCCCGTAACGGTGTGTTGCATCAGGGGCAAACGTCAAAGAATTATCGCGCCGGTGTCGCGGCAAGTTATGAACTGGATATGTGGGGCGGTCAGCGCGCGCAACGTGCGTCGGCTCATGCGTCCGGTGATGCAGCGATCTATGCATGGGATGCGGCACGGACAACTGTCGTGGCATCAGTGGTAAATAGTTGGTTGGAAGTATTAGCGCTGCGTCAGCGCATTCGTGTGGCGCAAGAAAACGTGGTGAATGCCGAGAAAGTGCTCGCTATTGTTGAGGCCAAATATCGGCATGGTGCCGGCTCTGCGTTGTCATTGGCGCAGCAGCAAGGACAGGTGGCCAGTCAGCGCGCGGGGATCGAACCGCTACTGCAACAGCAACGCGAGACGACGGCCGCGTTGGCGTTATTGATTGGTCAGACTGTGCAGGGCTTTGCTGTTACGACAGTCGACTTAAGTGAGGTGGTCGATCTCAAGGTTATTACTGACTTGCCTTCTGCTGTTCTGGCGCGGCGCCCTGATGTTCAGCAAGCTGAAGCGCAGCTGCGTGCCGCGGACGCGAATGTTGTTGTGGCCCGTGCGGCAATGTTTCCGAATTTGAGTGTCACCGGCGCGCTGGGTTTTGATAGCGTTCGCAGTGCCTCGTTATTTGATGGCGATCCTACCTACGGATTAACAGCGTCGTTGAGCCAAGCGTTGTTTCAGGGTGGCCGGCTAAAAGCACAAAGCGCTGTGGCACGCGCGCGTTTCGACGAGTTAGCGGCTGGCTATGTTGGCGTTGTATTGGCGGCATTAAATGAAGCTGATCTGGCGTTGGCGCGCGTGCATGCGTTGGAAGAACAGATTCGTTGGCAGTCGGAGCAGTTAGCCCATGCTCAGCGCGCCTATGATCTCGTTGAAACGCGTTATAACGCTGGCGGCGAAGGGTTGCTCACCGTGTTGGAAGTACAGCGCTCGTTGTTTAGTGCCCAAGATCAACATTTGCAATTACGCCTCGCGCGCTTACAGGCACAAGTGACCTTATATCGTGCGTTAGGGGCGGTGCCGGAACACGCCATTTCGGGACACCCGGTTTCGGAACGCTCTGTTTCGGGACGCTCTGTTTCGGGACAAGACGATGAAGCCTGAATCGTCAGGCACATACCATGTGATGTTTCTGTAGGTGCTTGCCTCTTCGTTACCAATGCTGGGTATCAGCGTCAGCTCAATGAGCGCTAGCTTAGCGCTCGGCCCTAATTGACTGTTTTTCGGTAGCTCATGGCCCTTGTGGCCTGTTTTATCCGGCGTAGAGTGGATCTCATCGTTTACCTTTGTTGGGTATCGCACGAGAGGCGCTTTATGGCACGTAGCACAAAGGCAGGCAGCACAGCCGTTAAGAAATTCGATAAGCAGGTCAGTAACACGCCCATTCGTATTCGCGTTCGACGCATGGATTACGACATTCCAGAAATTCCACGTTATTGGTACCGCGACAATACTTGGATTACGCATTTTATGAATGCGCTTTCTACGAGCTTTCCGGACGGGGAGCGATTCTTTATTCACGCAGTACGGAATTTTGAATCGCAGGTTTCCGACCCAGAGCTGCGGGCGCAGATTCGAGCCTTTATTGGCCAAGAGGCCAATCATGGTAAAGAGCACGAGGCCTTTAACGATGCGTTAATCGAGCAGCATAGGCTGCCGTTAACAAAAAAAATTGGTTTTATGAAGAAGGCATTGGCCTACGCTAAAAAGCGTTATAGCCCGCGAGAGCAACTTGCTTTAACGGTGGGTTTTGAGCATTTCACCGCAATCCTTGCCAATCTCATGTTGAAAAGAACGGACGTCATTGAAAGCTTAGATGCGATGTATGGCGATATGTTTATGTGGCATGCGGTTGAAGAAACGGAGCACAAGTCTGTCGCGTTTGATGTGTACCAAGCGGTTGATGGTGGTTATTGGTTGCGCGTTCAGGGCATGTTAAAGGCAACGTTTTTCTTTATGTTGATTACCTTTCGCATGCAGTACAGCCTGCTAAAGCACGATGGCAAGCTGACGGATTGGCGTGGCGCTTTAGGCTTTGCCAAATTCATGCTTTTCTCACCGGGAATGCTAACGCGCATTCTGCCTGAGTATCTCGATTTCTACCGTCCGAATTTCCACCCATGGCAGCATGATAATCGTGCATTAATTACTGAATATGTCGAGAAGCTAAGTAAGCATGAATTACGCACGGTGGATGCGGCGTAATGAGTTGTAATGTTCTCCTGAAAAGGGCCGCTTACCCGGCCACTGCTGTCCCGTAGTTTCTATGAGACCGATAATTAAGCCCACTAGAACAAAAGGTTCAAGTGGGCTTATTTATGGTTCATCGCGGATGTCCGGGAAAGTTCGATGAATCATCAAAGCATTCAAATGAATTCGGCAGCAGAATTGGCTCCTGCAAGGCTGGCAACATCAAGCTCCAAGACTCGCCTGCAAGCAGCCTCCCACAGCCCCCTCTGCAGCGTGGTGCCATCTCAAATTTCTGCTCACCTTGTGGGAGGCTGCTTGCAGGCGATCTTTCCCGACCCCAGCGGAAGCGCTAAATCTCGGGAGCCGAGCATAGCGAGGCGGCGGAAGGCGGTGCCCTTGATTCGGCTACGCCTCCCCCTTCGGGGCCGCGCAAAAAGACGCGCGTTCACTCGCCTGTGGCGAGATGTCTTTTGCTTACTTTTCTTTGGGCAAGCAAAGAAAAGTGAGTCGCCATCAGGCGAAACACTGCCTATCAATTCACGAAGACAATAAAAATGCGGAGCTCGTGACAAAGCTCCGTTTTAAGGTCGTTCAACTGTGGGGCAGCAGTGGCTTACGCGGCCCTTTTTTGTAGCGATAAGCGCGGCGTTTGTTTGTGCATTTTATTCGGCAAAAGAAATGATGTTAATTTGATGTTACTGGTGGTGAAAGGGCTCAGTTATTCTTCATTACGCGGTTTTTGACGGCGGTGATATGTAGGGAGGGACGTAAGCCATTTCTTACAAGTAAACATTATTTTACTTAAATAATGGTTTGATCTTATGTGCCACCTATCCTTCTAAAGGCTGTAAAAATAACACTCTCACGTCTATTTATTGATTGTGTCAATGATACTTCGATGCCTAGCGCTTCTGTTTGATTAAATCTGTGGCGAAGGCTTGTGGTTAAATGGCGTCCTGCGGTGTGGGGCACCGCCTCTGGTTAGTTCGTTTGGTTGGCCAGATCTATTCAGGAAAGCTTGTACTAGGATTGGGGATCATGAAAAACGTTACCGGTGTCTTCTTCGCGGCGCTTTCAGCACTGCTGTCTCTTTATTCGCCTGAGTCTTATGGTGCCGCTTCGGAGCAGTGTGAGCTTTACCCTTTCACGCTCTCTGAGTCGCTGATACGAGAGGGGGAGCAGGATGAGCACTTTCAGAACGTTCCCTTGGGCACGGGGGAGGGCAACTACAGTTGGTTAGCCTGGCGTGGTGATAACGATGCCCCTACCATAGCGGCCGCCCTGCTCCCGCCTGGAAATAGCCACCTTTATATCAATCCCAGCGACTCGTCTGATACCCAGCTGGATGTTGGGGACTGGGTTGAGGGCGCGCCTGGCGTCAAAAATAGCAAAGCGATTCGTTCCAATCTACAGGCGCTTGTGGGTCGAGATATTATTGTTCCAGTTTGGGGAGATCAAAGCGGGACCGGCAGCAACCGCAATTACAGCGTTACCAGTTTTGCCACTATTGAAATAACTGACTTTAAGCTAAACGGGAAGGGGTGGTTATCCTTTATCTTGAAAGGTGGTTCCAGCTGTACGGACAACCCGCCGCTGATTACGTCTGAACCACCGACGGTGACGCCAGAACAAAGTACATACTCGTATCAGTTACTGGTTGATGGCGACGCTACAAACGCCTCACTTCTCTATTCGTTGACGAACGCGCCTAGCAGTATGCAGATCAATGCTGCTACAGGATTGGTTAGTTGGATTCCGCCATCGCACTATGTGCAGTCCGTGCCGACATTGAATAATCAATGTTATCAATTGGCTGGTATGCCGGTTACTACGGACGATTCCGACCCCGTTGGCGAGGCGGTGGCTCCGTTATATCAACGTGTTCAGGCCGCGTTGGAGCATAGCTCTGGCTATGCGGCGACAGCCGCTGCCGCTTGGCAGCAGGAAAACCAATGTCAAGCATGCCATGTCCAATCTCCTGTATTGGCTGGGGTAGAGGCCTCCGCTAAAACCGTGTCGGTGGATGAAGCCGTTGCCGCAGAGCTGCTTAACGGCGTGCTGGATAGTCAGCAAGCCGACGGCGGTTTTTATAATGAAAGTTACGGCGGTATTGGCAATCAGACGGCCTTGGCACTGTGGTCGCTCAGTGAGTCGCGTCAGACAACGGAGACACTGGAGGCTAGAGCAAACGCATTGCGTTTTATGCTTGCTAGGCAGCAGGCCGACGGCGTAGGTGTGTACTGGGAGCCTGATCACAATACAGGTTGGCTGGATAATCGTTTTGCGCTAAGCGCCATGATGGCCCTCTCCGCTAATCGATTTGTTCTTGATGCTACATCGCAGGGCGTCGCTGATCAGTATTTGACGCTTCAGACAGAGCTTGAACAGCTTCTGCCCAAAGTGGCTGATTACCTTTTCGCTAGATCAAATGTCGGCGCGCCGACGCAGCAACTTGCTCTTGAGCTTGTCGCCTTGAATGAAATTCAACGTTCCTTTGTTCTCAACCAGTCTGAAAGTCTAGTTCAAGACCGCTTAACCGTTTTGGAGAATGAACTTCGCCTGCGCCAGCGTTCAGATGGTGGGTGGGCATTTGCAGCATCGGATGTGTTTAGTGATCCAGTGACATCGACTTGGGTTGGACGGGCGCTAGATTATGCGTCGCCAGCACTTTCAGATTTGGCGGTGTTAAATAACATTCGTTATTTATTGGTAAGCCAACAGGCTGATGGCGCATGGCTCAGTCAGGGTGGGCAGTTTTCCCAGCGCCTTGCCGCGACGGGCTTAGTGATGAGTTATTTGCCAGTGGCAATGGAATACCTTGGCAGCCCTGACGTTCGTGTTGGGCATATTTTCTGGCAGGAACAATCAGATGATCAGGTGCGACTGACAGCGGATGTCAGTAACCGGGGCTTGGCAGATGTATTTGTACCGGTGTCTGTAACTTTCTTTAATGGTGTGCCGGAGAACGAGAGGGTGCTTGGGCAGACGACGTTATTTGGTTTGCCTTCCGGCGCAGAGAGCATTGCTGAAATACGAATCGATAAGAGCTGGGTGACGGACGACGTTACGGTAGTGCTTGGTGTCACGCCGCTTTCGGATGAGTGTCATATAAGCAATAACAAGGCAATCGCAGGTTTTGTCTCTACAGCGGTTACCAATAGTAATAATCAGTCAGATACGCAGAGTTGGTTGGTCAACGTGGATGACGTCAATCAACCACCGCGTATTAATTCTGATCCCGTTACAGAAATAAACAGCGGTCAACGTTACCACTATCGCGTTTCCGTAGTAGATGCTGATGTCGGCGATGCGCACAGTTTTAGTTTATTAGATGCCCCCGAACCATTTTTAATCGATAAAAAGACGGGTGTTCTTTCTTCGCGTAGAAATAGCCTAAGCGCTGGCGAGCATACGTTGACAGTTCAGGTCGTCGATTTGCGCGGTGCTTTGGATGTGCAGTCATTTACGCTGCTTGTGGCGGAAAATAGCCCTCCTGCTATTACCAGTGATGCTGAGATGGCGCAGCAGGAGCATCTGCCGTACCAGTATCACGTTATGGCAGAAGATCCGAATGAAGGCGACGAGCCGCAGTTTACCTTACAGAAATCTCCCGACCTTGCCGATATTGACCGTCTGTCTGGTGCGCTGAGCTGGTTGGTCAACGATCAAATGTATGTGGATCCATTGGTGGGAGAAAACCAGAATTGTGTTATCGGTGGTGTATTTAATATTGAAGATATCGCTCCGCAGGTGAAGTGGCACTGGAGTGGAGAAGGAGGCGCGACGGAAAGCTATCGCCAAGTGATGATGTCTCCAATCGTTGTTCCTCTGCAGGACACGAATGGTGATGGTCGGCATAGCAGCGATGATGAGATGGCTGTTGTATTTGGTGCTTTCTCAGGAGGTAATTATCTTCGAGGGGGGTTCTTGCGGGCCATTTCTGGAAAAACGGGGCAGAAGATTTGGACGTCTTCCCAGATTATTAATGATAGTGGCGCTATAGCTGCGGCGGACCTGAATGGTGATGGGCTGACAGAGATTGTGGCGCAACTTAGAGCGGGCCAATACGGCGCATTCGATCATCAGGGAAATCTTATTTGGGCGTCGAGTTGGAGGGGCGAGGTTGGCGCGGGAGGTGCCGCCATTGCCGATATTGACGCAGACGGAACGCCTGAAATTATTGTTCCTGGAGGTGTTCTTGATTATGAAGGAAGACTGATCTTCACGATTAAATATAACCCTCATGCACTACCATATGCGGCAGATGTTGATGGCGATGGGTTCCAAGAGATAGTTGACGGTGGAAATCTGTATTCTCACACTGGCGAACTACTTTTTGAACGTGCAGGGAGGTACTCGGCTGTTGGCAATTTCGATGACGACCCTGAGGCTGAAATTGTCATTGTTAATCAAGGTGGGGTTAGCCTCGTTAATCACGATGGCTCTCTGGTGTGGAGTGATAAGCCGTTAGGGACGGGAGGGGGAGGTGCGCCGACAATCGCGAATATGATCGGCGATGATTTCCCAGAAATCGGTATTGCAGGGTCATCAAAATATGTTGTGATGGACCGTTTCGGTGAGGTGGTGTGGTCTAGTCCGACAAGGGATTTCTCTTCTAGAGTAACAGGATCGTCGGTTTTCGATTTTAATGGCGATGGCAAGGCAGAGGTTACGTATGCCGATGAATATACTTTCCGGATCTATGAAGGTAGTACCGGGCGGGTTCTTTTTGAAGAGCCTAATAGCAGTGGCACATTATTAGAGCTGCCTGTTATTGCGGATGTTGATGGTGACGGGCACGCGGAGGTTGTAGTTGCCAGTAATAGCTATGTTCCGTGGGGAAGTGTGGCAGGTATTAGGGTTTTTGAGGGGCTTAATGGTTGGGCGCCAACTCGGGCAATTTGGAACCAACACGCTTACTCGATTAGCAATATCAATGATGATATGAGTGTGCCGGCTCGGCCGAATGCGAGCTGGCTTGCACACAATACATTTCGCTTAAATACTTTCCCTGATCGCGGAACTTTCGATCAGGCCGACCTTTCCTTAGCCAATCTCCGTTACAACGAAGATGCCGACTCCCTAAGTGTTGATATTGCCAACCGTGGAAACGCGGCGATCAGCAATGTATTCGATTTAGTCTTTACTTATCACGACTCCGTTAATGGAGAAGAGGCGCTAGGGCAAGTCAGCGTAAATGGTTTGGCTGGCCAACAGTCGCGTGTTATTGAGTTGGCTGTGCCGGATCTGGTACTCGATGGAGATGTCAGCGTTTCCATTAATGCGAGCGGTATAGAAGAGTGTAATGTCGATAATAATGATACCCGTGCTGCCGCGTTTGAAGTGCGTGCTTATGATGAAGGCGGCCTGTGGGATAGCCAACGTTTTCTAATGAGCGCAACCAATACGAATGAAGCGCCGCGTATTGTCAGTCGCGTCGCGTCTTCGGTTGAGCAGGGACAGCTGTTTGAGTTACAGGTTGAAGTAGAAGACCCTGATCGAGGAGATTCCTTTCGTTATGCGTTAGCGAATGCGCCTGCCGAATTTAAAATTAACCCCGTGACAGGCCGTGTATCAGCGGAAGGTCTGCTTCAAGGTAGTGTGCAGCTTGATATTCGAGTTACCGATAACGCAGGCGCCGAAGCGGTGCAGCAGCATATCGTTTCTGTTTCTGAACCAAGTAATTACCCTCCAGTCTTTGAGTCGGAGCCTGTCGTAACGGCCAAACCACTTCAAGACTATCGTTATGTGGTTGAAGCAACTGATCCAGAAGGCGGTGAGGTTTCTTATTTTCTGAACCGTGCTCCAGAAGGAATGAGCATTAATGGGTTAACAGGAGCGATCCACTGGTATCCAGAAGAGCGTCAGGTTTCTTTGTACTCTGTTGAAGTCGTGGCAATGGATGAGCTTGGCGCATCATCTTTCCAATATTTTCTGGTTGATACTCAAATCGATAGCGGCAATCTCATACCTGTGATTACCAGTGAACCGCAGGGCTTTGTTTATGCGGGTCAAGCGTACCAGTATCTTGTTCAAGCGTATGATCCAGACGGAAATGACCTCGCATTTTACTTGGAGCATGCAGAGCCGGAGATGAGTATCACGGCATCTGGGAGTTTTACATGGATTCCTCCGGTAGAGCGTGTTGGGCAGATAGGTTATGCAACGATTGTTGTTGAAGATCTTCATGGCGGGGTTGCCAAACAGCGAATAACGCTGCCAGTGAGCGAACCGTCTAATCATCCGCCGCGAATAACGTCATCACCACAAACAACCGTATTGCTTGGTAATGACTGGCTATATAGTGCCGCCGCGACAGACGAAGACGGCGATACGATTCACTTTTCGTTATTGCACGCGCCGAATGGTATGCAGCTGCAAAACGACACCTTGTATTGGACTCCTGCGCAAGCGCAGGTCGGTATGTCTCATGACGTGGCTCTGTACGCGATAGATGCGCGTGGTGCGGCAGCCGTGCAGCGTTTTTCTGTCTCCGTAATCGATGCGACAAATGGCAACCAGCCGCCCGTTATTTTAAGCGAGCCAAATTCGTCTCCGACCTTGGGTGAGACGTGGCTCTATCAGGTGGTGGCGAATGATGCCGATGGTGACGCGCTGTCTTATGACGTATTGGAAGGACCGCTAGGCGTTGCGATTGATGATGATGGCCTAGTGAGTTGGACGCCTTCCAGTGACTTTAGCAATGCCCAAGTTGCGCTCAGTATTCAAGTCAGCGATGGCCGTGGCGGTCGCGCCAGCCAGAGTGTGTTGCTCGGCATCGTGACGCCAGACACGATGAATCAAGTGCCTGACGTTACCAGTACGCCGCCAACGCCGGCGACAGTGAACGTTGTTTGGCAATATGCAATGCAGGTCGTCGATGCAGACGGCGACAGCCTAAGCTGGGCGTTAACGGAGGCGCCCAGTGGAATGTCCATCGACAACAATGGTGTTGTGACGTGGACGCCGACAGCTGTTGGTCACAACAGGATTTCCATTCGTGTTGGTGATGGCAGGGCATGGGTATATCAGGTGTTTGATTTGCCGGTGGTTGATGCTGAAGCGAATAACAGCGCGCCAGAGATTACTTCCGCCGCCAATACGCAGGCCGTTGCTGAGCAACTTTACGTTTACGCCGTGCAGGCAACAGACGTTGAGGGTGACTCCTTAAGCTATAGCTTGTTGACCGCTCCAGCCGGTATGGGGATTAGCAATGCTGGGGTGATCACATGGCAGGCGCCAATGCAGGCCAGCGATCACAGTGTTGTCGTCCAGGTGTCGGATGGACATCAGGTTGTTTCGCAGGCGTACACGCTATTGGTGCGCGCCGACCGTAATCGTGCGCCGCGTATTTTGAGTTTGCCCGAGTCTGAAGCAGTTCAAAGTGAAGCCTATCGTTATCAAGTGGTCGCCAGTGATCCCGATGGTGATGCGATTAGCTATGCACTGTTAACCTCACCGACAGGCATGACGATTGATAATGTTGGCTTGATTCGCTGGCTGCCGAACGCAGATCAAGTTGGTAACCATGAAGTGCAGGTGGCGGTTCGCGATGGCGAATACAGCGCACTGCAAACATGGTTGCTGCATGTCTACCAAGAGCCGTTGCCGCTGTCGGTTTCCATTCACCTTGAAAATAGCGTGCTGTCACCTGGTGATGTGTTACCGGTTTCGCTAGACGTTATCGGCGCGTCTGAAAATGCCATTATTGCCTTAACGAATGATGGCGAAAACGTGATCGTGGATCCGTTTGGTCGTGCGTATATCACCGCGCAAACGGCCGGTCGTCATGATCTCTTCGCGTCGGTCAGCGATGGGGAGTTCAGTACTGAAGCCAGCGCTTTTTATACCGTGCGTGATCCAAGCGATGATCAAGCGCCGCAGGTCACCTTACACCGCCCTGTAGAAAATTCGGTGATTACCGCGCCGAGTGACGTGGTGGCGTCGATCAGCGACGCGACGTTGGCCGCGTGGACCCTTTACCTGTCACCAAAAGCACAACAAAACTGGCAAGTGATTGCCGAAGGCCGCGACGCAGCATCGGCGGCGGTGATCGGTACGCTGGATCCGACGTTGTTGGTCAACGGCCAATACGATTTAGTGTTGCAAGCGGTCGATGCCAATGGTCAGTCCGCCAGTGATAACATGACCGTGATGGTGGATGGCGATCTTAAAGTCGGCAACTTCACCATTACCCTTGAAGATTTAAATATTCCGGTTGCCGGCATTCCGGTTCGCGTTACCCGCACCTATGACTCACGTCGTCGCAACGAGCCGCTGGATTTTGGTTACGGCTGGAGTGTGGGTTATCAAGACGCCAAAGTTGAAGAGTCGCGCACGCCGGGTTTGTATTGGGCGCTGAACGAATACAAGCGCGGCCCTTACAACGCCATTTCGGATTTCTGTGTGGAGCCGCAAGGGGCGCCAGTGGTGACGGTGACGTTGCCAAACGGCGATGTCGAACGTTTTGAAGCCCACGCCTTCCCAGAGTGCAGTACTTTCCAAGTGGTCAAGCATGTTGATCTGCGTTTCCGTGCAGTGGGCGACACCCAATCTGAACTCGAAGTGCTCGGCGATGACAGCGCCTATTTTGACAACGGTCAATTAGTCGATACCGCCTCGTTCACGAACCCAATTAACCCCGATCGTTATAAGCTGACCACCCGTGGCGGCTATGTGTATGAGCTAGATCAAGCTTTCGGTGTGCGTCGCATCGTTGATCCCAACGGCCACACCCTGACCTACAGCAACGACGGCATTGTTCACTCTAGCGGTAAAGCCATTCGCTTTAACCGCGACAGCCTCGGCCGCATCACCACCATTACTGATCCTAAAGGCCATGTACTGGAATACGATTACAACCGCAGTGGCGATCTCGTTGCCAACCGCGATGCGTTAAGTAACCAAAGTGCGCAAAGTTATAACCGCGGTCACGGCTTGCTCGATATTATTGATCCGCTCGGTCGCCGCATCGTTAGAAACATTTACGATGACGACGGCCGCATGATTGCGCAGGAAGACAGCGACGGTCATCGCACCGACTTTAATCACGACATCGCCGGGCGTCAGTCGGTGGTCACCGATCGTCTCGGCAATACGACGTTCCTGTATTACGACGATGAAGGTCAGGTCACTCAGCGAGTTGATGCGATTGGGAATACAACGTCGTATGGCTACGACGCACGCGGCAATCAACTGACCGAAACCAATGCGCAGGGTAAAACCAGTAAAGCGAGCTACAACGACAGTAATGACCAGCTCACGCAAGAAAACGAACTGGGCCATATCACCCGCTTTGGCTATAACACCCGCGGCCAAGAAACGGTTGTCACGGATGCACTGGGCAATCAGTACAACAACGCCTATGACGCAGTGGGTAATCTACTCAGCGTGACGGATCCAACCGGTAATATTGCCGGTAACCATATCAACGCCAAAGGCCTTGTAACCAAAACCGTCGACATGCTCGGCAATGAAACCGATTACACCTACGACGGCGACGGCAATAAACTCACCGAGACCAACGCCGAAGGGCACCTGACCACTTGGACCTACGACGACAACGGTAATGTGCTCACCGAAAGTGTGACGCGCACGGTGAATGGCCAGCCG
>JAGPVL010000040.1 GCA_018067045.1 Gammaproteobacteria bacterium
TGTGGCAACCACACAGAAACAGCGATGACGCCAAATATGACCACCAAGGAAGAAACTACCAGATATGTGCGTTAAGTAAACGCTTTAGAATGGCGGCCATTCCGTGGCACTGATTTTCAATTTATAGCTTACCTAAACCGCCATGAAGCATTGGCGCATAACAGTGTATTCAACGACAAATGACTTATATCATGCTGTCGTATATCCCCAGAGTCTATTATTAATAAACGCCGCAATCTCTTTTATTTACAACACCTTACCCGCAACATTAAAACGGCATCACCCAGACTTTTGCGACAATTGTCGTATAACTCGTGTTTTTATCTGGGTTTTGTTTTGGTTGACATATCACGACAAACTCTCTGTAGGCCGCATCACGTGGGCGTTTAGGGTTTTCGGCAAAATGGGATATAAGTCATTTGTCGTTGAACTCCGGCTTTTTGCGCTTGATTCACGCTCCTTATACAAATACTGCTCATATGATCAGTATTTGTATAAGGAGCGTGACGCATGGATGTGCCGCCACCAATCCCCGATAAACCGACTCGTCTTATCGATCAATTGCGGGCGTTTATTCGCAGCCGGAACTTGGCCTACAGTACGGAGAAAACGTATATCCACTGGGTGCTGCGTTTTATTCGCTTTCACAACCGCCAACACCCTAAAACATTGTCCGCTTTTCACGTGGACTCCTTTCTGTCTCACCTTGCGGTGCAACGAAATTGCAGCGCCGGCACGCAGAAAACGGCGCTTAACGCGCTTGTCTTTTTGTACCGGGAATTTCTACAGCAGCCTATCGAGAACTTATCGTTTCAACAGTCACGCAAACCGACACGCGTGCCGGTTGTTTTTAGTCATGACGAGGCGCGAAAAGTCATTGAAAATCTTAACGGTGTGAATCAGACCGTCGCCAAACTCATTTATGGCTCCGGCTTGCGCATTAACGAAGTATTACGGCTGCGGGTAAAAGATATCGACTTTAGTATGCAGCAAATTGTCGTGCGGTCAGGGAAAGGCAATAAGGACAGGGTAACGCTTTTGCCGGACGCTTTGATTGAACCGTTGCAGCTACAAATTCAAGTATCTCTAACGCGGCACCAACAAGATCTTGCTGAAGGCTATGGCGAGGTCTATATGCCGTTTGCTTTGGCGCGTAAATACCCCACTCAGGCTACATCGCCTGCGTGGCAGTATGTGTTCTCGGCGGCGGAGCTTTCTAACGACCCGCGTAGCCAAGATAGCGAAGGTCGTCCCGTTCGGCGCCGTCATCACATCCTTGATCGCGGCGTGCAACGGGCGATTGGCCAAGCGGTTCGGCTTGCCGGGATTTATAAGCACGCTAATAGCCATACGCTGCGGCACAGCTTCGCCACGCGGTTACTCGAAAACGGTTATGACATCCGCACGATTCAAAAGTTACTCGGCCATGCGGATGTCAAAACAACCGAGATTTATACCCATGTGGTAAAACGAGGAGGATTTGGCGTGCGCAGCCCGATCGACGGCGGTTAGCCGTGCTTAAGTCGTAACGAGCATCAACCCTACTCTCGCCCAGCCAAGCGGCGCCATGGGCCGAGCAACTCGTTCTTTCACTCTGGTTAGTCTATCCCCTGCACACCTTTGAACGTCTAGTCAGACATTCCACAGGAAATATCCCACCCATACAGGTAGAATGCGCGCCATTCCCATACCTGATCCCCATATCTGTAGGAGCCTTACCATGGCACGAAAGAATGCTTTTTATGCCCAATCGGGCGGTGTAACCGCGGTCATTAATGCCTCAGCAGCAGGCGTCATTGAGGCGGCACGCGAAAACAAAAAGCATATCGGTAAGGTTTATGCGGGCCGCAACGGCATTATCGGCGCGTTGCTCGAAGAGCTGATCGACACCAGCAAAGAGAGCAAAGCCACGGTCGCGGCGCTGAAGCACACGCCGGGCGGTGCATTCGGCTCGTGCCGCTTTAAGCTGAAAGATCTGGATTCGTCACGCCGTGAATACGAGCGTCTGATCGAAGTCTTTAAAGCCCACGACATCGGCTACTTCTTCTATAACGGTGGCGGCGACTCGGCGGATACCTGCTTAAAGGTCTCGCAGCTGTCTGAGAAAATGGGCTACCCGATTCAGGCGATTCACGTGCCGAAGACCGTGGATAACGACCTGCCGATTACGGACGTGTCGCCTGGTTTTGGCTCTGTCGCTAAGTACACGGCTATCTGCGCGAAAGAAGCCGGCCTTGATGTGGCCTCCATGTGCGCTACATCGACCAAGGTGTTCGTGATGGAAGTGATGGGCCGCCACGCGGGCTGGATTGCCGCAGCGGCAGGACTGGCTCAGGAGCAAGCGGGCGATCCGCCGCACATTATCTTGTTTCCAGAAATCGCCTTTAATCGCGAGAAGTTCCTGAAGAAGGTTCAGCAAACCGTTAAGAAAAACGGTTATTGCGTGGTGGTGGTATCAGAAGGCGCGCGTGATAAGGATGGCGTTTTTCTGGCGGACGCGGGCAGTGTTGATGCCTTCGGCCACAAGCAACTGGGCGGCGTCGCACCAGTACTCGCACAGATGGTGAAGGACGAGCTGGGTTATAAGTATCATTGGGCGGTTGCGGATTACCTGCAACGCTCGGCACGCCATATCGCGTCGGCGGTGGATGTTGCGCAGGCCTACGCGGTGGGTCGTGCCGCAGTGGAAATGGCGGTTGCTGGCAAGAACGCGGTAATGCCTGCGATTATTCGCGGCAAGGGTAAGAAGTACAGCTGGACCATCGAAGAAGCGCCGCTGTCTAAAGTCGCGAATGTGGAAAAGAAAATGCCGCGTAGCTTTATTAGCAGCGACGGCTTTAGCATCACCCAAGCGGGCCGCGACTATTTGGCGCCATTGATTGAAGGCGAAGACTACCCTCCTTATAAGAACGGCATCCCGCAGTACGCGCGCCCTAAACTCGAAGCCGTACCGAAGAAGCTCAAGGGTAAATTCGTACTGTAGGCACGCAGCGGAAATGGCGCGGACGCTCACGTCCCGCCATCTTCTAGGTAAGTGATACACAAGCGACAAAAACGGGTGTAGCCTCAACGGGCCGCACCCTTTTTTTGCCTGCTCGTTTCGGTTCTGATGAGTCAGCAAGGAAGGCACCTGCGACACATAGCCTTACTTTCAGACACTCGGAAGGTAAGCGCTCCGAATGAGATGACACGGAGGATACTCAGATATGAAAAAATCACTTATTCAGCGACTACGCACCTTAGCCGGCCTTGCTTTGGCGCTGTCCGCAACACTATTGGCCAGCCAGAGCTTCGCTGCCGGCACGATTTCGGTCGATGAGCTGGCCACTCAAGTTAAGGCGGGCAAGGCACCGATCATTATCGACGTTCGCTCGGAAGACGAATTTCTTGCCGGACACCTACCGAACGCTCGCCTGATTCCGCATACGCAAATTGGCGATTATGTTGAAGGCCTCAGCGCACAAAAAGACGAAACCATCGTGCTCTACTGCCAATCTGGCACGCGTGCCGATACTGCTGCGGGTGTACTGGAAAAAGCGGGCTTCAAGAAAGTCACCATCTTAGATGGCAACTATAAAGCGTGGACCGCCGCAGGCAACAAAGTCGTTAAATGAGGCAGTCGATAATACGGCCATCACATCAAGGCAGGTATATGAAGGCCGTTGAAGCAACATGGCATTAACTCCCTCGACCATGCTACCGCTGGGAACGCCGTTACCGGCGTTCTCACTGGTGGACTGCTTCGGTGAAACCCGCAACAGCGGCGACTACCTCAAAGGCCATGGCAAAGAGAAGTGCACGCCGTTACTGGTCGCGTTTATCTGCAACCACTGCCCCTATGTGAAACATCTCGCCGATCATTTTTCACAGTTCGCGCGCCATTACAGCAAGTTTGGCCTGCAGGTAATCGCCATCAACAGCAATGATTACCGCGCCCATCCCGCTGACAGCCCCGAGAAGATGCGCGATGAAGTCGCGCTACGCGACTACACCTTCCCGTATTTGGTCGACGACACGCAGTTAGTGGCGCGCGCCTTTGAGGCCGTCTGCACCCCAGATTTCTTTCTGTTCGATCGCCAAGGCAAGCTCGCGTATCGCGGCCAGTACGACGACAGCCGCCCCGGCAACAACATTCCCGTTAGCGGCCGAGACATGCGTGCCGCCTGCGATGCGGTGCTGGCCAACACTGATCCCGCTCCACAACAGAGCGCCTCCATTGGCTGCAACATCAAGTGGCGCGCCGACTGACACTCGTCTGAAAACCGCTTAGGCTCAGCAAATTCGCCCCTAAAGCCCTACCCGACGCATCACGCCACTGGCGAGTCATGGTTGGCAGTGGCAGGCACACGCTGCCGTTGCTATAATCCGCGCCCCTGTATTCATCCCACATTCTGACAAGCTCCGGCGAAGGACACATTCATGGATTTTGACAAGGTACCTGCGGGCAAGTCCCTGCCAGACGACATCTACGTAGTCATCGAAATTCCGGCGAACAGCACGCCTATCAAATACGAGATCGACAAAGACAGCAGCGCTGTGTTCGTTGACCGCTTTATGGCCACGCCGATGTTTTACCCAGCCAACTATGGCTACATCCCGCACACTCTGTCTGAAGACGGCGATGCGCTCGACGTTCTGGTTGTGACACCTTACCCAGTGGTTCCTGGCTCTGTAATCCGTGCGCGCCCAGTTGGCATTCTCAACATGAGCGACGAAGCCGGTAAAGATGCGAAGCTGGTTGCGGTTCCGCACACTAAACTGTCAAAACTGTATGACGACGTAAAAGAAGCCACTGACCTGCCAGCATTGCTGCTCAAGCAGATCGCACATTTCTTCGAGAACTACAAAGATCTCGAAGAAGGCAAGTGGGTTAAAGTTGACGGCTGGGATAACGCCGAAGCAGCGCGCGCAGAAATCATAAAATCTGCTGCTGCATACGACGCCGCTAAATAAACAGCGCCTCGTAAAAACTCGCAGAGCAAGACAGTCTGCACAAAAAAGGCCGGTTTAATAACCGGCCTTTTTTGTGGGCGTCTTTTCTAGGCGCTTCGATCAGAATCTTGATTTAAAAAATAAACCTATTTGTCGCCGACAATATTAATCACCACTTTGCCGCGCGAACGACCCGTACGACTCCGGGCGTAGGCTTGTTCGCTTTCCGACAACGGAAATTGGCTATCAATAATGGGCTTTAGCTTGCCGCTTTCGACCAGCGCCGCCAATTCTTCAAGGTCACTTCGGTAGGACTCCACCACAACCGTGGCAGCATTCTTGCCGAGCAATCTATACAGCGGTGTGCCCAGCATGGACTTACCGTCGCCGCCGGTAGAAATAAAGTAGCCGTTCTTTGCCATAAGCTTCGAACAGGTCAGCGGTGTCTCGTAGGATGTAACATCAAAAACCAGATCGAACTGGCCAGCTTGCTGACGGTAATCTCCCGCGGTGTAATCAATAACCTCGTCAGCACCTAGCGACAAAACAAACGCGCTATTTCGACTACTGCACACCCCCGTCACGTGAGCGCCCATTGCTTTAGCGACTTGCACCGCAAAACAGCCAACACCACCAGACGCACCAATAATCAGAACAGTACTGCCAGTCTTCGCTTTGCCTTTGCGCAACCCCTGCAAGGCAGTGAGGGCGGCAAGCGGCATGGCCGCGGCTTCAGAAAATGACAGGCTTGCAGGTTTCTTGGCAATGCGGCGTTGATCGATACGCGTCTGCTCTGCCAAGGATGCCGTTCGTAGGCGCATATCCATGCCGTAAACGGCATCACCAATGGCAAAATCGGTAACGTTACGTCCTTTGGCAATAACGGTACCGGCTAAGTCATCACCGAAAATCGGCGATACTTTTTCAATCATCATCGGTGTTGCCAACACAGCTAGGTGATAATTTAATTTCCAGTCTTTAGGGTTTACCGAAGCGGCATGCACTTTCACTAGGACATCGTTGGGCGCGAGTCGCGTCGACGCCTTAGTCTCTTTTACGACAAGTTTCGCCGACAAACCCCAGCCAGATGTCATCACCGCTTTCATTTATTCACTCCAATTAGAGCTGGCCCAATTATCATTGGCTCCAACCATACAACATTATTTTCTCAGGCAGTGCGCTTGTTATGAAAGTACCGTTCACGCAGGCGAGATAGAGTATCGAACAGACACGTGGGGCAATACAGCGCTATCTAAGCCAGAACATGCGAAGCGTATTTACGCGCGCATACCTAAGAGCTGAATGTAATCTATGTTATGCCGGAGCCTGTCTTGCTGCCGAAAGGTATTGATTTAGATGGTGTGCGGATCACTCGCTGGGCAGTAGAAACCGGCCAGCGAACGATCGGCATTCGGTGCGGGAGACGTCAGCGCTGGCGTTGCGCCAGCAGCCCACTTAAAAGTAGTAGCCGACACCCAACTTAATCACCGGAAAAAAACCAAAACCTTCTAGGTCTTCTTCCATTTCTCGCTCTTCAATTGCCACATCTTCAGCCGTCACCGCGCCGTTGAAGCTCGGAACATACAACGACACATCTGCATCGCCGTTGTCTAGCACACCTACCTCGAGATGCGCGACTAAGCCTTTATTGTCTCGACCAAACAGCCAGCCAATACCAACATAAGGCGCGGTGCTTGAGAAATCCGCATCAGCGCTCACGCCAATCGCAGGCTTACCGTTCACGAGGACGACACCCTTCGCATCACCGCTGGCCATATTTTGGTTGTCGTATAACCCGCCGGTAAAATGAAAAGCACCCGCAAACGGGTGTAAATCGACCAACACGCCACGATTATCCAGCGCTAACGCAATATCGAAATCATTACCGTCAATCTCTAAGTCCGTGTCGTAGTCGAAGGAATTAAACTGACCACGCACACGCACCAAACCAAAATCAACACCGGCTTCAGCACCATAACCCAGCAACGCTCCAGCATGTGCCTCGACAAAAACATCGGCAGCGTGGGCTGACGCGCTTATGGCCAAACAACACGCAATCACTAACCGTTTCATCACGTTTCTCCTAAATCAAAATTTATCTCAGTAAGAGAGTTATCTATTCACTAAATATTTAACCTTGTGTCAGCAGCTGACGTAAATCGAGCAACGCCGCATTCGCTCGGGAAATATAATTTGCCATGACAAGAGAGTGATTCGCCAACACGCCGAAGCCCGATCCATTCAAAATCATCGGGCTCCAAATCGTTTCTTGGGTCGCTTCAAGTTCGCGAATCACTTGGCTAAAGCTCACCTGTGCGTTTTTCTTTTTCAAGACGTCGGCAAAATCAACTTCGGCGGCTTTCAACAAATGAATCAATGCCCAACAGGCGCCCCGTGACTCGTAAAACACATCATCCACATCCATCCAAGGGGTCTTTACCTGTGACGACTCCTGCATATCCTCTGGCGCATTGAGGTCAAGCTGGTCGCGGCCAACGCTTTGGCTCAAGTTCAACGACAAACTCCCTAGGCGCTTCTGCACATCGCCGATCCAGTAATTCAAATTGTCCGCGCGCGCATAAAAAGTCGCAGAGCCGTCATTGGCTTGAAGGCGAGACAAATACGAACGCAACGCCTTGGTGCCGCGCCGGTATTCCGACTCGGTAGCCGGCATGGCCCAACTGGCATTATCAAAGTTCAACTGCGGCTCGGCGCGCATCAGGTCCTGATCTTCTTGGCTCTGCGATTGCGAACGACTCATATCTCTGCGCATCACGCGCACCATATCGCGCACCTGCACCAAAACGCCGTATTCCCAATTAGGCATATTGTCGAGCCATAAACGGTGCGGCAGCAGGTCATTACTCAGGTAGCCGCCGGGCTTATCGAGCAACGTTTCCGCCACCTGAATCAACGCATTCGTCGTCGTTTCACCCACCACAGGTCGTTCACTGACCATCGCGACAGAGTGAATCTCTGGCTCACTACTCCAGTACCAGCCGAGCCCAAAATCAACTAATAGCAGCAGCAATAACAACGCCATCAGATAGCGCCACAATTCTGACGTGGCCGGATCGAGCAGCCGATCGCCCATTTTCTCTGTCATGTCATCCGGTAACTTCATCGATATCCCTACTCGTTTTAACACCCTATTACGATCCTCGCACTATAGCAGGAACCGTCGAATACGGCAGAAAACCTAAGGGAATATGAGCGAGGCTCCGCCAGCTAACGACGACCATTCGTCCGGCGAATTCACCCAACAGGCAGCGCACGGGTACGGGTTCCGCAGAAAAGGCCGCAGCGCAGGGAAAGTCCGATAAACTAGCCCGATTTACAGCGAAACTTATTCACTCTCTGCGGCTCTAAATCGCCTCGGACAATGAGGATAGCAATGAACATAGATATGCATTCAAGCGGCACGCCCAGCATCGAGCCCAAAACGTCCCGCTCGCCAACGTCGCTAAGCCTCCTGCTTGCTACCGTACTGACTGTGCTGCTTTCGTCGTTCACTACTATCGCGCTGGCCCTGCCGGGCATAACCCCTATTGAAGATGACATTCCTTCAGCAGAACAAGCCATTCAAGTCGGCGCGCTGGAGATGCTTGAAGCTCAGGCCATCGATGTCTCATTCACGCTCTATCCTGGTGTCTATCTGTACCGCCATCGCCTGGGCTTTCGCCTGACCGACACCAACGGCAATCTGCTCAGCGATTTCGCCGACATGGAACTGCCACACGGCAAGCCAAAATTCGATGAAATATTTGGTGACGTAGAAGTGTTTTACGACTTCGCCGACATCACGCTACCGCTGTCGGCCATACCACTGGTCGACGCGGTGCTCGAAGTAAAATATCAAGGCTGTCTTGAAGATGTGCTGTGCTATCCGCCACGCACGGCAAAACTGCCTATTCAGTTCGTGCCGTCTTCTACCAGCACAACGCCAATCACGCCGCAGTTAGCGGCCACGTCGACGACCACCAAAAACAAACAAGGCTTTATCGACACGCTCGCATCCGATGACGCCAACGCCTTCAGCCGCTGGATGAGTGGCCACGGCATCGGCATGGTTGTCATTTTGTTTTTCAGCGGCGGCTTACTACTTGCATTTACGCCGTGCGTGTTTCCGATGATCCCCATCCTGTCAGGCATTATTGCCGGCGCCGACAATCCCTCGGCACGACGCGGCTTTACCCTCAGTGTCGCCTATGTGCTTGGCGTGGCGGTGCCCTACACCATCGCAGGGTTGCTGGTGGCGGTTTTTGGCGCCGGACTCAATCTGCAGTTTTTATTACAACAACCCGCTGCCATTATTTTTTCGGCATTGGTTTTTGCCTTGCTCTCGCTGGCCATGTTCGGCCTGTACGAATTACAGCTGCCTGAATTTATCCGTAGCCGATTAAATAATGTCGGCCAACAACAGCAAGGTGGCTCAACGTGGAGCGCCGCGCTCATGGGGGCGATCTCCGGCCTAGTGGTATCGCCTTGCGTTACCCCTATTCTCGCTGGCGCGCTCATTTATGTTGCCAGCAGTGGCGACGCACTAACCGGCGCGCTGTCGTTATTTTCACTCGCCATCGGCATGGGCGTACCACTCATTATCATGGGCACTGGCGGCGGCCATCTACTGCCTAAAGCCGGGGCGTGGATGGACGACATCAAGCGCTTCTTTGGCGTGATGATGCTTGCTATCGCGGTGTGGTTATTGGCGCGCATCGTGCCGGCGAGCATGGCGATGGGACTGTACGGCGTACTGGCCGCTGGCTACGGCATTTATCTCGGCGCACTGGAACCGACGCCCGAAGGTGGCTCCAGAATGAAACGCACTATCGCGCTGATGCTTGCACTTTACGGTGCGCTCTTGGTGGTCGGCGCCGCAGCCGGCGGCAAAGATCCGTTGCAACCGCTGGTATCGTCACACCATCAATCAACGAGCAGCACAGCCATTGCACCTGCAACCGACTCATCTGCCGTCACCACCGGTAGCTGGCAAAAACTCCGCGGCAGCGACAACCTCGCCGCCGCGCTCGCGCAAGCAGCAGCCCAAGGCCGCCCTGTGTTGGTTGATTTTTATGCCGACTGGTGTGCGTCCTGCAAAGTGCTCGAAGAAGAAACGCTCAATCACCCCGACGTGCTTGAGGCGCTATCGGGTTACACATTGATTCAGGCGGATATCACCGAAATTAACAACGACAGCCAGAAGATCATGGAGAAGTACAACATCTTTGGCCTGCCCTGCCTGGTCTTTTTTGCCCCAAACGGCACCGAAATTGACGGAACACGGATATTGGGCGAGATGGGGCCAGAGAAATTCATCACTCATCTGGCCAATTTCTAAACAATCGGCCAGTCCTAGCGGACATTCAATGGGACGATGATATCAACTCGGCAGCGATCTTCTACGAACATGCAGGCATTTGTAACTATTGTTAACTCAACACTTTTATCCCCCCTAAATCTCCCCTAGACTACTGAAAAAATCGACCCGTGGTGATTAGCCTGCAGTTCACTGCTATTTCGCCGTAGTTTAGGGAAGTTTACCCGAAAAGGTTTGCTCGGGAAGGTTACTGGAGGGGGATAAGAAGTGGCTTCTATACTTGTTCTGCATGGCCCAAATCTAAATCTGCTCGGCACGCGCGAGCCAGAGACCTATGGCGCCACCACACTCGATGACATCAACAGCGCATTACACGCTCAGGCTCAAGAAGGTGGCCACCACCTGCTTGCGCTTCAGTCCAACGCCGAATACGAATTAATTGAACGTATCCAGCAAGCGCCCGCTGAAGGTATCGATTTTATTTTGATTAACCCTGCGGCTTTTACCCACACCAGCGTGGCGCTGCGCGACGCCTTATTGGCCGTCAACATTCCCTTTATCGAAATTCATTTATCAAACGTGCATCGTCGCGAAGCATTTCGTCAGCATTCTTATTTCTCTGATATCGCCATCGGCGTCATCGTGGGATTAGGCGCAGACGGTTACCGACTTGCACTCGATGCCGCATTAACAACTCTCAATAGGAAATAAACACGTCATGGATATTCGTAAAGTTAAAAAACTCATTGAGCTCCTCGAAGAGTCTAATATTGACGAGCTTGAAATTTGTGAAGGCGAAGAATCCGTACGCATCTGCCGTCACCGCACCCCGCCTGCGCCACAGCAGGTTTATCATGCACCACAAGCTGCGGCACATGCACCTGCGCCAATGACATCTGCCCCCGCAGCAGAAGCCCCCGCCGCTGCACCGATTTTCGCTGGTCACGAATTACGCTCTCCGATGGTTGGCACCTTCTATCGTTCGCCATCGCCTGATGCAAGCGCCTTTGTTGAGGTCGGCCAGAAAGTACAGGCTGGCGACGTGCTATGCATTGTTGAAGCGATGAAAATGATGAACCAAATCGAAGCAGACAAATCAGGCGTCGTTGACGCAATCCTTGTCGAAGATGGTGAGCCAGTGGAGTTTGACCAGCCCCTGATTCGCATCATTTAACGGGGGCCGTCATGTTAGAAAAAGTTTTAATCGCCAACCGCGGTGAAATTGCCCTGCGGATTTTACGCGCCTGCCGCGAGCTCGGCATTCGTACCGTTGCAGTCTATTCAAAAGCTGACCGCGATCTAATGCATGTACGCCTTGCCGACGAAGCGGTCTGTATTGGTCCGGCATCGCCAACCGAGTCGTACCTGAATATTCCCTCCATTATTAGCGCCGCCGAAGTCACGGACACCGATGCTATTCATCCGGGCTACGGATTTCTCGCCGAAAATGCGGATTTTGGCGAAAGCGTTGAACGCTCTGGCTTTGCGTTTATTGGCCCGAAGCCGGAAACCATTCGACTCATGGGCAATAAAGTTTCAGCCATTGAAGCGATGAAAAAAGCTGGCGTGCCGACAGTGCCCGGATCAAATGGCCCAGTCGGCGAAGATGCTGACGAGTCGCTGCGCATGGCAAGCAAGATTGGCTACCCAATTATTATTAAAGCGGCATCTGGTGGCGGCGGACGCGGCATGCGTGTCGTGGAAAGTGAACATCAATTACTCAATGCCATTACCGTAACACGCTCCGAAGCCAAAAATGCATTTGGCGACGATACCGTTTACATGGAAAAATTTCTGCAGCATCCTCGCCACGTAGAAATTCAAGTGCTCGCAGACGGCCAAGGCAACGCCATTCATTTGGGCGACCGCGACTGCTCATTGCAGCGCCGCCATCAAAAGGTTGTTGAAGAAGCTCCCGCCCCCAACATCCCTGATGACATACGCGAAAAAGTGGCCATGAGCTGCGTTAACGCCTGCATCGAAATCGGTTACCGTGGCGCAGGGACTTTTGAATTTCTTTACGAAGACGGGCAGTTTTTCTTTATCGAAATGAATACCCGTGTACAGGTTGAGCACCCCGTAACCGAAATGATTAGCGGCGTTGATATCGTCAAACAGCAGCTACTGATTGCCGGTGGCGAACCGCTGTCTATTAAGCAAAGCGACGTCAAGCTCAGCGGCCATGCTATTGAAGTGCGTATCAACGCTGAAGATCCCGATACGTTTATTCCTTGCCCGGGCAAAATTTCCTATTTTCATGCACCCGGCGGCAATGGCGTACGTGTCGATTCTCACGTCTACAGCGGCTATAGCGTGCCGCCTTATTACGATTCACTGATCGGCAAAATTATCACCTGGGGACCTGACCGTAGCGTTGCCTTCGCACGAATGCGCAATGCGCTGGAAGAAGTAGTCGTCGAAGGAATAAAAACAAATATACCGCTGCATCGAGACAAAATTTTCAAAGACACCGCATTCACACTGGGCAGCGTCGATATTCATCACCTCGAACGAAAGCTACGCGGCACTAAAAAGTAGTCACACACCATTCACGTTATTGAGCACAAGCGCCGGCCCAGCCGGCGCGCAATTTTCTATGGAGCCCTATGGCCTGGCTGCAATTACATATTGGCGCAGAAGAAGCGCAGGTAGACGCACTACAGTCGCTACTTGAAACACTTGGCGCCGTTGCCGTCACGATGACGGACGCCGCAGATCAGCCCCTCTATGAACCGCCGCCAGGCGAAATGCCGCTGTGGAAGCAGATCATTGTTTCGGCGTTATTCGAACAAACTACCGATGCCAACCTGCTGGCCCAAGCGTTGAAATCAGCGCTCGGGGAGCCGCTACCCAATTACCGCATGTCGATCTTAGAAGATCAGCATTGGGAGCGAGCATGGATGGAAGACTTCAAACCGATGCGTTTTGGTGAGCGCTTGTGGATCATTCCAAGCTGGACTGATGCACCGGATCCATCCGCCACCAATATAAAACTCGACCCCGGTCTCGCGTTCGGCACCGGCACCCACGAAACCACGGCGCTGTGCTTGGAGTGGCTCGACCAAGCCGAGCTACGCGGTAAAAGCGTGATCGACTTCGGCTGCGGCTCCGGCGTACTCGCCATCGGCGCCTTACTGCTTGGCGCTGAACACGCCTGGGCCTGCGACATTGACCCGCAAGCCCTACTGGCCACCGCCAGCAATGCCGCCAATAACGGCGTCGCCGACCGCCTGACGTGCGTGCTCGCCAAAGACCTTCCCGACGACATAGATGTCGATATTGTCCTAGCCAACATCCTTGCTGGACCTTTAGTCGAACTGTCCGGGCAGCTGAGCCAGCTATGCCGAAGCAAAGGCCATATCGTGCTCTCGGGAATACTGGCTGCGCAGGGCGACAGCGTTGTAGAGGCTTACAGCAATGCTTTTTCCGTCGACCTGCCGACACAGAAAAATGACTGGTTACGCGTTACGGGCAGGAAACATTAAGACCAAGCATTAAGGCATGAAGAACAATCGAGAGAAATGAACCGGTGGGCTCTCGCCTAGAGACCCCACCGATAGACGCCACCGATAGACTTAGCAGGATAGATACTCGCGACCGCGCTTAACTCGGCACTAGGGTACACTGGGTCTACGAGATGCTGGCCGCGCAGAACGCGAACAACATCCTTGCACAGTCGCTTTAGCTCTGTTTTAGTCTCGCCTAGAGTATAAGGAGCCGCTTGCCGCTATGGCCGTACAATACAAAACACAATGTCCTCACTGCAGCGCTCAGTTTCGCATCAGTGAACAGCACCTCGAACAAGCCAAAGGCCAAGTACGCTGCGGCTCCTGCTTGAAAGTTTTTCTCGCCACGGATCATCTGGTTGCGCCGGCGCCTGCCCCCAAAGCACCCGTCAAAGCTCCCGCGCCTGCCGCTGCGCCGCAAAAACCAAAACCCGCAGCCACTGCCGAAACGTGGACACTGCCCAGCGACGATGCGCCGGCAAGTGCAACAAACTCGCGCTGGACTATGGACGAACCCGCGACAAGCGGCGCGAATGATAATCGAGACGACAGCCTCGACGACTTCTCTGATGTCGAGGACAACGCCGCCAGCAAGCAGGCCTCTAACGACACCTCCGTCTCCATTGGCAGCCTCGAACTCAGTGACTCCTTCATGTCACTCGAAGGCGACGACGATGAACGCTTAAGCAGCGAAAACTTCTCCGACATGAGTGGCGCAGGGCGCGCCAGTCAGAGCGAAGATTCGGACGAGTCATGGGCTGACAAATTATTGGAAGAACTCGAAGATGACAAACCGGCCCCGGCGCCGGTCTCATCTGCAACCCTGCAGCTGTCCGCCACGGAAGAAGAGACGGCTCGCGCGGCATCCAAAAACAGCAAGCGCGAAAAAAAGTTAAAAGCCCAACAATCCACCAACAAAGCACCCGCTCCTATAGAACAAGACTGGTCGCAAGAGGCTGGCGGGCTGTTTGACGACGATAGCTTTGGTCTGCTGGACGACGATTATGGCCATGATGAAATTGCCGCCATCGAAATTCCGGCGGCCGAGAAGAGGTCGGTTGCTCAAACACTCAAAATCAACAACATTGTCAGCAACACCACAGACTTACTGCGCTGGGCCGCGCTGTCCGCGCTGCTGTGCCTGCTATTTGGCATCCAGTACATGACCTTTAACTTTAACGAGCTCGCTCGCACACCGGAGTGGCGCGGCTTTTACTCAACGGTTTGCGGCGCTTTCGGTTGCCAGCTACCAAGCCCGTCAGACGTCAGCCGCCTGCATGGCGCCAATCTCGTTGTGCGCAAGCACCCCACTTTTTCCAATGCACTGGTCGTCGATGTACTGCTCGTTAACAAGGCGAGTTATCAGCAGCCATTCCCCGTCATTGAACTTGGTTTCACCAACCTACAAGGCTCTGCCATCGCTAGCCGACAGTTTTTCCCCGACGAGTACCTTCAAGGCGACTTAACCGGTCAAGGCACTATGCCAATCAATCAGCCGGTCCATGTTTCACTTGAGATACTCGACCCAGGCGAAGACGCCGTAAATTACACCGTACGTTTCTTCCCCACCCCACAAACGGGCGCCTAGCATCCATTCAGCGGTCAAGCTAAGCCCCGGGGCCTTATCCGGGCGACCGCACAGCATCCGAGACTCCCTTGCGACCTGCACGCAGGAGAGTCTCGGCACGAGCTGGCCTGAATAGCCCTTTCCCCTGTCGCACGCCTTGCCTATCATGTCCGCCCTTTCCGTTGCGGCTAGATCCTTCAGCATGAAAATCGGCCCTTATCAGCTCGCCAACCAGGTCGCTCTCGCGCCCATGGCTGGTGTCACCGACCTTCCCTTTCGGCAACTCTGCCGACAGCAGGGCGCTGGGCTGATCGTGTCTGAAATGCTGACCAGCGATGCATCCCTGTGGCACTCGCGCAAAAGCATGCGCCGTCTGCCCCATAGTAACGAGCCGGGTCCAGTGTCCATTCAGATCGCCGGGAGCGATCCGGTCGCGCTTGCCGAGGCGGCAAAAATGAGTGCCGATCTCGGCGCGCAAATGATCGACATCAACATGGGCTGCCCAGCAAAAAAAGTGTGCAAACGCGCCGCGGGATCTGCACTGCTTCGTGATGAAAGTCTCGTTGCTGAAATTCTTCACAGCGTCGTCAATGCCGTTTCGATTCCAGTGACATTAAAGTTTCGCACCGGCTGGGATAGCGATAATCGAAATGCAATTCGCATCGCACAGTTAGCAGAACAATCTGGAATTCAGGCATTGGCCTTGCATGGCCGTACACGTGCATGCCGTTTTAACGGCCACGCGGAGTACGACACTATTGTTGACGTTGTAAAAAGCGTTGCAATTCCGGTATTTGCAAACGGCGATATCGACACGCCTGAAAAAGCTCGCAAAGTACTGGAATATACCGGGGCTGGTGGTATTATGATCGGCCGCGCAGCTCAGGGGAATCCGTGGATATTTCATGACACGGTAAATTATTTAAATTCTGGTCAGCTGCCACCCGCGCCATTAGTTGGGGAAGTGCATGAATTGGTGCTTGGTCACCTTAATTCATTGCATGAATTCTATGGCGTAGAAAGCGGTGTCCGAATTGCCCGTAAACATCTGGGCTGGTACACCAGCAACCTGCCGAATGGTGAAACATTTCGCCAGCAATTCAACAGGTTGGACGACGCCGCACAACAGCGACATGCCGTCACGATGTTTTTCCAAAATCTTGAACAAATTACTGACCGTGTTCGCTTCGGTCAGTACGGTGATTTATCTGCCGCAAGCAAACCTTGCGCCGGATCGAAAGGAGTTTTAGCCGCATGAATTCTGCAGCACGCACACTGGACACCATGGCCAACGCTGATGAGCGCAAACCTGAACTAACACTGGCACAAGCAGACACTCGCGACACACTGCGTAACTGTGTTCGACGCTCTTTAGCTGACTACTTCCGCAATCTCGATGGCGAGCCAGTAAACGAACTCTATGAGATGGTGCTCGCGGAGATGGAAATTCCGCTGTTAGAAAAAGTACTTGAGTATACCCGCGGCAACCAAACCAAAGCGTCCGAAATGCTTGGCCTCAACCGCGGCACGCTTCGTAAAAAACTTAAGCAATACGGCCTGCTGTAAACAGCATCGGTCAGTAATACGAGAAGGGCAGTCATGACTGCCCTTTTTTATTTTTCTCTTCAGTCGAAGGTACGCAGGCAATGAGCAAGGCCGTGGAACGGGCGCTAATCAGCGTCTCAGACAAAACCGGATTAGTTGAATTTGCCCAGGCGCTAGTCGCTCGGGATATCGAGATTCTGTCAACGGGTGGCACCTATAAGGCGCTCCAGCAGGCAGGCATCGCGGTACGAGAAGTCTCTGATTACACCGGATTCCCTGAGATGATGGATGGCCGTGTGAAAACCCTGCACCCTAAAGTGCATGGCGGCATCCTCGGTCGTCGCGGCCAAGACGACGCGATCATGGCCGACAACGGCATTGACCGTATCGACCTTGTCGTCGTTAACCTGTACCCGTTTGAGCAAACCGTTGCCAACCCTGACTGCAGTCTTGATGACGCCATCGAGAATATCGATATTGGCGGTCCAACCATGGTCCGTGCCGCGGCAAAGAACCACGCCCATGTCGGCATCGTGACCAATCCATCAGACTATGCGCGCGTGATCGAAGAACTGAACAGCGAAGGCGGCGTATTGAGCCACGCTTTCCGCTTCGATCTTGCCATTAAAGCTTACGAGCACACCGCTGCGTACGACGGCGCTATCGCCAACTACTTCGGCACGATGGTCGCGCCCGGTAAAGCACCTTTCCCACGCACTCTGAATTTAAGCTTCGTGAAAACGCAGGATATGCGCTACGGCGAGAACCCGCATCAGCGCTCTGCCTTCTATACCGAACGCGCACCGCAAGATGCTTCGATCTCCACCGCTCGTCAGCTACAAGGCAAAGAGTTGTCGTTTAACAATATTGCCGACACAGACGCCGCACTCGAATGCGTAAAATCATTTGTAAAGCCGGCCTGCGTCATCGTTAAACACGCCAATCCTTGCGGCGTTGCCGTCAGCCTAGATGGCATTGGCGTCGCATACGACCTGGCCTTCAAAACCGATCCAGAATCATCATTCGGCGGCATCATTGCGTTTAACCGCGAACTTGATGCGGCCACCGCGCAAGCGATTGTTGACCGTCAGTTTGTTGAAGTGATCATCGCCCCAAGCGTTACCGATGAAGCACTCGCCATTACCGCCGCGAAGAAAAATGTTCGCGTATTGGTGTGCGGCGAATGGGCAAGCGAACGCAATGCTGACTTTGATTACAAACGCGTTAACGGCGGGCTGTTGGTACAGGATCGTGACCTCGGCATGATCACTGAAAGCGACTTAAAAGTTGTCACAAAGCGCGTACCGACCGAAGCCGAAATGCACGATTTGATTTTCGCGTGGAAAGTAGCGAAGTTCGTTAAATCCAACGCCATTGTTTACGCTAAGAATCGTCAAACCGTTGGTGTGGGCGCCGGCCAAATGAGCCGCGTGAACTCCGCGCGCATCGCGGCGATTAAAGCAGAGCACGCTGGCCTTGTAGTTAAAGGCGCCGTGATGGCGTCCGACGCATTCTTCCCGTTCCGTGACGGCATGGACAACGCCGCCGCAGTCGGTATCAGCTGTGTCATTCAACCGGGCGGCTCAATGCGCGATGAAGAAGTCATTGCTGCCGCTGACGAGCACAACATGGCGATGGTGTTCACAGGCATGCGCCACTTCCGTCACTAATTCGTTACTAATTCATCAGTACGCTGGCATGTTCGCCATGTACCGCACCGCGGAGCATGGCGAACAGATTTGGTTTTGAAATACGTGGCGCGATATTCTTGAAACACGGAATATGCGCAAACACATCGCAACAAACAAACCGTTCCGCAACACAAAGACCTCAACACATTAGGGTAGGCTGACAATGAAAGTTCTCATCATCGGTGCAGGTGGACGCGAGCACGCGCTGGCATGGAAAGTTGCTCAGTCTAGTCAGGTCGAAACCGTTTTTGTTGCACCGGGAAATGCTGGCAGCGCGCGCGAAGAAAAAGTCGTCAACGTCGCACTCGATGTGCTGGATAAACAAGGCCTTGCTGAACTGGTGCAACGCGAATCCATTGATCTCACCATCGTTGGTCCCGAAGCGCCATTGGTTGAAGGGCTGGTCAATTATTTTCAAGAACGCAACCTACCCTGTTTTGGCCCAACCCAAGGCGCGGCACAGCTGGAAGGCTCAAAAGCGTTCACCAAAGATTTCCTTGCCCGCCACAACATCCCCACATCCTCTTACGGCAACTTTACCGACGTTGACCAAGCGCTCGCCTACGTGCGTGAACAAGGCGCACCGATTGTCGTGAAGGCAGACGGCCTTGCGGCCGGCAAAGGCGTTATCGTCGCCATGACGCTCGCAGAAGCCGAAGACGCTGTGCGCGACATGCTCGATGGCAATCGTTTTGGCGATGCCGGCCATCGCGTCGTCATTGAAGAATTTTTGGAAGGCGAAGAAGCGAGCTTTATCGTCATGGTCGACGGCAAGAACGTACTGCCGATGGCCACCAGCCAAGATCATAAGCGCGTCGGCAATGGCGACACCGGCCCGAACACTGGCGGCATGGGCGCCTACTCTCCTGCGCCGGTTGTGACGGCAGAGATTCACCAGCGCATTATGGACGAGGTCATCACACCGACCGTTGCGGGCATGGCCGCCGAAGGTAATTCGTACACCGGCTTTCTCTACGCGGGCTTAATGATTGCCGCCGACGGCACCCCGAAAGTGATCGAATTTAATTGCCGCTTTGGCGATCCAGAAACGCAACCGATTATGATGCGCCTGCAATCTGATCTCAGCGCGCTGTGTATTGCTGCGCTCGATGGCAAGCTCGACCAATGCACCGCCCAATGGGACCCGCGCCCGGCACTTGGCGTTGTACTGGCCGCAGGTGGCTACCCAGAGGATTATCGCAAAGGCGACATCATCAGTGGCCTCGACGGTGTCGATCAAGACGATTTAAAAGTCTTCCACGCCGGCACTCGGGCAGACAACGGAAATGTCGTCACCGCCGGTGGCCGCGTACTCTGCGTCACCGCGCTCGGCAATAGCGTTGCCGCAGCACAACAGCGCGCCTATGAAGGCGTGCAACAGATCAGCTGGGCAGATTGCCTCTACCGCACCGACATTGGCTACCGCGCTGTCGCACGCGAGAAAAACTAACCCTCTGCACACCGACTTCTCCTCAGCCAACCTCTCGTTACCGCGTCATTCAACCGAATGCGCGGTCTATCGGCGCGCATTACAAGAGCCAGATCACATTATCACTAGCCCGTCAGTAGGATTTGTGACAACGTAAAAGGTCGCTGCCATAATCGCGCTACTTTTACTGGCGCCCAGCGCCTTAATAACGAGCGGCTCAACGTCATTTTCAGCAAAGAATAACGCCCAAGAGCCCAAGCGACCGCAGACAGGAAACGGCATGACCGATACCCACATCGATCTAGACAAGCTCACACACTTTATCCCGTTCGACTGCTTATCTGAATCGCACGTACGCGACATCTGTGGGCAAATAAAGGTCATCACTCTGCCGCCAGCGCGCGTTGTCTTTAAGCGCGGCGACCGCGCCGAACTTGCTTACTTTCTCGTTGAGGGTTCCGTCGACCTGACCGATGCCAGCTTCCAAGTTCGCAAATTCCCGTTCGACGATGATGAAAACTATCTCGCTCTGGATAATTACGCCGAGCACACCGTCAACGCGATCACCACCATGCCATCTACCCTCTACGCGATGGAACGCAACAAGCTCGATTTATTAATGACATGGACTCAAGCCGCCGAGTCGATGCTCGAAGATGATGCCGATGAACACGAACGGGACTGGATGGATTCACTGCTCGCTTCGGATTTATTTTCCCAAGTACCGCCGCAGAAGATTCAGCAGTTATTTGTGAAATTTGAAGAAAAGGACGTCGCGCTCGGCGAGAAAATTGTTTGCGAAGGCGAATCTGGCGATGCGTTCTACGTCATCAAACGCGGCAAGGCGATGGTTAGCCGTAAGCAAGGCAGTCGCGAACAAACACTCGCAGGCCTCAGTGCCGGAAACTTCTTCGGCGAAGATGCATTAATTTCGGACACAGAGCGCAACGCAACCATCACCATGACCAGCGATGGTGTTCTGATGATGCTTGGCCAAGAAGATTTTCGTGACCTACTGCAAGCCTCTGTGGTGCGCAGAGTAACCGAAGACGAACTGGAAAAAATGGAAAACGAGGGAGATCGCGCCTGCGTGACCATCGACGTTCGTCTACCGATGGAATTCAAACACGACCGTACGCCCGGCGCACGCAACATCCCACTAACGGAGTTGCGTCGACAAATAAAATCCCTAGAAAAAGATTTCACCTATGTGGTCAGCTGTGATGGTGGCAGACGTAGCGAGCTAGGCGCCTACCTCCTCACGGAGGCGGGACTCGATGCCTACGTACTAGAGCGTAACAAAGAAGCACAAACGGAAAGCGCGGAAGATGCCAAACAAGAAAGCTCGGAGCAGGCATAGCCCGCTCAAACATTTTGCACTCCTTGTCTTATTCACGCTGGCGAGCGTTCAGGCAGTAGCATCCACGCCTCCGCCGTTTGTGATCGCCGAAAATCAACAATCCAACCGCATCACCATTTATGCCGAGCACCTACCCGACCCCGACGGCCGGATTAATCTCAACGACCTGCTCAGCGGCCAGTATGATGACGACTTTAAACCTGCCACCCAAGCGCGCCAGCGTTTAGGTTATGCCAGCAGTGCATGGTGGATTCGCGTTGCGCTAAAAAATGACAGCGACAAACCCATCAATCGCATTCTTGAATTGTCGCCAGGGCATTTTTCCAAACTCACTTTTTATACGCCTGACAACACTGGCTATACCGCCCACCACTCGGGCAGCTCGCTTTCGCCGCCTTGGGCCGACATTCGTGATCGCCGCCAGCTTTACCAGCTAACGCTACCGGCACACAGTGCCCATGTTTATTATGCTCATGCGACGCCGTCTGGGAGTATGAACTACACCCTTTATATCAGCACTCTGCCTGAGCAGATGGAGCGTAACCTCGCCATCGATAGCGCCTACCTCATCAGTGCGGGGCTTTTATTTGGCCTGCTGTTATTTAATGGCGGACAGCTCTACTACACCCGTAATCGCGGCCAGCTTTACTATGTGTTAACCATGCTGTCAGTTCTGATTATCGCCCTGACCGCATCCGGTTTTATTGGCGTTCGATACTTCGCGTTTGAAGGTTTGCAGCCGCGTTTAGAGGCCCTCGCGGTCATGTCCGGCTATGGCTTCGCCCTGCTGTTTGCGCGTCACTTTCTTAACACGCGTCTCTACGCACCGCGTTTAGACATGCTGCTACACGGCCTCGCCTTGAGTTGCGCGTTCGTCGCACTGCTGTCGCTATCGCTCACCGAAACCAATGCCGCAATGGTGACTTATCTGTACGCAGCCATATTAACGCTGCCGGCCTTTTATGCCGGTATCGTCGCACTACGCGCCGAGGCACAACACGCTAGACTTTACCTCGCCGCACGTAGCAGCCTCGCGTTTGTTGCCTTGCTAACGGCGCTCAATAATTTCGATTTACTCTCTGTTTCAACGGAACTGCCACTCATTATTTTGCTGGCCGGCACCGTCGAAGCCATGATCTTTACCTTTGGCCTCACCAGCCAACGGGAACGTGCCTTGCAGCAGCAACTAAAATTCAGGCAAAAGCAGGTACTCGAAGAATCCACTTGGCAAACTCGCAGCGAAACATTGGCACGGGTTAGCCACGAAATACGCACCCCGATGAGTGGCATTCTCGGTATGGCCGAGCTTCTCACCGACACGCCGCTCACCCCCAACCAAAAAGAGTGCGTGCGATCCATTCGATCGGCCGGCGAAAATTTATTGCGTATTATTAATGACGTATTGGAATACTCTCGGCTTGATCAAGGCGCCACTGACGTCAACAGAGAACGGTTCGATTTGTCCGAATTAACCATGGATGCACTCGAACTATTTCGTGAGCGTGCAGAAGAAAAAGAAATTGAATTAATCCCGCATATCCACACCAATGTACCGATTTTTGTCGAAGGTGATCACGGCAAATTAAAGCAAATTCTGACCAATATTCTTGGCGCCTGTATTCGTCACACCAGTCATGGTGAATTGGTTCTGGACGTCTCGCGCGACCCAAGTGGTCTGGCCGATCACCTGCGTTTTGAATTTGAAGGCAGCGCAATGAAATCCCTGCATGACCACCTAGCGGGCTTTTCACCTGGCGACGAAGGCATCTCTGATACCGACAGCACGGCTCTCGGACTGACCATTGCCCATCAGTTGGTACATGCGATGGGCGGAAAGGGCGGCCTGCGTGAAGGGCGGCGCGGCAATCTTGTCTGTTGGATTAACCTGCCTCTGCCTGCCAGCAACACACAAAACGATTTAGAAACCCCGGTTGATGCGGCCATGCTCGCAGGCCAGTCGATGCTGGTAATTGATGATTCAAATACCGTCACCCGCGTGATTCGCCAACAAGCCTTGTCGTGGGGCATGCGCGTCACCGTCTGCCATGATCCGCGCGAAGCACTCGCCACTATTCGCACGCAAGCAAACTTAAAAGAACCCTATAGCGTCATCTTGCTCGATCATCAGATGCCCGGCATCAACGGTATGCAACTGGCGGCACGCATCCATGAAGACCCGGTCATCACTCACCCACTCATCCTAATCATGCTGACGGGCGTGCAGGACGCACCGACGTCGACCACCGCGCGCAATGTCGGCATTCACAAAGTGCTGACCAAACCCGTTTCAGGCCAACGACTCAAACAGGCCATCGCCGAAGCGCTCGGTGTGCTCTCTGCACACAAGTCTGCCAGCCCCAGCTTGACGCCACGTCGCAATCTAAAGGTGTTGGTGGCAGAAGATCATCTGCTTAGCCAGAAAGTCATTCGTGGCATGCTCGGCAAGCTCGGCCTGACGCCCGACGTTGTCGCCAATGGTCGCGATGCGCTCAACGCCGTACGCAATGGCAGCTACGATATCGTCTTAATGGATTGTGAGATGCCGGAGATGGATGGCTTTGAAGCCACCCGCAATATTCGCCAGTGGGAGCAAAATGAAAAACGTACCCCCACGCCTATCATCGCCCTAACGGCCCATATTCTGCGCGAGCATCGCGAACGCAGTTTGGCTGCCGGAATGAATGCTCACGTGCCGAAGCCGATTGAAATTGGCGCGCTCAGTGAAGTGATTGTGCGCTTTACGGCCAATACACCAGCCGCAACGCCCACAGCAACAGCGTCACTTCATCACAACAACAATGACGCAGGCGAAAGCAACGTCGCTCACACGAATAAAGATAAGGACACATCACTATAGAAGCGCAACGCGGCGCTAAACGATAACCGCCGCCCTGCTGCGCTCACTAATTCGCCGGCACTGCACGCGTACTGCACCACTGACGTAGTGCCGCCAATGACTCCGCCATCGTGACTGACAACGGCACGGTAGAGCGTAGTTCATCGCATAAGTGAGCATCTTCCAGCATCATCTCTGCCGCTTGAGCACTATACAGCGCGGCGACAACAGCTTGCTCTATTTCAGCACCGGTAAAGCCTTCAGATAACTCTGCTAGCAAACCTAAATCAAACGTTGTGGCGTCCTGCTTACGCTTGTCCAAATGAATGCGGAAAATCTCGTGGCGAATCGTCGCATCCGGCAAGTCGACAAAAAACAGTTCATCAAAGCGACCCTTACGAATCAGCTCTGGCGGCAAGTCAGCAATTTGGTTCGCTGTTGCCACTAAAAATACTGGAGACTTTCTTTCCGCCATCCAGGTTAATAACGTGCCCAAAACACGGCGCGAGGTGCCGCCATCATTGTCACCGCTGGCGATACCTTTCTCGATTTCATCAATCCATAACACGCATGGCGACATCGTCTCGGCGAGGCGCAGTGCTTCACGCACATTACGTTCCGACTCGCCAAAAAACTTGTTATACACCGCGCCCATATCAAAACGTAGTAATGGCAAATGCCACATGCCGGCCACCGCCTTCGCCGCCAGACTTTTACCGCCGCCCTGAACTCCCACCAATAAAATGCCGCGCGGCGCGTCCAACGCACCTGGGGAGCCCGTGAATGCCTGCTCGCGCTTCATCAGCCAACCACGCAAACCATTTAGCCCACCGACCTGTGAAAACTGTGCCGTGTCGTATTCATAGCTGAGCACACTCTCCATATCCATGAGGTTAAATTTTGCCTTGTTAACCTCGGCGAGATCAGTATCGGTAATGGCGCCATCATCGACGATCGCGCCACGAGCCAAGCGCCGCGCATCTTCATGGGTTGCACCGCGTAAATTACGCACCACCTTCTCAAGAGAGGCACGATCTGTGCGCACCCGCTGCCCGGTACGCTTGGCATAGCCTCGCGCCTCATCCTGAACAATCGACAACAATTGCGTTTCGTCCGGCATAGACAACTCACAGCGTGCGCAAAGGCGCTGCAACTCCGGCGGCAGATCCAATGCATGGCTGATCAACACCAACGTATGCCCAACCTCTTCATGGCGTAGCGCGATCTCTTTCATCAATCGGACGATCTTCGGGTCGTCCTTCAAAAACGGATGGATATCGCACAGTGCATAGATGCCAGCTTCCTTCGTGCCCCGCACCTGACCGAGCATCGCAATAGGATCGGCATTGTTCTTTTGCGCTGGCGCGTCAATAAGCTCCTCACGGCGCAAACCATCGGTAATGGTCCACGAAAAGATCGGCAACGCTTGCTCCATCGCAATCCGCCGCAGCACGCTCAGCGCGCGCGGTTCATCCCATGTTTCGATTAAAATAATCGGGTAACGCGACGCCAGCAGCAGCCGCAAATCGTTCAGTTCTGTCATTGCTATAGGGCCCTTTTCCCCAGAGAGGCGGCAATGCCTCTTTTATACGTCACTGCCAAACATAGCTGCAGTTAAGACTATCAGAAGTTATACTCGCACGATGAATAGACCTCGCCAATTAAGTGCTACGGACATGTTACTGGGCCGTTTTGAGAATGCCTTGCGCACGCTCTCACCCGGCGCAACCCAAGCAGAACGTCGTCCCGCCGCCACCGAGCCCGCCGCCAACGCCTTGAATGCGAGCGACAGCAAACATATTGCTGGGCTCATGCGTATCAACCATACCGGCGAAGTCTGCGCGCAAGCGCTTTATCAAGGCCAAGCCACCACCGCGCGGCTGCCGCGCGTTCGACTTGCCATGGAACAGGCAGCCCGCGAGGAAGAGGATCATCTTGCTTGGTGTGAAGAGCGCCTCAACGAACTTGAAAGCGCACCCAGCAAACTTAACCCCGTGTTTTATGCCATGTCGTTTTCACTCGGTGCCGTCGCTGGGTTAGCAGGCGATCGCTGGAGCCTAGGCTTCGTCTCCGAAACAGAACGACAAGTTGTGCGGCACCTAGAAGACCACCTCGCCCAGCTACCCCCATCAGATCTACGCAGCCAAGCCATCCTCAAGCAGATGCGTGACGATGAGTTAAAACATGCTGTCAGCGCAGAAGAAAGCGGCGGCGCACCACTGCCCGGCCCTCTTCGCTCCGTTATGGCGCTGATGAGTAAAGTCATGACGTGGAGCACCTACCGCATTTAGTCACTCGGCGCTTGTGGAAGCTCCCGTTCAGACGATAGGCGTGCGGCTTAGCTCGGCGCTGTTCGCTTGCAAGCAAGCTCCCACAAGGGCAAAAGAAAGACATAAAAAAAGAGCCTCAATTGAGGCTCTTTTTTTATGTCTGCGAAAACAATCTGCGCAGATTAATCAAGATTGCGAGAATAAAATATTTCCAGCATCTCTTTACGTAACCGCTCTTCAATATCCGCCAACTCTTTCTCGGTGAACTCTTCGCGGCCAGCACCAAACAGATAGTTGTCGATATCAAAATCCTTCAACAACATCTTAGTGTGGAAAACATTTTCCTGATAAACATTCACATCAATCATCTGATACGCATTCTGCGTATCTTCAGTGAGGAAGTTCTGGATCGAATTAATGTCGTGATCGATATAATGCTTGGTGCCGTCGACATCACGGGTCATACCGCGGACGCGGTAATCAACCGTGACAATATCCGAATCAAAACTGTGGATCAGATAGTTCAACGCTCGTAGCGGTGAAATAACACCACAGGTCGATACATCTACATCGACACGAAACGTTGAAATACCATTATCCGGATGCGACTCAGGATAGGTATGCACCGTCACGTGGCTTTTATCGAGGTGGGCGACGATAGTATCAGGGAGCGGACCCGGCGCTTCTTCCCAACCGTCATCCGACGGCGGGTTTTCATGCTCAGCAATCAGCATGGTTACGCTGGCGCCCTGAGGATCATAATCCTGACGGGCGACGTTCAAGATGTTCGCGCCAATGATCTTCGTGACATTGGTGAGAATCTCAGTCAAACGCTCGGCATTATAAAGCTCATCGATATACTCGATGTATTCTTTACGGTGCTGCTCCGTTTTCGCATAACTGATATCGAAAATATTAAAGCTCAACGACTTGGTCAGGTTATTAAAACCGTGCAAGCGGATCTTGGGGTTAGGATCTTTCACCATAATTGTACGTCCTACGCCTGACCAACAGCCGCTTTAACAAAGCGACCACCAGAAATTGGAGGGTGATAAATGATTTGCACCACGACACCTTCCGGATCAACACAATAAAAGCTACGCGCGCCATCTCGATGGGTGCGCGGCTCCGACTTCATTTTAACATCCGCTTGTTGCAGAAACCTGAACCAGTCATCGACGTCGTCCGGTGTATCCACAATAAAACCGATATGGTCCAGCCGCTGCGGCGGAGTAAACTCGCCATCCTTCCAGCGGTGCAGGGCCAGATTGTCGCTACCAGAACAAAGATAGACATTATCTTCATCTGGTCGCCACTCGACCTTCATTCCCATCAGGTCGATATAAAAATACTCACTCGCCGGCAAGTCGCGCACAAACAATGCAACATGACGCAGGCCGGCGTGAGGGCGCGGACGCTCGATCATGACGCGTCAACAACCTCGTAGCTATGCTCAATCGCCACTCCGCCTCGGGCCAGCATAATAGAGCCTGAGCAATACTTCTCGGCAGACAACTCAACAGCTCGTTTGACCTGATTTTCTTTCAGATTACGGCCCGTCACGACAAAATGCATATGAATCCGGGTAAATACCGCAGGCACTTCGTCCTCTGCTCGCTCCGCATTCATCTGGCAGACGCAGTCTGTTACATCCTGCCGAGATTTTTTCAAAATATGCACGACGTCGAACGAGGCGCAGCTACCCACGCCCATCAACACCATTTCCATCGGCCGCATACCACGGTTCTGACCGCCGTGATCCGGCGGCCCATCCGCTAGAATTTTGTGTCCTGAGCCTGACTCAGCCTCGAAACAGACCTCGCCTTGCCAGCGTATTTCAGCCTTCATGATTACCTCGCAATCTGAGCGCGCGCAGATTAACACATGCCTGCCGGGACACCCATCCCCCGGAACCTAAAGCGTGCGAAAAGGTCCGACTTCACGCACTCCGTGAAGCCTCACCTTGGCAAGGCGGGTAAAAACGGGCAAACTCAGTGCGTTAACGCCGCAAGCCCTTGAAACTAAAAGAGTCAACATGATCGACTTTGGCAATAAGATTATTCCCAACCTGGAAGGCTTTCTGGCCCAGTGTCATCGCCGGAAGTACCCCAGTAAAAGCACCATCATCTATGCAGGTGATGAGTCTGACGCCCTTTATTACATTATTAAGGGCTCTGTCACTGTGGTCATCGAAGACGATGACGGCCGCGAAATGATCATGGCATACCTCAACGAAGGCGACTTCTTCGGGGAAATGGGCCTATTCGACAACGAAGCACAGCGTTCTGCTTGGGTAAAAGCCAAAACAGAATGTGAAGTTGCTGAAATCAGCTATGCCAAATTTAAGCAGCTGGCCCGCGAAGACGCCGACATCCTCTTTACCGTGTCCGCCCAAATCGCTGGCCGCCTACGCGCCACTACCCGTAAAGTTGGCGACCTTGCTTTCTTAGACGTCACCGGCCGCGTTGCTGGCACCCTACTCGACCTGTGCAAACAGCCCGACGCCATGACCCACCCAGATGGCATGCAGATCAAAGTCACTCGTCAGGAAATCGGCCGTATTGTTGGCTGCTCCCGTGAGATGGTTGGTCGTGTACTGAAGAACCTAGAAGATCAGGGGCTCGTTTCAGTGAAAGGCAAAACGATGGTGGTATTCGGCACGCGTTAAGCTCGGTTCACTTTAGAAGCATAAAAGGAAGGCCGCGACAGCGGCCTTTTTTTGGTTTGATGCGCGACGAGAACAGCCTGCCGCTTTTCCTTAAACTTGCCCTTAGTCAAAAAACAACCGCTTTAGCTCATCACCCGGCTCATCCACCCGCATAAACGCTTCGCCAACCAAGAAAGTCTCGACGCCGCCGTCACGCATACGCTGAACATCCGCGGGGGTGTGAATGCCGCTCTCAGTAACAACTAATCGATTAGCGGGCATGTCTTTAAGCAGTTCGATGGTGGTATCTAACGAGGTATCAAAGGTATGCAGGTTGCGGTTATTGATGCCAACCATTTCAGCGTTGAGTTTTAGGGCGCGCTGTAGTTCTTCTTCAGTATGCACTTCAACCAAAGTATCAAGCCCTGCGTCATTGGCGGCGGCATACAATTCGGCCATCAAATCGTCGCTCAGTGCGGCGACAATCAACAGGATACAATCGGCACCCAGTGCACGCGCTTCCCATACTTGATACGCATCAATGGTGAAATCTTTACGCAATACGGGCAACGCGCATGCAGCGCGAGCCTGCAATAAATACTCTTCGTGGCCTTGGAAAAAATCACGGTCGGTCAATACCGACAAGCACGCCGCGCCGCCAGCGGCGTAGCTGCGAGCGATTTGGGCCGGATGGAAGTCTTCGCGAATAACCCCCTTAGAAGGGGATGCCTTTTTTACTTCGGCGATCACGGCGGCATCGCCAATGGCGATCTTAGCTTTTAGCGCCGCGATAAATCCTCGGGCCGGCGTTTGCTTGGCAGCCTGTACTTTCAATTCAGCGAGCGAGACGCTTTGTTTACGCTCGGCAACTTCCTCTGCTTTGCGCAGTAAAATACGGTCTAGCACCGTACCGGTTTTTTGCACGCTCATGCGGTCGCGCCCTGTTCTTGGAGCTGTTCGTCTTCTTTCTGCTTTAACAAGTCGGTAAATTCAACCAACTCCAGAATTCGTTCCTTTGCTTCGCCGTTATGAATAAGGTCTTCGGCCATGCGTACACCGTCTTTCAATGTTTTAGCAACGCCGCCAACATAAATGGCCGCGCCAGCATTCAGGGCGATCATATCGGCAGCTTTCGCGCCGTTAGCCGATTTACGCTTACCCAACGCATCGCGAATTAACGCCAAAGATTCCGCTGCGTTGGCGACGTCGAGACCCACCAATGAAGAAGACTCAATACCGACATCTTCCGGTGTCAGAAAATACTCAGTGAGTTCTCCGTCACGGTATTCCGCTACATGCGTCTTTGCCGCCAAACTGATTTCGTCTAGTCCATCCATGCCATGCACAACCATCACATGCTCTGCACCTAGACGACCCAACACTTCCGCCATCGGGCGGCATAACTGATCGGAAAACACACCCACGACTTGGCGTTTTACGCCAGCCGGGTTTGTCATCGGACCAACGATATTAAACAGCGTACGCAAACCTAAATCACGCCGCGGAACCGCAGCATGCCTCATTGCGCTGTGGTGATTTGGCGCAAACATAAAACCAACGCCAGCCTCACGAACGCACAAAGCGATTTGTTCCGGGTTCAAATCAATCCGAATATCAGCCGCCTCAAGCACATCAGCAGCACCGCTTTGTGAGCTCACTGAACGGCCGCCATGCTTAGCCACATGGCAACCCGCCGCCGCCGCAACAAACGCTGACGCCGTAGACACATTAAACAGGTTCGCGCCGTCACCACCGGTGCCGACAATATCGACAACGTGTGGCAAATCACCCAGTTCAACCGGCGTCACCAATTCACGCATCACCTCAACGGCACCGGTGATCTCATCAATGGTTTCACTTTTCATGCGCAGTGCCACAACAAAAGCACCGATTTGCGCTTCCGTCGCGCCACCGGTCATGATCTGCCGCATCACGTCGCGCATCTCGTCCACACTAAGGTCTAGCTGATCAACCACTTTGCTGAGGGCCTGCTTAATATCCATTAGCGCGTTCCTTTTAAAAAGTGATTGAGCATATCGTGACCATGCTCGGTCAAAATGGACTCAGGGTGAAACTGCACCCCTTCAACGTCTAGAGTCTTATGACGTAACCCCATAATCTCGTCGACCTTACCGTCTTCTGTTTGCGTCCAGGCGGTTATCTCAAAGCAATCTGGCAAACTGTCTTTTTCCACTACTAATGAATGGTAACGAGTAGCCGTAAACGGATTAGGCAGATCCGCAAAAACGCCAACGCCTTTATGATAGATCGGCGAGGTTTTGCCATGCATGACTTGACGAGCGCGAACGACTTTTCCGCCAAAGATCTGCCCCATGCTTTGGTGCCCCAAGCACACGCCGAGAATCGGCAGCTTGCCCGCAAAGCGCTCGATCGCGGCCATGGAGACGCCCGCTTCATTGGGCGTGCAGGGACCAGGAGAGATCATTAATCGATCCGGCGCAAACGCCTCGATTTCTTCAAGGCTAACCTGATCATTGCGCAACACCGTAACCTCTGCACCAAGCTCTTGCAGATACTGAACAATGTTGTAGGTAAAGCTGTCGTAATTATCAATCATTAATACGCGCATGGCGGACTGAATATCACTCATTGCTCTGCTCCTTTTACCAAACCGGAAAGCGCCATATTTACCGCACGAAAAACTGCGCGGGCTTTGCTCATGGTTTCTTTCCACTCCAGTTCGGGAACCGAGTCAGCCACTACGCCAGCGCCTGCTTGAACATACAAACGCTGATCTTTTATCACCGCGGTACGAATAGCGATCGCGGTATCCATCTCACCGTTAAAACCGATATAGCCAACCGCGCCGCCATAAACGCCGCGCTTAACGGGTTCGAGTTCGTCAATAATTTCCATCGCCCTGATTTTTGGCGCACCGCTTAACGTACCCGCAGGGAATGTTGCTCGCATAACATCAAGGGGGCCAAAGCCCTCTTTCAAACGCCCTTCAACGTTTGAAACGATATGCATGACATGAGAGTAACGCTCGACCACCATTTTATCCGTGAGCATCACGCTGCCCGCATCCGCGATGCGGCCGATATCGTTACGACCCAAATCAATCAGCATAAGGTGCTCAGCAAGCTCCTTAGGATCGGCCAGCAACTCTGCTTCCAGTGCCGCATCTTCCGCGTCACTATGGCCGCGCCGGCGAGTTCCGGCCAACGGACGAACCGTCACAGCGCCTTTTTCGATACGCGTTAAAATTTCTGGCGACGAACCGGCAATGTAGAAATCGTCGAGATCGAGATAGAACATATACGGCGACGGATTGAGGTAACGCAATGCACGATACAAATCGAGCGGCGGCGCTTTAAACTCCACCGACATACGCTGAGACGGCACCACTTGCATCACGTCACCGGCGAAAATATATTCCCGCACTTTCTCCACACCATCCATAAAGGCTTGCTGCGGAAACTCCGAAACAAAATCAGATTCTTCAACTGGGTCGCCGTAGCGGCAACGTGCCGGCTCCGCCATCGGTGCGCGCAACTGATCTTCGAGTGCATCTAAACGCAACGTGGCTTTGTCCAGCGCGTCAACGTCGCGCGGATCAACCAATACCAGCAGAAATAAACTGCCGCGCAAGTTATCAAACACAACCACTTCTTCAGAGCGCATTAACAAGATATCCGGAACGCCCAGCGTATCTTGGCCCGGCGCAGCGCCTAAGCGCGGCTCGAAGTAACGCACGCTGTCGTAGCCAAAGTAGCCAACCAAACCGCCGTTAAAACGCGGTAAGCCCTCTACCTCTGGCGCACGATACTGCAAGCGATATTGTTCAATCCACGCAATCGGATCCGCCACCTGCTCCACGCTTTCGACGCCCGACGCGCTAATACACACCTGATCGCCACTAATGCGGATCACTTCAACCGCAGGCAAGCCGATAATCGAATAACGGCCCCAACGCTCCCCCCCCTGTACGGACTCGAATAGGTAGGTATAAGGCGCGGCAGCTAGCTTGCGGTAGGCAGATAAAGGCGTGTCGAGGTCAGCCAACACTTCACGCACCACGGGTACGCGATTGAAGCCTGACTGGGCATAGGATTTAAGTTGGTCCGGTGACATAAAAGGGTCCCCTGTTGAAAATTAGCCGGTGAAATAAAGAATAGATATGCAGCGCGCAACTAGCGCACAGGGACGAGCATCACCATCGCCAGGAGGCAGGCACACACGCGGCAAGCACAGAGGCAGGACAAATTGTCAGGGGGACGGTCCGGATCACCGGGACTTCCTTTTCGTTATGTTAGCGCCTGAATTGTAACCGCTCACTGGGGACGCCGCCACCCACAGCCTTCGTAAAAACGCGGCGCCTCTCCGACACCCACCTCCCCTCTTGTTCGCGTCCATCACAGCCGCTCACGGTCGTCGTGATTTCCATAACAAACATCTGGACCCATTCGGCACCAACTTCCAACTGAGATGCCCGCAAGCGCGACAATTTGCCACGCCAGTCATTGCCTCCTGAATAGATAGAATTCGCGCCGACTGATCAACAAGGATTCCTTCATGCGTCTCATTTCAAGTGCTATGGCACATTTTACGGCCGCCCCCCGGATGCCGCTTTTTTTACTCGTCGCCAGCCTTTATCCAAACACTAGCTTGGCTGCAGCGGACCTTCTGGCTCCCGTGCAGATCACTGCCACGCCAGTGTCACTCGTAAGCCCAGACACCGACACCGCCCGTGAGCAGATTAATCAAACCCCCGGCGGCGTCGAACTAATCGACGCCGAACAATGGCGCGACACCCCATCCACCACCATCAAAGACGTACTCGACTTTACCCCCGGCGTTATCGCTCAACCCAAATGGGGTGACGACACGCGCTTATCTATTCGCGGGTCTGGCCTATCGCGCAGCTTTCACCTGCGCGGCGTACAGCTCTATCAGGACGGCGTGCCGCTCAATACTGCTGACGGCAGTGGCGACTTCCAAGAAATTGATCCATCCGGCTATCGGTATGTCGAAGTATTTAAAGGCAGCAACGCGTTGCGCTATGGCGCCAACGCGCTCGGCGGCGCCATCAACTTCGTCACCCCTACCGGTTACAACGCAAACCGCTTTAGCGGGCGCATCGATGCCGGAAGCTTCGGCTACAGCCGCCTGCAAGTGAGCGGCGCCACCGTCCAGGGCAAAGCCGATGGTTACATTACCGCGTCAACCCAGCAGCAAGATGGCTACCGAGATCATAGTAGCGGCGACAATACGCGCTTGTTTACCAACGGCGGCTGGCGTTTTAACGACAGTCTCGAAACTCGGCTTTACCTCAACCTCACCGACGCCACTCAAGAAATTCCCGGCTCAACAAGCAAGTATGACGCCCTCCATAATCCTACCGATGCATCGCCGCGCAATGTGTTGCTCGACTACCAACGCAACGTTAAGTCCGTGCGTATTGCCAACAAAACCAGCTGGCAGCGTGACAACACCCTGTATGAATTTGGCCTATTCGCCATGGACAAATCACTGATTCACCCGATTTTTCGCTACCTCGATTATCGCTATAACGATCAAGGTGGATTTGTACGGGCAACACACGAAGGCTTAATCGGCAATTTCGACAACCGCCTGATCGTCGGCGCGACGCTGCACAATGGGGATGTTGATAGCCGTCAGTACACCAATCTGCCCGGCGGTAACAAGGGAGCACTCGCCAGCAAAACGCTGGACAGCTCAAGCAACACCATCGTGTATGCGGAAAATGCTTTCTCAATCACCCCACGCCTGCAAATTATCGCCGGCCTTCAACATCTCGATGCAGAGCGCAAACGCGAAGACACATTAAACCCCGTTGGCGGCACGTCCGGCGAAGCGAGCTACTACTTCACGACACCAAAACTGGGGTTACTGTGGCAGACCAGCGCACTCACACAGCTGTTCGCGAACGTCTCGCAAAGCGCAGAAGCGCCGACCTTCGGCGAACTCAACTTTACCAACAGCGCGCTAGCCGATCTCGATGCGCAGCGCGCTACCACCGTTGAGCTTGGCGGCCGCGGCGGCAACGCTCAGTTCAACTGGTCGCTGTCTGCCTATCGCGCCAAACTTAAAAATGAGTTTCAGTATTTTGATTTGGGCGGCGGGAACTATGCTGTTACTAACGCGGATCGTACCCTTCATCAAGGCATCGAAGCCGCCTTGGGCTGGCGCTTCCTCGACGGCGTTATTCGCAATAACGACAGCCTCGAATGGCATCTCGCGTGGACCCATAATGATTTCCGCTTCGACGGCGACGACAATTTTGGTGACAACGATATCCCTGGCGCGCCAAGCGATTATATTCGCAGCGAAGTACTCTATCGTCTAAACGGATTCTTTGCCGGTCCAGGCACCGAGATGGTTCCGAAGGCATACTACGTTGATAACGCCAACACCTTACGCACCAGCGTTTATACGCTAATCAACCTGCGTGCCGGTTACGAGCAACCACGTTACTCAATCTATATCGATGGGCGTAATTTATTCGACGAACGCTATATTGCCAGCGCCAGTACGACCGGTATCGCTAGCGCGAACCAACCGCTGTTTGAGCCGGGCACGGGGCGCGCGGTTTTCGCAGGATTTCAATGGAGGCTGTGAGCAGCATGAGAGTTTTGTGTGTGGGAGCTAGTGCCTAGCCAATCGTATTGGTTTTGATCCGACGCCGCATCGCTTGCAAGCAAGCTCCCACAAAAAAACAGCAAACCGGACTGGCCTTGTGAGAGCCCGCCGGCAGGCGAAGGGTTTTGATTTTGATCAGGAGCTGATCGCTTGCAAGCAAGCTCCTACACAAAGACGGGAATCCATTGTCTTGTGGGAGCCAGGTCTTGTGGGAGCCAGCTTGCTGGCGAATGCGACTGAGTTAACGACTTACTGTTAACTCAGCGTGCCAAGCGCCACGCGATTGAACGGTTTAATCTCATCGACCTTACCGTGACGAATTTTTTCTAACCATGTAGGGTCCTGCAAGAGCACACGTCCTACTGCTATCAGCTCAAACTCTTGGTTATTCATACGACGGGCAAGCTCATCAATACCCGTAGCATTGGCGTCTCCGCCCATGCCCATCTGCGAATCGCCAATAAAGTCTTCATCCAGACCCACACTGCCTACGGACATCGCGGGCTTGCCGGTAATTTTTTGCGTCCAGCCCGCTAAGTTTAAATCGGAACCGTCGAACTCGGGCTCCCAAAAACGTCGCGTCGAGCAATGAAAAACGTCAACCCCCGCTTCCACTAATGGCGCGAGAAAGCGCTCAAGCTGCTCCGGTGTTTGCACCAAACGCGCACTATAGTCTTGCTGTTTCCACTGTGAAAAACGCAACACAATAGCGAAGTCTTCTCCAACTTCCGCACGCACCGCGCGAACAATCTGTTGCGCAAACAAGGTGCGCTTTTCCAACGAACCGCCGTACTCATCATCGCGCTGATTGGTGCCTTCCCAGAAGAACTGGTCGATCAAGTAACCATGCGCGCCATGAATCTCAACGCCGTCAAAACCAATCGCCTTGGCGTCACGCGCGCCTTCTGCAAACGCCCGCACGACATCATCAATGTCTTGCTGGGTCATCTTATGGCAGCCCATTTTTCCCGGCTTATGCATGCCTGATGGGCTATAACCAGGAACGTCTTTATCAGGACCAATGCCTGGACGACGCACCGCCCCAACGTGCCATAACTGCGGAATAATTTGCCCGCCCGCCTCATGTACGGCATCGACCACCTTCTTCCAGCCCTCTAACGCGGCACCATGAAAAGCGGGGACCTGCTCGTACCCGTTGGCTGCCTGATGATTCACCGTGGTCCCCTCTGTAATCAGCAAGCCCACGCCCGCTTCAGCACGGCGGCGGTAATAACCAACAACCTCATCATTGGGGACATAGCCCGGCGAACGCATCCGCGTCATCGGTGCCATAGCAACCCTGTTCGCCATATTGAGTGACTTTAACGAAAACGGCTGAAATAAAACGGATAGCTCTGTGGACATAAAAAGACTCCCAAAATAATAACGTCACGACAACGCGGAGCCAGACAGAGTCGGCCACGCCTTCGGCTTGAACAAAAAAGTGGCCGGGACAACCCAGCCAAGCAGTACGGCATACGCAATCAGAAATCAGCGCAATCTGGTTTCATTTAGCAACCTTATATTGGATTGGTTGCTTTTTGCAACCTTTGTTATCAGAATGACCCCATGAGCGAACTGAAAAACACCTCACCCACGTCCCCACCAGCGAAGCGCAGCGCTAAGGCCTCACGCCAAAACGATCCCTGCTCAGTGGCTCGCGCCCTGAACGACGTCGGCGACTGGTGGTCTCTGCTGATCGTGCGGCAGGCTATGTATGGCACACGCCGCTATGGCGATTTTCAGAAGCAGCTCGGCATCGCCAAAAATATCCTCTGCGACCGGCTCACACGCCTCGTTAACAACGAGGTGTTAAAGAAAGTGGATATCGGTGAGCACGGGCAACGCTTCGAGTACCGTCTTACCGAAAAAGGCAAAGACCTCTTTCCTGTGCTCGTGGCATTGCGTCAGTGGGGGGATAAGTGGAATCGCGAAGACGGCGATGCGCCTGTTCGACTAGTCGACCGACGCCTTGGCCTGCCGGTACAACGTATTCAGGTGCTTGATGAAGAGGGGCAACCGCTAACGGTTTCAGATGTGCTCTCGTTTAATCTGCCGGAAATCGTCGCAGAATAATGGCCACGCCGAACTAACCACGCAGCCCATTCGCCCATTACCGTTAAGCTGCCGCCACATTCATGGCAGCATGTTTAGCGGTACGATCAAACGCCCGCCAGCGCAGAACGCATCTGATCAATCACCGCTTTATAGTCAGACTTACCATAAATGGCCGAGCCCGCTACAAACATATCGGCGCCCGCCGCCGCGATTTCGGCAATATTTTTTTCGTTAACGCCGCCATCAACTTCCAAACGAATATCCAAGCCGCTGTCATCAATCAATCGGCGAACTTTTTCCAATTTTTTGAGCGTGCCTGGAATAAATTTCTGTCCGCCGAAACCAGGGTTCACCGACATCAGCAACACCATGTCGATTTTGTCGAGTACATACTCAAGGCAATCTGGTGAGGTGGCCGGATTCAGCACCAGACCTGCTTTACAGCCGTGCGATTGGATCAGCTGCAATGAGCGGTCAACGTGCGTGCTAGCCTCTGGGTGGAAGGTGATAAAACTCGCACCTGCCGCTGCAAAGGAATCGATTAACGCATCGACCGGCGACACCATAAGGTGAACGTCAATCGGTGCCGTAATACCGTAATCACGTAACGCCTTGCACACCATCGGCCCCATGGTCAGATTGGGTACATAGTGATTATCCATCACGTCGAAGTGAATCACGTCTGCGCCAGCCGCCAGCACCGCATCGCAATCGGCGCCGAGGCGAGCAAAGTCAGCGGAAAGAATTGACGGGGCGATCCAGAAATCCTGCTTAGACATAATGGCGTTTCCAAGTGTGTGTATTGATTGCTTGCGCTATAAATTGTGGTGCTTCTAACGCAGCGGCTTGCGCAAAAAAAGATCCAGCTCTGCTAATCGCTGAGGTGTACCGATATCCCACCAATGGCCGGCGTGATAGCGACCGGCAATGGTGCTGCTGGCCTGACCACTGACCACATCGCCCTGCATGGTTTCTCTCAGCAAAACGCCAAGCCTCACTTCACTCTGATCGGCGGCATCAGCGAAAAACGCCGGGCGGTAAACCCCAACGCCAGAAAAGGTAAGCCTCAATGCTCCGTCAGAGCCTGCCCCGTCGGGCGAATTGTCGCGCACTTTGCCGTCGTTGGCTAAGACGAAATCACCGTCGGGATTATGTTCAGGGTTCTCCACTAACACCAATATTGCGGCGTCACTGTCTCCCAGAGCATCGGGAAGCGCTAACGGGGCAAAATCAATATCGGTCCATATGTCGCCGTTCACGACCAGAAAGGGCTCATCGCCAAGCAGCGGCAGCGCCCGCCGAATACCTCCCGCCGTTTCCAGCGGCTGGCCTTCACGAGAATACTGAATGCGCACGCCAAATTGGCTGCCATCGCCAAGCGCCGCCTCAAGCTTATCACCAAGCCAAGCGGTGTTAATCACGAGATCAACAAACCCAGCATCACGCAGTCGTTCGATATGCCAAACGATCAACGGCTTACCACCCGCCTCAAGCAGAGGCTTAGGCGTGTGATCCGTTAACGGGCGCATACGGGTACCGAGTCCTGCAGCAAGAATCATGGCTTTCATGGTGACAGCATATCCTATCGTTAGAGTGACTCGTTATGGCGACGGTTTACGGCTAATGCAGATCGCTTGCAAGCAAGCTCTTACAAAAAACGAAACCCTTTAGAAGTTCGCTCAGCTTTCTGTGCTCGGCAGATTATCGAGTAGCTCCCCTAGTGCCGCCAACTCCGGGCGACGGGCGATAACCGTGCGCAAATACGCGAAGAAGCGCGGCACGTCTTCAAGGTAATGTCCCTTGCCGTCGCGGTGTTTAATGCGGGCGAAAATGCCAATTACTTTCAAATGACGTTGGGCGCCCATCAAGTCGCAATCGTGGAGAAACTCGGGAAAAGATGCGGGTACTGGCAAGTGCGCGGCACGGGCTTTTTCCCAATACCGCTCTAGCCAGATCAGCACCTTATCCTCTGGCCAACTGAGAAAGGCATCTTTAAATAAGCAGATCGCGTCATAGCTGATCGGCCCATACACGGCATCTTGAAAATCGATCACACCGGGGTTTGGTTCAGAATCCATCAGATTGCGCGGCATAAAGTCACGGTGCACGTAAACACGCCCCTGCCCCAGTGCCCGTTTCACCAGCAGATCAAAAACCTGATCAAGCTGGGCGCGTAGATCGGCACTGATCGCAAGGCCCAAATGAGTTTTCAGGTACCACTCAGGAAACAATTCCAACTCACGGCGCAGCAATGCCTCATCGTACACCGGTAAAATATCAGGTTGGCTGGCGCACTGAATTTTCACCAGCGCGTCCATTGCTTTGTTAAAGAGTGTGTCGGCGTTGTCGGCGTTAATATGGGTCAACCAGGTCTGCGTACCCATATCCGACAACAGCAAAAAGCCCCGCTCGAGGTCCTGTGCGACAACATGCGGAACATGGACGCCTGCGTCACCGAATAGGCTGGCAATCTGCACAAACGGGCGACAATCCTCTTGCTCCGGCGGTGCATCCATACCAATTAGCGTTCGATCACCTAGGTCAAAACGAAAATAGCGACGGAAACTTGCATCGGCCGACGCCGGCTCTCCCACCACCACACAGCCTAGTTGCTCGCCAACCCATTGTTCCAGTGCCTGCTTTCTTACGTCGTTCTGCGGCTGCATTAGTGCCCTCATTACATTAAACTGCCGCGAGCTTTTTACCTGTTCCGGACTCCGAATGCCACTGCGTCGCCATCGCACTTTACTTTTACTCAGTCTGCTAAGCACAGCGGCCGCAGCCGAACCGTCGATAAATTGGGTCGACGAAGAGGCTATGTCAGCGCTGGAGCCTGCGCTACAGAAGGCTATGCCGCCCCACTGCGGCGGTCTTTACTATAATCCAGCCTTCACCTTGCCGCCCGAAACACGCGACACCGTGATCACCGCCAAAAATACGTCACTTGCACCTAAGGGGCTCGCTAAGCTGTCCGGTGATGTGCAGATCATTCAGCCCAAGCGACGTTTATTCGCCGAACATGCAGAACTTAACCAAGAAACCGGTGATTTTCGTCTGGCCGGCGATATTCGCGTGGAAATGCCGAACCTCACCTTTACGGCGCGCGAGCTGATCGGCAACACCCGCAACGAGACCGCCCAGCTGACCGGTGCTAGCTACGCCCTGTTCGATCTCCACGCCCGCGGCACTGCAGAAGGCTTCCAGCACGACAAGCTCATCACCCAAATTGAGCATGGCAGCTATACGTCGTGCCCGCCGGACTCCGACGCTTGGCTGATCAGCGCTAACGACATCGAGCTCAATCAAGAAAACGGCTGGGGTGAGGCGCGCAACGTCGTGCTGCGTGTGCAGAACATACCGATCATTTGGCTACCATGGATGACCTTCCCGATTGATGACCGGCGCAAGACCGGCTTGCTGTTTCCCTCTATCGGTGGTGGCGACGCAGGTGGCGTCGATATTTCGCAGCCCATCTACCTGAACCTTCACCCGCAATATGACGCTATTGTCGCGCCTCGACGTATCGAAAGTCGTGGTAACGGATTGGAAACCGACTTCCGCTATCTCGGCGAACTCGGCACAGGTAACGTGAGTTACGGCTGGTTATCAAAAGATAAATTATTTAATGACGAAGACCGCGCTCAGGCGCAGTGGCGACACGAAGGCAATATGGATCGCTGGTTTTTTGAAACCGACATCAATTACGTCTCCGACGACTTTTATTTAAAAGATCTTGATAGCGGGCTTGAAGTGTCTTCGACTACGCATTTGCCACGCTTCGCCGAAGCGCGTTATTTGGGGCGCACATGGCAATTACTCGCGCGAGCGCAAAGCTGGCAAACCATTGACCCCCTGCTCGACGATGCCGACCTGCCCTATCGCCGCCTACCGCAATTTCAAGTCAGTGGTGATCCGACACTCGTGGGCCCCGTTAAAATGGAATGGCTCAGCGATTACACCTACTTCGATCGCAATGCGGATTTACCCACCAACGATACACTGGGCCAGCGCATACACACCCAGCCCGCGCTTACCATGCGACTAGAGAATAACTGGGGCTACATCCAGCCACGAGCACGGCTTTATTACACCGACTACGATCTTGAGGAGTCCGGCCCGGGGATTGGCGAAGACCCGGAGCGACACTTGTGGGGCTACAACCTCGATGCCGGCATGGTGTTCGAGCGTTACGCCGCGGAAAATACTTTTTTGCAAACACTTGAGCCACGCATCTTTTTTAACCGCGTGGAATACCGCCAGCAAGACAACCTGCCCCTGTTCGACTCAGACGAACTAACGCCATCCTACGCGGCGCTGTTTCGTGAAAACCGCTTTACCGGTTATGACCGCATTGGCGACGAACAAAGCACCACCTTCGCCGTCAGCTCGCGCTTTCTCGACCCGCAAAGCGGAGAGGAGAGCTTGCGCTTACGCATCGCTCAAAAGCTCTATCACGACGACCGCAGGGTGCAAATAGAGGGCGATATTGAAACAGACAAAACGTCACCCGTTATCAGCGAAGCCAGCATGAAGCTCACTGACGAATGGAACGTGGAAGTATTTAATCACTGGAATTCGTCACTCAACCGTCGCGAGCTCAACGGCCTACGAGTCAGCTTTCGGGACAATCAGCGGCGCCTGTTTAGCCTAAACGTGACCGACCGACCGCGCGACGATTTACTGCAAGGGGAACTGGCGGCGCTCGTGCCAGTCCATAGTCGATGGAACTTGGTTGGCCGTTGGTTTTACGACATCAATGAACAACGCTCGCTGGAAACGCTTTCTGGCGTAGAATACAGCGACTGCTGCTGGGGAGTTCGTTTCGTTAATCTGCGCGAGTTAAGCGACGAAAACGGCGACGGCTCTCTGGAAGGCGAGTCCACTTGGATGGTGCAAATCGTCCTTAACGGTCTCGGCGGCTTCGGCGGTCGAATTGACAGTCTGCTAGAACGAAGTATCCCTGGATACAGGAGCAAGAATGATTAACAAATCTCTGAGCAACGCCTGGCACTCTGTGCGCGGCGTAATCCTGTGCGCGTTACTGGCACCTTCCCTAGCCAGCGCCGGCAAAATGGTGATGCTCGACAACATTGCGGCCGTCGTCAACGACACCGTTATTATGAGCAGCGAACTGGATCGCCGCGTTGAGGATGTGTTTAGGAACATCCGCGCGGAAGGTGGTCAGATGCCGCCCGTGGATATTATTCGCACCCAGGTGCTCGATCGTTTGATCGAAGAGAAACTACAACTAGAACTTGCCGAACGCATGGGCATTCGCATTGATGACACCTCTCTCAATGACGCACTCAGCAATATCGCTCGGCAAAACAACCTGACGCTGGAACAATTTGCTGAGCAAATTCGTAGCGAAGGTTTGGACTGGGCGCAGTTCCGCCAACAAATCCGTGGCGACATTGTGATGAACCAAGTACGCCAACGCCAAGTCGGTCAACGTGTGCGTGTTACGGATCGCGAAATTGATCGCTTTCTCGATTCAGAACAAGGCAAACGCTTATTTGAAAGTGAATTTCGTCTTGGCCATATTCTGATTCAAATTCCTGATGGCGCCACCCCAGATCAAATTCAAGTGGCGGAAAAGGAAGCCAATGACGTTCTCTCGAAACTCAAGGAAGGCGTCGAATTTTCGCAAATGGCAATCAGCCACTCAGATGATCCCTACGCACTAAAGGGTGGCGATCTTGGCTGGCGACCTGCGGCACAATGGCCCTCGCTGTTTTCCGACGAAGTCATTGATATGCAAGCCGGCGACATTGCCGGGCCGCTACGCTCGGGTAACGGCTTTCATATTTTGAAAATGATCGATCGCAAAGGCGACGTTACTACCATCGTAGAGCAATACCACACTCGTCATATCTTGCTGAAACCGAGCACTATTCGCTCCGCCGACGCCTCGCGCGAGCTGGCACGCTCACTTCATGCACGCATAGAGAGTGGCGAAAGCATTGAGAAACTCGCGCGCGAATATTCCGACGACCCTGGCAGCGCTCGCAGCGGTGGCGAGCTAGGCTGGATTTCTGCCGGCGAAATGGTGCCCGAATTTGAACAACAGATGATTGCCACGCCGGTCGGCCAGCTATCTGCTGTTTTCGAAACACAATATGGCTGGCACTTTTTACGCGTTGACGAAAAGCGCAGCGCCGACATGAGTGATGAGTACCGTCGTATTAAAGCGCGCAACGCACTTCAGCAGCGCCGTTATAGCGAAGAAGTTCAAACATGGCTGCGCGAGATTCGCGAAGAGGCCTATGTCGATATCCGCATCTAAACCCATAACTCGGCCTATCGTTAAGCCTATCGTCATTACCAGTGGTGACCCCGCTGGTATCGGCCCGGATCTGGTTTTGCAGCTTGGCCAACACCTTGGCTCGTCGCCATGGGTCGTGATTGCCGACATCGACGTGCTCACGGCGCGCGCGCAACAACTCTCGTTCGACAACATTGCCTTTAGCGCATGGCAACCTGGCGATGCGCTCCCCGCGCCTAGCGCAACAAAAAACACCCCTAATACGATCGCCGTTTGGCACTGCCCTGCCGGCGCCACCGTACGAGCCGGTTACGCAGATCCAGCTACCGCCGTGGGCACTCTGGAAATGTTACGGCGCGCCGCGCAAGGTTGTTTAGACGGCACCTTTAGCGCCATGGTGACCGCCCCTGTGGCAAAAAATATTATTTGCGACGGCGCCGACCCAAGCTTTACCGGGCACACCGAATTTCTCGCCGAGCAAGCGAACGCCAAGCAAGTCGTCATGATGCTTGTCGGCAAAACACTACGTGTTGCACTCGCAACGACTCATCTACCATTACGAGACGTTGCCGACGCCATCACTAGCACCTCCCTTGAAACAACATTGCGCATCCTGCAACGCGACCTACAAAACACCTTCGCCATCGCCTCACCGCGCATTCTTGTGCTTGGCCTAAATCCCCACGCGGGCGAAAGCGGCCACCTCGGCCATGAAGAAATCGATACGATTATTCCGCTGCTGGAACGTCTGCGCGCAGAAGGTTTCGCGCTCACTGGTCCCGTGCCGGCAGACACCGCGTTTAATCAAACACTGCTGAATCAACACGATGCTGTGCTAGCCATGTATCATGATCAGGGCTTACCGGTGTTAAAATTTTCCAGCTTCGGTGAAGCGGTCAATATCACCCTCGGCCTACCGTTCATTCGCACCTCGGTCGACCACGGCACAGCATTTGATTTAGCCGGCACAGGCAAAGCCCAACCCGGCAGCCTGATTGCCGCCACCCAACTGGCGCTCACACTGGCCGCACATTCTGTCGCATCCTCGGTACAATCCTCCGTACCCCCCGAGCCGCAGACTAAATAGAGGCTTCATGAAAGACCACGCCCCACGCAAACGCTTCGGCCAACACTTTCTAACCGATACCACACTGGTCGACAGAATGGTGCGTGCCATTGCGCCTACTGATGATCAAATCGTCGTGGAAATCGGCCCCGGCCAAGGTGCGCTAACACTGCCGTTGCTCGACAGGCTCAATCATTTGCAGGTGGTAGAACTCGATCGTGATTTAATTTCGCGACTGGAGCGCACGATTGCGGCCCCGCGCATGACCATTCACGCGGCCGATGCGCTGAAGTTTGATTTCCGCTCGCTAGCCAAAGATGGCAAAAAGATTCGCGTGGTCGGCAACTTGCCGTACAACATTTCCACGCCGCTGATGTTTCATTTGCTCGACCAAGCAGACTGCATCGAAGACATGCACTTTATGCTGCAAAAGGAAGTGGTTGATCGCCTCACTGCCACCCCTGGCACGTCAGACTGGGGAAGACTGTCGGTAATGGTGCAGTATTACTGCCAAAACGATTATCTGTTTTTCGTCCCGCCGGAAGCATTTAGCCCACCGCCGCGGGTCGATTCCGCCGTTGTTCGCCTCACACCGCTGGCCGAGCCGGCCGTTAAGGCCACCGATTTCGGCATTTTCCGGCAGCTGGTCAACCAAGCGTTCACACAACGACGCAAGGTGATCAGCAATGCGCTAAAATCATGGCTAACCGCCGAACAAATCGTGGCCGCAGGCGTTGACCCTGGCAAACGACCCGATGCCATCGGCTTGACGGAGTTCGTCAATCTCGCCAACAGCGCCACTGTCATATACGGCAGCAAGCAGGAAAACGACGCATGAGCACGCCACAGGAAGACCCGCGCTACCGCATTTCGATTTCCGTTGAGAGTGAATATCTCGCCGACCAAAGTGATGTGGAAAGCCATCGCTGGGTATTCGCCTACCATGTGTCCATTCATAACGGCGGCGACGTCAGCGCCCGCTTGCTCACCCGCCACTGGGTCATTACCGACGGAGAAGAGCGCGTGCAAGAAGTGCATGGCGAAGGTGTCATTGGCGAACAACCGAGCATTGCACCCGGACAAACTTACGAGTACACCAGCGGCGCGGTGCTCGAAACATCGGTCGGCAGCATGCATGGCAGCTACCAAATGCTGGCAGAAGACGGCACCTGCTTCGACGCCAACATTCCCGCCTTCACGTTAGCGCCGCCGAACACGCTGCACTGATGAGCCGCTAAATGAGCACTTATGCTGTCGGCGATTTGCAGGGCTGCTTAGAGGCCTTTAACTGCTTACTCGAAGAAATCGCGTTTACGCCGGGCAAAGATCGCCTGCTCTTAGCTGGCGATTTGGTCGCTCGCGGCCCTGATTCACTCGGCACGCTAAGGCGGGTTTACGCATTGCGCGATCACCTTCACTGTGTGCTCGGCAATCACGACCTGCACCTACTAGCACTCGCCCACGGCGTCACTCCACATAAAGACGGCAAGAAAAAGAAAGACACCGATCTACAAAGCATTCTCGATGCTCCCGATCGCGACGCCCTACTCGGCTGGCTACAACAACAACCACTACTGCATCGCGAACCGGAATTTAATGTCGTACTCACCCACGCTGGATTGCCACCACTGTGGGCACTCGCCGACGCGGAAACGCGCGCGCGGGAAGTCTCCACCATTCTGCAGTCCGATCAAGCTCAACATTTTTTTGATCACATGTACGGCGACAAACCCACTGGCTGGCACGACGACCTCCAAGGCCCAGATCGCTGGCGTGTCATCACCAATTACTTCACCCGTATGCGCTTTATCAATCTGCAGGGTGAACTTGAGTTCGCCAGCAAAGGCGAAGTCAACAAAGCGCCAACAGGATACTTTCCTTGGTTCGAACATCCGCAACGGCAAAATCAAGACGTCAAAATACTGTTTGGCCATTGGGCCGCACTCGACGGTGACGTCCCTCATCAGAATATTGAAGCGCTCGATACCGGCTGCGTCTGGGGCGGCGCCCTGACCGCACTGCGATTAGAGGACGGCCAACTCTTTACCTGCACCTGTGCGAACGAAGAGTCATAGCTCCGCCACGTCCCGGCAACAGCGATTATCCCATCAGTCACCCGCCATACCGCCATACCGCCGCCCGCCGGCCCGCAAACACGAGCAGTACACATTTCACACAATTTTATCGTTTAATTTGTACTAAACGATCAGTATAGTCCCTGAAGTAGTACTGGAGGCGTCTCCTAGCAGCCCTCATCAGCCGGCCATTTATCAGCCCCGATGAGAGCCGCCGATCACAACACTGTTACAACAAATTGGTCACACACATGAACAAGCCCTATTTGCTCGCCGGCTCATTAACCTTCGCCATTATTGCTTGGGTCCTTGCTGGTGCGCTGTTTTCAGATGAGTCCGCCACGAACGCCGACAAGGGTCGCGCAGCCCAGCCACTGATGACCGTCGAAGTGCAGCCCTTTAACGCCAGCACGATTCAGCGACGCCTCACCGCCTATGGCAACGTACAGCCTAACCGCGCCGTCACAGTGCGCGCCGAAACGCTCGGCCGTATTACCGGCATTAATGTACAAGAGGGCACCGCCGTGCGCGCCGGCCAGTCATTGGTCAGTATCGATATGAACGATCGACGCCCTAGGCGCGAAGAAGCCAAGTCCCTCTTGGCCGAAAAAGAACGTTCCTACGAAATGATTAAAAAGCTCGGCGAGCAAGGCTATCAAGCGCAAAAGATGGTCGACGAAAGTTATTCTGCCCTACAGTCTGCCCGTGCCGACTTAGCCAAAATTGAATTGGAAATCAGAAATACAACGATCGTTGCACCATTCGACGGTGTACTGGAAAAGCGCTTTGTTGAAATCGGCGACTATGCCGCCGTCAACGGCGAGATCGCCACCATCGTCGACAACGACCCGCTAACGATTACTGTGCACATTCCGCAGCAAGATATTGGCAAAGTGACACGCAACAGCAGTGCTGAAGTGGTTTTCGCGACCGGCGAGAAGCGTCAAGGCAATGTTAGCTTTGTCGCCAGTCGCGCAGACGAAACCACGCGCACTTTTCGTGTTGAGCTTTCTGTCAAAAACCCTGGCGGCAGTATTCCTTCAGGTACCAGCGCTGAAACCCATATTCCTGCTGGCACGATTGCCGCGCAGTTTGTCTCACCCGCACTGTTCACTTTAAATGACGCTGGGGAGATCGGCATTAAGACCGTTAACGAAAAAGATGAGGTGATCTTTTACCCGGTCGACATCGTCTATGCGGAAGCAGACGGTGCCTGGGTAAGTGGTTTACCAGAGCAATCCAATGTTATTACTGTCGGCCAAGGCTTCGTTCGCAACGGCGACACGGTGATCGCCAAGAGCATTCAGCGTGACGAAGACGCAAAAGCAATGAGCACAGTACAAAACCAGCCCGTTAACAGCAGCACAACGCCAGAAGTCGTTCAATGAACGGTATTATTGATGCCGCGTTCAGTCGCGGTCGCACGGTTGCGCTATGTTTTGTGATGATCCTATTAATGGGCGGCAGTGCCTACTTCAATATTCCCAAAGAATCCGAACCTGACATTCCGATTCCGATTATCTATGTCTCGGTTTACCACGAAGGCATTGCACCAGAAGATGCGGAGCGATTGCTGGCTAGACCGCTGGAAAAAGAACTTCAGTCGATCGAAGGCATTAAGGAAATGCGCTCTGTGGCTGGCGAAGGTTACGCCTCGGTTACGCTAGAATTCGACGCCGGTTTCGATGCCGACCAAGCACTGCAGGATGTACGCGACAAAGTCGATTTAGCAAAATCCGAATTACCACCAGAAAGCGACGAACCACGTGTCACCGAAATTAACGTCGCGCTGTTTCCAGTGCTCACCGTGGTCCTCTCTGGCAACGTTCCCGAACGCATGCTCGTCACCGTGGCGCGTGAACTAAAAGACAATATCGAAGCGCTTCCAGGTGTTCTGTCCGTTGATATCGGTGGTGATCGCGAAGAAGTACTCGAAGTCATTGCCGATTCCTCGGTCATGGAAACCTACGACATTTCCTTTACCGATCTCTTTACGTTGTTGCAGCGCAATAACCGGCTCGTGGCGGCAGGTGCGCTCGACACCGGTGCAGGAAGAATGATTTTGAAGGTGCCAGGCGTTATTGAAGAAATCGAAGACGTCCTTAACCTGCCAATCAAAGTCGTCGACAACACGGTTGTTCGATTCAAAGATGTCGCCAGTGTGCGCCGCACCTTTAAAGACCCCAATGGCTACGCCCGCGTCGCAGGCGAGCCCGCCGTTGTTCTGGAGATATCCAAACGTACTGGCGCGAACATTATTGAAACCATCGAGCAGGTGCGCACACTGATCGGCGACAACCAAGAACATTGGCCGCAAGGTATCGCCGTAAGCTACCTACAAGACAAGTCCGAACAGATTCGGGTCATGCTAGGTGACTTGCAGAACAACGTACTCACCGCCATTGCGCTGGTGATGATTGTCATTATCGCCGCGCTCGGGCTGCGTCCAGCGATTCTGGTTGGACTGGCGATTCCCGGTTCGTTCCTCACCGGAATTTTGGTGCTTGATGGCATGGGGCTGACCCTAAACATCGTTGTGCTGTTTAGCCTAATTTTAGTGGTGGGCATGCTCGTCGACGGCGCCATTGTCACTATCGAATTGGCCGATCGAAAAATTGCTGAAGGATTGAGCCCTGCAGAAGCTTACGCCGAGGGAGCGAAACGCATGGCGTGGCCGATTATTTCATCCACCGCGACCACACTCGCTGTCTTTTTGCCGCTCTTATTCTGGCCCGGCGTTGTCGGGGAATTCATGAAATTCCTACCCATCACCGTACTCATTACCTTAATCGCATCGCTAGCGATGGCGCTTATTTTCATTCCAGTACTCGGCGGAATGATTGGTAAGAAGCAAGGCGCTAACGTCACCAATCTTGATGCAATCAAAGCGGCCGAAGACGGCGATCTTAACGACATACAAGGCCTAGCAGGTCGCTACTTGCGTACATTGGCTAAGCTAATTCAACGCCCAGGCAGAACGTTTGGTGTGGCCATTATTCTATTGCTGGCCACCTATATTGCCTTCGGCGCTCTCGGCCGCGGTGTGGAATTTTTCCCCTCGGTCGAGCCCGACTTTGCGCAAATACAAGTACAAGCCCGCGGTGATTTATCGGTCAACGAACGCGATGCGTTGGTGCAAGAAGTGGAAAAACGCTTCCTCAACATGAAAGAACTTAAAACCGTATACGCTCGCACACTCGGCGGCGCGTCGAATCAAGGCGATATGCCAGAGGACGTTATTGGCGTCATACAAATGGAGTTCGTCTACTGGGAAGATCGGCGCCCTGCAGAAGCCATCATTGCCGAAATTCGCGACAGAACAGCAGACATTCCCGGCATCATGATTCAAGCCCGCGAACAAGAATCCGGGCCATCTGGCGGCAAACCCGTGCAAATCAGTATAGGCGGTCGCAACGCTGAAAAAATTAGCGAAACCATTGATGCCGTACGACAGGCCATGAATGGTGTCGGCGGATTTGTCGATGTCGAAGACAGTCGTCCCTTGCCCGGCATTGAGTGGCGCATCTTGGTAGATCGCGAAAAAGCCGCACGCTATGGCGCCGACATCACCTTACTTGGCGACGCTATTAAAATGATTACCAGCGGCATTCAGCTCGCCGAGTATCGGCCTGATGATGCCGATGAAGAACTCGACATTCGCCTACGCTTTCCCGTGGAAGAACGTAACTTGGAAAAGCTACGGCAACTTAAAGTACCGACGTCAAAAGGCCAAATACCGATCAGCAACTTCATTCAAATAGTGCCTGCGCAAAAAACCGGAACTCTGCGACGTACAGACGGCCATCGCGTGATGACCATTCGTGCTGACGTTGAACCTGGGCTATTAGTCGACGATCAAGTCACAAAAGTTAAAGGCGCGCTGGCGGACTTCACGCCCGATCCCTCCGTACGCATTGGGTTCAAAGGGCAAGATGCCGATCAGCGCGAAGCAGGCGCGTTTCTAGCCAATGCGTTTATCACCGCCATCTTTTTGATGACGATCATTCTCGTCACGCAATTTAATAGCTTTTATCAAGCAGGGCTCGTACTGAGCGCAATCATCTTCTCAACTGCTGGCGTCTTACTTGGCTTGCTCGTCACGGGACAACCGTTCGGTGTTGTTATGGGAGGCATCGGCGTCATCGCGCTCGCGGGTATCGTCGTCAACAACAATATCGTCTTGATTGATACTTATAACGACTTACGCAAGCGCGGCCTCAATGCAACCGACGCGGTCATGCGTACCGCCGCACAGCGTGTCCGCCCTGTGCTACTCACATCGATTACCACCGTACTGGGATTACTGCCGATGGTATTGGCGATTAATATTGATTTGATCGGCCAGGATATTTCCTTTGGTGCACCGTCAACACAATGGTGGCGCCAGCTCTCCAGCGCCATCGCTGGCGGCTTAACGTTTGCCACCGTGTTGACATTGATTCTGACGCCTTGCCTGCTTGTACTGGGCGACAATATTGCCAAGTGGTATCAACAGCGCCGCGGACATTCGCATTAATATCCGTAGCGGTAATTTTTACCAACCGATTTACGCTAATCACACGTGCCACCTAGCCAATGCAATACGTGTCACAGATTAAATAGTTAAGTAACGTCAGGACGCTCTCATTACTCTGTTCTGACCATACGATAGTATCAGAGGTCTACTTTATGCCTGAGCATAATCCCGAGCACGCCATAGAACATAGCAATGCGGTAAACGAGTTTATTGAGCACATGGGCCGCGTATCCGAAGGAGACGGGCTGCCGCGTATTGCCGGTAGGCTGTTTGCTTTTTTGATCGCGAATGAAGGCGACTATTCGCTCAAATCGCTATCCGATGAACTGCAAGTGAGCCGCGGCAGCATCAGCACGAATGCCAAGTTACTGGAAAGCCTCGGTGTCATCGAGCGCGTCACCCAAGCCGGTGACCGACAAGATTACTTTAAACTTCGTGACGATCCTTACTCTCAACTATTTCGCGGCATCGTTATTCGTATGGACAATGCACTGACAGGCATTCATAAAGCCACCGCAAATATGGATAAGAAAAGCGTTAGCGTAAAACGCATTCAGCAACTCGAAAGTTTTTATCAAGCATTTCTAACCCACACTCAGGAGCTTTTAGACTCCTGGGAAAGAAACGATTGAACTCATGATGGCGAGATACCGACAACGGACAGCGCACAGACTCGTCAGCCTCAGCCTCTTTGCTGTGCTTTTCTGTGCTCAGGTCTCTCAAGCTGCCACTGAGAGCACAACACATGTGTTGAGTCTGCAAACCTTGACGCTACCTAGGGCTATCCCGCCCTTAGCGCTTAGTGAAACCAGCCTTTGGAAATGGTCCGCGAATCATTGGATCCCCGTGCCTTACCAATTCAATGAATATGACGACAACGGCAACATCTGGATTGAAAAAGTTGGCATCGCTGCTGCAGGACCGATCAATACACTTGACGACAGCGATCGCATTCTCGCTATCGACACGGGCGCAGCAACAACCAAAAAACACATTACCCCGAAAGATAAGATCGTTGCCGCCTTAATATCAACGTCAGGAACCACCTATTACCTGCGTAACACGCACGCACCGGAAGTTGAAAAGCACGTTAATTTTTCCCGTCAGAGCGGCGTAACACGCACGCCGCTTTACGAGCTATCGGCAAACCCAGACAACGAAATTATTTGGCGATCTCTTAAAGATGCGCAAGCGGATAGCAACAGCGCGCCACTCATTGATTCCCTCGAACTGGAGATTTCCGCAGGCATTTTGACCAGCTTCTCGCGCGTATCACTCGGCCCGAAAAACCTCAAAGCTGAAGTCGTCGGCAGCCAAGGCGGTCCGCTTCGCCAGACCACGAGTTATCACATCAAAGTCGTCATGCTGGGCATACCCGTAATGACCGTTGACATGCAGATGTCGCGATACCCTGCAGCAATAACATTCTCTAGCAATGCCAAAATCCCCGCGGCCTATAGAGCTATTATTCGCAAGCCGCGCGTTACCATCGGTTTGAACTCTCCGATCTGCCAAAGCGGTACAGTAAGTCTTGGTGGCACGCCAGCTCACCCGATCTGCCCGGACAATAACCGGCAGATTAACGACATCTCGATGCCTGTCGCAGGAAAATCTGGCGTGCTTGAGCTAACAAAAAACGGCATGCACCTCAGCGTCACGCTGGAAAACCGCGGCGACAGCCCACTACCGATAGAGTATTACCTTCATCCTTCAGTCAGCGGCCTACAAGGCGGCTACAAGATGAGCCACTTACCCGACGACAATATCGTTCAGTTTTTTATGTCACTCGATTTTTCCCGCCTTGACTCTACGCAAAACAACACGCACTAGGCACCCGACATCCCACAGAAGATAGGCGGTCGTTTTCGATATCGTGGCTTTAGGAATTTATTTGAAATTGGCAGAAGTGTTTCGGCACCGGGATAGGTGTGCGCATCAGTGAACCTAATGAAGCGAGAATAATATTTTGATCTATAAAAAAGGGCGCTAAATGCGCCCTTTTTTATTTAAGAAATAAATCCTAACAGCCTATCTCGGATAGTTCGCTCGCAATCATTCATAATTTCTCTCACCAATTCCTCGCAGCTTGGAATGGCATGAATTAAGCCCTGCACCATGCCCGATGTCCAGATACCATGATCAATATCACCGCTACTCAGTGAAACCTTGCCTTTAGCGCCCGCAACCATGTCGCGAATTAATTCGAAGGCCATGTCCTTGCCTTGCTCGCGCTCAATTTCGTTGACGCGCTGAGCAACGCTATTTTTATAAACCCGCGCAGTATTCTTTAAGGGACGATAAACCAACGCGGTATCGAGCTCACTCGCGTCGACAATCGCCTGCTTAATTTTTTCATGGATCGGCGCTTCTTTTGTTGCCATAAAACGCGTACCCATATTGATGCCATCCGCGCCAAGCGCCAAACATGCTGCCATTTGCGCGCCGGTACCAATACCGCCAGACGCCAGCATCGGAATTTTCAACTGAGCGGCCGCAGCCGGTAACAATACCAAGTTTGGAATGTCGTCTTCGCCTGGATGTCCTGCACATTCAAAGCCATCAACACTGACCGCCGCCACGCCAACCTTCTCGGCCTTTAGTGCATGCCGTACCGAAGTGCATTTATGCACAACCTTAACGCCGTATTCATGAAAAATAGGCAAAAACGGTTCAGGGTTACGGCCTGCTGTTTCAACAATTTTGATTCCCGACTCGCAAATAACCCGCGCGTACTCTTCATAAGGCACCGGCTTAATCGTCGGCAATATGGTCAAATTGACGCCGAACGGCTTGTCCGTCATTTCACGGCAACGCTTAATCTCTTTTTCAAGATCTTCCGGCGTTGGTTGCGTCAGGCCGGTGATGATACCCAGCGCACCAGCATTAGAAACAGCTGCCGCTAATTCCGCATAGCCAACATTCTGCATGCCGCCCTGCACGATCGGGTATTCAATGCCAAGTAATTCAGTAATACGGGTTTTCATTTATTACTCCTACAACAACAAGCCAGCGCCTGAGCGGTGCAACTACCGCTCAACACATAAATTCAGTGGGACCTGAAGGGTCTAACTGCAAGTAATGCCCTGTCAGAAACAACAGGCAATAAAACATTGATCGACCGGTCTCGCAATAGCCGCACGAGTCAGTTCTCTGAAAGAAAAAGACGCAACCCTGTCAGATTGGTCAAACGAGGCCAAGTGGTGGCAGCCAAACCACGCGCATACCCTCGCGCTATGGTGAAGCCAGCACCGCCTTACGCACGCGACGATCGCCAAAGATATACAGCGCCAGCGCGGAGAGAATAAGCCCTGCACCAAACACCACGTTGGCATGCGGCTCTTCGCCATTAAACCAGCCCCCCAGCAACAGCGCCAACACCGGCGTAATCAGTGTAACTAAAGACACCGTTGCCGCACTCATCCTGCTCAGGATCAGAAAATAGCAAACGAAACCAATCAGCGAACCAAACACCGCAAGGTACAAGATCGCCCACAACCCCATCAGGTTGTCTCCCAACGTGGCTTCCTCGCCAAGGGCAAAACTCAACAACGCATACAGCGGCAAACTCAAAATCAACGCGCCCAATGTTTGTTTCAGAGGCGGCATACTCATCGCGTAGCGTTTCACCAAGATGCCGCTGGAGGCAAAACCACTGACGGCACAAAATAGCAGTAACATACCAATCACGGTGTCACCGCCTGCATGCAGGCCATCGATAAACACCACCGCCAGCCCAACAACACCTAGCGAACAACCCATCCAGTGCCAGCGGTTCAGGCGCACATTGTTCGGTAATACCTGCATCATCAGACCAGACAAGAGCGGCGCTAAGCCAAACATCACCGAGATCATGCCCGATTGAACATAGCGCGAAGCAAGGTAGCTCAACGCCATGGCGGCAAAGACACCCGGCAACGCTAAGGCATAGCTACGCAACGCATCGCGAGACCACACCAGCCGCTGCCGCTGCAACCAAAGCCACAGCAGCCCGATTACCACCGCCAGCATCATACGCGCCATCCCCGCCATGACAGGCGGCAATGCCTCCGCACTCCACTTTATGGCCAGCGGCGTAGTCGCCCACACTAGCACCACGGTAAGATAAGCTAACCAGCTCGGCACAACAGTTCTCCTAATCGCACCGGTTATTAACAAATCAGTGCGTAACCTGAGGTATATTCACAGAGAGAGAAATCTGGGACTTTTGACGAGACATAAAAAAAGCCGCAGGTTCATCACGCTGCGGCTTTTAAAAATTTGATTCAATGAATCAGAGAGCCAGCAGCCATTCTCGACGCCACACGCGCATCGCACGCAGGGCTCGTGAACATTTCATTGCTGGTTTGCGGCATATCTTCATCATGCGAACATGATGCGCAGAAACAACGATAACGGCAAGAGTGAAAATGAAAAATTATTTAGTCGGTGGTGCTGTTCGCGATCAACTGCTCGGCCGCCCTGTCACAGAACGCGACTGGGTGGTTATCGGCGCCACACCGGAAGACATGGCTGCCAAGGGCTTTCGTCCGGTCGGTAAGGACTTTCCTGTTTTCCTTCACCCGACCACGGGAGAGGAGTATGCGCTTGCCCGAACGGAGCGAAAGCAGGGCCATGGCTATCACGGCTTTACCTTTAACGCCTCCCCTTCTGTCACCCTAGAAGAGGATTTGCTGCGGCGCGACTTAAGCATTAATGCCATGGCGCGCGAACCGGGCGGCGCACTCGTGGACCCCTACAATGGTTTGCAGGATTTAAAGGCGCGCAAACTCAGACATGTTTCCGACGCTTTTGCCGAAGACCCACTGCGCGTGTTGCGCATTGCCCGCTTCGCGGCCCGCTATCATGCGCTCGGCTTTTATATTGTCGACGACACCAAAGCGTTGATGCGCAAGCTTGTCGACGACGGCGAACTGGCTCACCTGACCGCGGAGCGTGTTTGGAAAGAGACCGAACGGGCGCTGATGGAGCAATCGCCACAGGTCTATTTCGACGTGCTCGAAGAATGTGGCGCCTTAAAAGTCTGGTTCCCAGAACTGGCCGCATTACGCGGAGTGCCACAAACGGAAAAACATCATCCCGAAATCGATACGCTGGCGCACCAGTATCTGGCTCTGCAACAAGCGGCAAAAATGGCGCTGCCATTAGCGGCACGCTATGCCGTATTGGTGCATGACCTAGGCAAAGGAGAGACACCGGAAAGCGAATGGCCACGGCATATTGGCCATGAAATGCGTAGCAAAAAATTATCACTGAAGATTTCTAGTCGCCTAAAAGTCTCCCGTGACTGTCAGGACCTCGGCGTCTTGGTGGCGGAGTATCATACCCATTCGCACCGCGCCCTTGAGCTGCGCCCCGATACGCTGTGGAAGCTATTTCGTACGCTGGACGTATTACGCCGCCCTGATCGCCTTGAAAGCTTTATCGGCGCCTGCGAAGCGGATGCCCGCGGACGTCTTGGCTTTGAGCAGTCACCGTATCCGCAAGCGGACTATTTGCGCGGCGCCGCCGCCGCACTCAGTCATGTCGATATCGGCGCGCTGCAGCAACAGGGACTCGAAGGGGCCGCACTCGGGCAAGCATTAGAACAGCAACGCATCAGCGCGTTAACGGAGTACAAGCAAGCATGGCAAACGACACCCCCGTCGCACTGATCACCGGCGCTGCACGGCGCATCGGCAAGGCGATCACCGAAACACTGCATCAACGCGGTATGAACGTTGTTATTCACTACCGCCACAGCGACGAAGACGCCAATCAACTCGCCGCAGCGTTAAACCAGGTGCGCGCTGACTCTGCTCGTACACTACAGGCAGATCTTGACGAGCCTGACGCCGTGCGCGCACTGGCCGCCGACGCCCTAGCCCAATGGCAGCGTCTCGATGTATTGGTCAATAACGCCTCATCCTTTTATGCCACGCCCATCGCTCAAGCGAACGACGAAGACTGGACGCGACTCATGCACAGTAATTTACGTGCGCCGTTACTGCTCACTCAAGCACTCGCGCCAGCACTCGGCGAACAGCGCGGCAGCATCGTCAACCTAATCGACGTTTACGCGCAAAAACCGCTGTTTGAGCACAGTCTTTATTGCATGGCGAAAGCGGCACTGGCATCGTTAACGATCAGCTCTGCTCGTGAGCTCGGGCCAAATGTCCGTGTTAATGGCGTCGCGCCCGGCCCTATTATGTGGCCAGAGCCGACATCCCCAGAACAAGGGCAGATGAATCAACAGGATATTGTTGCCGCCACCGCCTTAAAGCGTACCGGCGAACCTAGCGACATCGCCAACGCTGTCACTTGGTTGGCGCTTGATGCGCCCTTTGTCACGGGGCAGGTTGTCGCCGTCGACGGCGGACGATCATTATCATTTTCAGGAGGTTGACGAGTTCATGGCACAGATTACGCAACACGTTCTCCACGCTAAAACACGTCCGCGCCGCAATCTAAAGAGCGCGCTGATGCTCGTCATCTCTCTCGCAACCATTACCTTCGCGCTACCTGCCCACGCAGAGCTATACAAATGGGTCGATGAAAAAGGCAAAGTGCACTTTACTGACAAGCCAATTCATCCTAGCGCCGAAACGATTGAAATTGAGCAACAGAAAATGATTGGCCAAGATGAAGCCGTGCGCAACATCAACGATCGTGTAAAGCGATTACGTCAATCAGAAGGCGAAACGCAAGCCATTGAAGATGAAAGCCGCGCAGAACAAAAAGCACAAGCGGACAAGACCAACAGCCTGTGCACCCGCTACAAACATAAACTCACCACACTCACAGGTCCTATTTACCGACTCAATCAGGACGGCGAGCGTGTTTTCATGACAGACGATGAAATTCTTAAGAATAAGGCGAAGCTACAAAGATGGATCGACCAAAACTGCTAGCCGCGCTGATCGGCGCATTACTGTTCGCATCGACGACCACCTATGCGGAGAGCTTTCAATGGACCGACAGCAAAGGCCGCATTCATTTCGGCGACAGGCCACCAGAACATATTGAAGCGCGGCGCCTAGAGTTCGACCGCGGCGTACCGCAGGAACAAGATCTGTCTCTTGAAATAACAGACACCCAGTTTGAGTTAAGTCCTGAAGGCATGGAAAAAATTCATGACTTGATGCCGCAAATTCTGCATATCTATAAAACGCTCTTTAATCTCGATCTACGCGACACAGTCGAAGTTAAGCTTGCCCTCCTAAAAAGCAAACCAACATTCGATCTATGGGTTTCACAGCGAACTGGTAAAAGCCGCTCTATTCCCGCCGCAGGAATCTACATGCCACAGACTCGCGAGGTGGCAATTTGGAACAACGGCAATGAAGCCGTCATGATTCGTACTATTTTGCATGAGAGCAGCCATGTCATTATGGCGCAGCTATCTCCTCGTGCGCCCTCTTGGTTACAAGAAGGTATGGCGGAATATTTCGAAAATATCGAAATGAAAAACGATGTCGTAGTCGTGAATCTCTCTCCGCAAGGCCACCGAAATATTCGTCACTGGCTCGATAACGGCACACTGATTACATTGCGAAAATATCTCAGTATTCCTGAACAACAGTGGCGCGAAATGGCCCATAGCGCCAACCAAATCCCCTACACGGTAGCATGGGGAACCAGCTATTTTTTGTTATCAAGTGAAACGGGGAAGACACTCTTGCGGCGCACCTTGCAAGACCTTGAGAAGAGCCAGCGCTGGCCCACAATTGACGACATTGACCAACACTACCCTGGCGGTATTACGCGAATGGATTTTGAATTTTTTAAATGGGCGCAGAGCGATGCGGTAGCACATTTTTACACCGCGAAACCAAAGGTCCACGCAGAAAAGACTGATTACAAAGCCGCTGCAGATCCGGATGCCTAAGGAGACGGCCAAGGAAAGGAAACCGTCCAAAGAGACTGATTACTAAGGTCCGTCTTTTTCAAAAGCGCCGCGTAGCTCTCGCCCGTCAACGGATAACGCGCATCCGGCGCCAAATCGGCTAACGGCTTTAAGACGAAGGCGTGCTTCACAATCTCATCGCGCGGCAACGTCACTCCGTCAAACTCACCGGCTTTATCCGCATACGTCAGAATATCAATATCGAGTGTCCGGCTAGAAAACTTTTTCTCACCTCTAACCCGACCGTGATCTGCTTCAATGTCGCGCAATGCCTGCGCTAGCTCACCAACACTGACATCGGTATACAGGACAACTACTAAATTTAAAAATGGCTCACCATTAAAGCCGACCGCCTCACTTTCATAGACAGGGCTTAACCCAATCTCACCAAATCGTAATGCCAGTGCATCTAATCCCGCGCGAATATTGTGATCGCGGTCAATATTCGAACCGAGACTAAGAAAAACCTGATGGCTCAATGCTTTTCACCACGCTCAATAATAATGCCAACATCCTTTGCGCCGCGCAGTGCGCCTGGCTTAGACAAGCGCAGCTTCAACCAACGCACATTAAATTCGTGCAACACAATCTCCGCGACTTTTTCGGACAAGGTTTCAACCAACTGAAATTCAGACGCTTGAATAAAGCTAATCAACCTTTTTCCCACGGCCTTATAGTCCAGTGCATCATCAATATGATCTGACGCCGCCGCCTTGCGAATATCCGCGCCCATTTCTATATCCAGACTCACCGTTTGGCGAATCCGGCGCTCCCAGTCAAAAATGCCGATCACTGTATCGACCTTTAGATCACGTATGTAAACGATATCCATAACCCTTCCTGTCTCTTACCGGCACATGCCCTGCTACCCATTATCTACCACAACACTCACCGAAACGGCTTAACCACAAATATCGTCACGACAAAACCGCTTAGCTACCGCCACGTTAGCGAGTAACGTCACAGCCTGACGGTAAGGTCACACGAATCGCTAGCGCCAAATAGGCTTTTCGGGCAGTCTCTGTGGCGAAGTAAAGTATGGCGGATCAGCGACAGGAAGTATAAAGGTGGACCTCTCTTCATTACAGGACAACGCCCTCACCACGGTACTGCTATGTCTAGCAGCTTATTTCGGCGGGTCGATATCTAGCGCCATTTTAGTGTGTCGCGTATTTGGCTTGCCCGATCCGCGCACCGAAGGCTCACACAATCCAGGCGCAACCAACGTGATGCGTCTTGGCGGCAAGCCGGCCGCCGCACTAACCCTTGCCGGCGACGTCCTTAAGGGCGTCATTCCTGTGCTCGTTGCAATACAGTTCGACCTTGGTCCGTTGATCGCCGCACTTGCCGGGTTCGCCGCGTTCTTGGGTCACCTGATGCCGATATTCTTCCAATTTCGTGGCGGCAAAGGTGTCGCTACCGCCTTTGGCGTGCTGTTCGCGCTGCACTGGCCTACCGGGCTGGCCACCGGGGCACTATGGCTTGGCTGTTTTGCGATTACCCGCATTTCATCGCTGGCATCAATGATCGCTTTTGTCGCTATGCCGGTAATCATCTGGTTTTGGCTACCTGCCGCTCTCGCGCCCATGTTGCTGCTTAGCTTTACGCTGCTCGCGCGCCATCACAGCAATATTCGCAAACTGCTGTCTGGGCAAGAACTTGGGTTTAAGAAAAAGGAAACAAAAGAGCAGCAGTAGGGGCTCTTAGCTAAAAACCAACAACACGCCCCATGCCAGTAAGGCTATCTAGCGCAGTCACAACCGGCGCTAAACTGAACCATTCGCCAAGCAAGGCGGCGACAGCTCGGCCAGCGGCCAACGCGGGCGCACCGAAACCGACAAATCATTGTGACGCTCACCGGCGAGCAATCGTAACGCCCCCGCAAAAGCGATCATCGCGCCATTGTCGGTGCAGTATTCAGGGCGCGGATAAAACACATTTAGGCCCTTCTTCTCCAACGCCTCTGCCAGGCGCGCACGCAAACGCTGATTTGCACTCACCCCCCCCGCCATCACCAGTGTCTTTAAGCCGGTTTGCTCCATTGCGCGACGGCATTTAATCACCAACGTCTCAACCACCGCCTCTTCAAATGCACGACAAATGTCGTTGCAATCGGTTTCACTCAACACACCATCTACCTTGCAGTCCGCAATGGTATTCATGCAGAAGGTCTTCAGGCCGGAAAAACTCATGTCCAGCCCAGGGCGATCGGTCATTGGTCGCGGAAAACGAAAGCGCTTGGGATCTCCCAGCAGCGCTTGCTTCGCCACCATCGGCCCGCCTGGGTATGGCAGCCCCATCATTTTCGCGGCCTTGTCGAAGGCCTCACCGGCGGCATCATCCAAAGATTCGCCCAATAACCGGTAATCGCCCAACGACGCAGCATGTAAAAGCTGGGTATGGCCGCCACTAACCAGCAACGCAACAAACGGAAAGTCCGGACCATCCTCTTCCAATAACGGCGCGAGCAAGTGCCCTTCCATGTGATGTACCGGCAATGCCGGCACACCCCAGCCGAACGCTAGTGCTTGGGCAGTGCAAGCGCCCACTAACAAAGCGCCCGCAAGGCCCGGCCCGGCGGTATAGGCCACCGCATCGATATCACTGGCCACGCAACCCGACTCCGCCAAGACCTCTTTGGTTAAAGGCAGCAAACGCTGCACATGGTCACGACTGGCAAGCTCCGGTACCACGCCACCATAGGTCGCGTGCAGATCAACCTGACTAAACAGGGCCTGGCCGATGAGCCCGCGCTCGCTGTCATACAGCGCCACACCGGTCTCATCACAGCTGGTTTCAATTCCGAGGATTCTCATGCGGGCAAGGATAACGGCTGTTGCGGTCGAAAGCACTCGCCTCTTCCTTATAGAGACCAGACGGCGCCACGCAGCAATTAATCGCAGTAGACGGTAAAACCCGCTCTATGCCCGTTTGCATTTAGAGGCGACTCGGGTAGAATGCGCCACCCATTGCTCTACAGAAGACAGAGCGAACCTTACAACTTACTGCTTTATATGGACGGTGTAGCGAATGCCGCAAGTCAAAGTTAAAGAAGGCGAACCATTTGACGTAGCACTACGTCGTTTTAAGCGTTCATGTGAAAAAGCCGGTGTTCTGGCTGAAGTGCGTCGTCGTGAATTCTACGAGAAGCCAACTCAGGAACGTAAGCGCAAAGCTGCAGCAGCAGTTAAGCGTCACCTGAAGAAGCTGCAGCGCGAGCAGCTGAACCGCAAACGTCTGTACTAGATTCTGATATAGCGCCAGCAATGAGCGCCCTAAAGAATCAACTCAGCGAAGCCATGAAAGACGCTATGCGTGCCAAAGATAAGGCGCGCTTGGTGGTCATTCGTATGGCTTTGTCTGCGTTAAAGCAGATTGAAATTGACGAACGCATCGAAATCGATGACGTTCGTGCGCTGGCGACTATTGATAAGCAGATCAAGCAACGCGTTGATGCTGCCACACAATACACCGACGCCAACCGCCAAGACCTCGCCGACATTGAAATCGCTGAAGTCGAAATCCTGCGCGAATTCCTCCCCGCACAATTAACCGAAGAAGAAATTTCTCAGTTGATTGAGGACGCCATGGCCGCTACCGGCGCCACTGGCATGCAGGACATGGGCAAAGTGATGGGCATCCTCAAGCCCCAACTGCAGGGCCGCGCCGATATGGGCGCCGTCAGCGGCCTGATCAAAGCACGCTTGGGCTAATCCTCCTCTTAAGCACCCTCTTCAAGATCCAATCCTATCGCCGACAGAGTTACACACTCCATCAGGGAGCCTCTGAATAGCTCCAACAAAACAGTAAACCACGCGATTCTTGTGGGAGCCTGCTGATCAGGCGAGGGATTTACGACTAACGCCAATCGCTTGCAAGCAGGCCCTCACAAAGCAATGGTGTTCAGAGCAGATATAAACAGAAGCCCTTGTCGCACCTCCTTTTCGAAATCCTAGAAAGGTTGTGGAGGACGCTGACCCACACCGCTATCATGGCCCCCTATGGCACGCATTCCCGATTACTTCGTCCAAGATTTACTCGCCCGCACCGACATCGTCGAGCTGGTCAATAGCCGCGTGCCGCTAAAAAAATCGGGGCGCAACTACAGCGCTTGCTGCCCTTTTCATCAGGAAAAAACGCCATCTTTTTCTATCGCACCCGACAAACAATTTTATTATTGCTTCGGCTGCGGCGCGAACGGCAATGCCGTTGGCTTTTTAATGGAATACGAGCGATTAAGCTTTCCCGAAGCGGTTGAGCAACTTGCACACAACGCAGGCCTAGAAGTACCCAAAGAAGATGACGGACGGCCATCGCAATCAAAGCAGCAACGGGACCGGCTGCAAGTGCTCTACGACTTACTCGCCCGCGCCGAACGTTTTTATCGTCAGCAACTAAAAAGCGCGCCAGAAAAAAAGGCGGCAGTAGATTACCTTAAAGGCCGAGGACTCTCGGGCGAAATCGCCAAGCGTTACGGCCTCGGTTACGCGCCACCCGGCTTCGACAATTTAATGACAGGTCTATCGCTCGACAAAGACGGCGTAGAACAAGCGCTGCAAGCGGGCCTGCTAGTCCGCAACGATGACAGTAACCGCACCTACGACAAATTTCGTGATCGCGCTATTTTTCCCATTCGCGATAGTCGCGGGCGCACCATCGGCTTTGGCGGGCGCATACTCGGCGATGGCAAACCGAAGTACCTTAACTCCCCCGAAACCCCTGTCTTCCACAAAGGCCAGGAACTCTACGGACTGTGGGAATGGCGTCAGTCAAAAGAAAAATCCGGCCGACTGTTTGTTGTTGAAGGCTATATGGACGTCATCGCGCTAGCACAAAACGGCGTCGAAAATACCGTTGCCACACTCGGCACAGCGACCACCGAAGAGCACGCCCAAAAACTGTTTCGCCAAGTGGACAACGTCGTCTTTTGCTTCGACGGCGACAACGCCGGTCGGCGCGCCGCATGGCGAGCGCTCGAATCCTCCATGCCTGCACTCGAAGATGGCAAACAAGCCCGTTTTTTATTCCTACCCGACGGCGAAGACCCAGACACCTTGATTCGCGCCCAAGGCCGCGAAGCCTTTCTCGTGCTCGCCGACCAAGCTCCAACGCTCTCAACCTATTTATTTAACCACCTTAGCGAAGGCCTAGACCTCGCCACCGTCGATGGTCGCGCGCGCCTAGCCAAACTCGCCATGCCACTACTCGAACGCGCACGGGGCGAGCTCTATCGCAAATTACTGCGCCGCGAGCTGGCCTCACTGACACGCCTTGAAGAAGACGAACTGGAAATTCTCGGCCGCAACCACGCCCAACAGCTGGCCGCTACAGCCGCAAAACGCCAAGAAGCACGACCGGAAATCAGATCAGATAAACGAGAAATACCCAGAAACAACGCACCGACGGACCAACCGTTTCACGACAACGAAGCTCCGCCGATGTGGGACGAAGCCCCGCACGCACCGGAATCAGACTTCGGCGGCAACCAACCATACCCCACCGATTATCACTCGGCCCATGACGAAGGCGGCGACAGCAACCGGCGCAACGAGGGCGCCAGCAAGCAACACAAGCCCTCGCGCGCACCACGCGGCGCAACACACTTTACGCTGGCCGAACGGCTCATTCTCGTGCTGATTGATTACCCTGAAGTACTGGCACAACATCCGCTGCCAGACGGAATCGACACCCTCAACGAACCGCACCTAGATTTGCTGACCGACATTGTCACGCTCATTTGCGAACAACCCGACATCACCACACCAGACATTCTCGGCAGTCTGCTCGCACAGGAACGTGGCGACCTCTACGCCGAAGCCCGCCGCCGCGCCGTCTTCGTCCCCAAAGACGCCCTACGTGGTCTACGCACATGGCAAGACGGCGTTTGCGCGCTTGAGATACGCTCGCTCGAGCAAGCCCACGACCTCGCAGTACGGGCCGAAACCCCCGACCTCAAGCGCTTATCCGAGATCAACACACGGCTTTCCGAAGTACGCGCTCGCCAACGCATGGCAATTGGCGATTAATCGTAAAAGTCGCCGTTAAACACTTGAGTTGCTGGCGGCCGCACCGATATATCACTATAATGCGCGGTTTTACCGAGTTCCCAACTGAAGTACGTTTTTCAGGCGGGACCCTTTCCACTCAGTCCTCACAGGCGCAATGCATGGCGACCGAGAAAGAACAGCAACAGTCACAGCTTAAGCTGTTGATCACCCTTGGCAAAGAACAGGGCTACCTGACCTACGCCGAGGTTAATGATCACCTGCCTGATTCGATTACCGATACCGATCAGGTTGAAGACATTATTCAGATGATTAACGACATGGGCGTTCCGGTGGTTGAAAAAGCCTCCGATGCCGAGTTGTTGAACAACGATAATAATGCCACCGAAACCGACGATGTTGCTGCTGAAGAAGCGGCAGCTGTACTGGCGTCCGTTGAAAATGAACCGGGCCGTACAACCGACCCGGTGCGCATGTATATGCGCGAAATGGGCACCGTCGAACTGCTGACCCGCGAAGGCGAAATTGAAATCGCTAAACGCATCGAAGAAGGCATTCGCGAAGTACTACACGCCGTCGCTTTTTGGCCTGGCACGGTAGAAAAAGTCACTGCCGAATTTACTAAAGTCGAACTCGAAGAGCGTCGCCTATCCGACATTATCGCTGGCTACCTCGATCCGAATGACGACGGCGCAGCCGCAACGTCCAGCAACAATAACGAAGCGACGTTTGCCGAGCGCAACAAAAAGAAAGCTGAAGAGAAAAAAGCTGCTGAAGCAAAAGCCGCCGAAGCAAAAGAGAACGGCACCGAAGTCGAAACTGATGACAGCGACGACGAAGATGACGGCTCACTTGATCCGGTATTGGCAGCAGAGCGCTTCAATATGCTCCGTACACTGCTTGAGAAGTCCGAGAAGGCCCTTAAAAAGCACGGGCGCGACCATGCCAGCAGCGGTAAAGCACTAGAAGCATTGGCTGAGCATTTCACTCTGTTCAAGCTCGTACCACGGGTTTACGACGGCCTGCTTCTTCAGGTTCGCTCGACACTAGACCTCGTTCGCAAGCAAGAAAAAGATATCACCATGCTGGTGGTTCGACGCGGCCGCATGCCACGGACTGACTTTATCAAGTCCTTCCCAGGCAACGAGTCCAACATCGAATGGCTCGACGACCTGCTACGCACGAAAAAAGGCAAAGAACTCGCCGAGCGCCTAAACCCGGTGCGTGACGAAATCATCCGTGCCCAGCGTCGCATCCAGCTGATCGAACAAAAGATTGGCCTGCCCATTGGTGAAATTAAAGAGCTGAACCGTCGCGTTTCTATTGGCGAAGCAAAAGCACGCCGCGCCAAAAAAGAAATGGTAGAAGCCAACTTGCGCCTGGTTATTTCGATTGCTAAGAAATACACCAACCGTGGCTTACAGTTCCTCGACTTGATTCAGGAAGGCAACATCGGCCTGATGAAAGCCGTAGACAAGTTCGAATACCGTCGTGGCTATAAGTTCTCGACCTATGCAACTTGGTGGATTCGTCAAGCGATCACTCGCTCGATCGCCGACCAAGCCCGCACCATTCGTATTCCGGTGCACATGATCGAGACGATCAACAAGATCAACCGCGTACAGCGTCAAATGCTGCAGGAAATGGGTCGCGAACCGACACCGGAAGAACTGGGCGTACGCTTGGAAATGCCGGAAGATAAAGTTCGCAAAGTCCTGAAGATTGCCAAAGAGCCAATCTCCATGGAAACCCCGATTGGTGATGACGAAGACTCAAGCTTGGGTGACTTTATCCGAGACGTTAACGTTGAATCCCCCATCGACAGCGCCACCATGATCGGACTGGAAGAATCCACCCGTGAAGTCTTGGCCAACCTCACAGCACGTGAAGCCAAAGTACTGCGCATGCGCTTCGGCATCGACATGAATACAGACCACACACTGGAAGAAGTCGGCAAACAGTTCGACGTAACCCGTGAACGTATTCGTCAGATCGAAGCAAAAGCACTGCGCAAACTTCGTCACCCATCACGCAGCGAGCATCTGCGCAGCTTCCTCGATGGCGACGGCGGCAGTAATAATTAATTAGCACTTGAAACCAAAGCAAAGCCGCTGAATAATTCAGCGGCTTTTGTTTTGCCCAGCGTTTTTTTGTCGGCTGACATAGCAGACACCGCACCACCCCTTTTATAGGGCCTATAGCTCAGTTGGTTAGAGCAGGGGACTCATAATCCCTTGGTCCCAGGTTCGAGTCCTGGTGGGCCCACCATTTTCCCTCTTTGGAATGACCCTAAGCGCTGCTATGGTGTCAGTCTTGCATCATGCGGAAGGCGTGACCAATCACACACCCAGCACGGAGCCGGGCAGCAAATGTTTAACGATGCCACTCAGCACAGGCAGCTTGCTCGACCTTACCGCAAGGCATTGTTAACCGCTCTGCTTATCCTGACCTTTGTTAGCGGCCTGCTGTTCGCCTACATCAATATCAATCGCGCGAACTATATTGTCGCGGGCGCCGAGTTTGGAATGTCAGCCTATTCCATCGTTTTGCTTTTTGGTCTTCGCCTCACACAACGGCTGGAGTTTTGGGTATTTGCTTATCTCGTGCCGTTTTTCAGCGTAATGATGCTGGCACTCGCCGCCCCACTCTCCACGCTGAACGTTTTCATCTGGGTGCTTCTCATTCCCATTGTGTCGCATTTGTTATTGGGCCGTCGGCTCGGCTTGGCCATGTCTGTGGCTTACATCGCAATCGCTTCAGGAATTTTCTTTTGGCGTTATGGCGGCGACCCCGAGATCATGCAACCCGTCATTCTCAGCAACATTGGCGTGCTCACGCTCTGCCTCATTGCCTTTTCTCATGTCTATGAAATTACCCGCGAGCAATCCGAAAATCGTTTAGTGAAGCTAGCGCATTCAGATCCGCTGACAGGCCTGCCGAATCGTGCACATCTGCAAAGCAGATTTGAGCACGAACAGTCACGCCACCAACGCCACGGCAGCGCCATGTCCGTTGTGTTGCTCGATTTGGATTTTTTTAAGAGGGTAAACGACAACCACGGCCACGAAGCGGGCGATAAGACATTACAACATGTCGCCAAGTTGTTGCTCGTAGATCTACGCAAAACTGATCTCGCCGCACGCCTAGGCGGTGAAGAGTTTTGTCTTTTGCTGCCCGACACAGATAGCGTTCAAGCACATGCCGTGGCAGAAAAAATTCGTGTGCGCTTGGCATCCACGCCACTGGATTTTAACGGTTCACAGATCGCCGTAACAATGAGCGGCGGTGTAGCCGAACTGGGTCGCGATGGCAACGCCCTCAATGACCTAACCCGTTGCGCCGATCGAAAGCTGTATAACGCGAAGGCTGAGGGCCGGAATCGAATTACATTATAATCGTGCGCTAGACTTTTAAAACGAAGCACGACACCCACTGCAACACAATTCTCCCCTCGCTTTCTCGCGTACCACAGCGCACGAAAAGCATTCTCGGAACACTGCTGCGGCGGCCGCCGTTATCATCACAAAATAGCGTGCTCACGTTTCGTCATAACGCCTCAGCCATGCGTAAACTTCTGGCCAAACTTCGTGCTCAGCAGACTTACCCATAATCAAGTCATTATGACCGTAGTCTTCTGCGTGACCATGCGACTTTCCAAACACCCTGTGCTCAGTGCCGAAGCGTGCAGCCACGTCAATCCTTCGTGAGAGAATCGAGAGCCTGCACGCTTCGGCGTTTTTTTCGTTCTTCCTTCCTGCATCACTTTTTCCACTCTCTACCTTTTCGCTTCGGATTTTCTCTGACGCCTTGTTAACGACGACTTGTACGGACTACTCGCTTCCGACAACGTACCGCCGTATTGCTAGTAAGAGACATCAGCCAGCTGAAGATATGCCACAACACAGACCGATCTTACTCACAGAGTGGGAAAAAAAGACCATTTCCTGAATAACCCTTCTTCCGGTAAGCACCTTGTTTAGCAAACTCATTTTTCGGCGATATATGAACTCAGATTTTCCCATACATCACGTCATCACTATGTGAGTGACTTGTACATTTATCAGCTAAGCCTCGTAGCGTAAGCTCTCAACCAATATGCCTAACCGTCCTCTCGCGGTCTGTGCATCAGTCGGTAAATCGCTGGGATTACCAATAAAGAGAGCAGAGGCGCAGTCAACATGCCACCGATCATCGGCGCGGCGATCCTGCGCATAATTTCGCTGCCGCTGCCATCACCCCACATAATCGGCAACAAGCCCGCCACAATAACGGCAACCGTCATCGCTTTCGGGCGAATACGTAACACCGCGCCCTCGTGCAGCGCCTCAACGAACGAGGCATCGTCCACATCACCTCTGTCTAGACGCTGCTGCCAAGCCTGCTTTAAATACAACAGCATAATGACACCAAATTCCGCCGCCACCCCTGCCAATGCGATAAAGCCCACGCCTGTGGCGATGGAGACGTTATAGTCGAGCAGATATAGCAGCCAAATCCCGCCCGTCAGCGCAAACGGCAAGGTCAACACAATCAATAACGCCTCATCGACGCGCCGAAATATTAGGTAAATCAGCACAAAAATAATCGCAATGGTCGCAGGCACCACTAATCGCAAGCGCTGATTGGCCCGCTCAATAAATTCGAACTGCCCGGCATAAGCAATACTGACACCACTTGGCAAGGACACATCACGGGCAACCACCGCTTTCACGTCTTGCACCACGGATGACAAGTCACGGCCACGTACATCGACGAAAACCCACCCTGACAATCGCCCGTTTTCGCTTTTTAACATTGCCGGACCATCCGTGACGTTCACGTCCGCTACCATCGATAACGTGATTCGCTCGCCACGGGGCGTCAGAATGGGTAAAGAAGATAAACTCGCCAGCGTATTGCGCCAGTCTTTTGGGTAACGCAACGTGATGGGATAGCGTGCTAACCCTTCGACTGTCTCGCCGATTTTTTCACCGCCAATCAGACCACTCACTACCGATTGAATGTCCGCAATACTCAGGCCATAACGCGCCGCTGCCTCACGACGAATATCAATATCAATATAACGTCCGCCAGTTAATCGTTCAGCTAGGGCGGACGAAACACCGGCAACATTTTTCACTGCATGCTCAACCTGTTGTGCCACTTCGTCGATCTGCTTTAAGTCCGCGCCAGAAACTCTTACTCCCAACGGGCTTTTAATCCCTGTGGCCAGCATGTCGATGCGATTACGGATCGGCGGAATCCAAATATTGGTCAATCCCGGTACGCGCACGACACGATCAAGCTCTTCAATTAGGTCAGCCATCGTCATGCCTTCACGCCACTCGTCCCGAGGCTTAAACCGCACAGTCGTTTCAAACATCGTTAACGGTGCCGGGTCGGTTGCGGTGCGCGCACGTCCGGCCTTACCAAACACTTGCTTCACTTCAGGCACTGTTTTAATTAACCTATCCGTTTGCTGTAAAAGCTCTGCCGCTTTCTGCGCGGATAAGCCAGGCAACGCGCTGGGCATGTACAGCAAGTCGCCCTCATCAAGTGGCGGCAAGAACTCTCCGCCTAATCTTGTCGCAGGCCATATCGAGCTCACTAAAACAACCAGTGCTACCGCAATAGTGGTGCGCGGATGCGCTAAGGAAATATTGAGTACGGGACGATAAAGGCGAATAAGCACACGATTAATCGGATTTTTTTGTTCTTCTGGTAGCTTTCCGCGTATCCAAAATCCCATCAATATCGGCACTAATGTCACCGATAATCCAGCAGCCATCGCCATCGCATAAGTTTTGGTAAACGCGAGAGGGCCAAACAAACGCCCTTCTTGTGCTTCAAGCGTAAAAACCGGCAAAAATGAAAATGTAATAATCAGTAAAGAGAAGAACAGCGCTGGGCCAACCTCTTCAGCCGCCCGCGTGATTACCTGCCAATGCTCACGACCGACAAGCGCCTTATCAGGATGATCCTGATGCCATTGTTCAATTTTCTTGTGCGCATTCTCGATCATCACAACCGCCGCATCGACCATCGCGCCAATCGCAATCGCAATGCCACCTAGCGACATAATATTCGCATTAACACCCTGATAGCGCATCACCACGAATGCGCCGAGAATACCTAGTGGCAATGAAACCATTGCCACTAGCGACGATCGCAAGTGGCCCAGAAAAAGAAAACACACCAGCGCCACCACAATAAATTCTTCAATTAGTTTGTGGCTTAAATTCTCTATAGCGCTATCAATTAACTCACTGCGGTCATAGGTCGTAATAATTTCCACGCCCGGGGGAAGGCTGGAACGTAATTCCTCGATTCTATTTTTCACGGCGGCTATAACCGCATGTGCATCCTTGCCTGACCGCAAGATAACCACCCCGCCAACGCTCTCCCCCTCTCCATCGAGTTCGGCTATGCCACGGCGCATTTCCGGGCCTACCTGAATATGTGCAACATCGCTGAGTAATACTGGAACGCCGTCTACCAGTTTTAGGGGGATAAGCCGAAAGTCTTCAAGGGAGTTTAAGTATCCGCTAGCACGGACCATATATTCTGACTCTGCCAACGTCAGTACGGCGCCGCCGGTTTCTTGGTTCGCTTGCTCAATCGCACGCCGAACTTGCTGATGGGTAATACCCTGATTGGCCAATTTTATCGGGTCTAGCACAACCTGATACTGACGCACCATTCCGCCGACCGTCGCCACCTCGGCAACATCTTTCAACGTTTGCAGTTCGTACTTTAAAAACCAATCCTGTATTGACGTGAGCTGCGATAAATCATGTTGCCCACTGCGGTCAACCAGCGCGTATTGAAAGATCCAACCTACCCCCGTTGCATCCGGGCCAAGCGAAGACGTCGCGGCTTCAGGTAGGCGTGCTTGCACCTGATTGAGGTATTCCAGCACGCGCGAACGCGCCCAATAAAGATCCGTGCCATCTTCAAAAAGGATATATACATAGCTGTCACCAAAAAATGAAAAGCCGCGTACCGTGCGCGCGCCAGGGACAGCGAGCATGGTTGTCGCTAACGGATAGGTGACTTGGTTTTCAACAATCTGCGGCGCCTGCCCTGGGTAACTGGTACGAACGATGACCTGTACATCGGATAGGTCTGGTAACGCGTCAATCGGCGTCGCCTTCATTGACACAATACCGCCAGCTGTTAGCGCAAACGTGGCCAGCAGAACGAGAAAGCGATTGTTAATAGACCAACGAATCAGCGCGGCAATCATGGCTGACTCCCTTCTGACTGATGCTCGTGTGACATGCGAGCATGAGGGTTATCGTCACTGAGCAAGCGAAGCGGAACACCTTGCAAGCTAGCTTCCGAATCCAACAAAAACTGCCCACTAATCACCACCATTTCGCCCTCTTGCAAACCGGCTTCAATAACGGTCATGTCATCTTTGTCTGCACCCGCGCGCACCTCTGCCGGTTGAAACAACCCGTCGCCGAGACTCAGCATGACCAGCGTTCGCGTACCGGTACGTATCAACGACTCCGTTGGCACGACTAACATATCCTGTTGCACGGCATCTTCGGATGACGTGTCCGCTTTGTGAGTCGTCGCAGCACGACTCAATTTGACGCGCGCGCTTAATCCTGGGCGTAAATCACCGTGGCTGTTGTCTAGCTCAATACGAAGCGATACGTTGCGACTATCGCTATCCAGCAACGGCAAAATTTCCGCGACACGTCCTTGCCGCGTTGGCGACGACACGCCATCAATATAGACTTCCGCCAAGTCTCCACGCGCCACGAGTTGACCCTGCGACTGCGGCACGGAGACCAACACCCAAACACTGTCCAAACTGTTGAGCTGTAGTAGCGGCGCACCGGCTGACAGCGTCATGCCGGCGCGCACATCGAGCGAGCGAACGACACCAGCGATTGGTGCACGAATAATCCAATCCTCCTGCACCGCTTTTTGTTGCTCCACGGCACGAATCAAAACGTCCGGCATACCCAGCGAACGGGCGCGTTCTTTTCCCGCACGTATCAATGTGTCGTCTTCTGTTGCCAGCAACGCGACTAATTCAAACTGCGCGGCCGTCCACTCTGGCGTACGCACCCTCACGAGTGGCTGTCCTTTTTCAACTTGATCCCCTGTCGCGAGCGGCCATACGGCTTCAACATAGGCGGCACGTGGATGCTGTAAACGGGTGATCGAGCGGTCGTTAAATGTCACCTGCCCAGTAACTTCAAGTTGCGACAGCGCTGTGCTTCTTAACACTGGTGCTGTACGCATACCCAAGCTCTGACGCATCGAAGCATCAACACGGACGCCGGCGACATCGGATTCTGCTCCGCGATCCGCATAACGTGGCACGAGATCCATATCCATAAAGGGTGATGGTCCCGGCTGATCAAACTGCTGTTGTGGGTACATAGGGTCGTACCAATACAACACCTTTTGCTCAGTTGCTTCGCCTGAGTTCGGGCCGTTGCTAGACGACATCTCATGGGATTCAGAGCCGCTTTCACGGCTAACTCCCAGTCCAAAACCAATTCCTATACCGGCTGACGCGACGCACAGAATAATCAGAGCCTGCATGTGTTTATTGCTCGCAACGTTCATGGTGTAACTCCTTCAGCACGCTCACCATCTTCATGGTCATAGGTAAAATGCAAACGGGCGGCGCGCTGATGGAACGCGCCTGCAATTTCAATTTCTTTCATTTGCGCGGTAATTTTTTCTCGACGTGCTGCAATAACCTCCGACAGTGTCGCCTTATTTCCTCGCCACGCCGCCATGAGTAAATCGACTTTCTCAGAGGCTAACGGCAACATCACATCCCGTTGGCGCTGCATGCTTTTTTCCAGTCGATGGTATTCAGCCAAATCCGCCACCAACATTGCTTCGTGCTCACGCCGCAAAGCATCGCGCTCTGCTTCCACCGCAACACGCTCGGACCTTGCCGCAGACGCGCGAGGTCCCTGACGAGAGCCGCCGAATAGCGGCAAATCCATATTAAATTGCAGACTGGCCATGTCGGAAAATTCATCGCCGCGCTTGAGGTATGCCACCGTCACGCCCCAATCCGGGCGCTTCGCTGCGTCGGCCTCTCGCACTTGTGCGCTAAAAAAATCTACTTTGCGGTCAGCTACTTCTAATTCGGGGTGATGCGCCAACGAATGCAGCGTGATGTCTGAGGAGATCGGCCATAACGGCGCCTCACCGATCAGAGAGCTACGCGCCTCCTCGCCAATCCAGCGCGCCAAAGAGGCGAGCGCCAATTGGTGCTTGGCCAACAAATCATCCTGCAGCGCATCGATTTCCGCGGCCTCTACGCGCGGCGAAATCACATCACTGGTACGCGCCTCTCCGCCAGCAACCCTTGCTTTTACCGCTTGATCAAACAACGCATTCTCGCGCTTTAACGCATCAACTTTTGCCAGCTGACGCTCAAGGGTTTTGCGGGCAATCCATGCACTCGACACATCGCGCAGCACTTGCAGGCGCGTGACCTGAGTCTGCGCCGCAGCAAGGGAAACCTGGCTCTGCGCGGCCATATCACGGGCCTGCCGTTTCGCGCCATTGGGGAATTGCTGGCTGATACCGATGCGCTGCATCGTCATGCGTTCGCTATCAAGACTAAAGCGCTCATCGCCTTCAATGGGCACATTGTCGACACCGAGAATTAACTTGGGATCGGGCAGTGATGCGGCGGGACCGGCAGCGTGATTGGCCGCCTCTTGGCGCGCGATCTCAGCCTGCAAAGACGGTGCTTGTTGCAACGCCAGTTCAATTGCACGATCAAAGCTCAGCCCGACACTATGACCACTCCGTGACGCCGTATGATCTGCGCCACTCACACCCACGCAGCTCATCAAGAGCGCAATGCCAAACGCTACTCGTAGGCTGCGAACGGGAATAAAACGTCGAGAACGTTTCATGTTTTCTACTCCGAAACTTTAGCTACCGAGAACAAACCCCACGCACACAAAAGCCCGAAAACGTGCCACTTTTTAGTGGGGATTGCCTGCAAAGATGACGCAACTCAATATCAGTCAGCGTCAGCACGCCAAGCGGGCATTACATGCCAGCTAACGTAAACAGGCAGCTAAGCTAGAGATGGTGGCCGCCAGATGGCGACAAGGGAGAGAAGAGGTTTGAAAGGCATGTCGGCAGAAGCGACATACAGATGCGCAAATGCGGGTGCGGATATATCCGAGGTCATTGCCATCATCACCTGACCGGCGTGACAGGACTGGCCTTGCTTGCATTGCTGCCCCGTTCGCAACGCCGTTTCGTCGTCGAGGCAACAGTCCGGCTTTTGATCCTGATCTAGGTGATTCATGTCACCCATCTGATGCATCGACATATCCATATTCGCCGACGACATCATATCCTCCATCGGACAGGGCGGCTCAAACCACGCAGACGCAGCAATCCCCTGCAAGGGAATCACAGCGATAAGCAGTAAAGTGAGCAACACACGAGATAAAGGCATAAAGAGAGAATAACGCAATCGTTAGAGGTTGTCAGGCTGGGGGTTGGGCGGAACTTCCCCCGAACCGCCCCAGCACCACTACGAGCCCTGAAAAAACTCCCCAACCTTGCCCAGCGCCGCTCTCGCTTCCGGCACAAAGACACCGAACGTTTGAAAGACATGGAACTGGCCGGGAAAATTATCCAGCGTGACATCTACTCCCGCATCGCGGCAGGATTGATGGAATGTCATTACTTGTTCATAGAAGATTTCTGCACCGGCAACCTGAATATAGGTTTTCGGCAAAAACGATGGTTGCAGCTCGGTGAAGTTAACGCGGCTTGATTTCAGCGACGAGCCGTTTAGGTAGGTTGAAATCCATTTATCCAGCAACGCCGGAGAGAGGATGTCCGCACCAATCGACGCCGCCTGCTTTTCGGCGGAAACCTCCGGCCACACAAACGCTGGATCGACCCAAGGGGAAATCAACGTACAGGCGGCAACCGAACGATCACCCGGCTGATGCTGCTCATGCAGCTGCGCGAGCACGTCTATACACAGAGCCCCGCCGGCGGAATCTCCGGCCATGACGACGGGCACTGAACTGGTTGCTAACACCTCACGCGTTACTGCCAAGCAATCATCGTGCGCGGCCGGAAACACATGCTCTGGCGCCAAACGATATTCCACACCAATCACTCTCGCTCGCGACATCACCGACAGGGTGGCCAAAGTCGCTTTATAGCCGCGTGCGGAACCCACTACGTAACCGCCGCCATGCAGATATATCAATGTCCTCTCTACGCTCTCCGTTGCACTATCGCGCGGCTCACAGACAACACATGGCACGCCAGCAATAATCTGCGTCGAGAAATCGACCCGCGCCATATCGGACGAAAATAATTTCAGAATGTTCTGACGTACGCGCATCCACTCAATCGGCTGGGCGATCGATTGCTGCAATAACCGCGACGTCAGCTGAGAGATAAAATTTGCGCGGCGGCTGCGCTGAGGATATTGACCTGCTGATGAAAACGTCGGCATCACGCTTTTGATGCTCTGTACTGAAATATCTGACAATGGGCCTAAAAGTCTCATTATTAGCGATCCTAGTTATATTTCTGGCAGGGAGTCTTCTGAAAAACCCTAGGGAGCCTCTGAATAACTCCTTGCGCGCTCTGGCTTTCGCAATCTGCGAGGCCGATAGCGCGTATTTGGCCTGTATTATCGATTTTTTGTCCGACGCCGTCATCACCCGTCGCGGCATTTATCTGTATCCTGCACCTCTCAAAATCCACGCATCAACCTTCTTGCACAGAGAGCCCCAGATGACTGACACCCCAGAGGTCCGCGCCGTTTCCCCACACGCTGTTATTATTGGCACTGGTTTTGGCGGCCTGTGCATGGCGATCCAGCTAAAAATGGCGGGGATTCACTCTTTCACCATGCTCGAAAAGGCTAGCAATGTGGGCGGCACTTGGCGCGACAACACCTATCCTGGTGCGGCCTGTGATGTGCAATCACATCTTTACTCCTATTCGTTTGAGCCCAAGCATGACTGGACGCGTAAGTTTGGTTTACAGGCCGAAATCAGACAGTACATGGAAGACTGCGTCGAGAAATACGACCTCGCTTCCCATATTCAATTCAACAAAGACGTCGTCGCCGCGAACTATGATGACACCACCCATCAGTGGGTGATCGACACCCAAGACGGCGCACAGCTGCGCAGCAACATTCTCGTGACCGCATGTGGCCAGCTCAATCGCCCTGCCTTTCCTAACATAAAGGGCATGGAAGATTTTAAGGGCAAGGTGTTCCACTCGGCGCGCTGGGATCACGACCACAATCTAGACGGCGAATCAGTGGCGGTGATTGGCACTGGCGCGAGCGCGATTCAGTTTGTTCCGCAAATCACGCCGCGCGTCAAACAGCTTAAATTGTTCCAGCGCTCTGCCGCATGGGTTCTACCGAAAGCGGATCGACTGTTTGCTGGCTGGGAACAATCATCGTTTAAGAATATGCCGCTACTCGATCGCATCTATCGCACGATGATCTATTGGAAGAATGAAAGCCGGGCGCTGGCATTTACACGTTTCAATGCCTTGTTAAACGTTCTCGCATTGCAGGCTAAGTATTGCGCGAAGCGTGATATTAAAGATCCGATAAAACGCGCCAAGGTCATTCCCGATTACAAAATCGGCTGTAAACGTATCTTGATTTCGAATGATTGGTACAAGGCCATCAACTCCGACAACCTCGACGTGATTAATGACGGCATCGATCATATCGAAGCAGATGCTATCGTCAGTAAGGACGGCTCTCGACATGCGGTCGACACCATTATTTATGGCACCGGCTTCCAAGCAACCGACTTTCTATCACCCATCAACATAACGGGACATAACGGCGTTAACCTCAACGATGCTTGGCAGGACGGTGCTGAGGCTTACAAAGGCATCACCGTTTCCGGATTTCCAAATCTGTTTATGCTTTACGGCCCGAACACTAACCTCGCGCACAACTCCATTGTCTTTATGATTGAGTCTCAGGTTCGCTACGTGCTGTCCTGCCTACAAGCGCTGGAATCGAGTCATAGCGCAGCAATGAATGTACTCCCTGACACACAAAGTGAGTTCGTTAACGGCGTGCAGAAACGTTTAGAAGGCAGTGTATGGGCATCAGGCTGCACATCTTGGTACACCACGGCGAGCGGAAAAAATCCGGTTAACTGGCCCGGCTTTACCTTTAGCTACCGACTGAGTACGCGCAAAGTTAATTTGAACGATTATCAGTTTTACCCAAAACCTGTTAACGCCTAGTATCGAGACTAGGTGCCGATATTAGGCATCAATACTAGACAGCAATACTAAGTGCCAACCACAAAAAAGCCGCCGAACTGCTTGGTTCGGCGGCTTTTTTGTGGTGCACGAAATGTGCATCTAAAAATTTAAACGCTAAGCCGCAGGGCTCGGCCTTAACTGCGATACCATCTTCATCAAACCAAGGCATAGTGCTCCCGCCAACAATCCGGCAACAGCATTCACGCAAAGAGATAAGACGGACGCGTAAATTTCCGAATCAGCAAGCCCCCCAGATCCATGCAATAGTGCATCTAGAACATGATGAGCACCCGGGATACCGTGCAAAAGAATTCCACCGCCCACTAAAAACATCGCCGCTGTGCCAACGACCATCAGCAACTTCATCAGGTACGGCGCGGACGTTAAAATAAGATTGCCTATCCTTGCGCGAAACTGTCCGCCTGCGCTCTGCCCTGCGCCGCGCACAAGATAAGCACCCGCGTCATCAAGCTTTACGATTGCTGCGACCAACCCATACACCCCAACGGTCATTAACACCGCAATCGTCGCGATGGCTGCCACCTGCACCATAAAGGTAGCCTGCTGCACCGAACCCAGCGAGATCACGATAATTTCGGCGGACAAAATAAAGTCCGTACGAATCGCACCCTTAATTTTTTTCCGCTCAAACGCGACAAGATCGACATCAGTACGGTGTAAAGCCCGTACTTCTTCCGCGTGCGCTCTCTCATCTTCACGATGAAAAAATTTGTGCATTAACTTTTCAAAACCTTCGTAGCACAAAAAGGCGCCGCCAAGCATCAGCAATGGCGTAATCAACCATGGCAAAAATGCACTAATCAGCAATGCTGCCGGCACCAAAATGGCCTTATTAAGAAACGAACCCTTCGCGACAGCCCAGACAACCGGCAACTCACGATCCGCCCGCACACCTGAAACTTGCTGGGCATTCAACGCCAGATCGTCTCCCAGTACACCGGCCGTCTTTTTCGCCGCCACCTTGGTCATCAATGCTACGTCATCAAGGATCGTTGCAATGTCATCTAGCAACGCCAGTAAACTTGTTCCTGCCATCTCGAGCTCCTGATTCATAAACCTGCACAGTCTAGGCAGATAACGCAGCGGCGATTATGCCGCGTTTAACGCCTCGTCCGAAAGCAGCTCACCCCAGCGTCACGCCACGCGCGGTAAAGTCATTTATTCGATGGCGTCGCACCACGGCGCCTGTTGCACTGGGCAGGGCTGCGCATCAAAATGATGCTCGCATGTATAGAAACTTGCATATTATTGGGGCCTTATACCGTTTAGCCCCTCCATTTGGCCGTCGCTCGATGTTAAGCGGTGGCATAGACGATATACTGATCACACCGAACCGATAAATGGATATTCGGGGCGGGTTATCCGCCATCACCCTAGGGAGGTTTCGATGCAGGCAGCTCAAATACCCGTTACACCCCGGGGACAGGCCAGACGCACCGCCATGATTCAAGCCGCTAAAGCCGTTTTTTTAGAACACGGCTACGAGCGCACGACTCTCGACATGGTGATTGATCAGGCAGGCGGTTCACGGCGCACCCTGTATGAATGCTTTGGAGACAAAGCCGGGTTGTTTCGCGCCGTTATTGAGCTACATACCCATGAATTGCTTGAACAGCTCCAGGCCCTGCCTAGCAGCACCGATGCGCCGGAAGAAACCCTAAAGGACGTCGCACGCCTGTATTTGCGCATGCTGTTGTCGCCCGAAGCCATTGGCATGTACCGACTTCTGGTCGCCGAGGCGCCCAAATTTCCAGAGCTAGGACAGGCATTCTATCTCGCTGGCCCGCTCTCCATCCGGCAACATCTCACCCAGTACCTGATTAGCCAACACCGCTGCGGCACGCTACACGTGCCGGATGCGACGATCGCGGCCCGGCAGTTTGTCGGCCTGATCAAAAGCGACCATCAACTCGGCGCATTGCTTTGCCCCCCGACTGAGAACTGCCTAGAGCAGCGCTCAGAAGCAGAAATAGACAACGAAATCGCACAAGCGGTACGTTTATTTATCAACGGGCTACAAGAGAAGCCTGTTACGTGAAATTACAAGCTAGAATACTCTCAAACTGTATACTGATCACACAAATGGCCAACGTGATAGGGCATTGATGGCACATAAGGATATGAAAACAGTACAACTGATGCGCAGTACCGTGCTTACAGCACTACTGGTTGTGTCAGGCTTTAGCTATGCCGATGCCGAAGACCTGCTGCTTGAAAGCGTTTATAGCAACGGCGGCAAAACGCTGTATTGCCAAACGCCGTTTGCCCCAGGCGGTCGCGTTAAAGTCGATTACATCTACGACGAGAAGCAAATTCTACGCAAGTTTGGCTGCATTACCTCTCGCCAGTGCAACAGCAAGCCAGGTTATGCCGCCATCGCAGACGATCTACACAACCTTTACCCCATAGAGCGCAAAGTCGATATGGACCGCCGTGGCAGCCGCTTTGGCGATCTACCGGCAGACCTAGAAGTTCGCTCATGCGGTCACCAAGTCTCATTTCAAACATTCGATCCACCGGATGTCGCCAAAGGCAACGTGGCCCGCGCGATGATTTATATGCATAAGCAGCACGACTTGCCGTTGATCGGCCCTCTGCAAATGTATCAGCGCTGGAACAAACTCGATCCACCGGATGAAGATGAACGTGCCCGCAACAGTGCCATTAGCAAAATACAAAACCGGCGCAATCAGTACATTGATAACCCAGAACTTATCGACCGAATGAGCGGACTGTAACAACGCAACACTGATCACGTTCACGCATAAAAACGTTTTTCAGAAGCGCAAAAAAAGGGCCTC
>JAGPVL010000028.1 GCA_018067045.1 Gammaproteobacteria bacterium
GGTAACGAATTGACGCACTTGTACCTTCCCCATCAACAGGCGGCGTGTAGAATGGCCCCAACAAATAATGATGGCGAGTGGTTTACGTGACACAAGAACAACCCTCAATTACACGCTTTCTCATGCTTGGCGCCTTGGAAACACTTCTCAATCAAGCGCTAGAAATGGAAGGCAACACAGGTGAAAGGCTACAAGCCTTGCACGGCACCGTCGTGCGCCTGCGTTGTGAGCGCCCATCGTTTAGCCTGTATTTGCTGATTTGTGAAGACGGTATCGAAATACTCGAAAACTATGAAGGTCGTATAGATGTACGAGTGCGCAGCTCACTAGGCGCGCTGCTGCAATGGATTCTCACCGCTGGCGCGCCGCCTGAAGAAAACAACATTCAGATCAACGGCGCAGACGAGACCGTCGACCTGCTGGTACGCGCACTGCAAGAATTTGACCTCTGGTCGACGTTACGCCTTTGGCTTGATCAACATGTCCGAATGCATGACGTTCTGACGCTGCTGCGTCGCGAAGACCCACGCTGGCTTGCCACACTTGAGCGGCTATCCTCTGACGTATCATCGCTTGGCGAAGAGATCGGACGGCAACGACTATTACAAGAAGAGATTTTAGAAGAAATTCGCGGATTGAAAGCAGGTTTACGCCGTGAACGTAGCCTTGATATGGTCAGCCTGCTTGCTGGGGCCGCCCTGCTATTCGCCGCGTTTGCCAGCTCTGATGGACAGCTGCCTATTTTGATACAGGACATACAGCAGGGAACGCAAACGCTATTCCTTGCCAGCCTTGGCCTCACATTGGTACTGACTCGTATTCTATTTGGGCATCGGCAAACTTAAACGAGAAAGCACTCAGCCAGCCCCACGCATCACCTCTCGTCACCACGCCCTGGCTTGCGCCCAAAAATACGCCCAATACCTTCCTCAACAAAATCTGCACCGGTCTTAGCCATATTACGGGTTGTACCCTCAATCACTTCCCGGGTTCCAATGCGCGTAACCGCTTCAATCACCCCGCGTCGCACCGCTTCTTCTATTCGTGCCGAGAGCACATCCGAGGCCTCCTCGAGACGTTCCTTGAACTCTTCATCTAGCTCGCGCATCACTCTCGGTCGAAACCAAAGCTGCAGCCAGCCGGCCAGAATCGAGCACGTCACCAGCGACGTCACCAATGCAGTCACCAAAATTGCCCAACCAGACATCTACCTCACTCCCTATTGCTCACGACGCTAGGCGCTTAGCTATTTCAGCGCTTATATATTGTCGGCATAACACAGACACCCATTACATCTTCTCATGATAAAACGTCACGCCGCTCCAGCGACATCAGTTTGTGTTGTTTTGCTGTAGCGGCCGGGCCCACCACACTACGAGACAACAGTTGCTCCTCTTTGCCATCAGACGCTATTCTGAGACCTAGCTCACATAAGGAAGGCAAGCCAAGGGAAATACAGAATGAGCGCCACCACCAGTTTTGCCGTTATCGCAGATAGCTCTCGACTCGGGAAGCAACTGCTCAAAAAAATTCTTGAGCCTCTCGTCGCCGTCGACACACTCGCCACAACAGACAGCATCGCCGAGGCATTTGATGGCGACAGCACACCCACTCTGCTGTTGATTAGCTACGACTGGCCAGATATCGAGGCCGAGCTCGACCAGCTAAAGCTGCGTGCACCACACGCTCACGTTGTCATTCTCGCCAGCCCTGATCAACACGAAACGACCAAATCACTCAACAATCGCCCTTGTGTCATGGGAGCAATCACCAAACCCTATCAATCACGCGATGTGACACATTATCTTGTGCACGCGTTGCAAGGTGCCGTTCAGCGCGCACCGCAACCAAGCAGCACAACGCTTGATCACAACATACCGCTATCCGTGATGCTGGAACGCGACCTCGCTTTTTGCAAACGACATGGCCTAATGCTTTCCGCGATGGCTGTGCAAATAAATGAACATCAAAGTTTATGTGCCGAGGTTGGCAAGACAGCCGTCAACAACGCACAAGCCTCATTAGAAAAAAAGATGCGCGCGCTGCTACGCCATGAAGACAGCATCTGCTTACGCCAACCCGGTCTAATTGCGCTTTCTTTACCCGGCACTCCCCCTCTCGGCGCCAGAGTCCTTGCGCATCGTTTATGTGCTTGGATTGGCCAAGAGGAGTTTCGTCACCAACATTTTAATATTCACTTTTCAGTCAATATTGGCATCCACTGCTGCGTTCCCGGCACCGAAGTCAACACTCAAGATTTTCTCCGCATCACCGCCAACACCACTCAGGAAGTACCGGAAAATGGCGAAAATCACATCCATTTAAGCGATTACGCGCGAGCGATCACCGGTGAGAAAACCGACTCAGCACATGATAAGCGCCGCCCCGACAGCGCCCACTTTTGGCACACACTTGAAGCCCTTTTACACCACCCCGATTTAAACGATAGCGAACATCAAGACGCGCTGCTGAGTCGATTAGGACCAATTCTCAGCAACCTTTCCGAAACACAACGAATGAAACTGATTGATCAATTACTGGTCGCCTCCGTAAACCCAGGCACTTAATCTCGGGGGGATCTGAATACAAAGACTAATTCAACATGGATTTATTCAGGGCGCGTAGCGATAAGCGTTGCCCGTCGAGGGGCGGCATAGCCTTCAATTGTTTTGCTCGCATCTTGCGGATCAAGAAAGTCCGGTAATGACTGAAATGGCATCCACTCGGTTGAACGCTGCTCTTCTACCGTAGTAACACAGACATCCACCGTGCGAATATCGGTAAAACCGCAACGTGCTAACCACACCTCCAACATTTGCGTACTCGGCAAGAAATACACATTACGCATCATCGCATAACGATCATGGGGTACGAGCAGCGCTTGCTCGCCGCCCTCTATCACTAATGTTTCCAGCACCAATTCGCCGCCGGGACGTAACAAACCAAACAGCTCAAGCAAATGATCTAACGGTGAGCGACGATGATATAAAATGCCCATCGAAAAAACTGTGTCAAATAACGCCGCCTCCATGGGCAACTGCTCTAAACGCAATGGTGCAAACCACACCGGTACTGACGGAACGTAACGTTTTATCGAGAGGTACTGAATTAAAAACAAAATCGTTGGGTCAATACCCAAGACAAAACGTGCGCCAGCACCCGCCATTCTCCAGCAGTGATAACCGGACCCACAGCCAACGTCGAGCACAGCACGGCCAGACAAATCCGACAAATGCGGTGCCACCCGCTGCCACTTCCAGTCGGAATGCCACTCAGTATCAATATGTGTATTAAAAAACTGGAATGGACCTTTGCGCCAAGGCTTTAAACCACTAAGCCCCGTAGATAGTGCCTCGCGTTGATCTGTATTCAATGCTTGCGTATCACCTACCGTCACAACATCCTGATTGAGTTGGGACGACACGTCCGTTAGCTGTGGTAACTGATCCCACGCTTCGAGCCAACGCTTTTGATCACCGTGAGGCTTTTCCAACAAACGCTGCCGAGTTAACACATCAATCGGTTCGGCCCATATTGGCGAAAGCGAATCCGCAACAGCGCGATGAAGCTGACCGCAATATACTTCTATCATTTCTGGCCCAGTCATTGGCAGCACAGTTGTTATCGACTCTGTCATCGGTACGCGACCAACGACATAAAGTTAAAACAGTGAAACCAGACATGAACACTTTTAAAACCAGCCCCTAGCAAGCGCTGACGATGCCGTTCAATCGTTTCGGGCTGCAAATAATTTTCCAACGCCGTACGTTTCTGGCTAATCTCAAGGCGGGAGTAACCGTTATTAAACTTAAAGGCGTGATGCAAATCGCGCTGCAGCGCGTCTTCTCGTTCATCTTCAAAACAAATTTTTTCGGACAATACCAATATGCCGCCAGGATTAAGCGCCGCCGCGATACGCTCAATCACCGCATCTCTATTTTCAGAGGCAATAAACTGCAAAGTAAAATTCAACACCGCTACGGAAGCTGTTTGCAGTGGAAATTGCTGCACGTCTGCGAGATGGAGAGTAATCGGCGTTCGAACTGTTGCGCTATCAATCAGCTGCCGCGCCCGCTCAATCATTGGCTCAGAGTTATCCACACTAATAATTTCGCAGCCAGGCTGGTGCACAAGGTGCGCCATTGCTAGGCTGCTCGCGCCCAATGAGCAACCTAAATCGTAAAGGCGAGTATCTGGCTGGGCATAGCGTGCTGCAAGAACGCCAGTCATCTCAATGATTGAGCTATAACCAGGCACCGAACGGCGAATCATATCGGGGAAAACACTAACGACTTGTTGATCAAACGAGAAACGTTCTATCACTTCACGTTCGCTTGCGTAGAGTTGGTCCGCGCTACGGCCACCCAGAGGATCTAGGTTAGCGCTGCACTCTGTAGCACTGTGATTAGCATTGTCATCGACGGACATCAGCTCACCCTGCCATTACATCAAACGAGTTAAATACGCGGACAATAAAAAAGCCGCTTACGCGGCTTTCTTAAACTTGGTCGGAACGGAAGGATTCGAACCTTCGACCCCTTGCACCCCATGCAAGTGCGCTACCAGGCTGCGCTACGCCCCGAAATTTGCTCTGGCCAACCGACGCATAACGGACGATTGAGAGCGGCGGCAATCATAGCGGATTGCCCGCGACGTGCAAACCGCTACGTGCGTAGAACCAGAAGAACTTCTTCAAGTTCTACAATCATTTGACGAATCAGTTGATGATAATGCGTTGCCGAGTCAGCGGAAGCGCCGCCAGTCAACTGTAGACGTGCACCGCCAATGGTAAAACCCTGATCATAGAGCAGGCTGCGAATCTGACGAATCATCAGCACATCTTGGCGCTGATAATAACGACGATTACCGCGCCGCTTAACCGGCTTGAGCTGTGGGAATTCCTGTTCCCAATAGCGCAACACGTGAGGCTTTACATCGCACAGCTCGCTCACTTCACCAATGGTGAAGTAACGCTTACCCGGAATAACGGGAAGCTGATCGTTATTGCTTGGTTCCAGCATATGCCTCAACCCGCTGTTTAAGTTTCTGCCCTGGACGGAACGTCACAACGCGCCGCGCAGTAATAGGAATTTCCTCGCCGGTCTTAGGATTACGGCCAGGTCTCTCACTTTTGTCCCGCAAATCAAAGTTGCCAAAACCTGACAGCTTCACGGGTATGTTCCCTTCAAGAGAATGCCGGATTTCCTCAAAAAACATTTCCACCATTTCCTTGGCTTCGCGCTTATTAAGACCGAGTTCCTCAAACAGGCGCTCAGCTAAATCCGCCTTAGTCAGCGCAGTCATCCAAAATCCTCGAATCAGTCGCGCAAATGGGCGTTAAATTCTTGTTTTAACAAGGATACTACTGCCTCAATCTGGGAAGATATCTCGGCGTCCTTTAGGGTGCGTGAACGCTCTTGGAAGGTCAAGCCTAAAGCGAGACTTTTCATTCCTTCAGGGACCCTATCACCTTGATATACATCGAAAATTCTAACGTCTTTTAGGGACAAATCGCAGGCTGACCGCACCGCTGCGATAACACTTCCCGCTGGCGTTTCCGCTTTTAACACAAATGCAAGGTCGCGACGAACCGCAGGCTGATCGGAGAGTTCGACGAATTTCGGCACAGATGCACTCAATATCACGTCATTTAACAGCTCAAACAAGTAGATATCTTCTGCCACATCGAGCTTGGCCGCGACCCCAGGATGCAACTTGCCGATCCAACCTGCATGGACACCATCGATCTGCACCTCGGCACTCTGGCCTGGGTGCAGTGCCGGATGCTCAGCGGGTACAAACTCCCAATTGGCTCGACCTGACAACCCAAGCAGCGCCTGAACGTCACCCTTAAGGTCATAGAAATCGACCTTACGGGCCGCAGCGGACCAATTGAGCGGCGCAGCGGAGCCATAAATCAAGCCAGATAGCACCGATTCCTGCTTTAGCTCGACCTTAGTCGGCACAAAGCGCAGCCCCGTTTCAAACAAGCGCAAGCGGTCCATCTGACGGTTTAGGTTATAGCGAGCACAACTTAGCAAGCCCGACCAAAGACTAGTCCGCATCACTCCCAGCTCACTGGAAATGGGGTTTGCGAGCGCCAGCCCTGCTACTGTCGGATCAACTTCCTTCTGAACCGCTGGATCGACAAAACTATAGGTGATCACCTCCAGATAGCCTCGACTTTGCAGAGCATCGGCAACGCGCCGCACACTCAGAAGCGCCTCAGGCACCTGCGGCTGCGCTTGCACCAACGGCAATCGCGTAGGCAAATTGGCATAGCCGTACACACGAGCAAGCTCTTCGATCAAGTCTTCCTCGCGCTCCATATCGAAACGCCAACTCGGCGCGACAACTGACCAACCGGCGTCATTCGCACTGATCTTCATGCCGAGACGCGTCAAAATCTCTTCCACATCAGATGCAGCCATTGGCATGCCAAGCATCGACTCAATTTTTGTCGGGCGCAGCTGCAAGGTTGCCGCGGTCGGCATATTGGCATCGCTTACCTCTGATACCAGAGGCCCCGCCTTACCGCCAGCAACGTCGAGGATCAAAGCACTAGCGCGCTCAATCGCTGTTTCTTGCAGCGCAGGATCAACACCACGCTCAAAACGATGAGAGGAATCCGTGTGCAAGCCATAACCGCGCGCCTTGCCCGCCACGGCCAGCGGCGCAAAAAAAGCACACTCTAAAAAGATATTCTTAGTCTCGGCCGTGACCGCGCTGTCCGCGCCACCCATTACACCTGCAGCAGCCAACACTTTCGCACTATCGGCAATCACTAACGTGTCGTCACGTAACGACAGCTCCTGCCCATCGAGCAAGATGACTTTTTCATCTTTGCCCGCCAATCGCACAGAGATGTCGCCATCGAGCTTAGCCAGATCAAACGCATGCAACGGCTGACCCAGCTCTAGCAATACGTAATTGGTAACATCGACCACCGGGTCAATCGTACGCAAGCCCGCACGACGCAAACGCTCCTGCATCCATAGTGGCGTTGGCGCCGATAAATCAACACCCTCAATGACACGCCCAATGTATTTTGGGCAATGCTCAGGCGCATCAACTTTAACGACAACCACCGATTCTGACGTTACTGCCACAGGCGAGATGTCAGGTGCAGTAACGGCAACGCGATTTAACACACCCACTTCGCGCGCAATGCCACGCACACTCAAACAGTCCGCACGATTGGGTGTTAAATCCACTTCGATAATCGCGTCATCCAGTTGCAAATATTCACGGATATCCATGCCAACCGGCGCATCGGCAGCCAGCTCTAGCAGGCCATCAACAACATCTTCAAGCCCAATCTCAGAAGCGCCACACAACATGCCTTGCGAATCTTGGCCACGCAGTTTTGCGGGCTTAATTTTAAAATCGCCAGGTAACACTGCGCCAACTTTCGCAAATGGAATCTTAAGTCCAGCGCGCACATTTTTTGCGCCACATACAACCTGATAAATCTGATCGCCACCATCGACTTCACAAATGGTCAGCTTGTCTGCATCAGGATGAGGCGACGTTGCTTTTACTTCACCGACAACGACGCCGCTAAACGACGGAGCAGCAAGCTCAACGCCATCAACTTCTAGCCCAGCCATCGTAATCTGCTGAACCAATTCGTCCGTACCGATAACTGGATTTACCCACGTACGCAACCAGGATTCATTTAATTTCATTGCCCGGCCCCTTATCGAAACTGTGTCAAAAAGCGCACATCGTTCTCGAAGAACATACGCAAATCATTTACGCCATAGCGCAACATCGCCAAACGCTCAACGCCCATACCAAAGGCAAAACCAGAATATTTTTCGGGATCAACACCACCGTGCTCAAGCACTTTCGGATGCACCATGCCACAACCCATAATTTCGAGCCAACCGGTTTGGCTGCACACACGACATCCCTTTCCTGCACACATCACGCAGGCGATATCCACTTCGGCAGACGGCTCCGTAAAGGGGAAGTAAGACGGACGAAAACGCACTTGCAGGTCGTCCACTTCAAAAAACGCCTGCAAAAATGCCGCTACGGTGCCGCGCAGATCGGCGAAGCTAACATGTTCATCAACCAACAAACCTTCCACCTGATGAAACATCGGCGTGTGGGTTAAATCAGAATCACAACGGTACACACGGCCTGGCGCGATAATACGAAACGGTGGCTTGCCGTTTTCCATCACACGAACTTGCACTGGCGAGGTATGCGTACGCAGCAAACGACCATCACCAAAATAAAAGGTGTCATGCATGGCGCGAGCAGGATGGTGTCCGGGAATATTCAGCGCTTCGAAGTTATGAAAATCATCCTCAACCTCAGGACCTTCAGCAACGTCATAGCCCAAACTAGAAAAGAAATCCTCAATACGACGGCGAGTACGCGTAACAGGATGCAATGCGCCAGAACCTTCGCCGCGACCGGGCAATGTCACGTCAACTTTTTCACTGGCCAGCTTTGCGTTCAGCACCGCCGCTTCCAGCATGGCCTTACGCGCCTCAAGGGCATCTTGAACCTGATCACGGGCGACATTAATGGTTGCACCAGCAGCCGGGCGCTCTTCAGCCGTCAATTTGCCTAGACCTTTCAATAAGGCGCTGATTTCGCCCTTCTTGCCTAAGTATTGAACTCGAACATCATCGAGTGCGCGCAGCTCTGTAGCAGCAGCAACTGCCGCCAGCGCTTCGCCGGTAATCTTTTCAAGATTTTCCATGATCTGGATATTTCCTGCCCGGTATTGGCTTTACCCCGACTGCCGCGAGGCCCGTTAAAAACAAAAACGGGGGAAGAGCGCGAGCTCTTCCCCCGTTTTCAAGACTGCTACGTAATACTACCGTAGCCGTTTATTCAGGCGAGGCTCGCTTTAGCTTTATCGGCTAAAGCGGCAAAAGCCACCTGATCACGGACTGCGATATCAGCCAGAACTTTACGGTCGATGTCGATGTTAGCCTTCTTCATACCGTTGATGAAACGGCTATAAGACAAACCTGACAAACGCGCCGCAGCATTGATACGCACAATCCACAGACGGCGGAACTGACGTTTACGCTGACGACGGTCACGATACGCATACTGACCTGCTTTGGTTACTGCCTGAACAGCAACACGATAAACACGACTGCGGGCACCGTAGTAACCTTTAGCCAATTTTAGAATTTTCTTGTGCCGGCGACGCGCCTGAACACCACGTTTTACTCGAGCCATTTCTTAATCTCCAAAAGTCGTATCAGACGGTTATTACGCGTACGGAAGCATGCGTTTAACGAGCGCAACATCAGAACCATGTACTGACTTCTTAGGGCGCAGCTGACGGATACGTTTTGGCGATTTCTTGGTCAAAATATGACGTTTGAATGCCTGCTTTCTCTTGAAACCGGAGGCGGTTTTCTTAAAACGCTTGGCAGCCCCACGGTTTGATTTCATCTTTGGCATGATTGCTATCTCTTCTCTTTCGTTGCTCGAATAATCGGAAATCGATTATCGTTTCTTACTGGCCGGCGCGATAACCATCATCATTTGCCGACCTTCTAGGTTTGGCTTTTGCTCAACTGAACCGTACTCGGCAAGATCTACCTCGATACGCTGCAGCAGTTGCAAACCCAACTCCTGATGTGCCATTTCCCGACCACGGAAACGTACTGTCACCTTGGCCTTATCACCGGCTTCCAAGAAGCGCACCAAGTTTTTCAACTTCACTTGGTAATCACCAATATCGGTGCCAGGGCGGAATTTCATTTCTTTAATCTGCGTCTGACGCGTCTTCTTACGTGCGTCACGCTGCTTCTGCTTTAATTCAAACAGATGCTTGCCGTAATCCATGATTCGGCATACTGGAGGTTCCGCATCAGGGGAGATTTCGACCAGATCCAGCTCTTTGCTCGCCGCCGACGCAAGCGCGTCTGCAATGTCAACGATACCAACCTGTTCGCCTTCTTCATCGATCAAGCGTACCTGCGGAAGCGTAATTTGATCATTGATCCGGGCGCGCTTGTCGTTTCCTTTTCCACCTTTCTGCTTAATGTGGTCAACCTCCAGTGCGTTAATCTTCGCCGAAAGCGCTGTAAAAACTAGCCCAGCTCTCGATTTGAGGGCCGAATTTTAGCGATCAGCAGCAATACAAACAAGCCCCAACACCATGCAATTGTCGGTTTTATACGATACAGCATCGTTATCGGAGCGAAATTTGGTAGGACCGGGCGGATTTGAACCGCCGACCTCTGCCATGTCAAGGCAGCGCTCTAACCAACTGAGCTACGGTCCTAAAGAGGCGCGCATTCTATTAAGGACGGTGCCGTAACTCAAGCAACAAAGCAGTTTTTTTGTATACGGAGCACCCTGCTTGCTCCATTAGCGCAGCCAGCCAGCCCTTCCGCCACTCACCTTGTGGCTAACATTCGATCAAGATAACGCGATAAAGCGCTGCCGCAGGGCCGCCATACGGTCGCGCACCGCGCTAGCCTGTTCAAACTCTAAGTTACGCGCATGCTCTAGCATCAACTTTTCCAGCTTCGCGATTTCATGGGCTATCTCATCGGGGTGCGTCAGCGCCGCATAATCCGCCTCAGCTTCCGCCACCTTACGGCCGCGCTTGCCGGCATTCACCTGCTGGCCGGTCTTGTAGGTATCCTCAAGAATATCACGAACCTTTTTGTTGAGCGCCTGCGGCACAATGCCGTTGGCGAGATTAAACGCCTCCTGCTTGGCACGACGCCGCTCCGTTTCGCCAATAGCGCGCTCCATCGAGCCGGTCATTTTGTCCGCGTAGAGTATTGCCCGCCCTTCGAGATTACGGGCAGCACGACCAATGGTTTGAATCAGTGAACGTTCCGAGCGCAGAAAACCCTCTTTGTCCGCATCAAATATCGCCACCAACGCGACTTCCGGCATATCCAGCCCTTCGCGCAGCAGGTTGATACCAACCAATACGTCAAACACGCCAAGACGCAGGTCGCGGATCAGCTCCACCCGCTCAACCGTATCCACGTCTGAATGCAGATAGCGCACCTTAACGCCATGCTCTTGCAGGAATTCGGTTAGATCTTCCGCCATCCGCTTAGTCATCACGGTAATCAGCATGCGCTGATCTTTTGCTACGCAACGACTGATTTCGCCGAGCACATCATCAACCTGACCGGTTGCCGGGCGGACTTCGATCTTCGGGTCCAGCAATCCGGTCGGACGAACCAATTGCTCGGCAGTTTGGCCTGAGTGCTTCGCTTCGTATACCGAAGGCGTTGCTGAGACAAAAATCATTTGCGGCGCCAACCGCTCCCACTCTTCAAACATCAGAGGACGGTTGTCCAGCGCCGATGGCAAACGAAAACCATAGCCGACCAGCGTTTCTTTACGCGACCGATCACCCTTAAACATGGCGCTTATTTGTGGCACGGATACGTGCGACTCATCCATTACTAACAATGCATCGTCTGGCAAATAATCGAATAAAGTCGGCGGCGCCTCACCTGGCGCACGACCGGAAAACAAGCGCGAGTAGTTTTCCACGCCATTGCAATAGCCCAGCTCGTTGAGCATCTCAACGTCAAAGCGCACACGCTGTTCTAGACGCTGCGCTTCAACCAACTTGTCGTTTTCACGCAACACCACAAGTCGCTCCGCCAGCTCATCCTTAATGATGTCGATGGCTTTGAGCACCTTGTCGCGCGGCGTAACGTAATGGCTTTTTGGGTAAATCGTTGCGCGACCCAGCTTACGAATAAGCTCCCCCGTTAATGGATCAAACTGAGAAAGGCTTTCCACTTCATCATCAAACAACTCGATACGCAGAGCATATTTCTCCTCATCCGCCGGAAAAATATCAATCACATCGCCACGCACGCGATAGGTACCGCGACGAAAATCCATTTCATTGCGAACGTACTGTAACTCCGCTAAACGTCTCAGCACGGCACGCTGATCGATCTTGTCGCCGCGCACAACGTGCAACACCATCGCCATATAACTGGTGGGATCACCCAAGCCATAGATGGCCGACACCGTCGCAACGATAATCACGTCACGGCGCTCCAGTAGTGCCTTGGTTGCCGACAAACGCATTTGCTCAATCTGTTCGTTTACCGCCGAATCTTTTTCGATAAAGGTATCCGACGACGGCACATACGCTTCTGGCTGGTAATAGTCGTAATACGAAACAAAGTACTCAACGGCGTTTTCAGGGAAAAATTCACGGAATTCGCTATACAGTTGCGCCGCCAGCGTTTTGTTCGGCGCCATAATCAACGTTGGCCGCTGAATCGATTGAATGACATTGGCAATGGTGAAGGTTTTCCCCGATCCGGTCACACCGAGCAGCGTCTGGTGCGCTAAGCCCGATTCAATACCATCTAAAAGTGTGGCAATGGCGGTCGGCTGATCCCCCGCCGGCTGATAATCGGAACATAATTTAAAGCGGTCTGTGTCTGTTGCCATTTCAGGTTTTCCAAGGATTCTATAGAATGGCCAGCCGCTGAGCCCCTAACAACGGGCTGAGTACGGCGCCAAAAGCGCAAAGGCTTGATAAATAAGCCTAAATTCATGACTCAGATACAAGACGAGGAGTGCATGTCCGAACTTAAGCTGTCCGACCGCGTACAACGCATCAAGCCATCCCCTACCCTAGCGGTAACATCTCGTGCAGCAGAACTGCGCGCTCAGGGTAAGGATATTATCGGACTCGGTGCCGGTGAACCGGATTTTGATACGCCGGATCATATCAAAGAAGCGGCGATCGACGCGATCCGTCAGGGTAAAACCAAGTACACCGCTGTTGATGGCACCCCTGGCCTGAAGAAAGCCATTATTGCCAAGTTCAAGGATCAAAACGGCCTCGATTACGACGCCAACCAGATTCTAGTCTCCTGTGGCGGCAAGCAAAGCTTCTTCAATATGGCACTAGCCTTTTTGAACGACGGCGACGAAGCCATTATTCCTGCGCCTTACTGGGTTTCTTATCCAGACATGGTGCTGGCCGCTGGCGGCGAACCGGTGATTATTGAAACCACCGTTGAAGCACGCTTTAAAATCACGCCGGCTCAGCTTGAAAAAGCGATTACGCCGAAGACGCGCCTGTTTGTAATTAACAGCCCGTCCAACCCAAGCGGCATCGCGTATAGCGAAGAAGAGCTCAAAGCGCTTGGCGACGTATTGCTTAAGCACCCCGATATTTTGGTCGCTACAGACGATATGTACGAGCACATCCTCTGGACTGGCAAGCCGTTCGTGAACATCGTCAACGCCTGCCCTGAACTTTACGATCGCACCATCGTCATGAATGGCGTCTCCAAAGCCTACAGCATGACCGGATGGCGTATTGGTTACGCTGGCGGCCCGCAGAAACTCATCAACGCGATGAAAAAAGTGCAGAGCCAAAGCACGTCTAACCCAGCCTCAATCAGCCAAGCGGCTGCCGAAGCGGCGCTAGCGGGCTCACAAGACTGCGTGAAAGAAATGGTTGTTGCCTTCAAGGAACGCCACGACTGGCTCGTCGCGGCGCTCAACGAACTGCCCGGCGTCACATGCTTGCAAGGCGACGGTACGTTCTACGCGTTTGCCGACTTCTCCGGTGCGATTAAAGCACTCGGGCTGAAGGATGACCTTGAGTTCACTGCGAAGCTACTCGACGGCGGCGTAGCACTCGTACCAGGCTCCGCCTTTGGTGCACCAGGCTGTGCACGGCTGTCTTTTGCCGTGAGCTTGGACACATTAAAGGCCGCAATTGATCGAATTAGCGCCGTACTGAGCAAATAAACTGCAAACGGTCACGCAGAGGCTTGACCGTTTTGGAGGCGGTGGCTAGTATACGCCGCCTCTGCAGTTGCTCCATAAGCAGCAGTAGAAATTCCGCCTTAGCTCAGTTGGTAGAGCAAATGACTGTTAATCATTGGGTCGCTGGTTCGAGCCCAGCAGGCGGAGCCAAACAAAGGAAAAGGGTCTCTTCGGAGGCCCTTTTTTATGCCCATGATTAAGCAGGCTATCGCCTGCCGTTAATCATTGCGCAAATCCAGCGGATTCGCCTAGTTCGAGCACAGCAGGCGGAGCCAAACAAAAGAAAGGGTCTCTTCGAAGGCCCTTTTTTATTGCCCATGATTAAGCAGGCTATCGCCTGCCGTTAATCATTGCGCAAATCCAGCGGATTT
>JAGPVL010000015.1 GCA_018067045.1 Gammaproteobacteria bacterium
AACCTTGTGGGAGGCTGCTTGCAGGCGATCGGACCGCGCTTAAACACTCATCGTCTGCAAACAAGCTAAGAGTACCCAGCTGCGTAGTTCTCATGGCGCTAGCCTGTTAGGGATAGGTTTTGATTTTGATTCAGCGTCCATCGCTTGCAAGCAAGCTCCCACAAAAAAAGCAAATCAACCTTATAACGCCAACCTTGTGGGAGGCTGCTTGCAGGCGATCGGACTTCACTTAAAAACTCATCGCCTGCAAACAAGCTAAGAGTATCCAGCCGCACAGCCCCTTAGGCGTCAGCCTGTTAGCGCTCGAGAGATCTATTTATTCTTCAGTGCCGCTTTCATTAGCTCAACGTTTTTCTGTTGTGCTGTTTGATAGGGCGTAAGACGAACGAGGGCGCCAAACAGAGGGTGATCAAGGTAGTGAAGCTCTTCGCCGCGCATACGGCGTTTCTGATCGAGCTTTACCCAAAATGCTTGGCCGTCATGGCTTGTGGAGGTGAGCCACAATTCCGGCTCGACATGCAAATAGCGTGAGATGTGAAAGCGCAGCATGCCCTGTAGTTCAGGCTGGGTGGTTGGTGCAGCGTTCACGCCCGGTTGCATTGCGCTTGGCTGAAGAGAGGTGTTCGCTTCAGCTTCGTTGCCAGTGTCGAGTGGTGGCAGACCAAAGTCGAGGCCAGGCGCCTGCGAGGGTTGTGCCGAGATGCGGGGAACTTGATTGCCGCCGGTAATGTAAATCGGAAACGCGTGGTTGCGCTCACGCAGCGGCTGCACCCAGCCGGCGTGATATAGGTTTCGGTAGCTGCCATTTTTTTCCATGCGACCGAGCATATCGATCAGAATTAATTGATCAGTTGGAAGGGTTCTCCATGCGCCAAGTGCGGCGGCATTGATATCGATCGTGTCCGCGTTTTCCGGCAATAGGGGGGAGTCGTTGGACGGCACAATTGCTTTTTCAGGAGCGAGATGCGGACGCTGGTCTAAGCGCCAGTATTCTGGGGTGGTGGGCCCGGTGCGGGCGAATACCAGCACTTCAACTTGATACCAGCTTTGCTCGTGTACCGCACCGACGCCAGCGATCTTCGTGCGTAGTTCTGGTGCGGACAGTGCACTGTAGGGATTTTCCGCCCATGCGGGGGATGCAGTAGTCGTGACAATAAGGGACGCGGCAACAATCGCGGTGGCACGAACCGCAGGGGCGGTAACAGCATTAATCAGGTGATTCAGGCGTAGCATTCGAGTTCCTCCGTGCCGGCACTATAATCGGTGCGGGCTGTACATGCGCGCATAAAGCACGAGCAAGGTATTACATGTGTCGGCAGTATACGGCTAGTGCGCTTGGGATGCCGTATTGTCGAGTGTTTGTTGTTACCCCGTTTACAGAAGTAACAGCCGGTAATTTCAAGTCATAACCAGCTTACTTACTGCTACGGCTTCCCTTCGATAACGTATCCAGCAGTAGGTTAACGGCTTCTAAGCGTTGCTCTGGGCTCTCGCCATCATGGTTAAACTTCAGGCTAGTGGCACCATCGAGTTTGTAGCGCCCTGGAGCTGACTGCACTAGCTGCACAATACGTAAAGGATCGACCTCGGTCCGTTCAGAAAATTCCAGTCGGCCATGGGTTTTGCCCGCATCGATCTTCGCCAAGCCGAGGGCCAAGGCTCTCTGTCTGAGTTCGGTGACGGCGAACAAATACTTCACTTGGGTTGGCAGTAAGCCAAAGCGGTCAATCATTTCTACTTGCAGCTCGTGTAACTGGTCTTCGGTTTTACAGGCGGAGATGCGTTTATACAGCGTGAGTCGCGTGAACACGTCGGGCAAATAATCATCTGGAATCAGCGCTGGAATGTGCAGGTTCACTTCTGGGCCACCAGACAGCGGTTTCTCAACGTCCGGTTGCTCGCCGCGCTTGAGCGCCTCGATGGTTTGCTCAAGCATTTCCATATACAGGGAGAAGCCAATCGACTCGATGTTGCCGTGCTGCTCTTCACCCAGTAATTCACCGGAGCCACGAATCTCCAAATCGTGGCTGGCCAGCATAAAGCCTGCGCCAAGATCGCTGGCATTTTCGATTGCTTCCAATCGCTTTACTGCATCTTTGGTCATCACTTTTGGCGGCGGCGTCAGTAAGAAGGCATAGGCTTGGTGATGGGAGCGACCGACACGGCCGCGCAACTGATGAAGCTGCGCTAAACCAAACTTGTCCGCACGCTCGATAATAATGGTATTGGCAGACGGAATATCGATACCGGTTTCGATAATCGTCGTACACACCAATACGTTAAAGCGGCGATGATAAAAATCGGACATCACCGCTTCGAGTTCTCGCTCGCGCATTTGGCCGTGCGCGGTGGCGACGCGCGCGTCGGGAACCAGTGCAGTAATTTCACTGGCAGTACGTTGCATGGAATCGATATCGTTATGCAGAAAGTAAACCTGACCGCCACGCAACAGCTCACGTAAAATGGCCTCTTTTAAGATGCTATCGTTGCGCTGTTGAACAAACGTCTTCACCGATAGACGTTTTTCGGGTGGGGTGGCAATAATGGAAATATCGCGCAAGCCAGATAGCGACATATTCAGCGTACGCGGAATCGGCGTTGCGGTGAGCGTTAAGATGTCGCAGTCTGCGCGCATCTGTTTTAGGCGCTCTTTATGGCGTACACCAAATCGATGTTCTTCATCAACGATAATCAAACCAAGGTCTTTAAACTCAATGGTCTCTTGCAGCAGCTGATGCGTGCCGATGACAATGTCGACTTTGCCTTCACGCAAACGTTTTAGAACGTCGGTTTTTTCTTTTTGGCTGCGGAATCGACTAAGCACTTCAATGGTGACCGGCAGATCGGCAAAGCGATCGGTAAAGGATTCGTAATGCTGCTGTGCCAGCAGGGTGGTGGGCACTAGTACGCCGGTTTGCGTGCCCGCTTGCGAGGCGATAAACGCTGCACGCATAGCGACTTCGGTTTTGCCGAAGCCGACGTCGCCGCAAATTAGTCGGTCCATCGGTTTAGGCGCGGCCATATCGGCAACAACCGATTGAATCGCAACTTGTTGGTCAGGCGTTTCTTCAAATGGAAAGCCGGAACAAAACTTGTCGTAATCTTCTTGGTTGATTGAGAATGCGCGCCCCTGACGAGCTTCACGACGAGCAAAGGTGTTAAGCAGCTCTGCGGCCACATCGTGGACTTTTTCGGCCGCTTTTTGCCGCGCCTTGCTCCATTGGTCAGAGCCGAGTCGGGTCAGTGGTGCGTGATCTGCGTCACCGGCGCCGTAACGGCTGATCAGATGCAGGCTAGTTACTGGCACATAGAGTTTATCGCCGGCGGCATACTCGAGTAATAAAAACTCGTGATTCTGATTATCAACTTGCATGGTAATCAGGCCTTGATAACGACCGACACCGTGATCGATATGCACCACCGGTGTGCCGAGCGTTAGCTCGCCAAGAGAGCGGAACGCTTGTTCGGGCGCGCTGCTTTCATCGCTGCGACGACGACGGCGTTGCATGATGCGCTCGCCATACAGCTGCGCTTCCGCGAGCACCAAAATATTTTGTTGCGGCGAATAAAATCCTAAATCAAGCTCGCCGGTGGTTAAGCACCAAGGCGTTTCGTTGCTGGCGTTATCAGTAGCAGCAAGAAGATCGGCAAAGGCCTTCCAGTTATTCACTAGCTTGGGTTGAATGCCAGCTTTTTGCATCAGGCTCATCAGCGCTTCGCGGCGGCCAGCTGTTTCGGCACAAATCAAAACCCGTGGTGGGTTGTCGCCTAATTTCTTCGGTAGCGTTTCAAAAGGATTATTGTGTTGGCCGCTGTCCACATTCGGCGCGTCGGCAAACTCAAAGGGAATGCCAGCGCCTGTGCCGTCATCTTTCCGAAGTATGGCTCTTGGCCAGTTTTTAAATGTTTGCCGTAGGCGGTCTGGGTGCACAAACACATCGGCCGGCGGCACAACAGGGCGGCGAATGTCGTGGCGGCGGCTTTCATAACGCTGTTCGATTTCGTGCCAATAATTGAGTGCCGCGTCGTCGCTGCCGTCGAGTTGAATCAGTCGCGCATCTTTTGGCAAATAATCAAACAGATTCGCCAGCGCCGGAAAAAACAACGGTAAGTAATACTCGATGCCGGGGCTGGCAATGCCCTCAGAGATATCCTGGTAGAGGCCGCATTGACGATGATCTACATCAAAACGGTCACGGAAGGCGCTACGAAAGCGGCTGACGCCATCGCTGCTTAGCGGGAATTCTGCTGCAGGTAACAGTGTGATGTTCTCGACTTGGCCGGTTGAGCGCTGGCTCTCTGGGTCAAATAAGCGCAGCGACTCAATATCGTTATCAAACAACTCAATACGAAACGGCTGTGCGGCGCCCATCGGATAGATATCCATGATCGCGCCGCGCACGGCAAACTCACCGTGTTCGAGCACATTGTCGCGCTGCCGGTAGCCGCACGCTGCGAGCTGTACGCGTGTGGCTTCCATATCAAAGTGATCGCCAACGCTGAGTAGGAAGGTGTTGCCCTGAATATGCAGCGGCGGTGCCAAACGCTGCATCAGCGTGTTCACTGGCGTAATCAAGATGCCATGCTGGGCACTCGGCAAACGGTGCAGTACTTCAATACGGCTGCTGACAATGTCTTGATGGGGCGAAAACAGGTCGTAAGGCAGGGTTTCCCAGTCCGGAAAGTGTAGTAACGGTATGTCCGTGCCTTCCAAGTAGAAGCGCAGACTGTCTTCAAGCTGCTGCGCACTACCACTGTCCGCCGTTATCACCAACAACAGCCCCTTCTCGCGCTGGGCCAGCTCAGCCAACACCACCGCCAAACTACCGGGATTCAGCCCCGACCAGTCGCGGTAGCTATCCGGGCCAGTAGGAAAGAGCGGGGCAGAGGGAAGCAAATTCATCAGGGCAGCCGTACTTGGTAGTTTGGGCGCGCATTGTAACGCGAATTCGGGGGGAGGTAAGGGTGGGAGTGCTTTGGGGAGGAGGTAAAGGGAGCATGCGATCTTGTTCACGGAATATGGGGCTAACTTGCGGGTAAGGTGAGCGCCTCCTTCTTTAATGGCAACCAAGCTCTAATCAGGGGCTTAGTCCATAGTATGTTCTGATGGCGAGGGTATTTTAATTTCTCATTAATAAGGAAATCACGATGGCATTGGGGAAGTTTGGATTTATCGTAACGGGCGACAATTTTGAGCAGATGCAGGGCACGAGTACCTTTTCAATGAAGGTTGTAGGCGTGAAAAACCCTGAGCAGGGAATCGAGGTCGCCAAAGAAATGGTCAAGGAGGGGGTTCAGCTTATAGAGCTTTGTGGTGGTTTTAGCCCCGTCTGGGCAGGAAAGATAATTGAAGCGATCAACTATGCGGTGCCCGTTGGAGTAGTGGCATACGGTCCTGAATCTATAGACGCAATGCACGAGCTTTTTTCATAGGAAAACTTAGGATACTCACAACCTCGCGTGGTTCTTGCCGGTTTAAGCGTACGTTTATCTAAAGAAAGTTATGGGCGTCCCGAGATTCGTCGTGGGAGTGCAAGCGATGTGGTTTTTCTGAATAAAAGGCGGAAGACGAATGAGAGTAGCGGCTTTACTTATTTTGATTGCATGGCTGTCTGGATGTTCGACTCGGACTATGAATAAGGGTTTGCCTTATCTGGTGGGGCAGCCGGTTGATGTCGCGATGTCTGCTCTTGGTGAGCCAGCCCGAAGTACGGAAAAATCAGACTACACCCTTTACGAATGGGAGGCTCAATATAATGGTAATGTGCCAATTACTCAGGGGATGACGTCTCAAACATCGGGAGGTTTGAGCGGTGGCCGAACCTATGGGGCGACTGCTTATATGCCGTTAAATTATCAGTGCCTTATTAAGCTGACAGTTGATGATGAAGGTGTTGTTCAGGGCTGGGAGTTTTCTGGGAATCACAGCGGTTGTAAGTTTTATGAGAAGGGTGTTAAGCGGTTAATTCCGTAATGAGAGTGAGTCGTGGCATTTAGATTTTCGAGATTGTGATGGCACGACTAAATTCGGGTAGAGTGTGTAAATTAATCTAATAGCTGATTTTCAGGGGCATTGATATTAAAAAACCAGCCAAAAACGAAGTCACTTGTTCAACGTGTCAGGCTTGCTGCTGTCGGTTGGAAGTTATTATTTTTACCGACACCGGTGTTCCTGAAAAACATATTGCTCGGGATGAGTGGGGCGGTGAAACGATGTTGCGTTTGGAGGATGGTTGGTGCTCGGCGTTGGATCGTGAAACATTAATGTGTTCGATTTATGAAAATCGACCTGACATTTGTAGGGATTTCGAAATGGGGTCTTATGAGTGTCGTAATGAGCGATCGATACAGATGGTTGCCGCAGACTAACTTTGCTTGACTGTAAAACTTGCTGGTTCTGGTTTGGACAAGCTAGGCCGCCACGGTGTTCATCCTGCACTTTCTCCCGCGTCTCTTGCGCTCCCTAAATCAGTACTGCCCTAACGTTCTCGAAAAACGTCATTAGATGACAGCTGCTTTCGGCGTTGCAGGGCGTAAACTAGCCGCGAGTGTTTTACAGAAGCATTTTGCGAGTGCTGAGTGCTGAGTGCTAGCCGCACGGTGTGTAACTTGAACGTTTTCAGTAACGCATAGTTTAATGATGAGAGGTTGCTAATGAAGTCAGTCGTACAGGAGTTGCTCGATATTATTCAGCTAGAGCAGTTGGAGAAGAATTTGTTTCGCGGGCAGACCCGCGCGACAGGGCAGAAAAGTATCTTCGGCGGTTTGGTGGCGGGGCAGGCGTTGATGGCGGCGTCACGTACGGTTGAGGCGGATCGGCCGGTGCATTCGTTGCACGCGTATTTCTTGCGCCCTGGCGACTTTAGCGTGCCGATTATTTATGACGTAGACCGAATTCGTGATGGCCAGAGTTTTACCACGCGGCGGGTGAATGCCATTCAGCATGGTCGGCCTATTTTTAGTCTGGCGGCATCGTTTCATATGGAAGAAGAGGGTGTCGATCATCAGAGCGATATGCCGGATGTGCCGTCGCCGGATTCATTGCCCAATGATGAGGATATGCGCCAGCAGGTCGCTGAGGGTATTCCTGAGAAATTTCGCGCGGCGTTTCTGCAAGACCGCCCCGTGGAGTTTCGACCGGTTAAACCAAGCAACAGTTTTAATGCCGAGCCGCAAGATCCGACGCGATTAACGTGGTTTCGGATTAAGGAACGTATTGATGTGGATGTGGCGACGACTCGGTCGCTGCTGGCGTTCTGTTCTGATTTTGGTTTGATGGGTACGGCGATGTTGCCGCACGGCATGAATTTCTTTCAGCCACAGTTGCAGGCAGCCAGTATCGATCACGCAATGTGGTTTCATCGTCCGTTCAAGGCGGATGAGTGGCTGTTATATGCCACAGATAGCCCGACGGCGACTGGCGCGCGCGGCATTAACCGGGGCTTAATTTACCGTGAAGACGGCACCTTAGTGGCGTCGGTGGCGCAGGAGGGGTTGATGCGGTTAAGGGCGCCGACGCCGCTTTCTTAGGCTGATTTAGGCTGATTCGTCGAATTCGTTATGTGCTGTGATCGAGGCGCGTTATGCAATTGATTCAGCTGCTTGAGGATGTTCGTCATTGCACTCTGTGTGCGGAGCACCTGCCGCTCGGGCCGCGCCCCGTGGTGCAGGCTTCGGCCGGTGCGCGCTTGCTGATTATTGGTCAGGCGCCGGGGACGCGAGTGCATGCGTCGGGAGTGCCATGGGATGACCCGTCCGGTAATCGTCTGCGCGACTGGCTGGGGATCGATAAGCCCACTTTTTACGATGTCTCACAAATTGCCATTATGCCGATGGGGTTTTGTTACCCGGGGCGTGGCAAGGGCGGAGATCTGCCGCCGCGGCCGGAGTGTGCGCCGACATGGCATGGGCGTTTGTTGGAGCAGATGCCCAATACAGAGCTGACGTTACTGATTGGCGCCTACGCCCAGAAGCGCTATTTGCCGGTGCAGTACGGCAGTTTGAGTAATAATGTCGAGCGTTTTGCGGAATTTTTGCCCAGCCTTTTACCGTTACCTCATCCTAGCCCCAGAAATCAGCATTGGCTGTCGTCGCGGCCGTGGTTTGCGCAAAGCGTCTTGCCGGCACTGCGTGAGCGGGTTCAAAGGCTGTTGCTGGCAAGCTAGAGCTGTCCGTCTCGCCGGTTGATTGAGCGCGGGCGAGTCAATTGTGGGTCATCTGTGGCTCACCTGTGGCTCACCTGTGGGTAGAAGCGTGCGGTATTAGCGGTTAGAATGCGCCCCCCATACCATTATCCCCACACCGCGAGGCCTGATCCGTGAATAAGCTGGAAGACCATTTCGGACGTTGGAAAAACCGTGAAGAAATTGCTGAAGCCATGATCCCCATGATCGGCAAGCTTTACCGTGAAAAGAACATCACTGTCACCGCTTACAGCCGGGCGTTGGTGAACAAGTCTGTTATCCAAATTCTTAAAGCTCACCGTTTCGTTAAACAAATCGAAAACGCTGAGCTGTCCGTGGTCGAGACCTTTCCTGTACTGCAGGAAGTGATCAAGTTAGACCTCGGCCCAAGCCGTATTGATATCGGCAAGATCGCGGTGGCGTATAAAAGCGACAACCGTGGTCAGTCTATCGAAGAGTTTGTTCGTGCAGAGCTGCAGGACGCCATCGACAATAAGGTGGCTAAGCCGTCTGAAACAGATGTGGTGCTGTATGGCTTTGGCCGTATTGGCCGCATTCTTGCCCGTTTGCTGATCGAGAAAGCTGGCTCAGGCGATGGCCTGCGCTTAAAGGCGATTGTGGTGCGTGAGACGGGTAAGGGCGATTTGCAAAAACGCGCCAGCTTGCTGCGTCGTGATTCCGTGCACGGTCCATTCTCGGGCACGATTGCAGTCGATGAAGACGATAGCGCGTTGATTGCCAATGGTAATTTCATTCGTGTGATTTACTCGAATGATCCGTCGACGATTGATTACACCTCGTACGGCATTGATAACGCGGTATTGATCGATAACACCGGTAAGTGGCGTGATCGTGAAGGTTTGAACAAGCACCTTGGCTGTAAAGGTATTGAGCGCGTTATTCTGACCGCGCCAGGTAAGGGTGATCTGAAGAACATCGTTCACGGTGTTAACAGCGATCTGATTACCGAAGACGATAAAATTATTTCTGCTGCCAGCTGCACAACCAATGCGATCGTGCCGCCACTGAAGGCGCTGAACGACAAGTTTGGCATTGTGCATGGTCACGTTGAAACGGTTCACTCGTACACCAACGACCAGAACCTGCTGGATAACTTCCACAGTGGTCCACGTCGTGGTCGTGCTGCGCCGTTGAACATGGTTATCACTGAGACAGGCGCGGCGACTGCCGCGGCGAAGGCACTGCCTGAGCTGGCTGGTCGTTTGAGCGGCAACTCGATTCGCGTACCGACACCAAACGTTTCCTTGGCCATCTTGAATCTGACTCTGGGTAAAGAAACGTCGCTGGAAGAGCTTAATGAGCACCTGCGTTGGGTGTCGTTGCACTCTCCGTTGCAGCGTCAGATCGACTTCATTAGCTCGCCAGATGCGGTATCGACTGACTTTGTTGGTTCTCGTCATGCATCGGTTATCGATGCGGAAGCGACGATTGTGAATGGTCAGCATTGCGTACTGTATGTTTGGTACGACAATGAATTTGGCTATAGCTGTCAGGTGATGCGCATTTTGCAGCAGATCTCCGGTGTAGAGTTTCCATCCTACCCGAAGGACTGATTGATAAAGGAGCCCGCGAAAGCGGGCTTTTTTTTGGTTCATCGCGGATTTCAGGGAAAAGCTCGAAGGACCTTTTTCTTACGGGGGCTGCTGCGCTGCGTTTGCTCGGGAAAGATCGCCTGCAAGCAGCCTCCCACAAGGTGAGCAGAAGTTTGAGATGATGCCGCGCTGTAGAGGGTCCTGTGGGAGGCTGCTTGCAGGCGAGTCTTGGGGCTTGCGGTTGTTCGCTTGCAGGGCACGCTCCTGCAAAAGCCTTGATGTTGCCAGCCTTGCAGGAGCCAATTCTGCAGCCGAATTCATTTGAGTGTTTTGATGATTCATCGGGCTTTTCCCAGAAATCCGCGATGAGTTTTTTTGCCACGTGATTTGAGTGCAGTGATCTATACGGCTGACCAAGATGATGGATAGACCCAAGGTTGGGTGAGGAATCTTGCGGCAAGGCCATATAGGTGAGGTTTTCTTGAATTGCCTCAGGCATTTGGCTGGCATCCCCGTGGGCGGCTCCCTATAATGGCGCGGGTCGGCAACGGTGTCGACTGCGCGATTTCGGTTTACCTGTCAGCTACTACACAGCAACGATGTTGTGAGGTGGGGCGGGTCTCTCCACGCGCTAGTTCCCAGTTTTAGAATCGTTCGATACAGGCGAGAAGCTATGATCAAAATCAGGCGGGGACTTGAACTTCCCATCGCAGGTGAGCCACGTCAGGTTATTGGGGCAGGCCCCGATATCCGCTGTGTCGCTATCCTTGGTGCAGATTACCCCGGTATGAAGCCGACCATGGAAGTGCGCGACGGCGACACGGTGAGCAAGGGTCAGGTCATCTTTACCGATAAGAAGTGCGAGGGCGTTAAATATACTGCGCCAGCGGGCGGTATCGTCAAGGCGGTACACCGTGGCAATAAGCGTGTCTTGTTGTCGGTTGAGATTGAAGTGGCGGAGAAAGAAGAAGAGCTAAGCTTTGAGCGCTTCGACTCTGCTGCATTGACGAATTTGCAGGGCGCAGTTGTTCGCGATCAGCTGATTAATTCCGGTCAGTGGACTGCGTTACGCACACGGCCGTTTGGCAAAGTGCCTACGCCGGACGCCATGCCGAACTCCATTTTTGTTACGGCGATGGATACTAATCCGCTTGCCGCTGATGCTGATTTGATCATTGCCGAGCAGGAACAAGCGTTCCGTGACGGTTTGGTTGTATTGACGCGTTTGACCGAAGGCCCTGTGTGGGTCTGCAAAGGCGGCAAATCGACGTTGCCTTCTTTTGCACAAGGGCAAATTCGCGAAGAATCTTTCTCCGGTCCGCATCCTGCGGGCAATCCAAGCACGCATATTCATTTTCTTGATCCCGTTAGCGCGTCCAAATCTGTGTGGGCGATTAATTATCAGGAAGTGATCGCGATCGGCCATTTGTTTACCAGCGGTAAGCTGTTCACCGATCGAGTGATCTCGCTCGCGGGACCACAAGTGGTTGAGCCTCAACTATTGCGTACTCGTTTAGGTGCATCCGCGCAGGAGTTAACCGAGGGTCGCTTGCGTGAAGGCGAGAACCGCATTATTAACGGTTCAGTGTTTAACGGTTTGATTGCTCGTGGTGCGACGGCATTTTTGTCACGCATGGCGACGCAGCTGACGGTATTACGTGAAGGTCGTGAACGCGAATTCTTGGGTTACTTGTCGCCGGGCGTGAAGCGTCATTCGGTGCTCAATATTTATCTGTCAAAGTTGTTGCCGAGTAAAAAGCTGGACATGACCACCACCACCAATGGCAGCGAACGTGCCATGGTGCCTATTGGTGGCTATGAAGAAGTGATGCCATTGGATATTTTACCAACCCAACTACTGCGTGCATTGGTAGTTGGTGATACTGACGCCGCTCAAGCGCTTGGCGCACTTGAGCTCGTCGAGGAAGATTTGGCGCTGTGTACGTATGCCTGTGTAGGCAAGTACGAGTACGGTCCAATTCTGCGTGACAATCTCACCCGCATCGAAGTGGAGGGCTGAGCATGGGCATGCGTCAGTTTATGGACAATAAAGTAGCGCCGCATTTTCACGAAGGCGGCAAGCTAGAAAAGTATTACACCTTCTATGAAATGTTCGACACCATGCTGTACAGCCCGTCGGCGGTTACCCGCTCGGCGACGCATGTGCGTGATGGCATTGATCTAAAACGCGTCATGATGACGGTGTGGTTCGCGACGTTCCCCGCAATTTTGTTTGGTCTGTATAACACTGGCTATCAAGCCAATATGCAGATTGTTGAGTTTGGTTATCAGGCAATACCGGGCTGGCGCGCGGATATCGTTGCGTTGCTAACAGGTTTTGATCCCGCGAACACCTGGTCCAACTTCCTCCATGGCGCGGTGTATTACGTGCCGATTATGCTGACGGTTTATATCGGCGGTTTTATTTGGGAAGGTTTGTTTGCGTGGAAGCGCGGCCATGAAGTGAACGAAGGTTTCTTCGTTACCGGCATTTTGTTTACCTTGATTCTGCCGCCGGCGATTCCGCTGTGGCAGGTTTTCCTCGGTATTTCCTTCGGCGTTGTGATTGGTAAAGAAGTGTTTGGCGGTACTGGCAAAAACTTCCTCAACCCTGCGCTGGTCGGACGTGCGTTTTTGTACTTTGCTTATCCGGCACAAATGTCCGGCGATGCGGTCTGGACGGCAGTCGACAACTTTAGTGGCGCGACGCCACTGTCTCTCGCCGCAGCAGGCGCAATTGATTATAGCGTTGGCTTAACTGGCACCGCATTTTCCAGCGGTGCCGTTGATTTAAGCTGGATGCAAACGGCACTGGGCGGTATTCAGGGCAGCATCGGCGAAACCTCTACGTTGGCGATTGCGTTTGGCGCTGCGTTCCTGTTGTTCACCAAAATTGCTAGCTGGCGGATCATGTTGAGCGTTGTGCTTGGTACAGTATTGATGTCGAGCGTATTCAATAGCATTGGCAGCGAATCTAATCCTATGTTTGCAATGCCGTGGTATTGGCACCTGACTATCGGTGGCTTGGCGTTCGGTTTGGTTTACATGGCCACGGACCCTGTCTCGGCTTCAATGACCAATACGGGTAAATGGGTGTTCGGTATTGTTATTGGTGTGATGACGGTGTTGATCCGCGTGGTAAACCCAGCATTCCCTGAAGGCATTATGTTGGCGATTTTGTTCGCTAACCTGTGCGCGCCGTTAATCGACTACTTTGTCATGCGAGCGAATATTCGTCGCCGTGTGCGTCGCCGTGTGCGTCGCAGTGGAGGAGCTGTCTAATGGCTAGCCAACATGATTCAGTACTGAAAACGCTGACTGTCGCACTGCTGGTTTGTTTGGTTTGCGGTGTCGTGGTGGCGACCGCCGCCGTTATGCTGCGGCCAACACAAGAAACCAATAAGTTGCTGGATAAGCAGATTAATATCCTTTTAGCAGCCGGCTCGTATAAAGCGGGTATGGATGTCCAAAAGGCTTTTGAAAGCATAGAGCGTAAATTTGTCGATTTAGAAAGCGGCGAATACGTTGAAATGCCTGAAAGTTACGATCAACGCAAAGCATCGAAAGATCCTGAGCAAAGCATTCGCCTTGATGGCAAAACCGATATTGCCAGTCTTAAGCGTCAAGCTACGGTGGCTGAGGTGTATTTGGCAACAGACCATAATGGCGAGCTGAGTAAAATCATTTTGCCGGTTCATGGCTATGGTTTGTGGTCCACGCTGTATGGATTTCTGGCGCTGGAGCCTGATGCGAACACGGTCGCTGGCTTGGGTTTTTATGAGCACGCTGAAACGCCGGGTCTTGGTGGTGAGGTTGATAATCCTAAGTGGAAGGCGATTTGGCCCGGCAAAGAAGTGTTTGACGAGAATGGTGATCTTGCCATTCAAGTCATCAAGGGCACGGTTGATGCTGGCGCGGCGGACGCATCCCATAAGGTAGACGGCTTGGCTGGCGCTTCGCTGACCACCAACGGCGTTAATAACTTGGTTCGCTTTTGGGTTGGTGAAAGTGGCTTCGGGCCATATCTTGATAAAATTCATGCGAATGCAGCGGGTTACTCCGATGAAGAGAGAGCGCCTGCAACCGACACATCCGTACCCGCTGAAGGCGAGGAGGTGATCAATGGCTGAGAAAATGAAAACCAAAGAACTGTTGTTTGGTCCGATTTTTGACAACAATCCGATTGCATTGCAGATCATTGGTATCTGCTCTGCGTTGGCGGTTACCACTAACCTGAAAACCACGGTGACGATGTGTTTGGCGCTGACCTTGGTGACGGCGTTTTCAAACTTTTTCGTTTCCAGTGTTCGCAATCAGATCCCATCAAGCATTCGTATTATTGTGCAGATGACGATTATTGCGTCGCTGGTTATCGTGGTTGACCAATTCCTGCGGGCTTATGCGTATAGCATTTCCAAGCAGCTTTCGGTTTTTGTTGGCCTGATCATTACTAACTGTATCGTAATGGGGCGTGCCGAAGCCTTTGCTATGAAGAACCCGCCGATTCCATCCTTTATTGATGGTTTAGGTAATGGCTTTGGTTATAGCGTCATTCTGTTGATCCTTGGTTTCTGTCGTGAACTGATCGGCGCTGGCAGCCTTTTTGGTATGCCGATTCTGACCAAGGTGACCGATGGCGGCTGGTACATTCCTAACGGTTTAATGCTGTTACCACCGTCGGCATTTTTCCTGATTGGTTTGATTATTTGGGGCATCCGTTCTGTGAAGACAGTACAGGTGGAGAAAGATGCATTCACACCGGCGCCGCACACGCGCGCCAGTGAAGCCTTTTAAGGGAGCGCGCAGATATGTTTGAACATTATTTAAGTTTGTTTGTTCGCGCTGTTTTCGTTGAAAACATGGCGCTCGCGTTCTTCCTCGGCATGTGTACCTTTATTGCTATTTCGAAAAAAATCGAAACGGCGATTGGCTTGGGTATTGCGGTAATCGTTGTTCAGGTACTGACAGTGCCAATGAACAACCTGATTCTGCATTACTTGCTGAATGAGGGCGCCTTGGCATGGACGGGCGTGGAAGCGTTGGCAGCATTGGATCTACGCTTCCTCGGTTTGCTTAGCTATATTGGTGTGATTGCGGCGATCGTTCAGATCATGGAAATGGTGCTGGATAAATATGTGCCCTCGCTTTACAACGCGCTGGGTATTTTCCTGCCACTGATTACGGTGAACTGCGCCATCCTAGGTGCGTCACTGTTCATGGTTGAGCGTGATTATGACTTCGGCGAGTCCGTTGTCTATGGTATCGGCGCAGGTGTGGGCTGGGCACTGGCGATTACATTGCTGGCCGGCATTCGAGAGAAACTCAAGTACAGTGATGTGCCAGACGGATTGAAAGGTTTAGGCATTACCTTTATTACCGTTGGCCTGATGTCGTTGGGCTTTATGTCATTTTCCGGCGTTCAGCTGTAACTGGGGATATACAGATCATGGGTTTTGAAATTGTATTCAGCGTTCTGATGTTCACCGGCATAGTGTTGGCGTTGGTGGCGATGATTCTCGCTGCACGCTCCCGTTTGGTGAGTACCGGTGACGTACATATCGATATTAACGGTGACCCTGAAAAGGGGCTAACAACTGCTGCAGGTGGCAAGTTGTTACAGACGCTAGCAGAGCAGGGCGTTTTCTTACCCTCTGCATGCGGCGGCGGCGGCACATGTGCGCAGTGTAAATGTCAGGTACTCGATGGCGGCGGTGATATTTTGCCAACCGAAGAAGGGCACTTTAGCAAGCGTGAAATTCGCGACGGCTGGCGCTTGTCGTGTCAGGTTAGTGTTAAGCAAGATTTGAAAGTTGAAGTTCCCGAAGAACTCTTTGGTGTGAAGAAGTGGGAATGTGAGGTTGTTTCAAATAATAACGTTGCAACCTTTATTAAAGAGCTTGTGTTGAAACTGCCGGAAGGCGAAAACGTTGATTTTCGCGCTGGCGGTTATGTTCAGATAGAAGCGCCTAAGTACGACATTCAATACAAAGACTTTGATATTGATGAAGAGTATCGCGGTGATTGGGAGCGTTTTAAGTTCTTCGATATTACAGCGAAAAATGACGAAGAAGTGATCCGTGCTTACTCCATGGCGAACTACCCAGAAGAGAAGGGTATTCTGAAGTTCAATATTCGTATTGCTACGCCGCCTCCGGGCAAACCAGAAATACCTGCCGGCAAGATGTCGTCTTTTGTTTTTAACCAAAAGCCGGGCGACAAGGTGACGGTGTTTGGTCCATTTGGTGATTTTTTTGCCAAGAAGACCGAAGCCGAGATGGTGTTTGTTGGCGGTGGTGCCGGTATGGCGCCAATGCGTTCGCATATTTTCGATCAGCTGCTCCGCCTGAACTCCAAGCGTAAGATCAGTTTTTGGTACGGCGCGCGTTCTTTACGTGAAGCGTTTTACGTCGAAGAATATGACAAGCTGGCGGCGGAGCACGAGAATTTCACCTGGCACTTGGCCTTGTCTGATCCGCAACCAGAAGATAACTGGAGCGGCCTAAAAGGCTTTATCCATCTGGTGTTAATGGAGCAGTACTTAAAAGAGCATCCAGCGCCGGAAGATTGCGAGTTCTACATGTGTGGGCCGCCAATGATGAATGCGGCAGTGATCAAAATGCTTGAAGACCTCGGTGTTGAGCACGACAACATCATGCTGGACGACTTCGGTGGTTAAGCGGAATACAAGAACGATGCAGCAGGGCCTTCGGGCCCTGTTTGCGTTAGCGGACGGCGCGCGCGTTTTCTCGCTGCTTTTCGTGCTAATGCTGTCGTTGGTGCTATCCGGTTGTGAACGCGCACCGGCGGTGCATCATCTTGGCGGCGCGACTATGGGCACGACCTGGTCGGTTAAGGTGGTCGGTCTTCCCGCAGGGAGTGGCTTGGCAGATGTGCAGCAAGATTTGCAGCTGATCCTCGAAAGCATTAATCATCAGATGAGCACTTATCAGGCTGATTCGGAAATTAGCCAATTTAATCAGTCGGAAGCGGGGACGTCCGTAGCGTTGTCGCCGGATTTTGCTCAAGTATTGCAGTATGCATTGCGGCTCGCGCAGGAAACGTCTGGTGCCTACGATCCTACCGTTGGGCCCTTGGTTAATTTGTGGGGCTTTGGGCCGGATAAGACGCTATTGAAGCGACCGTCGGCAGACACCGTTGCGCAGGCGCAGCAGCGTACGGGTTGGCAGCGTATTCGACTGGAGACGGGGGTAGACGGCGCGGCGAGCGTGGTATTTCAGCCTGGTGGTGCGTACCTAGATTTGTCTTCCGTGGCGAAAGGGTATGCCGTGGATAAGTTAGCGAGCTATCTCAATGCTCGGCAATTGAATGATTATTTGGTGGAAATTGGCGGCGAGTTGCGTGCCAGTGGCCACAAGCCTGATGGCACGGCGTGGCGGGTGGCGGTCGAGCGGCCTATTCCCGGTGTGCGCGAGGTTGAGAAAGTGTTGTCACTGAATAATCTGTCCGTGGCAACGTCAGGGGATTACCGCAACTTCTTTGAAGAGGCGGGCGAGACCTATGCGCATATCATTGATCCTCGTACGGGCTATCCCGTGAGCCACCTGACTGCCTCTGTGACGGTGCTGGCGCCGACTTGTGCGGAAGCGGATGCTTTGGCAACGGCTTTGACGGTGCTCGGCCCTGAGGATGGCTTAGCTTTTGCGCAACAGCGGCAACTTGCCGTACTCTTTATTGTCAGAACAACAGAGGGATTTGCTGAACGGGCGAGTCCTGCATTTGAACAGCTGCGCCGTGCGCAGCAGGAGCACTGAGATGTTAACGACTATTTTAGCCGCGATTGTTGTCTTTGGTTTGTTGTTTGCGGGCATGGCCGTAGGCGTTATTTTTTCCAATAAGCCGATTAAAGGGTCGTGTGGCGGGATGGCGAATATTGGCATCGCCGGTGACTGCGAGATCTGCGGTGGCGATATGAATAAGTGTGATGAGTCTGACGATGACACCGATCGGAAACCCTTAGCGCTTGGTTACGACGCCAACACAAAGAGATAAGTATTGAGGCGGCTCAAACGTGCTCTAATTAAGCCCCCCAAGTCAAAACCAAAACCTATCGCCTGCAAGCAGGCTCCCACAAGGTCAGCGTGGATTGACGTTTTGTAGAGCTTGCTTGCAAGCGATCAGTCCCAGATCCAATTCAGAACCTATCGCCCGCCAGTAAGCTCTCACACGGGCAGTGCTGTTCGTTATATTTCCTTTTGCTGATGATGGCGGCTCGCGCTAGAGTGTTGCTGTGCTGGCTTTCGTCGAGCCACGGAGGAGAGTGTATTGTCGCAAGAGCCATTGAAAACGGGTTTAATTCTGTCGGGCGGTGGTGCTCGTGCGGCTTATCAGGTCGGTGTATTGATGGCGATCGCCGATATCGTGCCGAAAGGCACGCGTAATCCCTTTCCGATTATTTGTGGCACTTCTGCTGGGGCAATTAACGCCGCGGCGATTGCCGCTCATGCGCATAACTATCGTCGAGGTGTGGCGGGGCTAGAGCGTGTATGGGCCAATATCACAGCCGAGCAAGTTTACCGCACAGACCTTCGGTCATTCTTAAAATCCCTTTTTCGTTGGTTGATTTCCAGTACGGTGTCGGGGTCAACGCCGGTCAATAGCGCGTTGCTTGATAACCGACCGTTACGAAAATTATTGAGTTTGGTGGTCAACTTTGATCGCATCGGGGAGGCGCTGAAAAACGGTGATCTTGAAGCGTTATCGATTACCGCATCTGGGTATTCGTCTGGTGAGTCAGTGGCATTTTTTCAGGCGCAAGATGGTGTTAATGCGTGGCAGCGTGCCCGGCGTGTAGGGCGTGCCTCGCGCATTTCGGTGGATCATCTGCTTGCCTCTTCAGCCATTCCTATTTTATTTCCGGCGCAAAAAGTCGACAACCAGTTTTATGGCGACGGTGCGCTGCGTCAGTTAGCGCCGTTGAGTCCTGCGCTGCATCTGGGAGCGAATCGATTATTGGTGATTGGTGTGTCGGGAAATGAAAGTACGCCGCCGCGCCGGAACATGACAGCCTATCCCTCATTAGCGCAGGTGCTGGGACATATTCTCAATAGCGTCTTTGTTGATAGCTTAGAGGCTGATGTAGAGCGGCTGGAAAGAGTTAATCAAACCTTGTCGGCTATTCCGGCAAAAGTGCGTAAGCAGCAAGGGATTACGTTGCGAGAAGTGGATGTGTTTAAGATTTATCCATCGCAGCCGATTGATGAAATTGCCGCTCAACATATTAAGGAATTGCCGAAAACGTTACGTTTCTTTTTGCGTGGTTCTGGTGCGACCCGTTCACCGGGCGCGTCGGCAGTCAGTTATTTGCTGTTTGAGCCGGGTTTTACACGATCATTAATGTCGTTGGGTTACCGTGATGCAATGAGCCGCGAAGAAGAGCTGCGTGCATTTCTGAATGCGAAAAATTAGGTTTTTGGTCGAGACAGCTTAATCTGCGGTGTCGATATTCAGTGTTTTCTTCATGCGTTCAACGCGACTTTCGAAGTGCCGTGCGAAGCTGGTTGGAAAATCGGTGATGATGCTATCGACCCCTAGTGCGACAAGCCTTTCTGCTTCATTCAAATCGTTCACTGTCCACACAGACAACCTTAAACCTTTGCGTTTAGCGCGACGCACCATGCGCTCGTTGATTAGGCTGTAATGGGCGATAACCCATTCGCAGTTTAGTGTGCGGGCGCGATGGGTGGGGCGTAGGTAACGATATTGGCAGACGTAGCCACGTTTTATGTTGCTGGATATGGTGCCGAGCATACGCAGGAAAACAGAATCACTGGAGGTGACCATCACTCGGTCGTGTAGCTGCATTTCGTCAATGAGTTGTTTTAATTTTGAGGCCTTGGCTGCCAGTGCCGCACGGGTATCGGTTTTGACCTCAAACTGAAAACGCATTGTAGGCGGGCAAAACTGAATGACGTCAGAGAGAGAGGGGATTCCGGTTGCGCTATGCCAGCCTGGTGTATTACGACGAGCGTCGAGCAAATTAAGCTCCGCGCGCGTATAGCGTTGTACTGTGCCTTTGTTCCAGGTAGTGCGATCAATTTCTTTGTCGTGCACGACGATTAGGTGGCCGTCGGCAGAGAGCCGCACGTCCAGCTCAATTTCAGGGACGCCGGCTTCAACAGCAACCTGAAAGCTTGCGAGTGTGTTTTCAGGGGCTTCGCCGCGGGCGCCGCGATGCCCAACGAGGCAGGTTTTTAGCAGAGACATATAGGAAGTCATCAGCGTCATTGTGTGATTGAACTATGACGAGATTATGACGTACTTGTCTAGAGCCTCGCTTGAGAATTTAGTCTAGAACGTTCCGCCACGAAAATATTTTAGTCACGATAGCGTTTGAGTAAGTCCTCATAACCATCAATGCGGCGATCGCGCAGGTAGGGCCAGATGCGCCGAACGTTTTCCGTGCGTGCCATGTCGATATCGGTGATAAGAATGCCGTCGCCAGTTGCGTCGCTTTGCGTGAGCACTTCACCTTGCGGTCCTGCAATGAAGCTGTTGCCCCAAAACTCGATGCCGTCGTTTGCGTCTTTTGCAATCGGTGAGCCTTCAAAGCCGGTGCGATTGGCGACCAGTACTGGTAGACCATTGGCGACTGCATGAGAGCGCTGAATGGTAATCCATGCATTGAGTTGGCGTTGCTGTTCGTCGTTTGTATCCTGCCGGTCCCAGCCAATGGCGGTGGGGTAGAGCAACAGCTCTGCGCCTGCCAACGCCATTAAACGTGCCGCCTCTGGATACCACTGATCCCAGCAGACCAGAACGCCGAGTTTACCTAGAGAGGTTTGTATTGGCGTAAAGCCGCTGTCGCCGTTATTGAAGCGTGCATCGCCAGGAGTGAAGTAAAATTTCTCATAGAAGCCGGGATCATCGGGGATGTGCATCTTTCGATAGGTGCCCGCGATGCTGCCGTCGCTGTCGAGGACCACGGCGGTATTGTGATACAGGCCAGCGGCACGCTTTTCGAACAAGCTGGTGACAAGAACAATGTTGAGTTCATTCGCAAGAGCGCCAAAGCGTTCTGTAGAGGGGCCTGGAATTGTTTCAGCCTGATCAAAAACAGTGGTGTCTTCTGTTTGGCAAAAATATAGCCCGCGGTGCAGCTCTTGCAGCAACACGAGTTGTGCACCATCGGCGGCGGCGTTGCGAATCAGCTGCTCCGACTTTTGCTGATTAGCGTTCATATCAGCAGTGTTGGCTTGTTGGATCACGGCAACGCGCATGTCTCTTTTTTGCACTTCTCTCTCCGCACTCCTAAATCACGCAACCGTAGGAGTTTTATCTAGCCCTAATGAAGACTGCTATCGAGTCAAAACGGGCGCTTTATAGCACCCCTTCAGGTAGCTGCATAGTGACACAATGCAGGCTGCCATGTTGATGGATGAGTGGCACGCATGGCACGCCAATAATCTGGTGTTGTGGAAACGCTTTGCCGAGCTGGGCCAAGGCGGCGGTATCCGCTGCTGTTGCCGTGCTGGTATTGGAATAGGTTGGCATCAACACCGCATTGTTAATGATTAGGAAGTTTGCGTAGGTTGCAGGCAGGCGGTGGCCATCGTCGTCGTAGGCAGGCTCCGCCATGGGTAAGGGCACGAGCTGCAATTGATGTTCGCGTGCGTGAGCTTGTAACTCCGCTTCCATGGCGGCCAGTGCAGGGTAGTGGCTGTCACGTGGGTCGGTACATTGCACATAGGCAATGGTGGTGTCGTTGCAGAAGCGTGCCAGGGTATCGATGTGGGCATCGGTATCATCACCCTCTAAGTGTCCGCTGTGCAGCCAGAGAATGTGTTGTGCGCCGAATTCCTGTCTCAGCAAGGCCTCAACGGCCGCTTGATCGAGTGTCGGGTTGCGGTTCGGGTTAAGCAAGCAGTGGCTGGTGGTGAGCAGAAGGCCATTGCCGTTACTTTCCACTGAGCCGCCTTCGAGCACGACGTCGATGCTTTTGACCGCGCATTGCCAGTGAATTTTCTGGCTAACGGCATTGTCTTGTTCTGCCGCAAATTTATTGCCCCAGCCGTTGAAGTCGAAGTCGAGCAGCATTTTTTTATCGTTTTCGCCGTCATCGCAGCTAACCGTTAGGGGGCCAAAGTCTCGTGCCCAGGTATCGTTATAGTCGAGGTGGCGGAAATGTAGGCGCGCATGTGCGCCGGTCTCGCCCAAAGTTGTTTGGATGCGCTGTTGATGGGTATCGTCACGACAGAGAATTAGCAGGTTTTCTTGTGCCAGTATTGCCTGAGCGAGAGCGCAGTAGGTTCGCTCCGCGTCATTGAGAATATCCGCCCAGTCAGTGTGCTCGCTGGGCCAGGCAATCATGACGCCCCATTGTGGCGCCCATTCGGCAAGCAGTGTATTCATGTGCGGACTCGTAGGTTAGGTCAAACGGGCGCGTAATGTATGTCGATTCGTTCTGACATGCAGCATTAGATTAGCGCAGCGTGTGAATTGTCGCGTAAAAAAAACCGGATAACGAGTATCCGGTTTTTTGTTGAGATGTGTCGTCGCGAGGGCGTGTCTGTTAAGCGCCCCAGTCGACCGAGAAGCCACCAGATTCCGCTTTTTTCTTTTCAGTCTTCTTTTCAGCTTGAGGCTGCGCTTCCGGTTTGCTGTCTTGTGCTGGCGCCGGTGCAGGCTGTTCGGTCGCTTCACTTGGCGCCGCTTTCGCTTCTGGTGCAGCCTCTGCCTTAGGCGGTGCTGCTTTCGGTTGTTCTGGTGCAGTTTTAGCCGCGGCTGGATCATCTACCACAATACGTCCGCTCACAGGGTCAAAGCGGAATTGAGGTTGGCCTGTTTCTGCTGCCGGCGCTGCTGGTATGGCTGGTGCGGGAGCTGTTGGCGCTGGGGCTGTCGGAGCTGCAGGGGCTTTTACTGCTGGTTTAGCCTCGCTTGCTGCGGCCGCAGCGGCAGCCGCGGCTGCAGCAGCTGCTGCTTTTTCTTTGTTGAGGTCTTCACTTGCTGCCTTCGTGTCAGCTTCGAGTGCTTCGGCGGGAGCCTCCGCTTCTAACGGCGCGGTTTGGGCAGCGGGTTGTGCTGTCGGCGATGGGAGGGCTTTACCATCCGCACCCACTTCAATAATTCGGCCACTGACTGGATCGAAACGGAATGTAGACTCTGTTTCGCCGGTAGGCTGCTCGGCGGGAGTCGCGGCAGCTGGTGTGGCAGGAGCAGGCACACTGCCTACTTCGTCGTTGATTTCTTCAATCGGGGGGAGTGTATCGATTGGTTGCTGAGCTGGAGCATTAGCAGGGGGCTGAGCCAATGCGGTGGCATGTCGAACAGAATGCAACGCACGGCCGTCTTCAAAGTAGACGGTGAATTCTTGGTATTCCCAGCGACTAATTGACGGTGTGCCGACACCTGGGATTTGTTTCATCGGTGCGCCAAATTGGCTACGAACCGTGTCTTTACTTGATCCCATCTTAGGCATCGCGTCTGCAGCAAGAGCAATAAGAGGCAAGCTCAGCAGCCCAGCAGCTAATATGGAAGTTATTTTTATTCGCATTACCGTTCCCCGCAGGAGGTACATTTTCAAGTGATATTATGGAGTTAGAGACGTTTATTCAACCACTTTGCCTATATTGTCTCGTAGACACCAGTCACAAAGTCGCTGGCCGACAGTAAAACTTTAATGATTAAATGCGCGCCATGTTTAGACCTCTATCGCTCTATATCGGCTTGCGCTACACCGGCGCCAAGGCACGAAACAACTTTATCTCAGTCATCACGCTGTTTTCAGCGCTTGGTTTGATGCTGGGTGTGACTGTATTAATTACCGTTTTATCGGTGATGAATGGCTTTGACCGGGAGTTGCAGACCCGCATTCTCGGCATGGTGACGCATGTGTCGGTTAATGGCCGTGTTGCCGTGAAAGATTGGGAGCGGCTGGCGACGATTGCTCGCACCCACGATGAAGTGGTTGGCGTGGCGCCGTTTCGTCAGCTCGAAGGCATGCTGAGCAACCAAGGGCAGGTTGCCGGGGTGTTTGTCAGCGGGATTGAGCCTGAAGCAGAAAAAACGGTCTCGATTGTCTCCGACTTTATGGATGAGGGGACGCTGGAGTCGTTGCAGGACGGCGAATTCAACGTGGTGCTTGGTTATGGTTTGGCGCGGCGTTTGTCTGTGGGTCTGGGTGATAAAGTGACATTGGTACTGCCGGAGGCAACGTTGTCGCCTGCCGGTGTGATGCCACGCTTTAAGCGATTTACGGTGTCGGGTATTTTCCGTGTACGGGCCGAAGTTGATACGTTGTTGGCCTATATTCATATTGAAGATGCGGCGCGATTATCTCGAGAGCCTGGCACGGTTGATGGTATTCATTTGCGCTTAGATGATTTATTTCAGGCGGCTGAAATTGGTTGGCAGTTAGAGCAGGAAGTCGGCCCAGGTTTTTACAGTAGCGATTGGACGCGAACGCACGGCAACTTGTTTCAAGCCATTCGGATGGAAAAAACGATGATGACATTGTTGCTGTCATTTATCGTTGCGGTGGCCGCGTTCAATATTGTTTCGAGTCAGGTGATGTTGGTCACGGAGAAGCGCGCTAATATTGCCGTGCTGCGTACTATGGGCGCGACGCCCGCGATGATTATGCGAATTTTTATGGTGCAGGGCACCATTATCGGTGTGACCGGCACGTTTTTTGGAACTTTGTTTGGCGTGCTGCTGGCGACCAACATTAGCGCCATCGGTCGTTGGCTCGAAGAAACATTTCAGACCCGGTTATTCGACGCCTATTTTGTCAATTACCTTCCTTCCGAACTGCAGTGGAGCGATGTGACTGTGATCGTCGCGATTGCGGTGGCGATTTCTTTCTCGGCAACACTTTATCCCTCTTGGCGGGCGAGCAAAGTCGAACCAGCGGAGGCGTTGCGTTATGAGTAATGATCCGATGAATAGCAGTGTTGAAAACGCACCAAGCTCCGTGCTGTCATGCGTTGATTTGAGCAAGAGTTATACCGAGGGCGCGGGCAAACTGGATGTGCTGTCGGGGATTAATTTAGAGCTTGTTCGCGGTGAAATGGTGGCAGTGATTGGTTCGTCTGGTTCGGGTAAATCGACATTGCTGAACTTGCTAGGCGGGCTCGATGCGCCGTCCGAAGGTTCTGTCGCTGTTGCCGGCGTTGCGCTAAAAGGGTTGTCCGAAAAACAGCTCTGCCAGTTGCGTAATAAGAACATGGGTTTTATTTATCAGTTTCACCATTTGTTGCCTGAGTTTACGGCGGTTGAAAACGTGGTGATGCCGTTAATGATTCAAGGTCTTAAGCCGAAGGACGCGAAAGCCAAAGCAATCGCTTTGTTGGAGCGTGTTGGCTTAGGGGCGCGTCTGACTCATAAGCCGTCAGCGTTAAGTGGTGGCGAGCGTCAGCGTGTGGCGATCGCACGTGCGTTAGTGGGGGAGCCTGCGCTGGTATTGGCAGATGAGCCGACCGGTAACTTGGATGAACGCACGGCGCAGTCTGTGCAAGATCTGATGGTTGAGCTGAATGAATCGCTCGGCATTACGTTTTTAATCGTCACCCATGACGGTGATTTCTCATCACGCTGCCAACGTCAGCTGGTGCTTCACGAAGGGCGATTGGCGTCTCTTTGACGCCTCGCAGCCAAGCGCTGTTGCCACTTTCGGACAACAGATACTCGCCAAACTAATTTAATTGCTCCCCATGCCGTTGCGCCAAGCAGCAGGCCACTCAATAACGATCCTAGCCACAGCGGCCCTAGCTGTTCCAACAACCAGACGAATGTCACGTGGTCTGGTACGTGGGGAGGCATTCCCATCAGTGCTACGCCGAGCCGATAGGTGAAGTAAAACACTGGGGCGATGGTGAACGGGTTGGTTATCCAGACGAGCAAAACGGAAAGCGGCAGGTTGCATTTGAATTTGACCGCTAATACGGCGGCGACAACCATTTGCATAGGAATCGGTAAAAACGCGGTAAAAATGCCGATAAACGCCGCGCCTGCTAGCGAGTGCCGGTTCACATGCCATAAATTCGGGTCGCCCAGCACGGCACCGAGAAAGGAAAGCGATTTGTTTTCGCGTATCCGCTCGGGGGAAGGGAGGTATTTTCTGAACAATCTTTTGGGCATTCACTGACCCTAGCGACTAGCAATAGCGGGCTATTATGCCCCGAATCTTTCGTTGTGACATGTATTGCGCACACCTAGCAGTATCTGTATGCGACATGAATTGCGGGCTAGGGTGCCACTGCATGCTTCGAATAGGAATGTTTTTTTGCAGTGCGGGCATTATTACCGGTGTGTTTTTTGCCGAGCTCACACCGAGGGTTGCCAGTTTGGCGCTGATCGCAGTGCCGCTGCTCGCGCTGATCTTGCTGGGTATTTATAGGCGCCTCTTAGGGCAGGTTAGATGGCGATTATGGGCGCTTCCTACTGTCAGTTGTTGCGTTTGCGCGGCTTTCCTCTCTGGTCAGCTATACGGTCAGTGGCGCACGCGCATTGCCCTTGCTGAGCGCTTGCCCGTCAACGTTACTCAGGCGCCGGTACAGGTTGTTGGCGAGATCACCGGCCTCGTCGAGCAGTACGCGATCGCGGGTCATGGCGATGCTGCGCCTGTGTTGGCTTATCAATTTGATTTGCATACCCAGTTACCGTCGCGTGGCCCGCATAAAGCAGAGTCAGATTGGTTGGCCGATAAATTCTTGCGCGTTCAGGCTTATAGCGATGTCCCATTGTCGTTTGACGTTGGTGACCAAATAGACGCCATGATGACGCTCGCACCGGTGCGCGGCTTGGTGAATGGCGTAGGCCCAGATAATGAACGCTCTGCGCTGGCGCGGGGCGTCGATGGTTACGCATCAGTCGAAGAATGGCGAGAGATTGTACCGGCTCGCTGTTGTGCGTTAACGCGTTGGCGCGAGCAATTGGCTAAGCTGCTTTCGGAGCGATTACAGCAGGGCAGTGCGGCTTATGCGTTGATTCCGGCGTTGGTCGCGGGTGATCGCCGCAAGCTTGAAGCTGACCACTGGCGGGTCTTGCAGCGTACCGGCGTTGCTCATCTGATTTCCATTTCCGGATTACATATTAGTTTGGTCTGTGGCGCGATCTGGTGGTTCAGCACGAAGTTATTGGCCCTTCCGCTGGGGCTAATACGGGCACGTCTTTGTGCGAGTCAGATGGCGGTGTTTCCTGCGTTATTCGTTGCGGTGGGATACGCCGCTATGGCGGGGTTTTCGCTGCCCACTTCCCGGGCTTTACTGATGACGTTTCTGGTGATGGTGGCGCATCTTTTACGTCTTCGTATTGATCCGTCGACGGTCTTGGTTGCGGTGTTATTCGTGCTTCTGATGGTCAGTCCGCTTGAGGTGTTGAGTGGCGGGTTTTGGTTGTCTTTTTTGGCAGTTGGCTTGTTGATGGTGTTGTTGAGCGGCGGTGTACGCGAGCTGCTTAGAGCGCAACTTTTATTATCCCTTGGTAGTGGTGCGTTCGCTGGGTGGTTGTTCTCGGCATGGAGTCTGGTGTCGATTTTAGCGAATCTTATCATGGTGCCGTTATTTTCCTTTGTCATTATTCCGCTGGCGTTGCTCGGTACCTTTTTGGCGACGCTATTCGACAAGGTGGGTGGCGGTTTAGGTGAGCGCATTGCGGACGCTTTACTGAGCGCTTGTGCTGCATTGATCGATGGTGTTTGGCCGCTACTGAACGCCTTGGCGAAAGCGCCGTCGATAGAGGCGCCGGCATCCTTATTTGCGATGCTGGCGTTACTGCTTGTGATTATCCGTTTTACCTTGCCGTTCTTACCGGGGCCTCGTTGGCTTTATCTGTTTTTATTGTTGCCGTGGATATGGCCGCAGCAAACACAATCGTTGACCCGTGGTCAGTTTGAATTGGTGGTGTTTGATGTCGGGCAAGGGCAAATGACAGCGGTGCGTACGGCCAATCAGGTGTTGTTGTATGACGCGGGGCCGCAGTGGCGGCAGGGCAGTGCGGTGGCGTCGATCCTTCGGCCTTGGTTGGTGCGTGAGAGTGTGAGTCCGATGTTGGCGTTTATAAGCCATGGTGACACGGATCATAGTGGCGGATATGCCGACATGCGCAGTCTCTGGCCGCATATGCCGGTGTTCAGCGGTGATACAGAGCGAGTCGCCGCGGCGTTACCATGCTTGCGCGGGCAGGCTTGGCGCGTTGATGGCGTGCAGGTCGATGTCTTATGGCCGGCTGCGCAGGTGCCATTGCAGCGCAGTAATAACCGTAGCTGTGTGGTGAAAATTACATCGGGCGACGGCCTGAGTAGCGCATTGTTGAGCGGCGATATTGAGCTGCCTGTTGAGTTTTGGTTGGCCCAGCATGGAACTGAGCTACGCAGCGATGTATTACAAGTTCCGCATCATGGCAGCCAGACCAGTTCGAGCTATGGCTTTATTCGTGCGGTACAGCCACGTTGGGCAACCGTGTCGAGCGGCTATCGAAACCGATTCCATCATCCTGCGCTCACAACCCAGCAGCGCTACCAACAATTTTCCGTACCGATGCTGAATACTTCGGATACTGGGCTGCAACGATTTGTCTTTGCTGGCGGGCTGGTCAGCGTCGCTGAATTTGCTCGTGATTCCTCATCATGGCCGTGGCGCGTCGGCATGCCTGTGATAGAGTAGCGCCCTGAACAATCGTGTCTTCAGTAGTCAATATTGCCGTCACTGGAACGGCTTGCTGAGGACGCATATAAAAACGCGAAATGTTACGACTAAGTGGAGACTCCAAGTGCTGGAAATATTGAAGTCCGGGGGCTGGTTGATGTTCCCGATTGTATTGTGCTCTATTTTGGCGGCGGCAATTATCGCCGAGCGTTTCTGGACATTGCGTAGCGCGCGTTTGGCGCCGGATGGATTGGTTGATCAGGTGCGCGGTTGGTTGAGCAAGGGCAAGCTTGAGTCGAGTAAAATGCAGGCGCTGGCGAACGGCTCACCGCTAGGCCGCATTATGGCGACGGGTTTGCTGAATGCAAAAAACGGCCGTGACGTCATGAAAGAGAGCATCGAAGAAGTGGCGACGCAGGTCGTGCATGACCTTGAGCGTTTTTTGAACACGCTGGGAACCATTGCCGCGATTACGCCGATGATAGGCTTGCTGGGTACGGTGGTCGGCATGATCGACGTGTTTACTGCCATCATGGAGCATGGCGCAGGTAATACGGCGTTACTGGCTGGCGGTATTTCCAAAGCATTGATTACTACGGCAGCAGGTTTGACCGTTGCGATTCCGGCAATTTTCTTTCACCGCTTCTTTGTTCGTCGGGTTGATGAAATCACCGTCAACATGGAGCAGCAGGCGGTGCACCTTGTTGATTTGGTACACGGTAATCGCGCCGATGCGCCACGAGGTAAGGCGCAGTGAATTTCAAACGTCAGCGTAAAGATGAAGTCGATGTGAATCTGACGCCGCTGATCGATGTGGTGTTCTTACTTTTAATTTTTTTTATGGTGTCGACAACCTTCACGCGTGAAACGCGGTTATCGGTCGTGTTGCCGGAAGCGAACGGTGTGGCACAGCTCGAAGCCGCTGATGCAGTGGAAATTTCGATTGCGGCGAGTGGTGATTACGCTGTCAATGGCGACAGATTGTCGCGTAGCGATGAGTCAACCTTACGGACAGTGTTGCTGCCTTTGGCTCAGCAAAGTACCGACGTTCCCTTTGTGATTACGGCTGATGCGCAAGCAACGCATCAAGCGGTGGTGATGGTGATGGACGTGGCGGGGCAATTGGGTTTTGTTAACTTGAGTATTACCACGCAGGAGCCGGGGGCAAAATGAGTCGACGCGGAGAAGACGATTCTCAGGTTTGGTCGACCTATTCTCGACTGCTGCAATATACCCGCCGTTATTGGTGGATCTTATCCGGCAGTGTATTTGGTTATGCCCTTTACGCCGCGACCAATCCGGGCGCGGCGCACTTCGTCAAAATTCTGACAGAAGTCATCCAAGACGAAAATCGTGCTCATTCAACGGTGTTACTTCTATGCGCCGCGCCGTTTATTTTTGCCATTGTGCAAGGCACCACCCAGCTATTAGGTAGCTACTGTTTGGCGTGGGTTGGCCAGCATATTGTCTTTGAGATTCGCAATGAAGTGTTCGTGCATTTATTGCAGTTGCCGCAGCGGATTTTCCAGAAGAATGCGTCCGGCAGAATCATGTCCAAGATCATTTTTGATGCTCAGCAGATTACCTCTGCCGGTACTGACGCCGTAACGGTTTTATTGCGAGAAGGGCTTACCGCGATTGCGCTGCTTGGCTATCTTGTTTACCTCAACTGGCAGCTAACGCTAGTGCTGTTTACGGTTGGCCCCGTGGTTGCGTTTGTGATCGGTCAGACGAGTAAGCGCTTTCGGAAACTAAGTCGTCGAATCCAAGACAGTATGGGGGGGATTACCCAGTACTTAGGTGAGGCGATTGACGGTATTCAAGTGGTTAAAATCTTTGGTGGTCGAGAGCAAGAAGCGGACCGCTTCGCCAAAGTCTCGCGCAGTTTCGAGAAAAACAATATTAAGTTAGTCGTGACCAAAGTGGTCTCCAATTCCATCGTGCAAATGGTTGTCGCTATTGGTGTTGGCGTTATTGTTTATTTATATATCTACATCTCTGGTGATCAAATTGAAGTTGGCGAATTTATCGCCTTTGTCGGTGCGATTGCGATGATTCAAAAGCCGATTAAACAGCTTAACGAAGTGAACTCTAAGATTCAGCGTGGTGTTACTGGCGCTGCGTCCTTGTTCGAGCTTCTGGATATGGAAGCTGAGCGTGATAATGGCCTTGCTGAGTTAACGCGTGCGCAAGGGAAAATCGAATTTAAGAATGTAAGCTTCTCGTATAACCCTGAGCAGCCGGTGATCTCGAATTTATCATTTGTCGTGAATCCCGGTGAGACAGTGGCGTTAGTGGGCCGCTCCGGTGCGGGCAAGAGTACGATCGCTGCAATGGTGCCGCGTTTTTATGATGCTGATGCGGGCCAAATCTTGCTGGATGACGTGCCGCTTGATCAATACAAACTGGATGATTTGCGCCGTCAGGTGTCGCTGGTAAGCCAAAAGGTGGTGTTGTTTAACGATTCTATTCGCAACAACATCGCTTACGGTGAAATGAGTGATAAGGATGGGGCGCTGATTGAGCAGGCAGCGAAAGACGCTCATGCAATGGAGTTTGTCGCCGAGCTAGAGCACGGCCTAGAGACGGAAGTAGGGCAGGATGGCACGCAGCTATCCGGCGGTCAGCGCCAGCGTATCGCCATCGCCCGTTCTTTGTTGAAAGATGCACCGATTTTGATTTTGGACGAAGCGACCTCGGCGCTGGATAATGAATCCGAGTTTCGTATTCAGCAAGCGCTCGAACAAGTAATGAGCGGTCGCACGACATTAGTGATTGCCCATCGATTATCGACGATTGAAAAGGCGGATCGTATCTTGGTCATGGATGATGGTCGTTTGGTTGAGTCTGGCACTCATGCAGAGTTGCTTGAACAGAATGGCTATTACACCCAGCTTTATCGCATGAACTTCGCTGAGTAACGTATGCAAAATGGTTTCTCTCAGTGGCTGCAAGGCGCTTGGTATAATAATGACCGACGTGTTTGGCCGTTGTTGCCGTTGTCGTGGCTTGTTGCCGGCGTTGCCCGTTTTCGTTTATTACGCTTTCGTGCCAAGAAGTTAATCCCGGACGTGCCGGTCTTGGTTGTTGGCAACATCACCGTCGGTGGTACCGGAAAAACCCCTCTTGTTGTAAGTCTGTGCGAGTACTTTTTGCGTCATAACAAACGTGTTGTGGTGATTAGCCGCGGTTATGGTGCAGCGCCAGCACATTATCCGTTTGCCGTCGAAGCGAATCATGACGCCTCGATTGTTGGCGACGAACCCTTGCTGATTGCGAAACGAACGGGCGTCCCTGTGATTATCGATCCGCGCCGTAAGCGTGCGCTGGATATGGCTGTGAACCAATTTAATGCTGAAGTCGTCATTAGTGATGATGGTCTGCAGCATTATGCCTTGCCTCGCACTGCAGAGGTCCTCGTGCTCGACGGCGAGCGCATGTATGGCAATGGCTATTGTCTTCCTGCTGGGCCTCTGCGTGAGCCCGTTGCACGTGCAAAAGAAGTCAATTGGCGTGTCGTTAATGGTCGCCCTGAGCGGGGCATCAAGGATGCGTTGGTGATGAGTTTGTCGCTGGCAGATCCAGTCAATGTGCGTAGCGGTGCAAGCATGCCCATGGAAGATTTTGTCGCCCGTTTTCCATTCGTGAAAGCGGTCGCCGGTATTGGCAATCCGCAGCGATTTTTCAGCGCGCTAATGGCGCAGGGCTTACTTGTGGAGCCTCATGCTTTTAAAGATCATCATGCTTTTTGCCAGCAAGACTTTGATGCGCTTGGCGCTGCTGTGGTGTTAATGACGGAAAAAGATGCGGTGAAATGCAGTGCCCTGGTTGGCGATAATGCCTGGTATGTACCGGTCACTGCACAACTACCTACGGTATTTTTTGATTCGGTTTTTGAAACGTTAATGCGGAGTCCTGCATGAGTTACGTGGTGGTGATTCCAGCCCGTTATGGTTCCAGTCGTTTGCTCGGCAAGCCATTGGCGGACATTTGTGGAGAGCCGATGGTGGTGCGAGTCCTGCAACGCTGTCAGCAGAGTTCGGCGGCACGAGTGCTGGTCGCGACAGATGACGATCGGGTTGCCTTGGCGGTAACGCAGGCCGGCGGTGAAGTGGTCATGACACGTGCGGACCATCCATCCGGTACCGACCGTTTGCAGGAAGTGGCCGCCCAGTTGGGTTTGAGCGATGACGATATTATTGTCAATGTGCAGGGCGACGAACCGCTTATTCCTGCGCTAGTGATTGAGCAGGTTGCGGGCAACTTAGCCAACAATCCTGACTGTGGTATTGCGACTTTATGCGAACCGATCACAACGCACGCTGATTTATTTAACCCGAATATCGTTAAGGCGGTTTTTGATAATAACGGCATTGCTTTGTTTTTTAGTCGAGCGCCGATTCCGTGGCACCGCGACGCTTTTGCGCTTAATAATGAAGAGCTGCCAAAAGGAGAATGGTGGCGTCATATTGGTATTTACGCTTATCGAGTCGGTTTTCTTCGTCAGTATGTGCAATGGCCTCCAGCGTTGCTAGAAACAACGGAAGCGCTTGAGCAGCTACGGGCAATGGCGAATGGTGTTCGTATTCATATAGCGCCAGCGTGCGTTGACGTGCCGGGTGGTGTTGACACGCAGGCAGATCTTGAAAGAGTTTGTGCGGCCTATAGAGCAATAAATGACGAGTAAAATGACTCGCATTTTGTTTGTTTGTTTGGGCAACATTTGTCGCTCACCAACGGCGGAGGCGGTATTTCGTGCTCGTGCCGAGCAAGCAGGCATCTTGTCCCGTTTGCAGCTCGACAGTTGCGGTACGGGTGATTGGCATGTTGGTAAGGCCCCAGATTCACGCGCGCAACGTGCCGCGGCAACACGGGACTATGATTTGTCGGCGTTAAGAGCACGACAACTTGATCCGTCTGACTTCGATCGATTCGATTATATTCTAGCGATGGATGCCGCTAATTTACGCGACATTATTGCGTTGCAAGCAGCCTCCTCCGAGAGTGCGTCGCCTGAATCTAACGCTTCTTCTGTCCATATTGGTCGCTTCCTCGACTACGCCCCTAATCAATGTCATGCCGACGTCCCAGATCCTTATTATGGTGGCGACAAGGGTTTTGATGATGTGCTTGATCTCATTGAAGCGGCGAGTGATGGTCTTCTGGCGCAGTTGGTGGATGCGGCAGATGCGCATGGCGGGCCGCCGAATAAGCCGGAGGCGTTTCAATGATTACAGAGAATATGCCGTTGATTGATCGCAACACTTTGCGGCTTCCGGCGAGTGCGGAATATTTTGCTGAGCTCGCGAGCGAGTCAGAATTGCGTGCGTTATTGCTAGATGAGGCCTTTTTTAAGTTACCGCGCACGGTTGTCGGTGAGGGTAGTAATTTATTACTGCGCGCGGATGTGCCTGGTTTGGTCATACGTATGGCTGAAAAGGGGCTTGCGGTTGTTGCCGAAGATGATGAATTTGTGTGGCTGGAAGTCAAGGCAGGAGAGTGTTGGGATGCATTGGTTGCAACCACTATTTCGTGTGGTTGGCAGGGGCTGGAAAACTTATCGCTTATTCCCGGTAGTGTTGGCGCAGCACCGTTCCAGAACATCGGTGCGTACGGCGTAGAGTTAGCCGACGTGTTGGATTCGTTGTCGGCGATCCATTTGTATACCGCTGAGCGTCGTGATTTCTCTTGCGCGGATTGTTGTTTTTCCTATCGAGATAGCATTTTTAAAAGCGCACAGAAAGGTGAGTGGGTTATAACGTCTGTCCGGTTGCGACTGAATAAGTCTCCGAAATTTTCATTGGGCTATGCAGATTTAAAAGCGCGCTTTGATCAGCTGCCTGACTCGCAACGCACCGCGCAAGCAATAAGGGACATGATAATAGCGTTACGGCAAAGTAAATTGCCGGATCCCAAAGTGCTCGCCAATGCAGGCAGTTTTTTTAAGAACCCTATTGTGAGCGCAGAGCAGCATCAGCGTTTGCAGCGCCACTTTCCTGATTTGGTGTCTTACCTGCAATCCTCTGGTGATTATAAGTTGGCGGCGGGTTGGTTGATTGAACGTGCGGGATGGAAAGGGCGTCGAGTGGGTAACGTGGGTATGCATGAAAAGCAGGCGTTGGTATTGGTCAATTACGATGCGGCTACGGGTGCCGAGGTGTCAGAGTTTTCTCGGCAGGTGTGTGCGTCGGTGAACGAGATGTTTGCTGTGTTACTTGAGCAAGAACCTGTCGTTTTACCTGTGGTGATATAATTTTTTAGTTTTTCACTCCACTTTTCGAATGTAAAAAAATACCCGCCAAATGGCGGGTATTTTTTTACGGCTTCTTTAGGATGCGATCTTATGCATCTTCAGATTTTTCATTAGCGCTGTCGGCCTGCTGTTGCGCCGCTTTGCGTGCTGCGCGCGGATCATTGCTGGCGCGAGCCGTTGTCGTTGGCGCTTCGTGGTTGAGCGGCAAAAACTCTTGCACAGGTTTCGGCCGTTCGACTTTTTCAGCGGGCTGTTGCGATACGTGTTTCGCACCACCACCGTGACGAGGGTCGTTTGAGGCGCGATTGTCATCGGTTTTTACTGCGGCCGGCTTGGCAACAGCAGGCTGCGCTGCAGGCTGCGCTGCAGGTGCAGGTGCATTTTCGCTAACCGGCGCCGCAACTTTTGGCGCTGTCTTTTCTGCAGCAGGAGTGGAAACCGCTGGCTTGGCTTCAGGGGCAGGTGCGTTCTGTGCGGCAGAAGCGTGTGGCGCTACTGGAGCAGGAGCACTAGCAACGGGTGTTTTTGCTGCTGCGGTTTCTGGGGCAGTGGGTTTCGCCGCAGGCGCTTGCTCTACTGGTTTGCTTGGAGCGACCTTTGGCGTTTCTTTTTGTACAGCTTGGGGCGCTTCAGTTGCTGGTGCTACTGCTGCGCTTTGAGTCTGTTGGGTTGGCTGTTGAGCGCTATTCTGAGCGGCACTGCTGTGCTCTTGCGCTGCGGCGGCAATAACTCGCTCTTCGCTAGTGCTTGGTGCATCAGAAGCATTTCCGGTTGTGTCACGACTTCCTTCACGCTCTTTACGACGTGGGCGGTGACGCTCTGGGCGTGGGCGATCATCGCGCGCGTCAGTGCGGCGCTCAACTTGATTGCCGTTTTTGTCCGCTTGCGGTTCAACGTGATTGCCGTCGGCTTGAACCTCTTCACGTTGGCTGTCGTTACGTTGCGGTGCATCCCGATTTTCGCCGCGGCGGTTTCGATTGCGACTGTTGCGTCCTTCATTACGCGATTCACCGCGTGGTTCGCTACGCTCGGCTTTTTCTGCGCGTGGAGATGCCTCTGAACGTGCGTCAGTTTTTTGACGACGAGCGTTATCAGAACCTTCTTTGCGCGGCTGCTCTTGCTGAGGTTGCGCGGCACGGCTACCTTGACGGCGAGGGCGGCCTTCTTCGCGAGCGGCATTGTTATCGCTACGGTTATCACCACGATTTTCGCCACGATTGTTACGGTCGCCACGATTGTTGCGGTTGCCGCCACGGTTGCGGTTTTGGTTGCGGTTTTCAGGACGACGCGTGTTTTCCTGCTTTTTAACCGGTGCCTTCTTCGTGGTTTCTGATGCCGCAAAGAATGTTTTCAGCCATGTGATAAAGCTGCCGAGCAGACCAATCGTTGCAGCGGGAGCTACAGCTGCTTTTGCTTTCGGCTGAGGCGCAGCGGTATCCGGTGCAACCAGCTTTACCGCGGCTTCTTGTACTTTAATTTCAACATCTTGGGCGGACGCTAAAGATGGATCGACCTGATCGACCAAAACAACGTCGTGGCTAAATAAGCCTTCTGTGGTTTGGTCGTCACGGATCCGCACGACTTCATAGTGCGGTGTGGTCATTTCAGGATGTGGAATGATGAGGATGCGAACAGTGTGGCGCGCTTCTAGTTCGCGCAACGCCTGACGCTTTTCGTTTAGCAAATACGTTGCAACGGGAACCGGTACCTGAGCTTGAATCTCGCCGGTACGCTCTTTCATGACTTCTTCTTCCATCAGGCGCAGCAACGACAGCGCGATGGATTTCACGTCACGGATATGGCCTTGGCCGGTACAACGTGGGCAAACGATAGAGGAGGTTTCGCCGAGTGATGGACGCAGACGTTGACGCGACAATTCAAGCAAGCCGAAGCGCGAGATGCGGCCAACTTGTACGCGGGCGCGATCAGCCTCAAGCGCTTCACGCATGCGGTTTTCAACGTCGCGCTGGTTGCGTTGTGGGCCCATGTCGATGTAATCGACAACAATCAAGCCACCGATATCACGCAGACGTAACTGACGAGCAATTTCGTCCGCTGCTTCTAGGTTTGTTTGCAGAGCGGTTTCTTCGATGTCTGCACCCTTGGTAGCGCGCGACGAGTTGATGTCGATAGAAACGAGCGCTTCGGTCGGATCAATAACGATTGAGCCACCAGACGGCAGTTTTACTTCACGTTGAAATGCAGTTTCGATTTGCGATTCGATTTGGAAGCGTGAAAACAACGGCGTTTCGTCTTGGTACAGTTTGATCTTGTGCTGGAAGTCGCTCATCACCTGCGTGACAAAGCCTTGAGCTTCGGCATAGGTGCTTTCAGAGTCGATCAGTACTTCGCCAATATCTTTGCGCAAGTAGTCACGAATGGCGCGGATGATGACGTTAGATTCTTGATAGATTAGGAATGGAGCAGGGCGATCGGACGCTTCATCAATAGAGGTCCAGAGCTTTAACAGATAGTTAAGGTCCCACTGCAACTCTTCCGCAGAGCGGCCAAGGCCAGCTGTACGGACGATAACACCCATGTCTGCCGGAATATCCAGCGCGCTCATGGCGTCTTTGAGTTCTTGCCGCTCTTCACCTTCGATGCGACGGGAAATGCCGCCGGCGCGAGGGTTGTTTGGCATTAATACGAGGTAGCGGCCAGCCAAGCTAATAAAGGTGGAAAGGGCGGCGCCTTTATTGCCGCGCTCTTCTTTATCAACTTGAACAATGACTTCCTGGCCTTCGCGAATAACTTCCTTGATGTTGACGCGACCCTGTACGTCTTTTGGGTCTTTTTGGAAGTATTGGCGTGAAATTTCTTTCATCGGCAAGAAGCCGTGGCGATCTGCGCCGAAGTCGACAAACGCCGCTTCAAGGGAAGGTTCTACACGGGTGATTTTGCCCTTGTAGATATTCGCTTTCTTTTGTTCACGGGTGCGGTGTTCAATATCCAGATCGTAAAGACGCTGGCCGTCTACTAGAGCAACGCGTACTTCTTCAGCGTGCGTTGCGTTAATTAACATGCGTTTCATGGTTTTGCCTGTCACTTGTTTCAAGTGATGGCTTGCAGAAGGCCCATTTCGGGCGTCAGACAGAGGAGCGGTCATCAGCAGGCATGAATCTGGCCTGTGCCGTGCCGGTACGGGTTTATGTTTCCGTCCGGGGCTGCTGATGAGGAAAACTACGTCCTCAAAAAAGCGGCGGTTCTGCCGGGTTTTGCTATTGCTGGCGTTATTTGCCAGATGACAAAACTGTTCTCTTTTTCAGTGTAGGCCACTTGTTGTGGCCTGCATCTGGAAGTTTCTGAATTAACCGGATCATTGATCGCTGGCTGCATCAGAACCTTCTTTAATCGGCGCGTAATACCGTTTCATGTCTGTCGCTCCGCATCGCGGGCGAGTCTTCTGCAGGCCATCCGGTTTATCAGTAAGCCGTCGCGGAAATTTCGCTAACGGCGCCGGTATCTCTTAGCCTGTATTAGCCTGACCAGAATCCGCTGGGAGTAGTCCGCAGCGATCTGACTTCAGTCATATAAAGTCTTTCTTTCTTATCGGGCTTTTCCGTTCCCTGCCTTAATGTGGGGCATTCCGGCGAATGTTCGCATCGCGTCGCCGGTGGGCGGATCTGGCCTGACGCCCGACTATAGCAGCAAAAGACCAGCGCGTTCAATGAGATACGTCGGATGTCAATGACCTCGGTGATAATGGCGACCGGTCATGGGGTTTAGGCCCGATGCGGGTAGAAAATATCTGCGTTGTCCCGTCCATAACGGCCTTGGTACTGCTAGAATCGCCGCCATGTCAGATCAGACCCCTTCCGCCTTGGGCGTCAGCTACGTGTCTATCGGTGAAGATCGCGCCGGACAACGGCTGGATAATTTCCTAATAGTGCACCTTAAAGGTGTGCCGAAATCCCGTATCTACCGCATTATTCGTGATGGTCAGGTGCGGGTGAATAAAAAACGTGCAAAGCAGACTACGCGGCTTGCTGACGGCGACGAGGTGCGCATTCCGCCTATTCGTACCAGTGAAGAGTCGGTTGTGCCGACGGTGGGGCGGGAATTGTCTGAGCGCTTGGCGCGCAGTCTTATATATGAAGACAAGTATTTACTGGTCTACAACAAGCCCGCGGGCTTGGCGGTGCACGGTGGTAGCGGTGTCAGCCTTGGTTTAATAGAGACATTGCGGGCGCTGCGCCCAGAGGAATTGTCGCTTGAGTTGGTGCATCGGCTTGATCGGGATACGTCTGGGCTGATTATGGTGGCTCGCCACCGGCCGTTTTTGCGCAAGATTCAAGAGATGATGAAGCACGGCCAAGTGACGAAGCGTTACTGGTTGATGTGTCAGGGTTATAAAGGTCGAGAGCGCCGCATGGATGTGCCGCTGCTGAAAATGCAGCACGGCAATGAGCGAGTGGTAAGAGTGTCCAGTGAGGGCAAAGAGTCGCTGACAGATTTTCGCCTGCTCGAACGTTTCGACGGCTATCAGTTGGTTGAGGCGACGCTAGGGACTGGGCGTACCCACCAGATTCGTGTGCATGCTCAATATGGCGGCTTTCCGTTGTTGGGCGATAGCAAATACGGCAATCCGGATGTTAATGCACAGATAGCTCAGTTTGGTATTAATCGGCTCTGTTTGCATGCACGTATCTTGGAATTTGTGCACCCGCAGACGGGGGAGACGGTTTCGTTAGAAGCGCCACTTGATAGCGCCATGGATCATGCACTGGCATTGCTACGTGATGGTGTTGATGCGCCGGTGCTGAAACCAGCGGGAGAGAAGAAAACACGGTCAGAGCAGGTTGGGGCAGCGGGGGCGTCAGTCAAACGAGCCGTTCCTGCAAAGCGTTCGTCGAGTCGGCCTGCGCCGAAGAAATCTACTTCGAAAAAAGCGACGCCTGGGATAAAGGCCGCGAAAAAAGCGCCCGTGAAGGCGCGAGCAGTGAAAGGCGCCGCGGCAAATCCCTTCGCGACAAAGCCCAAGCGGACCTCGGGAAAGCCTGCTGATAATGCCAAGGCGAGCGAGAAGAAGCGCTGATGAGATATAAGCTGGTGATTTTCGATTGGGACGGCACATTAATGGATTCAACTGGCCGCATTGTTAGTTGTATGCAGACGGCGGCAATGGATATGGATTTGCCGGTGCTGCCTGGCTTGGCGGTCCAGCAAATCATTGGCTTAGGTTTACCTGAAGCGATTCAAACATTGTACCCACATATCTCCTCAGCACAGGTGGTGGCTATGCGTGATCGATATGTGGAGCATTTTATTGCCGCTGAAGTCACACCGAGTGCGCTGTTTGCTGGAGCGCAGCACGTGCTAGATACGCTGAACGCTGCCGCGGTGACTATGGCGGTAGCAACGGGAAAAAGTCGCAGAGGCCTTGAAAGAGTTTGGGCTAGCACCAATTTAGAACGTTACTTTGCTTATTCGCGCTGCACAGATGAAAGTGGTTCAAAGCCAGATCCGCGTATGCTTCATGATATTTTGGAGCGGTTAAAAATGCGGCCAGAGGATGCTCTGATGGTCGGTGATACGAGTTTCGATTTGGAGATGGCGCAACGCGCCGGAATCGATCGTGTTGGTGTTACCTATGGTGCGCATGCGCGCAGTGTGCTGGAAAAGTTTGCGCCGTTGGCGCTATGTGATGATATTACAGACCTATTGCCGATATTACATTCTGAATTAAATGCCGAGAAAGGAGTTGCTTGATGGAGCCGATGCAAAATAACAGGCCTCAGAACGAAAAAGAGTGGCGCTTGCTAGAAAAATTATTGCTTTCAGTGCAAGACGACAACCGTAAGCAGCGCCGATGGGGCATTGTTTTTCGCGTCTTAACATTCGTGTATCTGTTTGCCATTTTAATTATGTTTATGCCTGGGCGTGCCGGTGTTACGCCGAGCTATGCGGATGAGTTTACCGCCATTGTTGATGTCAAAGGCGTGATTGCCGATGGCGCAGATGCCAACGCTGATACGATTAGCACTGGGTTGCGCGCTGCGTTTGAAGCAGAAGGCGCGAAAGCGGTACTGTTGCGCATTAATAGCCCAGGTGGCTCACCCGTTCAGTCGGATTATGTTTATAACGAAATTCGTCGTTTGCGTGGGGAATACCCTGAGAAAAAAGTGTACGCGGTGATTACGGATGTAGGTGCTTCTGGTGCTTACTATATTGCTTCGGCGGCTGATGAAATTTATGCAGCCCCATCTAGTATTGTGGGATCAATTGGCGTGATTATGTCTGGCTTTGGCTTTGAAAAAGCGATTGAAAAGCTTGGTGTTGAGCGTCGCGTGCAGACCGCGGGCGAAAACAAAGCAATAATGGATCCGTTTGAGCCGGTGAATGCAAAGGAACAAAAGCATGTGCAGGTAATGCTTGATGGTATCCATGCTCAGTTTATTGCGGCAGTTAAAAAGGGCCGTGGTGATCGGTTGAAATTCGAACAGCATCCGGAGGTTTTCTCTGGCTTGTTCTGGACGGGTGAAGATGCCTTGGCGCTTGGATTGGTAGACGGCTTAATGAGCCCCGGCCAAGTTGCGCGAGAAGTTATTGGTGTAGAAGAGATTGAAGACTTTACTGCTCGAGCCAATCCGTTCGATCAATTCTTAAAGCGTTTTGGTGTCAGTATTGGGGCGGGCGTTGCGGATGCTCTAGGTGTGAAGCAGGAAATGCAGCTGCGCTAAGTGTAGTCATTGGCGCAGGTGTGCAGCACAAAAAAGCGGGTCTCGTTTGAGGCCCGCTTTTTTGTGCTGAATGTTTTTGTGGGAGCTTGCTTGCACGCGAGGCGGGACATAGCCGTTACGGTAAGGCGATGCCTTCTTTCGCGAGCATGTCAGTAAGGCGAATCAGGGGAAGGCCAATCAAACTATTCGGGTCTTCACCGATGAAGCGCTCGAACAAGGTGATGCCGAGGCCTTCTGATTTGAAGCTGCCTGCGCAATTTAGAGGTTTCTCTTTGTCGACATAGCGTTCGGCCATTTCCGTGGTGAGCTGTCGGAATTGCACCGCAAACGGCTCGCAGCACAGTTGGTGCTCGCCGGTTTTTGCGTTGAGCAAACAAAGGCCGGTGAGGAAGGTTACTTTGCTGCCACTGGCTGCAAGTAGTTGGGCAATGGCTTTGTCGCGGCTGCCGGGCTTGCCAAGGACGTCGCCGTTGTTCAGCACGGCAACCTGATCTGAGCCAATGATTAGGGCGTCAGGGTGACCGGAGGCTACGGCTTCGGCTTTCTCAAGGGCCAATCGTTGGACGAGTTTTTCGGCCGGCTCTTTGTCGCCACGTTGTTCGTCAATATCAGGGCTTACGCAGTCGAAATTGAGGCCTAGACGGGCGAGCAGTTCGCGTCGAAAAGGCGAGGACGAAGCGAGAATTAGGTGGCGATTCGGTGATATCATAGGTGGCTCCGGGGCATTTGCGACCTAAGTGTACCCGCTGCTTTCAGGTCTTTCAGCAAAAAACCTTTATTTTCAAAGGGTTGCTGTTTTCTAATTGCTTTGACAGGGGGGCTGCAGAGCCCTAGAATTGCGCGCTTATGTTTTCAGGGCAACTGCTACCGTTCTTTGATCCGCGAAAGTTTGCAGATCAGGGGCTCGAGATGAAAGGTCAGACCAGTGTGGGCGAGCTGCCCCGACTGGCGGATTTTCGTGGCGCGGAGAATGAGTCTGTTGATGTAGCGCTGCAGTTTGGGCGTAACGAAGACGGCAAGCCGAGTGTAGAGGGCACAGTGTCAGCACATCTGACAATGCCGTGCCAACGTTGTCTTGAGCCAGTCACCTACCAGGTTACCGCGTCTGTAAATCTGGTAATGGTCTGGACTGAAAAGCAGATGAAGGCGTTACCGGAACATCAGGAGGGCTATATGGTCACTGCTGATGAGAAGATGCCGCTCTCCCATTTGCTTGAAGAAGAACTGTTGCTGGCGGCACCTTTGGTCGCTATGCATGAGCAGTGCCCAAATCCATTGGTTAAAGAGCAGGCCTCTGCTGCCGATGATGTAGTTAAAGCGGACAACCCATTTGCGGTGTTGGCGAAATTAAAAAGCCAGCAGGAATGACAGGAGTAGATCATGGCAGTTCAGAAGAATCGAAAGACACGCTCAAAGCGTGATATGCGTCGCTCACACGATGCGCTTACTGGACCAACTTTAAGTGTTGATAGCACTTCTGGTGAAGTTCATCGTCGTCACCACATCACTGCTGACGGTTTTTACCGTGGCCGTGAAGTGATTGCGAAAGCGGAAGAGATCGACGAAGGCCAGGAATAATTACAGCCTGATAAAACGGGAGCTTCGGCTCCCGTTTTGCTGTCTGGCGTACGATAAAAAATGCTTTGTAAGCAGTGAAAAGGGTTGTTGGCGCCGAGAGAGAGCGCTTATAACAAGACGCTGAACGATCATGGCGCGACCAGTCGAAATATTTTGTACCGATTGTTAGTTTGTGTGTGAGTGTTTTCGGTCCATTATTCGCTCACGATAAATTGAGGAGCTTTCGAGCTTCTTATTCATGACGCAATATAATACGACAAAATGAAATGGAGTGATGATGGCTCTTGTTATCGCTGTCGACGCCATGGGGGGCGATGCGGGATTGTCTGTAACGATTCCTGCGGTTTCTCGCCTGCTAAAAAAATACTCCGACGTTAACGTTATTCTCGTTGGCGAACCTGATCAGGTTTCCGCTGCGGTCGCGCAAGCTGGTTTGTCTCAGCATCCCGCGATTGAAGTCGTGCCTGCTTCCCAAGTTGTTAATATGGATGATCCCGTTTCTGTTGCGTTACGCAATAAGAAAGACTCGTCCATGCGCGTTGCGATTAATCAAGTGAAAGAGGGACGTGCTCAAGCGGCCGTTTCTGCGGGTAACACCGGCGCGTTGATGGCAATTTCCCGATTCGTTTTAAAAACGCTTAATGGTATTGATCGTCCTGCAATTTGCACGGCGATTCCGACGCGCAATGGCCATTGTCATATGTTGGACCTTGGCGCCAATGTCGATTCGGAGCCGGCCCACTTGCTACAGTTCGCATTAATGGGTGATGCGGTTGTGCGTGCTGTCGATGGCATTGAGAAACCTCGCGTTGCGTTGCTCAATATTGGTGAAGAAGATCTTAAGGGTAATGAGCAAATTAAAGAGGCTGCTTTATTACTCGCATCGAATCCGGTGATTAATTACGTTGGTTTTGTTGAAGGCGACAGTATTTTTGATGGCGTTGCCGATGTTGTTGTGTGCGATGGTTTTGTTGGTAATGTAGCGCTGAAAACAATGGAAGGTGTTGCCTCGATGATGGGAGGCATGATCCGCGAAGAGATTGGCCGTTCTTGGTTGAATCGTCTGGGAGCTTTGTTTGCTTATCCGATGTTATCAGGATTGAAGCACCGCCTTAATCCTCAGCGTTATAATGGCGCAAGTTTGGTTGGATTAAATGGGGTGGTTGTGAAGAGCCATGGCGGCGCAGATGAGCAGGGCTTTGTTTGTGCGTTAGAGGTTGCTGTGCATGAGGCGCAACGAAATGTGCCTGCACTTATCGGTTCTGCACTCCTCTCGTCAAACAAAGAGAACTCGCCGAATCAAGAAGAGTCGTAAGTTAGCGTTATGTTTATTGTTCATGCTAGCGCTAAAAACATGAAAGCGGATTGATAAGAAATTGATGCGGAGAAGTACATGAGTAAGACAGCTTTTCTTTTTCCTGGTCAGGGGTCACAAAGCGTGGCGATGTTGGCCGACTTGGGTGAAGAGACGATGGTTCGCCAGACGTTTCAAGAAGCGTCTGGCGCGCTTGGTTATGATGTCTGGGCGTTGACTCAAGAGGGGCCAGTAGAGGCTCTAAACCAAACGGATAAAACACAGCCAGTATTATTAACCGCTAGCGTTGCATTGTGGCGTTTGTGGCAGCAGCGCGGTGGGCCTCGTCCTGATTATTTGGCTGGTCACAGTTTAGGAGAATACTCTGCGTTGGTTTGTGCTGGCGTGCTGAATCTTGGCGATGGGGTGCGTTTGGTTGAAACCCGCGGTCAGTTAATGCAAGCGTCGGTGCCAGCGGGCACGGGCATGATGGCGGCAGTGTTAGGTCTTGAAGATGAGCTAGTGCGACACGCTTGTACTGAGGCTGCCCAAGGCGATGTGGTTGAAGCCGTGAACTATAATGCGCCAGGTCAAGTTGTTATTGCGGGTAGTACCGCGGCGGTTGAGCGGGCGATCGAGGCCTGCAAGTCGGCCGGTGCGAAGCGTGCCATGTCGTTGCCTGTTAGCGTGCCATCCCATTGCGCGTTAATGAAGCCTGCCGCAGAGCAGCTTCGCGATGTGATGGATGGGATGAAGTTTCATGCTGCCGAGATGCCGGTGATTAATAACGTTGATGTAGAGCAAGAGCAAGACATCGATAAGATTCGTGAGGCCTTGGTGCGCCAGCTTTACTCACCGGTACGCTGGGTGGAAACCATTCAAGCCTTGATTGACCTCAAGGTTACCCATGCATACGAGTGTGGGCCGGGACGAGTGCTGGGTGGCTTAGTCAAACGTATTGATCGCAGCCTGAGTGTGCAGGCCATGGACAGCGCGGCGGCGTTTGAAGCGGCATTAACAGGAAAGGAATAAAAGCATGACAGATAAAAAAGTAGCCCTAGTAACGGGCGCAAGCCGCGGTATTGGCAAGGCCATTGCTGAAGAGCTGGTGGCGCAAGGCTTTATCGTTCTGGGTACGGCAACATCAGCGTCTGGCGCTGATGCGATTTCGGCCTATCTCAAGGCGCTAGGTAATGATGGCGCCGGTTTTGTCTTAAACGTGAGTGACAGCGAATCGGTGAGCGCGGCGCTGGCAGATATGCAGGCTCAGTTTGGTGCGCCTGTGGTGCTGGTCAATAATGCAGGTATTACGCGCGACAACCTTATGCTGCGCATGAAAGAAGAGGAGTGGGATGACGTTGTAAACACCAACCTTAATTCCATGTACCGCCTGACTAAGGCGGTGCTAAAGGGGATGACAAAGGCGCGCTGGGGGCGGATTATCAACATCAGTTCCGTAGTGGGTCAGATGGGTAATGCGGGGCAAGCTAACTACGCCGCAGCCAAAGGTGGGGTAGAAGGATTCACTCGCGCACTTGCTCGTGAGGTAGGTTCGCGTAATATCACCGTTAACAGCGTTGCACCGGGGTTTATTCAGACGGATATGACCGATCATTTGCCTGAAAATCAACGTGATGCGATGTTGTCTCAGATCCCACTGGGGCGTTTGGGGCAACCGGCAGAAATTGCCAGCGCGGTAGCGTGGTTGGCCAGTGATGGCGCGGCTTATGTGACAGGCACGACAATTAATGTAAATGGCGGTATGTTTACCGGCTAAGAATAACCCCTGATATCGCGCCATCTTATTGATTGCACGACGAAATATCAGGTAACAGATTGCTTTGGGGCGGAGAACACTGCGGCTTGCAAGAGGCGGAAATGTTCACCTAGAATACCGGCCTGAGGTGGATGATCACCGACAACAGGAGATGGACAATATCATGAGCAGCATCGAAGAGCGGGTTGCCAAGATTATCGTAGAACAACTGGGGGTTAAGGCCGAAGACGTTAAGCCAGAGGCTTCTTTCGTAGAAGACCTCGGAGCTGATTCTTTGGACACCGTTGAATTGGTGATGGCTCTGGAAGAAGAATTCGAAACTGAAATTCCGGACGAAGAAGCTGAAAAAATCAATACGGTTCAGTCCGCTATTGATTATGTTAAGGCACACGCCTAATCCGATCCGGGATTGGACGTAGAAAAAGCCGCGGGTTCTTGGAGCTTGCGGCTTTTTTGTTTCCGCGTTTTGCGGGCACGCATCGAGTGAGTGTTTAGCGGTTAGCATGGCAGTAGTGTTTGCTGTTGCGTCAGTGAATTGTGTTAATGGCGTGTTGAATATGGCTGCACTATTAGTATGTAGCGCGGGTTGTAGCTCAGTACTTAACTCAGTATGTAATACTAGTCGCGTAGACTGGATGCGTTCGAATAGCTGCACATGACGACTCTCGCAATTAAGAAGAGCGCATTAAGCAGGTTCGGCTTTGATACAAATGGAGGGTTGATCGAGTGGCATTAAGGCGCGTGGTGGTGACCGGTTTAGGAATGTTGTCTCCGTTAGGAGTAGATGTGAAGAGCAGCTGGGAAGGCATTGTTGCCGGCCGTAGCGGTATTCGTTCCATCGAGCATTTTAACACAGAGAAATTTTCCACAAAGATTGCCGGGATCGTTCCTGCATTTGATATGGATGAATATTTGCAGCCGAAAGAGGCGCGCAAAATGGACATCTTTGTGCAGTACGGAATGGTGGCGGGTATTCAAGCTGTTCGTGACAGTGGCTTGGTTGCGACGTCGGAGAACGCGGGACGTATTGGCATCGCGGTCGGTTCTGGTATCGGCGGGCTTACCGGAATTGAAGAAAATCATATCAAGATGCTTAACGGTGGGCCGCGTAAAGTGTCGCCCTTTTTCGTGCCAGCATCGATTATTAATATGATTGCCGGCAACTTATCCATTGAGTTCGGTTTTAGAGGGCCCAATTTTGCGACGGTCACCGCTTGCACGTCCGGCACGCATAGTATTGGTTTTGCGGCGCAACAAATTATGCTGGGAACGGCGGACGCAATGGTTGCCGGTGGCGCCGAAAAAGCATCTTGTGAACTGGGTATTGCAGGTTTTTCTGCCGCTCGGGCGTTGAGTACACGTAATGATGATCCACAAGGCGCTAGTCGTCCTTGGGATAGAGATAGAGATGGCTTTGTTTTGTCTGACGGTGCAGGCATGGTCGTGCTGGAAGAGTATGAGCACGCTAAAGCTCGTGGGGCGAATATTTACGCTGAAGTGATTGGCTTTGGCATGAGCGGCGATGCTTATCATATGACTTCGCCACCGGAAGACGGTCATGGCGCGGCGGCATCCATGCGCAATGCGCTGATCAGTGCCAACATCAATCCGGAGCAAGTGGATTACATTAATGCGCATGGCACCTCGACCAAGCTTGGTGATCAAGCGGAAGTGCTTGCCGTGAAAAATGTTTTTGGTGATGCGGCAAAAACGGTTGCGGTGAGTTCGACAAAGTCGATGGTCGGCCATTTGCTTGGTGCGGCGGGCGCGGTGGAAGCTATTTTTTCGATTTTGGCGATGCGTGATAATGTTGCGCCACCAACGATTAACCTTGCCAGCCCTGATGAAGGTTGCGATCTAAATTTTGTGCCAAACCACGCGCAAGAACGCAAAATCGATATTGCGTTGTCTAATTCATTTGGCTTTGGTGGAACCAACGGCTCATTGGTTTTTCGTCGCGTTTAATGGCGCCGCCACTTACATATATACCGGCGAACGACAGAGGCTTGGCGTACGGCGATGGGGTTTTTGAAACCCTGCGGCTAAGCGCCAGCGGCGCGCCGCTGCGCGCGTTACATAAAGAGCGTATGCGTCAGGGAGCGGCTCGGCTTTCGATTCCTTTCGACGGCGAAACGTTTGATCGTTACCTCGATGCTTTAATTGAAGAAACGGTTGAAGGAGCGAACGGCGCTTCTAGCGCTGCGGCTCAGCAATCCGGTGTTGCGAAAATTATCCTAACCCGAGGCAGTGGTGGGCGGGGTTACGCTGCACCTGCTGCAATGTCTCCGCGCTGGATTACGCAGCGCTTCCCCTTTGTTAGCAGACCCGCACGACAACGTGATGACGGTTTGGCGCTTGGGCTATGTCGAGAGCCGGTTGCCGATCTGCCAAGTCTTGCTGGTCTAAAGCACCTTAATCGTCTTGATCAGGTGCTGGCTCAGCAGCAGGTGTCGGCTGCTGGTTGGGATGAAGGCATGCTGTTGGATCAGCGCGGGCGGCCGCTTGAACTCACCAGCATGAATCTATTCTTCCGTTTTGCGAATGAGTTGTTTACGCCAGATTTACGAAGTGCCGGGGTAGCGGGTGTGGCGCGCGCGTGGTGTCTGCAGCATGCCTCATCTCATGGCGTAACTTGCCGACAGCAAAATGTTTCTTTATCGCGTTTACGTGAGGCCGACGAGGTTTTTGCCTGCAATAGTGTTGCGGGTATTTTGCCGGTCCGTAAACTAGCGCTCTGGCAGTGGCCTGTGGGTAAGCTCGCTCGGTCATTGCAGAGAGAATTTGACGCGTTATTCGTCTGATATTTGGGTTGGACTGGCGTGCTGAGCATGACTTCTCGACGGTGACTTGCTCAATACTTCTGGCGAGCAGGGCGCCACTGGACTAACTTCCCGTTATTCGGCTGTAGCAACTAGGAAGTATGAATCCTTGTGGGTTGGGACTTCTAAGGTTGTTGTCATAAAGCGTCGTGTTGCTCAGTGGGCGATAGTGGTGCGGTTCTGAGTATATAGTTCGATAGAAGAGGTCAGAGTGAATCAATGATAAGAACGAAAACTATTTCTCTGGCAGTGTTGTTTGTCTTTGTTGCTGCGGCGGCCGGTTTATTTTGGCTTAGTGGTTCTCTGCATAAGCCGCTGGTGTTACAGGGTGAAGAAATTATTGAAATACGCCCCGGCGGTAGTCTCGCCGGAGTGATGGCGAGGCTCAATGAGCGCGGCATGCTCGGTGATCGAAATGATGCCTTGCTGCGACGTATTAGTGTGCGTGGTTATAGCCTGCTTACTGATGTATCGAAGCGCTTGCATGTTGGTGAGTATCGTCTGCGCGAGGATGATACGCTGATTACCTTGCTCAATCGTTTTGAACGTGGCGATGTGATTCAGCGCAGCTTCACCTTAATCGAAGGCTGGAATATTCGCGATCTGCGTCGTGCGCTCGCGAACGCGCCTGAGCTTGAGAGCTTGCTGAGTGGCCTTAGCGATCAACAGCTAATGGAAAAGCTGGGGTTGCCTGATGAGCACCCAGAAGGTTGGTTCGCGGCGGACACCTATTTTTATACGGCGGGTGAGAGCGATATCGATATCTTAACGCGCGCCTTGAAGCGGCAGCAGAATGTACTGCAGCGTTTGTGGCCAGAGCGCGCTGCGGATTTGCCATACGACAAACCTTATGATGCGCTGATCATGGCGTCGATCGTTGAAAAAGAAACCGGCGACCCAAGCGAACGCGAAGAAATTGCCGGCGTATTTATTGAGCGCTTGGAGCGCGGTATGCGTTTGCAAACGGACCCGACCGTTATTTATGGCATGGGTGAAGCGTATACCGGCAACATACGACGCACAGACTTGCAGCGCCCAACGCCCTACAACACCTATGTTATCCGCGGCATGCCGCCAACACCGATTGCCATGCCGGGTGAGGCCGCGATTTATGCCGCCTTGCACCCAGCGCAAACCGACGCGTTATACTTTGTTGCGCGTGGTGACGGCACGCACCAATTTTCTCGTACATTGGATGAACATATTAACGCGGTGCGCAAATATCAGTTGAAGCGCCGAGAGAATTATCGCTCGGCACCGCCTGTTCCTTCCTCGGTAACGCCGACGGAGAGCTCGAATGCAGAGTAGGTTTATCACCTTTGAAGGTGGCGAAGGCGCTGGCAAGTCGAGCAACATGGCCTTTGTTGCGGATTGGTTACGTGCCCGTGGCGTAGAGGTTGTCTGCAGTCGCGAGCCGGGCGGTACTGAGCTGGCCGAGCAAATACGTGAATTGCTGTTAGCGCCGGCACAGGGTGAGATGTCTGATGGAGCTGAGTTGCTGCTGATTTTTGCGGCCCGTGCGCAGCATCTTGCTGAAAAAATACAGCCCGCGCTGGCGGCGGGTAGCTGGGTGTTATGTGATCGCTTTACCGATGCCACCTATGCCTATCAAGGTGGTGGGCGAGGCTTGTCAGTGGATAAGATTCGTCGTTTAGAGCAGCTCGTGCAGGGGGATTTACGCCCTGACTTAACGCTGCTATTGGATTTGCCGGTTGCGGTGGGTATGCAGCGCGCCGGTAAACGCGGAGATCTTGATCGTATCGAGCAGCAAAGCCTCGACTTCTTCGAGCGTATTCGCACAACCTACCTACAGCGCGCTGCTGACGCACCAGAGCGTATTGCTGTTGTCGATGCATCATGCGAGCTTGTAGCGGTGCAACAACAGCTTCAGCGCGTTTTGGAGCAGCGCTGGGCGTTGTGGGAAAAAGAGAAGTAGGAAACAGTGAGGCTCAAGCCCCGTTCAAATAAGATAAGGAAGAATCCCGTTGAGTGATAAGGCCGCCATGCAGGTCGCGGCGCCGTGGCATCGAAAGGTGCTTCAGGAGCTTTTGACGCAGCACAAAGAAGGGCGCTTGCCTCATGCGTTACTGCTCTGCGGCGCTAAAGGCACTGGCAAGCGGCGACTGGCCAAGGCGTTACTCGAAGCCATTCTCTGTCGCAGCCCCGTTGGTGGCTTGGCTTGTGGTGCCTGCCAGACGTGCCACTTGAGTGCCGCGGGCTCTCATCCCGATTTAGTGGTTTTGCAGCCGGAAGAAGAAGGTAAGGCTATTCGCATCGATCCTGTGCGGGCATTGGTTGAGTTTTGCAGCCTTACGCCACAGTACGGTGATTATCGTCTCGCCCTGGTTGCCCCTGCTGAAGCAATGAACCGTAACGCTCAAAATGCATTGTTGAAGACGTTGGAAGAGCCAGGTAATAACACCTTGTTGCTGTTGCTGAGCGACCAGCCTGGTCGCTTGTTGGCGACAGTGCGTAGTCGTTGTCAGTTACGCATGCTGGAGAAACCGAATCATGGGGTTGCGTTAAGTTGGTTAACCGACCAAGTGGGGCAGCCAGAGCGCGCTGCAGCGCTGCTGTCGTTGGCCAGTGGCGCGCCGTTGCGCGCGTTATCATTAGATGGCAGTGAGTGGTTTGCCGAGCGTGAAAAGTTGCTTAAACAGTGTTTATCGTTGCTGGCAGGTCGTGTACCAGCCAGTATGGCGGCGCAATCGTTTGTGAAACTCGATGTCTCTGGCGTGTTAGACGCGCTGTATGGCTGGAGTCACGACGGGCTGCAATACCTTGCCCGCGGTCGCGAGCCAGAGGATCAACAATTATCCGAATTGCTGAAAAAGCTGGCTGATCGTGCCGGTTCAGAGCGACTGTTGGCCTTTGCCGAGCAAGTGGCCCGTTGCCGCCGCTGGCTGGCCAATGGTAATAACCCAAATCGTGATCTGATGTTCGAGCAGCTACTTCTCGTGTTGGTTGGCGTTGACGCAGGCGTATCGGCCTTCTAATCTGCAGGCAGCATCTATAACGGAGTAATAACAATGAAAATGCCAGGTGGTGGTGGCGGTGGCATTCTGTCCTTAACGATCAAGGACAAGGCGATCCTCTACTCGGCTTATATGCCGTATATCAAAAATGGTGGTTTGTTCATTCCGACCAACAAAGATTACAAGCTCGGTGACGAAGTGTTCTTGTTGCTCAACCTGATGGATGAGACCGACAAGATTCCCGTCGCGGGCAAGGTTGTCTGGGTGACGCCGAAGGGCGCGCAGGGTAACCGTACCGCAGGTGTGGGTGTGCAGTTCTCCGATCAGGATGACACCGCGCGCCGCACAATCGAAAACTATTTAGCAGGATCACTGGAGTCGGACCGTCCGACCCATACGATGTAATTTATGCTCCCACTCGCAGGGCTGGTGGACTCTCATTGCCACCTAGATCGACTTGATCTGACTTCTTACGACCAGAACTTCAATGCCATGATGAAAGCCACCCGCGACGCGGGTGTCTCTCATATCTTGTGCATTGGCGTCGATTTGGAAACGTTTCCCGATGTGCGCACATTGGCCGAGCAGCATGCCAATGTGCATTGCACAGTGGGTGTTCATCCGCTGTATAAGGACTCACGGGAGCCAACCGTAACTGAACTTGTCGAGTTGGCGCAGCACCCGCGCGTTGTCGCCATTGGCGAAACCGGCTTGGATTACTTTTACGCTAAGGGTGATAACGGCTGGCAGCGTGAACGTTTTTCAGCGCATATCGAGGCGGCGGCACAAACCGACTTGCCCTTGGTTATTCATACGCGTGGTGCGCGTGCCGACACCATTGCCATGCTGAGAGAGGCCGCTGGCCCACAAGGCACTGGTGCAGTACGTGGTGTGTTGCATTGTTTTACCGAAGATCTCGATATGGCAGAACAGGCGATCGCGCTTGGTTTTCGTATTGCGATTTCGGGTATCGCCACCTTTAATAACGCTGCGGAGTTGCGCGATATTATTAAAGCGTTACCGATAGAAAGTTTGTTGATTGAAACAGACTCTCCTTGGCTTGCGCCGGTGCCGTATCGTGGAAAAAAGAACGAACCGCGTTATGTGGTTGAAGTGGCAAAGCTGGTTGCCGATCTAAAAGGGTTAGCGGTGCAGGAAGTAGTCGACCGAACCCGTGAAAACTTTTTCTCTCTTTTTAGTAAGGCGCAGCCGGAGTCGTTGACATGAATAATCTGAGCCAATGGCTAATTCCACTCGCTAGCGTGTTACTCGGTCTTGGCGCGGCGTTGATGATGGTGTGGCTTAGTCGTCGCAATGAAATCAGCTCTGGTGAAGTACACCTCCAAGCAAGTCTTGCCGAAGAAAAACAGCAGCGTGCGTCGCTGTCGGAAAAACTGGAAGAGTCTGCTCGGCAGTTACAGCAGGTACAGAGCCAGCTTGGCGAAGCGCAAGCAGAAAAAGCGCGCTTAGAAGAGCGCGAAAAGAATCAGCAGGAAAAGCTCACCTTCTTAGAAAAAAGCAAAGAGCAGCTTAAGCAAGAGTTTGAACAGCTCTCTGGTAAAATTTTTGAATCACGCAGTAAGCAAATGCAAGATCAAAACCGTACTGGCATGGAAGGTTTACTTAAACCATTTCGCGAACAGATGAGTGAGTTTCGTTTGCGCGTTGATCAAATTCATAGCGATGAAGCGCGGCAGCAAGCGGATATGTTGGCGCAGATACGTAATTTGCAGGCGCTCAATAATCAAATGGTTGAGGATGCCCGCAATCTCACCAATGCGCTTAAGGGGCAAAACAAAGCGCAGGGTAACTGGGGTGAACTCATTCTGGAGCGAATTCTCGAGTCCTCTGGGCTGACCAAAGGGCGCGAGTACGATACGCAAATTTCTCATAATGATGAAGAGGGCCAACGTAAGCAGCCGGATGTAATTGTGCGCTTGCCGGACAACAAAGATGTCATTATCGACAGCAAGGTTTCACTGGTTGCGTGGGAGCGTTATTGCACTAGTGAGGATGACGTAGAAAAAAAGCAGGCGCTCGATCAGCATGTTTTGTCACTGCGCAATCATGTGCGTGGCCTGAGTGAAAAACGCTATGAGGAAATCGATGCGTTACGCAGTTTGGATTTTGTGTTGTTGTTTGTTCCTATTGAAGCGGCATTTTTAACGGCTCTGTCGGGAGATGATGGGCTCTATAACGACGCCTATGCGCGCAATATTATTATTGTTAGTCCAACGACGTTACTGGTAACGCTCAGAACGATTAACAATATTTGGCGCAACGAATATCAGAATCGCAACGCATTGGATATTGCTGATCGCGCCGGCCGCATTTGCGATCAGATTGCTTTGGTGAGTGAGTCATTGACAGATGTGGGAAGTCGAATAGATCAAGCCCATAAGTCTTGGCAGAAGGCCAGTGAAAGGCTTAGCAGTGGCCGCGGGAATCTTTTGCGTCAGGCCCATCAACTGCAGGATCTTGGCGTAAAAGCGAAACGCGCTTTGCCTGCTCCGACAGATGAAGAAAGCGAAAGCGAATCTGAATAAGGCCTATGGTTTAAAGGCAGCCGACAATAAAAAACGCCCGAATGCCTGGGGGAAGGAGTTCGGGCGAACGAGTCAGGAGTTACTTACGCTACAAACTTATGTATGCACGCCTTAGGGCGCAAAACCTTGAGACGATTATACCTCTGGCTGTAGCACCGGAACTAATCAACAAGATCGTTCCGACAGATCAATCCTTACTTGTTAAGTAGGCTAACTCAATGCCACGGCGCTGAACGGTTAAAGCAAAAAGTCTTGAGCTTCTTCTCTGCTATTACTTCATGTAATAAGTGGCTTCTTCAATGCCGTTTAGACGGGTTTTTCAGCCGCTGGGTGTTGCGATCTGAGCAATTCGGCGCAAAAAAGTGCGTCGTTATGGAAAAGAAATAGCAGCTTATTTCGCCCTGTATCAGATAAACGGTTAATTTCACCCAATGCTGACGCGGCAGTTAGCGCGCCTCAGCAAGAATCCCATCAAGTACCTGCAGCGCGCGATCGAGCACATTAAAAGGTGTGTAAAAGTGTGGCGAGAAGCGAATGCCGCCGCCCCGCGGCGCACAAATCACCCCCGCGCTCATCAGTGCCCGATAACAGGTTTGTATCTCCATGCTTTCCGGTACAAAGGTGATGATGCCGGCACGCATATCGGCGCGCAGTGGCGTAGTTAGCGTGAGGCCTCGTTGGGTTAGATTGTCTGCCAAGTAATCAATCCGCTTGTTCACATCCTGGGTGATCTTCTCAATGCCAACTTCGAGAATGAGCGACAGGCTGGCGGAGAGGGCATGTGCGCACAGCATATTGGGGCTGCCACATTCGAAGCGCTTACCGTCTTCTGCTGGTTGCCAGTCACGCTGGCTGTAGTCGCCGGCATTGGCAATCATATGCCAGCCAAATTGTTGCAGCGCTAGCTCAGCACGGCGTTCCGCACGGCAGTAGAAGAGTGCTAGGCCTTCTGGCCCGAGCATCCATTTGTGTCCATCGGCAATGACAAAGTCTGCGCTAATGGCACGGACATCCATCGCCACAACACCGAGGCTCTGAATCGCATCAACACAAAATAAAATGTTCCGCTGTTGGCACGCTTGGCCGAGCTTGGTTAGGTCGAGCATGATGCCGGTGCCGTATTGAACCGAGCTGATTGCCAGTAGCCGAACATCACCCGTCATGGCGGCAATGATCGCATCTTCTGGGTTTTCGCCACTGATATCGACTTCCTTCACGTGGACGCCAAGATGCGAGAGGGCCTGCCAAGGAATGCGATTCGAAGGAAACTCTTGATCGCTAATGAGGACAACGTCGCCTGGTTGCCAATCGAGACCGCCCGCGATGAGCGAGAGTCCCTCTGAAGTGTTTTTCAGCAGCGATATATCGCCGACGGAGGGCGCGTTAATCAGTTCGCGCATCTGTTCACGTAAGGTTTGCTCCAGCGCTGCCCAACGTGGGTACCAGCGGGCGCCTTGGTGCAGATTCTCTGCCGCGAAGCGGCATACCGCGTCATGGGTGCGCTTTGGCCACGGCGCTACGGCGGCGTGGTTAAGATAAAGTAGGTCATCAGCTTGTGGAAACTCAGTGCTCCAGTCTTCCATGATACGGCTCTCTTGGTGTTGGTGGTTCTGCTGTCGTATGGCGCAGGTCAAGCGAGTGGGTCTTACTCAGTCGGTGCGGCGCTGTGTATATTTGTACCTTAGTCTGTAGGGTGCCAAGGCATAGCGAATACGACGCGGTGTTTGTTAAGCTGGATTCTGGCCGCGTTGGCGCTGAATTTCAAAGCGTAAAACGGCGATGACAGGTGGCGAAATCGTGCGTTTCCGCTAAACTGGCGCCCTAAATTGCCGTGTATGCAGTCGGTCACGCTATTTTCTTCCTTACCTTGCTTACGTCTGGAGACGACAATGACAGATCTAGAAAAAGCGACACGAAGAGTGCAGGAGTTTCGCCAGCGCGAACGTGAAATTCTTGATGTCGCATTGGCACTTTTTCTGGAGCAAGGTGAAGACCGTGTCACCGTTGAGATGATCGCCGATAAGGTCGGTATCGGTAAGGGCACCATTTATAAGCATTTCGAAACGAAGAATGAAATCTATTTATTGCTGATGATTCGTTACGAAGAAGAGCTGGCTGAGATTTTTCAGAAAGTGCATGACTCCGCCGATAAAGAAGCACTGGCTCGTGAATATTTTCGTTTTCGTATTTCCGACCCGAAGCGCTACCAACTTTTTGACCGTCTTGAACAGAAGGTAATTAAAGACCACGCAGTACCGGAGCTGGTTGAGAAGCTGCACCGTATTCGCGATGCAAATTTTGAAGATTTAACCCGTATTGTTAAAGCACGTATTGCCGAAGGTAATTTAGAAGACGTGCCACCGATTTATCACATCTGCAGCGCATGGGCTCTCGCACATGGCGCGGTTGCATTGATGGAGTCTCCTTTTTATACCCGTCTTATCGACGATAAAAGTGACCTTACTGACTTCTTGATTGATATTGGTATTCGCATGGGTAATCGCGGGCAACGGGGTAAATAAGTCCGCTGGTGATTCATCGTAGGTTGAGTTTAGCAAAGCTAGGCTATAAAAGTTGAGATGATAATTGCGGCGAGGGTAGGGCATGCTAGGCATTGACGACATCGCAGCATTGATTGCCAGCGCGGAAAGCGACGCTAGCGGTTTGCCGCCTGTGCATAAGTGGAACCCGCCACTGAGCGGTACCATGGATATGCAAATTCGCTCTGATGGCCGCTGGTTCTATCTTGGCTCTGAAATTAAACGGCCGAGAATGGTCAAATTGTTTTCAACGATCCTGCGCCGCGACGAGGACACTTACTTTCTCGTTACCCCCGTCGAAAAGTGGATTATTCAGGTAGACGATGCGCCATTCGTTACCACCACGGTGGAGCGCGTCAACGATGCGGCTAGCGGCGGCATTGAGAAGCTCATTTTTACCACCAATATCGGTGTCACCGTTATTGCCGGAAAATCACACCCTATTCGAGTCGAGCTGGATGCCGATGGCCAGCCACGTCCCTATTTACGCGTGCGTGACAATTTGGAGGCATTGATCAATCGCAATGCCTTTTACCAGCTAGTTGAGTGGGCGCATAGCTCTGACGGCGACGACACAGCGCTTATTGAGAGTGATGGCGAAACCTTTACGCTGGGTTCGTTCTTGTCCAGCTGAGGCGGCGCGCCTTTGCTACCCCTTCCGTCTTAGACTTCCTATACTGCTGTGCATGAGTAATGTACCCAGCAGCGATAATGGCATCTTTCTGTGGATGACCTACCAGGCTATGACTAAGGCTGGGCTTGACTGTGCAGCGATATTTTCCAGCGTAGGGATGCCGGATGCGCCGCCAGATCAGCGCGAGCGCCGTATTAACTCGCCGCAAAAGCGGTTTTGGGATGCGGCACAGAAGGTTAGTCAGAATGCGGACATTGGGCTGCATATCGGTAGTCTGATGCCGCCGTTTCGTGGTCAGGTATTGGAGTATCTTTTTCTCAGTAGCCCTACCTTTGGCGAGGGCTTGGAGCGAACGTTGCGTTATAACCGTCTCGCGACGGATGCAATGCAATTTCGTTTGAGAGTTGAAGACGACGTGGCGATTTTGTCAGGGCTGGAGCACCCGGTCCGTCATTATTTGGAGCACGCCACCTGTATCGTCCTACGTTTTCTGCAGCAGGTATCTGACGGAGAGTTTCAGCCGTGTCATATCGCGTTTTGCCATACACAGGGCGCGTCTCAGCAAGACTATCAGCGTATTTACGGTTGCCCTGTTACCTTGGGCGCAGGTGAGGGCGCTATTCATTTTGATGCGAGCTTATTGACGCGCTCTTCCTTAGCGGCCGAGCCTGAATTGTTGGCGATGCATGAACAATTGGCAGCAGAGAAACTGGCGGACTTACGGCGTCGCGATTTTGTCCTGAAGCTAGAGAGAGAACTCGGTGGCTTGCTAGAGCAAGGTGAGGCCTCTCTAGATACGTTAGCAGCCAAACTGGGCATTAGCACGCGCAACTTGCGGACGGAGCTAGAGGGCGCGGGGACCAGCTTTAAAGTTGTACTGAATCAATACCGTGAGCGCTTGGCGCGCCGTTTGTTGGCCCGGACCAGCGAACCTTTAGATCAGATCATCTACCTGACGGGGTTTTCGGAACCCGCTGCATTTACGCGCGCCTTCAAGCGCTGGACCGGCGAAACGCCGAGCGCATATCGTAAACGACTGCATGAGCTGAACTAACCTGCTTACTCAATTTGACTGGGCTGACAGAATTTCGAGTATTGCGGATCAAAGACCTAGTGCTGCACTGCGGCAAAATACAGCCATAACTTTTACGATGAGGAGTGGATATGTTGGGTTTTCCGGTTGCCTTACTGACGGTAAATGCCTTTGAGTGGTATGCCCATAGAGTGTGGTTGCACGAATACCCTCGAAAGAACCGCAACAGCCCCTTCTTTTCTCATATTCGTCATCACAAGAACGTGCGGCTTAACGCTTTTGCGGATGACGCCTATAACGACAGTATGCTGAAAAATAACGAAATATTTTTTGAGCAGACCACGCTGATCGGCTTGTGTGCGGTGTTTACTCCCACCGCGGCCGTCGCGCCATTCTTTACGCTAGGTATTTACTACGGCGCTTGGCAGTATTGGCGTAAACACAGCCGCGCCCATCTCGACCCGCAATGGGCAAAGGCCAATGTGCCGTGGCATTACGACCACCATATGAATACTAACCAAGATGCGAACTGGTGCGTCACGCGCCCGTGGTTTGATTACATCATGGGGACTCGTGTTATCGGTGACGAAACAACCGCCGAGAGCAATCCGCTTGGGATGGATTTGCCACAGTGGCTCGAAAAGCCCGTCAATAAAATCGCACGTCGATTCCTACCGAAAGCGTTTGCTCGGTTAGATGAAAACCGAGCAACAGAACATGCGCGCAAGCAGAGCGGTGAGATAGTTGATATTGCTGCGGCATAGAAAAGGGTGGGGCGGAGCCAAGGCGTTTTCATAAAATAGTGGCGCTATTGAATGAAGAATCCATATTGAGAGCATCGATGTCGATCGACATGGGTAGATATTTCTACATAAAGTTTATTGAGACCTTCACGAAATTGTTATGTTCGACAAGATAAATTCGGGAACATAGGTAACACATTAAATAAAAAGTAATATGGTAATCAGGAATTGGTTAGAGAATTACCCTCTTCAAGTCGCCGGAAAACTACTGGTGCAAAATCCCCCATAGATTCAAAAATCTACTCGCACATCTACAGTGATAATTGTAGGAAATGGGCGTTTTGAATTTTATCTTTTAAAAGCTAGTTCTTTGGCATGATGAAAAGAAAACCCAGCCATGAAAATGTCGGGTTCTGTTCAGGCCAAGTTATTGAGTTTACGCCACCCCGTTGCCGACCTCGTTAGACAGCGCTCTACTACATATTCCATTTTGTCATTTCAATTTAACGAGCGCCGGGCTAATGCCTGAAAAGATACAATAATAATCGAGGAACAGTCATGTCACTTCAACAGAAATCACGTTATCTAAGTATTAGAGTATTTCCCATTTTCGCTTTATTACTCCTTCAAGCTTGTGGTGGGGGAGGTGGAGGCGACCCTGGTAATGATGATCCATACGCCCGCGACGTTGGAGCGCAAGGTACACACCGAGTATGTAGTTACGATCGAGGCCTTGATGACGATGGTTATCGGTCTGCACGAATCTCTTATCCTTGCGATCGCAGTAACGGCCCGTTTCCTGCTACAACGCTTACCGGAGGATTCACCAATACAAAGGAACAAATGTTTTGGTTGGCGGACCATCTGACCAGTCACGGATACGTTGTCATGACAATGACGCCGACGAATATTCTTGGCGAGCCCTCTACATGGAAGAAGGCCCATTTGGCCGGGGTAGAAAAGTTGAAGAGCGAGTCAGGTCGTTTCTTTAGCCCAATCTATCGCGACGTTAAATCTGACAAAATTGCGGTAGCGGGATATTCGATGGGTGGCGGTGGTGTGCTGCTTGCTGCAGGCGAACTCGGCGACTCACTGCACACTGCTGTAGCGATGGCGCCATTCGCGGCATTGGCGCAGATTAATTACCCCAATATTAAAGCGAGAATGCTTATTCTTGCTGGTGCGAACGATGTCGTTGCCTCTGCAAACTCTGCAGAGAGCTATTTCCAGAGCATGCCGTCGCAACTAGTGCGTACCATTGCCGTCTATACCGATGCGAGCCACCTGATGTGGGTTGGCAGCGGGACCACCGGTTCCAGCTTGAACGACAGCCCAGCGAAGACCCGCTTTAAAGTGATGACAACCGCTTGGCTAAACTTGCAGCTGCAAGGCGACGCTAGTGCGGAAACCTACTTCAGTGGCGTCGAGCACCAAAAGCATATGGCGGACGATTGGTTTACCTTGTACAACGATCGCCCGTAACTTAAAACCGAAAGCCCTCACGTTCGTTTGAGGGCTTTCGATCCTGTTATTGAACTACCTGATGGTGCCGGATCTTGAATCCGGCCCTCTATCGCTTTGCATCTAGTGAGTCCCTCGCTCCATATTTCTTCTCTTCGTAATGAAAACGACATTCGAAAATAACTTCCTGTATCGCTACGCAATTTGCAAAGAACCGGAGCCAATTCCTGCTGGATGACCGTTATAGACTGTTGCTGCAGAATCGTCTTGGGTAAGGCTGCACGTATTTCTGACCCCGTGCCGATGTTGTGATTTTGCTGATACTTGCGTGAATGGTCTCTGCAAAGAAGAGTTTTGTCCGGATGAGACCAAATCATTGCATCGTGTAGGTGCCATAATGCTGCACATTCGGGCTCCAACAATATGGCGTGACCACATCAAAGCGCTGCGACACGAGGAAACAGACGTTATGCAGAAGAAGCAACGCATTGTTATTACTGGCGGCAATACTGGTATCGGTCTGGCTACGGCGGCGAATCTAAGTGCGCGTGGCCATGCGGTTATCATCGCCTGCCGAAATCAGAGTAAGGCGCAGGAGGCTATCGACAGTATTCGTGCGCAGCAGCCTGATGCCGATATCGAGGCGAGAAGCCTAGATCTAGCATCGTTTGATAGCATCCGTACTTTTTCGAAGCAGCTTGTGACGGATTATCCCATCATTGATGTATTGATCAATAATGCCGGCGCTTACCCCACACGCCAGCAGTTCACTGCGGAAGGCTTTGAATTGCAGTTTGGAGTGAATTACTTGGGCCATGTGTTGCTCACCGATTTATTGCTGCCTGCTCTGGAGGCTAGTTCTGATGCGCGCATCGTGCACTTGTCCTCGATTATGCATAACCTTGGCAAGATCGATTTCAGCAGCTTCAAAGGACGTAAGCGATATTCCGGTACGGCGGCCTATGGTCAATCAAAATTGGCCAATCTTTTGTTTAGCAACGAACTGGCGAGGCGTCTACCCGCGAGTATTACCAGTAATGCAGTTCACCCCGGCGGTGTAGACTCGGATATTTATCGCGAATTGCCATCCGCGTTGCATTGGTTTCTACGTTTGTTCTTGATTTCGACTAAGCGTGCCGGCGCCTATGTCGCTGACATGGCGGTGTCGCCGAAGTGGCATGGGCGTAGTGGTGAATTCAAATCTGCTCATGGCCCATTGCCAGTATCTAGGCACGGTCGTAATGCGGCATTGGCCGAGCGTCTCTATTTGGAAAGTTGTGTCCTTGTCGACGTCTCCCCTAGATAGGCGCAATCGGGCTGAAGACACTACCTGAAAAGTTTTGAAGGGAGAGGGGCGCTCTGCGCTCCCCATTCAAGGCTCGTGCTAGAGCGTTCGTCGGCGATTTTTTGTGGCTTTATCGATGGTGCTGCGTGTTGATCAGTTTCATTGGTAGCACTTATGTTTAAATATGTTTTTGGAAGCAGCTTTCTAATTTGTATGAAGGCTTTGGCATGAGAAAAACAAAAAGGAGATAAGACGGGCTGCCACATGCAGAGAGAGAGGCTTCCCGTTATTAAATCGACAAGCTACATTCTAGCGTTAGATTCAAGAATTCGAACGTATTTATCTTCTCCCAGTAATGAACCCTCGCAGTACCCCTTTCCGTTTTATGCGGGCAGCTTTTGACTTTATTGTGGTAAAAAGATCTCAAGTTGATGGCTTTTTACGTGCTGCCAATGTGATATTGCTCGTTGTTCTTTTGTAAGTGCACAGTTTGGTGAACGCTTATCCCCATTCAAGAATTCCATATTTTGCTAAATTTCCCCGCTAATTCGATGTTTTTTTGATACTTGTGAACGACTTTTCGTTGATAGTTCTAATTGTAAATTATCCTATTTACCTTGCTAAGTAAGTCTTTCTTCGTTGTATAGTAATTAAGTGCTACGTAAGTGCACATTTCAAATCTGGCATGGAGAGCCTATATGCGTTTTGACGCGGTAAGTGGAAAAACTTTAACTCTGTTGACCGGCGGACTGTTAATTCTCTCATCGACAGCTCTGGCCGAAGACGACTCCTTGCCTGCAGTGGGCGTGACCCCGCAGTTCATCGCCTTTCTTCCCTTTCATATTAATGCTGATCGAGATCGCGGCGCTTCAGAAGGTCGTGGCTTTCGCGCTATCTATGGCCGTTCTTTGGCAGAGCACTGGTACTGGGAAAGTGATGTTTTCGGTGCGGTTCTTGAAACGGGTAAAGATACGATTACCGACTTTTACCAGCTCGGCGCAGAGACAGGATTGTCTTGGTCGTTGTATGAGCGCAGCCGCACGCAGTGGACGCCTTATGCGATCGGTACGTTGGGTGCGGTGTTTAATGATGTGCAGCCGGACTCTGATGATGATAGTTCCTTTACGTTGGGTGCAGGTTTAGGGGCGGTCAGTAAAAGCCTATTTGATAACGGCTTGAAGGTGCGTGGCGAAGTGCGTTATCTGTTTGATACGTTCAAAGAAGATTTTGGTGATGTGCATTGGTCTCTTGGTTTGGAAATTCCGTTAGGCGAAATTCGAACCGTTGAGCGAGTTGTGTACGTTGACCGCACGGTTGAAGTCGCAGTTGAAAAAGTTATTCGGGTTTCTGATACGGATAGCGATGGTGATTCGGTTCCGGATAGTCGAGACCAGTGCGAGAACACATTGAGTGGCGCGCGCGTTGATGCAACAGGTTGCATTATTGATGCGCAAACCGTGACGTTTAATACCATTAGCTTCCAGCCGAGCTCTTCTGAGCTTACCTATGGCTCGAAGAAAACGTTACTGCCAGTCGCTGAGTCATTCAATAGTCAAAAAGATTTGAAGATTGAAATTGCCGGCCATACGGATTCAATCGGAAGCGCTGAATACAACCAGGGTTTGTCGCAACAGCGAGCGAACTCTGTCCGGGAGTTTTTTATTGATCAAGGTATCGAAAGCAGTCGCTTGACCGCTGTTGGTTACGGTGAAATGCAGCCGGTAACTGAAAACGATACTGAATCTGGCAGGGCAATGAACAGGCGGGTGGAATTCCGTTTACTGAAGTAACCCTTGGGACAACTGGATCTGTCCCGCACATTTTAGTTTTTGGATAAATGCGGGGGGACCATGGCAGGAGCGCCAATATGGATATCCGCAAAGTACTTAAAAAAGAGAAATGGTTTTTAGGTTGTCTGTTTGTTTTGTTCGCATTTTTATTGGCGAGCTGCGATGCAGATATGAATTCAGACGCGTTGTCGTCGACGCCTGCCGTTGCGCTGTCGGACACCGACGGCGACGGAATTGCCGATGACTCGGATAACTGCCCGGTTATTGCGAATTCGGATCAGGCTGATCTGGATGGCGATGGCATCGGTAATGTCTGCGATAGTGACCGCGATGGCGACACGATTGTAGATGGCTCGGACAACTGTCCATTGGTGCCCAATCTCGATCAAGCTGATGCCGATATGGACGGTGTTGGTGATGTCTGCGATACCAATACTGATTCAGATGGTGATGGTGTTGACGACGGTGTCGACAATTGCCCAACGGATGCTAATGCTGATCAGGCCGATCTTGACGCAGACGGTACCGGTGACGTCTGTGATAGCGATGATGATAACGATGGTATTACCGACGTCTTAGATCTCTGTCCGCTGGTTGCGGATGTGGATCAACTCGACACGGACGGTGACACAATCGGCGACGCTTGTGATCCTGACGATGACAATGATCTTGTCCTTGATCCTCTCGATAATTGCCCTCTAAACGCCAATTTATTGCAAACAGACTCAGATAATGATGGCTTGGGTGATGCGTGCGATGACGATTCGGATGGTGACAGCATTGCTGATGACGTGGATAACTGCCCAGCCACTGCAAACGTCGCACAAACCGACACCGACAACGATAGTTTCGGGGATGCTTGTGATCTCGATGATGACGGCGATGTGATTCCTGATCTGATCGATAACTGCCCGCTAATCAGCAATCCTCTGCAATTGAATACCGATCTCGACGCTAACGGCAATGCGTGTGACAGCGATACGGATACCGACGCTGATGGCATTGATGATGAGCGTGACAACTGTCCGTTGGTGTCCAATGTGTTGCAGCAGGATGTGGATGGTGATGGGATTGGTGATGCTTGCGACAGCGATGTTGATGGCGACAGTGTTGATGATGGCAGCGATAACTGTCCGCTGACGGCTAACGTTGAGCAGGTCGATACTGATACAGATGGCATTGGTAACGCTTGTGAAAACGATATCGATAATGACGGTGTCGATGACGGTGTCGATAACTGTCCGCTCATAAGCAATGTAGGCCAGGAAGACTCCGACGGCGATACCGTCGGTAATGCCTGTGATCTTGATGACGACAATGATTTGATTCTCGACTTACTCGATAACTGTCCGTTGGATGGCAATTTTGGGCAAGCTGATGCGGACGGTGATGGCATGGGCGACGTATGTGATGCCGATGCGGATAATGACGGTATCGCTAACCTGTCCGATAACTGTCCTCTGGTTGCTAATAACGATCAGCTCAACAGTGACGCGGATGCGGAAGGTAATGTCTGTGATGCCGATGATGATGATGACACCGTGTTAGATGTCGATGATAACTGTCCGTTAACGGCGAACACGGATCAGGCGGATGCAGACATGGACGGCATTGGTGATGTCTGCGACACCAATAGCGATGTGGACGGTGACGGTATCGAAGATGGTATCGATAACTGTTCTGCGATTGCTAATGCTGACCAGCTGGATACCGACAACGACGGTCAAGGCAATGTTTGTGATGGCGATGATGACGGCGACTCAGTAGCGGACGTGAGTGATAACTGTCCATTGGTGAGTAATTCGGATCAGCTTGATACAGATGGCGATGGTGTTGGTGATGCGTGTGATAGTTTATTCAGTTGCAATGCTGCTACCACCTATCAGCCCTTGTTGGCCACATCTGGCGTCAGCGCCGAGGGCGATACAGGGTTCCTCTGTATTCTGTGTTCGGTTTCCAATGTTGCGCAGGTGTTGGACGATGACGGCGCCGGAGGCAGTAATGCAACGACGGCAGCGCAGTTATCTACGCCAGTCGGGTTGCTTGGAAGCGGTGCTTGGATCGATGTGACTAGTCCAACAGATATTAGTGGTAACAATCGCATTGGTTTTGTTATCAGCGGTAACAGTGCGTTGCTGTCGCTGGATTTGTTGGAGAATGCATCCATTACCTTGTTCGATGGTAATACAGAGGTGGCAAGTTCCAGCGCGGGTGGATTGCTGTCCTTGGATTTGCTTGGCTTGTTTGCAGGCACCAATCAGACCTTCGTTTATGCTGATACTGCGGTCACCTTCGATCGAGCACGGATTGAATTCAGCTCAGTAGCAAGTGTGTTGTCGACGCTGAATGTGCACAGTAGCTGTGTAGGGGCGTCACCACCGCCTTGATAATCTGATTTAAACGACACAAAAGAGCCCGCATTATTGCGGGCTTTTTTGTGTCGTGTGAGTGATCAACTTGCGCGTTAAAGACGGCTTCGTATTGGTTTTTGGCTGTTCACGCTAGTTTGTAGGTTAAATCGGATGGGAAAGTTTTATATCCCTCGCACTATATGCGACCCGATGAGTGCAATAATCAGTGTGGCGCTGATCCACTTCCAGATATTAGTTTCTTTCTTTCGCTCAACTTCTTCCCAGTCCTGGTTATCTTTGCCCGTTAGTGCGGCGCGAAACTCTGCTGCGTCGGAGAATCGATCTCTTGGGTTGTATGACAGCGCGCGATCAAGAATGGCTTGGAGCCAGCGTGGTGCGTAGCGGTTGCTATTATAGATAGGGGGCAGTGGGGTTGTTTTCATGATGGAGTGCTGGCCATTCCACGGTGCGTTGCCGGTGATGACTTCGTACAGCATTGCGGCCACGGAAAATAAATCAGTTTGCTCGCTTGGGCGAAAGCCATTTAGCAGTTCGGGCGCGGAATATTGGCGAACGCCAAGCGGGGTGCTGTTGATCTGGTTGTCATAATCGATAATGCCACGTGGATGGGCGCTGCCGAAGTCGATAATTTTGACGCTGCCGTCGCGTAAAATCATGATGTTGCCGGGTTTAATGTCGGCGTGAATGACGTCGAGACGATGCAGCGCGCGAAGGCCATTGAGTATTTGATCTGCCAGCGACAGCACTTCTTGAATCGGTGCTTGTGGGTGCAATGTTTGCCACTTCTGCAAGGTAATGCCGTCAATGTACTCCATAAGGTAGTACAGGCACGAGCGCGGTCTGTCCGGGTATTTTACCTTGACTAAATTAATGTGGTGGACGCGAGCGCAAATCCAGCTTTCCAAAGACAAACGTTCGATTGCGCTGTGATCGTCTAGTAAATTGACGGACGGCGCTTTAAGTGTCATGTGCTCGCCGGTGTCGTTGTCTTTGACAAGATACAAGTGCGAGCGATTACTGGCATGTAGTTCGCGCACCACGGTCAGTCCGTCAATTTGCATGCCGGCTGACAGCGCGGGTGGGAAGGCAAGTTGGCTTAACGCAGTGAGTGTATCCGCAGCGCCAGGCTCGGGGACTTCGACCACGTCAATGATTTGGCATGACAGGTTATCATCTGCTCCGCTATCAAGCGCGGTGTCGATCAGCACTTGGCATATCATTTCAATTTCACCGCCGCCGCGCAGTATGCCTTGAATACGAGCAGGGGAGAGTACTTCGTGAATACCGTCAGTGGTCAGCAGATAACGATCGCCCACTTCAATCGTGTCACGTAGATAATCGACGTCGAGGCGCGCATCCATACCCATGGCGCGAGTGAGGTATTTCTTCGAGCCAACTTGGCGGCTGTGATCTTTGCTTAGGCACTCTAAGCGGCTTTTGCGCAGCCGCCAAACACGCGAGTCACCCACTTGAAAAATATGCGCAGTACGTGAACGCAGAATTAATAACGACAGCGTGCACAGGTGACCGCCATGGACTTGGGCATTACCGCTGAGCCATTGGTTTAGTGATTCGAGTACGCGCTGCGCCGAGCGTGGTACAGACCAAAGCGGTGGTGTTGAGTAGTAATCATTGATAAAGCCAATCACCGCCGACTCGGCTGCGACCCGCGCTGCACTGGCGCCGCTGACGCCGTCGGCAATGGCGGCGACGGCACCCTTGGTGCGCAGTGAACTGTCGGTGGGAAGATGCATGGCAACCGCATCTTCATTCTCCGGCTTAGTGCCGGCGCGAGATTCTTGTGCGCCGAACAGCAGTAGCGAGGGCGTTGGCTTCTTCATATTTTATTTAACCCATTTCCATTTTTATCTAAATTTCCTTGTCCAGTTTTCTTTATCCCACCTCGATAAGTTGTACACGGCCATCGGCATCAACTTCTGCAATATGCCCTTTCGGTTCATTGAGCCAGTACAGGCTGATGACGGCAAGCAATGCAGCGGCGGCAATAACGTAGAAGAACATGCTGGCATTGACGAAGGTGAGTACGGTTAAGAACAGTACCGCGCCGACGTTGCCATAAGCGCCAACCATGCCTGCAATTTGGCCAGTAAGACGTCGTTTGATTAACGGTACTGTCGCAAAGGTTGCACCTTCACCGGCTTGAACAAAGAAAGAGCAGACCATGGTGGCGAGTACGGCAAGTGGTAATGGCCATTCGCTGGTGATCGCACCGAGTGTGGAGTATCCGATCATTAGGCCGATCATTAGGAATAGCAGGCTTTTCTTTCTGCCAAGTTTATCAGAAAGAAATCCGCCGGCTGGACGTGCAGCTAAGTTCATTACCGCGAAACCCGCAGCAAGCAGGCCAGCTTTGACAGGCTCAAGGCCAAAGGTGTCCATAAAGAATAATGGCAGCATGGATACCACGGCGAGTTCTGATCCGAAGGTCACCATGTAAGAAATGTTCAATACGGCGACTTGTCGGAACTCATAACGATCATATTCGGGCACGCCTGATTTAAGATGTTCGCGATTGACGCGGGTGATCTGTACAAGCTGAAAGGCGCCAAGCACAACGATCATTGCGTTCATAACCCATTGTACCGATGCACTATACAGCTCTAAGTTGCCCGGTCCTAAGCGCCAGACAATAACCAATAACGCTGCATACAATGGAATGCTAAAAAGTACATAGAGGAACAGGTCGAAGTAGGAGCTGACTTCGAGCGCGCCAGATTTTTTGGGCTTGAAGTATTCCGAGCCTTTGGGTGTGTTGCGTGCCTTCCACAGAAATACTAAGCCGTAGAGAAAAGACACCGCGCCGGTGGTAGCAATGGCGAAGCGCCAGCCATTGTCGCCGCCATACAGTAGCGCTAGAGAGGGTAGTGATATCGCGGCGAAAGCGGAGCCAAAGTTTCCCCAGCCGCCATAAACGCCTTCGGCAAGTCCTACTTCCCGTGCCGGAAACCATTCACCGATTAAACGGATGCCGACGACAAAGCCGGCGCCGACGCAGCCCAGCAAGAGTCGTGTAATAGCCAGCTGTTCATAGGTTGTAGCCATGGCGAACCAAAAGCAGGGGATTGCCGCAACCATTAGCAGACCGCTGTAAACGTAGCGTGGGCCATAACGGTCTACCAGGGAGCCGATCACAACGCGTGCGGGAATGGTCAGCGCAACGTTAATTATAAGCAGCGCCTTAATTTGATCCGGAGTGAGATCAAATGCATCACGAATGTGTGTGAGTAGAGGCGCGTGAGAAAACCACACTACAAAGGTCATAAAAAATGCAAACCAGTTTAGATGTAGTAGTCGAACGCGTGGTTCTTTGAAGTCGAGAATGTTCAGAGATTGTGACGTGCTGTTAGTAGACATAGGGTTAACGGCCTGTGCTATCCACGTTGAATTGTCAGGATGAGTAATCGCAATTCCCGTGCCATGCTTTGAAAGCGTGAATAAACGTGGGTCAGCGCTGCAGGTCGAGGCGTTATCGGTACGAAGGCGTTAATTTCATGCACTCGGAATGCGCGGCGTGCACTTAAAGCGTGCAGCGCGGATCGCCCGTCTATGGTGCGTGCGCCGTGCTTCTCGCATTGATTGGGTGCTCTGGATCTGTGCGTTTGGCTTATTAATCGGCTAACTCCTTGAATTTCTTAGTGCTACCAAAAGTGGCACGGCACTTGCTCTACTCCTCTCGTGTTACCGCAATTACCCCGGAGCGGAAAAATGAGCGAGCGGAAAAAACTTTTAGTGGTTGGTCATGGAATGGTTGGCCAGCGTTACCTGGAATGTCTTGTTGAGCGTGGCGCGAACAAAACCTATGACATAACCGTGCTGTGTGGCGAGTCGCGTCCAGCCTATGACCGTGTTGGTTTGAGCAGTTATTTTGCGGGCGTTACGGCGGATGAGTTGTCGTTGGTTTCAGAGAACTTTTTTGCAGACACAGGCATTGAAATTCGACTGTCTACCTTTGTAGACAGTATTGACCGTGATGCGAAGTCGGTGATGCTGTCGACGGGTGAGAGCCTGTCTTATGACATGCTTATGCTTGCGACCGGTTCATTTCCGTTCGTTCCGCCGATGCCGGGACATGATCGCGGCAACTGTTTTGTCTATCGCACCATTGATGACCTCGATGCAATGACTGCCGCATCTCAGCAATGCAAAACTGGCGTGGTGATTGGTGGCGGACTGCTCGGCTTAGAAGCGGCAAACGCGCTTCGTCAGCTTGGTTTAGAAACCCATGTGGTGGAGTTTGCACCACGATTGATGGCCGTTCAGATTGATGATGCCGGCGGCAAGTTGCTGAAAAGCAAAATCGAAGAACTCGGCGTGAAGGTGCACACCGGTAAAGCGACCACGGAAATTGTCGACGGTGACGATGCTGTGCACCGCATGAACTTCGCTGATGGTGAGCATCTCGAAACAGATCTTATTTTGTTTTCCGCCGGTATTCGTCCGCAAGACGCTTTGGCGCGCGCTTGTGGGTTGGAACTCGGTGAGCGCGGCGGGGTGGTTGTCGATAATCATTGTGTGACGTCTGACCCAAGTATTTATGCCATTGGTGAGGTGGCGTTATGGAATGGCCGCATTTATGGATTAGTTGCGCCGGGCTATCAGATGGCTGTCGTGGCGGCAGATCATCTTGCTGGTGACGCGGTTGAGCAATTTACTGGCGCCGATATGAGCACCAAGCTAAAGCTGCTAGGTGTAGACGTTGCCAGCATTGGCGATGCCCATGCGAATTTCCCGGGTAGCAAAAGCTACGTTTACCTCGACGAACAGGACGGCGTGTATAAGAAGATTGTTGTCTCTGCAGACGGTAAGAAGCTTCTTGGCGCGGTACTGGTAGGCGAAGCAAACGATTACGGTAACTTGTTGCAGTTATGTCTTAACGGTATTGATCTTCCGGCTGAGCCGGCGGGGTTGATTGTTCCGGGTACGAGCGGTGCGCCTATGTTGGGTGTCGATGCGTTACCTGACAGCGCGCAAATTTGTTCGTGTAATAATGTCAGCAAAGGGCAGTTATGCTGTGCGATTGATGCGGGTGCAACAACCGTTGGCGATCTAAAGAGTGAAACTAAGGCCGCGTCGACTTGTGGTGGTTGTTCTGCATTAGTTAAACAGGTGTTGGATGCGGAGTTGAGCAAGCGTGGCGTTGAAGTGCTGAACCACCTTTGTGAGCACTTCCCGTATTCTCGCCAAGAGCTTTATCACTTGGTTCGTGTCGGTGAGATTAAGACGTTTGATGAGCTGCTTTCACAGCACGGTACTGGCCATGGCTGCGAAGTGTGTAAGCCGACAGCGTCGTCAATTTTAGCCTCGTGCTGGAACGACTATATCTTGGAAAAAGATCACGCTGGCTTGCAAGACACTAATGATTACTTTCTCGCGAACATGCAGCGTGATGGTACTTATTCTATCGTGCCCCGTGTTCCTGGCGGCGAAATAACACCAGACAAGTTAATCGTGATTGGTGAAGTCGCTAAAAAATATGATCTGTATACCAAGATTACCGGCGGCCAGCGTATTGATTTGTTCGGCGCCCGCGCGGATCAGTTGCCTGAGATATGGCGCGAGTTAATCGATGCAGGCATGGAGTCGGGGCACGCCTACGGCAAATCATTGCGTACGGTGAAATCTTGTGTCGGTTCGACTTGGTGTCGTTACGGTGTGCAGGATTCTGTGGGCACCGCGATTGTTGTCGAGAACCGTTATAAGGGCTTGCGTTCACCACATAAACTGAAGATGGCATTTTCGGGTTGTACGCGAGAATGTGCTGAAGCGCAGAGCAAAGATGTAGGCGTTATTGCCACGGAAAAGGGCTGGAATCTTTACTTGTGCGGTAACGGCGGTATGAAGCCACGCCATGCGGATTTGTTTGCGTCTGATCTCGACGATGTGACGCTGGTTAAATATATCGATCGTTTCTTGATGTTCTATGTGAAAACCGCCGATCGTCTTCAGCGCACCTCTGTTTGGATGGATAACCTCGAAGGCGGCATAGACTATCTTCGCGAAGTGGTAATCGATGACAAGCTTGGCATCGCCCAAGAGCTAGAAGATCAGATGGCTTTGATCGTCGACACGTATCAATGCGAGTGGACAACAACGATTAATGATCCTGAAAAGATGAAGCGCTTTAAGCATTTTGTTAACAGTGATGACGTTGATGATGGCTTGGCGTATGTCCGCGAACGTGAGCAGCGTCGTCCGGCTTATGCCCACGAGCGTATCGCCGTTGAAACGGTTGAATCAGTAGTAGAGGAAGCATTATGAGTGAGTCGATTGCTTTGACATGGAAGGCCATTTGTTCTGCCGAGGATATCCTTCCGGATACGGGAGTTGGCGCGTTAATTGGGCAGCACCAGGTGGCTGTATTTCGTACTTCTGATGACGTTTTTTATGCGCTGGATAACCATGATCCGTTTAGCGGCGCCAATGTGTTGGCGCGGGGAATACTCGGATCTGTCGGTGAAAGGCGCGTGGTGTCTTCACCGATTTACAAGCAACACTTTTGTTTAGAAGATGGCACATGTATTGAAGATGACAGTGTTTCGCTTCAGGTGTGGCCTGTTCGGCAACGTGATGGAGTTGTTGAAGTGGGCTGCGTTGCCTAACTATCTTTTATCTACCTATTTTTCAAACGGAATGACTCGGAGTCTGTGTGGTTTATTCGGCGACAGATAAGCGTAAAAAACTTCTGGTAATCGGCAACGGCATGGCCGCATGCCGACTGCTAGAAGAAGTCTTATCGCTGACGCCAGACCTCTATCAGATTACCGTTTTAAGTGCTGAGCGCCATGCTGGTTACAATCGCGTGCTACTTTCTCCTGTGCTAAGTGGTGAGAGCGATGTGGAGGCGATTACGACGCATCCGTTCGCGTGGTACAAGGCGCGTAATATTGATTTACGTGTGGGCGCGGCTGTTGAAAAAGTTGATCGGTTTCATCGAACAGTCACGACGCTCAGTGGTGATTGCTTTTCCTACGATCGATTGGTCTTTGCAACCGGTGCAACGCCACGAAGGTTAACGGTGCCCGGTGCCGAGGCAAATAATATTTTGACGTTCCGCGATTTGCAGGATACGCGGCAGTTGATTGACACCACTGGCCGTTACCGTAAAGCGATTGTCATTGGTGGTGGATTTCTTGGCATTGAAGCCGCGGAGGGTTTGCGCGCGCGAGGCATGAATGTGACCTTGATTCACAGTGCTGGCTCGCTGTTGAATCGTCAGCTCGACGAAGAAGCGGGGCATTACCTTCAGCGTGATCTTGAATCCCGTGGACTGTGCTTCTTGATGAAGGGTCGTACGGCTAGCTTTGATGTGCATGAGAACGGCGATGTGCGCGCTGTGGTGTTGGAAGATGGTCGAAGGATTGGTGCTGACATTGTCGTGCTGGCCATCGGCATAGAACCGAACGTGGCTTTGGCGCGTTCTTGCGGAATTGAAGTAGGCCAAGCCATTCGTGTAGACGATACCTTGCAAACATTTGACCCGGCGATTTATGCCATCGGTGAATGCGTTGAGCACAGGCAAAGAACCTTTGGTTTGATTGCTCCTTTATATGAACAGGCAAAAGTATGTGCGGCGCACCTCGCAGAAGCAGGGCATCGCATGTATCGCTTTACAGATACGCCGACACGACTGAAAGTTTCTGGCATCAGCGTGTATTCGGCAGGCGAGTTCGAGGATACCTTCGGGGGAAGTGTCCTCGTGCTGCGAGACCCAGCCGGCGGTGCATACCGCCGGTTGGTGTTACGTAGCTCAAAATTGGTCGGCATCGTGTTGTACGGTAATACCGATGATGCCGCGTTTTATGAACAATTATTGTTGGCCGAAACAGACGTGAGCGCAGTGCGTGATCAGTTGTTGTTTGGTCAAGGTTGTGCAACTCCCACATCTTCTGTGACGTCCGCCGATGCGTTCGGCAGTGCCGCCTAGTGAAGCAGATATGAGTTCGTCCTGCGTAAAAACAACCTGTCCCTACTGCGGTGTCGGCTGCGGCGTAAAAGCCTCTGCATCTGAGCCGGTCTCGGGTGATACGCAGCACCCGGCGAATCGCGGCCGTCTCTGTGTTAAGGGATCGTCGTTACATGAGACGCTTGGCAATCGTGATCGTTTGCTGATGCCACGTGTTGACGGGCGCGATGTGCCTTGGTCTGCGGCGCTTGCCACAGTAGCCGATCGTTTTAATCAAATAATTGCCCAGCACGGCCCAGATTCTGTGGCTTTCTATGTGTCCGGACAACTGTTAACGGAAGACTATTACGTCGCCAATAAACTGATGAAAGGGTTTATTGGCAGTGGCAATATCGACACCAATTCTCGCTTGTGTATGTCGTCTGCTGTTGCTGCGCATAAGCGAGCCTTCGGCGAAGACGTGGTACCGGGTTGTTACGAAGATTTAGAGTTGGCCGATCTTGTTGTGCTTACCGGCTCGAATACGGCGTGGGCGCATCCAATCGTTTATCAGCGTATTGCGGCGGCGAAAGAACGGCGGCCAGACATGCGCGTGGTGGTTATTGATCCTCGTAAAACGGCGACCTGTGATATTGCTGATTTACACCTTGCTATTGCGCCGGGTTCTGACGCATTTTTGTTTTCAGGCTTATTGGTTTGGTTGGCGGATGAAGAATATCTTGATAGCGATTATATCGATCAGCACACCAATGGTTTTGATCAAGCATTAAGACAAGCCAGAGAGGCCTGTGCCGACGTGGCGCAAGTAGCATTGCACTGTGGCCTGAATGAAGCGGATGTGAAAAAGTTTTACCGCTGGTTTGCGCGCACGGCCAAAACCGTCACGCTCTTCTCACAGGGGATTAATCAATCCGAAACGGGTACCGATAAGGGCAATAGTATTATCAATGTGCACCTTGCGACGGGGCGTGTCGGATTGCCCGGGAGTGGGCCTTTTTCGATTACAGGCCAGCCGAATGCCATGGGGGGGCGGGAAGTGGGTGGCTTGTCCAATCAGTTGGCGGCGCACTTGGATATTGAGAACCCGTTACATCGCGGGGTAGTACAAGATTTTTGGCAGAGCCCAGAAATCTGTCGTGAGCCAGGTTTAAAAGCCGTCGACATGTTCGATGCCGTGGCTAGCGGCAAGATCAAAGCTATTTGGATTATGGCGACAAATCCGGTGGTGTCCTTGCCAAACTCCGAACAAGTACGGCAGGCGCTGATGAACTGTGAGTTTGTTGTTGTCTCGGATTGCATCGCGAATACCGACACAAGTTTGTGCGCAAATGTTTTGCTGCCGGCGTCGGGCTGGGGCGAGAAGGACGGCACTGTGACTAACTCGGAGCGCTGTATTTCTCGCCAGCGTGCGTTTTTGCCGCTACTCGGAGAGTCGAAACCTGATTGGTGGATTGTCAGTCAAGTGGCGGCTTACATGGGGCACGCTCAAGCGTTTGATTACGATAGCGCCGCGGCGATTTTTCGTGAGCATGCAGCGCTATCTAAAAGTGCGACACAACAAAATCGGGTATTTGATCTCTCTAGTTTGGCAACCATGTCGGATGAACGTTATGCGCGGCTTGAACCGTTGCAATGGCCTGTGAATGACGCTGCACCGAACGGGCAGAAGCGACTGTATGGGGATGGGAAGTTTAGTACCGCCGATGGTCGTGCAGTTTTTGTTGCGATTACGCCATCTGTCCCCAGTTTTATCGGCAAGACTGAAAATGTTTTATGTTTAAACAGCGGTCGTGTTCGCGATCAGTGGCATACCATGACGCGTACTGGTCGAACGTCAAAACTGTTTCGCCATATCGCTGAGCCGTTTATTGAGATGCACCCGATGGATGCGCGAGCGTTAACGCTACCGATCGAAGCCGACGTTGTGAAAGAGCATTTAGGGAGCGCGCGTGCCGAGGCTGAGAACGTTGGCATCGAATACGTTGAGGTCAACAGCGCGCACGGTTCAGCACTGGTGAAGTTGGTGGTGACGCCGTCGCAACAACGCGGCTCGGTATTTATGCCGATTCATTGGAATGATCAGTTTGCCTCGCGGGCGCGCGTCGATGCGTTAGTGGCGCCGATCACCGACCCACACTCTGGGCAACCTGCGTTCAAACAAACGGCGGTCACGGTGAAATCTTGGCAGCCTCAATGGCAGGGCTGGTTGCTACGGTCGTCTTTGCCGACGTCATTGCAGCAGGATATTCAGCTGCCTTGTGAGTATTGGGCGCGGATGCCATTGACGGGGTGTGTCGACGGTTGGGCCTTGGCAGGCCAATCGCCGATGAGCATAGCGCTGGTGAAGCAGTGGGTAACAGATCCTTTGGTTGAATGGATTGAGCTTTGCGACGAAGAGCAGGGACACTATCGCGTTGTGGCGCTGGACGCACAGTGTCGGCCGATTTTATGGATGGCCTGGTCCGAGCAGAGCAATCCTAAACCCGACCTTGAATGGCTTGCAGAGCAATTTGAGCAGACTGTTCGCGGCGCTGATCGTATCGGTTTTGTGTCCGGGGTGTCCGCGCAACGCGGCCCCGATTTAGGCGCGGTTGTGTGCAGTTGTTTTCAGGTACGTGAGCGTACCATTGAGGCAGCTGTCGCAGCGGGCGCGGATACAGTGGAAAAAGTGGGACGATCGTGTCGCGCTGGTACAAACTGCGGCTCCTGCATTCCGGAGGTTCGCGCATTGATAGAGTGCGTCACCAGCCTCTAGAGTCGGGATAGTTTTTATCCGTTTGTCGTAACTTGCGTTGCTCGGTCCGTTGGCCTGTCCCTTCACGTACTTGTTTGATTATACTCACTAGACTCCTGCCCAACAAAACAGATAACCAGGAAGTTGCCGTGAGGCAGTAAACATTATGGAAAATTTTCTTCGCTTTTGCTTGCTGGCCGCATTGGGTGCTTGCCTAGCGCCTGCTCACGCTCAGGTAACCTACTATGGCACCGGCGGTATCAACAGTAACATCCTCTACAATGGCAACTACGGTGGTGATGCCTGCACCTTTTGCCACAGTGTTGGTGGTGATACGACATTGGGCGACGCTACCTATCAGCCGTTCGAAACTGAAGCTCAGGTATATGCCTATACGATCGACACCATGGAAAACTATGTCGACACGGAGTATATGCCGTTAAGTGGTCCGTTAAATCAGGCCGGCCAGAATCTCTTTGCTGCGTGGAAGGCGGACGGCTACCCGACCAATGCTGCGCCGGAGGTGACGACGCGAACAGAGTCAGGGGTGAGTAAATATGCTGTGACCCTGCGTGGTTATGTGCAGGAAAACGGCTCAAACAGCACAGTTCGCTTTCGTTATCGGATTGGTGCTGGCAGTTACACTTATGTTAGCGCGACCTCGCCGTCAGGAAGCGGTGGGGACGGTGTTAACCAGTCCGTGACAGCGGCCGTTTCTGGCCTCACGTGTGGCACTACTTATAATTATCAATTCCAAGCGGATAACAGCGTTTCTGGATCTTACGTCTCCGGGGCGACAGAGTATTTCACCACAAGTGCCTGCCCGACGATTACGCAAGGCGCTTCTGTTACCGAGAATATTAGTGAAGATGAGTCGCCGACGCCGTTTTCATTGACTTTGAATGCTACGGATGGTGATGGAAGCACGTTGACGTGGAGTATTTTTACGCAGGCAGGTAATGGCACGGCAACCGCGTCCGGTACCGGCACCAGTAAAGCGATTGGTTATAACCCTGATGCAAACTACAGCGGCGCTGACTCCTTTGTTGTGCGCGTCACTGACGGTACAACGCCAGACTACATTACCGTCAACGTTAATATGGCCGCGGTTAATGATGCGCCGGTTATTACACAAGGTGCGTCGGTCACGGTGAACATGTCTGAAGACAGTTCACCGACGGCGTTCAGTCGTACGCTCAATGCGACTGATGTTGAAGGTAGTACCATAACCTGGAGCATTTCGTCGGTTGCCAGCAACGGCACGGCGACGGCGTCAGGCACAGGCGCCAGCAAGGCGATCAGTTACACGCCGAACGCGAATTACAACGGCACCGACAGTTTTGTCGTGCAGGTAAGCGACGGGTCGCTTACCGATACCATCACGGTGAACGTCAATATCGCGGCTCAGAATGATGCGCCGGTCATTACTCAGGGCGCCTCGGTACTTGTGAATATGTCTGAAGACAGTTCACCGACGCCGTTTAGCCGCACGTTGAATGCCACCGATGTGGAAGGCAGCACGCTGACGTGGAGTATTTCTTCCGTGGCCAGTAATGGCACCGCGAGCGTTAGCGGCACAGGCACAAGCAAAGCGATTTCCTATACCCCTACGGCAAACTATAACGGCAGTGACAGTTTCAATGTGCAGGTGAGTGATGGCTCGTTGACCGATACGATTACGGTCAATGTTTCTATCGCTTCGATTAATGACGCGCCGGTAATCACGTCTTCGCCATCAACCTCGGCAACGGAAGATGTGCAATACAGTTATACCGTCGCGGTTACCGACCCTGACGACGCGGGCTTCGGCTCGGGACTGACACTGGCACTCAATTCTGCCACCGACGGTAATGCGGCACCGCTTGCGGGCGTCAGTTTTAATACCAGTACTGGGCTGCTGACGTTTACGCCGACGAACGCTACCGTGTCGCCACTGAATTTTCAGGTGCAGGTGGAAGATGGTGACGAGGATTCGTCAGGGCCGACAGTACAGAGTTGGGCGGTGTCGGTGGATTCCGTCAATGATCTGCCCGCTATTAGCACCACGGCACCGACCGCGGCAGCGGAAGATACTTTGTACACCTATACGGTGGGCGTGTCTGATCCAGATGACGATAATAACGGCACCGATTTGATCTGGTCGCTCAGTGGTGAGCCCATGGGTATGACGATATCCAGTGTGGGCGTGATTAATTGGACGCCGACCGAGGGCGTGCTGACTTCAGGTACGGTTACCGTGTCAGTGGAAGATGGCGATGCTGTTCCCGATACCGAAAACTTTACCGTTACGGTAACCCCCGTCAATGATCCTCCCGTGATCACCGCGCTACCGAGTGCCAATGCGAGAGAAGAAACCCTGTACCAGTTTGATGTGCTGGTTTCAGATCCCGATGACAACTCGTGGGCATTTTCGTTAAGCGGGGCGCCGACAGGCATGACCATCAATAACAGCGGTCGTATCAGCTGGTCGCCAGCAGAAGGCGTGTTAGCGTCGGGTACCGTCACGGTGATTGCGGCGGACAGCGAACCGCTGCAGGACAGCGCTACATTCGCGATCACTGTCGATGCAGTGAATGATCAACCGTCGATAGTATCGTCGCCGGTGCTGACTGCGACCGAAGACACGCTGTATCAATATCAGCTATCGGTGAACGATGCGGATATTCCGGCGGATAGTTTCAGCTACGATCTTACCGTTTCACCTACGGGCATGTTGGTGTCCAGCGGTGGCTTGATTCAGTGGACCGCCGGTGAGGCTGGTCCGTCGCAAGTTACGCCCTATAACGTCAGTGTGACGGCGCGCGTGCGCGACGGTCTCGAAGACGGTGTGACGCCAGCACTGCAGCCTTACATCATAAGCGTTACGCCCGTGAACGATTCACCGGTGATTACCGATGAGAGTCTGCAGCAGGTGGAGGAGTTATCGGCGTTTAGTTTGGCGTTGTCGGTGACGGATCCGGATGACGTTAATAACGGTACTGATTTGAGCTGGAGCACGGTCACAGTGCCAGGCACGATGTCGCTAAACAGTACCGGCACGCTTGGCTGGACGCCGCCGGAGGGCAGCTCCGGTGTTACGGGCGTGGCTTTCACCGACTATTCTGTGACCGTGCAAGTGGCGGATGGCGGAGATGACGGCTCGGTACCGGATCAAATGACGTTTACCTTGCGCGTCACCAAGCTCGATGCCGATGCCGATTTGGTTGCCGACTACAACGACAATTGCCCCAACGGCGCACTCGATCCAGCCGATGCCGACGATAATCCCGATCAGACCGACACTAACAGTGATGGCGAAGGTGATCTGTGTGACATCGATGATGATGGAGACGGAATCGAAGACGTGGCCGAGGTGGCAAACGGGCTGAATCCTAAGGATTCATCTGACGCTGGGTTGGATCTAGACGGCGATGGTCTGACGAACCTAGAAGAATTTAACGCTTGTGTTGGCTCCGGAGACTATCCGGACTGCTCCAATATCGGTACGGATTCGGTTGCACCAATGATATCGCTGGTGTCGCCGTTGGTGCTCCCCTCGACGGGATACCTAACAGTGATCACACCCGTGGTCAGCGCCACCGATGGCAATGAAGGTGATACGACGGTCACGCTGGTTGATCAGGACGGAACCGCGGTGAGTGTGGGGGCGGGTAGTCGTTTTTCCTTGCGCCCTGGCCGCCATAGCTTCGTCTGGGAATCTAGCGACAGTGAGATGAATACAGCACAGCGCACACAGGTTATTGATGTGTTGCCAAGACTGTCGCTGACTAACTCACAAACCCGAGGTGAAGGGCAGTCAGCCTCTGTGCAGTTCAGCCTCAATGGCGATGCGCCGAGCTATCCCGTCAATATCTATTACAGCTTTTCCGGTAGCGCAACGGACGCAGACATAGCGCCAGTGAATCGTACGGTCAGTATTGCTAGCGGCCAGCAAGGCAGCGCGACGCTGACGATCATTGATGACGGTCCCGGTGAAGGTGACGAAGAGCTGGTACTTACGGCGACAGGGCACAGCAATAATATGGTTCTTAGCCCAGCCAGCACGCATCGGCTATTGATTGTCGAGCGCCAGGTGGCGCCGGAAGTTGCACTCTCTGTGAGTCAAAATGGACGCAGCGGTAATCATCTTTATGTCGGTGATGGCAGCGTACAAATTTCGGCTATTGCTAGCGATGCGAATGACGATGCTCTCAGTTATAGCTGGAGTGCTGTGCCCGCAATCACGTTTACGGGCACTGATACGCTGCAGACATTTGACCCGTCTGCGTTGTCTGGCTTGTACACCCTGACGCTGGACGTTAGCGATGGCGTCGATACCACGGCGCAGCAGGTGTCGGTGCTAGTCGATGCAGGCGTGCCGCCAGTGTTGAGTGCGGGTAGCGATCAAGATGGCGACGGCATTGCTGATGCCAGCGAAGGCGATAGTGACGCCGACGCCGACGGCATTCCGGATTATCTCGATGCGCTTGACGAACCTTTTTCGCTACAGCTGGCTGCCAGCGTTGATGGCATTGATCAGAACTCTTTGTTGCACACGAATGAGGGGCTGCGATTGAGCGTTGGGAGCGGGGCGTTGTTTAACGGCAGCGAGGGCGCTCTACTGTTTAGCGGTACGATGCTGCCTGACACGAGCCATTCAATTGTCGGTGCGATGTACGACTTTGAAATTCGCGGACTTAATGAAGCGCAGCGAAGTGCCCATGTGGTGGTGCCACTGATTCAGCCGATTCCACCGCGGGCGGTGTACCGCAAACTCAATACTGCAGCGGGCGTCTGGTCGAACTTTATTGAGGATGGCAACAATGCGATTGCGTCGGCTGCTCGGGTAAGCAGCGGTGAGTGTCCGGCAATCAATTCAGCCGACTGGCAATCGGGCTTGAAAGCCAGTGTCACCTGTGTGCGCTTGTTGATGAATGATGGCGGCGCCAACGATGCAGACGGTGCCGTTAACGGCGTGATCCGCGATCCAGGCGGCGTCGCGGTTGCAAGAGAGGTAACAAAGGACACTGCAGTGCCATCGTCCGGTCCGAATGATGGCGCCGGTGGTTTGGGCTGGTGGTGGCTTGCGCCACTGCTGGCAACGGGCGCGCGGCGTCGTCGGGGGAAAAACGGATTTAACGCATGAATGGATTATTGCGGGTGACATTTGTCGCCCTGTTATCGGGGGCAAGCGTCACTGCTGTGGCGCTAGACATGGAAAACTTCACGGTTGATGGCGATGCGACTTTTGTCTGGGATGACAACGAAAGCCAGGCGCAGTGGGAGCGTGATCAGGTGGAAGACCGCTCATTGATTGTTGGCGCACAGCTTGGCTATGGTCATTTGCTATCGCAGACATCAATGCTGACCGGGTCGGTGTTCGCTGAGCAGAAAATTATGGATAAAGTCGGTCAGCTTGATCGCACTTCGCTGGGCCTAAAAGGCGCCTATCGCTGGCAGCCCAGCTCTGCTTTTACAGCGCCTACTATCGAGTTCAACATTGCGTGGCAGGATGATAACTATGGCGACGAGGCGCGCGATAGCGGTGTGTTGACGAGCCAGTTATTTGTTACTCGCAGACTGACTGATCGCATTACGGGTACCGCTGGGCTGCAGTACCGCAGTCGTGATTCCAGCGGCAGCGTCTGGGATTTGGACGATGCGCGCATTTTTCTCAATGTTGACTACGGCATCAGCGATGCACTGGCTACATATTTTACTTATAGCTATATCCAAGGCGACAGCTCTTCTTCCGCGCAGCGCAGTTATTGTAATGGCGCAGCCGCCACCGATATCTTGCCGCTTATTAACGTAGCAACTGAAATTGAGGCGGATGAGGCCTTTAACGAATACCATTGTGGTGACTGGCTTGCATATCGACTCGATGCGCATTCCCACACCGCAGTATTGGGTGCTAACTACGGATTTTCTCACAGCTTTTCCGCAGATCTTTCATTTCTGTATGCCGACGTTATCTCCGATGACGATGCAGATATTTCTTACCAGCGCCATATGATTCGCGCCAGCCTGCTGAAGAGGTTCTGAGATGAAACCACTAATCAGATCACTCACCTTGCTTGTCGTTTTCGGTTTATTGGCGGCGTGTAATGAACGTGGCGATACCGAGGAATCGTCGAACCCCGTTACTGTTGAAACACCAAACAGTTTTCTGCGGTTTTTGAATAATCAGCGCGATATTGTGCTCAGCGATGACTGGACCGATGCCTACTATTACGTTGTTGATCCCTACTTGGAGCGGCAGACACTGGCAGGTTGGAAGGCGGTCAACGGATACGATAATTGCGACGATGAGCTGCATATTATCTTCCGTGATGCGAAAGATCTTGGCTACGGTCGCGATATGTATATGTGCAAGCACGAGCCATCAAGTCAATTCCCGGCCGGTCGCTTCGCCGTGTTCGTGCGCAACTTTATTGTGAAGGTGGAAAGTGGCGACCCCAGTAATTACGGGCCAATAAATGTTGAGGCCGCTGTTGAAGCGAATTTGACTTATCACGTTGGCACCAACGCGATTGAGTTTTCCCCGCTGGATCCTACCGATGCCTCGCCTAGCGCAGAGAAGGTGGCGAAGTTTTATACCTTTACGCCGGCGGGGAATTTGAATCGCTCGCTAGATCTTGATGGACGTGGAAAGAAACCTGTGCCGCAGCCGTGTTTGCTTTGCCATGGCTCGACGTTGTTGCCTTGGGACACAGAGGCCGTGATGGCTTCTGCCACGCCTTGGGAGTTTCCGGACGTGCAGCAGACGCTGCGCTCTGCTAAGTACAATCAGCTGGAGTTGGAATCATTTGATTATTCCACTCAGCATCCGAGCTGGAGTCGCGGCAATCAGGAAGAACGATTACGTCGTTTTAATAACAATATTGTTGATACCTATATGGAAATGGCGGCCCGGGATAAGACTAACCCTGAGCATTGGTGTGCGGATTTCGCGATCGAATTATCGATGGGGCGTTACGACGCTGACGGCGAAGTCGATGCGCCAGCAAACAGCTGTGACAGCTATGCTTCTGTGCTCTACAGCGGGCTTTACCAAGAAGACTATGTGCCGCGAGGCTGGCGCCAGACCGCAGAGCGGCCAGAAGGTGTCGAGACATTATTTAAGAGAGTCGTTGAGCCGCACTGTATTTCATGTCATTCGCTGCGTGGCACCGCGGCGGGCAAACGCGTTACCGATACGACCCCGCAGCGGCGTGGCAATGCGGTTAATTTCGCTAGTTATGAAGACTTTATTGGTTATGCAGACATTATTGAGGAGTATGTTTTTCGCCGTGGTGTAATGCCGTTGTCGTTGCGTAACTACCTCGATTTCTGGGATGACCCAGCCGATAAGCCGGCTCTGCTGGCGAGTTTCTTGCCGGGTTTTGATACCTATACAGCCTCTGGTGCAGTGATTGAGCCAGGGCGCCCAAGGGCAAAAATTGGTGAGGATCGTATCGCCGTGTCACCCTTGACGCTGGATGCAACGCCGAGCAAGTTCGCGTCAAGTTATCAGTGGCAACTTATTGAAGGGCCACTTGGCGCCAATGCCGTGTTTTCCTCTTCGCGCGATGCTCGCACACTGTTCAGTACTGATATGGATGGTGATTACACCGTGCGTATGACAATTGTTAATATGCTCGGCGTTGACCGCCAAGACATCGTTGTTACGATTGATTCGAGTATGTCGCCAACGCAGAACGAGTTGAACTTCTATGATGATATTAGGCCGATTTTGCAGCAGCCGGATCCATCGCAGACGAATAAGCGTGAAGCTTGCACTAATTGTCATAACAGCGTCATCGCGCCGACCAGTGCGCTCTACAGAGGCATTCCAGTTTATTATGACGATGCCGTTGATGACCCATTCGATCCGACCGATCGCAGCCTGTACCGAGACGTTCTCACCCGTGTTGATCTGGTGGAGCCGGAGAACAGTATTTTGTTGCGTAAACCGACTCGCGATCAACACGGTGGAGGCGTGGTGCTAGATCTCGACGTGCCCGGTCATGCGGCAACACGTGCAACCATTCTTAACTGGATTCGTGGCGGCGCTCTATGTTTTGTCGGCGATCGCACGCTTCGGCCTGATGAAGGTGAGATCAACGAAATTTGTCCGATACCGTGAGCACAAAAAAGGCGCCTAAGGGCGCCTTTTTTTTCGCTGTAAAATAGTGAGTCTAGATGCGTCCAGAGCGCTTTAGTGTCAGATAAATCTGATTCAAGCGAGCGGGAAGATGCTCGGGTGTACTGTCCGCAACCATGGCGCCAGCATGACGCAAGCGTGCGTAGAGGCCTCTGCGTGCTTCTTGAAATCCTGCATCACTACTAATTAATAATGCGTCGTCGATACTGCGTACGGCGCGTTGTTGTATTGCCTGTTGTTCAGGTAATTGAATATCGGCAATTAATACGAGGTGCCGCTTAGACAGTAGTTTTACTGCGCTCATCAGTTCGGCTTCGTCATCCGGTTGTAGTCGGGTGAGCATGACAATGAGTGAGCGCTTGTGCCAGCGGCTCAGTAATAAGCGCGCGGCTTTACTGTAATCACTTGCGTGTTTGCCCGGCTGCATCGTGTAAAGCGCATTGAGAATACGGTTGACACCGTTTTGGCCACGCACCGGCGGAATCCAACAGGGCTGCTCATTGGAAAACAGCAAAACGCCGGGCTTGTCATGCTGTTTTACTGCGCTCCAAGCGAGTAGCAGGGTGGCGTTCAGGGCATGATCAAAACCGCGCAAGCCGTTGACAGCCATAGCTAAGCGTTCGCCGCCATCAAGCATAATGATGATCTGTTGATTTTGCTCTTCTTGGTATTCGCGACTGATGAGCTTGCGGCGTCGGGCGCTGGCTTTCCAGTCGACCTGTCGGAGGCTATCACTGCTGTTATATTCGCGTAGCTGATGAAACTCAAAACCTTCGCCGCGCCGCTGCTGTTGGCGAACGCCGGGATCGAGCTTGCTTTCATGTTGTGCTTTGAGCGCATCTCGTTCGAGTACAGAAAAATCGGGATACACCGGAACATCGACGGCGGAGGGTTGCTTGATGCGACGCCAAATGAGCCCAAGCGGGCCGGGAATCCACAGCTCAATATCGCCAAAGTGCGCTTTGCCACGCGCGCTAGGTTGATAGCTATAACTGAATGCAGTGACGCTTTTTTCACTTTTATGAATGACTTTTGGCAAGCCGGTATCGGCGTCATCGTTGGGATGATGATCGGCTATTTCAAAATAGCGAGGCAACTCGTCGCTGGGCCAGCGTAACGTAATTTTGTGCGGTTGATGCAGTGAAAACGCCGCAGGCAGTAACCTTGTTGCGTGCGGAGCGGGGGCCCGAATCGCGACAACGATATCGACGAGCAGCGCGAGGCCTAGTGCTACTGCACACAGAAACCATAGCGTTAAGGCTTGTGAGGAAAGCGCAGGCGCGGCGTTTAACGCCGCGATCGGTAGCAATGAGCTAGCCGCCCAAAGGCCGGTGAAGCGCAGCAGTCGAGAAGAGGCCCTGAATGTCGCGGCCGCGGTTAATCTTGCGATAACCGTTTTTTGCGCGGCAGCGCTTGTTGTCGCAGCACTCTCAGTCACGTTATCTGACACAAGGCTGCTCATTGCCGCGGCGCCGCCACCTGATCGAGTAAACGATTCAGTATTGATTCAGCATTTTGCCCTTCAATTTCGGCGTCCGCACTGAGCTGAATACGATGGCGTAACACCGGTTTTGCCACGGCTTTGATGTCGTCTGGAATAACGAAGTCTCTGCCTTCGATTAACGCGTTTGCGCGACTGGCGGTGGCCAGTGCAATGCTGGCACGTGGTCCTGCGCCGCGGGCAACGCCTTGCATGTCTCGGGTTGCGCGGACAAGACGCAGAGCGTAGTCGAGTACGGCGTCGTCGACGCTGACAGTGGTGACAGCGTGCTGCATTGCAATGATGCCGGCACCATCGGTAATGCTTTCAAGGCCGTCGACGTTGAGGTCGTCACTGATTGTACCGTCGAGAATCATACGAACGATGTTTGCCTCGTCGGGTGCTTCCGGATAACCAATGAGAATATTAAACAGAAAGCGATCGAGCTGCGCTTCAGGTAAGGGGTAAGTGCCTTCTTGGTCGAGTGGGTTTTGCGTTGCCAGCACCATAAAGGGCTGCTCGAGTGCGAAGCAACGGCCCTCGATAGTGATCTGCCGTTCTTGCATGACTTCGAGTAATGCGGATTGAGTTTTTGCTGAGGCGCGATTGATTTCATCGGCTAGCAATAAATTGGTAAAGGCGGGGCCTTTGCGAATACGGAACTGCTCGGTTTTGGGGTCATACATGGCGTGCCCCGTGACGTCGGTGGGCATTAAGTCCGGAGTGAACTGAATACGACCAAAGGCGGTGCTAAGACATTTTCCCAGCGTCCGCACGAGCAGGGTTTTACCAAGACCTGGTACGCCTTCTATCAACACATGACCATTGCTCAATAATGCAATGAGTACATCGCGAACGACGGTTTGCTGGCCAACTAAAATGCGCGACGTTGCTGCTTCAATGGCACGTGCTTTTTCAGACGCTTGTGCGATAGAAAGCGTGGTATGGGCTTCGGTCATAGCCGGTTCCTCAGTATTTGCAGAGTATCAATAAAGGCGGTGAGTTGTTGTTCGTTGTCTGGGATGTCTTTTAATGCGGCTTTGACGTCCTTGCTCGGAATACCGGACAGGGCCGCGGCAACGTCAAAGCATTTCGGTTCGTTGTTGCCTGCGGGATGTGTTGATAGCTTGCGCATGACTTGTGCACGTAGCGGGCCGAGTAAAGTCTGCGACTGTCCCGTGCGCTGTAGAAATACGCCGCCGGCGTGCAGGTGATCGAGGAAATCACGGGCGCGTTGCGTTTCGGCGAGCAGGATTGGACCACGTCGTGGCATATACAACCAAAGAAATACAAGTAGCACAATGGTGAGAGAGATGAGCATCGGCCATGCGCGTTGCCATAGCCAATATAGTAATGGCGGCATGTCGATATTGTGTATCCACCATGCTTGTGTGGCGTCGTCGGCCAGCGTATGAAGTAGCCACGCGTGGTCGAGGTAACTGAGTTGATCGTCACGCCAGATATCGAAGTTTGTCATGGCAACAACGTCACCATCGCCATAACTTACGCGCATCACTTGACTGCCGTATTGGTTGAATATTTCCGCTTCTATGGTTGTTTCCGTGTATGGAATAGAAGGGTAATACTCGTCATCTTCAACGTCATCGTATTGATCAATATGCATCAGCTTGTCATCCGCTGGCAGTGCAAGGCGGCGCAATGTACCGGACAAGGTGGCGGTGCTATAGGGAATATTCAGCGTATCATCGCCGCATAGATCGACTAGACAATCTCCTTGATCATCATGATCTAAGAGTAGGCAAACCTGAACGTCTTCACTGTCCGCGCTTTGCTGAAACGAATTGGAGCTACGGAACGCCTCAAGTGGATAGTCGACGCCCGCTAACGGGACTTCCCAAGCGCTGATGCCAAAGGAGTAAACCAGAGGATCATTGTCAGCCAAGGTTTCTTCGTCGTAGTCCGTGTTGGCGTAATTGATACGGCCATCATTGGGAGAGGGATTTTCTAGCTCGTCTTCATCAATATCTTCCAGCGTATTGCTTTCAGCTTCCTCTGCCTCGCAAGCTTCGTTCGTTTCGTTTTCCTGACTGTCGTCCTGATTCTCCTCATGATAATAGAGTGTCCTCGCAGCAATAATGAGTCTGCCGCCTTGCCTAACCCAGTCATGGAGCTGGTCGATTTGCGATTCGCTTAGCTGCGAGCGATGTTTATCCATGATGAGTAGCGTGTCGGTGCTTGGTAGTGGAAATAAGGACGCGGAGCCATATATTTGCCGACTACTGATATTGTCTTGCGCAAGCAACAACGTTGCCGCTTGCCATGGCCTGTTCGGTGAGCTTTTGTGTTCAACATATTGGTAGTGCTCTGTCAGAAAGAACAGACCAATCAATATGGATGCCGCCAGTGCAATGAGTAAGTAGCGCTTCATCAATTCAATGCGCTCCGTGTTTATGCAACGATGCTTGTTGCCCAAACAGCTGCCGCCATTGCAGTGCAAGCGCACGGATTTCTTCGCGCGCAGGCGGGCGATGGGCCCATGCAGTGCTTATCCATAATGGCGTGAGTGTTTGTAAAAATAAAAAGCCAGGGTGGTTATTGGTAGAGCGACGCGGTGGTTGTTCAGTGAGCGTCGTATTGCTTGCTTGTAACGCGATCTGTAGAGCCCGCAAACATTCGCTTTCTGTTGCACCTGGGGCTAGGTCGGTATCAATGCTGCCCAGCAGCTTAGATAGCGTTGCGCGATAGAGCAGGCTCAGGGCGTCGCGGAGGTTGTCTTGTTCAAGGGCCGCCAATGCATGGGCGGCGACATCGTCTGGGAGAGACTCTGGCCGTATATCGAGGCCGGCAACATGCGTTGCTCTTGGGCGATAACGTTTTTTACGCTCAATGAGCGTTAGCCAGCGGCGGACATTGATGGCGACCCAGATAGTTAAGGATGCGACGACTACCCAAATGAGAAAACGAAATATCTCGGCGAGGGTTGGTAGTTCAAAATCACCGCTGTCCTTTCTCTCGTGGTCTTTCTCATTACTGTCAAAGAGGGAACTTATCCAGTTAAAAATACGCTCCCAGAATGCAAGGGCGTTTTCGTCATCACTGTGATCATCTGTGTCGTCACCGCTGCCGAATAGATCTTTAAAACGCCAACTTTCTTTGAGCTCCATTGGCATAAACTGCGGACTGGCGAGAATTTCGATGGTGCGGTCTTGTACGTTGATCTCTTCTATTGCTGGCGTATTACTGACGGCAGGGTGCTCATCTGCACTGGCGTTATTGGGTAGTTGGCTAAACCCGAAGGCACATAAAAAGAGTAATGTGGCGCCGAGCTGTGATCGTTGAGCGCGCCGCTTTGCGCCGATCTGGCGCATACCAAGCTCTAGGTCCCATCCTTCTAGCCAAGTACGTTTATTAAGGTACAAGGCAAACGAGCAGCAAATATACAGCGGTTCGCATAAGGTGGTAGCGAGGTACCAAGCGCCAATAAAAAGCCAAAGTGTTTGGCCGCTATCGTCGAGTACCCAGTCCATTTCCCGTAGGTAATATTGATCTGGCGCGAGCATGGCAATCAACATGATGATGCCAACGGCAATAAGTTGTTCAATCAACAACATGATCATGGTGAGGCTGGCGCCGTGATCGTTGATGCCGAGCGACAAATTTCGGATACGTAACTGGTAAGACGCGCCGCGTTGTTTTTCCAGTTGTGTGACCGCTAAATGCATACCGCGGGCAGGATCGAGTCGTCGTAAAAATAGCCAAGGTATTATGCCTGAGAGTGTATGGCGCGGTAGTTCGCGCAAGAGCTGCTTAACCGTGGGTGCGTCGGAAAAGAGTGCGCGCGCACAATATTCTAGTAATGGCCGTTCCCATAGCGGCTTTAACCACCACCAGGCAAGACAGCCCCACAGCGCATTGTCGATGCCGGTCAAGCTAAGCAGTAATACCAGTGGCGCCAAGGTGACCGCTAACCAAATAACCGTGAGTGGCTTCCACCATGTTTGGTAAATGCGTACGCCGAGGTCCATTGCTTGCCATGCATTACGGGGCGCGATACGAGCGCTAATTTTTTCAAGAAAGCCTTTGTCGGGCGCCGCGTTTTGATTGCTTGGCTGATGGTTATGCATTGCGCCGTCCTGCTACTAACAAATACAGGTATAGCAAAATCCAGCTCGCCGCGCCGACGCTATATTTAATGGTTGGCTCTAACTGTCGCGGCGACCAGAACGCTTCAACGAACGCAGCGATCAGCAATAATCCAAATGCACCGTACATCACCGGCATGGCCAATTGTGCGGCGCGCTGCAAGGCATAGCGTCGAGGCCATGGGCCGGGAGCAAGTAGTGCCCAGCCAAGGCGCATGCCGCTGCCGCCGGAAAGTGCGATAGCGGTAAGCTCTGGTGCGCCGTGCGCCACGACAAACGTAAAGAACGGTTCGTGCGAACCGATATTAATAAGGTGCGCGGCAATGGCTCCAAAGTAGGCGCCGTTAAATAGTTCGACAACGATGGCGCCGACGCCGAAGAACAAGCCACTGGCAAAGGTGCGAAACGCGATGCCGATATTGTTATAGATGTAGTAGCCGAACATAGTGACGTCGTCGCTGCTGTCTCGGTCTTCACGGAAGCCCGCGCCGGGTTCGTACATGTTTTCGATGCCAGATACGCTGTTTCCATCAATCAAGCTGTAGATCATTTCTGGTTGTTGATCGACCAGTACCCACATAAAGACAACGGCGAAGACAAAGACGAATCCACTCGCGAGGTTCCATGCTTTTTGTTCGCGTACGGCAACCGGGAAGTCATGCAGTATAAATCGGATTAGTGGCCCGACGATGGGCAAGCGATGGCGATATAATTGCCGATGCCCTTGAAAAATTAATTCGTTGAGTTGCTGAATGAGCGGCAAGCTGTAGCCGCGCTCATGGGCCAATGCGTGTTGGTGGCATAGACGGCGATAGCGTTCTGGGAACGACGCGAACTGAGCATCCTGGCGTTGTTCTTTTTTATTGTCGGCAAGTATCTGCAGCAGTCTTTCAAACTCAAGCCATTCAGCTCGATACTGGGCCTCAAATTGATTCTGCTTCATGCGTTGCCGTCCTGGCTGCGCTGTGCGGTGTGGGCGACTTTAGTTGTTTCGCCACCCAACAAATAGCGCGCATGGGCGAGGGCCAAACGCTCGGCGCGTTCGGGTGTGATATTGGGGTAGGCGAGTGCAGCTAGCTCCTGCCGACGCGCTTGGGAAAGTTTTACGCCACGCTCTAAAAAAGATACCAGCGTTCGCTGGTCGGCCAGCGCTACCGTCCAATCTGGCATTTCTGCCATGACATTCACTTCTACGGGCGTTAGCTCAGGTTTGTTGACATAAACCACCACGGTGTCAGCAGCAAGATCACCTAAGCGTTGAAAACGTCGATTGCATAGCATGGTGATAAAGCCGACGAGATAGCAGGCAGGAAACATATCGGCATTGCGTAATAGATTACGAATTAGGCTACCGTTAACGGTAATCGGCGTGCCATCTGAGTGGGTGACGGCGATGCCCATCGATTTTTTGCCAGGTGTCTGGCCGTCGCGAAAGACTTCAAACAGAACAGGATAAAACCATTCCAGTAGAAACATTAGAATCAGCACGAGGCCCGTACCGATGCTATCGAGGAGCGAAAAAATAATGGCGGCGAGAATATAAATAGCAAGACGAATCAGTAGGTCAAGCGTAAACGCAGCGGTGCGCACCACGGGGCCGGCGAGCACCAAACTGAGTTCCGCACCTTCTGGAGTGTAAAGCCCTTGACGATCATCAATCATGGGGCTGTTTAGGGCCTCGTATCGCTAGCATTGCAAAGACAAATAATACCGAGGTAAGCGCAACTTTTGCGGCGGCTAAAGTACGAATAGGCGGTGGATCGAGTAATTGTGTGACGTAGCCGCAGAAATAAAACATCAGAATAAAACATAGCCATGTGAGTAGGCGTTTGTCGGACTTCATGGTGGCGGGAATAAAAAGCGCCAGCGGGAAGTAGATGATAAAACTCATGATGAGTCGTGCCATCAACAGAGATTGCTCAGTGGTGCCGATGCTTGGCAGCAGCCAGATGCCAGCGACGCCGACGACAATGAGTGTGAGCAGGGTGAGGGTTGCGAGTAAGCGCATTAAGAAGGCTTCCGTAAGGCTAGGGCAATGTTCGCGACGCGGCGACCGAGAGCTTGAGCAAGCTGTTTTTCATCTTCATCGAGCACGCTACTATTGTTGGCGCCGGCTACATGGCTGGCACCATAAGGCGTGCCGCCTGCTCGGGTATTGATTAATGATTTTTCGGAATAGGGAATACCGGTAATCAGCATGCCGTGGTGCAGCAGAGGCACCATCATCGAGAGCAAGGTGCTTTCTTGTCCGCCGTGCATGCTTGTTGAAGAGGTGAAAACGCCTGCGGGCTTGCCAATCAAGCTACCGGCCATCCACTGCTCACTCGTCTGATCGATGAAATATTTCAGCGGCGCGGCCATATTGCCAAAACGCGTAGGTGAGCCGAGCAATAAACCGCTGCAGTTTTCGAGGTCGTCATTGCTGCAATAGGGAGCGCCGCTATTCGGAATACTATGAGCGCTTGCATCATGGACAGGGCCAATGGGCGCCACGGTGCGTAATCTCGCCTCAATGCCTACTTGCTCCACGCCGCGAGCAGCTTGCAAAGCAAGATGTTTCACGCTGTCGGTGCGGCTGTAATAAAGAATCAGGACGTAAGCCAAGAGTCATTCCTTTGTTTGATCGGCGCCGGCAGTGCTTATTTAAGCAGTGAGCGGCGCTTATGTGTCTTTTTATCTCGGCGAGCTATTTGCTTGCCGAATAGGCACTATTTCGCTTCGTCGATCAGGGTTAACGCATTTTCTGGTGGTCGGCCGATTACCGCACGAGAGCCACTGACGACGATTGGGCGCTCAATTAACTTGGGGTATTTGACCATGGCAGCAATGACGTCGTCATCTTTACTGTCCGCTTTTAGTCCTGCAAGGGCGTATTCCGCCTCTTTATTGCGTAACAGGTCGTGGGCACGAGGAAGCCCGAGACGTTTTATTAGCGCTTTCAGTGTTTTTGCATCAGGAGGTGTCTCTAGATACAGCACGACCTTGGGGGTGACGCCGTGGGACTCGAGTAGCGCGAGTGTTTGCCGAGATTTGGAGCAGCGAGGGTTGTGGTAAAGGGTAAATCCGGCCATGTCGGGCGTCCTATAGTCATTCTCATGCGGATAGCGCTTTAAACAGCGCGATTGGCTCTCTATTCTAGGGAGACAGCGGTAACGCGCAACCGTAGATCGATTCTCGAGATCGCTAGGCTGCGCGGTTCGGCAACTTTTTCAGTAAGGGATTGTATATGGATGAGCTTGATGTAAAGCGCTTCTGGGATAAACCACGCTTGATGCGTGATTTTCTGCTGTTGTTCTGGCAGCAGTTTCGCGACAACAGTTGCCGCGAGAGCGCTGCGGCGCTCACCTATACCACGCTATTTGCGATTGTACCGATGATGACCGTGGCATTTTCCATCTTGTCATCAATGCCGGCACTGAAGAGCAAGGGAGACGATATTCAGCGCTGGGCCTTTGAATATTTTGCGCCCTCCATAGGCGATCAAATTGTCGGGCATTTACATGAGTTTACGCGGCAGGCGGGTAATTTAACCGGCGTAGGTATCGTTTTCTTAGTGATCACCTCTGTTTTAATGTTGCGTACCACTGAGCAAACGCTCAATCGTATTTGGAAGGTGCAAGCGCCAAGAAAAGGTACGACGAGTTTACTGATGTACTGGGCCGTACTGACCCTCGGGCCTTTGTGCTTGGGTGCCGCACTGGGCTTAAGCTCCTATATCACGTCGGTAAAAGTCTTCAGCGATGCCGCCTCGTTTTTTGGCGGCACCGCGTTCTGGTTATCAATGCTGCCGTTTTTTGCGATGACGTTGATGATGTCAGTGGTTTATATCATCGTGCCGAACTGTCATGTGCCGTGGAAATTTGGTGTCGCCGGCGCAGCCGTCTCAGCGTTGCTGATGGAGTTCGCAAAAGCAGGGTTTGCCTTGTTTGTGCGTTCGTCACCTTCTTATGAAGTGGTTTACGGCGCGTTTGCCGCGGTGCCGATGTTTCTACTATGGGTTTACGTGTCGTGGATGATTTTTCTCGGCGGCTCTGTGCTAGTGCACACCATGGTGGTGTTTGAAGAGTACCGAAACTCGACGCCGCGATTGCAGTCGTTGCTGCGTCTGCTCAGCACGCTTTGGGCGAAGCAGCAATCGGGTGAAGCACTCAAGCCTGCGCAGGTGCGCGCCGCGTTATTGGCCGCAGGCGCGACCCGCTGGGATGATTTTCGCAATGTGCTGATGGAAATTGGTCTGATGCGCCGGACCGATGATGGCAGTTTTGTGTTAATTCGAGACCTTTCCTATTTAACCCTCGATGAGCTAGTGCAAATGTTGCCGTGGCCAATCAGCCGTGCACTAAATGTTGGTGCTGGCCGTACCTTGCCATGGGAAGACGAATTAGCCCGTCGTTGTGACGACGCGCGTGCTGGGCAAAAAGCGCCGCTGGATATTTCGTTGGCGGAGTTGTTTCGGTATCAACAAGAGGCTGAAAAAGGTGGCTGATGTAAAGGCGAGTGTGACCGTGCATTTGATGGTTACTGGCCGTGTGCAAGGAGTGGGCTATCGTTACGCTATGGCGGAGCAAGCGCATCAGCGTGAGCTTGCGGGATGGGTTCGTAACTTAGTGGATGGGCGAGTGGAAGCGCTACTGCACGGTGATGAAGATGTTGTGCGCGGCTTAATACATTGGATGCATAAAGGGCCAGACATGGCGCGCGTCGATGATATTTGTATTACGCCAGGTACTGGGACGGAGGTCGCGCCAATACCTTTTGAAGTGCGACGACATCCGTAATAGTTATCGGCGTTGTCTCCAGTCATACATTTACCAGTCATACATTTACCAGTCATATATTTAAGAGTCATGTAATGAAATCAGTAACACTTCAACACGGCGATCTTTCATTCCCCGCGCTCATTGCCGGTGACGGCGAGCCGGTAATTTTGTTGCATGGCTTCCCTGATTGTTACCTGAATTGGGAGCGCCAGATCACCGCGCTGGCGGCAGCCGGTTACTGCGCGGTGGCGCCGGCAATGCGCGGTTATGCGTCTTCTTGTCAGCCCGTCGACGGCGATTATTCTCTGGCGGCTGCGGTGGCAGATGTGTGTGAATTTGCACGCCAGCTTGGCGGTAAAGTGCATTTAGTCGGCCATGATTGGGGCGCAGCAGTGGTGTACCTTGCTGTTGCGGCTGAGCCTTCGTTATTTCGCTCCGCCACGGCGCTCGCCATTCCACCTCTAAAGGGATTGCCCGGCGCTTTATTGCGTGTACCAGAGCAGTTGCTACTGAGTAGCTATATGGAGTTCTTTCAATTGCCGTTGGTGCCGGAATGGCTGCTGCGGCGTGACGATTGCGCCGGCGTTGAGTGGCTTTGGCGGCGCTGGTCGCCTGATTGGGAAGGCGGCCAATTTTTAGACAATGCGCGCTCTGTGCTGGGCGAGGCTAATGTTTTGCGTGGCGCATTGAGTTGGTATCGTCATTTACCGAAGTTTTGGACGATTGCGCATCGGCAGGCGCGTCACTGGATGAATCAGCCGATAAAGGTGCCGATGCTAGTGATGGTGGGAAAGAAAGACGGCTGCATGAGCCCTAGGCTACTCCAGTATGCGGTCAACGAAGCGGACTTTTCTGCCGGGCTGTGCGTGGAGGAAGTCGCCGGTGCTGGGCATTTTCTGCACCTAGAGCGCCCCGAGTTCGTCAGTGACTTACTGTTAGCGCACTTGTTTCGTCATCGCATCAGTGAGAACGACGAGGATCGGAGTCCGGAATAAGGCGTGCTAACAAGGTCATCTGGCACTGACCCGCGCTGTGCAATCGGCTATAATCTTCAGCCCAAAAAACATTTATCCCAGCCTTCACCCGCAGGAGCCCACCATGACGGTGATTCGCCAGGACGACCTCATACAGAGCGTCGCCGATGCCTTGCAGTACATCTCTTACTATCACCCGCAGGACTTTATTGACGGGCTCCATGAAGCCTACCTTAAAGAGGAAAACCCTGCGGCAAAAGATGCCATGGCGCAGATTTTAGTGAACTCGCGGATGTCGGCGATGGGGCATCGCCCCCTTTGCCAAGATACCGGTATCGTTACTGTGTTTTGCAAAGTCGGTATGAGCGTCACCTTTGAAGGCGACATGTCGCTGACCGACATGATTAACGAAGGCGTGCGTCGCGCATATAACCATCCTGAAAATATTTTGCGTGCATCGGTGCTGTCTGATCCGGACGGCAAGCGTCAAAACACCAAAGACAATACGCCTGCTGTGATTCATTACGACATTGTTCAGGGCAATACGGTCGATATTCAGGTGGCCGCGAAGGGCGGTGGTTCTGAAGCGAAATCGAAGTTTGTCATGCTCAATCCATCTGATTCGGTTGTTGATTGGGTACTAGAGCAGGTTCCGAAAATGGGCGCGGGTTGGTGCCCGCCGGGCATGCTTGGTATTGGTATTGGCGGTACGGCTGAGAAGGCAATGATTCTGGCCAAAGAATCATTGATGGAGCCGATTAACATTCATGAGCTTGAAGCGCGTGGCGCACAAAATCGCAGTGAAGAGCTGCGGTTGGAACTGTACGAGAAGGTCAATGCACTCGGTATCGGTGCGCAAGGCCTGGGTGGCTTAACCACTGTGCTTGACATCAAAGTAATGGATGCGCCGACGCATGCGGCAAACAAGCCGGTGGCAATTATTCCAAACTGCGCGGCGACACGTCACGTACATTTTGTGCTCGACGGTTCCGGTGTTGCGGAATTGCCGACGCCTAAACTTGAAGATTGGCCGGAGGTGTCGTGGGGCGGAGAAGCGCAGAGCAAGCGCGTTAATCTCGATACGATTACTCCAGAAGAAATTCAGACGTGGAAGTCTGGCGAGACGCTCTTGCTAAACGGGAAATTGCTCACCGGTCGTGATGCGGCGCACAAGCGTATGGTCGATATGATTAATAAAGGCGAGAAATTGCCGGTCGACTTTACTAATCGCTTTATTTATTACGTTGGCCCGGTCGATCCTGTTGGCGATGAAGTGGTGGGCCCCGCAGGGCCGACCACGGCAACGAGAATGGATAAATTTACCCGCACTATGCTTGAGCAAAGCGGGTTGATTGGTATGGTCGGTAAAGCTGAGCGTGGTGATACGGCCATCGCTGCGATTAAGGATAACAAGGCTGTTTATCTCATGGCGGTTGGCGGTGCGGCTTACCTTGTATCGAAAGCGATTCGCAAGTCTAGCGTAGTCGCCTTTGAAGACCTTGGCATGGAAGCGATTTACGAATTTGAAGTTGAAGATATGCCGGTGACGGTTGCGGTTGATTCGAACGGTGTGTCTGTGCACAAAACCGGGCCGAAGATTTGGCAAGCTAAAATTGGCAAAATTCCGGTGACGGAAGAATCATGATTTAGCAATAGAAGTCGCGCCATAAAAAAACGGAGCCTAAAGGCTCCGTTTTTTTATTTCTTTCCTTTTATTGGGGGATAATTTTTATTATCCGTACATTCTCCCCGGCTTCGGAGGCGGGAATGTAACCTATTAGGTTATTCGATGATTTAATCATCGAGATCATGTCGTGACTGTTGTTAACTTCGCGAGGCGGACGTCCTTTGCCGGTAAAGATTAGACGCGCCCAATGTGAACGCATTTGATCTGGACTACGGCCCATAAGCTTTTGATAGAACGTATTACGGGTTGTATCGCCACCCGGTAAGTCTAAAGCTTGAAGGTCCTTGCCATCGATGCTGCGGAGTTTTCCGGAAAAAATCTGCTCAATTTCATAATCACTGATGTTGGTGATGGGGAAATCTTTGCCCACTACAACGGCAAGTTCTTCCGCGCATACTAGTATGGGAAAGCTAAGTAGCACGGTGAAGAGTATTTTCTTAATCATCTCAGTGCTCCTTAAAAGACAGTTTCGACGGCGAGACGGTAGATCATTGGATCGTCGTCACGGGTGTCGGGGCCGGCTAGATTCGCCGGGTTGGTTGGGTCGCTGAAGAAACCATTACTCTTATAGTCATCACCGCTAAAGTCGTATGCATAGGTGACTTCGGCCTTAAGTGAGATGCCAGGAGTGAGGTCGTAGCGCGAACCAAAGGTCCAGCTTTTTTGGTGGTCGCCAAAGGTTTGAAATAATCCGAGGGCGACGGGAGCCAGAGGGTTGGCTGTGTTGACGTCAGCAATATCGCTATGTTCGATGCCAGCCCATGTGACGTGAGGCGTGAACTTCCCGATGCGATAGCCGGCGGTGACGTAACCGGAGTCGAGTGTTGGGAACCAGTGAGCTGGTGTGGACAGGTCTAAACGACCACGCTCTGCCATGACAAACAAGCTGCCGTTGTCGTATTGCAAACCTAAGCCGGTGAAATAGGCATAGTGGTGATCCATGTTTAGGTTGTTTTGTAGAGCAAGCGGGAACGGTGGGACCGGCACGTTAGGGGAAACATCAACTGACACTTGGCTGTTGGTATAGCTATACCACGCGGTCCAGTTGCCGAGATTGGAGCGAAGGTTGATACCGTGTTGGTCTCTTACTTCGAACAGTGCACCCTGCGAGTCAACATCCATACCGCCCCAGAATACGTTAATACTGTGGGCGATCTTGCCGGTGCTAACGTTCCAAGTGAGGTCGACGCCTTCCATCGTATCGAGCGGAATGACCGCATACATTTCGGTTGGTAGCTCGATCCAAGGATAGGCGTAACCGACTTGGGTGTATTGAGAGTGTAGGTAGAACGGCAGCATTAAGCGGCCGGCTCGGGCTGTCAGTGAGTTGTTGATGTCGTAGCCGACATAGGCCCACTTAATTTGAGCATCAAAGTTGTCATCCGCACGGCCCAGAATTTGTACGACGGCTTCGGCTTTGTCTGAAATTTTGCCATTAAGCTGAATGCCCGCACGGGTTAGGCGGTTGAGGTTCCAGTCATCGTTACCCACTTCATTCTGGAAGTAGAGGTTATTCCCGGAGGCGTCTTGAACACTGCTGGTCTTCTCCATGGCAAAGGTCATAAAGCCATTGATCTGTACGCGGTCTTCGACGGTGTTTTCTTTTTCGAGTGAGGCGAGTCGGTTCTCTGCTGCGGCTAGCCTTTCTTCAAGCGTTGATTCTGCTTGAGCTAGGCCGGACAGAGTGCCGATCGCTATGGCAGCGGCAAGTTGCTGGTATCGGAACATGGGACATCCTTTTGTCGGTCTATTTTTGTCTTTATTGGCGAAACGAATGGCTGGTTTCGCTGACATTGCCTACGCCATGCTCGGTGCCTAGCATTAGAACTCTAGTACCACTAAAGGCTTAGCTTGTCGATTAAAGCTATCATTTTGCCACTAAAGTGCAATAGCTATTTGCCACAAAATATCGATAAGTGTTTACAAGGGGCGCGGTAGCGAAGCGTTGAGGTATTTGGGCCGTCAGTGTGGGGTGTTGGCATTGTCATATTTGCGCTGCCATAACAGATGAGCCTAGAAGGCGAACCAAGTCATCATTTGTGTGCTGGACCTGCCTCAAGCGGCCGCGAGCAGACGGGTTTAGGTACAGGCTAGAAGTGGATGATTTTCGTTTAACGCGTGGGCCTATGATTGGGAGTCAGTCGTGAAATGATCGGTTGGCGTATATCGAGCGTAGTGGCGCGTTGGCGCGACCAATTGGTGGCGAGAGAATCTGATGAGAGTTCTCGCGCGCGCCTTTTTTACGTTAGCTTACGTTTTTAAAGTACGGTTGATTGAGTATAGCGATTGGCGCTGTGAGTCTTTGCCTAGATTGTTATATTCGCGTAGAAGTAAGTTATCGCGGCATGAGACGCTAAAGCGGAGAGATAGGATGCAGGAAGACGTAAAGCGTGCTGTGCGCCAACAGTTGGCTGAAGAGTTTGCGGCCAAAGAGCACACGAGTGCGGTGCCACAGCGGGGTGTGATTAGCAGTTTTGCGGACTGGCGCTTTGACCAGTATTTAACGATGAGGCTGTTGCCGCTGTTTTATTTGCTATTGGTGCTGGGCGCCTTGGCCGTGATTTCGGTGATCGTTGCGGCGGTGTTTTACCTGTCGATGTTTGCTGGATTTATTGCGCTAGGCATTGCGCCATTGGTTTTTCTAGTGGCAGTGGCGGTGATTCGGGCGGCATTAGAATATTTGGTGATGGCGCATCGGATTATGCGCATCATTGAAAGAATGGATGCTTTGCCGGAACAGGTGCACGGTTTGTCAGTACGGGTGGAAGGGATCACCGACCATATAGATCATCTTTCTGGCCAAGTAGATGGGATGAATGAGACCTTAGTTCACTTACGCCCGTTGCTGAGTATTAGCGATATGCCACGGCGTGTGTTGTCGTCTTTGTTGGGAAAATAATCGCCGGCATTAAGAGCCTGATGGAATGCAGAGGTGGGTCGATGGCCGCTGCACTTTCGTTTCTATACTGTTTTTTTATGCATTTTGTTTCGAGACATTTTGTTGTTTCGATACTATGGGGTGGTTATCTCAATTTGCTCGTCCCAAGCGCGTCCTAGGGATGCGCCGTTAAAGCATTACGTTAAAGAGTTACGTTAAAGTGAAGTCCCTTCGAGTTGGCGATATTCATGCTCGAGAATCACATCTATAAAGTCTTTTCCAAATCGCTCTAGTTTGCTGTCACCGACACCGGTGATAGTGAGCATGGCTTGCTTGGTAGTCGGACGTTTCTGTACCATCTCAATCAGCGTGGCGTCATGGAAAACAACATAAGGCGGCACCTGATGTTCGTCTGCGAGTCGCTTACGGCATGCGCGTAGGTCATGCCACAGCGGCATGTCTTGTTCGTCGATATTGCTTTGTACGCGCTTAGCGGGTGACGCACTGGCGGTGATTTGTTTGTCGCGCCGTAGCTGTAAGGTTTGCTCGCCGCGTAACAGTGCTCGGCAGCTATCATTTAGCTGAAGTGCACCGAAGGCATCGGCGTTAACGTCAATCAGGCCCTGGGCAACCAGTTGGCGTACGACGCTACGCCATTCGTTATTGCTGAGCTCTTTACCGATACCGTAAGTGCTGATCGCGCTATGTCCGGCCTGCATCACTTTCTCGTTGCTGCTGCCGCGTAGTACTTCGATCACGTGGTTGGCGCCGTAGCGCTGCCCGGTGCGATAGATACAGGACAGTAGTTTGCGCGAAGCATCGGTGCCGTCCCAGGTTTCCGCAGGGCTAATACAGTTGTCGCAATTTCCGCATGGCGATGACTGCTCTCCAAAATAGCGCAGCAGGACTTGGCGACGGCAGCTAGTAATTTCACAGAGGCCAAGCATGGCGTCGAGGCGTTGTCGCTCGTGGCGTTTGAACACATCGTTGCCGTCGGAGTTACCGAGCATTTGCCCAAGCTTAACGACATCTTCAAGACCGTAGAGTAGTAATGCCGTTGCGGCGTCGCCGTCTCGGCCGGCACGGCCGGTTTCCTGATAATAGGCCTCGACGCTTTTCGGTAAATCGAGATGCACCACAAAGCGCACGTCTGGTTTGTCGATGCCCATGCCAAAGGCGATGGTGGCAACAATGATGACGCTTTCTTCCCGTAGGAAGCGACGTTGATGCGTTTGCTTCAGGGTGGCAGGCAGACCGGCGTGATAGGGCAGTGCGGTGAAGCCTTCTTTGCTTAGCCACTCGGCGGTTTGTTCAACCTTTTTACGTGATAAACAGTAAACAATGCCGGCGTGCTGCGGATGCTCAGTGCGTAAAAACTGTAGCAGTTGTTGGCGAGGTTTATCTTTATGCTGAATGCGATACTGGATATTGGGACGATCGAAGCCGCCGAGAAAATGCTCGGCCTCGGTAAGCTGTAGGCGTTCGGCGATTTCCTTTTGCGTGCGCGCATCTGCGGTTGCGGTTAGGGCAATACGGGGCACGGTTGGAAAGAGTTCGTGTAGTAGGCTTAGCTGCAGGTAATCTGAGCGGAAGTCGTGCCCCCATTGGGAGACGCAGTGTGCTTCGTCGATGGCGAATAATGATAGTTTGGCCTGCTGCAGGAGGCTTTGGCAGCGCGACTGCACGAGTCGTTCTGGGGCAATGTAGAGTAGGTCGAGCTCACCACTTAATAGAGCTTGCTCAGTGGCACTGGCTTCTGCGCTACTCAGTGAGGAATTGAGAAAGCCGGCCCGTACGCCGAGCTCTTTGAGCGCATCGACTTGGTCTTGCATCAGAGCGATCAGTGGCGAGATGACCACGCCGCAGCCTTCGCGGGCCAGCGAGGGTATCTGGTAGCACAGCGATTTACCGCCGCCGGTGGGCATAATCACCAAGGCATCGTCGCCACGCACTAGCGCTTCGATAATCGCTTGTTGTGGGCCGCGGAAGCTATCGTAGCCGAATACGTGTTCGAGAATATGTTGCGGATCGCTCATAGGGCGGGAGTATACCTTGTGAGCGAGCGTAATGCCGGTATGGGTTTTCCGTATAGGCTGTGCGAGATACTCTAATGTTGCTTCGGGGCCGTTGTTTAGTGCGTGCTCAGAGTTAAGGGTGGAGCAAGTATAAAGGGGCTAAGGAAGAAGGCCGTAATAAAAGAGGCGTGCTAGATGTTGTTGTTATCGTTATTTATTGGTTTGGTGTTTGCCTACGGTCTTATCTCAGAACGAATTGCACAGACGCCGATTACGGGGCCGATGATCTTCACTGTTGCAGGGCTGGCGGTTGCCGTGTTGATACCCGAGCAGGAATTGGTGGGGGGAGGCTTAGATACGTTTTTGTCGATTGCCGAGTTGGGCTTGGCATTATTGTTGTTTAGTGATGCTAGTCGAACGGACTTACGTGAACTCGGCCGCGATAAAGTGCTGGCGCTGAGGTTGTTGACCGTCGGCATGCTGTTAACGATCGCATTAGGCGCCTCGTTGGCTTGGTTGCTGTTTCCCGCACTGTCGCTGTGGCAGGCAGGGGTTGTTGGCGCGATTCTAGCGCCAACAGATGCGGGGCTTGGCCAAGCGATTGTGCAAAGTGAAAAAGTACCGTTAAAACTTCGTGAAGTTCTCGGTGTAGAAGCGGGGCTGAACGACGGTTTGTGTGTGCCGTTTTTATTGTTCTTTTTGGTGATGGCCGAGGGTACAAGTGGTGGGTCGGTGGTGTCTCTGGGCAGTTTTATTTGGCAGCAGTTGGGGCTGGGCTGTCTTATTGGCGCAGGCATAGGTTTGGTAGGTGGTTATTTGCTTGAGCGTGCGGCGAGTCGCGGCTGGATGGCGCATTCAACCCGGCAGCTGGCAGTGATGGCGCTGCCGGTTTTGTGTGTGTTAGCAGCAGAAGCATTACACGCCAGTATGTTTATTGCCGCCTTTGTGGCCGGTCTTGCGAGCCAATATCGTTATCGTGATAGCGAACATGCTAGCTTTGACTTTAGTAGCCTTTCTGGTGAGTTGCTTAATTTATTTGTGTTCTTCCTATTTGGTGCGCTGGCCTTGGATGCGTTGGCAGGGTTGCAGTGGTTGCATCTCGTGTATGCGTTTGCCAGTTTGACGGTGGTGCGAATGCTGCCTGTCGCTATTGCGCTGATTGGCAGTGGTTTAAATCAGCACAGCATTCTCTTTGCCGGGTGGTTTGGCCCACGAGGGCTGGCGTCTATTGTATTGGGCTTGGTGTTTTTGCAGCAGCAAGGGGATACCGCGTTAACGCAAATGCTGCAGCCACTCGTGATTGTCACGGTATTGTTGAGCGTACTACTGCATGGCGCATCGGTGCCAGCAGGTATTCGCTGGTTGGCGCGACGAAGCTAATTGCATCGGAGCCGGATGCGCAAGAATCGGGTGGGTGTATTCGTCGACGGTCGATATGTTTCAGAGGCTCCGACTTACTTTCGGTGGTAATCACGGTATGTCTCGACAACTCACGAGTCTAGAAACTATACATCTAGAAACCATGAATTTATGAATTCTTCTCCATACGAACAGATTGCGGTGGCGATCGATAAAATCTGCGCAGATCCGACGTTATCGCTCGGTCAGCTGGCAGCATTGAGTGGGCAAAGTGAAAGTCATTTTCAACGCCAATTTTCTCGCTGGGTGGGAGTGTCGCCCAAACGTTTTGCGCAGCTTGTACAGCGCCAGCGTTTGCAATCAGTGTTGCGAGAAAGCCATGACATGTTGACGCTGTCCTTGGAGGCGGGATTGTCGGGGCCGGGGCGGCTGCACGATCTTGTCGTTACGTGTGATGCGGTAACCCCTGCGCAGCTACGTAATGCAGGAGAAGGGGTTGAGTTGGTTTACGGTTTTGGTCATACCCCCTTCGGGCAAGCGTTGATTGGTATGACATCTCGCGGTATTTGTTACTTAGTGTTTTCGCAAGGAATGGCTGAGGCGGAAGTTCGAACACTCAAGCAGGCGTGGCCGTTAGCGCATTGTGTTGAAGACAGCTTGGCGGCTCAGAAGATGCTTGATCGTGCCTTTGCGCTGGGTGTGAGCGCGACACAATCGCCAGTACCATTGCACCTGTATTTGCGCGGCAGTAATTTCCAGTTAAAGGTTTGGCAGGCGCTATTAAATATACCGGCCGGTCAGTTAGCGACGTATGCGGATATTGCCGTGCTTGTTGATTCCCCACGTGCCGCGCGTGCGGTTGGTACCGCGGTAGGCGCAAATCATATTGGCTTTTTAATTCCATGCCATCGTGTTATTCGGGCTACCGGTGTGATTGGCGATTATCGTTGGGGTTCGACGCGCAAAACGGCGTTGATTGGCTGGGAGGCTGCGCTAGGCGGGCAGTCGGCGGGTTAGGCAGGTCGCCTTGTTAAATTGGTCGGCCGTCTTTCTCCTGATGGCGCATTACTTTTTTATTCGCTTCGCTCACCCTTCGAACCGCACAGAGTGCGTTCGCCTTCGCTACGCTCTGGCGTGTTTGCCCAAAGAAAGGTAAGCAGAAGAAAGGTTCATTACGGATTTCCGGGAAAAGCTCGAAGGATCTTTTTTACGAGGCTGCTGCGCGGCGTTTGCTCGGGAAAGATCACCTGCAAGCAGCCTCCCACAAGCCCCTCTACCGCGCTACACCGTTTAAAATTTCTGCTCACCTTGTGGGAGGCTGCTTGCAGGCGAGGCCTTGGCGGCTTGCGGTTGTGCGTTTGCAGGGCGCGCACCTACAAGAGTTATACCTTATTGTTCAGGGTATTTTTTCTTAAGAATGTCAGCATCACTTCTGCAAGTTTTTCGCCTTGGTCTTCCTGCAAAAAATGCCCGCCGTTTTCGATTAAGGTGTGATCCTGCCCGGCGCAGCCTGGAATTAACTTCTGCATTACCTTATCGCCACCGCGGGTGACCGGATCTTTATCGGAGAAACAGGTAAGAAACGGTTTTTCGAACTGCTGTAGCGCTTGCCATGCTTGGCGATTCGCAGGCGCCTCTGGGTCGTCTGGTGTTATTGGTACGAGTAGCGGGAATTGTCTTGCTCCGGCCTTATAGTCTTCGCTCGGAAAAGGCGCGTCATAGGCGGCAATCACGTCGGCAGAGATCGGCGTGGCAAGGCCTGTTTGAATGACTTTGCCAACGGGAAAAATTGGCGTTTCTTGTGAAAACGTTTGCCATGCGAGGAAGGCATCGCCGGGATGATGATCGCCTGTGGGCAGCATAGTGTTACCTGCTAATACCGCGGCAAAGCGATCGGAATTGGCGGCGACTAAACGCAAACCAATCAGTCCGCCCCAGTCCTGACAAAAGAGCACGGTATTTTGTAGGTCGAGCTGATCAACAAATGACTGCATCCACATCACATGGCGTGCGTAGGTGTAATCTTCTCTTGCGACAGGCTTATCCGATTTACCAAAACCGATAAGGTCTGGTGCGATAACACGAAATCCTGCTGCCACTAACGGCCCGATCATTTTCCGATAGAGATAAGACCATGATGGTTCGCCGTGCATCAGTAATAACGTGCGCGCGTTGCGTGGGCCTTCGTCAATAAAATGCAGGCGCAGCTGAGCACCTTCACTGTCGTCGACATTGAGGTAGTGAGGCGCGTAAGGGTAATCAGTGAGGTGGGCGAAACATTCGTCTGGGGTGCGTAATGCTTTCATTGTTTGTCTCCTTCAAACGGCGCCATTAAGGCGTCACAAGCCAGTTTTAATTCATGTTGATCGGTGTTTATTTTGCTGCTGAGTAATAAACCCTGCAGACCGAGTGCGAGCTGCTTAGCAAGTAGGGCGGGTGATTTCTTCACGATGTAGGGAGAGTCGCTGCGGCAGATGGCGTCATAAAAACCTTTTTCGACCAATGCCAAGCTTTGATTGACGCGTGAAGCGATGGCGTCGTCGCCCGGTTTGCTTTCCAGTGCGCTATTGGTCATTAAACAGGCCATGGGTGGGCGCCCAGCATCGATGTCGATATAGGCATAACAGCTTTGCAAGAACGCTCGGATTCCTACGATCGGGTCGGGGCTGTCATAGAGGTAGCGTTTCACACGCCAGCACACGACTTTATTGAGGTAGTGATCGAGCGTTTCGTGGAAGAGCGCTTCTTTGCTGCCGAAACGGTTGTACAGGCTGCTGACTTTAAGGCCAGTGGCTTCCTCTAGGTGACGGATATTGGCGCCGCGGTAGCCATGTTGCCAAAACACGAGCATGGCACGGGTGAGGATGTCGGTGTCGTGGTAGGCCCGTGGTCGTGCCATAGCGTTGTCGTCCCGGTTGGTTCGCTGTAATACGCGGCTTCATTTGTAGCAATTGATACAAAACTACCTTCTGCGGATCTAGGCGTCAATGTGACGGTGAAGGATAGCTGTAGCGCATGGCTTGCCTTAAAGAATGAACCGTGATTCACTTTAACAATAACGGAATCAGGGTTCCGACTATGGATTGCAGTGATGGCATACCGTGAAACGACCAGAATTAAAGAGCGCAAGGCGGCGCAGCAACTAGCGTTACTGCGGGCTGCGGAGGCTTTGGTGCGCGAGCATGGCTTTGCGGGTCTGACGATTCAGGCGTTAGCAACACGCGCAGGTGTGGGGGTGGGCACGGTCTACCGTTATTACCGCGCCAAGGACGTGTTGGCGGCAGAAGTGTTTCGGCTCGCCACTGAGCGCGAGGTTGCGGCAGTATCCGCGGCGATTGAGTGTGAAGGCACAGTAGCAGCCCGACTTTGTGTCGCAGTGGAGGTGTTTGCGCGGCGCGCTATGCAAGCGCCACAGTTGGCTTGGGCGTTAATTGCAGAGCCTGCGGATCCGGCGGTGGATGCAGTGCGGCTGACATATCGACAGGCCTATGCAGATGTTTTTGAAGTGTTTATCGAAGACGCGGTACTGAGTCAGGCGCTGCCTGAGCAAAACGCCAAAGTAGTGGCGGCCGCCTTAGTGGGTGCCATGGCGGAGGCGCTAGTAGGTCCGCTTGCGGGAACGTTGGTGGCGAACCGGCCGGATGAGCATGTGATTGAGCAGTTACAGCAATTCTGTGTACGCGCGATTGGCGCCGTTGTTGAAGTGGGTCCGATTCGAGGAGCAAATGATGAGTAAGGATCAGGTAAGAAACGAAGAGGGAATCTCTGCTTGTTCGTCATTAACCCATGAAGTAATGAATCAAGCTCCTGCGCTGGAAAACTATAATGCGTTTGCTGGCGATAATGCGTTACGCGATGCGTTGACCCGCGAAGGCGGCGATTGGGATCTCGACGCCATTTCCCGTTATGGCGAGCAGACAGGTTCTGCTCAAGTGATCGAGTATGGCTTTTTAGCAAACGAGTATAAGCCGCAGTTTCATTCTCATGATCGCTACGGCAACCGTGTCGATCTGGTCAAGTTTCACCCGTCGTATCACGCGTTAATGACGATGGCGACGGAGCAGGGTCTACATTCTTCGCCGTGGACGAACCCATGCGCTGGGGCGCATGTAGCGCGAGCGGCAAAAAGTTATTTGCAGGCGCAAGTGGAGGCCGGTCACGGCTGTCCATTAACGATGACGTTTGCGTCGGTACCAACATTGAAGCTAACCGATTCCGTGGCGCAAGACTGGTTGCCGAAGGTGTTAGCCAATGGCTATGACCCGCGCAATGTGCCGGATGCGCAAAAGCAGGCGGTGACTATTGGCATGGGCATGACGGAAAAACAGGGTGGCTCTGATGTGCGCGCCAACACTAGCGTCGCAAGACCGATAGACTCAGGCGGCGCAGGGCAGCTGTATGCGTTAACCGGTCATAAGTGGTTTATGTCGGCGCCGATGTGCGATGGCTTTTTGATGCTGGCGCAAGCGCCGGGCGGGCTAAGCTGCTTTTTGGTGCCGCGCTGGCGTCCCGATGGCAGTAAGAATCCGCTCCAGGTGCAGCGCTTAAAAAATAAGATGGGCAATGTTTCGAATGCGTCTTCTGAAGTGGAAATGCGCGGCGCGCTGGGCTGGATGGTTGGCGAAGAGGGACGCGGCGTGCCGGCTATTATCGAAATGGTGTCGTTAACTCGCTTCGATTGTATGGTCGGCTCGATGGCGGGTCAGCGGCAAGCGGTAGTGCAAGCGGTGCATCATGCGTCTCACCGGAGTGCGTTCGGTAAAACGCTGATCGACCAGCCGTTGATGCAAAATGTCTTGGCGGATTTGCACCTTGAAGTCGAAGGCGCCATGGCGCTGACCATGCGCATGGCGCGCTCGCTTGATTCGCTCGACAGTGAGCCGGAAAAGTTATTCATGCGGCTGGGTACCGCCGTGGGCAAATACTGGATCTGCAAACGCAGCCCGAATCACGCTTATGAAGCGATGGAGTGCCTGGGCGGCAATGGCGTGACCGAGGACTTTATTATGGCGCGGCTGTACCGTGAGGCGCCCATTAATGCCATATGGGAAGGTTCGGGCAATGTACAAGCGTTGGATGTGCTGCGTGCCTTGGCGAAGACGCCAGCGGTGTTAGACGTGTGGTTTGCGGAATTGAGCAAAGGCATGGGGCACATTAAGTTGCTGGACGCGGCGATCGCACGATTAAAGGATGCGTTTACGGATTTGTCGGATATTGAATACCGAGCGCGTTACTTGGTTGAGCAGTTGGCGTTAACCATGCAAGGCTCGCTATTGGTTCAGGCCGGTAATGCGCCGGTAGCGGAAGCGTTTGTCGCATCGCGCTTGGGTGATCACGGTGAACGCAACTACGGCACCTTGCCGCGCGGTTTGGATGTCAGTCTGTTGCTGCAGCGCGCTAACCCGTTAGCGAGTTAAGGGCGAGAGCTCTACAGCTTGAGCTTGTCCGCCATTTCAAACCAAAGGTGACGGAATGCTCGGGCGGCGGGGGTTCCCTTGGCGTATTCGCCAATCGGCGCGCGGTGCTCGCCCATCTGCTCTACATGAGTGGAGTAGGGGATAATTGTCTTCAAGCCACCACGCATGCACGGTGGGGGAGTGCCAATCATCTGTAGATGCAGCAGGCGGCGGCGGTCGACCATATTAAAAAACGGCAGCACTTTTAGATCGCCGTATTTCTTTTGCTTGAGCCAGTCTCGTACTTGCTCAAATGCCCTGATAGACAGATGGGTCGGGATAACGGGCACCAGTAGTACGTCGGCGGCGGCGAAGATACTTTCCGCCACTGGGCTGAGCGTTGGCGGGCAGTCGAGAATGCACAGGCTATAGCTTTCGCTAAGCGGGTCGAGAAGGCGACGTAGCTGGGTTTTGCCGCCGCCCTCACTGAGTTTGATATCGAGGTTGCGGAGGCTGACGTCAGACGGGATCACTTGAAGGTCGGGCCAGCGTGTATCCACTTTGAGGCGGCTGATAGGCTGTCTGCCGCTGAGCAGAGGGCCCGGTTTGTAGTTTTTGGCGCCATCAACGCCGAGATAGAAGCTGGCGGCGCCTTGCGGATCGAGATCCCAGAGCAGGGTGCGGTGTTTCCAGCGGGCCGCATGCCAAGCTAGGTTGACGGCCGTTGCCGTTTTGCCGACGCCCCCTTTCAGGTTGTACACAGCGATAGTCCGCATGATGAAACCCCCTAAACTCCTTGTTTTTATTAAGAGTCTTGCCCCGCTAGGCTTTCCCCAGCAGCGGAAAAAGCCTAGCATGCTCAGCCGACACTGTCCCCTTGTCCGTGGGCGGTAAAGTAGATTTAATAACGGTTTGCAATAATGGCATCCGTTTCGAGGATCAGGAATCAGGCGTGAGTAGCGAAAAGAAGTATCAGGTGTTTGTCAGCTCCACCTTTCTGGACCTACAGGATGCCCGACAGGAAGTGATGATGTCACTGCTGTCTATGGGGATGATCCCAACGGGTATGGAGCTGTATCCGACCGAGCAAAATAACCAATGGCCGATGATTCAGAAGGTCATTAACGAGTGCGACTATTATGTTGTATTGCTCGGTGGCCGCTATGGCACTTTGTCGCCAATGGGCTTGAGCTATACGCATCGCGAATATATTTACGCCTCGACCAAGAAAAAACCCATTATTGCTTTTCTGCACGACCATCCCGATATGCTTGAAGGAAAAATGCGCGAAGACTCCCGCGAAGGAGATGTTCGTTTTCGGGATTTCCGCAAGTTGCTGCAAGACAAAACAATGTTTCGTTATTGGCACTCGTCGCAAGATCTGGGCGAAACGGTCAAGAAAAGCTTGCCTCGGTTCGTGGCTGAGCATCCCGCCCCAGGTTGGGTGAAAGCAGGACTAGTAACCGATTTAAACCAAGCTCGTGAGACACAGGAATTACGTACGCGTATTGATGAGCTGGAACGCGAGCGAGAAGAATGGGTGCTTGAGCGCCGTCCTCCAGTGGAAAAGCTCGCGAAAGGTGCTGATGCGGTCGTGTTGCAGTACAGCTGTAATGTTTACATTAAGGGCGATTGTAAGGTGACGACGACGGAAGCGCGCGTGACGTGGGACCAAGTCTTTTCGGTGATCGCTCCGCAAGTTATGAGCGAAGCGCTCGAAGACGTGATGCGTCAATCCGTTGAAGAGCTTATTGCGCTACGCGCCCTTGATGATGTGCAGACGGTATTGCCTAAAGCACATGCGGTCAGAAATATCGTCTTGTCGACGCACTCTTTTAATCAGATCAAGATTCATATTCGCGCACTGGGTCTTATCCGCAAGTCATCACGTAAAGATCTTCAGGGCCGCACCTGGTGGCAGTTGACCGCGCATGGTGATCAAACTATGACGAGCTTGCTGGCGGTTCGACGTTAAGCTGGACGTAGCTTAGCGGTATCAACGTTAAAGGCGGAGTGAGAGCTCCGCCTTTTTTGTGCGCTCACTTTGCGAAATCGTTTCGTTATACATAAATAAAAAGCCGCCGCCCTTTTGGGGCGACGGCTTTTTATTTTCAGGCCATTTTTTGACTAAACTTCCTGAGATTTTTTCACCAGAAAAGTGCCAATCTTACCAATTGGGACGAGAGTAGCCTCGCTATCGGTACGGCCTTTGTATTCTACCGTGCCAGCGTCGATGCCTTTTTCCGTAATCAATAAGCGGTGCGGGATGCCGATGAGTTCTGCGTCAGCCATCTTAACGCCGAGGCGTTCCTTTTCTCGATCGTCGTACAGCACGTCGTAGCCGCTTTCAGTTAGGGCTTGTTCGATGCGTTCGCAAAGCTCTCGTTCGCGGGGGTTCTTTTTGACATTGAGTGGAATCACCGCTACGTCAAATGGTGCGATCGCTTGTGGCCAAATAATGCCATTTTCGTCGTTGTTCTGTTCGATGGCTGCAGCCACTACGCGGGTGACGCCAATGCCGTAACAACCCATTGGCATGACCACGGCTTTGCCATTTTCATCAAGTACGGTCGCGTTGAGAGCTTCCGAGTATTTTTTCCCGAGCTGAAAAATATGGCCAACTTCAATGCCACGCTTAATGCTAAGAGTGCCTTGGCCGTCTGGACTTGGGTCGCCGTCGACGACATTGCGCAGATCGGCAACCTGACCAAGTGCTAGGTCGCGCTCCCAGTTAATGCCCGTAAGGTGTTTGCCGTCTTGGTTGGCGCCAGCACTAAAGTCACTCATTAGTGCAACGCTTCGATCGGTAATAAAGGGGATTGGCAGATTCACAGGGCCGATGCTGCCCGGTCCCGCATTCACGATGCCGCGAATTTCTTCTTCTGTCGCAAAGCGCAATGGGTTGGCAATGCCGGGAAGTTTTTCCGCCTTGATTTCATTGAGCACATGGTCGCCGCGCACTAAGAGTGCAACGAGACCGCCACCAAAATCTTCGCAAGCTGCGACGATGAGTGTTTTAACGGTTTTTTCAATGGCGATACCGTGTTGAGAAACGAGTTCATCAATAGTTTTGGCAGTCGGAGTGTCGAGTTCCGCCAATTCTTGCTGTGGCGCAGCGCGCTCGCCAAGCGCAATCGCTTCGGCGAGTTCGGTGTTGGCTGCATAGCCGGATGTGTCAGAGAAGGCGATGTCATCTTCGCCGGACTCGGCCAATACGTGAAATTCATGGGAGGCGGAGCCGCCAATTGAGCCGGTATCTGCTTCAACGGGGCGATAGTCTAGTCCAAGGCGATCAAAAATATTGCAGTAGGTTTGGTACATCTGTTCGTAGGTTTGCTGCAATGACTCTTGGTTTAAGTGAAAAGAGTAGGCATCTTTCATGATGAATTCACGTGAGCGCATTACGCCAAAGCGTGGGCGCGTTTCATCACGGAACTTGGTTTGAATTTGGTAGAAGTTTAATGGCAGTTGTTTGTAACTGTGCACATCGTTACGCACCATGTCGGTAATAACTTCTTCATGGGTTGGGCCAAGGCAAAACGCATTGTCGTGGCGATCGGTAATGCGTAGTAGCTCGGGGCCATAAGCGGGGCCACGACCAGACTCTTCCCACAACTCCATAGGTTGGACAGCAGGCATCAGCACTTCTTGCGCGCCAGCTCGATTCATCTCTTCACGAATGATTTTTTCAACTTTTTGTAAGACACGCAGACCGCTCGGTAGCCAGGTATAAAGTCCCGAGGCGAGTTTGCGGACCATGCCTGCACGCAGCATTAGCTTGTGACTGATGACAACCGCATCAGCGGGCGTTTCTTTGGCGGTGGCAAGCAATGTTCGGGAAGCGCGCATTAGGTTCAGGCCTTGTCGAGTGAAGTGTCGAGTGAAACGTCGAATGGGTTAACGAAGCGCTGCATTTTAGCAGTACTGGCTAGCAAGCGAAAACGGCCATTACCGTTATCGAGCGGCTGAGCGTCAATCCTGTCGTGTCTTGATATATCGGTTGATTGTTTTGTGAGCAATTATCGCGAAATTACGGACATTAGCACCCTAAATCTGCCTAAGAGCTGGCTTAATTTCCGGCTTAAATGGGTAAGCGGATGGCCTCGTGAGACGTTTGTTGTTGCTCGTTGCGTGTCTATGATGGGGGTTGCTTAATATGGGGGCTGCTATGAATGAAAGGTGGGTTTGCGTATGTCGTTAACGCCAGAAGAAGTTCAGGCTGTGATTTGGGCGGGCTTGCCGCAAGCTCGTGAGCAGGGGCTGATTATCGAGCAAGGGGATGGCGGTAGCATTCGCGCGCGGCAGCCTTTTGACGAAAAAACGATTCGTCCTGGCGGGACTATTTCGGGCCCGACAATGATGGGATTGGCTGATGCGGCGATGTATGCGGCAATTCTGTCGCGGTTGGGACGTGTTGAAATGGCCGTTACACAGAATCTCAATATTAATTTTCTCAGCCGACCTGAGCCCGCTGATCTGATTGCCGACGTTGAAATTATTCGTCTTGGTCGTCGTTCTGCGGTGCTAGAGGTTCGTTTGTATACAGTAGGAAACGAAAATATGGTCGCCCACGTGACCGGTATTTATGCATTGCCAGCAGGTGAGGAGAAACGATGAGCACGATTTTTATAACAGGGGCGGCTGCAGGTATTGGTCGGGCGACGGCGGAGCGGTTTCATGCTGCTGGTTGGGCGTTGGGGCTGACAGATGTGGATGATCAGGCGTTGGCTGAGCTGGCGACCTCGCTCGGCGGTGAGCGCGTTTGGACGAAGCGTCTAAATGTGGTTGATAGTGCTGAAGTAGCGCTCGCGCTTGGTGAGTTTGCGAAAGCACACGGCGATTGTATTGATGTGTTGTTTAATTGCGCTGGGATTCTACGCACAGGCGCATTCGCAGAGATTCCTTTGGAAGCGCATCAACGCATTATTGACATTAATGTTACTGGCTTGATGAACGTAACGCATCACGCTTACCCATGGCTCAAGCGTAGCCAAGCTGGGAAAGTGATTAACATGAGCTCCGCATCGGCGGTCTATGGCGTGCCTGACTTCGTGAGTTATTCGGCCAGCAAGTTTGCGGTGCGCGGGCTTACTGAGGCGCTGAATATTGAATGGAGCCGTGAAGGTATTGATGTTGTCGATATTATGCCGCCGTTTGTGAAAACGGCGATGGTTGCAGCCAATTCATCTTTGCTGATTGAGCGAATGGGCGTGAATCTCACCGCAACCGATATTGCCACTGCGGTGTGGCAGGTGGCAAACGATAAGCGCGCGCCGGTTCATAATCCAGTTGGTTGGCAGTTCCGTGCGGTGCTGTTAGTGAATAAGCTTTTTCCGTCACGGGTTACACGGCAAGCGCTCAGTTTTCTGAGTCGTTAAGAGGTGGACGGTCACGTTCGTATTCACTGGCGCTAGGGCGTTTTTTCAGGCGTCGCTGTAAAGTACGCCGGTGAATACCAAGGGTCCGCGCCGCGGCAGACACATTGCCGTCGTGGCTGTTAAGTACGCGCTGAATATGCTCCCATTCGAGCCGCTCTAATGACGGCGGCGCACTGGGCAATGCTGGCGCTTGCTGGCTATCTTCGCGACCGAGAAGGGCAAGAGTGATGTGTTCGAGTGTCGCGGGCTTGGTCAAATAGTCTGCTGCACCGCGTTTGGTGGCTGCGACGGCGGCGGGAATACTGCCATAGCCAGTGTGCATAACGATTCTGCATCGGCCAAACTTTTCGGCAATGGGGGCGATCAGGTCTAAGCCATTGTCGGCGTCGATATTTTGGTCGAGCAAGGCTGCGTCCAATGCGGTGAGTGTTGCAATGATCGCGAGGGCTTGCTCAACGGTTGCGGCCGTGGATACGGTAAAGCCTTGTTGCGTGAGTCGCCGGCAGAGCTGTTCACGCAGCGCTTCATCATCCTCAACGATGAGTAAAGACTGGTTCATTTTTCTGCCTCGTTATTCGTTCGATAATTTGATTGCTCTCGCACTTCTGCATTCGGAACGGTGATTAGCGCTTGTGTCCAGCGTGTTTCAAAGCGGTATTCGATCGTGCCGTGTATCGACGCTAGCGTGGTTTCAATCAGTGCAACACCGACGCCAAGCCCTTGGCGAATGCTATTGTCTTTGCGTGGTCCGTCATCGCTGACTTGAATAATAACGTTACCGCCATTCGACTGGCTTTCGATATGCAAAACGCTGGCGCCGGCATCGCTCGCGTTGTAGCCCAGGTTGAGCAGTATGCGATGCCATGCGCTTGCCGGTGAGAGTAGTGGGTCGTGAGTTTTTGCGAGCGTAATATTGAGTGTCGGTGCGAGCAGCCGTAATGACTGACGTAGTTCTGAATGCAGTGCGCTGAGTCGCTGCGGACCGTCTGCTGGGCTTGCGTTTAAATCGCTGCGCAGAATGTTTGCGAGGCGTTCGCCTAGATCTTGAGATTGCCGTACTAGCGGGAAAATAGCTGACTCATGGCGACTGAGTTCATTGATTTCGTCAAGCACCAATAGCAGTGTCGAGAGCGGTGTATTGAGCTCGTGTGCGCGATCTGCCAGACCGCCCGCAAGCTGATACATGCGCTCTCGTTGTAAGGCGAGTGAGAGCTCTGTTGCTTGCTGGGCATGTTCTATCTGTCGTGTCCGCTGTAGTGATTGGCCGAGAACCGTTAGCACTACGGCGACGAGACTAAATGCAAGCCACATACCTTGGCCGTGCAGTGCGTTAAGTTCGTGTGTCATGGCGTGTAGGCCGGAGTGTTGGTCCGGCACCTGATGCCAGTAGAGCGCAGTGCCATATCCGGCGATATTGAGTGTAGTGATGGCGCCGCTGCTCGACAGTGGCAGTGACAGTGCGCTGATTAGCACCGGTACGAGTAAATAAAACGTCAGGGGGTTTGCCGAGCCGCCGAGTGAATACATAAGCCCTAGAAAGAGCAGGCTGTCGGCGGCCAGTTCAATTGCCAGTAAGCGCGGCAGGTGCTGTTTTGAAATAGAGCGTGTGGGCCAGTACCAAACGGATGGCAGCCATAGAGCGGCAAGCCAATAGGGTGCGTAGGAATGACTGGGCAGGTTGCTGCCGTGCAAGCCTGCGATGGCAGCTAGGAGCGCCAGAATAACCACAAGGACGCCGCGTAAAATCATTTGTCGGCGGCGCCACTGGGCGATTGAAGATGAAATCATTTGCTTCCTAGGCTTAACGGCGTTGGTTGTCCGCTGGCGTGATTGCGATGGGTGGTTGTGAGCAATTGTAGCGGGGATGCGCCATAAGCGCCTGTGGTAACTTGCCGCATTAGTTATTTGCGGGCTTTAAATTTACCTCGAAAAAAGGGGCGCTTACTTAACGCTAGCGCCCCCCTTTTAAGTACTCAGTAGAACCGGCGTTAATCCTCGAGGATATACTTATCCGGGTTTTCCAGCATATCCATAGTCAGCGAAGGAGTGAGTACGCTGGTGAGGTTGCGGTCTGTTGCTTTGCTGAATTTACGTCGCGCTTTCTCAAATTTGCGGAAACTGCTGTAGTTCAATGCGTAGAGCTTAATTTCTTGAAGGCGCTTGTACGCATACATGGTATCCAGCGCGTCCATAGAAAATTGCGGCCGCATCTTGGTGGCGCTTTCCAAGCTCTTCATCGCTTTGTTCAGGTTGCGTTTACGGTTCATGTAAATCAACGCGTTACCGTATTCGTAAGAAACGATAGGGATGTCCGGCGCAAGCTCAAGTGCCTTGGCAAATGAATCTTCTACTGTCGTTGTACGTGCGCCGTAGGTCATGCGACCGGTGAATTTCCCGACGCGGCGCATAATGCCGGCATCAACGCCGGCACGAAACGCGTGGCCGAGCGGGTGGTTTGGCATAATTTCAGTAATAAATTCAGAGTTGCCTTTGATTTTGCCGATATAGCGACGAGCGACAACAATGGGAACTGGCGACTCTTCCGCAATGCGGGCGATAGCGTAGGCGTAACCCAATCTTGCGGCGGCGGCGACAGCTTGAGCTTCGGGGTCCTGTTCGGCCGGCTCCATTAGCTTAAAATAATTTTTTGCAGTGTTGGCAACATCCTGTAGCAGCATGTACTTAACTGTTTGGCGGTCCGTCAGATAAATAGCGTACATAAGCTGGGAGAACAGCGCAGGAATAACGCCGAGCGGACCAGCAGCTAAACCTTCTTTTCGAGCTTCTTGAAAGTCGCCGGCAAAGAACTTACGCCATATACCCAGATAGACTTTTTCGAGTCGCACGAAGTCGGCATCACTTAGCGGCGCGGTGAAACCTTCGATGTCGTCGGCAAGAAAAGGATATTTCTTGAACTGCTTTTTCATAAATGCAGCAGATGGGTAGGGAATTCTTAGACCACGCATTAAGTAATCCCACTTTTCCTTAATCTGCTCGTCAGAGTAAGTGAAGTAGCGGGCGTCGTAGGGGACTTTGTTCCACTCTGTTAAGAAAATTCGTTCATCGACAGGAATGTCTTCGATCTGCAGCTCTTCTGCAGTGACTTCATCCATTTCGTCGTCATCTTCATCGTCTCGTGCGGCGTAGCCGGAAACGGACAGAACACATAGGGCAGCAATGGCCAGCAAACGCCACTTCGGCAATTCAGAAATACGCATGGTTTAAAGCTCATTCAGAATGTTGTTGTGATTATTTTTAATCGACGCTTGCTAGGTGAGAAAGTGTCGACCCCCTAACCTTGCCATGAGTCGGGGGGTTTGAACAGTCTGAATTGGGCTGTCTTAGCGGAGCGGGGGAATTGGCTTACTTTGCGCCAGCTGCGCGTAGTGCGTCGGCATAACCGCCGCTTAATCTATGGTCTCCCACGGTCTCAAGCATGGTCCGACCGTCGGGTCCTGCTGCGTTGATGTTACCGTTTGCCGCAACGAAGTAGGTGAGAAAGCGCTCGAAATCTTCTTCTCGTAGGCTTCGATAAGCTTTAAGCAAGTCGTGAAAGTGCGGATCTTCACCGGCTTCTGGGATGCCGCCGAGGAAGACTTTGATTTGCTCATCAGTCATTGGCTCGCCAACAACCTTCTTTTTATCCTTACGTTCTGACATTGTGATCTCCGAAAAGTGGCGGCCATTATAGGGGTATCCGGTGCAGGTTTCACGGCCAATGCGGGCTTCTATTATCGTTAGTTAGATATTGGTGCAAAATTCCCATCTTCATGAAAGTGGCGCGGAGCGAGGACTATGCGAGTCGAAACAGCGGACGGCGAGTTCATTGAATGTGTGGTTGCAGGGGAGGATAACGTAGGTGTTGTGGTGGCCATTGCGCCCGCCATGGGGGTTCGCGCCGGATTTTATACGGCCGTCGCTACGGCTCTGGCGGCGCAGGGCACAACAGCGGTCACCTTTGATCTGCGCGGTAATGGCGGGCATAGCGTGCGCCGCACGGACGGCCGTGACTGGGGCTACGAAGAGATGGTCGTTAATGACTTTGATGCTGTAGTGGTGAGGTTGCGGCAGCGCTTCGCAGGACGTCGAATTATTGTATTGGGCCACAGCCTGGGTGGTCAGTTGGCGTGTCTGTACGCAGCTCGCTTCCCTGGCCAGTTAGACGGCCTGATATTAGTGGCCAGTTGCATGGTGGACTGGCGTGGCTGGAGGGGGCTGCGCGGGTTTCAGCGGCTACTTCAGTATTTCAACATTGCTATGATAACGTCGTTACTGGGCTATTTTCCGGGCGAACGACTTGGCTTTGCCGGTAATGAGCCGCGCGGACAAATGCGCGATTGGGTTGCCAGTGCGTTCACCGGAAAGTATCGGCCGCGTGGGGCGGCGGTAGATTATGAGGCGGCGCTGGCAACGGTCAGTATTCCTGTGTTTGCTTTGACGTTTGCTGCTGATCCGTACGCGCCCGCATCCGCCTGTGAAAAGCTGTTGGCAAAAATGCCGAATGCGGAAGTCAGGCATGAGGATGTGGGTGAGCGGGGCGTAAGAACAAGTGTGGCGGCGCATTTTAATTGGGCTAAAACACAGGGTGTAGGCGATTTGATGACGGAGCCATTGGTAATGCCGCTAGTTCAGCGGTGGCTTGCGGAGAGCTTTACTCCGAGCTAGGCGTGACAAAACATGGAAGATAATAAAGAGCAGTCGGTTAAGGGTTTCGATCAGTACGTCGACAAGCTCTGGCAGACCCTATTTGGTAAAAGTGAAAATGGCTTAGTGGCGCCGAATATATTGAGGCGTCGCAATATGGATCGACGCCGTGCGCGGTCGAGGGAGTTGCGTGAAGTTGCCCGAGTGCAGCGTGAGCTTCAAGACCTACATGACGGAAAGTTGCGTATCGACCATTCGGGAAAATTGGCGGAAGTTGGTGATGATGAGCTTGCCGGTTCGATAAAATTAAACTCCGTTATTGTCAGCGCGGGTCAGGATGACCCTGTAGAAGTGCTCGATACCTCGCGATTGTTACGTTATGCCGGTCGTGCGAAGACAATGCGTGCAGTGCGACGTGATATGGCGATACGACATATCGCTATTTTGGCGGAAGAAGAGTGCCGTAACCTGCCGTTAGAGGTTGTGTCGACGGTGCAGGTTGACGCTGATTGGATCGTTCGCTGGCGTGATGGCGCACAAGACGCGGTGTCGGTTCAGTTGAAGCGCTACTGGGCTCGGCTGCTGGCGGGCGAGGTGCTTAAGCCATCGACCTATTCGGTGCGCACGATGGAGTTTATGCGCACGATTTCTCGCCGTGATTTAGAAATGATGAGTATTTGCTCACGCTTTTGCTTTGATGGCTTTATCTATCGTAGCCCAGGTAATTATTTTTCCGCTGACCTGCACATCCCTATGTTTGAGCAGCTAGAAGAGCTGGGCTTGCTGCGTGGTGTTTATGGCCGCCCAGAATCGTGGAGCCTCGAATCAACTACGGAAGACGGCTTTCGGGCGATTTTACCGTGTGGTCGCAAGGCGGTCTTTGTGGAAGGAGGGGATGCGACGGATGACTTCCGTTTGCCGGTGTACCGGCTGACTCGGTTTGGCCGCGAAGTATTTTCGTTGAGTCCAGCCGATGCGGACATGGCTTACTTAATGGCCGTTGCCAGTGAGTTGAAAAAGAGTGGTTTTGAGGTGCATTTAGGTGACTGGGTAAGTGATGGCGGGCAAGGGTTGTTTACCGAACGAATGCTCGTGTAGCGAGCTCTAGGGGCGGGCCCTGAGATTAGGGCGCAAACGAAATAGATAAAAGAAAGGCGGGTAATCCCCGCCTTTCTTTTTAAGTCATGGATGCAAATTATTGCGCCATGTCTTTTACTTTCTTCAGCGGACGAACTTTAACCTGTACGGAAGCCGGTTTTGCTTTCAGCATAGTCGGTTCTTTCGTGAACGGGTTAATGCCTTTGCGCGCTTTCTGGGCAGGCTTGTGCTTAGTAACGATTTTGAACAGGCCGGGCATGGTGAAGTGTCCAATGCCGCCGCGCTTCTTCAGGTGTCCTTCGATGAGGCCGGTAAGCTCTTCGAACACAGCAGTAACCTGCTTTTTGCTTAGCTCGGTGGCTTCAGCAATATGACCCACTAGCGCTGTTTTGCTCATTGGATCTTTGATTGCTTTAACCGGAGCTGCAACAGCTTTCGCTTTTACAGCTGGCTTTTTCGCAGCCACTTTACGGGCGGCTGGTTTTTTAGCAGCAACTTTTTTCGCTGCAGGTTTTTTGGCAGCAACTTTTTTCTTAGCAGCCATGGCTTTGAGTACCCCTGTATGTGTGTCCTAATGGATGTCGCTCATCCGTTGAGTCGCATTGACGAGGAGGAAGTTTGATGTAATCGCCCAGCCTTTTTCGTCCCGCGTCATGCTCGGAGGTAGTTATATGCGAACATTCCGCTATTGAGCAAGCGTTAAAGTAGTCAAATATTCGATTTTTCCCGCGTTTTTGGTCAAAAAATGAAATTTAGGGCGTTTGTCGGCTGAATTGTCTCCGGCATGGCTGCATGGCGAGCGAGCGGCTATACTATGCCGCCTTCTGCGGACGAGTCCGCGAACTGAAAACTTCCTGGTGGAAATTGACAATCATGCGAAGCCATTATTGCGGTGAACTGCGCGCCTCTCACGACGGCGAAACGATAACTCTTTGTGGGTGGGTCCATCGCCGTCGGGACCACGGCGGCGTTATCTTTTTAGACCTCCGAGACCGTACCGGTCTGGTACAGGTCGTTATCGACCCTGATACGGAGCAGGCGTTTGCGCTGGCGGATAAAGTGCGTGGTGAGTTTGTCCTGCGTATTACCGGCCGTGTGCGTATGCGTGATGAGGCTGTACGTAACTCGCGCATGCCGTCAGGCGATATCGAAGTGCTCGGAAAAGAGCTAGAGATTCTGAATACGGCAGAGACGCCACCGTTTGAGTTAGATGAATATGGCGGCGCGGGTGAAGAAATTCGCCTGAAGTATCGCTACCTCGATTTGCGTCGTACCGGCATGCTGAAGAACTTCCAGTTCCGCAGTCGTTTGACTCATGCGGTACGCGGCTATTTAGAAGATCAGGGCTTTATGGATGTCGAGACCCCGATTTTGACTAAGGCGACACCGGAAGGCGCGCGTGATTACCTCGTGCCTAGCCGCACCCATCAGGGCAGCTTCTTTGCGCTGCCGCAGTCGCCGCAGCTATTTAAGCAGCTATTAATGGTGGCGGGGTTTGATCGTTATTATCAAGTGGCCAAGTGCTTCCGTGACGAAGACTTGCGTGCTGACCGTCAGCCCGAGTTTACTCAGATTGATATTGAAGCTTCGTTTGTCGAAGAAAAAGACATTATGGGGATCACCGAAGGGATGATTCGTGAAGTCTTTAAGAAAATGTTGGACGTAGAGTTCGGCGAGTTTCCGCATATGCCGTATTCGGAGGCCATGCGTCGTTTCGGTTCTGATAAGCCTGATTTGCGCATTCCCCTCGAGCTGGTGGATGTGGCGGATTTGATGAAAGACGTCGACTTTAAAGTGTTTTCTGGTCCCGCCAATGACCCGAAAGGTCGTGTGGTTGCGTTGCGGGTGCCGGGCGGTGCGTCGATCTCGCGCAAAGAAATTGATGGCTACACCAAGTTTGTCGGCATCTATGGCGCTCGTGGTCTGGCTTGGATCAAGGTGAATGATCTGTCTGCTGGCATCGAAGGTTTGCAGTCTCCCATTGTCAAAAACATGGAAGATGTTGTGATGGAGATGATGGAGCGATTGGGCGCGCAAGATGGCGACCTGATCTTCTTCGGTGCAGACAAAGCGAAGGTAGTAAACGAAGCCATTGGCGCGCTTCGCGTCAAAGTTGGCCATGACCGCGAGATGAAGACCACTGAGTGGGCTCCATTGTGGGTCGTCGACTTCCCAATGTTTGATGAGAACGATGACGGCAGCTTCACCGCCGCGCACCATCCGTTCACGATGCCTAGCTGTTCCGCAGAAGAGTTGGTCAGCAATCCCGGTGCGGCGCTATCCCGTGCCTACGATATGGTGCTTAACGGCACCGAACTCGGCGGCGGCTCCATTCGTATTCACAATACGGACATGCAGCGTAACGTCTTCAAGGCGCTCGGTATTTCCGACGATGAGGCGAATGAAAAGTTTGGTTTCTTGCTGGACGCGTTGAAGTTTGGCGCACCACCGCACGGCGGCTTGGCGTTTGGTCTCGACCGTATGGTGATGTTGATGACCGGCTGCGATTCGATTCGTGATGTGATCGCCTTCCCGAAAACCCAAACGGCCGCGTGCGTGATGACGCAAGCGCCTTCGACGGTTGATGCAAAGCAATTACGTGAAGTGGGCGTTCAGGTGCGTAAGCCGGACGCGGACAAGTAAGACTCGTTTGGACCGTGTGTATTGCGCGGTGCGAGCCTAGATCGAATAAAGACAGAGTGTTGTATGGCTGGCCACAGTAAATGGGCGAATATTAAGCACCGCAAAGCGGCCCAAGATGCTAAGAAAGGCAAGGTGTTCACGAAGCTGATTCGTGAGCTCACCACCGCCGCCCGGATGGGCGGTGGAGAGGTGAGTGACAACCCCCGCTTGCGTGCGGCGGTTGATAAAGCGCTCGGACAAAACATGACCCGTGACACCATCGACCGCGCCATTAAGCGCGGTGTCGGCGGCGATGATGGCGCCAGCATGGACGAAATTACCTATGAAGGTTATGCCGTTGCTGGCGTCGCGGTGTTGGTCGAAACGATGACCGACAACGTTAATCGTACGGTGTCTGATGTTCGTCATGCTTTTTCTAAGTGTGGGGGTAATTTAGGCACGAGTGGTTCAGTTGCCTATTTGTTTACCAAGCGTGGCGAAATCCTGTTTGAGCCGGGCTCGGATGAAGACAAGATTATGGAAGTGGCGCTGGAAGCTGGCGCTGAAGATGTTGAAACTCACGACGACAGCTCGATCACGGTGGTGACGGCGGCAGATGCCAGCTTCAGCGAAGTCACTGATGCCTTAAAAGCGGCAGGGCTTGAGCCAGCTGATGCCGAGCTCACCATGCATGCGTCGGTCAATGTTGAACTCGATGACGAGACCGCAGAAACCGTCACGAAAATGATTGATATGCTTGAAGATCTTGATGATGTGCAGGAAGTGTATAGCAACGCTATTTTCCCATAGAAAATCGCTGAGTACTGGACATTTGGACAGGAGGCGGGTAACAATTACCTGCCTCCTTTTTTATGGGTGCTTTTTGTGGCGAATTGATCGGCGAGTGCAAATCGCCAAGCCATTCGCTTCCCTATCTGCAAAAATAATCTGAATGTCATTGAATAAAGAGACTGCATGACACGTATTTTAGGGATAGATCCCGGTTCTCGTTTTACCGGTTACGGACTGGTCGAGCATAAGGGGAACAAAGTGACGTTTGTGCACTGCGGCACCCTTAAGCTGGGGAGTGGCGAATTCCCGCAGCGCTTAGGCGCCATTTTTTCTGGGCTCACTGAGATTATTACGCAGTGGCAACCGGACGAAGTGAGTATTGAAAAGGTCTTCATGGCGCGCAACGCAGATTCAGCCTTGAAGTTAGGGCAGGCTCGTGGCGCAGCAATTGCAGCGGCGGTACAAACTGGACTGCCGTTACACGAATATTCCGCCAGACAGGTCAAGCTTGCTGTGGTGGGGAAGGGCGCTGCCGAGAAAAATCAGGTTGGCAAAATGATTTGCTACTTACTGGGCTTAGACAAGGCGCCTCAGGAAGATGCGGCGGATGCGTTGGCTATTGCGGTGTGCCACGCTCATATGCGCGTGAGTATGGCGCGTATGGCCGGAGCAACACAGGTGCGCCGCGGGCGCGTACGTTAGCGTCTACAGGCAAAGTGTTTTAGGACAAGGAACAGCAACATGATAGGACATATACGTGGCCAGCTAATGGATAAGCGCCCCCCTTGGATGATGATTGATGTCTCGGGCGTGGGCTATGAGCTGGAAGCGCCGATGACGGTATTTTATGAGCTGGGTGAACTTGGCTCGCAGGTCGCGTTCTATACGCACTTCGTGGTGCGGGAAGATGCTCAGCTTTTGTTCGCCTTTGTTGATCGTTATGAGCGCGAGCTGTTTCGCGCGCTGATCAAGGTGAATGGCGTTGGCCCGAAACTGGCGCTTTCTATTTTATCTGGGATGGAGGCGCCGCGTTTGGTGCGCTGTATCGAACAGCAAGATGTGGCGAGCTTGGTCAAGGTTCCGGGTGTGGGCAAAAAGACGGCGGAGCGGTTAGTTATTGAGATGTCGGACCGGTTGGCGGCGTTGGAAGGCTCGACTATTTCACGTCCGGGCCAGCGGACCATCGACATGCCCGTCGATGCCGTTCAGGATGCCGTGGCTGCGCTGGAGTCATTGGGCTATCGCCCGCGTGATGCGCAGGCGGCAGTAGCTAAAATTGAAGGAGCTGAGTCGTTGAGTAGCGAAGAGCTGATTCGTAACGCGCTGAAGCGTTTAGCGCGTTAAGTTGTTTGTAAGAGTTCGTGCAGTTATACGCTTATGTGGTCAGGAAAGTGTGTCATTATTACGCGTCTAAATGAATAGCGTAGCGACCGTTTAGGCATCTCTACTAATTGGTCTATTTGTGTAATAAACAAGCCTTTGGAATATTGATGTCCGAATCAGAACGTCTGATTTCACCACAGACCGGCGCAGGCCGCGATGAGCAAATCGATCGCGCTATCCGGCCTTCTAGCTTGGCCGATTACCATGGCCAGCCCAAAGTGCGTGAACGCATGGAAATATTTATCGATGCGGCGCGGCAGCGTAAAGAAGCACTCGATCACACTCTTATTTTTGGTCCGCCTGGGCTGGGTAAAACTACGCTCGCTTATATTATTGCTCGTGAAATGGGTGCGGAGCTGAAAAGCACATCCGGTCCTGTGTTGGAAAAAGCGGGTGATCTTGCCGCCATTTTAACCAACCTCGAAGAAGGCGATGTGCTGTTCGTCGACGAGATCCACCGACTTTCTCCTGTAGTTGAAGAAATACTTTATCCCGCTATGGAAGATTATCAGCTCGATATTATGATCGGCGAAGGACCCGCAGCCCGTTCGATTAAAATTGAGTTGCCGCCGTTTACGCTAGTGGGGGCGACGACCCGGGCAGGGTTACTCACCAGCCCGTTACGCGACCGTTTTGGTATTGTTCAGCGCCTTGAATTCTATTCCACCGAAGATCTTACTGGGATTGTGTCGCGCTCTTGCGGCATTCTCGGCATTCCGATTGATGAGGAAGGCGCTGTTGAGGTGGCGCGCCGAGCGAGAGGCACGCCACGTATTGCCAACCGACTGTTACGTCGCGTACGTGACTTTGCTGAAGTAAAAGGTGACGGTAAGATTTCTGGTTCGATCGCACGGGCGGCTTTGGACATGCTGGAAGTTGACTCTTGTGGGTTGGATGGCAGTGACCGGCGCCTGCTTTCTCTGATGATGGAAAAGTTTGATGGCGGACCTGTTGGCTTGGAGTCGTTGGCCGCCGCGTTAAGCGAAGATACCGGCACGCTAGAAGAAGTGGTTGAGCCATTTCTTATTCAGCAAGGTTTTTTGCAGCGTACCCCGAGGGGCCGAGTTGTCACCAATCATGCATGGCGCCATTTTGGCTTTCGTCCGCCCGCTGAGTCCGACGGGGAACAGTCAGTCTCATGAGTGATTTACTCTTTTCATTACCGCTACGGGTTTATATTGAAGATACCGATGCTGGCGGCATTGTTTATTACGTCAACTATTTGAAGTTTATGGAGCGCGCTCGGACGGAGTGGCTGCGTACATTCGGTTATCAGCATTACACGTTGGCCGAGGGAAACTATCTATTTGTGGTGCAAAGTGCGAGTGTGCGCTATGTAACGCCCGCTCGTATCGATGATGAGCTGCAGGTTGAAGTGCAGCTGAGTAAACTGGGTCGAGCATCGTTTGTTTTTCATCAGCGTGTTTTACGTGCAAATGAACTAATTTGTGAGGCCGATGTCCGTGTCGGGTGCATTCAAGAAAACTCTTTTAAACCTACATCCATGCCGGATGACCTTTACGAAAAAATTAAGTGGGAGATGCCAGCATGAGTCCTGACCAGGATATGTCGATTTTTAACCTGATTGGCAACGCAGGGCTTGTGGTGCAGTTGGTGATGGTCATTTTGTTGCTGGCCTCCATTGCATCGTGGGTGATGATCGTGCAGCGCTACCGTATTTTGTCGCGCGCTCGAGCAGCAGGTGCGCGATTTGAAGAGAAGTTTTGGTCTGGCGAAGATCTGTCGAGTCTGTACCAGCAGACTCGACAGAATTCAGATCCAGATTCTGGTCCTGAGACGATCTTTCGTGCGGGTTTTCAAGAGTTTGCTCGACTGGCTAAATCGTCCAAAGATCCCGATGCGGTGATGGAAGGAGCCCAGCGCGCTATGCGAGTTGCTCTGCAGCGCGAGCAGTCTCGATTAAATCGAAGTCTGCCATTTCTCGCCACGGTTGGCTCAACAAGCCCTTATGTCGGTTTGTTTGGTACCGTGTGGGGAATTATGAACTCATTCCGAGCGTTGGCTCATGTCAGTCAGGCAACGCTAGCCGTAGTTGCGCCTGGTATTGCTGAAGCACTTATCGCGACAGCAATGGGTTTGTTTGCGGCGATTCCGGCGGTTGTTGCTTACAACCGATACGCCTCTGCAACGGACGAGCTAGTGGGTGAGAGCGAGATGTTTGCTGAAGAGTTCTCATCGGTTTTGCATCGTCAGGCCCACGGCCGTCGCGAGGGCTGATATGAGTTCTATGAAAGTACGTGCGCCGCGTAAGCTGGTTGCTGAAATTAATGTTGTGCCCTATATCGACGTCATGTTGGTTTTGTTGGTTGTTTTTATGATCACCGCGCCGATGATGACGCAGGGGATTCAAGTTGAGCTCCCCAAAACAGACTCACAAGCGATTACTGACAAAGACAACGAGCCAGTTATTGTGTCGATTAAGCAAGATGGCAGCTTTTACATTAACGTTGGCGGCGATGAGAAAAAGACTTCCTCGCTGGAGACGATAAAAGGGCACGCGCTGCGCATTATCAAGCACAAGCCGGGCACACTTTTTCTTGTGGAGGGCGATGAGTCAGTGGCGTACGGAAAGGTCATTTCGTTGATGTCTGCATTGCAAGGTGCGGGAATCGAAAAGCTAGGGCTCGTCACGGAGCCCGCGGAAAAGTAATGCGCGAATTCGCTCCGGCTATAGCAGTTTCGATACTGGTTCATGCAGTGCTTTTCGGCTTGGTCGGGTTTACTTGGTCAAGTGATCCGGTATTACATCGCGCACAGAAAATTCCGCCGTACGTTAAGGCGGTGGTGATCGAAAAGAAAGAGCAAGCCGCTAAGCCGAAGCCAGTTGCAAAGCCTAAAGCCAAGCCCGTTGCGAAACCAAAGCCGAAGCCAGTAGCTAAACCGGTGCCTAAACCAACCGCGAAGCCTGTAGAAAAACCTGCAGAAAAGCCAAAGCCCGCCGAAAAACCAAAGCCGACTTTTGCACAGCCATCGATGGCTGAAATGCTGGCTCGAGAAGAGTTGCTGTTAGACAAGCAGGACGAGGCTAAGGCCGCTGAATTGGAAAAAGAAAGCGGCCCGAGTGATGAAGAGTTGGCGCAAACGGCGAGTTATGAGCAGGCGATTCGCAGTGCAATTAATAATCGTTGGATTATTCCCGGTAGTCTTCAAGCTCAGGATGGCTTGTCTCTTGATGTGGCGATACGAACACTGCCGGGTGGCGAAGTGATCGATGCAAAGGTAACGAAGCCCAGTGGCTATCCGGTGTTAGATGATTCAGCAATGAATGCGATTAGAAAGGCGTCACCTTTACCGGTGCCGAGCGGTAGCGGTTACGAACAGTTTCGTTCGTTTACGATGCGAATGGTGCCTGATTTTGCCAGAGTGGAGTAGCTAGATGAAAGTTAAGTTTTTTGCCGCGGCGTTGTTTATTCAAGCGTTATTGATGCAGACCGCGCACGCAGAGCTGTTAATTGAACTGGTCGGTGGTCGTACCGATGCGGTGCCTATTGCTGTGGTGCCTTTTCAGATGACGGGCAGCGCGACGGGCGACAGTATTGATAAAATTGTGGCGGCAGATTTGCACCGTAGTGGCCAGTTTCGGCCGTTGCCTGTAGAGGACATGCTTAGCCGGCCGACTCGTGCCAGTGAAGTGAATTATCGAGATTTCCGTGTGCTTGGTACTGATTACCTTGTTGTGGGTAACGTTGAGCAAATGGTTGATGGTACTTATAAGGTCAGCTATGAGTTACATGATGTGCCACGCGGTGTGAAGTTGTTGTCGGAAACCTATCAGCCTTCGCCAGCGCAAATGCGAGATGTTGCGCACGCGATTTCAGATCGTATTTATGAGCAGTTAACGGGCGTGCCAGGCGCATTTTCTACACGGGTTGTTTATGTTACCCATTCTCGTAACGCTACGTGGCCATATCAGCTGCAATATGCGGACGCTGATGGCGCGCGCGTACAGACGATTTTAAAGAGCCGTGAGCCCATTATGAGCCCTTCATGGTCTCCTGATGGGAAGAAAATTGCTTATGTTTCATTTGAAGGGGACGGCTTGCCGGGCATCTATATTCACGAGTTAGCAACGATGCAACGAAAGAAGGTATCGAGCTTTTCTGGAATAAATGGAGCGCCGGATTGGTCACCTAATGGCCAACGATTAGCATTAACCTTATCCCGTGATGGCAATCCTGAAATTTATGTTATGGACATTGCCAGTGGAAAAGTTGAGAGGAAGACCACACATTATGGAATTGATACGGAACCTCGTTGGCTGCCTGATGGTCAATCCCTCGTGTTCACATCAAGCCGAGGTGGTGGACCACAGGTGTATAAGCTCGATCTTAGAGATAACTCGGTTCGCCGAGTGAGCTTTGAAGGAGACTACAATGCTCGGCCGGCGGTGACGCCGGATGGTCGTTTTTTGACCTATGTGCATCGTCGCGGGGGTAAATTCCATATCGCAGTGCAAGATTTGAAGCGTGGAACCTTCGATATCGTCACACAAACCGATATGGATGAATCTCCCAGTGTTGCCCCCAACGGAAGTATGATAATTTATGCGACGCAATACGGGGGTGCTGGGGTACTGGAAGCCGTTTCTATCGATGGACGGATAAAAGTCCATTTGCCATCGAAAGAGGGTGAAGTGAGGGAGCCGGCTTGGTCGCCGTTTCTGTAAAGCAGTGTTTAGAAGCTAGGTATTCAGGAATTGAATGCTTAGAAACCGAGTTGTAGCAACCAAGTAACATTACATATAAACAGGAGTTTTAAGTATGCGCGCATTTTCACTAGACCGGATCATGGCTCTTTTACTGGTTGCTTTATTAGCAGCTTGTTCTAGCCAGCCTACCGAAGACACTACCGCTGAAGACACTACAGCAGCGACTAGCACTGAAAGCGAAGCTGTTGCACCTTCAGTGCCAGTGAAGCCTCAGACTAGCAGCATTCCGTTGACTGCTGATAACTTCGCTAACCACCCATCAAACTACGACGGCACTACTGACACTAAGGTTATCTTCTTCACCTTTGATAACTCAGCAGTACCAGCAGCAGCATTTGAAACGCTGCGTGCCCATGCTAACTACCTGAAAGGTAACAGCAGCGCCAAAGTACGTCTGGAAGGACATGCTGATGAGCGTGGCACTCGCGAATACAACGTTGCTTTGTCAGAGCGTCGTGCTCAGTCAGTAGAGAAGTTCCTGCGTGTTCAAGGCGTTTCTGCTTCTCAGATCGAAGTTGTTAGCTACGGCGAAGAAAAGCCTTCGGCATACGGCCATGACGAAATGTCTTGGGCGAAAAACCGTCGTGTAGCGCTAAACTACACAGCTGGCCGTCCGTAGGGATTGCTGATGTCTCAACGCCTAATTAGCGGCGTTCTGCTCGTCGGGCTGGTGGTAGGTGCGCAAGCACAGACCACTGGCCCGCTTGCTGTTGAGGAGCGCACGGCATCATCTTCTGGTCGTACTGCGGCAGGTTCTGCCTCTGCGGTTAGTCAAGATGGTGTCATGTTGCTTATGCAGCAGTTGCAGATGCTGGAGCAAGAGCTTGCCAATCTTCGTGGTCAGACGGAAACGTTGACACAAGAGCTTGAGGTGATGCGTCAGGCGGAACGAGAGCGCTTTATTGATCTCGATACACGAATTAATGCACTGGCGTCATCCGTCACGACAGGGACGACGGCAGCGTCTGGATCTGAGCCTGCTGATTCATCAGCGAGCAAAGGTCAGAATGACCCGGAAGCGGATCGCGCAGCCTATAAGGCCGCGAAAGATAAGCTTGTATCCGGTCAGCCTGCAGAAGCGGCGGCCGCATTTGAGCAATACCTTGTTGCCTTTCCGAATGGGCAATTTGCGTCCTATTCACATTTTTGGCTCGGTGAGATATATCGCGGCATGGGCGCGCCTAAGCGTGACCTGGCTATTTCGCATCTAAAAGCCGTTATCGATAAATACCCTGACAGCGCAAAGGTGTCGGCGGCAATGTATAAGCTTGCTGTTCTGGAGTATGAGAGCGGTGATCAAACGCGTGCGAAAGTCACGCTGAACAAGCTACTCAAGCAATATCCAGGTTCGTCAGAGGCTGGCTTAGCCAAGTCGATGCTCGACCAGCTGAAGTAACGTTTCGCGTTATTCATGCTAGAATTGCGCCTCTTAATGGGGCTCCTTCTGTGACTTTACGATTATCCGAAATTTTTCACTCGCTTCAGGGTGAGGCTCGCTCTGTGGGTCGCCCGACGGTGTTCGTGCGCTTAACAGGCTGCCCGCAGCGCTGTGTCTGGTGTGATACCGAATATGCGTTTCAGGGCGGTGAACGCTACGAATTAACCGACATTCTTGCCCAAGTGGCGAGTTATGGTGCGCAGTACGTTACGGTGACCGGCGGTGAGCCGTTGGCGCAGCCTGAGTGCATCGACTTGCTCGCGGCGTTAGCGGACACAGGCTATCGCGTCAGTTTGGAAACTGGTGGCGCGATGGATATAGCGCCTGTGGACCCACGTGTCAGCATTGTGATGGATTTAAAAGCGCCGGGTTCTGGCGAAATGCACAACAACCGCCTTGAGAATATCCCGCTGCTGGCCGCAAAAGATCAGGTTAAGTTCGTTCTTGCGGACCGCAAAGACTACGACTGGGCGCGGATGCAGCTCGATCAGCACAATTTGACGAGGCGCGTAGATGACGTCTTGTTTTCGCCAGTGTTTGGCCAGCTTGAGCCGACACAGTTGGCGGGCTGGATACTCGAAGACCGCTTGCCGGTGAGATTTCAGATGCAGTTGCACAAGCTGCTTTGGCAGGATGCGCGGGGCCGTTAAAGCAGGCTATGAGCACGGCCTATTTGTTAAAGAAGAGATGACGAGAACGGTGATGAGTAAGTCTGCAGTAGTGTTGTTGTCCGGAGGGTTGGATTCGGCAACGTGTCTCGCGCTAGCACAGGCGCAAGGCTATCAGTGTTACACCTTGGCATTCGATTATGGTCAGCGCCATCAGGCAGAACTGTTGGCTGCTGAGAGAGTTTCTCGGGCGCTGGGTGCCGTGGGGCATCGTGTCATACAGCTTGGTTTGCGTGAAATCGGCGGTTCCGCGCTGACAGACGACGGTATTGATGTGCCAGAAGAGGAGTCAGAGGGTATTCCGGTGACGTATGTACCGGCCCGTAACACCGTCTTTCTGGCGCTAGCACTTGGTTTGGCCGAGGTCGTTGATGCTGAGGCGATTTATATCGGCGTAAACGCGGTGGACTATTCCGGCTATCCTGATTGCCGCCCTGAGTTTATTGATGCTTTTCAGATCATGGCGGACGTGGCGACGAAAGCTGGTGTTGAGGGGCATGGTGCGAAAGTCCTGACTCCCTTAATGGCGCTGAGTAAGGCAGACATCGTTCGTCAGGGCGTCGCGCTGGGGGTTGATTACGGTTTGACGGTTTCGTGCTATCAGGCAACTGATGACGGCTTGGCGTGTGGTAAGTGCGATAGCTGCCGGCTGCGGCAGCAGGGCTTTATTGCGGCAGGCGTGGCAGACCCGACTCACTATATTGAAGGTCATTGAATTACGATTGCGAGCAGTTGCGGCAGAGGTTACGTAAGTGGCTGACGAAAGTGGAGAATGATCGCTTGGCTGCTTTCACGTCACTGATTGGTTAAATCATCGCCTAATGATCATTTTTTCCGTGCTAGATCGGCATTAGCCCTTGTAACAGCAAAAAAAAACAGTATTATTTGCGCCTCCTTCGGAGGGCCGTTAGCTCAGTTGGTAGAGCAGTTGGCTTTTAACCAATTGGTCGCTGGTTCGAATCCAGCACGGCCCACCATCTATTCGAAAAAGCCTCGGCATTGCCGAGGCTTTTTTCGTTTGTGTAGATCAATCCTTCCTCTCTTTCCCTTCTTCTCTCACGGCGCGCTCACGCTTGTACAGGCAATCTTGTTTGTACAACCACGAGGGCGGAGTGTATGAACAAAATATCGGTTGGTATTAGTGCGTGCCTGCTAGGCGCCGAAGTTAGGCATGACGGTGGTCACAAGCGCTCTCATTTTTGCACTGACAGCTTGTCGCGTTACTTCGATATGCGGCCTTTATGTCCAGAGCTCGGTGCTGGATTTTCTGTGCCGAGGCCGGCTATGCGGTTGGTCGAGCCTACAGACCTAGATAAGCCCGCTCGTTTAACGATTTCCCGTACTGGGCGTGATGTAGATGAGCCTATCCGCAACTGGTGTCAGCGCACCGTACCGCAGCTTGGTTCATTGCGTGGTTATGTTCTGATGGGCAAGTCGCCCAGCTGCGGCTTGGAACGGGTTCGGACCTATAACGGTGAAGGTAACGTGCAACGCCGAGATGCTGCGGGAATCTTTGCCAGTGAACTGATCAATGCCTACCCCATCTTGCCGGTTGAAGAAGAGGGGCGGCTCAATGATCCGAATCTGAGAGAAAACTTTATTGAGCGTGTTTTCGTGTTCGATGATTGGTGTCAGTTGATAGAGACGTCATTAACGCCGGCGAAACTGATTCAGTTTCATTCTCGGCGTAAGTTCCAACTATTGGCACACTGCGAAAAAACGTATCGCCAGCTAGGCGTATTGTTGAGCGACTTAAAATCCACGCCGCTGGAAAATATTGCTGATCAGTATATTTGCGCGTTTATGCTAGCCATGAAGAAACCAGCAATGCGCGGCGCACACGCTAACGTTATGTTGCATTTGCTTGGTTTTTTCCGCGGCCAGCTTGAAAGCGTTGAGCGCGATGCGATACAGCAGAGTATTCACAATTACCTACATGATCAGGTGCCACTTGTTGTACCGATGACGCTGTTGCGTATTGCAGAGCGACGTTTCCCAAATCAATACCTCCATCAGCAGGCGTATCTTGCTCCCTACCCGGATGCACTCGGCTTACGGAATGCCATATGAGTGCACAACAGGTTGCGTTTTTTTCGATAACAGAATTGGGCGAAAAGACCGGCGTTAATCCTGTGACGTTACGTGCGTGGGAGCGTCGCTATGGCTTGCTGAAGCCGAAGCGCAATGATCGAGGTTATCGTGTGTACGTTGAGGCAGATTATGCCCGTGTTGTCAGTGTGCTGGCCTGGATAGAAAGAGGGGTATCCATTGGGCGCATTAAGCCCTTATTGGATAACAGTGAGCAATCGTTTGAAGTCGATTCGGAAGATGAATCATTGGTGCTTGCTCTGGACTGTCTCGAGTGCGGGGACTTAAGGCGTTTGGAGCGCGTCTATGAGACATGGCTGAGAAGCTACCCGCAGGCGTATATTATTGATCAAAAATGGAAGCCGTTATTTGGGTTGCTGCGCGGCAAGGTGGAGCCTGGCGCAGAGAGTTCCGTTGCATTGCTGGCTAGTTTTATTGAGCAGAAAATGCAGGCGCGATTGCTAAAACACCTACCTACAAAGCGTCACCCAGGGATTTTATTGATTCCGGTTGGCGACGATAGTTCTCTTAACGCGCTATTTCTTCATGTGATGCTGACGCAAGGCAGTGCTGTCCCGGTCACACGCTTGTCTCGGTCGGTTGAGGCTTCTGAGTATCCGTTTATGGCGTCTTATGATCTGTATTGTGGGGTTATTTTTGTTGTGTCTGCGGGGATGAGCGCAACAGCGGTGACTCACCATCTGAACTCGGTCGTTAAACGTATCGCGAAGCCGGTCGCCATTGTCGGGGAGGCATTGCCGAGTTTGCCTCATCTCGTAAGAGCGGGGGCTTCAACCTTGATGGTCCAGTCAGGGCAAGCGACAACAGTTGCTTCGGCACTAGTGGGCAGCGGTTGGATTGCTGAGACTGTAACGAGCTCAGGGGGGCAGGGTTAATATGGCGGGATTGGTTTGGTTTCGTAATGATTTACGGGTGAATTATCACTCGCCATTACTGGCAGCGTGTGATGCGGCCAGAGAAGGCACTGGAGAAGCTGTACGGGCTGTTTATGTTCTGTGCGAGCGTCAGTGGGACATCCATGATGTTGCGCCGCTTAGGCGTTGGTACGTGCTGTCATCGTTACGCGAGCTTGGTGCCTCTTTGGCAAAGAAAGGTATTCCGCTCGATATACTCGATGGCAAAGACTTTGTACGCACTGCGGATCAGATCTCTGACTACGCTCGTACACATGGCATATCGACCCTATTTTATAATCGTGATTACCCCGTCAATGAAGTGCGTCGTGATCAGGCCGTATCTGAGCGTCTGAAAGAGATGGGGATTCAAACGGTATGTTTTGACGACGGCGTACTGGTTCCGCCGTCGGCTTTAAGGACGACGGGCGGAACCCCTTACACGGTGTTCACGCCGTTTCGGCGAAAATGGCGTGAAGTCATGAAGACTAAATGGCGTGAAGTCATGAGTCTGCAGACATCCTTGGTGCAATCAGCGCAATACTCCCATACAGGCCGTGGCAATTTGGCAACGTTTGACGACACGCTTATTCGTCAGGCGTTAGAGCGGTGTGACGTGGGAAAGGAGGTTTGTGCGCTTTGGCAAACGGGGGAGCGCGCCGCACGGGAGCAGCTGAAACGGTTTGTTGCGGAGGCGCTAGCGGGGTATCAGGAGCAGAGAGATTTTCCTAGGCTAGAAGGCACGAGCTTTTTATCCGCGGCCTTATCGGCAGGTACGGTGTCGGTGCGGGAATGCTATGAGCGTGCGGTGTTTTATATGGCCGAATATTCACCGGAGTATCCAGTCGGAGATTTACGCAAAGGCGAAAAAAATCTGGAATATAGCTCGTTTGACAGCGAATCGACTAGCGTATCCCGCGAGCGTGCGGTAGCAGGAGTTGACGTTTGGTTAAGTGAATTATGTTGGCGTGATTTTTATCGCCAGATCATGGCAAATTTTCCGCGCGTATCGATGGGTGTGCCATTTAAGCAAGAAACGGGCTTTATTCAGTGGTCTAACGACGACGATGCATTTTCTGCATGGTGCGAAGGGCGAACAGGGTATCCGTTGGTTGATGCGGCCATGCGCCAGTTGCGCGCAACAGGCTGGATGCACAATCGGTTGCGGATGGTTGCGGCGATGTTTCTAACCAAGCAGTTATTCATTGATTGGCGTAGAGGTGAGCGTTTTTTTATGCAGCATCTGATTGACGGCGACTTTGCTGCCAATAATGGTGGTTGGCAATGGAGCGCATCAACAGGAACGGATGCGGTGCCGTATTTCCGATTTTTTAATCCGGTCAGGCAGAGCCAGCGCTTCGATTCCGAGGGCACATTTATTCGACGCTGGGTGCCGGAGTTGTCTGTGCTCGACAACAAAAGGATTCATGAGCCGTGGAAGGCGGCAGAGCTTGTGCCAGACTATTGCGCGCGGATTGTCATGCTCGAGGGAACCAAGGAGCGTGTCACACAAGCATTTCGTATGGCCAAAGAAATTGATCAGATGGGACAGCATTGATGAAGCGTATTGCCGTGATTGGTTCAGGGATTAGTGGGTTAACAGCTGCGTGGTTACTGAGTCGCCAGCATAACGTGACAGTATTTGAGTCAGAGGATCGTGTCGGGGGGCATACCCATACCGTTCCAGTGAAACGCTCCTACGGCCACTTTGATTTGGATGTAGGCTTTATTGTTTTTAATGATCGTACTTACCCAAACTTTAATCGCCTGCTAGCGCAGCTTGATGTGGGTATGAGGCCGACGAGCATGGGGTTTTCTGTGTCCGCCGAAGCTACCGGCGTTGAGTACTGTGGTGACGGTATTGCCGGTGTGTTTGCGCAGAAGCGTAACTGGTTGTCTCCGTCGCACTGGCGCATGGTGCTAGATATTTTGCGTTTTAATAAATCTGCGCTATCGCTGCTGGACGGGGCAGACGGCGAGATGCCGCTGCTTTCGTACTTAAGACGTGAAGGTTACAGTGAGCGTTTTATCAGTCATTACATTTTACCTATGGGCGGCGCGATTTGGTCTTGCAGCGATGCGCAGATGGCGGAGTTTCCGGCGCGATTCTTTGTGCAGTTTTTTGATAATCATGGCTTGTTGTCACTGAGGAATCGCCCACAGTGGTACGTGGTGCCGGGAGGTTCGTCTGCCTACGTGAAGAAGATGCTGGCGCGGGCCACATTTGACGTCAGATTGAATACGCCCGTTGCGTCGGTGCAACGAGTTAATGGCGGCGTAAGCGTGATCCTCGGCGATGACAGCGAACTTGCTTTCGATGAGGTGGTCATGGCGTGTCATGCCGATCAGTCGTTGGCGTTGCTGAGCGATGCCAGCAGTGACGAGGCATCCGTGCTGTTATCTGTTCCATATCAAGAAAATGACGTTGTGTTGCACACGGATACGTCTTTGTTGCCTCGTAGTGAGCGTTGCTGGTCAAGCTGGAATGGCTTATTGCCGGAAAATGCCGCTGAGCGTGTGCAGGTGACCTATAACATGAACATCCTTCAGCATCTTGATGGGGCAGGGACCAAGCCCCAAGAAACGTTTTGTGTGTCACTGAACGCGACGGACCGTATTGATCCGACGAAAATCATCTATCAGAAAAAGATGTTTCACCCTGTTTTCACTCCGAACGGTTTAGCGTGCAGGGAGAAACTGGAATCCATTAACGGCAAGAAAAATGTTTGGTTCTGCGGCGCATGGTGTCGCAATGGGTTTCACGAGGACGGTGTTGTATCGGCGCTAAAGGTCGCTGAGAAATTTGGTGAGGTACTGTGATCGAAGACCCTGCACATAAAGATGACAAGATAACAGATCATGCTTTGTTGACAGGGCGGGTCTGGCATCGGCGGATTCGCCCCGTTGAGCACCGCTTTAGCTATCCGTTTTGGTGGGCATGGATCAATCTTGATGATGTAGATGGATTGCTACAACGCAGTGCTTTCTGGGGACGAGCGTGGCGTCCAATTGTATTTAACGAACAAGATTATTTAGATGGCGCGCCGGGTTCACTCAGAGAACGCATTACGCATAAGGCTCACTCGCTGGGTCTTGATTGGCGCGTGGGCACGGTTTGTCTGATGTCGCAGCCACGCATATTGGGTTGGCTATTTAATCCGATTTCGTTGTACTGGTATTTTTCGCCGGACAGCGGTCAGCCAGAGTCTGTTATTGCTGAAGTTCATAATACGCCTTGGGATGAGAAGCATTGGTACCGTCTTGATCTTGGTGTTGTTGGTGCGGTAAGCGAAAACGTTTCCGACGACGGCGTAGAAAAAAAAGCGACATCGCAGGTCGATGAAATAAGTCATAAAAAAACGTTCCATGTATCGCCATTTATGCCGATGGACCTTCGCTACAAATGGCGTCTCGACGTTGATCTGAGCGGCGCAAATGTCGGGATCGATAGCCATGATGATGAGGGCGTGTTGTTCTCGGCAGGGGTTAGCTTGCAGAGAGTAGACGCGAATAAGAATGCGATGGTGGGCATGTTGCAGCGCTACGGGGCGCAAGCTTTTAAGGTTAGTCTGGCGATCTATGCGCACGCTTGGCGAATATGGCGAAAAGGCGTTGGGTTCCATCGCCATCCTTTGGCGGGTTCGGCCGGAGAGCATAAATAATGAGGCAGGACGGAAATATGTTAAATGATGTAGCAACGTCTAGAGAGGTAAAGAGTTCGGCGCTGGATATTCTGTGTCGACGCTTTGTATTGTCTGCGTTGGCCAAGTTTCCTGTTGGTTCTGCTACGTTGGTCGAGCCAGACGGGAATGTTGTCGCATTAGGAAAAGGGGCCCCGGCTGCACACATTGAGATCGTCGATTGGCGTGCTTATCGAATGCTGTTTAGCGGTGGCGGTTTAGGCGCGGGAGAAGGCTACATGGAAGGGTTGTGGCGTAGTGACGACCTGGTCTCTGTGGTGCGCTTTTTTGCCGTCAATGTTGTGCCGATGCAGCGACTTGATAACGGTCTTGCACGATTAGCTAAGCCGCTTCGTGCAGTGCTGCACCGGTGGAATAGAAATTCTTTGAGCGGTTCAAAGCGCAACATTTCCGCACACTATGATTTGGGTAACGAGTTCTTCAAGCTATTCCTTGACCCTACCATGATGTATTCGAGCGCTGTATTTCCATCGGAGGCATCGTCCTTATATGAAGCATCAGTCTTTAAGCTTGAGATGGTCTGCCGCAAGCTGGAGCTGAATGCTTCACATCATTTGCTTGAGGTTGGCACTGGCTGGGGTGGCATGGCGATATATGCGGCGAAACACTACGGCTGCAAGGTGACCACGACGACTATTTCGCAGGAGCAGTATCACTACACCTGCGAACAAGTTCGTGAGCAAGGATTGGAGCATCTGGTGACGGTGCGAGACCAAGATTATCGTCTGCTGTCAGGTACTTATGATCGTATAGTTTCCATTGAGATGATCGAAGCGGTAGGCCATCAATTTTTACCGACTTATTTTTCGAGTTTGCAAAGCATGCTTAAACCAGAAGGTATGGTCTTGTTGCAGGCAATCACCATTCCGGATCAGCGCTATCAGTATGCGCTGAAAAATATGGATTTTATTAAGCGCTATATTTTCCCCGGTGGATTCTTACCTTCCATTACTGAGCTGTGCGGCCATATCTCGACACATACCGAATGGGTGGTAAAAGATATTGAAGATATCGGTAGGGATTACGCCAAAACGATCGAGCATTGGCGAGATGCTTTTATGGCCTCGCTTGATCATGTAGAGAAGCAGGGCTTTGACCAACGCTTTACACGGATGTGGGATTATTACTTAGCTTACTGCGAAGGAGCCTTTCGTGAGCGAGCCATTAGTACCGTTCATTTGCTCGCAACCGCACCACATTGGCGGCCGCAAGAGAACTAGGCCATGGAGGGCTAGGTGAAACTCATCTAAAGTAGCGTATGCCTCGATGCCGTATCATTTTTCGCTTGAAACCCTACTTTATAGAAAAGCTATCGTTATTCGGTAGGTCCAAAATTGTTTTTTGAACCTGGTCTCCATCATATTTAATGCCTCTCCACTCATTCTTCCTTCTTTCGGCGTTACTAAATAAACAAGATCAAAGCGGATCTTGGGCTATTGATGTCTCTTCGTCGTTTCCGATATGTATTATCCGCACCAATAAAAAGCACGTCTTCATCGGAGGAATATCTTGGTGCATTAATCTTATGCTAAGCGTCATTCCTGCAATTTAGGATTACTTTCTGCCTAAAAAATAATCGTTTGTGTTGGCACGCGGGTTGCAATCCTGAATGCAGGACTCTAACTCACATGATGTGCCACTCTCTCTAGACGCAGGAATCTGCTATGAAGACGTCTTTATTTTTGGCCATCGGCCTACTTTTACCCGGCATTGCCTTAGCGGGTGAAGGCAATGCCGCTAACGATATGGTTTGGCTTGCCACCGCCAGCGCGTTGGTATTTTTTATGCAGGCTGGATTCGCACTGCTAGAAACGGGTATGACACGATCGAAGAATGCACTCAACGTTGTCATGAAAAATTACATGGACGTATGCTTCGGTAGCTTGATTTTTTGGGCGCTGGGTTACGGAATTATGTTCGGTTTCAATACCAGTGGTTGGTTTGGTACTGACGGTTTTTTCCTCAATAGCGTCGATGGATCTACGTTCGGTTTTATGCTTTTTCAGATGATGTTTGCGGCCACGGCAGCCACTATTGCCAGCGGCGCTATGGCCGAGCGTACAAGTTATAACGCCTACCTAATCGGTGCTTTGCTTATTACCGGTTTGATTTACCCGGTATTTGGCAGTTGGGTATGGAATGCGGGCGGCTGGCTGGCAAAGATGGGATTTATTGATTTTGCGGGCTCCACGGTTGTCCATTCAGTGGGGGCATGGTGCGCATTAGCTGGTGTCTTGGTTGTTGGTCCACGCCTCGGCCGTTTTGATAAATCCGGCAAGCCGCGCGAAATTCGCGGGCATAATCTAACGTTGGTTGCCCTTGGTGGTTTTATTCTCTGGTTTGGATGGTTTGGTTTTAATGGTGGCTCGACAGTTGGAGCGAGCGTTCAAATTGGTCTGATTAATTTGAATACTCAATTGGCCGCGAGCGCCGGCGCGGTCGGTAGCATGCTGATAGCCTTGCTGGCGCGTCGGCCGATACTGTTGACGGAAACGGTTAACGGCTCGCTCGCCGGACTCGTCGGCATTACGGCTGGCTGCGCGACGATGTTGCCGGGGTACGCTATTTTTACAGGCTTGGTGGCCGGTGTTATTGCTTCGCTTGGCGCCGCGATGTTGCTACGTATGCGTATCGATGATGTTGTCGGTGCTATTCCTGTTCACGGTTTTGCGGGGGTTTGGGGCACACTCGCGGCGGGCATTTTTTTCGTCGACGACCCGTTCAATAGCATGCGCATTATGGTTCAGGTATTAGGGGTTGTTAGTGCCTTTATGTGGGCCTTTGGCGCCGCATTGGTTGCGTACCTTGTTATTGCCATGACGATGGGGTTACGTGCTAGTGCGATCCATGAGCAGCGCGGATTGGATCTGTCCGAGCATGCGGAAATAGGCTACCCAGAATTTCCTGTAGAAACGGCCTACACGGCTCATCGAGCTATCGACTTGGAGTCGCGACGATGAATAGCGATATAGATATACGTCGCCGCGCGATTTATACCGGGCTAAAACCTTTTATGGAAGAAGAGCAGTTACTCGATGCGTTGCTGCACTGGGAGTCGCACTATTCCACTGCACCGCGTTTTACGCTGCAGCGCTTTGTGTCGGAGCTGTGCGGTGAGGGAACGTTACGCTCACGGCGGGCTGACGTGCTGTTAAGTTTGGTCCAAGCAATGAGTATGCCGTCGCAATCCTTACTGCCAGCCCCCCTGCAATGTACAGGCGTTTCGCCTAGTGTTTCCATTAGTGAAACGATGGCATTTGAAGTGTTGATGAATGCTTTGATGGACGCTACCAACAAGGATCAGTACTACAGTTTGCGACTTGATCTGCTGGCTAGTCTCGATGCACGTAAAATGCCGATACAGTTTTGCCATTCTCTCACACGCTGGCTTGGTGAGAAGGCGCCTCTGGACGTGACCGGTGTTGGCACAGTGTTGCTACGGGCCATGGTTAGCCGCGCTTACGTCATTCTGTGCGAAAGGGAGGGCCCCGTCATTGCAGACCGCATTCTGGCGGCTGCGGTGAGTCGCGTTAGTCTGAGCCACCCTGAGTTTAATCAGGCGATCAAAAAGTTGCTGTGAGCAGACCTATTGGGTCTGTAAAGGAGGGCTGATTCTGCAGGGGGGGGGTATCTTTAGCTTTTTCTAGACGGTGCACCATTTGTTTTGCCGACGGTTGCATAACAGGGTTCCTTCTTTCGGCCGGTATTGCTAGGATTTTGAGGAGTTGCGAGCTGGTGTTATGTGGCCGTATAGGGATAGTTAGGTTAATTGGGGGCTTGGGGATGGATCAGATAACACACACTTTTTTTTCGCAGATGGTCAGGGCTTCACTACGCTTATTGTTGCCTGCATTCGTCTCGATGCTGGTATTGCCGTCTGTGGTTCTCGCTGCGGATAAAGCGGCATCGGAGTCTGCCACCGTTATCGAAGCAACCCATTTTCATGTGGAGCCGGCCGGAACGGTTATTCGAAGCTTGCCTGCGAATACCCTTGTGCAGGTTGAGAAGCGTGATCGGGGTTGGTATCGGGTTAAGTTAACAGACGGGCATGTTGGCTATGTTCGGCTTGCGACGTTACGCCTTGGTGAGGAGCAGGCGTCAGAGTCTGTTTTTTCCGGTATGTGGTCTTGGCTGAATGACAGTCGACGCTCTCAAAGTGAAATGAGCACCGCAACGGCAGGGGTGCGTGGTTTCGATGAGGCTGATCTTCAGGCTGCCGAGCCGGATCATGAGGCGGTGAAGAAGCTCACGGGTTTAGCCGCCGGCAAGCAAACGGCAGAAAGTTATGCGCGAGCCATTGCGCTGACGGCACGCCCAGTTGAAGAGCTGGGGGAGCGCTAGAAATGAATATTAAAATACTAAGCATCGTGGCTTTGGGCCTTTTGACTTCCGCATGTAACACCATTGATCTGAGCCAGCTAGGCAGCATTGGTTCAACCTTGAATCAGGCGTTTGTGCCAGCAAACGAAGATGATGAAAAAGAAATAGGCGACGAAGCGGCTGCTGTGTTGTTGGGTGCGGCGCCTGTACTCAATGCGCCGGCGTTGCAACAGTACGTTAACAAGGTCGGGTTATGGGTCGCGCTGCAAAGTGACAGGCCTGATTTGCCATGGCGCTTTGCTGTGCTAGATGACCCTGATATTAATGCTTTCGCGGCACCTGGCGGATATGTTTTTATTACTAAAGGTATGTTGGCAAGACTGCAAAGCGAGGCTGAATTAGCCGGAGTGTTGGGCCATGAAGTGGCGCATGTGGTGCAAAAACATCATCTCATTGCGATTCGTAAGCAGGCGCGCACGAGTTTGCTTGGTATGGCGGCCTCCGCTGCGCTGACCGAAAATGGCCATGATGCGGGTCAAGTGGCGGCGGTAGTGAGTGGTGCAAAAGATATTTACGGCAAAGGGCTAGATCGCAAAGATGAGTATCAGGCAGATCGGTTGGGTGTCGTGCTAGCGGCTAGGGCAGGGTACGAGCCGTATGCGCTGCCCGCGGTGCTGCAAACGCTTGATCGAATCAATCCTGATGCCAGTGAGTTAGGCCTACTATTTAAAACGCATCCAAAACCTGCTGATCGGTTGGCGCGTTTGGATGCAGCCATGTACGGTAGCCTCGATCAGCTGGACGGAGTGAGTGGCGAGTCGCGCTTCCGGCAGCAAATGGCGAAGCTTGCGGCGAGTAAGTCACGCTAGCGGTTTGTGACAGGCCATGATTGTCATGGCCTGATGGCTGCCTTTGGAGTCTTTGACTTGTTCGATCAGTTCTACGCAGCGTCACGGGGGCACCCTTAGCAGCAATTTGCCCTCGATGACATGGCGGGATCTCTAAAAGAGGCTATGGCCCTGTTGAGAAATGTCGGCAGCGTCTTTCTCTGGCTATGGTATTATTGCCTTCTCCTATACGACCTAATTGATTGATTCGTGTGGTAATGCCCTCGCTGTAGGCGGCATTTCCCCTCGGGTGGTAGTAAACATGACAGCAGAAGCCATTAAGCTGGTGCGCCAGCACCTTGATCAAGTCCATCCCGCCGAAGTTCTCGACGATGCCACGAGAGCGGATTATCGCGCTCGTATCAAAGCGTTGCTCGTATCTCGTGATGCTGTGTTGGTTGCGCATTACTATACGGATCCCGAAATTCAGTCTCTGGCAGAAGAAACGGGCGGCTGTGTGTCTGATTCTCTGGAGATGGCGCGTTTTGGCAAGGAGCACCCTGCGAAATTATTGATTGTGGCGGGGGTGCGCTTTATGGGGGAGACGTCGAAAATTCTCAGCCCCGAAAAGCGCGTGTTTATGCCCACGCTTGAGGCGACGTGTTCGCTGGACATTGGTTGTCCCCCTGAAGAGTTCTCCGATTTTTGTGATCAGCACCCTGATAGAACAGTGGTGGTGTATGCCAATACTTCCGCGGCGGTGAAAGCTCGCGCCGACTGGGTGGTGACGTCGAGTATTGCTGTTGAGTTGATTGATCACCTCGACCAACGCGGTGAAAAAATTCTATGGGCGCCAGATCAACACCTCGGTGCTTATGTGCAGAAACAAACCGGCGCGGATGTGTTGTGTTGGGATGGTGCCTGTATTGTCCACGAAGAGTTTAAGGCGCGTGGTGTGTTGGAGTTGAAAAAGCTTCATCCGGATGCAGCTGTATTAGTGCACCCTGAGTCGCCGGCGTCGGTTGTCGATGTTGCCGATGTCGTAGGATCAACCTCGCAGCTCATTAAGGCGGCTGCAGAGCTGCCGCATCAAACGTTAATTGTGGCAACCGACCGCGGTATTTTCTATAAAATGCAGCAATTGGCACCGGGCAAAACGTTGCTTGAGGCGCCAACGGCGGGCTCCGGCGCGACTTGCCAAAGCTGTGCGCACTGCCCATGGATGGCCATGAATGGCCTAGAGAATCTGCTTGCAGTGCTGGAAGATGAAAACGGCTGTGGGCAGGAAATTCAGGTGGACGAGTCCGTACGTGTCGCGGCCATGCAGCCGTTAAATCGGATGCTGGAGTTTTCCCGTTCGTTAAAAGGCTAGTGTGCTTTAGCTATTTCTCTTCTTTCGACTGCGTCTCCATTTCGTGAAGGCGAGCCTTAATACGGCTATGCAGTGGGAAGCTCTTCTTGCTGTTATCAAGCGCATAACGCATTTGCGCAAGGGCAGCGTCATCGCGTCCGTTCAAAAAAAGATACTCTCCTCGCGCGAGGTGGGCTTCAGCTAGCTCACCTTCCTTTCCCCAAGCATCAGCAGCAAGGCGCCAAAGCCCCGCGTCTGATGGGCGCTGATGTAGTAACGGGCGCAGCAACGCCTGAGCCTGTTTGGGCTGACCGCTTTTGATTTGGCTATAGGCGAGCATCACCGTGACAGCGTAATTGCCAGGCATGAGTTCTTGCAGGTCGCGCAGCCTCATCATCGCATCTTCATGGCGTTCTTCGGCTTGGTCTATTTCAGCTAAGCCGAGCCGATACCAATATTCATTCGGGTGGTGTGCGGCGAGTTTAGAGAGTATTTCTCTGGCCTTGTCGTATTCACGGTTGCGTAGGTATGACACGGCGAGACCGTAGGCAGTGGTTTGCCGGTGTAGGCTGTCGCCGGTGCTTTTAAATTGGCTGCGAAAATGGGCAACGGCATTTTCGGGTGAACCTAAAAAACCGGAAGAAACGCGGGCTTTGATGAGTCGGAAATGGAGTGAGTCATGCAGCAACACCGTCGGTAATGTTCGGGCCCGACCGCGGGCATCTGCGATTCGATCTTCGGTGATGGGGTGGGTCATGAGAAATTCAGGCGGTCTGCTGTTGAGCTGTTGGCCGCGTAACAGTATTTCAAAGAAGGACGCCATGGCTTCTGGGTCCATGCCTGCGCTGACTAACGTGTGCATGCCGACGCGATCAGCTTCACGCTCTTGGTTGCGAGAGTAGGCGAGCTGAGAATGTATCGCTGCGGCTTGGCTGGTCATGATGCCCGCCATGCCGGCCTCCGCGTCGCCGGCAATTGCGACTGCGAGACTGGCCAGCATTGCCGCGAGGACAGCCTTGTTCATACGCTGACTTTCGACGAGTCGGCGACCAAAGTGGTGCTGGCTGACGTGAGCAATTTCGTGCGCAACAACGGCAGCAACTTCGTCTTCGTTGGCGGCATTAAGATAAAGCCCTAGATTCAATCCGATCACACCGCCCGGCACCGCAAAAGCATTAATATCTTTGCTGTTGATAACAATGATGGCGAGATCGGGTTCTTCCAAATCAGAATGTGACGCGAGTCTATAGACAAGGTTTTCTGAGTATTCCTGTATCAGCGGGTCGGAAAGGATGGGTAATTGCCCACGGATTTGCCGTAGCCAAGAGCGCCCGAGTTTGTACTCTTGCTCTGCGGACAGCGGCGACGCGCTCACACCCCCAAGGTCTGGCAATACTGATTCAGCGTTGGCCGTCCACGGCATACATAAGCAGAGGAGGGCGAAGAAGAGGGCAGCATTAGTCCTAATCAAGGAGATAATCTCGCTGCGCTAACCGAGCAGATATCGTTGCCCCAGTTGAGTGCGCTAGCATACTGTCTCTCAATTGGCTTGTTATGCAGCCGGTAGGCAAGTTATACAAAAGTCGTCTCCATAAAGGTCTTGTTGACGCGGCATTATCTCACGCGCCGCAGACAGTTTTTGCTACAGTACGGTAATAATCAATAGGAAGTCCGTAACCTGTGAACCAAACGCTTATTGCCTCTGTCGAAGTGGACGCGCAAAACTTAGTGTGCCCAATGCCGTTGCTTAAAGCACGGCAAGCCATGAATCATTTGCCTGAGAACGGATTGTTGCATGTCACCGCGTCAGACCCGGGCGCGCTGCGCGACATACCCGCTTGGTTAAGACAAGCGGGTCACCAACTGGTTCATCAATCGGAGGAAGACGGAGTGCTACATTTTTGGATTCGTCGTCAGCAGGAGGCAAAAGACTGATGTTTGCGGTGATTAAAAACTGGTTTATGACGTACTTTTCTGACGAAGAAGCGGTTTACCTGTTTCTGTTGTTGGTCGGTGGCCTCTTGGTTGTGGTGTTTTTTGGGCGAATGCTCGCGCCAGTGATGACCGCTATCGTGTTGGCGTATTTGATGCAGGGGTTGATTAACAGTTTGACGCGGCACGGCATGCGCAACAGCGTGGCGCTGTATTTGGTGTTTGTCTTATTCGTTATGTTGCTACTGACGTGCTTGCTTTTGCTTGTGCCGATGGTTTGGAAGCAAACGTTAACATTGTTGCAAGACCAGCTACCGAGGTTGCTCGGTAAAACCGAAAGCTGGTTGACTGAGCTACCGGGTCGTTATCCGGATGTGATTTCAATCAGCCAAGTGGAACAGATCGTGGGCTCGGCAAGAGCGGCGATGGCGCAGGCGGGGCAATCGGCTGTAAGCCTGTCGTTGGCGTCTATTCCTGGGATTGTTCAGGCAATGGTGTTTATTGTGCTGGTGCCTTTATTGGTCTTTTTCTTTCTCAAAGATCGCGAAAAGCTGATTGCGTGGTTGTTGCGATTACTGCCCGATAGGCGTCATGCACTAGGGAAGGTGTGGAAGGAGATGGATCAGCAAATTGCTAATTACGTGCGCGGTAAAGCGGTTGAAATTTTGTTGGTGGGGGCCAGCACGTTTGTCTGCTTTTCGGCGTTTGGGCTCCATTATGCGGTGCTGTTAAGTGTGCTGGTTGGCCTCTCCGTGGTGGTGCCCTATATCGGCGCAACCGTTGTCACGGTGCCGGTTGCCGTGGTGGGTTGGGTGCAGTTCGGTTGGAGCCCAGACTTTGCTGTGGTCATGGTGGTCTACGGTTTTATTCAGTTTCTTGATGGCAATATTCTGGTGCCGTTGCTGTTTTCGGAAGCGGTGAACCTCCATCCGGTGGCGATTATTGTTGCCATCCTCGTGTTCGGTGGGCTGTGGGGTTTCTGGGGTATTTTCTTTGCGATTCCGCTGGCGACGTTGCTTAAAGCGGTGTTGGATGCCTGGCCACAATGGCGCCAGACGGCTGAGGCGGCTAGACAGGAAGCGTCTTAGTTTAAGTGTTATTTAAGTGCTGGAGTGTGGTGAGGCGAATACAGTTGTCGGTACCTTGATCCAGATCGATTGGGTTGTTGCTCTCTTTGCTGCAATAAAAGCGGGCTGCTTTTGTAGTGCCCTAGCCGTGATTCGTCTTCGTCTATGCGATGCCACGTGAGGCCGCTATCCAAACTCCACTTTAGCGCGACAGGCGTTCCGCTATGGTCGCATCGCTCGAAAGCAATGATATGCTCGGCATTGCGCGCACTGTTTGTTGTCTGATACCAGATGAGTAGATCGAGATCACGGCCTCTAAACCATCGCCGCCCTTGGCGATGGTTGGCGTCGCTGATGATTTCTTTGAGCATGTAGATAGGTGGCCAAAGAGCTGTGAGGTTTTAAAGGCTTTTCACTGCCTCAAGTACTTCGGCAGCATGGCCCGTCACCTTTACTTTGCGCCACTCTTTCGCAAGCTTTCCGGTTTCATCAATGATAAACGTGCTGCGGTCTATGCCAAGGTATTCTTTGCCATAGAGCTTCTTCAGCTTAATCACGTCGAAAATACCGCATAGTACTTCCTCTTCGTCGCTGAGCAGCTCGAATGGGAACTCTTGCTTCGCCTTAAAGTTCTCGTGACGCTTTATGGTGTCGCGGGAGATGCCGAGGATGTCGCAATTTTCTTTCAGGAATTGCGGGTAGAGTTCCTTGAAGTCATTTCCCTCGGTAGTACAGCCGGGAGTGCTGTCTTTAGGGTAAAAATACAGTACGAGTTTTTTACCCTTAAAATCCTTTAACGCGAGCTGCTTGTCGCTGGTCGCGGGCAGGGAGAAGGCGGGGACTTTTTTGCCTACGGCAATGGACATAAAGCGTTCCTTATTTAAGTTCGTCGTGTGGTGTGTAAAAGGGCTGCGGATACCCTTTAAGCAGGTCTACGTTGTGCATTCAGGCTGGCGTCGAGGTTGCGCTCTTCACAAAAGTCGATGAAGGCGTCGCGCAACTTTCCGATGGACTCTTCCACAGGAATGCTTAACGCAAGGTGAATGCTAAACATGGTGGTGCCAGTGTGTGGCGCGGCATAGGTGCCTGTGCTTAGGTCGTCGATATTGATCGCCCGTTGAGAAAAGAAGTTGGCGATTTCGTGAACAATGCCCGGATGGTCTAGTGCAATCACGTCAGCGCTGTAGGCTAGGGCCTTGGGGCGGTTTTCCGGTAGCGCGGTGCGCTTAAAGGTGAGCGTTAGGTCGAGATTGCTTTCGAGTGTGGACTGGTCTTGCTCGAGGGCGGTGAGTGTTTGTTCGCTGCCCGAGACCAGCATGAGCACTGCGAATTCGCCGCCCAAGATCGTCATCCGCGAATCAAGAATGTTGCCTTGATGAGCGAGTATCGCCCCAGTCAGTGCGTGGACAATACCGGGGCGGTCGGAACCTAGTGCGGAAATAACGATCAATGAGGCCATGGGGCTTCCCTTATATGTTTGTTATGTTTGTCATGCGTTCGCGTGTGCCTAGCGGCCCCTTCTTAGGAGAACGGACAAATATACGCCCACAAGCATACCTACAAGCATGGTAGCGCTAGAGGGGCTAGGCTTGAAGTCCCTGTTTACTTCTGTTGCCATGCCTTGTGAGTGTGCGGGGTGGGAAGTACCATTAGCGGCCGTTATCATAGCGGCCTGACAACTTGACGATTTGGAATGGTGAGCAGCAGTGAAAATCTCCGGCAGCATTGTAGCGTTAGTGACACCGATGCACTCAGATGGCGCAGTGGACTGGGAGTCATTGCGCAAGCTAGTGAACTGGCATGTGGAGCAGGGTACAGACGCAATCGTCGCGGTTGGGACGACGGGCGAGTCGGCGACACTCGGCTTTGAAGAGCATGATCTGGTTATTCGTGAAGTGATTTCCGCTGCGGCGGGGCGTGTACCGGTGATTGCTGGCACTGGCGCGAACTCGACTGATGAGGCCATTCGGATAACACGTGGCGCGAAGGCTGATGGTGCGGATGCTTGCTTGTTGGTGACGCCGTACTATAACAAGCCGACACAAGAAGGCTTGTACCAGCATCACCTTGCGATTGCCAAGGCTGTTGATATTCCACAGATTTTGTACAACGTTCCCGGCCGTACGGCTTGCGATATGTTGCCGGAGACGGTTGAGCGTTTGAGCGCCGTGCCAAACATTATCGGCATTAAAGAAGCGACCGGTAATCTGGAAAGGGTGCGTGAAATCCGTCAGCGCTGCGGTGAAGACTTCCTTATTTATTCCGGTGACGATGCGACGGCAACGGAAGCCATGCTGCAAGGTGCATGCGGCGATATTTCAGTCACCGCAAATGTTGTACCTGCGCAAATGGCTGCGATGTGTAAAGCAGCAATCGCGGGCGACGCCGAAACGGCCCGTAAGTTGAATGCAGAAATCGAAGCCCTACACCGTGATTTGTTTGTTGAGTCGAACCCAATACCCGTGAAGTGGGCGCTATATGAAATGGGCCTGATTGGGAGTGGCATTCGATTGCCATTAACGATTTTATCGGAGCCTGCTCAAGAACGTTTAACGCCTGTCTTACGGGCGTGTGGACTAATTAAATGAAGCAACTAGAGCAACATAAGCAGTATTGGAATTTCAGCTTAGCGACTGCGGCGGTGTTGGCTATGACCGTGGTGAGCGGCTGCAGCTTCCTGCCCAATCATCATCTTGATTATCGTAAGGCTGAATCGATTGAGGCAATGGCTGTGCCGGACGATATGGTGTTTATCGGTGAGCAAGCGTTGTATCCGGTGCCAGACGGAAAACCAAAGCCTGAGTATGAAAGCACTAAGAAAGACACTATTCCGAAACCGCCGCAGCTATTAATAAAGGGCACGGTTGAAGATGATGCACCGTTACCTGCCGAAGGTGTGGATGCGACAAACACTCGCGTTGTTATGGCGCGCGATGGGAATGGCTACCCAATTATTATGATGCATACGCCATTTTCATGGGCATGGGAGTACGTGTCCCAGGCGCTGACGGCGACAGACCTCAAAATCGATGACAGAGATAGAGATTCCGGTACGTTTTATATTAAGGCGCCGAAAAAATATGAGATTGACGGCCGTGAAGTTCAGATTAAGTTGAGCCATACAGCAAACGGTATTCAGATTGCGGTGCTTAATAAGAAGGGCACTAGCTTGCTCGATAAGACTTCCGGTCAAAAGGTTATTCAAAGACTTTACGACGAGCTGTGAGATTTGCGTCGATAGGCAGTGGCAGTAAGGGCAATGGCACGCTTGTTTCCTCCGGCGATGCGTTATTGTTAGTTGATTGTGGTTTTACGGTGAAGGAAACAGAGAAGCGTTTAGAGAGTTTAGGCGTTTCAGCGGCAGATCTGTCTGCGGTCTTGGTTACCCATGAGCATGGCGATCATATTCGGGGTGTTGGTGCATTAGCGCGTCGATATAAGACGCCCGTGTACGCGACGTTTGGATCGGTCGCTGCAGCGGCAGAGCGGCGTAATGGTTTGCACGGGTGTGAAGTTGTAGAAGTGCGTCCAGAGCGTACTTTTTCTATAGGACCCATTAGTTGCTTACCTGTGCCGGTTCCCCACGATGCGCGCGAGCCTTGCCAGTATGTTTTTGATGTCAGTGGTTGCGTGCTAGGTGTGTTAACCGACTTAGGGTCTTTAACACCGCATGTTGTGGAATGTTATGCCGAATGCGATGGGCTGTTGCTTGAATGCAATCATGATCCTGAAATGTTGCTGAATGGGCCGTATCCGCAATCACTGAAGCGGCGCGTTGGCGGTCCTTATGGACACCTTAGTAATCAACAGGCCGCGACGTTGTTGAAGCAGTGCAATGTTGATCGATTACAGCATTTGGTGCTGTCGCACCTTAGCGAGCAGAATAATTCTCAAGAGCATGCGCAAAGCGCTATTTTGAGTGTTTTAGAAAGCGGGCATGAACGTCTTAAGGTGGCCAATCAAAGTGATGGGTTTGATTGGCTCGAACTAGTCTAACGCCAAGTGGCGATTCATCAGGATCAGTAAATGGAAAAGCGTGAAGAGTTGTACGCAGGTAAAGCAAAGTCGGTTTACACAACGGACGATGCCAATCTTTTGGTATTGGTGTTTCGTAACGATACATCTGCGTTTGACGGAAAACGTATTGAGCAGCTGGATCGTAAAGGTGCAGTGAATAATCAATTTAATGCTTTCATTATGCAGAAACTATCTGCTGCGGGAATCCCTACGCATTTCGAGAAACTGTTGTCACCAACCGAAGCACTAGTGAAAAAGATGGAAATGATTCCACTTGAGTGTGTGGTGCGGAATTTTGCGGCAGGCAGTCTAGTGCGTCGCCTTGGCGTCACGGAAGGTGAAGTGTTGAACCCGCCGACGTTTGAGTTATTTCTCAAAAATGATGCGCTCGGTGACCCGATGGTGAATGAGTCCCATGCGCAAAGTTTCGGCTGGGCAACGCCGGAACAGATCGAAAAAATGCGAACGTTGACGTTTAAAGTTAACGAAGTGCTCGCGGCGTTGTTCTTGGAAGGCGGCATGCTGCTGGTTGACTATAAGCTTGAATTTGGCGTGTTTAACGGCGAGATTGTTCTTGGTGATGAGTTTTCTCCTGATGGCTGCCGTTTGTGGGATAAAGATACTCGCGAGAAGCTTGATAAAGATCGTTTTCGTCAAGGTCTTGGGAATGTTGTTGAGGCGTATGAAGAGGTAGGGCGGCGCATTGGTGTGGAATTCCGCTACGAGTAAAGCAGCGGACCCCTGTCCTGAAGCCATCCTTAGGCGAAACGGTTCGATCAGAAGGTTGGGCGGTACAGACTGGGCTTGCCTTCACTGGCTGACTGTATTTGAATAAGGTTGGTCTGTTGTTACTGCTCTTCGCAGGGCTCGGCAGTGTGGATCTGCTGGCTTGAGCATCAGTCAGTTTGTAGTGAGAAATTGATTGAACCCTAATAGCTTTCATTTAAATCAGTACTAGGAGCGCCAAATGAAAATGATAAAAAGAGCTGCCATGCTTGCACTATTAGCATCCATGTTGAGCGGATGTTTTTTAACCAAACTTGTTTCCACTCCAATGCGCGTTGTTGGCTCTGCCGTTTCGGTTGTTGGTGCAGTGGTTTCTATTGTGCCAGTTGCAGGTAACTCTGCAGACGAAGCGCTTGAGAAAGTTGATGGTGCAATTGATACAGCGGCAGATAGTGTCGATGCAGTGCCCATTTGATGATGTTTTGCTAAAAAGGCGCCTTCGGGCGCCTTTTTTTTGTCTGTGATGTTGCACGTTGGCGGATGTAGTTACTTAATCATCTGCTAATAACTGCTTCTGCTTGCAGGGGCGAGGTATGGTTTTCGCAAGGAGTTGCGGGGTGGTTATTCCGTCGCCAAGTCAAAAGATGGGTCAGGCGTGCCGCGGAAGCAGTTGAGTATATAGGGGAAGGTGTCGGTGACGTAGTAGCCGTACACGCCGCCGATGCTCATGCCGTTGCATTCATCCAGGTCTCCGCTGCTGACGACATATTCGAAGTCGCCCACCAATGTACCGTCGTAGTAGGAAGGGGGGGCAAATGGAGAGTGCGGACGTGAACCGATCTTAAGTTGATAGCTCGACGTTGCCTTGCGAATGAGGCCTGAATCATTAATCCAAGGGCCGAAAATCGGATAACCGTCGGCGGCAACACCGATGAGTGTTGGGCCGTCGCTGGCGGGTTCGGGATACAATGCTTTCGGGTCACCGTGGTAGTGGTAGCTATTATCGCTTAGCACGTGCGCGTTGTGATCATCTATGCCATAACCGGCGGGGGCGCCGAGAGGGTTGGGGTCGCCGAGGATGTAGCACGTGAAAGCGCAACCGCTTTCACGCATTTGAATGGGCACGCCATTGACCAGCATGCCATCGAGACGTTCTGAGCTTAACGCCACCGGCGACTGTGCAGGCTTTGGGTTTAGCGAAATGCGTAGGACACGCCCTTGCTCCAGAACAGCAAATGGATTTTCACTGTTCGGAAAGCTGCCGATGTCGTGTGTAGGTAGGCCAACGGCGACTGCGTAGGCATATTCCGGTTGCTCACATTCGTCAGTGTCTTCGGCAATGAAGATGTCGCTAATACCGATGGATATGCTAAGGGGTATCCCGTCCTTCGCTACAGGGCTGCGCTTTTGATACAAGGTGGTTTCAGTTTGCTCGGTCTGCGCGCTCATTCCTGTAATAGTTATCGTGTTGCCGTTTAGATTCAAACCATTGATTGTGGCGCCGTTTAGATTCAAACCGGTGATCGTGACGCCACCGGAGCCACCGCCTTGGCTACCGGCAAGATGGTTGATGTAGAAACAGGGGTCAATGCTCAGCTGTGGTTGTGTCGGGGAGCTGTTGTTTGCCGCGCTCTCTGTTGTATCTATGCTATTGCTGCTGTCGGCACCACAGGCAGCGAGTAATGGATAAAGCAGGAGAAGTGTCGGAAGGTGCCGTGACATGCAGTGCCTCACATTTTGGTTTTATTCGTGTGGCCGTCAGCCAGTTTAGTTCGTTGGACGTCGCTGCCAGCCCGCGACCGATAGCTTATCATGCAATGTGTGATTGGATAGAGACAATGCTGGCAAATTGCCCTACCTCTCTGCCTATGGTTGCAGCGGGCGCTGTGGCTTAGTCGCTGCTTGCCGAGTCTGCCTGAGCTTGGATAGGTGATGCCTCCCTGGGGCTGTAGCGAGGCAGATGTTAGGCAGGCGGTTACAAAGATGCTACGGTCGTGGACTTGTTATTAGGGGTGGGCTTCACCAAAATAGCCTCAACCTGCCAGAAGCATAAGGCATAAAAACAATAATTCAGTATTTTAGCTGGGGTAGTCGCTTGAATTTCCTTCGTATGTTTATCCTTGCGCCATCGTTGCTGGCGCTTAGCCTTAGTGCGCAAGCGGAGCTGCTCATTGGTTTAGGCCATATTGAGAAGATGACCGGGCCGAGCATCGAGTGGGCTGGAGAGCACAATAGCTTCTATGTCATGCCGGCTTACAAATTGAACGGTGGCGGCATTAATACCGATGAGTTGCGCTGGGTTGCTGGTGCGCGGCATCGTCTTGAGCGTGGCTTAACCTCCGAGAGTGGCTTCTATACCGGTTTTATCATTGGCGACTTTGGCAAGCATCGCTATGAGCGGTTAGGGGCAGGGCTGCAGCTAGGGCATCAGTGGGTAAAGCAATACACGCGCATTGCCGTAGATGGCGGCATGGTCGCGCTTGAGCGTGACCCAGTACTAAACTTTAGAACTGAACCCCTGTTTGTTCTGGGTATCACGATTAGTTTGCGCAAATAATCAGCACCCTCCTTTTATGTATTTCTGCACCACGAAGGGGTTGTTTGTCCACAGCTTGTCGTCGTGTTGATAAAATCATGTCAAGATGTTTTCCTAACTTATTGAAATTGCGTGGGCATTTGTAGTTCATTGATTTTATTGGGTTTTTTTATTCGGTTGTTTTTTCAACATTTTGACATATGTCCCTGAGTTCGCGGCGTTCAGCCACTTCCCACCAAAGAATCCACAGAGTTGTCCACAGATTCTGTGGGTAACTTTTCGCTCTGTTGTTCCATGTTTATTATTTCGCCTAACTCATTTGGACTCTTGATCACTTCCTGTGCAAAGTGCCATCGGAATTACTTGCTCAGGAATAACTGTGCTTTCCTTTATTCTCATCTCTGTACTATAGTCGGACAGCGTTAATTAAATTGTTCGACATCCCTAATTTTGCCAGTGTGGTCACATCTCATGAGCTTTTTGGCGCAGGAAAGTCTTTCGGAACAAATAGCACAGCATCTGGCGAATCAAATTATTCGTGGTGAGAGCCTTGCTGGGGACAGAATTCAGGAGCTGCGCATTGCCAGTGAACTGGAAGTGAGTCGCGGTTCCGTTCGTGAGGCATTGCTGATACTTGAACGTCGACACCTTATCGATATTTTGCCGCGCCGTGGAGCGGTGGTGAAGGATATGTCTGAGGCGCATGTACGTAGCCTTTACGAGTTAACACAAGTGCTGCTGGGCTTGGTTGTTCGTAAGGCAATCAAGGTTATGCGCGAAGATGACCTAGATCCGTTTATTGCAACGATCCATGACCTGCAAATGCGTTTGGATGAGCGCGATGTGGATGCATTCTTTAACGCTAGCTTTCGCTTTTTAGAGTTAGCGTACCCGTTTTCACGCAACCCCTTTGTCGAAGACATCATGACCAACCTTCAGCCAGCGGTTCAGAGAGCCTATTACATGGCGCTGCATATTGATCCGGAAGAGATGAAGGAGTGCCTTAGTTTCTTTAAGGCAATTATTGAAACTATCTTCAGACGAGACGTGCGCTCGGCGCTGGAGATTATTCGCGAGTTCGCAGAGCACCAGTCCACACTCGTGCAGGAGTCTTTAGTGCGAGCGCGGCAGATTGAAGTGGCTTGGGGCGCGCGCCGTAAACGCTAAGGCATTTCGTCGCGGCCTGTCGTTTATCGGCGCGGCGGTTTAGCCGGGGATGCGTGTCGCTTGTTTCATTAGCTAAGTCTTTTCGTGTCTCGGTGATCCTGCTCAATCTTGCCATCGCCACTTTGCTTTGTAAGCTGTTCGGCTAGCGGATCTGAGTGCTTTATCGGCAGTCCCGATAGGGTCTCCAGCCAGATCATTGTGCCGGCAATAACGGCCACTGGCATGATGAGCAAATTCAGCAAAGGGATCATGGTTAGTGCAAGCACAGCGCAGCCAAAGCTAAGTACCAGTACCTTCTTTGTACGCAGGGCGCGCTTCATGTCGTGAAAACTGGTTTGGCGAGTGTCTGCGCCATAGTCAATGTATTGCACCCCGAGCAGCCACCCTGACCAAAGAAACCAAATCACTGAGGCGAATATATTGACGCCTGGTATCAGCCAAACAACGGCGACGACGATCAATACCAATACGCTGCGCCACAGCCAATCCCACGTTTTACGTAACTCTCGACTAAATGTTCGAAGAATCATGGCGCCTGTAGATTCGGGGGCTAGCTCGGAGGCGCAAATGCGGTGATCGACACGTTCCGCGAGCAGCCCCATAAATGGTGCGGCAATCAGCTGTACGGCAATGGTAAAGAATGAGGCAAATAGGGCGAGCAGTAGAATCCAGACGAGCACAATGGTTGCGCTGATCAAAAAATCAACGACGGGCGCAAGGAATGACCAGAATCCGGTAATGCTGGCGCCGGCCCAGCTGCTTATCCACGTGGATAGGGCGCTGCCAGCAAGATAGTACAGGCCGCCGAACAATATGAGGTTGAATAGCGCTGGAATGACCACCCATGGCAGCAGGGGTTTTTCGCGTGCCAGCCGCCAGGCCCGTAGCAGGTAATTGAGTGCAGAAAAGGCTTGCGTCATAAGGTTCTCCGTTGGGGGCATAGTCTAGCGGAATTTCACTGGAAATGGCCTCCTGCGATCTGTCGATTTGTGTATCCGAGACATGCACAACGGGCTTCTTCCCTATACACTAGCCGCTTCGACAGAGTAGGGTGCCGAGCCTCATTTACAGGCGGCCTGAGTAGGCGCACCGGATAGGCCTTTACAGGTCATCCTGTGGCGCGGACGCTCTGTAGGTGAGTCGGGCTGCGCCGAAAAAACGACCGGATGCTTAAGAAGCATTGCGGCGTTCCAGTGTCACTAATGCGCGACAGTAATATCCTTATTGTATTAACAATTACACGGCATCGCCGGACGCGGTGCCTTTACGAGTCCTGAATAGTTATGCGACTGAAAAGTATAAAACTCGTTGGTTTTAAATCATTTGTCGATCCGACGACCGCGTCTTTCCCGACGAACCTGACGGCCGTTGTCGGTCCGAACGGTTGCGGTAAGTCAAACATCATTGACGCGGTGCGTTGGGTGATGGGTGAGTCGTCCGCGAAGTATCTGCGCGGTGAGTCGATGACAGACGTCATTTTTAACGGTTCGAATGCGCGTAAACCTGTCGCTCAAGCGTCTATCGAATTAGTGTTTGATAATGCTGAAGGGAAGCTTGCTGGTGAATACGGAAAGTTTTCTGAAATCTCGATCAAGCGACAAGTTTCTCGTGATTCGCAGTCCGGTTATTTTTTGAATGGCACCAAGTGCCGTCGTAAAGATATTACCGATATTTTTCTGGGTACCGGTTTGGGGCCACGCTCTTACGCGATTATTGAACAGGGCATGATCTCCCGTCTGATTGAGGCCAAGCCAGAAGACCTGCGTATTTATATTGAAGAAGCAGCGGGCATTTCCAGATATAAAGAGCGTCGTCGTGAAACTGAAAGCCGTATGCGTCGTACTCGTGAGAACTTGGAACGATTGACGGATATCCGTGAAGAGCTTGGGCGTCAGATTGATCGCCTGTCTCGTCAGGCTGCTGCGGCAGAGCGGTATAAACAGTTTAAGCAGGAAGAAAAGCAAAAGAATGCAGAATTGCGTGCTTTGCGCTGGCGTGTGCTGAATGTTCAGGTCGAACAGGTTGAATATGTTCTGCGTGAACTAGAAGTGGCCGTTGAAGCCAAGATTGCTGAGCAGCGCCATGTTGACGCGGAATTGGAGCGGTTGCGTGATGGGCACACTGGCGTGCAGGATCGATTTAACGAAGTTCAGCAGCAATATTATGCGCTGGGTGCGGAGGTCGCACGTCTTGAGCAAACGATTCAGCATCAGCGTGAACGTAAAACACAGCTTAACGAAGAGCTGACGCAAGTTGAGCGCAGCCTGGCAGAGTCTGATGAGCATTTACGCATCGATGCGGAAAAAATTGCTGAGCTGGATGCACGTCTCGCTGAAGTTGAGCCTGAGCTTGAGTTAATTCGTGAGCGCGAAATGTCTTCTGGCGAAGTATTGCAAAGTTCAGAAGAAGCGATGCAGATATGGCAGCAGGAGTGGGAGTCGTTTAATCATAGTTCAAACGAGTCTCGCCGCCAGGCGGAAGTTGAGCAGTCGCGCATTCAGCATCTTGATACGTCGATTGAGCGTTTGACGGACCGCATGGAGCGTCTGACCAAAGAGCAAAGTACGTTAGATGCGCAGCCGTTAGCGGAAGAAATGCGTCGCTATGAAGAGCAGGTGGCGATGCAGCGTGAGCAGCTTGAAGAGGCAGAGCAGCGCGCTGAAAAAGTTCAAGATGAAATAAATCAAGCGCGCCGCGAGAACGGTGAGCGCGGACGTTCGCTCGAAGAGCAGCGCGATACATTGCAGGGCCGGAAAAGTCGTCACGCAACGCTCGAAGCGCTTCAGAAAGCCGCGATGGGTGATGACGGCGCGGTAAGCGAATGGTTAGAGCGTCATCAACTCGGCGATAAGGCGCGTTTGGCCGATCGATTGGAAGTGCAGCCGGGTTGGGAAGCAGCCGTTGAATCCGTTCTGGGCGATGTGCTGCAGGGGATCTGCCTTGAAGGCCTTGATTCCGTGGAAAGTTGGCTCGGAGATTTAGCCCACGGCCGGGTTTGCTTGTTAACGGCATCTTCTGGCGCGGGTGGCGCAGGCGATAAAGGCACGGCGTTGTCGTCACTGGTTTCAGGTCAGGTGCCTGCAGTGCTGAGCAATGTTTACGCGGTGGATGATTTGCCGGCAGCGTTGGCGATGCGTTCTGGTTTGGGTGCGCACGAATCGGTTGTGACCCGTGATGGTATTTGGCTTGGTAGTGACTGGTTGAAAGTTAGTCGCGAGCGAGATCAAGAGGCGGGCGTTTTGGCTCGTCGTCGTCAGCTGGAAGAGTTAGCCGAGCAGATTGAGCAGGGCGATGAGAAAGTCGCTGAGCTTCGCGAGAAAATGGATAGCACGCGCGAGCATATTCAGTTGCTGGAAGAAGAGCGTGAAGATCTGCAAAAGCAAGCGAGTCGCTTTGGTCGTGAGCTCGGTGAAACCAATGCGCAGATTAGCGCGCGCCAAGTTCGTCTTGAGCAAATCACTATGCGTCGTGAGCGCCTAGGTAAAGAGCTTGAAGAATCTTCATCACAGCGCGAATCAGAACAAGGCCAAGTAAAAGAGGCGCGCGCAATACTGTCTGAAGCGTTGGAATCGATGGCGCAGGATAGTGAGCAGCGCGAGGCGCTATTGTCGCGTCGTGATGAATGTCGCAGCCAGTTGGATGAGACCCGGCAGCGCGCCCGCCAAGATCGAGATCAATCTCATCAGTTGGCGATGGAAGTGCAGGGTGCCCGAACACAGGTCGATTCGTTACGTCAGGGGCTTGATCGTTTAGATGCGCAAACCAACGGGTTGCGCGAGCGTAAAGAGTTACTCGACCGGCAAATGAATGAAGGTGATGAGCCGGGCCAAGACTTGAAGCAACAGCTAGAAGAAAAGCTGGAGCAGCGTCTAGAGGCTGAGCAGGGCTTGATGGAGGTTCGTCGTGAGTTGGAAGCTATCGAACACACCATGCGCGGACATGAAGGTAGTCGTCAGCAATATGAAAGCCAGACGCAGGAAATTCGCGGCCGCTTCGATCAGAAGAAAATGCAGTGGCAGGAAATTAAAGTCCGTCGTTCTACGGTTGAAGAGCAATTAGTTGAGGCGCAGTTTGATCTCGCCACGCTGCTCGAGCTATTGCCGGAAGATGCAGATGACCAAGAATGGGCTGCGGAGCTTGACCAGATCGGCCAGCGTATTTCGCGTTTAGGTCAGATCAATCTTGCGGCTATTGACGAGTTTAAGCAGCAGTCTGAGCGCAAAGATTACCTTGATCGCCAAAACGCGGATCTTGAAGACGCGTTAAAAACATTAGAAAACGCGATTCGTAAAATTGACCGAGAAACGCGGACGCGTTTCAAAGAATATTTCGATCGTATTAACCAAGGGGTGCAAGAGCTGTTCCCGAAAGTATTCGGCGGAGGGCATGCATACCTTGAGCTAACCGGCGACGACCTTCTCGATACGGGTGTTGCGATTATGGCGCGTCCGCCTGGTAAGCGTAATAGTACGATTCATTTGCTGTCCGGTGGTGAAAAGGCGCTGACAGCGCTGTCGTTGGTATTTGCAATCTTCCGTCTGAATCCGGCGCCATTCTGTATGCTCGATGAGGTTGATGCGCCGCTGGATGATGCTAACGTTGGCCGGTTCTGTAACTTGGTTCGTGAAATGTCGCCGGTTGTACAGTTTATTTATATTTCGCATAACAAAGTGGCGATGGAAATGGCTGAAAACCTAATGGGTGTCACCATGCACGAGCCAGGTGTTTCTCGCTTGGTGGCGGTGGATGTGGATGAGGCTGCGGAAATGGCTTCAGCTTAATCTGTTTGGGTGCTTGCTCTAAGTTTTACTTCAGTTAAGGGACGTGGCGGTAATGGGTCTGAATCTTGAAACCTTGATCGGCATTTTAGTGGTATTGATTTTGCTCATACTCGCTGACGGTATTCGCCGCATGGTGCGCGACCGCAGTGGTCGCTTAAAAGTGCGTATTGATCCGCGAGTGAAAGATTTGCCGGATATTATTGAAGCGCCCAATCGCGAGCTGATCGGCGGTCCACGGACGGTGAACCGAGATGGTTCTGCCAGTCGTGCTCCGAGTCAGAAAGTGACTAACAGTTCTGCTGCCGGAAAACCGGAGCAACATACGTCGCCGCCAGTGGTGATGGAGGCCGAGCCAACGAAAGTATCTGCTGCCACGACGGCAGCGACCCAACCGGATTTATTTGGTGCCTCTGCTGAGAAGGCGCCGGATAAGCATGTTGAATCTGCTGTTGAAAGTAAGCGGGAAAGGCGTCCGGAAGCGGTTAAGCCGCGACAGGAACCGGTTGCGGATAAACAAGAAGCGTCGAAACCTGCGCGTGAAGATATTTTGGAAGTTATTGTGCTGCATATGGTTGCCCATAAGGGGGTGACAATTCCTGGGCGCGACTTACTGCAGCATTTGCTGGAGCAGGGAATGCGCTTTGGTGAGATGAATATTTTTCATCGCCATAGTCAAGTTTCTGGCGGCGAAGATGAACTACTGTTCTCGATGGCAAATGCATTAGAGCCGGGAACATTTGATATCGATACAATGGAAGAGAATACCTTTCGAGCGGCGACGTTCTTTATGAAATTGCCGGGGCCGTCGAAGCCTCTTGCGTCGCTAGATAAAATGCTTTCGGTTATTCGGCAGTTGGCAGAACGGTGTGATGCTGAGTTACGTGACGAGCAGCATAGTGTTTTAACACCGCAAACCATTGAGCATTTACGCCAGCGCGTGCAAGATTTTGAACGCCGTCAACGCATTAACAATGTCTGATGAAATAAGTGGCGGAGATAGTGTGTCGATCGAACCTTCTGTTTTGGTCGTTCAGTTGCGAGAGCAACTCAACGACTGGAGTTATCGCTACTATATTTTGAATGATTCAGCGGTCCCAGATGCGGAATACGATCGCGTATTTCGACTGCTGCAATCGCTTGAAAATGAACATCCTCATCTCATTTCCCAAGAATCACCGACGCAACGTGTTGGTGCATTTCCATTAGATCAGTTTTCCCAAGTCAGTCACGAAGTGCCGATGCTGTCGCTGGACAATGCCTTCAGCGACGAAGAGCTGATGGCATTTGATCGGCGCTTGCGCGATCGCCTGTCGATTGGCGAAGCGTCAGTTGGTTACGTCGCCGAGCCGAAGTTAGACGGTTTGGCAGTGAGCCTCGTCTATGAAAACGGTCTGCTGGTGCGCGGGGCTACGCGTGGTGACGGTCAAACAGGCGAAGATATCACTGAGAATGTTCGCACTATTCGTTCTATTCCACTGCGTTTACGTGTAGAAAACCCACCGAGTCTCGTTGAGGTGCGCGGTGAAGTCGTTCTTCCGCATGTCGGATTTAATGCCCTCAATACGCGGCAGCTAGAGGCGGGGCTGAAGCCGTTCGCCAATCCGCGTAATGCGGCCGCAGGTAGCTTGCGACAACTTGATTCAAAAGTTACCGCACAACGTCCCCTTGATTTTTATGGCTATAGCATCGCCCGTCTTGAAGGCGCGGATATGCCAGCTTGTCATAGTGACATGTTAGCGTTGATGAGCACGCTGGGCATACGCGTCAGCCCTGAAATTCGGCAGTGTATTGGGGTTGAAGGTCTGTTGGCGTTTTATCATGACATTTTGGGCCGTCGTGCGGATCTTGGTTACGATATTGATGGTGTGGTTTACAAAGTAGATCGATTTGATTGGCAAGAAGCGTTGGGTTTTGTATCCCGCGCGCCGCGCTGGGCAATCGCGCATAAATTTCCTGCGCAGGAAGAAATTACACGATTGCTTGATGTGGAGTGGCAAGTTGGGCGTACTGGGGCGATTACGCCAGTCGCACGGCTTGAGCCCGTTCAGGTTGGTGGCGTCGTGGTGAGCAACGCCACCTTGCATAACGTTGATGAAATAGCGCGCTTAGATTTACGCATCGGTGACAGTGTCATTATTTACCGCGCTGGCGACGTGATACCCAAGGTCGTTGGTGTTATTGCTGAACGGCGTCCGGATGGTGCAGAGCGTATTGTTACCCCACAAACATGTCCCGTTTGCGGCAGTGAAGTCTTTCGTGCCGAAGGCGAGGTGATTGCACGTTGTACAGGTGGTCTGATTTGTGCGGCGCAACAGAAGGAAGCGATTAAGCATTTTGCTTCGCGTCGGGCGATGGATGTTGATGGGCTTGGCGATAAGATCGTTGAAGTACTGGTCGACAAAAATCTGATCAGTACCGTTGCCGACTTGTTTGCATTACAGGCCGAGCAAATTGCCGAACTAGAGCGGATGGGGGAGAAATCTGCCGCAAAGCTTGTTGCGGCATTAGCGGAGAGTCGGGGCACTACCTTGCCACGTTTCTTGTTTGCGCTGGGTATTCGTGAAGTGGGCGAGGCAACGGCGTTGGCATTAAGTAAGTTTTTTGGTGGTTTAGAAGCTGTTATGGCCGCTGATGAAGAGCTGTTGCAACGTGTTCCGGATGTGGGGCCCATTGTTGCGAGCCGTATTCGTCACTTCTTTCAGCAACAGCATAACTTAGATGTTATCCGCTCTCTGCGTGATGCCGGTGTTCATTGGCAGGAATTCGACCCGTCCGATGCTGCCGGTGAGCAGCCGTTGGACGGCGAGACTTGGGTGCTAACGGGTTCAATGAACATTCTCAGTCGTGATCAGGCTAAGGCCTATTTGATCGATCTCGGTGCGAAAGTTGCGGGTTCTGTTTCCGCCAAAACAACGGTGGTAGTTGCCGGCGAAAAAGCCGGATCAAAGTTGGATAAAGCAGAAAAATTGAGTATTCCTGTGATTGATGAGGCTGAGTTTATTGCTCGCTTGCAGGCATTGGGGGTAAGCGTGAAAGAGGCATGAATAAATCCGTACTAATGATCACCTTATTGTCTTTTGTTTGGCTGGGGGGGTGCGCCTCTCAGCCGTCTAATATTGGTGATGTATGCACCGTTTTTGACGAAAACGGTGGCTGGTTTAATAACTGGTACAAGCAGGCGAAGAAGTCGGAAAAGGAATTCGGCGTGCCAGTCTCGGTAATGATGGCAACGATTTGGAAGGAGTCGGCTTTCCAGGCGCGAGCCAAGCCGCCGCGTAAAAAATTATTGGGCTTTATTCCATGGAAGCGACCATCGAATGCGTACGGTTATCCCCAGGCGTTAAAGGGTACTTGGAAGTGGTATCGGGAAGACACTGGACGTGGCGGCGCTGATCGCAATGATTTTGGTGACGCGGTTCACTTCGTGGGGTGGTATTACTACCAGAGCTATAAGCGCAATGGTATTGCTCGTAACGACGCATACCACCTGTACTTGTCATACTACGCAGGGCACGGCGGCTTTAAACGTGGAACGTGGAAAAATAATGCGCACATGAAGAACGCGGCGGCACGTGTGGCGTCGATGGAAAAGGTGTATCGACGTCAGATGGCTGGATGTAAACGGTAGTAGATCACCATTCATCATGGCACTGTGAGCAGTATTGCAACGCTACTATTCATGGATAGCGACTAACGTAAAGCGATGTATGTCATGCGGTTAACTATTACCGCGTGGGTGAAAAAGGGGCGGGGAACGTTGGACACTGAATCGATAGTTTATGGCTGCATTAAGCATTTGCCATTAGGTACGGCGCAAGAGCGCCAGCGCAGTTGTGTCCATAACCGTCGCATTTTACGAGCGCTGCCGGGCGCTGACGCTTGGCCATTTCTGTGCCGTGAGATGTTTTCGACGCCGGGCGATGACGTCTTCTCGGGTCGCTATCAAACACAGGTTATCCATTTTGGGATGTCTTACCGTGCGGTTGAGTACGAGTGGGAACAGTGGGTGCAAAAATTTGAATCGTTGTTGCGTGATATGTACTGGGTTAATGCGGTCGTACACCTAGAAACGGAGCTGTCTGGGCATCACACCTTTGTGTGGGAGTCCGATAGCAGTCATGTGCCTAGTGAGGAGCCGTTGAGTGTGCGCTGCGCTTGGTCCCGGGAGGGAGCATTAGCGTAATCGAGGTTGGGAATGCGCGTCATTGAAAATGGCTAGTTGAATTCAGGTGGTTAGAGGCGAGTAGTGAGATGCGAGTAGTTGAATGTTAGTCCCTTGGGATCAAGTCAACCAAGAAACCTTAACCAGTTTGCTGGAAGAGTTTGTTACCCGCGATGGGACGGACTACGGTGAACGGGAAATATCGGTCGCGTCGCGCGTTGCTCAAGCCATGAACCGGTTGAAAGGCGGAGAGGTGGTGATCTGGTTTGATGCGGTTACGGAGTCTGTGACGTTGATGACCAAGGATGATGCAAATAATGCGGCTGAATTATCGTCGCAACTCGATGCGTCTTCGTGAACGCATTTATAGTCGCGATGTCGGCGCATTAATCTCAGGAAAAGTATTTTTCTTAGGCCTTTGTTGCGATTAATTGCTGGGGCTTGTCTACCTCTTCTTCGGTACAGTTTTTATTTTGAACAGTGATGTCTACTTGGGCCGATTCACTTTCCATTTCGTTTTGCCTGCCTGAGTGTAAAGCGCACGGGGGCTAGGGCAGCGAGGATGTCATGGTCAATCGGGAGCGGTTCGCCATTAATCATGCAGGCGAGTATCTCCGCGCACAACGGCGTTCCGGTAATGCCGCGGCTGCCATGAGCAATATTGAGCCATAGGCCAGACATCTTCTTGTCGATATCAGTCAGTGAGCCAACTAGCGGTAAAAAATCAGTGCTTTGGCAACGAAAGCCGACCCGGCGGGAGTGTATTTCGATATCGTCGCCTCCCAGATTTCGCCACTGTTTCGGCAGATACTCTTTGAGCTGTTCGATATTCTTCCTGTCGTCATCATCTCTCGGCTTTGGCTCGCTATCCTCAATATCGAATGTTGCGCCGACACAGTGCAGACCATTTATTGCAGGCGTGAGGTAGCCTGCATGACATATCGCGTACGGCCATTTTTCCGAATCTGACGTTTTCTTTACGTAGCTAACTTGGCCGCGGATGTTCTTTAATTTTAGGTCAGGCAGAGAGACTAGGTTTAAGGCCGCAGCGGCGTTGGCCAAAATGACGTGATCGAATGATGCGGTTGATGCGTCGTCGCAAGTCAGTTGCCAGCTGCCATTGTTTAAATGAGACAGCTGACTGATATTTTTCCCGATAATAGTTAGGTTCGCGTGAGACACAAGTCGACCGCACCATTGAGGCGCACTGATATATCCCGCTTGATGTAGAACGAGCGCGCCGTGTGTGTTCGTGCGGCTTTCATTTTCAGGCGTCTTTAGGGGACAAGTGTCATTGATCTTCGGCTCGCTGAGAAGTTCTGCGGGCCATAGTCCACTTCGCAGTGCCGCAAGTGCTTTTTCCGCAAGACGCTCATTCTTTGCAAGTTGTAGTACGCCGGTTATCGCGCCGTCTTGTTCGTTGCTTGGAAACTGCATTGCACGAAATTTTTTCAGTGCGTAGAGATAGCTGCTTTGATAAAAACGATTTTGAGGCGTTGGATGTGCACTGGGAGTGGTGTAGACGACGCCTGCCAAATTGCCGGACGCGCCGCTGGCAACACCTGCTCGATCAAAAAGTTGAACCTGATATCCGCGTTGGGTTAATGCGGCGGCAGTTGTTACTCCTGCGAGTCCAGCGCCGATAATCGCGATGCGTTGTGATCGTTGCGGGGATAGATGTGGTCGTTCTTTCTCCGACGAATCTTTATATGGTGCTTTTTCAATCCAAGTGCCGGTGATTATTTCTCGGTTGCGCGTCGAGCACGGCAAGAGGGATAGGGCGAAACCGACTTGAGCCAACCCTTGCTGCACGTATTCTTCACTGGCATTACTGGCGATAGTTGTACCGGCGTGGCTTAGCTGTGCCATACATTCGAATAACGATGCCTGCCACATAAGGGGATCGTTAGCTGGTGCAAAGCCATCGAGAAACCATGCATCAACGCGAGCCGGCAGTTGCGCCAGCATAGTGTGAGTATCGCCAAACATGAGCGTGAGTGTTATTCGGCCAGCATAAAGAGTTTGCCGATGAAAGCCCGGCGTGAGTGATGGGTACTGGGTAATGAGTTCTGTGGTGAATTCTTCTAGCGTCGGCCAAAGTTTGAGTGCTTGAGCTAGATCAGCCTGTGACAGTGGTTGTGCCTCTGCGGCGACATAATGCAGTCTCGCGCCATCTGCCGCGTGCTGCAGAAATGCTTGAGCGGTGACTAAGAAATTCAGACCGGCCCCAAAACGGGTTTCGCCAATAACAAAGTGCTGATTGTTGTGTAGTTCGCTGAAGCGTTTTGTTAAGGCGTTCCCTTCGACAAAAACCTCGCGTGCTTCTGCCTGTCCGTGGGTTCGGCAGAAATAACGCGTATTGAAGTGCGATGAGAAGGGTTCGCCATTTGGCCAAGTGATCGTAGCCGGTGCAATCGCGCTAAAGTCGCCGTCAGACATAAATGCTGGAGTTCATTGTTGCTAATGGAAAGAGTGTCTGAGTTGTCACGGCGTTAGCGTGCATTATCAGTTAATGAATCCGTCGTGTCGGCAGAGGGCGCGGCGACTGTGTTGACGAATGTATTCAGCGTTGATCGAGCGAGGGCAATATTGTTCACTTTTTCAGAGTCTATTAGTCCGAGACGAATAAAGATCGGGCCGGACCGCCGCAGCATCAGTGTTTGGGTGACGGTTGTTCCGGCTGAAGACGTTGCAATAATACTGGATTCCGCCGTGAGTGCTTGGCTGTCTGGGTCTACATAGGTTTTTTCATTTTCAATGTCTACGCGTGTCGCGCCGCGCTTAATCAGCTGCTTCACAGCATCCTGTCGCACCTGACCATAATGGCCAGCAATTTGCTGATCTGCGTCCATCTGCTCCCAGCCGCCAGGCAGGGGGTAGATAACAATGCTGAGTGTTTGCCCTGCGTTGCTGGAGGTGTAGCGAAATAATCGAGATGGGTTTCCGCTGGCAGCCATGTCTCCTTGCAGTGTGAAGGGGCCTATTGTTTGTGGGGCTTGGTAGGCGGCAAGATCGACCGAGACAGGGGGGATTGCCCTTGGTGCGGCCTCAATATTGGTGAGCTCGGGCGTATGGGTGCAGCCGTAGATCAGCAATATCACGGTGCAAAGTAAGAATGTACGCATGGCTTTATCCCTATTTGTTATTAGGTAAAAGATGTTAATCGTTTGTGTGACCGCTTGCAGGCATTGCTGCAGCCTTTACTGAGCTGATATAGCTTTAATATAGCTTTGAGGCAGTAATGGTGGCACATTAATGGACATGAATATGGATTTAGGTATCAAGGAATGATAACTGATTCGGTGCGACACAGCTCATTTCCGTGGGTTTTGTTTAGCATTGTGTCTCTACCTTTTGCGGTCCTTGTATGGCTGCTGGCCACGTCAGTGTCCGAAAGTTTAGACCGATACCAACGCTTGCACGATACGGTTTCTGTTTTTGTCGCGGGCGAAGCGTTGCTATATCCCCTTGAGGATTTAGGCGTTTATAGCCCAGTGCATATCCTCATCAATCATCCTGAGATTAACCCATTTTTCAATACTGCCTACGATAGGGTTCCGAGGGCATTGGTGGGTTATACCGATTTGCTGCGCGCTACTCCCGACTCAGCTTCAAGTGACTATGCTGCGGTCATTCAAACAGACTGGGCGAGCCTCGACTTAACCACCAGCAACTCTGCGACATTAGGGCCCTATGATGAAGTGGGTCGCCTAACCGAGCGAGTGTATCGCTCGTTGGGTTCGCTACTGTATTTACTTGAGTTTAGTGCAGGTAGGCAGGTTAGTGCTTCGGAATTGTTAATGTTGACGGCGGACGATTTGAAGTCAGTGCGCGCAAGCGTTTCCGAGTTGCACGCGTTATCGCTTTTTATCTCGGTTCGCGGCGGTTATTTGGGGTCGACGGATGCACAGCGCATGGAGGCATCCTGGAGTGCATTTGATGGGGAGTTGCAGGCGTTGTCTAAGCGTCTGTTGAGTATTCGTGCGCGAGGTGTAGAGGCTGCTAGTGCTCAGCGTTTGGCAGAGCTACAGAAGACTCTGCAGAGCTATCGTGAGTTCATCGAGAGCGAGTATCTCCTGGCTGACGTGATTGAAGTGCCGTGGGAAGACGCCAATGATCGTGGCGTCGCGGCGCGCTCGGCGCTTCATCAACTGAGTGCTGAGTTTCTCGGCTTAGCAAATCGGTCGGTTAAAGCTGCGCGTAATCAGAAGGTTATTCGAGATGCGTTACTTTCTCTTGGGCTGGTGACACTGTATTTGGTTGTTTCAGGTATCGGACTGCTGTTTTACCGCTCGCGAGAGAAAATGATGCACGCGCTGGCGGAGAATCATACGAAGAGCCAGTTTCTCGCACGCATGAGTCACGAGATCCGCACGCCGCTAAACGGCGTGATTGGTCTTGCAGAGTTACTGCGTGAAACCAATCCAGATGCTCGGCAAAGGGAATACATAGGGTTAATCGATAGCGCAGGGCGCGCGTTGATTAACTTAGTGAATGACATTCTCGATTACGCAAAAATTGAGGCGGGTAAATTTCAGCTCGATGTCGCTAGCTTCGATGTTCGGAATTTAGTCAATGATACCTGCCAAATTTTTAGCCTTCAGGTTAACGATAATCGTTGTTTGATGTTGTGCATGGTGGCAGATGACGTGCCCGCCAGAGTGCGCGGAGATTCAACACGTATTCGCCAGGTGCTGATTAATTTAATCGGTAACGCGGTGAAGTTCACTCGCGATGGCTGGATTGAAGTGCGTGTATCGTGTCGCGGTGAGGTGGACGGTAGCGTGCAGCTGCGCTTTGAAGTACAGGACTCTGGCATTGGTTTGTCGCCGGACGAGCAGCGGCATTTATTTGGTATGTTTAATCAAGCGTCTGCTGGAGTTGCTACACGTTTTGGAGGTACTGGGCTTGGCTTGAGTATTAGTCGCGAGCTAGTGCGTTTGATGGGGGGCGATATTGATGTCAGTAGTGCGCGGAATTGGGGCTCTACTTTTTGGTTTGATTTGATTCTGCCTATGGCTACTCAGGACGGCTCAGTGGTATCCGACGAGGAATTGCCAGACGAGGAGGGCATTGCTGAGTCGTTGCTCGACGAGCCGGCAGAACAGTTGACCAATGTCGTAACAGACCGTGTGGTGTTGTTAGATGGTTCTGGGCAGCTCGCCAGAATGACCGCTGCTGGCGGCGCCGCATTGGCTCAAGTGAAAGTGGTTTCGACAGCGGCAGAAGCGTTAGCGGCGGTGTCTTCGGGTGAGCCTTTTAGAATGGCGGTGATATACGCGGATCCGGCTTCGACTGATAGTGCCGCAAGTGTGAATGCTCAAGTGACATCGATAGCCGCCACTCATTTACCGATTAAGGTGGTGACAGGCGTGCGTGGAGACCTAGTGTCGAGCTGGGCACCGGACAGCGCGGCAGGCACCTCGCTTGTTACCCGTTCTGTATTTAGTCTTGAGCAGTTAGTACAGCTTTTTCAGGTTGTGCAGCTCAGTGATGAGGACAATGTCCATGCGACGCAGCATCGAGTGCCGTGTGATGAGCATTCTGGATTGCGTGTGCTCGTAGCGGAAGATAATCCGGTCAATCAGATTGTGACTCGTGGCTACCTGCGTCGGTTAGGCATTGAGGCTGACATTGCAGAGGACGGTCGCGAAGCGGTGCAATGCTATCGGGATAGACGCGGTCAGTACGACCTTATTTTGATGGACTTGGATATGCCGCTGCTTGATGGGCCGTCGGCCGCAAGGCAAATTCGGGCGCTTGAGCACAGCAATGGCTGGCCACGCATACGAATCGTTGCGCTCAGTGCTCACGCGTTACCAGAGTACCGCGAGCGAGTGGTTGAGGCTGGTATGGATGGGCAGTTAGTCAAGCCGGTTACGTTGCAGCAGTTGTCCGATGCGTTGGTTGAGTCAGCTGTGTAGCCTTTTTTGCCTTTGGTATGCGCAGGAGGACCATTGGTCAGGAAATGCCTAGGATCTAGTGATTAGTTCGTATTGTAAAACAGATTTTTGCAAACAGACTGACATAAAGTTCGTATAATATCTCTCATCGTAAAGTAAGGCGCCGCAAACTTATTATGGAGATGAGTCTCATGCGTTGGTCTGTTGTCGTTCTCACATTGATTCCTACATTGGCATTCGCTGCAGCGGGCCAAGAGCAGCGTTTGTGCGCGGCGGCGATTGAAGATGGCGCGTTGGCCGCTGAAGTTGAGTTGTTGGCGAGCACAGGCGAGTATCAGCTAGCGTCCGCTGATCAGCTTCTAACTCTGGATTGTGATGGCGAAACACTACTCACTCGCATGATCGAAACGACTCAGGCCGAGAATCTTGAGTATGCTGTGATTGATATGGGCGCTAACGTCAATCATCCCTTGATTGCTCAAGAGGGTGGAAAGCTGACGGTTGTACAGTATTTGATCCAGCAGGCAGTAGTGGCGCCGAGCGTGGAATCTCGCGAGTTTGCGATGGATTACATGCAAGAGTTACGTGACGTTGATTTCAATCCGAATTTGCTGTCGCTTTCAATGAATTAAAACCTTGTTTGATGTTGATTTGTCTATAAGCCCCTTATGCAAGGGGCTTTTTTTTGTCCATCAGAAAGTGAGTTCCTAGCGCTTATAGATAGACGTTGAGTTTCTCGCGAATAACTCGTTGGATGCTGCTAACTTCCATTCTCGATCTTTCCGTTAAGCGGGCGGGAACGATGCGATGTAAATGTAAGCACGGTGCGTCTTTGCGGAATGCGCGTAGGTCGCCCTTGGTGATAACAGGCAAGAAGGGTTCATGTTCCTTGGATCTTTTCATTAGCGCCCAAAGCCCCGCTTTGAGCGGAACAGGGCGCATAATGCGCTTGCCGTCTTTCATCATCGGCAGGGTTATAAGCAGACCTTCTTTATCGGTCTGCTCATCGGGAATAATGGTGATGCCAGTAGGGCGAACGCTCTCTTCGGGAATTCCGTTGAAGGTGTCGTGATAGGCATATGGGTTCGGCAAAATAATCAGTGAGCGATCGTCTGCTTCTGGCACGCTAATTTCGTAGTTGGTATAGAGTTGTGAGACAGGTGCGCTAAAAACGCAGAGCGTGTCTTGGAACTGCTGGACAAATTTTATCGCACGCTGATGATTACTAAAGTGGCTGAGTTGCCAGATTAGATGCTCAGGCGCATTCATCTCTTGATCTGTACTATGTTGTGCGGTTGTATCTGTGCTCATTGACGATGCCCTGCCATGTACTTACTCCCCCCGAGTGTCAACACGAGGCTACCATACTATTTTCTTACCTCATATTGTTTCAGTGCGAAATTGCGGGATATGCACTGCCGTACTATACGTATTTTTCTCCTTTAATTAATGATTGATATCAAATAGATGCGACTCCCTATTCATGTGGTACTTGAGGAACTAATTGAGGCGCTTACGCAGGGAGCGTCTGCGGTCTTACTGGCTCCTCCGGGGGCCGGGAAAACGACTGTTGTACCACTGGCATTATATAAAGCGCCGTGGATGCACGGTGGGCGATTAATCATGCTTGAGCCACGCAGAATTGCTGCACGGGCGGCAGCGAGTCGTATGTCGGAACAGCTTGGTGAGCCTGTTGGTGGGGTGGTGGGTTACCGCACTCGCTTTGATAGCCGTATTTCGGACCAGACGCGAATAGAAGTCGTCACGGAGGGCATTCTTACCCGGATGCTCATTACCGATCCGTCACTGGAGGGTTATCAGGCGGTCATTTTCGACGAATTCCATGAGCGCTCTCTTGCGGCGGATACGGGGCTTGCGCTTGCACTAGAAGCGCAGAAGGTTTTGCGCCCAGATCTGCGCTTACTGGTGATGTCGGCGACATTGGATGGTGAGGCGGTGGCTGAGCTTCTCGGCGGGGCGCCGGTCATTGAGGCACAGGGGCGCAGTTATCCTGTAACAGTGGAATATCGGCCGCCCTCCAAGCAGGCACATTGGATTGATCATGCGGCTCAGATCATTGCTGGTGAAGCCCAGTGCCAGCAGGGCTCGATACTGGTTTTTGTGCCTGGCGTATATGAGTTGACGAGACTGTCGTCGATATTGGCAGCTGGGGGTCCTTTGTCGTTACCTTCCCGCTTTACTCTTCACTCACTGCATGGCGGGTTAGATGCCGCCGCGCAGGACAAGGTGTTGTCTGCTTCGCCGGAGGGCTCCCACAAGATGGTCATCGCCACGGCAATTGCGGAGACATCGCTGACCATTGCTGGGGTGACATTGGTGATCGATGCCGGCTATCAACGATTGCCGGCGTTTGATGCCGCTGTCGGCATGGGACGATTGGAGACGCGGCGGGTGTCGCGCAGTAGTGCGGATCAGCGGTCGGGTCGGGCTGGGCGTGTGGCTCCGGGGCGAGCAATACGGCTGTGGCGTCAGGACGAGGTGCTTGCGACACAGTCTCCTGCGGAAATGTTATGCGCCGATCTAGCTCCGTTGGTGTTGGATCTGGCGCAATGGGGGTGCGCTGATCCGTCCACGTTGAGTTGGTTAGACCAGCCGCCGCTACCGGCGTGGCAGGGTGCCTGTGAGTTGCTGTCGCAATTAGGTTTGTTGAAGCCGAACGGATTGCTTAGTGATCTTGGTCGCGAGTGCCAGCGTCTGCCACTACACCCTCGACTCGCAGCGATGCTGTGCTTTGGTCGACAGCGTCAACTTGGCGTGCTTGCCGCGCAGCTTGCTGTGTTGCTGGAGAGTGGTGAAGGGGCTGGCCAAGGTGGTGCCGATCTTCATTCTCGGCTGGATATTTTTTCTCCGTCAAATCGTCAGCGCGGAGCCGCCACCTTGAAGAAGCAGCTTGATCGGCTGCTCCGGCGCGATGAGCGCAGTAGCATCAACATTGAGGGGGGCGTGGACGACACTGGCCTGTTATTGCTGGCGGCCTATCCCGATCGGTTGGCCCGTCGACGCTCTGGTGCCGCGCCACGCTATCGTTTGCGAAATGGTCGCGGCGTCTGGCTGGCAGATGACGATCAGCTGGCAGGAGAACCTTGGTTGGTTGCCGCCAACGTCGGAGGTGGCGGTCGCGAGGCGCGAATATTTGCCGCAGCCCCGATTAGCATGACAGTGATTGAGGCATTCGCACGGAACGCAATTGAGATTGAGGAAAGCCTGGAGTGGCACGAATCTTCGCAGGGGTTAAGGGGGATTAGGCGCCGCCACTGGGCGGGCTTGGTGCTGGATGAACAGTCATTGCCGACGCACAAGATGGATGATGATGCGGTCAGAGAAGCCTTATTGACAGTCTTGTGTAGAGAAGGGTTGGCGCTGCTCACTTGGTCAGAGTCGATACGCCAATGGCTCGCCCGCGTGCGCTACATGCATTCTTTATCGGATGACGGTTGGCCTGACATCAGTGACACGGCCTTGTTGGCGACGCTCAATGAATGGTTGGGCCCCTTTATGCAGTCCGCAGTGAAACAGCGTAGCTGGCGGGGCTTTGCGCCCGATGACGCGTTGCGGGCCTTGATAGGGTATGCCGGTCAACAGCGGCTAGAGCACCTGTTGCCTGAGACGGTGGCTGTTCCCAGTGGACGGCGTGTCATGGTGGATTATTGTCAGGAGTCTGCGCCGGTGATTCGGGTCAAGCTGCAGGAGATGTTTGGTTTGAGTGAGCTGCCCGTATTGGCTGGCGGATTAGTAGCGCTGCAAGCGCATCTACTTTCGCCGGCGCAACGGCCAATCGCTGTGACGTCGGATCTTGCTGGCTTTTGGTGTAATGGTTATGTACAGGTTCGCAAGGAGATGCGAGGTCGTTATCCAAAGCACCCGTGGCCTGAGGATCCACACACTGCGGTGGCAAGCGCTCGCGTAAAAGCCTCTAGTAAGGCGAACGTTAATAAGAAATAGCAGAACGATTGATGATCGCGTTGATCATGAACGAAGGACTTTTGTTGCCTGCAAATTAATATGAGCTGTGTCACAATTCGCGCTTAGTGCATTTAAAGGTGTGAGCTGGCTGGGGGCGGCCTTGCTCGCATTGTTTTTCGCCGTATCGCATATGGCGATAGAAAAATAAACGCAGCTAAGTCGTCTAAGGTCATGTTGTGTACGGCGCAGTTTGCCAAAATTAGGGTGTTGGACACGTTTACCGCAGGTATTGCCGTGAAAGTGTAATGCCGCTGCCAAAAGGCGGTGTATTGGGGGCAAGGATGGCAGGCGCAGTTGTAGATATTGCAGTACTAGGTTCTGGGCCGGCGGGCTTGAGCGCCGCGGCGCGCGCCGCGGAGCTGGGCGTTTCGCATGTTCTGCTTGAAGCAAGCGATCATCTGGCGCTGACGATTCAGCGCTATCAAAAGGGCAAGCATGTTATGGCTGAGCCCGGTTTTCTGCCTTTGCGTAGTGGTATCGATTTCGACGCAGGCACCCGAGAAAATATTCTTGAAAATTGGTACGAGGGAGCCAAAAAGCACAAGGTCAATGTTGCCTTTCGCGCTGAGGTATCCACCATCACAGGCCAGTCAGGTGCGTTCACTATTCGCACGCAAAGTGGCGACAGCTATCAAGCAAAAACAATCGTGTTGGCAATTGGCGTTCAGGGTAATCCGCGCTTATTGGGCGTGCCGGGCCAAGAGGCCGCGTTTGTTCAATATCAGCTTGATGACCCAGACGAATACAGCGACGAGACAATTGTTGTTGTTGGTGCGGGCGATGCTGCAATTGAAAATGCCGTCGCACTGGCACGCGATAACCGTGTTTATATCGTCAACCGTCGCGACGAATTTGCCCGGGCCAAAGAGGGTAACCTGACACGTATTACCGACGCCATTGAGCGCGGAAAAATTCAAGGCTTATTTAACACCACGGTAAAAGAAGTCATTAACCAGCCGGAAGAAGGTCGCCCTGGGGTGATCGTACTCAATGGCGCGGATGGCGAAGTACGTATTCCGGTTAACCGTATCATTGGACGGCTTGGGGCTATTCCTCCGCGTGCGTTCGTCGAAAGCTGTGGGGTTAAATTTCCGTCCGATGTGCCTGCGGCGGTGCCTGAGCTCACCCGGCAATACGAATCAAATGTTCCCGGTCTTTATATCATTGGTGCGCTCGGCGGCTATCCCCTTATTAAGCAGGCCATGAACCAAGGTTATGAGGTTGTTGAATATATTCGCGGCAACCCGATAAAACCGGTCGACCATGACCTGCTCGCCAAAAAATTCTCCGCGTTACCGTATAAATACGATGTCGACGAGATGCTCGACTTCCTGCGCAATGAAATCCTGTTGTTTGGACCCGTTAATCCATTGCGCTTTCGTGAGCTGATGCTGGAAAGTCGATTTTCAACGCCGAAAGCAGGGGCGGTTATTTTTGCTCGCAACGATTACACCGATTCGTTCTATTTTGTTCTTGATGGCTGGGTCGAAGTTGTTATCGATGAAGAGAAAGACACACGTATTCGAGTGACAGCGGGCCAGTTTTTCGGCGAGATGAGCCTTATTTCTGGGCGGCGACGTAATGCGACGGTTTACGCTGGTGAGTTTTGCGTTTTAATCGAAACCCCGCGTCGTTCAATGATGCGACTAATCAGCTCTATTGATGAAGTAAAGCGCCGCATTGATGAGATATTTATTCTGCGCGCGATTCATTCCCAGTTTGCCCCCAACTCTGATCCGAGTGAACTGGCCGAGCTGATCAGCTCGGCGGAATTGAGAACCTATAATCGTGGCGATGTGCTTTTTGCCGAAGGCGAGCAGGGCGATGAGCTGCACCTTGTACGTCGTGGCTCGTTAACGGTTTCGCGATTTATTAATGGCAAAGACATGGTGTTGTCATATGTGCCGGCGGGCAAGTACGTCGGTGAAATGGGTTTGCTCGGCAATACTAAGCGCACTGCATCTGTGCGTGCGGCGGTGCCGACCGAAACGGTGGTGATGAAAAGCGGGCCGTTTAATGCATTGCTTGACCATCAACCAGAACTAAAAGCCCAAGTAGAAGAGCAGATTAGAGAGCGCCTTAACCTCAACTCCCAAATTGAGGCCGGCGGCGAGGGCGGTAAGATACTGTCGTTTCTGATGGCGCAGGGCTTGGGTGAAGCGACTGATGTGTTGCTGATTGATGAGTCGTTGTGCATACGCTGTGATAATTGTGAAACGGCTTGTGCGGATACTCATGAAGGCACCTCGCGACTGGACCGTGAAGCGGGACCGACATACGCGCAGATTCATGTGCCAACATCATGTCGTCACTGCGAGCATCCTCATTGTATGAAAGATTGCCCTCCGGATGCGATTAGTCGTAATGCCAGCGGCGAAGTCACGATTGCAGACAACTGTATCGGCTGCGGTAATTGCGAATCGAACTGTCCATATGGCGTGATTCAAATGGCGTATCCAGGCTCGGAACAACCTTCGGTATGGTCGCGTATTTTATTTGGCGCAACGGGTTCAAAAGCGAAGGCGCCTGATGCGCAGAAGCAAGCGGTAAAATGCGATATGTGTTCGACGTTAAAAGGTGGTCCTGCCTGCGTCCGAGCGTGCCCTACCGGTGCAGCGATTCGGACGAGTCCGGAAAACTTTGTCAATTTAGTTAAGCGGAGCGGTTGAGATGCATCAAAGTTTTTTACGCTTTGCTGATGCGCTTTATATGAAGGTGGCTATTTTGTTGGCATTGGCCAGCATTGTGGCGTATTGGGCCTATGATCCACTTGAGCCGCACAATGGCGGAACGTGGCTTGGCTACACTCTAGGGACGGTTGGGGCTGCGCTGATTGTATGGTTGACGCTTTACGGATTACGTAAGCGATCCTATCGCTCTCGTCTCGGCACTGTTCAGGGATGGCTTTCTGCACACGTTTATCTCGGTGTGTCGTTGCTTATTATTGCAACGTTGCATACCGGTTTTCAGTTTGGATTCAATATTCATACTCTCGCCTACGCATTGATGATTGCCGTTATTGCCAGCGGTGTTTGGGGCGTTGTGATGTATGTGAAGTACCCGAAAATGGTGACGAATAATCGCGACAACTTAACGCGAAAGTCCATTTTTCGGGAGATTTCTGAGCTTGATCGAAAAGCCTCGTTACTAGTAGAAGCGCTTGGTTCGCCGGTCGACCGCATGATGATTACGAGTATCCAGCTCTTTCGTGTTGGCGGTGGCGTTTGGGCTCAGCTTAGCGGACGTGATTCCTCACAGATGATGGTGCCGGTGATGTCCGGCAAAAAGCAGGTGTGGAAGAAAGTATCAAATACGGGACAGCGTCGCATGCTCAATATTCTTGCTGGCCAGGTGGCTCGATCACGAGATCCTCGTATTACTGCTGTATTGCAAGAACTGAGCGATGTAGTCAGCACCAAAGCATCATTAATGCAGAAGTTACTCAAAGACGTGCGTATGCAGGGATTAATGGAGTTTTGGCTCTATATCCATATTCCTTTGACGTTTGCGCTATTGGCAACACTGATGGCGCATATTGTTAGCGTCTTTTACTACTGGTAACCGTTGTGACATTTCTTATACGAAAGATTGTTTCCGTTGAAGGGGCGCCCAATAGGCACCAAGACTTTGAGGTTGCGTCGTCGCGGCTAACAGTTGGTCGTGGTACGGATCAGGATTTGTTGTTGCCGGGTGATCGCGTTTCGTTGCGACATGCGGAAATATCGTTACTCGGCCAGCTCGTTGAAATAACTGCGACCACATCCTTAGGTATTGTTGTTAATGGCCGCACGTGCAAAAGCGCGATGCTTTCGGTGGGAGACCAAGTGCTGATCGGTGATTACCATCTGGTGATTATTGAGCGGCCTGATAACGAAGTTGACTGTGCAATTAGCGTACAACAACTTCAAGTTCAAGAGTATGAAGGACTTAATCCTGATAGCTATGTTACGTCATTAAAAAATATTTTCTGGCTACGAAAACGTGCTTACGCTTGGATATTGTTTGTCTTGCTGTCGCTAGTGTGTCTGATTTTACCTGTGTGGCTGGCGCAGAACCCCGATATCAAAGAACATAGCCCTGTTGCACTTCCAGATGACTCACTGTGGCTGTCAGGGCCTTTGCATCGGCAGCATGGATTTATCGGTGATAACTGCGCGGCTTGCCATGTTAAACCGTTCGAGCCGGTGCAAAATAACGTGTGTACGGAGTGCCACGAAGACACCACTCATCATGTTGCGGCAGATCATCCTGCTAATATTCTTTTTCAGAAAGAAACCTGCGCCTCTTGTCACCGTGAACACAATGAGCAGGAACGCATGGTGATGGATGATCAGCGCTTTTGTGTGAGTTGCCATGGTGTTTTAGCAACAGCGCTTGGCTCAAAGGCGAAAGTGTCTAATGTTTCTGATTTCACCAGTAAGCACCCAGATTTCCGTCTAAATATGCTTAACCCGGTGCTCAATGATGGCGATTGGCATTGGCAAAATAGCGGCCGACAAAAGCGCACCCCTGAGCTTAAAGAACACAATAATTTGCGCTTTGATCATCAGCAACATCTAGACACTGAGGGGTTAAAGAATGAGACCGGAGCATACGAGGTGTTGCAGTGCAGTAGCTGCCACACGCGAGCGGCCGATGGTTTTGGCATGGTGCCTTTGACTATGGAAACGTCGTGCTCTCGTTGTCATTCGTTGGCTTTTGATGTCGATAATCCCGCCCGTGAAGTGCCGCACGGTCCGCCCGTAGAGGTGTTAAACAGTTTGCGCGAATACTTTAGTGCGCAATTTATTGCCGAAAAGATGGCGAAAAATGAAAGTCGTCGTCGACCTGGGCAAGCGGAAGTGTCCCGTCTGCAGCAAGAAGGTCTTGAATGGGTGGAGCAACATACCCAAGAGGTCGCGGAAGATATGTTTGAGCGCCGTGCTTGTATTACGTGTCATGAAGTGGAACACAGTCCGACCGCGCAAACAGATGCACAGCGCTGGAAAATTCGACCGAATCGGCTGAATGATCGATGGATGCTTTCCTCGCGTTTCCCGCATTACAAACATCGAAGCGAGTCATGTGGTAGTTGCCATGCCGCGCAGGAGTCGACACAAACAGAAGATATTCTGATGCCGCGCATTGAGCATTGTCAAGATTGTCATGGCGGCAAAGATACAGAAGATAAGGTGTTGTCCATGTGCATTACCTGTCATGAGTATCATCAGCCCGATATGTCTGTCATGGCGTCGGATCCGCAATGAGCAGCGCCATTTCATTCAACAGACAGAATGCAACAATTAGACGCGCGGTACTGAGCGCGTTCTTGCTAGTCAGTAGCTCGCTGCTATTGAGCTGCGGCGGTGGCGGCAACGATTTGTTTAGTGGTTGTGCCGGTGGTTGTACGACCGCGGCGTCGCTGTTGAGTACGACTGAAGTAGAAGCTGTTGTCGCACGTGCCGCTACGGAGGCGGGTGCGCAGGGGGCGGCAGCAACCATCGCAGTAGTTGATCGCGTTGGTAATGTGCTTGCGGTTTATCAAATGGCTGGTGCGGCAACAAGTGTCACGATTACGTCACCCTATGCTCGCAATGGCGGCCTTGAAAACATTTCATTTATTCCTGCGACCTTAGCGGCGATTTCAAAAGCGGTTACTGGTGCCTACTTGTCTAGCGAAGGTAACGCTTTTACCACGCGTACAGCGGGTCAAATTGTCCAAGAGCATTTTAATCCCGGCGAAGATAACCAGCCCGGCGGCCCTTTGTTTGGTGTGCAGTTTTCCCAGCTTGCGTGTTCCGATCTCGTTAATGCATTTGGTAATGGTAGCTGGGGACCGAAACGTACGCCGTTGGGTTTGAGCGCGGACCCTGGTGGAATGCCGCTGTATAAAGGCGGCGCCGTTGTCGGCGGAATAGGAGTGGTAATCGATAGCCGCTATAGTTTTGACGCAACGATTGCCGACATTGATCGCTCTTTAGATGAGGCCGTTGCAATTGTTGGGGCAGGGCGGTTAATGCCGCCTGAGAATCGACGAGCGGATCGCATTACCGTTGACGGCAAGCTATTTCGTTTCGCTGAGCCCGCGCCGATGTCTGCTGGAGCAGCTCTACCGTTGACGTCTATTGCAGGCGCTCTGACTAGTGTTGCCGGTTATTTTGATGCAGTAGGCGGCATACTCGGCGGCGTTGCTTTTGCGCAGCCGGCGTCGGGTATTCGTTTTGATAATGAAAATTTTTACCCTGGCGTGAACGCGTTTGTGTTGGTCGATGGCGCAGATACCCCTCGCTATCCGCCAACAGGCAGTGCGGAGCCATTGGGCTTGTCTGCCGTTGAAGCGCAAACGTTGGTGGCAGAAGCATTGTCTATCGCCAATGCGTCGCGTGCTCAGATTCGTATGCCGCTTGGCACGAGTGCACGTGTGACGGTAGCCGTGGTAGATGTAAACGGCGTGACGCTGGCGTTGGCACGTAATCAAGACGCGCCAGTGTTCGGTACCGACGTCGCGCTGCAGAAAGCTCGTACCGCCGCGTTTTATTCGGGCAGCGACGCTGGCGCGGAACTGTTGGCGCTGCCACCGGCGAATTATCTCGGCCCCAGTCTTGTTGGTGGCGCTCCTGTTGTGGCGGCAACGTCTTCGATTGCCGATTACGTCACCGCATTACGTAATTTTCTCGGTCTGCCAAATGCATTGTCTGATGGGGCGTTTGCGTTTACTGATCGTGCCGGCGGAAATTTATCTCGACCCTATTATCCCGATGGACTGCAATCGTCAGTGCATGGCCCCTTATCGAAGCCCTTTTCAGCTTGGAGCCCGTTCTCAACGGGTCTTCAGCTAGATCTTGTCTATAACCAAGTGATTAATCATGTCGCGTTCGCGGCAGGGTTAGTGGCAACGGATGTCGCGACGGGGTGCAGTGGTATCAGCCGTGCGACGGCTGGCACAAACGTCGATCCGATTGCTAACGGCATTCAAATTTTTCCCGGCAGCGTACCGATTTATCGTGGCAATGTGCTGGTGGGCGGCATTGGAGTGTCAGGAGATGGCGTTGATCAAGATGACATGATTGCGTTTCTCGGTTTGCATAATGCCGGTGCTCGCTTAGGCACTATTAATAATGCGCCAGCAGCCATGCGGGCTAGCCAACTCTCTGCGTTAGGGGTGAAGTTGCGTTACGTTCAGTGCCCACAAACGCCATTTTTAAACAGCGATGCGCAGAGCGTTTGCCATGGTAAATAAGGGCTGTCGTTGGCTGCATAGATTCTCGATCGCGTTTGCGCTGCTTTTTGCCGCCGAGCAGGTTGCTGCAGTCGTTGAGTGCGAGGATGCCGAACACCTAGGGCGCAATCGTTTGCCCGGCAAGCAGATAGATACGTTATCGATAGGTGAGTGCGATAACCGTCGTTTGGCGCCGCCGCCGTTATTTCAAGACAGTCCCTTACAAGAAGTGCCTGATCGCTGGCGTATTGTTGATAGCTTGCCGGGATATCAGAACAGTCTATGGAATCCGTATCAGCGCAATGTACTCAAAGGCGATAGGCCGCTTCACGATGAATGGTTTTTGTCGTTATCGGCCATTTCTGATTCGGTGGTTGAATGGCGCGATATTCCGACGCCGGTGGCGCCACAAAGTGGGGCAAGCGCTGCAGATGTTGACATCTTTGGTTCAGGTAATCAGGTCACCTATAACCAGAATTTTATTTTTGAATTGGCTTATCTTAAAGGCGACACCATTTTTCGTCCGCCGGATTATGAGTTTCGGTTTATTCCAGTCATTAATGTGAATCACACTGAAGTTGACGAGATTCGTGCACTGTATATCGATCCAAGAGACGGGGATACTCGTACCGATAGCCACCTCGGCATTCAAGGTGCATTTTTTGATTACCATATTCGTAATGTGTCAGATCGATTCGATTTCGACAGTATTCGCGTGGGAATTCAGCCCTTTAACGCAGATTTCCGCGGCTTCTTATTTCAAGACAATCAATTCGGCGTGCGCCTATTCGGCACGCGGGATAACAATATTATTCAGTATAATTTGGCCTGGTTCCGACGTTTGGAGAAGGATACCAATAGCGGATTAAATGACGTCTCTGAAGCGCTACGTAAAGATGACGTCTTTGTCGCCAATTTATATTGGGAAGACTTGTTTACTCGTGGTTTTGTTACGCAGGCGACGCTGTTGTATAACCGTAATCGTGAAGATGAGTTCTTCTACGATGACAACGGCTTTATTGCACGACCGGCGTCGTTAGGTTTTGAGAGGCCCCGTGACTATGACGTTGCTTATGCGGGTCTCAATGGCGATGGTCATTTCGGTCGGTTGAACCTCACCGCATCAGGGTATCTCGCTTACGGTGATGTTGATCCGGGACTTTTTTCACTGGAAGAAACAGACGTTCGGGCGGCTTTTCTTGCCGCCGAAGCTGGTTTTGATATGGATTGGATTCGTTGGCGAGTTTCGGCCGTTTATGCGTCTGGCGACAATGATCCCTATGACGATACCGAAACGGGTTTTGATGCGGTTTTTGAGAATCCAATTGTCGCCGGTGCTGATACCAGTTTTTGGATTCGTCAGGGGATCCCGCTGGTAGGTGGCGGCGGCGTCACGGTGTCTACGCGTAATGGGCTGTTGCCGAATTTGCGTTCGTCGAAAGAGCATGGCCAGTCCAATTTTACCAATCCGGGCTTACGGTTATTCGGCGTTGGTGCAGATTTGGATATTACGCCGTCTACGCGACTCTCCTTCAACGCAAATCATCTCTCGTTCGATCAAGTCGGCGTGCTGCAAGCGATACGTCAACAGGAAAATATTGACAATGAAATTGGCTGGGATATTTCTGCGGCGCTTATTTGGCGGCCCATGGAAATACAGAATGTTGTCTGCCGCCTATCGGCGGCGCGATTACTTCCCGGTGAGGGGTTCGACCAACTGTTTGTTGATGAAAATCGATACTCGATATTAGCGAACCTGATACTGACTTACTGATGCGCAAAAATATGACCATGTTGAGATTTCCGGTTGCTACTTTCGCCACACGTCTGTTCTTGTTGACGAGCGCGGCACTGTTAAGCGTGCTTTCGTTGAATGCGATAGCCAGTGAAGATTCCGAAGCGGTCGTGGTAGAAAATCGCGTTACCGCACCCAATGCGCCTTCGTGGCAAACACAAAAGGAAGCAGAGGCAAAAAGCGAAGGTTGTATTAGTTGCCATAGTGACAGTGATCAGAAAACTATGCATGCCAACCCTGCCGTGGTACTGGGTTGCGTTGATTGTCATGGCGGCGACGCGACGATTATGCGTTCGTCAGACTTGCACGATCCCCATTCAAGCGAATATCGACAGCAACTGGAGGCCGCGCATGTGTTGCCGAATTTTCCCAGTGATTGGCATTTTCCCCATAGTGCTAACCCAAAGAACAGTTATACGCTGCTAAATCGTGAAGCCCCTGAGTTTGTTCGTTTTGTGAATCCATCCGATTATCGTGTTGTGCGTGAAGCGTGCGGCGCCTGCCATTTGCCGCAAATTTTGGCGGCTGAGCGGTCAATCATGGCAACCGGTGCGATGCTGTTAGGCGGTGCATCGTACAACAACGGTATTCTCCCTTATAAGCGTTACATTCTAGGCGAAGGTTATACAAGGGCTGGCGAACCTGCGGCGATCATTCCGTTGCAGCTACCGAACAAGAACATGGAAAGCCATGGCGTTTTATCAACACTGCAGCCTGTCCCGGCTTGGGAAACGATGAAGCCCGGTGATGTTTTTCGCGTTTTTGAAGACGGCGGCCGCAATATTAATAGTTTGTTTCCAGAAGTTGGCATTCCAGGTTCTCTAGGCCAAATACAGCGATTGGAAGAGCCGGGTCGTCCAGACATTAAGCAATCTAATCGAGGTCCTGGCACCGGCGGGCGTATTTCTGTACCGCTGATTAACATTACTAAAACACGATTAAATGATCCGTTGATGTGGTTCCTTGGAACAAACGATCAGCCTGGTGATTACCGCAGTTCGGGCTGTGCCTCCTGTCATGTCGTGTACGCAAACGATCGTGAGCCAAAGCACTCCGGGCCGTATGCGCAGTTTGGTCATTGGGGGCAGAGTGTCTCCAAAGATCCAACGATTGATAAAAAAGAGAAAGGGCATCCACTGCAGCACGCGTTTACTCGTGCGATTCCGACCAGTCAGTGCATGGTGTGCCATATGCATCAACCGAATATGTTTATGAATACCTATCTCGGTTACACCATGTGGGATTACGAAGCGGACGCGCCACATATGTGGCCGGAGAAACAAAAGTACCCAACGGATAAAGAAATACGTGAAGTGAACGAACGCAACCCAGAAGGCGCTGCGCCGAAAGGGAATTGGTCAGACCTCGAATTTTTATCTGATGTTTGGGAGTTGAACCCTGTTTTAACGGATACTCAATTTGCAGACTACCATGGGCATGGCTGGAATTTTCGCGCCATTTTCAAACGCGACCGTGAAGGCAACTTGCTCGATGCTGATGGTGAAATGGTGTCCGCAGAGGACCCTGAAAAATTTAGTAAAGCGGTACACATGGCTTCGATTCATTTGGATGCCGGCATGCATTGCGTGGACTGTCACTTTAGCCAAGACAATCACGGAAACGGCCACATCTATGGGCAGGTCGCGGATGCGGTTGAGATTAATTGTCAGGATTGTCATGGCACCGCTGATGCCTACCCAACGTTAAAGCCTTCCGGTCCTGCCGCGCCACCGAAAAGTCGTGACCTTACTTTATTGCGTAACCCCGATGGGCAGCGCCGTTTTGAGTGGGTCAAAGGAGAACTCATTCAGCGTTCGCTGGTCACGCCAGGGCTTGAGTGGAAGGTGAGTTTGGTAAAAGACTCGGTGGACCCGAGCAATGCTCATTACAATGCTAAGTCCGCACGAGCAAAGTTGATGAGTCGCGATACCGATGAATTCCACTATGGCTTAGATGTGGAGAAAGAACAGCGCGCTCATCAGGACGATGAGATTGAGTGTTATACCTGCCATACATCGTGGACAACTGCATGCGGTGGCTGCCATCTGCCAATAGAAGCAAACTGGAAAACGGAGCGTCTTCATTACGAAGGCGGCAAGACTCGTAACTTTGCCACTTACAACCCACAGGTCGCGCGCAACGAAATGTTTATGTTGGGTAAGCGTGGACCTATCAATGACGGTAAAATCGCGCCAACACGATCTACCTCTGCGTTAGTGTTGAGCTCAACCAACAGTAATCGTGAGCGAATTTATATTCAGCAGCCGCCTATTTCGGCGAGTGGATTTAGTTCACAGGCGTTTAATCCGCATTTTCCTCATACCACACGTAAGACCGAAACCAAGACCTGCAGTGATTGTCATCTATCTAAGCAAAATGACAATAACGCTATTATGGCGCAGTTGCTCATGCTCGGCACAAACTACATTAATTTTGTTGGCCGCTTTGCCTGGGTTGGCGGCGATGGTGGTGTGGCGGCAGTTGGGGTGACAGAGTGGGATGAGCCTCAAGCCGTTTATGGTAGTTATTTACAACGCTATGCTTACCCCGACTTTTATCAGCAGCACTTAGACCGTGATCGAGAATTGGAAACGGTGCATTCACACTCTGGCGGTAATGTGCGCTGCTTGCAGATGCGCGGCGAATATCTCTATGCGGCAGAGGGTAAAGACGGCTTCCGTGTTTACGATATCGCCAATATTGATAACAAGGGCTTTTCCCAGCGGATTGTTTCTGCGCCCTTTAGTCTGCTTGGGCAGGATAATCATGTTGCCAGCAAAAACGCGTCCTGTGTTGTGCTGCCAACCAATCAACCGATTGATCCAGTGCGCAATGAAGGCGAGCTGATGCGTGAGGTTAATCTCGAACAGCCATTCCATCCGCTGTATAACTACGCGCTGATAACCGATGAAGAAGAGGGGCTCATTGTTGTTAATGTGAATACTTTTGCCGACGGCGAGTTTCGTAACAATGATATTGAGCGCGCGTTAACCTGGAATCCTGACGGGGTTTTAAATGGTGCTCGCCATCTTTCTTTAGCGGGTTATTACGCGTTCGTGGCAACTCCTTCCGCATTGGTGGTGGTTAGTTTAGATGATCCGCTGGCGCCAAATGTTATCGCAAAAATTGCCATGGACGATGTGCGTGCTAGTGCCGTGCAGTTCCGCTATCTCATGGTGACCAGTGCTAGGGGACTTCAGGCTGTTGATATTACCAATCCGCAAGCGCCGCAGTTAATAGAGAATAATGTCGTGCCGCTCGATGATGCTCGCACGGTTTATCTCGCGCGATCCTATGCTTATGTGGCGGCGGGCAAGCAGGGGCTAGCGATTGTGAATATGAAGAACCCTGAGCAGTTGTCGTTAGATCAAATGGTCAATGATGACGGTTTAAATGATGCGCGGGACGTGATTGTTGCGTCTACTAATGCGTCGGCGTTTGCCTACGTGGCCGACGGAAAGAACGGCATTAAGGTGTTGCAATTAACGGCTCCTGATACTCAGCCGAACTTTTATGGTTTCAATCCTGCTCCGAAACCACAGGTGATTGCGTGGGCCAAGACGCGCTATACAGCACAAGCCTTGTCTAAGGGATTAGACAGGGATCGTGCCGTCGACGAAACCGGAGGTCAGATGGCCGTGTTTGGCAGGCTTGGATCGCGACCATTGACGCTTAAGGAAATGCAAAAGCTATACCTTCGAGAAAATGGAAAACCTTACTTTGTTTCCGACAAGGTTTCCGACAAGGTTTCCGAGACGTCTGTTTCTGGGAAAGTGCCGATTAAGAGGACGAAACAATGATCCTATTGAAACGTATCGGCGCTTCCGCGTTACGGAGTGCGATACCGCTTTTTTTGTCATGCTTGTCGGCGACATTACTGGCTGCCGAGGAAGCGAAACACATGGGCGTTGCTACGTGTGCGTCAAGCGTTTGCCATGGTAATGCGTCGTCGAAACCTGATGCGAATATTTTACACAGCGAATATGTTATCTGGGGGCAAGATGATCCTCATGCGGGCGCATTTAGAACATTGCAATCGCCCCAATCTGCGGGTATCGCAGAGAAGCTAGGTATTGGTCGAGCTGAGGATGCGCCTGTTTGCCTTTCTTGTCATAGCGACTTCGTTGCAGAGAAACGACGCGGCCCGCGTTTCCAGCTTAGCGATGGTGTCGGTTGCGAGACATGCCATGGAGGTGCAGAGAAATGGTTGAAGCCACATACAGAGCGGGGCGCTGATCATCGTAACAACATAGGAAATGGATTGGTCGCCCTTGATAGGGCGCCTGTGAAAGCGAAGGTCTGTCAGGGTTGTCATATCGGTACGGATGAAAAGTTTGCCAGTCACGACATTATGGGGGCGGGGCATCCGCGTTTGCAGTTCGAGTTAGCAAATTACTCCGCGGCGTTGCCGGAGCATCACCGCGTTGATGAGGATTATCGCGCTCGCAAGCACGTGAGTGATGCTGTGCAGCTTTGGAGTGAAGGGCAGGTCAGTGCAGCTCTCAATGTCGTTGACGGTTTATTAGGTGCTCGGTTCGCAGGGCAAGGCATGTGGCCGGAGTTAGCATTTTTTGATTGTCATGCATGCCACCAATCGATGGAGCCCGTCAATTGGGAACCTCGGAGTGCGTCTGCCGGGTTGGCGCCAGGCAGCATACGTTTGAATGACAGTGCATTGCAGATGGTGTCGCTACTTTTGCAGGTTCGTGATGCGGCCGCTGCACAGATGTGGAACGATGACCTTGTGGCGTTGCATCTCGCTAGCACTGAAGGCATTGATCAGGTGCGGAGGAAAGCTAAGGATTTGCAGCGGACATTGATTGCGTTGAAGGCGTCGCTCATCGACCAACCGCTGACGAAAAAGCAGGCGCAAAAATTGGCGTGGAATATGGTGGGGTATAGTCGAGCTGGCGCGTTCAATGACTATATGACGGCGGAGCAAATCACGATGGCGCTGAATATCATGCTACGTGGTGATGTCGCCGGTTCTGATGAAGCGTACCGAGCGCCTCTTGACGCGCTATATAATAGTTTGAGTAATCAGCATGACTTTAACGTGCGGGTATTTCGGCAAGCAATGGATCGATTAGCCGGGATGCGGGCGGCGGTGAAGAAGTAGCGTTAGTTCGGTATTTCGGTGGCCAAAGCGTATGTAGAGAATGGTTCTGGCTTGCAGTCAGTGCGATGCCGGTGCAATGATGTATTAATATTTTTATTGGAGAGAGCTGATGGCGGATCAAAAGGCATTTGAGCAAGCACAACTTGATGTTAAAACGTTAACAAAGCGTCCAAGTAACGACGATCTTTTATCTCTCTATGCCCATTTTAAGCAGGGCAGCGACGGCGATGTCAGCGGTAAGCGTCCAGGCATGATGGACTTGGTGGGTAAGGCAAAATATGACGCTTGGGCGAAGCTTAAGGGTATGGATAAGAGTGCTGCGGTGGACGCCTATGTTGCTAAGGTGAACGGTTTGTTAGCCACCCACAAATAGGCCGATATACGGTTTTGAGTTTTTCTGTTCGTTGACAAGCGGCGCCTAAGGGCGCCGTTTTTATTTTCGTCCTGACCCATTTGTTCGAATAGGTCGTCTGTATCTGTCAGGTAGACATATTGTATCCTTTGGCGTAGCTGGGTACTTTAGAACTGATACGAATCGAACGCGATTTGAAAAAGGCGGTGTGCATGCGTTGTGCTTTTGCGCAGACATCTGTGCAGTGATCCCCTTTCATTTTGGGCGCGCTCCGTCGTGAGAAATAAGGTGCATCTTGAGGGTAGTAGGATGACAAGTAACGAGCCCACGGCATTATTGCAAGCAATGACGCGCCGACGCTTTTTGCGTTGGCTGCTCTATTCGGCGGCGGCGGCGAGTACTTGCGGCGTGGTGGCATTTGCGTGGATGAAACGTTCTCCTTTGGATCAGGTTGCCGTTCCTGTTGGTCAGCAGAGTTTGAGCGCGGCGGAATATCACCTTTTTCGTCGTGCGGCGGCCGTCTTGTTGCCAACAGAGGGTAGGGTATTCGCGCCGTTGGCGCAGATTCCGGTATTAGAGAATATTGATTCAATGTTGGCACTGCTCGCGCCTGCGGTACGGGATGAATTGTCCATTGGGCTGGCGCTTTTTGATCACGGCGCGTTGGTCTCTGGTTGGCATGGCAAGCGCTTTGTTGATCTCAATAACGCTCAGGCGCTTGATTATTTCGACCGTTGGGCGACCGGGAACACGATTCAGCGAACGCTAGCAACGGTGGTCAAAAAAATGGTTTATGTCGCCTATTGGCGTGACGCGAATACTTGGCCTGCGATTGAATTTGACGGCCCGGTATCGGATCGCTGGGGACTGGCGTCGCTGGGTAATGCACCGTTACCGACGGATCAGGAGAAACGTTCGTGAAGACCGAGAAGGTATTTTTTAGTGATTCGGTGGGGGCTGAGGCGCGTAAGGAAGGTCTTGATGTTACACAGGGCCGTACGTTGAGCGGCGACGTCAATCTGAGTGCGGACGTGGTAGTAGTAGGTTCTGGCGCGGGTGGCGCGGTAATGGCGTATGAACTTGCGCGGGCAGGATTACGTGTCATTGTCCTCGAGGCTGGGCCGTATGTTCCTTCCTCAGAGTTTAGTGAGGATTTTACTGAGAGTCTTGAGCGCTTATATGCAGATCATGGTAGCCAAACCAATAAAGACGGTGACCTGCTCGTGTTGCAGGGCGCTTGCGTCGGCGGGTCTACGGTGGTTAACGGCTGCGTATCGTTTCGAACGCCTGACTTTATTTTGCGTGACTGGCAGGAACAGTTTGGCTTGTCGGCCCTGACGCCGGAGGAAATGGAGCCTTACTTTCGCAAGGTCGAACGTAATCTATCGATTGAAGAAAATGCTGGGCACGAAATCGCGCGACATAGTCAGCTCGCGTTGGCCGGTGCGAAAGCGCTAGGCTGGTCGGTAAAACCGTTTAAGCGAAACATTCGTGATTGTGCATTAACAGGCCATTGCTTGTCCGGCTGCAAGACCGATCGCAAACAGTCGATGTTGGTGACGTATTTGCCCTGGGCTGTTGCGCATGGCGCAAAAATTTTTAGTGATGTGACCGTAACGCAGGTGATCTCTCGGGCCGGACAGGCGCGCGGCGTGATAGCAGAAGCCAAAGATAGCAGCGGCACAACTGTCGCGAACATTCGCGTGGATGCGCCAATTGTTGTTGCCGCGGCTGGGGCCGTGCAAACACCGCTGTTGTTGTTACGAAGCGATTTGGCCAATGGTTCAGATCAAGTTGGCCGAAACTTTGCCTGCCATCCGTCTATGTACGTTGGCGCGCGTTATCCGGAACCCGTTTATGCGTGGCGTGGTGCGCTGCTTGGGGTCTATATCGACGAGTTTCTGCCACCAGAGAAGGGTGGGTTTATTCTCGAGGCAGGCGGTCTGGGTGCCGTCGAGATGACATTGATTACTGAGCCCGGCAGCGGTGAGGCGTTTCTCGATTACATGGAGGACGCAAAGTATTACAGCGGGCTGGTGACGTTAATTCACGATCATAATGTAGGCCGGATCGGTTGGGATGGTGATAACAAGCGAGTTGATTATCAGTTGGCCGACGTGGATTTTGATTCCATGCTGCGGGCAATCAAGGCGGCGGCACAGGTTCATTTTGCTGCGGGGGCTGAAGAGGTGTTTGTGCCGTCAACTAAACCGCTGCGGATCCGCTCAGTAGAAGAGATTGATCAGGTCTTGTCCGAGCTGAGTAACGCACCACAAGTGTTACGTATGGTGTCATATCACCCGCAGGGGACGTGCCGAATGGGGTCAGACCCTGACCGCTCTGTTGTGGCGGAGCATGGCGAGAGCCATGACATTAGTGGTCTGTATGTCGCCGATGCGAGCTTGTTGCCGACGTCAATCATCGTAAACCCGCAGGTTACCGTGTATGCACTGGCAAGCCGCATAGCCGATCAGCTGATCGCGCGGCGAGAACAGTACCTTGGGAATGCCTCTAAAGGCTCAGGCGAGAGCGGGTAAGATAGGCCTGTACAAGCGTTCTCCTTTGTATTGATTTCCGTTAGACTTCAGGGGCCTATAACAATAAATGAAAGGGCCCCAAGGGCTCTGACGGAGCAGGCGATGGCGACAAAAATAACAACACCGGCCTTAATGGCTGGGCTAGAGCCCCTGTCTCGGCGCTCCCTGTTACGTGGAGTGGCGTTAGGTGGCTTGGCGTTTAGTACCGGCTGTAGCCGACTGTTTGGCCGTAAAGACGCGCCAGAAGCCCTCAAGTATAAACACCTCAGCGAAGATGAAATCCGCACGATCACTCGATTGACCGAGGTCCTGTTGCCGACTGAGCAACATGGTTTGCCCTCGGCGTTACTTGTCGTTCCGACGATGAGCAACTTAGATGAGATGACTGGGCAGATGCAGCCGCAGAGTCGTGAGCTACTGTCTCTGGCGCTTTGGATTTTTGAAAACCGTCCAAAAATGAGCTTCAAATTTAGCCGCTTTTCAAAGCTGGATGATGCGAAAGCGCGTGAATACGTTTTGGCGATGCAAGACGGTGCTTTTTTTGAACGCGGTATAACATCAACATTGAAGACGTTTATCACCGTTAATTATTGGCGTGATTCGCGTACTTGGCCAGGTCTGGACTATACCGGACCGGTAACAGAAAAGTGGGGGGTTCGTCGTCTTGGCAATGCTCCGCTTCCTTTAGTTTAGCGGTCGGGGTATTTGGAATAATGCGTATTGTGACAGTTCCTCGAGATGGTGTTCCGGTAACAGACGCCCGTGCGGTTGCATCGGATGCTGCACTGGGTAAACAGTTTAGCGTTCAGGCCGATGTTGTCGTTGTCGGTTCTGGTGCAGGTGGCTCCGTTGTTGCCTACGAAATGGCGAAGGCGGGCCGCAAAGTCCTTATTTTAGAAGCGGGTCGTTATCAGCCGAGCGCCAATTTCACCGAGCACCTCGGTGATACCATGACGCAAATTTACACTGACCAGGCGGGACAGATTAATACTACCGGCGACGTTATTTTTGTCGAAGGCAAATGCGTCGGTGGCTCTACAGTGATTGGCGCCTGTGTCATGCAGAAGCCCGCGGACGCTGTACTGAATCGCTGGGCGAGTGAGTACGGTTTGCCGGATTTGGCGGCCGATAAGCTGGCGCCAACCTTTGATCTCGTTGGCGAGTGGCAGGGCGTTCACGTTAATGAGGCCCACGAAATTAATTCCACCGCGCACAAAGTGATTCAAGGTTGTGAGCGTATGGGTTACAGCTGGAAACCGGTGCAGCGCAATGTAAAACGCTGCGCTCTAACAGGACATTGCCTTGCTGGCTGTCCGTCCGATCGAAAAATGTCAGCACTAGTAACGCACTTGCCTTGGGCAACAGCGCATGGCGCGCGTATTTTTGCCGACACTCATGTAACACGCGTGTTGATGAAAAGCGGCCGTGCAACGGGTGTTGAAGCGGTTGTGCGTGACCCTGACACGGGCCACATTGTTTCGAATATGCGCGTTGATGCCAGCGTTGTTGTGGTGGCCGGTGGTTCAATTCAAACGCCGTTATTGTTGCAACGCAGTCAGGTGCCCGATAAAAGCGGGCAGCTCGGCCGTAACCTCGCCGTGCAGCCTTTTACGCAGGTGATAGGCAAATTTAAAGAGCCGCTTTACGGATTCCGTGGCGCATTGGTTGGCGTTCAGGTGGATGAGTTTGTTGAGTCTCATGGCTATCAGTTTATTTCCGGTTTAGCCGAACCTGAGCAGCTAATGGTGCAAAGTGAGCAGGGCGCTGGCGACGAACATATCGAGTATATGAAGAGCTATAAGCATATGGCTGGCCTTAACGTGTTTGCTCTGGATGAGGGGCGTGGCACGGTTGAGTGGAAAGGTGGGCTGCTTGATGGTGGTAAAGAGATTAAGTGGAGCCCAAGCCGTAGCGAATTTAATAATATCGTGCACAGTACGTCACTCGCGGCACGTATCTTATTCTCTGCGGGCGCCGAGCGGGTTTGGTTGCCAACTTTCCAAAAGCTTCATGCCGACAACGTATTTGATTTGGATGAGCAGCTGAAGCAAGTCGATTACGGTATCAATGGTATTTATACCTTTAGGATGAACACCTTCAACTCCCACGGTTCTGCTCGTATGGGGGTGGATGAATATACCTCTGTGGTAAATCCTAACGGAGAGGTTCATGGCGTTAGCGGGCTATATGTTGCCGATGCATCGATCATTCCTGAACCGATGGCTGTTGCGCCTCAATGGACCGTGCAGGTGCTGGCAAAGTACGTTTCAGATAAGATTCAAAGTCGTGCGAGCAGTCATTTCGTATCGTGATGAGTCGTTTCTTGTAAGTGACTCTGTTTCACTCAGTATAAAAAAAGCCGCATAAATGCGGCTTTTTTTATAGCTGCCGATAACTTATTTTGTTGTCGCGTAATGTGTTTTCAGCATAGGTTCCCGGCGCAAGTTTATCGCTGTCGGCGCTGAAGAAGAGCTTTGTGAGAAAGTTAAACTCTTTCCCAATAGGGATTTCATCAATACTAAAGCCGACGTTTGGTAGTTGTCCGGGAAAGCGTTCAGGAGGGTTGGCGAGAACACTATCATCTTGATAGAAAAGCCGAGCTGGCGCTTCGAACCCTTGGCGGAAATCGAGTTGAGCGAGTAGGTCGAAGCCACGGCCTGTGCCAAACCAGAGCCAGTTCTTTCCGCTCATAGGCGTGCCGACCATGTCTTTTTCGTTCTGCGACATCTTGCCATCTGTTATTGCGACAAGGTCTTTAGTCCAGCTAGTAATGAGCTTGCCGCCATAGAGTTGATTGCCGTCTAGAGAGATGGAAACGGAGGGGCGTTGTAGCACCGTTTTGGCGATGGTCGGCAGGGTAAAGCGGGCATAGATATCTGTTTGCTGGGGCATGACAAGAAAATAGTTTCTAATTTTGAGAACCGGAATTCTGGCGACGCTGAGAGTTGTTGTCGCATAAATTTGCCAAGCAAGAGGGCCTTCTATGATTTCTTCAATCTTAGGGTCGAGGTTGTCGTTGCTTAATGTAATGCGAGAGTTTTCTCTGAAGAGCCCCGCGCTAAGGCGGATTTTTAGCGTATCGAGGATCGATTCACGCTGACCAGAAGGACCAATATAGCCGCGATAAAAGAAGTCGTTCCAGATAAGCATGTTCTTTGAGTCGAAATAGAGCGCGTAGTCGGTGCTCTTAATCACCATTTTGCTCTGGTCAAACTTTACATAGCGTTGAGTCGCCTGACGGTATGCATTTTTGACCACGTATGCGTACCGCGGGCCTTCAGGCAGTGCAATGGTGATTTCGCCGGTGACCTGTTCGGTGGGCACGGTGGTGAGCTTGTCTCCAGCGTCTTCCTTGCGCAGCAGAAGAAGGTCAGAAGCATCGATTCTGTTGCGATCGCCCGCAGCGGTGGTGCTGTCGTCCGATTTAAAGTACGGGAAACCTTCGTTTGAGTATTCCAGCCATTGATGAGGGATTGGGTCCAAGTGACCATCTTTTACCGCAAAAAGGGTGTAAATGGCGCTTGGTTGCCCCAGTAGCCCTGGTAGGTCAGAGCCTTGGATCTGGAGGACCTGTGCGTGGCTGGCCTGGCTTAGGCCGGCAATCAGCGCAAACAAATACGGCATAGCGGAGCGAAAAAGGTGCATAAGATTTTCTTATAAGAATCGCGCATTAGTTCACGCTATCATCTCATGTCTTATTCTGGGGTCAATATCTGCTGACACTTGTTCACAAACTTTATGGCCATGGACTTTATTGTTTTGATTGATATATCAGCGATTTGGTCCCATGGGCTATTTAATGAATTGGTCCGTTTGCCGACAAATGATTCATAAGGTCCTTTATTGAGTGGGACTTAAGTACAGATCAAGGTTATGTTCGCCGCTTTAGTCCAACAATTATGATTAGCTACCTATAGAGAGTGGGGAATGACGGAGAACTGGAGTCGTTGGGTGACGAGCCACCCGCGGATAGTCGTTGTGATATCCATTTTGGCCGCGTTATTGGTGGGGAGCCAATTGCGCCATTTTCAGAATAATAATGATCCACGTATTTTTTTTACGGAGAGCAACCCTGATTTCAAACTCTTCCGCGAGATCGAAGATCGTTTTACCTCTATGGAGGTGGTGCTCTTCGTTATCCATCCTAAAGACGGCAATGTTTTTTCGCGGGAGGTGCTAGAGGCGACTGAGGCCCTTACCGCAGACGCGTGGGCGTTACCCAACTCAACACGCGTTGATTCGCTAACGAACTACCAGCATACACAGGTGGACAACGACGACCTTTACGTCGCGCCATTGGTAGAAAATGCAGCGCTGCTGTCAGACGAGGCATTGGCTGATATTCGAGAGATTGCGATCAATGAATCGTCATTGGTCGGCCGTCTTATTTCCGACAAGGGACATGTTACGGCCATTGTTGCCACGGTGACGATGACGGAAGGAAGCCGGGAAGCGCCGCTTATCACTGCGGCAGCCAAAGAGCTCAATGCAAAGTATGCGAAACGCTATCCTGATATTGATTTTATGTTGACGGGTACGGTTGTGTTCTCCCAAGCAACACAGGAAGCAACCGATCAGACTATGACGACGACATTGCCGCTAGCTATCTTAGCCATGGTGATCTGTTTGTTGGTGATTCTGCGTAGCGCTATGTTTATTGTTGTTGTCTTGCTTGCCATTGTTATGTCTATCGCGATGGCGGTTGGCATATCGGTGATGTTGGGCATTGAGTTTTCACCGGTGGTCGGCATGGCGCCGGCGATGATTTTGACACTCGCAGTCGCTGATTGTGTGCATTTGTTGAGTACCTATCGTCAACAACGTCTTGAGGGGCTAGAGAAAGAGGAGGCAATGCGCGAAAGCGTGAGAATTAATTTTCAGCCGGTTTGGCTGACCAGTCTCACCACCGCCATTGGCTTCGGTATTCTGAATTTCTCTGAGTCGCAGCCATTTCAAGCACTCGGGAATGTTGTGCTTATTGGTGTATTACTGGCGTTTTTATTCTCCGTTGTGTTTCTTCCCGCTGTGGTGATGTTGGTGCCACATAAAATCTCGGCCCAGCGCCAGCTCAATTACGATCCTTGGATGTTATCCCTATCAAACTTCGTATTACGCCACGCTCGGCGTTTAATCTTTGGCACAGGCGTTATTGTGGTAGCGCTTATTGCATGCTTGCCGGCGAACCAAATAAACGATGTTTTTAACGAATACTTCGATGACTCGTTCGAAGTGCGCCGCGTGAATGACTTCGTTATGCGGGAGCTTACTGGCATGCACCGAATCGACTATTCGATTGATTCCGGTGGTGTGAACATGACGATGGAGCCTCGTTACTTGGCGCAGCTGGATGCCTTTTCGGGTTGGCTTATGGACCAGCCGGAAGTTGTTTTTGTGAGTTCCTATGCTGATGTTATTAAGCGGCTAAATAGAGATCTCCATGGTGGAAACGAGAGCTGGTATCGAGTTCCTGATCAGCGCGAGCTTATTAGTCAGTATACATTGCTGTATGAGCTGTCCTTGCCGCAGGGCCTAGGGCTGGAAAATCAGTTAGATATGTCTCGTCAGCACGCGCGGGTGATTGTCATGTTAAAAAACATTGGCTCGCGCCCAGTGTTGGATTTTAACGAGCGAGCAGAGCGGTGGTTGGAGGAGAATACCCAGGCCTCAATGCATGCCCGTGGCACGGGGATGGATATTTTGTTTGGCCGAGTCACCATGCGGAATATTAAAAGTATGTTAGCGGGAGCGCTTCTCGGGCTTGTGAGTGTCTCGGTACTGCTGGTTATTGCATTGCGTTCTTGGTGGTATGGCTTTTTATCGTTATTGCCAAACTTGCTGCCAGCTCTCATGGCGTTTGGACTGTGGGGGCTTGTTAATGGTGAGATTGGTTTGGCGGTATCGGTGGTGGCATGCATGACGTTGGGTATTGTCGTTGACGATACTGTGCACTTGTTAAGTAAGTATGTGCGGGCGCGCCGTGAACTCGGCTTGAACGTTGAGGATGCTGTGCGCTACGCGTTCCGTACGGTGGGAGTGGCACTCATCGCAACATCGGTGGTGTTGGTGGCTAATTTTATGGTGATCGGCACAAGTCACTTCTACCCAAATGCCAGCATGGGATCACTTGCGGCGATTACCCTAGCGTTGGCGCTGCTTGCGGACTTTTTCTTCTTTGTTCCAGTACTGGCAAAATTGGACGCTTGGCGTGACGGACGCCTTGCTCGGCGAGGGTAGTGGCGGGTCGGGGGCAGTGGTAGAGTAGCGCCACTTCAGACCGGTAAGTACGGGTAAGTAAAGCTATGAAGATTGCGGAAAAAGCAGCAATGAAAGATCGCCAGGTGCTGCGTAGAGTGGATCTCCGCGCGGCACGGACATCCGTGTCCGGCGTACTATCAGCGCTATTGGTCTATGTCGCGTTGGCGACATGGGGTGGCTTTTATCAACAGCATGAAACGCTGACGTTGTTCTTTGGCATGGCGGTCATTGGCGTTGCGGCGCTGCGCCTGTCATTAGTCGTTCGTTTCGACAGTCTGTATGGCGCAGGGCCTGGTCGATGGCGTCGCTTCTTTGGCTTCGGCTTATTGCTGCATGCGTTGGTTTGGGGCTCGTTACTAGCGGCGCAGATATATTATTACGGAATGAGCAGTAACTTTATGTTGGCGGCGATTTATGTGATTGGCGTCAGCACCGCTTTAGGATCGTCCTGGATGTCGGGACTCGTTGTTCGCTATTTCTACGCCGGCGCAATGCTGTTGCCCGCGGCAGCGGCACTTCTATATTCGATGCAACGCGATCAGTTAATGATGGCATTAATACTCGTGGTGTATTTCATTTACTTGTTACGTCTTTATAGAACGAACTATATCGGCTTCTGGCAAGTTATGGGGCGTGAACGTAGTCCTTCGTTTACCCCACGTGCGCCACGTCGAAAGGTGTCGGGTATTCAATTAAGTTTAGTTTATCGTCTTGCGCACGAAATTCGCACACCGATGAATAGCATTATGGGGATGCTATCGTTGTTACGCGATACCAATCTTTCCGGCGAGCAGCATGAGTATCAGCAGCTTGCAGATCGATCGGGAAAACTACTGTTAACATTAATTGATGATGTATTGGATTACAGTCGTATCCTCAGTGGTCGGATCACTTTGAACAACGAGTATTTTGATTTGCGCCACGCTATGGAGGAGAGTCTGGAGGCGTATGGTGCCGTTGCCCAAGAAAAAGGCCTAGAGCTGTCGTGTGTGATTGATCGTCATTTGCCTAGGCGTTTGCGCGGCGACCGTGAGCGCGTGATGCAGGTGGTGAATAACCTTGTTAGTAATGCGATAAAATTCAGCGATGCAGGTGAGATTAAGCTCATGGCAACGTTCGATGCGATTAGCAGTGATGAGGGGATGCTACGTGTCACTGTTCTCGATCAGGGGCACGGTCTTGACGAAAATTCTCGGCGCGAGCTCTTTTACGACGCCATTCTGGATGACGCAGACCCCAGCGCAGTACCTGCCGATTTATTTGCTCAGCGCACCGGTTTTGGATTATTGGTGTGTCGTGGTTTGGTCGAAGCAATGCGCGGTGAGATTAGTGTAGATAGTGTGCTCGGCAGCGGTAGTGCCTTTTCGTTTTCAGCGCGCTTGAGTATGCAAGCGGATATGCGTGGGAATGACACTTTGCACGAGAAGCTTGCTGGGAAAACCGTACTAATTGCCGGTGCTGGAGAGGGAACGGGGGAAGCGCTAGCAGAAGAATTTGATGCGCTAGATTCCCACACTCAGAGTACGTCTGATTATGAGCACGCATTGCAAGCGTTGCGGGAAGGGCGTCGCGAAGGCTGCAGTTTTCAGTTGTTAGTCGTTGACACGATGCAGCGCAAGCAGTCTGCCGTGAATTTGTGCCGTACGGTGATTTCAGACCCATCTCTCTCTGATGTTCGAATTCTTATGCTGGTCACGGTGCACGAGCGCGCGGATGTTTCGATATTGGCGTTACTGGCGAAAACGGCTCAGATGCAGATATTGGTTAAGCCTGTTCATCGGCGTGGGTTGCGCAGTATGTTGTTGCCGCTGTTAGGGTTGGCGTCTGAAGAACCGCTGCCTGATAGGCGATTGACGCACGAGGCAGAGCAGGAAATTCGGCGCCGCTATCGTTTGTTGTTAGTTGAAGATAATGAAATTAATCAGATTGTGACACGCGGTATGCTCGACAAGCTGGGTTATCAAATAAAGGCGGTTGGCAATGGGCAAGCAGCCTTGGATTTGTTGGAACGTGAAAGTTTCGATTTGATATTGATGGATTGCATGATGCCGGGTGTAGACGGCTTTGATACCTCTCGCGCATTGCGGGCTCGTGAGTTAGAGGCAAGTTGTCCGCGTGTACCCATTATTGCCATTACCGCCAATACAATTGAGGGGGCGCAAGCGCGGTGCTTGGCTGCAGGTATGGATGATTATTTAGCTAAACCCATTCATATGGATGACTTAGAAAGTGCACTGGCGCACTGGCTGCCTAGTTCACCGGGTTCCGAAGGGGAAAAATAATGGTGGGTCGGCATGCTTTGTTGCTGGGTAGTACCGGTTTAATTGGAGGCCATGTTCTTGCTCGCTTACTAAAAAGCGATGCGTATCGTTCGGTAACCTTGATTGGGCGCCGTCATCCTGATGTGGGCCATGACAAACTTACGACAGTGACGTGTGACTTAACGTCTCTGTCAGAGTACCCAAAAGCCTTTTGCGTTGACGACGTTTTTTGTTGCCTAGGAACGACAATTCGAGCGGCCGGATCACGTTCCGCTTTTTACCAAGTCGATCATGATTATTGTGTTTCCGCTGCGGATATGGCGCGGCAGGCGAAGGCAAAACGTTTTCTAATGGTATCTGCGTTGAACGCCAAGCCTTCATCGAAGGTTTCTTATTATGCCCGTGTAAAGGGTGAAGCGGAGCGTGACGTTGTTGCTGTTGGTTTGCCGTCAGTGACATTGATGCAGCCGTCGTTGCTTGAAGGAGAGCGTGACGAGCTGCGCTTTGGTGAAGAAATTGGCCAAGCGGCGATGACTTTGATGAAGCCTTTTACTGCTTGGAGTAAGGCGGATTGGTTGTCGATACCAGCCGATGTGGTGGCCGACGCGATGGTTGGCGCAGCGCTATTGCCTCCGTCTCAGGCTGTTGAGCGGATCCGCTACCGTGGAATGGTAGCGTTAAGCGATAAGATGAGGAGTGGACAGTGAGTTTCGTAACCTGTGATTTGTGTGACGAGAATGAAGGTAATGTTGCGATTGTAACGGGTGTGCAGTGGCGCAGTTTTGGTGGCCGCGATGCATTCCATGGCGAAATTGTCACGGTAAAATGTTTCGAAGATAACTCGCGCGTTAAAGAGTTATTGGCGACTGATGGTACCGGCAAGGTGCTTGTTGTTGACGGCGGGGGTAGTCTGCGCAATGCATTGATTGGCGATATGATTGCCGAGAATGCCGTGAAAAATGGTTGGGCTGGCGTCCTTATTTACGGCGCCTGCCGTGATGTTGATGCGTTAGCTGCGCTCGACATTGGAATCACCGCGCTTGGCTGCGTGCCGATTAAATCGGTTCGTCGCAATGAAGGGCAGGCAAATTTGGCAGTGCACTTCGGTGGTGTGACGTTTGCACCTGGCGCCTACGTGTACGTGGATAACAACGGCGTTGTGGTTTCCTCGACAGCGTTGGTCTCTGGATGAGGTCGCTCTAGGATTGGGATATTGATAGTCGTGCATCCCAGAGCGGCCACTTTACGTTGCCATGGATTTACCGATTAAAGTAAATCCTCGATATTGAACGATGTCGTCGGCTCTGCAACGTCGTCCCAAAAGCTCCCGAGCGCGCCAAACGGTGTTCTCTCGCCGGTTGCTTCGGTCCACATTCGATCTGAAATGCTGCGTACAGTAAATTGCGTGATGGCGTTTAGCATGGCGTAGTCGCTGTCCAGCGTTTGGTCATCGTTTGCGAACTCACGGATGGCGCGGCGCAGCTCTTCTTTGTTGTCGGCGCTATACGCCGACACAGCATATAATGCGCTGCTTAATCGAACGCCTGATGCGTAACCTTGCTGCGCTGCTTCATGCAGAAGTTTCCATGTGTCGGTATCGGCAGGCGCCAGCATTGGCAGTATGCTCCATACAGAAGCTCTGATGCCGCCTGGGGCTCCCCACCATTTAGCGTTGTCTAAACAGCGCGAAGCGATTGCCGATTTGGCTGCGATATTTCTCGGTAATCCTAGCGAGTTGTCGGCCGCACCATCGTATAGAAGCGCTTGCACGCCGTTCAGATGGCCGACCAAAAACACCATCTCATCAAAATCGCTACGCAGGCGAGGGCAATGTTCTTCAGTCGCTTCTCCGTACGCTGCAATTGCCCGTTGGTAGGATTCATAGAGACGAGCGCCAGCTATCGAGGAATAGCGCTTTTGTAAGGTTCGGGCATCACGCGCTTCGGCGGTCTGACCACTTTGAATGGCGCGGATATAGCGCAGCTCTTGCTCAAGTGCACGTTGCTGGGCACATACTGCAGCCATGCTGTTCGTGAGTACGGCCAGACGAGTTGGATTGGCGTTGACGGATTCGAATGACACGAGAAAGGGTGTCATGGCTTCGCCGGTCGCGCAGGCCATGTCGAGATCGTCATAAGTTAGCAAGTACGGTGTCATTTCTGCACGGCCGTAGTTGACAAGAATATCTCCCGTCGTTTTGTACACAGGTGTACAGCCTTGCAGGACAAGCATTAATGGAATCAGTAGAGTAATGGTCAGCCTAAATAAGCGGCTGACGCTTTCCAGCATATGTGTATTTATTTCAAAAAAACGCATTCTTTAGCTCCTTGGAGTGAACCTCAAACATACAAGCAGCCCATATCGTTGATTGATATGGGCCACCCACAATGCGTTGCTAAGGTTTTATTGGGTCAGAAATATAGTTAAGCACGGTAGCGCCGGCGGGAACGGTTAGATAAATCTTCTCGTTAGGAAATAATCCGGCGATATTAAGCAGCACTTCGATGTTAAGTGCGTTCGAGCTAATCTCTTCTATGCGTTGGCGGCCGTCGTCGAGAAAGCCTAGTTCACCACTGAGTTGAAGATCGAGCTCTTTACTGTACAAGTCATGTGTTACGGGTACCGGTCCGCCTTGATCATTCACGACGTCCGGCGCGAGAGAGGGCGCGTCCAAATAAAGTGATAAGTTGGCGTGAAATTGTGAGCGACCATTTTCTTCAACGATCCAGCCTTTTGCACGTCCAAAATCCGGCGCGCTACACTCTTCAGCGGCCGGGTTGCATGAATATTTCACGCGCATTAACTGTGGCCCCGTTGGGGTTGGCCGTGCAATAAAGCACAAGCCAACACCTCCGCCACAGCCGGTGCTGACCGCCTCGGTCAGTTTGGTGTGTACGACCGTTCCCGACAGAACAATTCTTGTGGGATAGATATACACAAGCACGCCGCCGTTTATACGCACTGTCTCAGGAATGCTTAGATCGCTTGGGTACTGCTGGTTAACGTCATCAGCGGACAGGAAGCCAACAATATCCGCGTTCAGGTTTCCGCTTGGGTGAATAAAGGTTTCGTCAGGACAGATTAATGGCTCGTCGCTTTCATTAAAGCCACAGCCGACGTTGGCATCTTTAACTGTTATGCCTGATCCAGCCGTGCCGTCTGCATCAGGATTTGCGCTCGGATTTCTGACAAGCTGGGCGCTATTGAGCACCGCTTGTGGGTGCGTAGACGGTTTAGTTTCACCATCATCAATTTTGAAATTTGTATTGAAGTCCGCGTTAGGTAAATTATGCAGCGTCAGTAGAACATTGGTAGTAGGGGTAGTCCCTCGGAAAAAAACAGACATGGATGGTCCGCCTGCTGTGGCGGCAGGAAAATTCGACGGGGTCTGACTGAGTAATTGTGTTTGTACTGGGTAGCCACGGGTATCACATATTGCGTCGGTGCCGCAGTTAGGGGAAGAGAGCACGGATTTCACCGTATAGCGATATAGATCTCCTGCCAGCCAGGCTGAATGGGGTGTGAAGATGACGCTGCGAGACTCGTGTGTAATGGTGCCTTCTATGGGGGCTCCGATTGGCACTCCGTTTGCGTCGACGTGTTCGACGATAAAGGTATTGTTGTTGATGGAGCCGGCATCCATTGGTTGCGAAAATGTAACGTTAATGGCGCGATTCGCAGGAAGAGAGGGTAATGGCAAGTGGTCGTCACTTGGCTTTCCGCCAGAGCAGCGCCCAGAGTCGTTAGCAGAGAGGTTTGTATCAACGAGCACACAAGGAAACCCTGGGTACGCGGTTAAGACAATAGGGCTGCGTGGGTCGCTGCTGCTGTACTCGGGGATGTCCAACACACGGGTGGTTGGGTTAACGGCGTTGCCAGATAAGTCACGCACGTCATTGACCACGCCTAACCAATAAAACTGTCCGTAGTCGAGTGGCGAGTTCGGTTGCACGACTAATGCCGCGCCGTGTTGGTGAAACTGAAATGGAATGTTGGCGCCACCGCTATCCGTTAGGGTGAAGTTGTCGCCGACTCGAATGGTTTCAGTGTCGAGCGGCTCACTCATCTGAACAATAATTGCCTCGTCAGGACGATATAACCCTAAGTAGTCATCCGCCACCCAGCTATGCAGGTAAGGTGATTCAGCGTCTTCGGTGGGGGGCGGTGGATTCACCTGATCAAGGTGGCCGCGCATATTAAAGCTAAGAAGACTATTTGATTCTTCGACGCCCATGACGCTTGGTTGCGCCATACTAATTGCATTCACAACGAGGCGACCCTCGTTGACTATTGCGGTGCCGACTAGCTCAAGGTGTAAAAGATTTTGCGTGACCGCGCCGCTAGCGCGGGAATCTCCTGTCGAAATTGCAACATCCATATAAAGAATGATTTGACGTGGCGCATCGATGAGATCCGAGTAGGGGTTTTTGACCATGTATCCGATTGCGTCGGATATAAAACGTATTGATACGGGGCCTGAGTCGAAGCCCGTAGGAATATGGCCGCCGATCTTCACATCCATTATCGAACCGTTCAGTAAAGAACCGCGTTTAATACGCAGTGGAGCGCTGTCAGGAAAGGTTGGGATGTGGGCAAGTTCAACGTTAAGTGAGCCAGTTTGCTGCGATTGATTATCTGGGCCGAGCAGAACCGCGGAGAGCGGTACTGTATTGATCGCTTCGCCCGTCAATTCGGAAGTAATACTGCCGTTGAGAGAGTCTTCTACTTCTTGAGCCAGCGTTGACCTGCTTCCGGAGCTTTTCGGAAAGAAGGTGATATTTGTTCCAGAAAAGCTCTCACCGTAAACACTCTCAACACCTTGCTCTACGACTAGGTGGTATTCCGCCCCAGGGGTGAGATCTTCGACAGGGTCTAGCGTGAGGTAGGGGCCGCTAACCAGTACTTGCGCGTTAACCAGTCCGTTAGGACCTTGCAGGGACAGCGTATCGCCATATCGTAACGAGCTTCGATTTATGGGTTGGCTAAATTGAAGGCGGAAGCTGGTGAAGTCGAGAATGGGAAATTGTACGCCATCTGGAATAACGTGCCGTAATGCAAAATCCCCCGTGGCGGCAACTTGATCGCGAGGGCCTTCACTGAGCCCACGAGTCGAAAATATTAATTGCCGAGCACGACTGATGCCATCGGCTAGATTTATTTCGCCCAGATCGAGTGTGTATTCTGTGAGCGGTGCTAGCGGTAATTCGGGCGTTAATACGAGGCCGTGACCATTACCCACCTTTTTGATCGCGTAATCAATCTCCTCACCTTGATCGTTGCGTAGTGTGATGAGGTTTTGCGGAAAAGTATCCACGATCGCACTGCTAAAACGTAGCACCATAGGGGAGGGAGTCGGCACTTCATTTTGACGATCTCTTGGGTAGCTATACACGATCCCTTGATTGTTCGCTATTTTGAGCGTGCTTGGTGTGATCTCGCCTTTTTCGTCACCACAAGATACTAGTGTGGTCGCACAGGCGACAATTGCTACGAACTTTATTATTGAATGAATCATCAAATTCTCCTCATCACGCTCAGTTAGAACTTCATCGTGAAGCTGCCCACAAACACGTGTACGTCGCCACTGGCGCGTACCGTTTCGTAAGGGGCGGGGCTGGAGGAGTTACTTAGGTCAAAGTCTCGCTCAGAAAGACTGTGGAATTGATATCCAAAGTCAAACTGCACGGGAGACGCCATATACAAATGATCAGGAAGTCGATGAGCGACGACACTAAAGCCGAGCCCGACAATAAGTTTATCTGTGTCAAGATAATTTACATCTGGGCTAGTGGTGTTTGTCATTGGGGACTCTTCCCATGCCGCGCCAGTCTTTAACGTAACGTTTTCAGTGAGGCTGTACTCCAATCCCAGTCTTGGGATAAAGATATCTTTAAAGTCGAGATTGCCTTGGTCTTGAATAGTGTCTTCTTTCAGTTTGTCAGTGAGTCGAGACCATTGTTGGTATTCTCCTGTTAGGCCGACCCCAACGTCGCCAAATTGATAGCGCACACCAAATGCGGTGATTGCTGGTTGAAAGGCATCGAAAGCAGTAATCGCGAGAATCAAACCAGGGCTTGTTACGGTTCCAGGGATTTCTGCTTCAGCATTTACTTCAACACGTGCATTCGAGTAAGCACGGTGTGATAGCGCAACGTCGAGATTGTCGAGCCAACAGCTTTGTGTTGAACAGAAAGTGTCGCCCGCATTCATGTTGAGACCAACAATCGGACGGAATACCGGTTTTGCCGAAACGTTTAGACGTTCATTACTGGTGTTACCTTGCAAGTCAGTCATCGTGTAGAGGTTTGCATCACTATGTAGCGTAATGCGCATCGAAGCGCCGATGTTGATGCCACGCCATAGCTTGGTCCCAAATCCTATAGACAGTAGTAGCGGTTCGCGGTCGTACTGCAAGAACTGCCCCCCTTCGGATGTTTCTGAGCTGAACGCTAGCATCTCTTGCGCGTACTTTTCGCTGCCGAGCATAAAGCCGAGATACATAGGGTGCTTAAGGGTGCTCAAGTCACTTAAATCGGTTTTCAATCCCAATAAAAGTTGCTGTGATGGCGAGTTATCAATGATGTCACTGCTGCGGTTGGCTGGGGCTGATCCGCCAAGGCTTTTTGCACGTAGTTCATGATCCGCATGAAATAAACCCGTAGTGAGTTCGCTATGTGAATCGTTCGCTAACGCTGCTGGATTGTAATATACCGCTGACGTTTGCGAGTTAAAGAGCGACATGGCCTGCGCGGTAGATACATCGTGTGGAAGTATTCCGTAGGTTGATGGTGAATTTCCCATGTTTGCCGATACGGATGTTGACATAGTCAACAATATTCCCATGTGCAGTAGTGAATAGGCTGATCTTGATGTTCTTTTCTGAGGCTCAAATCTTTTAGAAATCTTCATTTTTATCGAATCCTTAAATTTTTTAGTTCAATTTTTCTACGGCCAATTTAGCGACGGCGATAACGTGGCCCTAGTGGGCTACGACGCGTTGACAGGCGCAGCGCGAGCAATGAAGCCAGCAGGAACATGAAGGTGTTAAAGCTGCCGACGCCACCTGGTTCTTCGCCAACGGTATGAGCTGTTACGGGGTCATCGGTGGCAGTCGGCGGAACTGGATCGGAGCCAGTACCGTTTCCGGTTAGGATTACTTGAATGGCTAATGCTGCAGAAGATATCTGTAGCTCAGCGGATTTCATGCCTGCGCTAGATGGCGAGAAACTGACGTGGATCGTGCAGGTTTCGGTTGGCTGCAAGGATCGGCAAAGATCGCTCTTGAACGGGAAATAGCTGCCGCGGTCCGTGCCGCTTACTGACGTAACGAGGGACAACGTTGTGGATCCAGTATTCTCTGCGACGAGTACGAGCTGTTTTGCGTTGCCGGGATCAACGTCGCCGAAGCTGAGTGCTTCTGTTGAGATCGTTAATCCCGGTTGCGGTTGGGCGAGTCCTGCTGCTATCAGCGGAATAGTGAGTGATGCAGTCTCTGGATCATTAGAAGAAATGATGATTGCAGCATCAACGTCACCAATTACGGTGGGTGCGTAGATGAGGGCTAGCGTGCAGATCTGACTAGGCGAAAGGGCACCATTGCAGCTTTCTTCGAGGGTGAAATCAGTGCTATCAGTACCTTCGATGGCGACGCTGTTGATGATGAGGTTCGTTGAACCAGTATTTTCAATCGTGATGTCTCGTCGGCGTGTCTCGTTAACAACAACACCGCCAAATTCCGCAATAGATGCGGTAATGATAGGCAACGGCATTGGAGTACCGGCTCCATCTAGTGTGATGCTTAAGCTCGGTGTATCGGTATCGTTTGATGTCAGCGTCAGTGTTGCGGTATCGGTCGTCACGGTGCTCGGCGAGAAGGTGATATTAATGGTGCAAGTAGCGCTCGCGACGATCGTTCCGCAGTTGTTGGTTTGCGAGAAACTGGTGGCTCCCGCAATGTTGATGTTAGTCAGATCGAGATTTGCCGAGCCGGTGTTGGAGACGGTAATGGCCTGATCTGAGTTGGTGCCTACTTGATGTGCGCCGAATGTTATTGCAGTGCTGCTTACGGCAATGTTTGGCGTCGGTAACGCTAAGCCTGAGCCAGATATTGGGATCACGACCGTTGGCGTTTCTGGATCATCGCTAGTGAGTGTTAAAGCCGCTGCCTTAAGGCCAATGCTGGTTGGGGAAAACGATACGGTGATAGCACACTCTTCGGCAGGGGATAGCTGTGAACAGTTATGGCTGACGGTAAAGCTCGTTGTATCGATGCCAGACACGGAAATATTGCTCACATTGAGATTTGCCGTACCGCTGTTGCTCGCGGTTATCGTGAGTGTTTCAGATTGGCCGACAGTCGTCGCCGCGAAAAGTAACGTCATGCTGTCGAGACTCAGATCAGGCATTGGCGCTGCGGTTGCATTTCCCGATAACGATACGCTCACTAGTATGTTGTCTAGGTCGTTGGAATTGATCGTCAGAGTTGCGTTACGTAGCCCTTGTGCGAGAGGCGCGAAGGTCACGGTAATAGCGCAATCTTCACTGGCTAGGATGTCAACGCAATCATGATCTATGGAATAATCCGCGGCGTTTGTGCCGATAATAGCGACACTACTAAGCGTTAAGTCTCCTGAGCCGGTGTTGGCAATAATTGTGTTTAAGCTGGTTGTGCTGCCGATTTCAGTGTCATCAAAATTCAATGCCAGTGGCGAGACAGATATCTCTGGATTTAATTCAATTAGGCCGCTTCCACTGAGAGAGATCGCCAATTCAGGCGCGTTTGGCGCATTCGAGGATAGGTGCAAGGTTGCCGCATGCGGTCCTTCTATTGTTGGCGAGAAACTAACGGTAATTGTGCAGCTATCACTCGGAGCGATAGCAGAACAATTTCCATCGTCCATATGAAAGAAGCTTGAGCTGTTGATGCCTGATAGCGAAATGGCGGCGGACAAGGGTTGGCTGCCAATGTTGCTGATGATCAGTGTTTCGCTTGCCGTGTCATTGATAGGCACCTCGCCAAACCCCATTACCTCAAGGCTTGTCGAGATGATTGGCTGTGGCGTTAGCTCCGCGAGTCCGTTCAGGGGAATATTAAATGAGGGGCTGTCTGGGTCATTGGAACTAATTGCGAGGGATGCGGATAGGTCGCCGCTTTCGTTCGGATTGAAGTTTGCGGTTAGTGTACAAATGCTGAAAACGGCGACGGTTGAACAGTCATGACTTTGTGAAAATGCCGCGGCATTATCTCCGGAAATAGTGACGTCGCTTATCGTTAGCGGAGCGTCTCCTATATTCGCGACGGTTACAATAATTTGCTTTGATTCGCCAACGAGGGTGGCAGCGAAAGTCAGTGTATTTGGCGCCACAGCAATGTTGGGTTGGGGCTGACTGGTTCCGCTCGCTGAGAGTGAGATTATGGTGGTTGGGTTACTGACGGAATTTGACGCTATGTGAATTGCTGCCGACTTGCTCCCTTCGGAGTTGGGTGAAAATGTAATGGATAGGGAACAGCTTTCAGAAGACGCTACGAAGGAGCAATCATGTGTTTGAGCAAATTCACTCGCATCAGCCCCGACGAGTGAAATAGAGCTAATGTTGAGTTCTGCTGTGCCACTGTTTGTAATGGTTGCTATGCGATTGGCGTTGCTTCCTATCTGAACAGTGCTGAAGTCGATTGACGCCGTAGAGAGGGTGATTTCTGGCGCCGGTATTAATGTGGCTTGACCGGTTAACGCTACTTTCAGCGTCGGACTATCTGGATCATTTGATTGCACGGTTAGGCTTGCTGCACGCGAGCCGTTCCCAGACGGTATGAACGTTACCACTATCGTGCAGCTGGAGCTGGGCGCGACAGATGAGCAGTTATGGCTTTGTGAAAATTCAGCCGCATTTGTTCCATCGATAAAAATATTATTGATCGCTAAAGGCGCTGTACCGATGTTGGAAACGGTTGCGCTTAGATTAGTGGTATTTCCGGTCGGTAACTCGCCGAACGATAAAGCAGTAGGAGAGATCACTATTTCTGGTTGCGGGGCAAAGACGCCTTCGCCCATTAACAATACTTGTGAAGAGGGAGTGTCAGCGTCATTTGAGAGAATAGTTAGCGTCGCCGAACGTAGGCCTTCTCCGGAAGGCGTAAAGCTAATAGTGATGGTACATTGCGAATCTGCATCGACGATCGTGCAATCATTAGTCTGAAAAAACTCACTACTGTCGGCGCCAGTTATAGTAATCATTCCGTTGATAAGCAGTGTGGCTGTACCGGTATTATTGATCGTAACGATCATGTTTTCGGTGACGCCGGCTTGGACTTCGGCAAAGTTTACTTGGCTTGTGCTTAGGCTGATATGAGGCTCGGGAGCGAAGACACCTTGCCCAGACAGTCCTACGGTTACGGTGGGGGTGTCAGCATCGTTTGATAAGATGCTGAGTACAGCAGTTCGTGATCCCTCACCAGAAGGTGAGAATGAAACCGTTACGGTGCAAGTCTGCGCGGCGGCGACCGTTGAGCAGTCGTTTGATTGAAAGTATTCGCTCGCATCAGCGCCACTGATATTAATACTGTTGATAACGAGGCTTGCATTGCCTTGGTTGGATATTGTTACTGCAATATCGTCGGTCGTGCCGGCCTGTGTGTCGCCAAACGTTACCGCGTTTGGGTTAACTGAAATTTCTGGGGTAGGGTCTGGTTCCGCAGGTGTGATGGTAAAACGATGCAGAATGTTGTTCTGCCCAGCATCAAGTGTGCAAGGAGCCGGAAATATTCCTGTACTTGGGTCTGATTCCGCAAAAATAACTGGGCTGCCGTCTGCTTTGAGTGCCAGTAAGGCTAGATTGATGTTGCCCACGGAGATCGCCAGTTCGCCAATATTCAATGCACTAAAGGTTAATGGCGGTGTTTGTCCAGCGGCAATCAAGTCGAAGTCTCCGTTCACTGCGGGAACGTCCTGCCGAGCAATGGTTAATGGAACGTCTAAATCGAGTGAAAGATTATTCCCCGATATATTGGACGATGAGTTTGCCGTTCCTCCTAGTGAAGTTGCGCTGACAATGTTGAGGCCCATCCATGTATTGCCTTTCGCTGTCGCAATTGCTTCGAGATTGAACGCGCCGGTAGACTGACCAACCGGTAAACTATCTGGCATGTCGGAGTTGACGATAACAGACATCGGCTGCACGCCAATAAGCGGGTAAGTGCAGTGATAGTTGAGCTCGATGGAAACCGGATTGGCATGAGCTAGCGTGGATGCTAATAGGAATAATGTGATCGCTGAAAGGCTTAATGTGATGTCGTAAAATTGTGATGCTAGTGACGTGAGTCGTTTTCCAGTAGATGTCTTCATGACGATGCTCTCCGGGCGCATGAATCCATATTGACGGGACACGATGCGGCATTATTATTTTTCTAGTTTGAGAACCTTTTAAAACGCGGCCTGAAATACAGATATACGGCATTAACAATTCAGGCTGCGTTCTATTACATGAACTTTTTCATTCCACACAGTTGGATGACGCCGGTATTCCGCTAAATCGATTTTCTAGGAAATCAATGACGTCAGCGTTTCCGTGGTAAACGAGATTAATGTGGCGAATAACGCCGTTCTCACCGTCAGTGTCATATTCCTTCCATGTATGCGTCGCTCCTTGCGAGCAGTAAGTGGTGCGCAGATCTTTTGCCTGCCCGAATGCAACTAATCCGTCTTGTATCTCGTGATACTGAAAAATGGGGGACGTGATTTCGGTCTTGCCGAGCTCGTTTTCAGCAATGCGATTAAATCGATCGAGGTTAAGAGGGTTGATGTCGGTTAGATCAGAAAGTTTTTTCCCAGAGAAGCCTTGTATTAGCTCGATGACGCACATGTCATTCTCCATGCTGCTCACCGCAGCGCGGCCCGCGTCGCTGAGATAGGGAGAGAGTGATAATCCCGGGTAGGCATAGTCTTGCCCGAGTAGCGCGTAAAAGAGAACGCCAAAGCCGGGCTGGCCTTCTAGGGGGAGAGCTACCTGAGCTAAGTTAGCGGGTACGCCACCTGCAGCAGTGCCAACAACGGTCATTTCAGGCGCATAGGTTGGTTGCATCTGTGCCGCCCAAAGGGATGCTGCGCCACCTTGGGAGTAACCGCGAAATGCGACCTGGTATTCGCTGACGTTCGCATTGAAGTGGTGCGCGGTAGCGCGAGCAATATCAATTGCGGCGGCGCCCATCGAGCGGCCAACAATGTAGGTCGATTGCGGGTTCTGGTGATAACCCTCGTAATCGGGTATCGCAATAATATAGCCGCGCGACAGCATGTCGTTGATTGCGGATTGCTCATAGTAGGCGCCGTTATCAATCATTCTTGATGGTGTGCAGCGAAATGCGGGGCCAGCAGTGCCTGGGGCCATAACGACAATGTTTCGTAGTGTTGAGGTTGAGCCTTTTGGGATAATAATGGAGCCCGTCGTTAGATTTGGATTTCCCAGTGCATTTGCGGAGTGATACATCACTCTGAATGCGTCTGCTGCTTTGTTCGCGGAGGGAGGGCCGGCGCGCATTGGCTCTTCACGAAAAATTTCGCCCGGAATTCCAGCGGGGAGTGATGTCGGTAAGGTATAGAAAGTGAGAACGTCTTCTGTTTCGGTAGCGGCGATCTGCAAAGAAAGAGGCAATAACGTTATTAGTGATAACGTGGCAAGGGCGCCTTTAAGCGTGTAGATACGCCGCTTCGCGACGAGTACGGTATTGATGTCCATTACATTTCTCTCTTGGCGTCAGTGGCTGGTGTCAGCGATAACTCGATGGTGTTGTCTGAGCCGGACATCATTAGATTGACGAAGCCATTGATACCACCGCACTGACCAAATGACGGTAGCGTGTATCTTCCTTCTACCGTGCCGCCTTGCATTGGATCAAATGCTTGGCCATTGATGGTTTCGAGTTTTAAATGGACAGGCGTTTGAGTTTGACAAGATGGCGTTTCACTTGAAGAGATAGTGAAACCGAATAGTTTAATGGTGATGTTTGGCAGCGAGACGTGCATGTCGGTATTCACGGTGAGCACGTTGTTTTCGATAGCCGCAGTGCTTGTTTCACTAAACGAAAACGATACGTCGGATGAGCCCGTAACTGTGCCGAATAGGCGGCTGCTCTTCAGTTTTGCGTGAGCGGGGTTTATTGATATTTCCGCGCTGTCTTGTTCTTGATCTATCTTCAGCATGCCGCTGACATCAAAGGTGCTTTTGGCAGTGGGGATCGACATAGATCCGGCCATCTGTAGCGTGAGGTCTTCTGGGGCTTCGTCAACGACATGAATGGTCGTGAGAGTGTTGTTTTGATTTGGCGACAATGTGCACAACGATTCGAAGGTGCCAACACCTGTTTTTCTATCGTTATGATCTTGTGGCGATATTCGCATCACGATGCTGTTCACCGTAATAGGCGCGTCTCCTATTGAGGAGAACGCAATAGGCGGAGTTGCGCCTATTGCGTTGACAGAAAACTCGCTTCGCTCATTGGGGAAAGGAGTTCTCTCAATATTCATGGGTACATCTAAATCGAGGGTGTTGCCTTGCGGCAACGTCAGCGTGGCGTTGGCAGATGCGGTGCCGTATAAGCTTCTAGCACCGAGAAAGTAGAGCCCATTCCATGCCTCTTCTGTGACGGTTGCTTCAGCGCTGATAATGAATTCATCGGTAAGTGTATTGATGACAACGGATTCTGGAATGTCGGCATCAATGTGCACGGACATAGGTTGATCTTTAAGAAGTGGGAAGACACAGCTGTATTGAAGTGATAGCTGGGCCGGTGCCGCGGAAGCCGGTGCGGCGAGAACAATCATCGCGCCTAATACTGCGACGATTTTTCCGAAAGTTAAATTATTTTTATTGTTCATGTACCCCAATCCCTGACAGGTGTGCCCCCTGATTTCAGGGGGCACTAAAATGACCATTTATAGCGTTGTGATATAGCAGGCGCCTCTGCTCGAAGCGGAGACGCCTTGTGCTGTATCAGAGCTTTGGGGTCAGGTTCAGGGTTATGGTGTTGCCAGGGCCTGCCATCAAAGAGTTGATGATGCTGTCGAAACCGCCGCAATCAGCTACAGGTGGCAAGGTATAAGTGCCTTGCAGCGTGCCGCCAGTTTGCAGTGGATCGAATGGCTGATCATCAGGAGACGCTAGGTCCATCGTTGCAGGTTCAATCGTCTTACACTCTGCGCCGCCACCGACGCGGAATTTAAGACCGAACAAGTTAACTGAAACTTTCGATAGCTTGACGTACATCTCTGAGTGAGAAGTCAGCTTGCCAGCGTTGTTTAGCGTGCCGGTGGTTTGGCCAACTTGTTGGAACTCAATATCAGCAATGGTAGTGATCGACTTTAACCAGCTCAGCAGTTTGAACTCACCGTGAGTAGGATTAAGGGCTAGATCAGCAGTGTAAGTTTGTGATGCGAGATCGAGATCCGCATCAATGGTGCCGCCGATGTTGATGGTGCCTTTCGCTGCTTTGATGTACGAACTGCCTTCTAGGTCATAGACAACCAATACGCCAGTGCCGGTATCTTCAAAGCCCTGACCAGAGACAGGAACTTGTACGGATGGGCTATCTGGATCATCGGATGTAATGGTTAGGTTTGCACTGCGAGCACCTTGTCCGTTAGGCGTAAAGGACAGGGCAACCGAGCAATCGCCGCCAATACCAACGGTTGAACAAGTGTTGGTTTGCATGAACTCGCTAGCATTGGTGCCGCCGAGTGCAATGCCGGTGATGGTTAAGGCTGCTGTACCGTCGTTGCTGATAGTAACGGTACGATTCGCAGAAGTGCCGACAGTAACCTGGCCGAAGCTAACTGATGCTGGATCAGTCGTGATGTTCGGATTGGTTTCCATTTCACTTGTGCCGGTTAATGGCACAGAAACGGTTGGTTCGTCTTCATCTGTTGAGGCGATACTTAGCTCGGCGCTGTGGGTTGCGTCGCCGTTTGCGAAGTAGGTGACGTCAACTTGACAGCTTGCACCGTCGGCTACAGTGGAGCAGTTGTTTGTCTGCGAGAACTGCGCTGCGTCTGCGCCGTTTAAGACAATATCGTTAATGCCGAGCGGGGCTCCGCCGATATTGGACACGGTAACGGTTTCTGTAGCGGTTAAGCCGGCTTGAACGTTGCCGAAGTCAACAGAGGATGGCGTTACGTTAATGTCGGCTGGTGCATTGGCGCTAACGACTTCAAACGTGTGCAAAACATTGTTTTGCCCTGCGACCATGGTACAGATTGATGGAAAGACACCTGTATTCGGGTCGGATTCAGCGAAAAAGACAGGGCTGTTATCCGCTTTGCGTGCTAACAGTGCCATGTCCAAATTGGAGACGGTAATAATAATGTCGCCGACGTTATTTTCGGTGAAGGTTAGTGGGGGAGTCTGGCCAGTTGCAATCAAATCAAAATCGCCGGCTTGCGGCGGAATGGGTTGGTTTGCAATATTAGTCGGAACCTGTAGGTCGAGCGAAAGATTGTTGCCACTAATATTTGAAAATGCGGTGGCTGTACCTTCGATCGAGGTGGCGCTAACAATGTTAAGGCCGCCCCAGGTATTTCCCTTTGCGGTAGCAACAACATCAAGATCAAACGCACCGGTGGACTGCCCGACAGGAATGGTTTCAGGCATATCCGAGTTGATAACGATTGAAAGAGGCTGCGTGCCGATAAGCGGGTAGGTACAGGTATAGTCTAGATTGAGTGATACCGGAACGGCTGATGCGAGACCGCTCGCGGTGAGTAGAGTGCCCCCGGCAATGGCTAACCGAAGTCGGTTAAGCCCGTTGTTTGAATTGATAGACAACATATCCTTTCTCCACGTGTCCTTTAAGGGACACTCCTTGATTAAGTTGTGTAGGCGTTCGCCGGCAAAATGTTTGTCGGCATTTTGGTTCTATACATCTTATTGATTATCGTGATGTTTCATTGTTGATTTTATTAACATGAAACGTTTTCGCACGATTGCCTCGGTTAGCAATGCTAATTTGGCTGCGGTAGTTTTACTGGTAATGGGTAGGGTGCGTCTTTGCTTTAAGCGGAAACGTCTTTGTCAAAAAGGGAAAAGAAGGAACTAAATTTTATAATGTTGTCGTGTGTCTCATTAACGAGATTCCGATTGATATCGAAATGCTTTATTTTTGTTAATGATAATGCATTAGTTGCCTAATATGAGGTCAGCTATTCTTTGGTGTTAATGCCATTTATCTAATAATTGTTCTTATCGGAATTATCTTTGTTAAAACCGGAAAATATTATCTGTGATAGATGTTTTCGTAGTCATGATGCGGATTGCAGGTATATTGATTTTCTTGAGTAGCCATAATTGTATTTTTAGGTGTTCGGTTGGTGTGCATTGAGCGGCAGCGTTGGCATTCGTCTAGGTGATCAATGAATAGATCGGTTGTGTTGTATTCTGTTGTATTTCTTTGTGCATTATCGGCATTTTCCGTTGTGCTAATGCCTGCGGGTGCGTTGAGAAATCTGGTCGTGCCACGGGATGCTTCTGAGCCGGCTCTCCAGCGAATGCGTGTTTCTGGGCTTTGGTGGAAGGGGCGAGCAGATACGGTATGGCAAGATCAGCAGTTGTCATTGGGCTGGGAAATGGATTGGCGGGGCTTTAGGCCGGGCTTGCTGCTCTCGTCTGCGGCCGGATTGGTAGAGGTGAATGGCTGGATTGGAGTGAAGGCCGGTAATGTGAATATGGAAGGCGTCAGTGCCGTACTGCCAGTCGGCGCCATTTCGAAGTTTCTGCCTTTGGGTCACGCAGATGGTGTGATTAGTGTAAGTGACTTCGCCATCACTTTGGCCGATAAAGCTATTTTGAATATAAGCGGGGCGGTTAGCTATAGCGGTGGTAGCGCTGATTTTGGCTTTGGTGATTCAGTCGTTGTGCCTCCCATAGTGGGTTTGTTTAGCATGTCAGAAGACGCTCCGCAGCTTGATATTCAGAGTTCTGAAGAGGTTAAGCTTGCACGTATTTTTATGGAAAAAGATATGGTTGTGCTGCAGGTGCTTCGAGCATTTCCGCAGCTTCTAGGGATGAGCGATATCGACGGTGGGGCTGGTGATGAGGTTTATCGTGTTAGTCAGCCGTTAGATCTTTCTGCCTTGGCAGACTAGATTCCTAGTTGATAGGGCTTTGTTTTTGGTGACGTAAGACGTTATTTGAAAATGTACCTTTTCCTATTTAGGCGTTTTCTGAATAGGAATAAGGTAGATTGAAAATCATCTAGTCTATTTCTTTATACGTTAGTGATGCTGGAGCGTCGAACGATTCCCGGCGTTTTTCCTGTCCACCCGCGATACGCTTTCGTGAAGCTGGCTTGATCGCTGTAACCGAGGCGCTCAGCAATTTTTTCCAACGGTAAACTGGTATCTATTAGGTAGCGTGTCGCGAAAGTTTCTCTGACTTCGTTTCGTATGTCTTGAAAGGAAAATCCTGCCATTTTTAGATGCCGCCGGACGGATCTTGCGCACATGCCAAGCTGTTGGGCTACTCTCTCGAGAGTGCCGTCTCGTCCTGGGTTATTGGTGATTTGTTGCCTGACTTTAACGAGAACATTGATAGTGCTTTCAAGCTCTAAGGTCTGCTTTGATGTAGCGATAGCGAGATGGTCGGCAATGTTATCGTCATCCTGTGCCTTCGATTGGTTTGGGTCTGAAATTCTCATGGAGACCAGGTTTTTCTCGGCGCCGAATTGAACGGGTGCGTTACGTAATATTTTTTTCCACTCCTCATTAGAGAGAGTTGTGGGGAAGTCGAATGTAAATGAGAAATTTCTGCATATAAGAGAGGTTAGTGCGTAAATACTGCCAAGATACATTTTTACGATAAACGTTCTAAGATCTCCTAGATCCCATGAGTCTTCCAGTTGTATCGAAAATTGACTGCCGTTCTGATGGAACTGTATTCCCATCAGGGGTAAGCAGACGCGCAGGTAGGCGATGTTGGTGTGGAGTAGTTGCTTGATGTCATGCTGACATAATAAGGAGTGACCGAGTAAGCCATGTTTTATGATGTCTAAGCTCTGGCCAAATTTAAAGGGCGCTAATTCATCATCTAATAGCTTCTGTGCCTTATTAAGAACGCTGAGTATTTCAGCCATTGAGAGGAAGCCGTCAGAGTCTAAGAGACGATCTTTAGTGATGAGGGATCCTTCCAGAAAAGCAGCAGGATTAATTCCTTGGCTTTCCATGAAGCGTGAGAAGTGCCTTGCATATCGCATGGGAAGAATTGGAACTTTATAGGCGATCTTTCCTGGTTGATACATTACCTCATTCCTTTATGGCTCTTTTAGTATGATGCTCTTATTATTTTATTTAAGACTTTTTTCTCTTCATGTTTCCGATCTACTTTTCATGATTGTTTTCGGAGGGAAACAATAGTCTTCGCGGGCGTGTTTTCATATAGGTTTGTAAAGAATTGATTTGTATTGTGCGCGTGTTCAATTATTTTTGTGTATCAGTAATTGTTTGTATATGTAATCAGAAAACTATGGCATCGATGTAGATGCATTTTTTACTTTAATATTTTTTTATTCATTGAATTTTTGTCGCACGTTTGTGCTTGATTTGGCGCTTTAAATTCCACTTTCCTGTTTTGTTTTGGCACATTGGCCGATGATGACAAGGGTCTTTTATTGAGGGGGTGGATGTCTGATGGGGTGTCACCTAGTGACTGCTGATCGGCGAGATATGACAGGCCGCTCTCCTCGAAAGGAAAACGTTTTATGGGTGGTTTTTTTCGTAAAGAACGCAGAGGTTGTGCGATGAGTCGATGAGTCCCGCTCTATGATCGATCACCCATCACCCATCACCCATCACCCATCACCCATCACCCATCACCCATCACCCATCACCCATCACCCATCACCCATCACCCATCACTTGGCTCGCAGGCGGGGTGCTTAAGGAAATAAAGCCTAGAATGGGAGAGTAAGGATTAAACGCTATGGAGCTTTATGTCGGAAAAAGAGTTAACGCTGGGGTGTGGGGCGTGGGGAGATGGCCGGGCAGTTGATGACGAGGGAGAGTGCTGGCGATCAAGTAGTGTGGTTTGCATGCCGGCGCTTTTTGCTGCGTCCAGCTCTTCCTTAATGTCAGAAAGAAATAGAATTTCGTCTTCAGGAAAGCCAATGTTATGGGCAATTCGACGGTAGGACTCTTCTTCACGTTTGCCACCGAAGGTGGTGTCGAAATAATCAGAGAATAGCGGCGTTAGATCGCCAGCTTCGCTGTAGCGGAAGAATAGCTTTTGAGCGGCGATTGAACCAGATGAGTAAACATAAAGGATTAAACCTTGTTCGCGCCATGTTGCTAATTGATGGGCGACGTCTGGGTACATGTGGGCGCGATAGCTGCCGTCTTCATATCCTGCTTTCCAGATCATGCCTTGCAGCGCTTTGAGTGCGGTTGCTTTTTTGTCGGCTGTGATCCAGCGTTGCAGAATGTCGTTTGCCTGTTCTGGTGTGCCTACGTTGGTCCCGGATTCCGCTGAAATGGCGGTAATCTGTTTGGCGACGTTATCGTTTGCCCAGTTCTTTTGCAGAAATGACAGCATTTCTTTCGCCGCATAAGGGAATAACACCTCTTTAACAAAGGAGATGCTGCTGGTGGTCCCTTCGATGTCTGTCAGTACCGCACGAATCATTAGTTTTCTAACCTCGAGAATCGTGAGGCGATGTCATCGCCGGTAAAGTTGGCGACCCAGCCGTCAGGGTTGTTGAATAGACGAATGGCGACGAAGTAGGGGTTAGGGCCCATATCAAACCAATGTGGTGTGTTGGCTGGTACCGAAATCAGGTCACCTTGCTCGCATAGGACTTCGTAAACTTTGTTGCCGAGGTGCAAGGTGAATAAACCTGATCCTGCAACAAAGAAGCGTACTTCATCTTCACTGTGACGATGCTCGTCGAGAAATTTTTTGCGCAGCGTCGCTTTATCTGGGTGGTCGGAAGATAGGCTGACAACATCAACGGTTTGATAGCCTTGTTCGCTGATTAAGCGGTCAATGTCTTGACGATATGCTCGCATAACATCTTCTGCGGCAGCGCCAGGTTGAATTTCTTCTTGGGTGTTCCATTGTTCAAAGCGAATGCCGACGTCATGGAGCTGCTGCTCAATGACGTCGCGCTGCTGAGTGTCGAGTAATGGCGTGCTCGGGGCGCTGTCAGAAAAGATTTTTAAGGCGCTCATGGCGCTCCTCCAAGTTTTCGGCGTTCTAGTTCGGCCATAAATAAAAATTCAAGTGCTTCTAGTTGGCGGTAACAGGCGCTCATGTCTTCTGCCCAAGTGTAAACGCCGTGGCCGCGAATTAAGTAGGCATGGCTAATACGACCATTGCTCATGGCAGCGTCGACGTCTAGCGCCAGTTGGTCAATATCTTGAGTGTTGGCGAAGATAGGGATGACCATATCGTAGTCATGGCTTTCGATGCCGGCAAAGGCTTTTAGCAATTCGTATCCGGAGAGAATTAGCTCGCTACTGTTGGGCCAGTGCATGGTCAGCACGGTGGAAGCGAGGCTGTGGGTATGCAACACCGCACCGCAATTTTTATGGTGACGATACAACTGGGTGTGTAGGGCTGTTTCGGCGGAAGGTTTACCTGTGCTGACAGGCTCGCCGTTCAGGTTTACGACCATAATGTCGGCTTCGCTGAGTAGCCCTTTGTCTTTTCCGGAGACGGTGACTGCGCAATGTGATTCGTCAAGGCGCTGCGAATAGTTTGAGCTTGTCGCGGGGGACCAGCCGTGCTGATAAAGGCGATGGCTGACCGCAGTGATGCTGCGCGCCGCTTGCCTAAATTCTGCGGCAGACCAATTCGGTTTTTTCATGGCTTTCTCTGTTGTCACGTTACGCCCTGTTGGATATTCGCTGCGCATTGGTCTTAGGTTGTTAAATGCCAACGCTATATTTATGCGCGTAGATGCGCAGTCATTTTAACCGCGTTGGGCTCAGCGATAACACCACGTTCTGTGACGATCGCACTGATTAATGCGGCGGGTGTCATGTCAAACGCAGGGTTGTAGGCGTTGACGTTGTTCGGGGCAATGGATTGGCTGCCAAGGCGGCTGATTTCGTTGCCATTACGTTGCTCGATTTCAATGAGGCCGCCGCTGGCTAGGGTAGAGTCGATAGTTGAAATTGGTGCGGCGACAATAAAAGGAATGCCGTGATGCTGGGCCAGTACGGCAAGATTATAGGTGCCGATTTTATTCACCGTGTCGCCGTTAGCGCTGATGCGGTCGGCGCCAACAATGACGGCGGAAATTTTGCCTTGCTGCATAAGGTGTCCGGCGGCGCTATCGACCACGAGTGTGACGGGAATGTTGTCCTGCATGAGTTCCCAGCTTGTTAATCTGGCACCTTGCAGCCAAGGGCGCGTTTCACCGGCGTAGACGCCGTCAATTTGACCGTTGCTCCATGCAGTACGAATGATGCCCAGTGCGGTGCCGTGACCACCGGTTGCGAGCGCGCCGGTATTGCAATGGGTGTACACACTACCGTTCTGCGTTAATAACGTAGCGCCGAACGCGGCCATTTTTTCATTCATGCGCCGGTCTTCACGATGAATCTCTCGTGCTTCACGGGTTAGCGCGGTGACGAGCTGTTCGCCTTGCTGTTCTCCGATAATCTTTTCCATGCGCGCCAACGCCCAAAATAGATTTACGGCGGTTGGTCGGCTCGTAGCGAGCACATCAAGGGCACTACGCAGTGACGCAGCGTTTGCGCTATGACCAAGCTTGATCGCTTCGAGGGCGAGTCCGTATGCGGCGGTGATGCCAATGGCGGGTGCGCCACGCACGACCATGTCACGGATGGCTTGGCTAACGCTGGCTGCGTCGTCATAAACGATCCAGTCGCTTGCATGCGGCAGGGCGCGTTGATCGAGCAGGCTGAGTCGGTTGCTGTGCCAGCGAATGGCGAGGCTGTCTACGGTTTCGTCTATTGATTGTGTCATTCAGTTGGGCTCAGTTTGGTCGTTGGTCGTGCTTGTGTTCGTTACTGCTGATAGCGTGAAACGTTAACTATGCGGTGCGATTAACGGCTCGTGGCCGTATTTTCGGCGAATCCAATTGAGGGCGGCCAGTACCTTGGGACGCGAGGCAAAGCGCCGCTGCAATGCGTACTTTCCTGGAAAGGTGCTACAGGCGATGCCGATCATGATCGTTAGCGCGCCTTGCCCAGGAAGAACCAGCATCATAATGCCTGCGATAATGAGCAGTATAGCCAGCGTGTTTCGTAGGCTCCATGTCAGCCATGCCAGTAGGCCCCGCTGATGTCGGCGGTCAGCTCGTGTGGCGACAAAGTAGTCAGCAGGCATACGGACGACCAATAAGGGAATCGCCACCATTGACGCTACGGCCATGACGACACCGACCGCCGTTATCCATGGCAGTGCCGGTTGTATGCTTTGGTAAAGGCTGTCTAGTTGCGGCACAGCATCGCTCTCCATGGGTTTTCTCGCTTAGGGCCAAGTTTAGACTTGTCACAGCGACGAGGTGTCTGCGAAAGCGCGCTATATTCAGGTATCATGCGCACCGTTTTCAATCTTTGTGTGAGTCGAGATTCAGTATGACAGCGAATACGGTATATGTGGCATTTCCAGCAAGCCCTGAGTTGGATAGCAAAACCCGCGCCTTCGCAGAGGCAGCATTGGCGAATCCCAAGCAAAGCCAGCAGGGCCTGCTTGATCAAATCCCCAACATTTTTATTGATGAGGTGTTAAAGGCGTTCTTTCAGGGCCCAGTCGACGCGGCCGGTATGACCGGCGGCGCGGCGAGCGTGATCCATGGTTTGATGTCGATGGTAGGCAAGGCGTCGCGGGCGCTGGCCGGTAAAGTGCTGAGCAAAGTGTCCCTCGACGAACAGGCGATGTTGGCTAGGCATTTCCAAGGGTTAACACTGGAGAAAGATGGGGTGCCGTACTGCGGTTTTCCGATTGATGCTGAGCTAGCCAACGAAGCGATGCTCATGTTCCAGAGCTTTCGCGATGGAACAGGCGACCAGAAGCAGATGATTCGTATTATGACCGCACTAGGGGATGGCGCGATCAGTAACTTCTTTGATACGCCGTTGGCGAATATTAAAGTTGGCTTTGTGACGCGTGGCTTGGTCAGTGCAGGGCGGGCAACCATCGATAAGGCATCGCATTCAATGAATGCTAAGTTGCTGCCAGATTTAGAAGCCGATGTGCAGTTGCGAGTGCTCGAGCATATGGAAGGCATGGTTCAGGAGTTTTAGAGAATGAGTTACCGAGAAGGGACTGGCGCAAATCGGCGTAAATTGGATCGTGTGCGTACACGGCTACAAGTGTCGATCAAGGTGCGATCTGGCTTGCTTATCCGAGGCCGCGCGCAGTCTGGCGTGGCGGTTGATTACAATCGTTATGGCATGGCGTTGATCTGCCCGTTAAACCTGAGGCCCAAGACGCGCTTATTACTTGATATCGGTTCTGATCACATGCTGCTTCGGCGGGTAAGAGCGCAGGTTGTTTCATCGGTGAAGGCGGGTCGGGAGTACCGCTTGGGTATCCGTTTTTACCGCAAGTTGACGGATTTTGCTGAGCCAGGGCCGGGGCACCCGCTGCATTTTCTGATGGGTTTAGAGCAAAGCATCGCCGAGCCCGTTCAGAGCTGAGTATGGTGAGGGCAGTCGGTAAACATTAAAAAGGGCGCCACTGGCGCCCTTTTTAATGTGTTGCTTCTGATGTCTTACTTGGCCACCGCCTTTTTGGCGGCCGCTTTTTTCTTAGCAGGCGCTTTCTTTGCTTTAGTTTTTGGTGCGGCTTTCTTAGCAGGGGCTTTTTTGGCTGCTGTTTTTTTCTTAGCAGGAGCCTTCTTCTTAGCGGCTACTTTCTTCTTGGCAGGAGTGACCTTTGCTTCAATTTCTTTCGCACGCTGCTGCAACTCTTTTTCATACTGCGAGATGACGCGAGCAAGGCTGTGAGCCTGTTTCGCAGTCGCCTTGAGTACTTTAACTTCGGCTTCTAGCAGCATTTTACGGGCTTCAGACGCGCTGCTTTGCTTGCGAGCATCGTTGACGGCTTTGCGAGCGCGTTGAATCTGCTTTTTCAATGCGGCGCTTGCCTTGACGCGGTACTCTTCCTGCAGGTCTTCCAGTTTGGTCAGGTTTTCTTTCTGACGCTCAACCTCTGCGTGAAAGCGCTCGCGGGTTGTGTCGAGTTGCTTTTCAAGCGCGGCGATCTGCTTTGTCCGCTCGCTATCAAAGCGCTCAGCTAATTTACGGATTTGTGACTGAATTTCACTTACCCGGTTTTTCACCTTCTTTGCGGCCATGGATTTTTCCCTTTGCCTAGGTTGCTGGAGATTTCGCGTTTACTATAGTACAGGTTTTAAGCGTCGAGAATAGCGCACTCTTTGAGCAGGTCAATTTAAACCGTTCTATTTTAGTGAGAGAAATGATGCCGGTCTCATTTGATGGCAAGTTAGTAGTGGCGATTAGTTCTCGTGCACTGTTTGATTTGGGCGAAAGCCATGCAATTTATCAGCAGCAGGGACTGGAGGCGTATCAAGCCTATCAGGTGGCGCACGAAGATGAGCCGCTGCAGCCGGGTGATGCATATCCGCTGGTTAAGAAGCTGCTCGGGCTAAACGATAAATTACCGGGCGAGCCGCGCGTTGAGGTAATTCTGTTATCGCGCAACAGCTCTGATACGGGACTGCGGGTATTTAACTCCATCGAGCATTACAAACTACCGATTACACGAGCGGCGTTTGCCGGTGGCGCCAGTCCGCATCGGTATGTTTCGGCTTTTGGTGCGCATCTGTTCTTGTCGACAGATCAAGAAGATGTGCGCGGTGTACTTGAGGCAGGCTTTGCGGCGGCCACGATTTTGCCAAATGCGAAGGCCGGCTCGCGTGACGAGTTACGTATCGCGTTTGATGGTGACGCGGTGTTGTTTTCGGATGATTCGGAAAGAATATTTCAGGAGAAAGGGCTGCAGGCATTTACCGACAACGAGCGTCGTGCGGCGAAAGAGCCCTTATCTGGCGGGCCGTTTATGGGCTTTTTGGGTGCATTGCATAAACTGCAAAGTGAATTTAGCGAAGAGGCGTGTCCCATCCGCACCGCATTGGTGACTGCAAGGGCGGCGCCAGCTCATGAACGCGTAGTCAGAACCTTACGAGCGTGGAACATTCGTATTGATGAGAGTTTATTTCTCGGTGGGCTGGATAAAGGCGACTTTTTGGCGGCATTTGGTGCGGACGTTTTCTTTGACGACCAAGCAGGGCATTGCGAGTCGGCCAGCCGCCACGTTGCAGCAGGGCACGTACCTCATGGCGTATCGAACCCAATCAAGAAGGCTTGAGGGGGGCAGAGAGTCTCGTCCGCATTAGAAGATTGCGTACTTGAGCCCAAGAGCCATAAGAACGGTGACCAGAATCGGTTGCAAGATCTTATCGGGCATCTTGGCGCCAGCATGAGTGCCGACATAAATGGCCGGTACCGATCCCACCAACAGCGCAGCCAGTAATTCCCAGTTCACATGGCCAAGAAATAAGTGGCCAATGCCCGCAACGAGCGTAAGTGGCACGGCATGAGCGAGGTCTGTTCCGACAATATGAACGGATGGCAGTCGTGGGTACAAGATGAGTAGCACAGCGGTACCGATGGCGCCTGCGCCTACGGATGAGAGGGTGACGAGTACACCAAGAATAACGCCCATCACGATGGTCCAGACAGCTTTGTGTTGTTGAAGGCTGATGAGTACGGGACTGCTGTTCTCATGTGATTTCTGTTGAATACGGCCGCGGAACATTAACACCACAGAGGTGATTACCAGCATGATGCCGAGGCTGGTGGTCAGAATGCTCGCATATTCCTCTGCATGCCTAAATACACTGGCCAGTAGCCATGTGGTGGCCAGTGCAGCCGGTAGGCTGCCTGCGGCCATTAGGGCGACGATACGCCAGCGGATCGTGGTGCGCTTGGCATGCATGTAGATGCCGGTTGATTTCGTGATCGATGCATAGAGCAGGTCTGTACCGACCGCCACTTGGGGTGGAAAGCCGAATAGCAGCAGCAAGGGGGTCATCAGTGAGCCGCCGCCAACCCCGGTCAGGCCGACGGCGAAGCCGACGACTGCGCCAGCTAGCACATAGAGTCCGAAATCCATAATAAACGTAACCAAAGATATAAAGCGGCGACTATATCCAGCGAACCCTATGCTTGGAACGAATAATTAATTATATTTTTATAACTGTGCGTGTGGCACGGCAGCCAGGAGAAGAGATGAAGCTCCAGCAGCTCCGTTATATATGGGAAGTCGCCCGACACGACTTGAACGTTTCGGCAACGGCACAGGCCCTATATACCTCCCAGCCGGGCATCAGTAAGCAAATTCGCATGCTCGAAGACGAGTTGGGTGTAGAGGTATTTGCCCGCAGCGGCAAGCATCTGACCCATATCACGCCTGCCGGCCAATCCATCTTACGAATCGCCGGCGAGATTTTGCAGCAAACAGACACTATTCGTCGTGTGGCGCAGGAGTTTCGAGACGAGTCTCGTGGTGAACTCAGCATTGCAACGACCCATACGCAGGCGCGTTATGCCTTGCCGCCGGTGATCCAGGGGTTCACTCATCGCTTCCCCGACGTGAGCCTGCATATGCATCAAGGAACACCGATGCAGATCGCCGAAATGGCAGCTGATGGCTCAGTGGATTTCGCCATTGCAACCGAAGCGCTTGAGCTATTTTCTGATCTGATCATGATGCCGTGCTATCGCTGGAATCGAACCGTGGTGGTGCCGGAAGGGCATCCATTGACTCAGTTGCCAACACTTACCCTTGAGGCGATAGCCCAGTATCCCATTGTCACCTATGTTTTCGGTTTTACCGGACGGAGCAAGCTGGATGATGCGTTTTCAAGTAAGGGCTTGGAGCCGAAAGTAGTGTTTACCGCGGCGGATGCGGATGTGATTAAAACCTACGTAAGGCTGGGCATGGGGGTTGGCATTATCGCGCATATGGCAGTAGACCCAGTGCTAGATAAAGGATTGGTTGCACTGGACGCGAGCCACTTGTTTGAATCAAGCGTTACCCGTATTGGTTTCCGTAAAGGTACTTTTTTACGGGGATTCATGTACGACTTCATGCGTGGCTTTGCGCCACATTTGACCCGCGAGCTAGTTGATCAGGCGGTGCAATGTCATAGCAAAGATGAAATGGAAACGCTGTTCTCTACGATAGATTTGCCAGTGCGTTAGTTTTTTAACAGGGCAAAGTATCCAATAAGAAGGCTCCAATATCGGAGCCTTCTTATTGGATACTTTATTCAGAGAGCAACATCTTTAATGTTGTGGCTCTAATGCTTCTAACGAACATGCGAGGGGTGGTGTATTCGTAATATGTGCTCGCGACCACGCCAAAAAATCTTCCGCGGGCATTGGACGGGCGAAGATATACCCCTGCATGGCGCTGACGTTTCGGCTGCTTAATAGGTCTACTTGCCATTGCTCTTCTACGCCTTCGGCGACTGTGGTGAAGCCAAGATATTGGGTTAGGGCAATGATGGTGTCGACAATCGCAAGGCCGTCTGTTTGATCTAGACGTTTGATAAAGCTGCTATCAATTTTCAGCTCATCAACGGCAAAGGTGTGAAGATAGGCCAACGATGAGTAGCCAGTACCAAAATCATCAATGGAAAATCGAAAGCCTAGTTTTCGTAGTTTTCTAATTCGTAGACTCGCTTCGCTGGAATGCTCCATTAGCATACTTTCGGTTAGCTCGAGTTTGAAAAGCTGGGGCGATAAATCGAATTCACTCAGAATACGCTGCAACTTTCCTTCTAATGAATCGGTGAACTGTTTGGCGCTGATATTAATTGATATGGTAAAACCATCGCCGCTTTTCATTGAAGAACTTAAGCTCTGCAACAGCTTGCAAGAGTCCTTAAGCATGACATCTAAGAGGTTATCAACTAGGCCGCATTGTTCTGTTACAGGAATAAAGTCTGCGGGAGGCACCAAGCCTCGTTCTGGGTGTTGCCAACGCGCTAAAGCCTCTGCACCGACCAGCTTGCCTTGTTTATCGAGTTGCGGCTGAAAAAAGGCCTGAAATTGTCCTTCAAGAAGTCCTGCGCCGATTTCCCGTTCGATTAGTAGACGGGTGTCGGCGGCTTTTTTCATAGCGCTATCGTAATGGAAAAACTGATTACCACCTTGGCTCTTGGCTTGGTACATGGCCGCGTCGGCTTGCTTTAAAGCTTCGGCTGCTGCGTTTTCGTCACGGCCGACGACGCTAATGCCGATACTGACGGTGATGCGGTACTCACCGTTGTAAAGCTCAAAAGGGGTGGAGAAATCGGTTTGTAATGATTGGGCTACCTGCGCGGCGGCGAGCGCAACGTCGTTAAGCGTTCTACCCTCAGGGGAGAGCGCGACAACGAATTCATCGCCGCCGATACGAGCCACGGTATCGCTTTTTCTTATTGCATATTGGATGCGTTTGGAAACCATTGTCAGCAGTTCGTCGCCGACGGCATGTCCTAAGGCATCATTGATTCGCTTAAAATCATCGAGGTCGATGTACAGGAGTACGCCGTGGCAGGGCTCGCGACGGGTTTGACGGGCCATCGCTTGTATTCGGTCGAGTAACAGGCGCCGATTAGGTAAACCAGTGAGCGCGTCAAAGAAGGCGAGTTCTTGAATACGCTGTTGAGCCTCTTTTGCTGCGGTGACATCTCGTGCCACTAAAAGAACGTGGCGTAACTCAGGGGTATCTTGTCGATACGTTTCGATCGGAGAGACTCGGCCTTCAAAAATACGAGGCCCCTTGGGTAGGTTTAGCTCGTACTCTATGGTTTGAACTTCACCACTGCTTAGGGAGCGGTTGAGTGCGCTAATAATGATCTCAGAGACGTTGCGGGGCAGCACGTCAACGGCATGGCGGCCAAGCACGTTAGAGGCTTGGTGAAGAAGGAGTTCTGAACTACCACCATAGATATCGACGTAATGACCTTGTTCATCAATAACAATGCAGAGATCCGGTATTTCTTTGATAAAAGCTTGTAGCTGAGAATTGCTGCTTTGTAGACGCTGGGCCAGGCTTTTTTCGCGTTCAACGGAACGAGCTTTTTCGATTGCTAAGCTGGATAGGTGGGTGAACCGGCCGATCAATTCTAGGTCGGTGGTGGACGGTGGTTTTGGGAAGGCGTAGTAGATGGCAAACGTGCCCAAGACCTCGTCGGAAGATGAAAAGATCGGTGTAGACCAGCAGGCGGCAAGCCCGTGTTGGTGAGCTAAGGCGCGGTAATCTTTCCATAATGGGTCGCCGGCGATGTCACTGACAATAACTTGTTTCCGGGTAAAAGCAGCGGTGCCGCAAGAGCCGACACCGTACTGTGCGGGCACGCCATCAATCGCATCATTGTAGGCGGCGGGAAGTCTTGGTGCTGCGCCTTTGCGCAGCACTCCGTGATCGAATAGTAAGATGGAAGACATGGAGTTAACGGAGTCGATGAGTCCTTCGATTCCATTACAGATTAATGCCAAGGTCTTGGGTAGCGGCGCAGAGAGCGCAATCTGCTCGATGATTGACTGCTGGGCTTCTAGCAGGGCGTGCAGTTGCTGCTGGTTCACGTAACGGCTCCTTGTCGCTGGACCAGGTGTTCTGAAATTGTATCAGCGCAATATTAGAGAACCTATCTACGTTGCAGTCGGCGGGGGCCAGAAAAGGTAAATAACAGTTAAATAGTTGAGATAATTGATATTATTATGATATTTCCCCATAAAAAAGGCCTCATTTTTGAGGCCTTTTTTATGGGCGTGTGGAGCGTCGGCGGGGAATTTTATTCCTGAATATTCACCGCGTGCAGGCCACATTCTTTTTTGGTTGCATCTTCCCACCACCAGCGGCCTTCGCGTTCGTGTTGGCCTGGTAGTATTGCTTTCGTGCACGGCTCACAGCCAATGGAAGTGAAGCCTTTTTCGTGCAGCTCGTTGTAGGGCACTTCGTTAGTGCGGATGTAATTCCAAACGCGTTCCGAGGACCAGTTTGCCAGTGGGTTAAATTTCACCAGCATTTGGCCTGGCGCCGCGAGGCCAGCATCAACCTGAACAACTGGAATATCGGCGCGAGTACCGGGTGATTGATCTTTGCGCTGACCTGTAATCCATGCGTCCAATGTGGCGACTTTGCGCTTCAACGGCTCGATCTTACGAATGCCGCAGCACTCTTTATGATCGTCTTTGTAGAAACTGAAAAGGCCTTTCTCCGAAACCAATTTTTGCACTGTCTCGGGCTGCGGGAACATCACTTCGATCGGTAGATTGTAGTGATCGCGAACCTTTTCAAGGAACTGATAGGTTTCGATGTGCAGGCGGCCGGTGTCGAGCGTAAAGACAGGAACGTCTTTACGGATGCGCTGAGCCATATCAACCAGCACAACATCTTCTGCGCCGCTGAATGAAATGGAAATATTGCTGAATTTCTCCAGCGCAAACTCAATGATCTGACGGGGAGAAGCGTCTTTTAGCTCCTCGTTCCATTGCTGTACTTGCTGTTCGCTGATGCTCATAGGACTCAATATACGTTGCTCAGGGAATGAGCGCGCAGTTTAGCAGAGCTGTGGCGGCGGCTGAATAGCCAGATCGTGATAAGGGTATAACTGATTGATAAGAGGCCGTTGCAAAGGCTTGCCGTGGTCGCTACATTGGCCGCTGAAAATTGGCCGGCTGGGCACGTTGTGCGTTGGGCTGGTCGTTGCCTAAGGCCGAATACACCTGTAAACGTCGAGGATACCGCTGTGGAAATCGTTTGTTTGGACCTAGAAGGGGTTCTCATACCTGAAATCTGGATTAACTTTGCCGAGCGCACGGGCATTGATGCACTCCGGGCAACTACGCGTGATATCCCCGATTACGACGTGTTGATGAAGCAGCGGTTGAAGATCCTTGATGAGCACGGTTATGGTTTGCCGGATATTCAAGCGGTTATCGATGATATGGGCCCGCTTGAAGGCGCGTTAGATTTCGTTAATTGGCTACGTGAACACTTTCAGGTGATTATTCTTTCTGACACTTTTTATGAATTCGCTAAGCCGATGATGCGGCAACTGGGTTGGCCAACCTTGTTGTGCCATAAGCTGGAAGTGAACGCTGAAGGTAAAATCACCGATTATAAGCTGCGTCAAAAAGACCCTAAGCGCATGTCCGTAAAGGCCTTACATGGCCTGAATTATCGGGTTATCGCAGCAGGAGACTCGTATAACGACACGACCATGTTGGCTGAAGCGGATGCGGGCATTTTGTTTCATGCGCCCGACAATGTTATTGCTGAGTTTCCGCAGTTTCCGTCGGTGCAGACCTTTGATGCGCTGCGCGAGGAAATTGTGAAGGCGAGTAACCGCGATATCCCGCTTAGTTAAATTTGTACAGAACAAAATTGGGGCTGACCTTGTGGGATCCTGCTTGAAGGCGAGCGATGTTGGTTTTTGATTGGCCGCCGATCGCTTCAAGCAAGCTCCCACAAAAAAGCAAAAAAACCACTCTGTATCGCTACAGGGTGGTTTTTTTATGCTCGTAAGGTTCTGGTCAGTGCGAGTTAATCGCTGCTGGCACGGAAGCTGTCTTGGTCGAACTTGATGCGGAAGTCTAAGACTACGCCTTTGACGCGGCTTTCAGCGTTGCTGAAGTCGGCGTCGTAGAAGCCTTTAAAGTTATAGCCAAGGCTTAACCAAACATCTTTGATCGGAGTAAAGCCAACCATCACACCGCTGCTGTAGTTCATTACGTCGGAGTGATAGCTGTGCAATACGCTGCCGCGCGCGCCGATATCCCAGCGTGTGGTCAGGTTGTAGCGGTATTCGCCGCCAATCAAGTCTGTGTAGCCGCTGTAACGCTCGCTATCAATCGTTTCCATCACGTAGCGGGCGCCATAATTAAGGGCCAACTGTTGGCGTTCTGATGGCTTGTAGTTGGCGGCTGTGTTGTTGACTAAACGACGTCCCTTGAGATCACCATTAGCATCGTTGCGGCCGTCGAAGATCAATTGCGTGCGGTTGAGGACGAACCAGTCGCCGCCGATAGGGCGATGGACAACGCTGAAGTCCAACTGGCTTTCCCATTCTTCTTCGCCGGTGGCGAGTTCGCGATCGTAGTAATAGAAACGACCGGCAATGGTGTTGACGTTGTCCAGACGGTGCTGGAAGCCGGACAGCAGAGTGAGCTTGTCGTCGGTGTCGGCATGACGGAACTCTATGCGATTTGTCAGGCTCCATTCGCCATCGCGATAGCCTAGGCCTGCAGCGGCGGCTGTGTAGTCCATTGACTCTGTGCCGCTGGCCAGTGGGCGACGGTCGTCGAAGGTGGGTGGGCTGGTGCCGTCGCTTAATGTTTGCGCGCGGTCGAAGCCGAGGTCTGCTGACCACTGGCTATTTAATTGCAATGTTTGATATAGGCCGGCGTGGCTAAACACGCGCGGACCGTATTCGTCATCGGCGCGGCCGACTTCAGTGGTGACAGTGCCGCCAGACCATGGTGTTGCGCGCACGCCAGTCCGGGTTTCTTGGCTTTTGCGGTTGTAGCCCCATGCCATTTCTTGGCTGGTAAATACGGTGGCGACACTGTTGACGCGGTAGTCGGCACCAAGGGTTAGACGTTTAGGATAATCAGCATTTTCTTGCTCGCCTGAGACGCTGGTTTCGCCTTTTGCGGAGAGGCGTAAGCGGTCGTCGAGTAAGTCGCGTTCAGCGCCAGCGATCACCTGATCTGAGCGGTAGTTAGTGTCATCGACTTGATCGGTGGCGCTGCGCACACCGCCATAAACACGCCAGTCTTCTTGATCGAGTTTTACGGTTGTTTCAGCAGTATCGCGGGTGTTGTTGGTGGTCAACACTTCTTGGCGGCGCACTTCGCCGTTTACCGAGACTGTCTCGCTGATGCGGTAGCGACCTTGTGCTGAAGACTGGCGAATATCGGTGTCGTTAACCGCTTGCTGGCCTAAGCCAAAGCCGCCATCTTGCTGCTCAACCCGTAGACGTGAATCAAATTTATCGGAAAGGTATTCATGCTCAAGCAACCACGCACCGTCTTCTGAGTCGAGAGTAGGGGAGAGTTGCTGCTCGGTATACGCGCCTTCTGCTTTAACTGTGTGGCGCTCGTTTGGCTTCCAAGTAAGGTCAACGCCGCTCAAGTCGCCGTTGGCGCCTTCTGTGCCTTCGTGTACGCCAGTGACACCCAGCTCTAAGGTTCGGTCGCTGGAATGAACCGAGACGCGACCACCACCGGTGATGTTTTCTTCGCCAGCATCGACTTCGTATTCAGCGACAATGAATACTGGATTAAATTGTCCGTCTTGAACGGGAACGGTCTGACGGAAAAATACCGTGCCGCTTTGATAGTCGATGCTGTAGTCGACGAAGCGGGTGCGTGATTCGCTAGACAAAATTTCGTTAGTAAAGCGGTCACGCACTTCAATACGAATTTGTTCGGTGCCGGGTTTTACTTTACGACGAGAAAAAGCGTACAGACCAGAGGTGCCATCGCCGCGAATGTCATCACGAATAAAGCCGTTGCCGGTTTCGGCGGCAAATACATTGGCGCTGACGTGTTTGCTGCTGTACTCACTTTTTAGACCGGTGAGTGCGCGCTGGTAGCGGCTTAGCTCGGTGTATGTCAGGTCGGTTTGGTAGTCGCCGAAGAGGACGTAGAAATCTTTACGCTCTAAACGCAGGTAGAGTTTTTCCTGGCTTGGCGCGTCGTTCAGGCGAAGGGTGTCGTCGCCGTACAAGGTGTACCACGCTTCGGGATCGAAAATTTGACCGTGTGGGTCGTCACCTGCTTTACGGCGGCTGTCGTAGGCTACGGTCATTAACCAATCGCCCTTGACGCGGCCACGTGCATAGAAAGACGTTTCGCCGTCGGTATAGGTGTCTTTTTCGGCGTCGTCTAAACCTTCTTCGTTACCACTTAATGTGTTGTAGCCAACGGTGCCCTTCGCAAAGCCGACCATGATCCAGTCGCGCAGGTACGGATCCACTGACACTTCTAATTCGTCAGATTCAACTTTGTCGCCGGCGAGACGGATACGGAATGTACCGGCGTTACTGACCGGTTCAAACCACGCATAACCTTCGCTGTCGACCTGAATAATATTGCGATCTAAGCGGATAACGTTATCGCTATTGTTCTGGCCCAATGGACGCAAGGTGCCGCTAGTTAGTCGTAAATCTGTGCGAGATTCAACGACGCGACCAGATTCATCGGTGAGCTCAAGCTTAACGCGAACGGGGGTCTTGCCGTCGGCGATATTGCCGCTGCTATCGAGAACGCGAATAGATTTAATCGCGGATGTGCGGGTGATGGTGGCAACGTCTTTAAAGCGTGCGTTGCCGAACGGGCCGATGCCGTGCACTTCAAACTTATAGTCGCCTGTTTCCTTCAGATCTACGCCAACCCAAGTGTATTGAGAAAGACCGGTGTCGGGGTCTGTAACGGTCATGCCAATACGTTCTTGGCTGATCTTTTCGCCGTTAACAAAAAGCAGAGGCTTTAGCTTGCTGTCTAGTGTGGCGCTAATGCTTAGAACGGGCAGGCTAACTTTCATGCCGTCGTCAATATTATTGAATCCGCTCTTAACTTCTTCGGCTTTCTTTTTCTGATTTTCAGCAGAAGTGTTAATGCCGCTATCACCTTCTACAACATCAACCGTGGCACCGGTGAATTTTTCGAAACTGACGATTTCAACGTCAACGCGACGGTTCTGTGCGCGACCGTCAGCGGTACGGTTGCTGGCGATCGGGTTCGCCGCGCCGGCGCCGGTGACAGTGATGGCGTTGGCTGGAAGGTTGAGAGTTTCACGTAATTGTTCAGCAACGGAATTGGCGCGAGCGAGGGAGAGCTCTTCATTTGATTGATAGCCACCTGTGGTGCTAGGACGCATGGGTATTGAGTCTGAGTGCCCAACAATAGAAAGGGTGACTCCAGCGTAATTTCGTAATTGTTCTGCCGTGCTATCAAGAAGCAGTACATCGGGGCGAGTTAATGTCGCGGAGCCGGCAGCAAAACTTGGGCGAACAGTAAGGGTTTTGCTGTTAATTTCCGCACCCTTAATTTGTAGCTGATTCATCGAAATCAATGTTTGTTTTTCGCCACGGGCGGTTATACCGGTGGTTTTCGCCAGCACTGATTGGAAGCCATTGAATGTAGAGTCGTCGTCAATTTTCATGTCGACTTCGAGATCTTGCTTCCAGTAATCACCTTGGCCTGAAAGTTGATACAGCCAATGATTTTCTTTCGCAATGCCGTCTGGAATTGAAATGCCATTGATGCGCGCGCTGCCAGGTACTGGCGACATGCTGTCCGGCAAAAACAGTTGCACGCTAGTGTTGCGGAATTCGGTCTCGCCATTTGCGGCTTTCAGTGTCATGTGAACAACACTGTCGCGTACTTCGGTGAGCAACTGTTGTTGCATGGCAGATTCAACTTCTGGTTTTGCGTCTAACCAGTAATCTTCACGCCACAGGGTGCCGCCTTGAACTTCGATAAAGCGTGATTTTTCGTTGCCCGCTTTACGGCTATTGTCTTCACACAATTTCAGTTCGTAGCGGCGACTAAAGGAATCTTTGTCGACTTGTAATACATGAGTGCCGGGGTGTACGCCTTCTAGGTGCCAGCGGCCTTGTGCATCAGTGATGACGTTGCTGCCGTCTTCTAGGTAAAGACGCACACCTGCAAGACCTTCTGCAGTGCGGTCGCCGCACTCGCCCACCATGACTCGGCCCATTAGGAAGGCACGGTCGTTAAAGAAGGCGTTTTCAACAGTGACTTCTGCATGCGCTTGATTAGAGCTAGTGGTGCTGTTAGCGGCAACGGCGGTATTCACCGCAACGCCTGTTTCGGCGATGCCGGTGACGTCGGCGACATAGTTAATCGATATGGATTCGTCATTGTTGATCGTGCCGAGGCGGATGCTCACGGTGCGGCCGTCTGAGGCCACTGATGTTGGTATCGCGACGCCTGCGCTTTTCACGGACTCAGGGCGAATGCGGAAACCGCGCGGCAGCGTATCGGTAATTACGACGTTGCTGATGGGCGCAACACCGGAGTTTGTTAAGGTCAGGCGGTAGGGCGCGATATCACCGACGGCAACGGTTGCGCGCAGCGCTTCTTTATTGAGGTATAAATCACCGTTACCTGACGGCGGTGTTGGAGCGAGGCTTACTGAAGCGCTTTTGGCAGAATTGAACGCGGCCAATGTGGTGGCGTTAACAAAAGACGGCGCGTTGTTGGTGTTGCTGTCGTTGATTTCACCGTAGTTGTCGTACTCGACATTGAGTGTCGCACCGTTTGGAATCGGGTAGGCCGCAGTTGGCTGGAAGTAACCCGCATAAACGCCAGAGCCGGTGCTGGTTTCCACGAGTGTAATAATGTGCGAGGTGACAGTTATACCATCGTCAACCTGCAATGTAATCGCCATATAACGGCGTCCGTCCGGGCGCGTGGAAAAGGCGGCAGGGGACAGAATGGGCTGATCGACGGTAATAAACAGTGGTTCGTTTTGGGTGAGCAAATTGTTGCCACCAAAAACGCCGTTGTCTGCTTCGACCAAACCAATAGGTTGGTCAAGCGCGATAGGGTTGCCGAATGCATCCGTGGTGGGCGGCAATGGGCCGAGCAGCGCCGGCGTAACACCTGACAAGCTGTCGGTGCTGGCGAAATTGCCGCTAAAGACATTCAGCGTAGTGTCTGGGTTGGTATCGGTGTAGCGATAAAAATTAATTCTTTCGTAGCGCGTTACAACCACATTTGCTTTGGCGGTTGTTGCAGCACCATTCCAATTAAACTCTGCCGCAGGGCTTTGAATTAAATTGGCCGCTTGGGCGTTCGAGGCCCAGCCGAGCATGATGAAAATTGCGAGTGTAAAGATGCGCAGCATAACGCAGACGCGCACAACGAACCTATCCGGCGTAAAGCCGGATAGGTGCTGCGCGTCTCTAATGCGTCTTGCTGCGTTTTGCATCGTGGTTAATCAACCAAGACCGTAAAGGTCACTATGGCTGTTTCGCCACTGACAACAACGCCAGGTGCTCCAGTTGCACTGTTAACCTGTAGGCCACCTTCATCAAGGACGAATGGGGTGGTACCGACAGCATCATCAGCAACCGCTGCACCGTTAAGCGTGGTGCTGCTAGCAACGTAGCTAGTGTAGTCAGGAACGAGATCAGCAATGACCGCTGCGGTTAGGTCGCTGCCTGAGCTGCTGGCAGCCGTGAGGCGGTATTCGAGCTGATCACCAGATTGTGCCGTTACGCCGCTAGTTGCGAAGCTGCCACCGGTAGTGACATTACGAACTTCTTTGGTGAGCGTTCCGTCACCCGACAAAACAGTGTTGGTTGCATTTAAGCCATCGTCGAACAGCAAAACGCTGCCGCCGTTTAAGGCCGTTGTTGCACCATTCACAGTTAATGTATGAGTGCCATCTGTGCCGCTGGTGGTTGGCGTGCCAGATTCTACCTGTACGGTAATAACCTGCTGTTCACCAATTTGCGTGCCTGCTGGAACAACGCCAGCACCGATAACAGGTGCGCCGCCAGTAACTGGCGTAAGGGCCAGGCTGGTAGGAACTTCTGCTGTGGTGGTGTTGCCTACAGTGGTGCTTGGTGTGCCTGGAGACACGCTGCTGATTTCGTAAACGTAGTCGTTGCCGCCAATGGTGATGACAACAAAATCACCGGCATCAAGATTAGTTTGCGAGTTAGCAGGAATATAAACATTGCCTGCAGCATCGGAATCTAGCGAGGTTACGGATGCACCGAGATTTACTGTAGCAGGCGACGTGGTCAACGCTGTTGGCGCGGAAACGCCGTTGTTAACTACGTCAGTTGTTAAGCTATAGGTATCGGTACCATTCGCGGTGCTGCTGATGGTGTATTGGAACGTCGCCGTATCGCCGGTGTAGCTATCGACATTGAGTGCGTCGACGTCAAACACAGGTGTAGAGGCGAGGGTGGTGACCGTGACTTGCACAGCCGCCGTGATTTGTCCGCCAGCGTATGACAGTGTTGCAGCGTTATGAATTACTGCACCACCGCCTACGGCAGACCAAGCCGAAACAGGTAACAGCGCAAGTGCTGCTCCAGTAGCGACTAATATTTTTGAGAAAATTTTCATGTCATCAATCTCCTTAAAAAAGGGGCCGGGAGGACTCCGGCCCCTAATAAGTAATGCTTACTAGTCGATTGTGACTTGGAAAATCACTGCACTGGTTTCACCACCGGCAAGGGTGCCACCGGTACCGTTACCAAAGCCTGCTGCGCCATCTGAACCGGTTGCGCCGGCATAGACGTAAACGATGTTAGCGCCGCCGTCGAACTCAGCTGCGTCGCCGCTGTCGCTATCGTCTTGCGCCACTAAGCCGCCACCGTTTGCGTCCAGCTGAATGGTGGCTGCTGTATAGGTGGTGAATTGTGGGATCGGATCAGAAACAACAATGTTTTGCGCATCGGCATAGGTTGGTGGGTTTTCGATGACAATGAGGTATTCCATGGTTTCGCCTGGATTACCATTTACGCCGCTGTCGTAGTAAGTCTCGCCACCGAATGCGATGGAAGTACCTGTTCCGTTAGCGGTAGTGGCGTTGCGCACATACTTGGTTACCGTCAACGCAGAGCGAACCACTGTGTAAACAGTGTCGTCGGTTGCCGTTACACCAGCGTCTGCTGCTGAAGTATAAGTAACGGTGACAGTGTGTGTGCCTGATGGCGGTGTTGTTACGGTGTTGGTCGTAACAGTTGTGGTAGTTGATGCAGTTTCACCGATCGTAATACCAGCGGTCGCGGCATTAACTGTTGCCGCCGTCAGCGTGATAGTGACGACATTGGTTGCCGCGCCTGTGCTTTCATCAATCGAATCGATGACGGCAGGTTCGCCTGTACCGGTAGGATCGATGACGATTAGATCGCCAGCAGCCAGGCCGTTGACAACGCCATCATCGGTGCCGTCGAACGGAACGGTAATGGTCGTGACGCCTGCGGCAAAGTCCGCAGCAAGGGTAGTTGCGCCGAGTACGATAGTGGCGTCGCCACCAAACGTTGCGGAGCCGTCCATGTTGCTATCAACGGACGCGCCACTAATGTTGTACGTGTCTGGACCGTTTGCTGTGGATGTAAGGCTGTGAACTAGGTTGTACAAGGTGCTTTCTGTTGCCGGATTGACATCTGCCGGAGCGGATACAATTGGCGCAGAAGCAACGAGGTTCACAGAGAACGATACGGATGCAACGACTGCGGTTTGCGCGTTGCCGCTGGCATCGTCGAAGTTCACCGTAACGGTGTTGGATATCGTTGTGTTGGCCGCAGTACTAGCATACAAAGCAGTCGGTACGAATACAGACCCTGCCAGTAGGGCTGCGCCAAGATAGCGTGCAGCTTGAGTTTTCATTAGAGACGTCCTCTTACTTTTTAAGTGTGTGCCGTTTTGAAAGCCGTGGATGGCGCGGCACGATCACCACCCACGTAATGCCCTTTGTTTTACTGCTTATTCTTTTCGTTGTTGGCGTGACTAAATCGTTAGTGAGCTGTTATTGAACGACTGCACTAAAGCCAACGCTGCCGTTGGTGCCGGCAGGAATACTTTTAATCACCCAGCGCACTGCGTTGTAATTTTCAGGAGCGGCTGTGCGGGTGGTGCCGTCGATTTGGTAGGTGAGGGCGGATGCCTTTTTAAAAGATTTGCCCGCATCAATGGAAAAATATAAGTCGCTGCCATCACCCCACGCGCTATTGGGAAGGTATTGATTTCCTTCTGGAATAGGGTTGTCTATTTTGATGTTGGTGGCAGTTTCGTCGCCACTATTAGTGTAGGTGAGGGTGTAAAGCACGGTGTCGCCCGGCGCTGCCGTGTCGGCCGTTACTTTTTCGGTGCGCGTATTGCCGTTGTCATCCGTGAGCGTTACTTCGCGCTCAGCTTTAATTTCCATGCTCAGCTCTGGCGCCGCGGAGGCCATGCCGCTGAGTAATAATAGGGAGCTGAGGAGGGCGGCTACAGGAAGGGCCGTAATAGTACTTTTCATCGTGTTCTCCGTTGCGTATGTAGTGCTGGAGTGGGAATTGTCTACAGGTTCGCGTTGCAGGGATATAAGGAAGAACCGTGCCATTGTTCTGATATTAAACACTAACTGTGATGAAGGTGGCGTTAATGCGCGTAACTTGTTGAAATTTAACGATAAGAAGATATTTTCAAAATGTGTTTGTACAGATTTCTGCGACCGTATGACCGGTTTTTCTATGTGATCTGTGTCACAAAATGCATAAAAGTGACAAGTTCCAGTAGCAAAAATAGTCATATAAGTCCCTGTTTTCCCACGGCACTAGCACCTACTTCATGTAGATGTTTTCTCGGTATGTGAGTTATGTCACATTTTTGTCTGATATCATAGTGAACTTATGTTAAAGATCTGCAAAATAATGCTAAACATCAGCGGCTTACAGCGGGATGCTCAGGTGGTGTTTGATAAGTGGGTTGCATTTGTCGACAAGCGGATTCGTTGGGCGGTGGCGACGGTTGACGGAAAAAAGAGCATAAAAAAACCCGGCTTACGCCGGGTTTTTTTATGCGGGGGCGTTTACGGAAGCAGATGGCTTACCGCGTCGCGCTCTTCAGCAAGCTCTTTCTCAGTCGCAGACATGCGCTCGCGAGAGAAATCGTTCACTTCTAGGCCTTGTACAATTTCCCAGTCGCCGTTTTTACAAACGCATGGGAAGGAGTAGATCAGGCCTTCTTGGATGCCGTAGGAGCCATCGCTGTAGATGCCCATAGACGCCCAATCGCCTTCGGCTGTGCCGAGAGCCCATGTGCGCATGTGATCAACCGCTGCGTTTGCCGCAGATGCTGCGGATGACGCACCGCGAGCCTTGATGATGGCTGCACCACGCTGCTGGACGGTTGGGATGTAGTCATTCGCGTACCAGTCTTGCTCGATCTGGTCGATCGCGGCTTTACCGTCGACAACGCAATGGTGCAGGTCTGGGTACTGAGTTGAAGAATGATTACCCCAGATGAGCATTTTCTTCACGTCATTGATGGTTTTGCCAAGCTTGTTAGCCAGCTGAGCCATGCCACGGTTGTGATCAAGGCGGGTCATCGCAGTGAACTGACGCGGGTTGATAGACGGCGCGTTGCGCTGTGCAATCAAGGCGTTGGTGTTAGCTGGGTTGCCAACAACCAGTACTTTGATGTCTTTGCTAGCGTTGGCATCGATTGCCTTGCCTTGCGCAGAGAAGATCGCCGCGTTGGCTTCAAGCAAGTCTTTACGTTCCATGCCTGGGCCGCGAGGGCGTGCGCCAACGAGAAGGGCGTAGTCGGCGCCTTTAAAGGCAACGCTGGCGTCGTCAGTTGCAACGAGACCGGCCACTAAAGGAAATGCGCAGTCTTCAAGCTCCATTACTACACCCTTAAGGGCTTCCAGTGCTGGCGTGATTTCTAGCAGCTGAAGGATAACGGGCTGGTCTTTGCCGAGCATATCGCCGGAAGCGATGCGGAAAAGTAGAGAGTAGCTGATTTGGCCGGCGGCGCCGGTAACGGCAACGCGTACGGGATCTTTCATGGACGATCTCCTGGATTCGCTTTTGGCGGAGGTAGTAGGGCCACACAGGGTGTCGAGTGACCAGAGCGGCGCGCATTATAAAGGAGCTAATGACGAAGCGCACGACTCAAGGCGGTTTAAATTTTGGCGAATTGCTGATTGGGTGGAGCAGAAAGAGAGTGGCTTGGAGCCAGAAGGGGAGGCAAGGAGAATAAATAGGGGCCGCGAGGGCAGCGAAAACTGCCCTCGCGGGTTGATCTGATTTAAGCGGCTGCTTTTTCTAGCTTCTTCAGCTTGCGTGACAAAGAATCAATCTTCTTGTTCAGGGCTGTTAGGTCGTCGTTGCTAGCAAGGCCAAGAACAGTCACAGCGCGGGTAGCGAGTTCTTTAACGGAAGCCGTTGCAGACTCGGTTGCTGTTTTTGCTGTTGCTGCAAAGCCTTCAGCGCGGGCCTTCTCGCTTACTTTGTTGAACTCTTCGCGCAGGCTCTGACGGTTAGCTTCTACTTTTTCAGCGAATGTTTTCGCTGATGCTTGTAGCTTTTCTACCGCTGATTTTAGCTCTGCACGAGCAGATTCAACGCGAGCGTTTACAGTGCTGATAACTTCATCTTTCTTCGATACTGACATGGGTTCGTCTCCTTAGGGATGGCGCCGCTGCGCACAAAATGGTTGCCCGTCCATGGCTTTCGCGGTGCTTCTAAACATCTGGCCAAGACGTGCCGCGAATTGTATAGAGGGCGGCAGGTGATGATTTCAGTGCTGTCTGACAAAGATACATTTTACAATGCATTTCAGCCGTTTTGCGTACTGGTTTTATATGACATACCGGCGTTGGCCGGTATGTCGCTGGATTTAAGTGGTATAGGCGCTAGAATCGCGCCCTAATGAATGGAGTGTAATGTCCGCATGGCGTTGTAAAGATGCTCGGCGGGCGGGAGTGGTATATGGCAACGGTAATGGCGCAGGCGATTGAGTCCAAAGTCCGGGCAGGGCTGTCAGTCGCGCATTTTGAGTTAGATAATGAGAGCCATATGCACAATGTGCCGGCAGGATCTGAGTCGCATTTCCGTCTTGTCGTGGTGTCCGACGATTTTGACGGCTTGCTGTTGGTGCGTCGCCATCAGCGTATTTACGCGTTACTAAGCGATGAGCTTGCTGGTGAAGTGCATGCCTTGGCGATGCATACGTTTACGCCGGAGGAGTGGGCTAAAAGGGGCAAAGATGCTGAAGCGTCGCCGGCCTGTCGTGGCGGAAGTGGTCAGTAGTTTGTCGACGCATAGAGTGTGTGGCATGTGGATTAGTAAAAGTGCTGTTAGAGCCCAATAGCAAACGAGTTAGCAGGTAAAGGAAAGATGGATAAGATTGTTGTTGCGGCCTTGTACAGATTCGTTCGCCTTAATGGTCATGAGGCGTTGCGTGAGCCGTTGTTGGAGAAAATGTTGGCGCTGGATGTGCGCGGGACCTTGTTGCTCGCTAACGAAGGTATTAATGGCACTGTGTCGGGTACCCGTGAAAATGTTGATGCGCTGCTTGGCTGGTTGGCTGAAGATGCGCGTTTTGATGGCCTTGAGCATAAAGAGTCGTTAGCGCCTAAGCATCCGTTTTTGCGGACAAAAGTTAAGCTGAAAAAAGAAATCGTGACAATGGGGGTTGAGGGTATTGATCCGGCTAATTCGGCAGGAACGTATCTGACGCCTGAGCAATGGAATGACATGATTGCGGATCCTGAAACGTTGTTGATCGATACGCGTAATGATTATGAGTATGAGGTAGGCACGTTTGACGGTGCGGTTAATCCAAATACAACATCATTTCGAGAATTCCCCGATTACGTCCGCGAAAATTTAGACCCTGAAAAGCATAAGCGTGTGGCGATGTTTTGCACTGGTGGTATTCGCTGCGAAAAATCCACGGCATTATTAAAGCAAGAAGGGTTTGATGAGGTTTATCACCTTAAAGGCGGCATTTTAAAGTATTTAGAAGAAATGCCGAAGGAAGACTCCCGTTGGCAGGGCGAGTGCTTTGTCTTCGATGAGCGAGTTACCGTGGATCATGACCTGCAGCCTGGTAGTTATGAGCAGTGCCACGCGTGTCGTCGGCCGATCACGCAGGACGATAAACTGTCTGAGAAATTTATGGCAGGGGTGTCCTGTCCGCGTTGCTTTGATGAGTCGAGTGAGACGCAAAAGAAGCGTTTTGCGGAGCGGCAAAAACAGATTGATTTGGCCAAATCGCGTGGTGAGCAGCACCGCGGCATGAGTGCTCGCGTACCCAAGCCGGCTAAGTAACGACTGTCGGTTTTCGTGGAGTTCTCGGCGCAGTAGTGATCGAGTGATTTGTAAGTTTTTGGGCGCCGGTAGCGATGCGTAGATCTTGCTCGGTTTGCTGTTGCCAGTTTGGCGCCATGGAAAACTGAATGCGCGCGCGCGTGATGGTACTCGTTCCCGAGTACAAAAACATGATCAGCCCAATCGCTTGAAGTGACAGAATCACTTCGGGTTGCCAAAGTGCACTAACCCCTTGATGTGCGATAGCAGTAATGTTTTGTTCTGGGGGTATTAGCCAGCGCAGTGCGCCGACAATATAAATTGATGCCAAAATCGTCATGATTTGGTATATCGAAATGCGTTTTCCGTTAGTCCCGCCAATTTCTTTTTTAAGCTCTTCACTAATATTCTCGATAAGATTTCCGCCACGATAGTCAGCACGTAATGTTTCTGAGCTGAGTCGCCATGCTTGACTGCCAATTAAGCTCAATAGTAGTGCTTCGCTAAAATGATTATGAAAAAACAATCCGATTGAGATGAGCGCCAACAGGGTGAAGACGACGCATGTGGCGGATTGAACCGGAATGACATCGACGTTTTCCATTTTTCCCGCGAAACAAATTTTTTTCGTTTTGCCGCTATATCGGTGCGGCGTGTGCGCGCACGCGTGCTGAATCCAGCGCGGAGCTAGTGAGAGGGGTTTTCCGTAACAACATCCAAAGCTTAGGCAGCCCAGTCGGCCGATGCCTTCTCCTGCAACATAGGCAATTGAAATGGCGGCAAGAATGGCCACTGTGGGTAGGGCGAGGCCATAGATTTCTTTGCTGATGTAGTCAGCCGCAAGCAATAGAAATGGCGCGAGGATAATGCCTGTGAAGCTGGCGCCGCCTACGGTAAAACCGTGCGGATTATTCTCAACAAAGCGTGCGATGAGTTTTGCCGCTGGTAGGCAGGCGGCGAGCACGGCCAGAATCAGTAATAGCGCAATGCCCGTAGCGACATTGACGGCGCCGGTTAGCGCGATAAATATCGCGCAGCTTATAACGCCCGCTAGCGCGGTGAAAAAACCATAGAGGGTTAGGTTGATCCCGCGCCAATCATTTTTGGAGATCTTGCTGGTCGGAATAGTGGCTAGAAACTGCCAGCGTTCGCGCGGCAGTATGCGAAATAGCCACTGATATAGACCCATAAGGGTGACAGCGGTCACCATAAGGCTGAGGTCGAATGCTGTCATGGTGACTCTCCCGGTAGCGTAGTGTCGGCAACGCTATCGGGAGAACTTGTCTGAACGATGACAGCTATTTTTCGCTTTTATGTCAGGTCAGATTGTTGTGTTTGGTTTTACGCTGGCTATCGGTGGCAGTGCTTGCCGTAATGCAGCGAGAGCACTGGTCGGGAGGTTGTTTTTCTGGCCGTAGTCGATCCAACCATCAAGCATTTGCCGTGTTTGTTCGCCAACTTTGGCGAAGTGGTAGTGCAGGTAGGTTTGCAGTGGAAAGGGCGAAAGTACGGGGGCGGCGAATATGGCGAGTTTGAATAGCCAGCGCTTGCCTGGTAGTGAATGTGTTTTGTGCGCAGCAGGCGACGAGGGGTCGAGAAAGTGGCTGCCAATGCGGGCAGCTTCATTGGCAGCCTCGCATGCGGTGGCGAGCAAGGCGCTTTTTCGCAGCGTCGCGAGTGACCAGTCGCAGCATTCTAGTGCGGCGATTAAAGGTTGCAGCTGAGCGGTCATGAGTGCTTCGTGGGCGCTCAGTTTATCCATGTTGATCGCTGGCAGCCCGCCTTGGCGTAACCATTGGGCCGCCTGCTTCCCGGCGTCGCTATTTTCCAGCACGGCTGAGCGGGGTGGGGTGAGGTAGGCAATTCCAGCGCTGGGTGATAGCTCGCCAGGTAGAGGTGTTTGAAAGCTGGCTAGGCCAATCAGGGCGCGGCTAACGGGACCCTTGTGCATCGCTGCTAGGCGTTGTTGATCACGAAAGTCTGGTGACCAGAGGATAATAGGAGTCTTGGGGTCGACTTTGGCGAGCTGGCTGCTTAGCCAGTCGGTGTGGATGGCGTCCGAAGGAAGGCAGATCCACACTTGGTCCCAGCCTGTGTGGGCTTGATCTATAACGCGCAGGTTTTGTTGGTCGGTACGGATGCGCTTGCTTAGTGCTCCCAGCATTGAATAGTGGTGCAAGGTACGAGGCATGCGGCTATTAATGCTGGCTCGATCGCGAACTAAGAAGGCGGTGTGGCATCCGGCCTGAGCAAGGTAAGCGCCGTAGATTGCGCCAACGGCGCCGCTGCCAATGATGAGAATCCGTGGTGTGCTCATTTTTGGCTCAGGTAGCTGCGGGTGGCATCAAGCAGGATATCGGTCACGGTTCTATCTTCCATGAGAGCCTGCATTTTCAGTCTTTTGTGCAAGTCGGTGGGGATGTCGGCGGTGAGGCGACGGTGCCCTTCGCGTGGGCCGTTGCTCGCGCGCTTGGCGACGGCGGCAGGTGCCACTCCTTCAGAGCGTCGGCGAGTTGTGGGTTTCGCGCGACTGCCGGTTGCGACGAAGTCCATTTGTTCCATGGTGTAACCCTCAGCTAATCGTCTTCTATATCGGCCAGTATAAGCAGGCGGGCAGATATGTATATATCCACTTAATGATCTATTTATATAAATGTATGTCGATATTATTAAGTATGGTTATAAGTATTTCATTAGATGTATGTTTGTATATGTTTTGCTGCTTTATTCATACGGCTGCTAATTTGTTCCCTCAGGTGTCGATTTTTGGCTTTACAGCTAGACAAGAAAAAGCCTGAACTATAGATTTTAACCTGCTGAAAAATAATCAATTTATGGGGTCAGGGATGAGTCAGTTTGATACGGTTGTGATAGGAAGTGGTTTCGGTGGTGCCGTGACAGCCTGCCGCCTTCAAGAGAAGGGTTCGCGCGTGCTGGTATTGGAGCGCGGCCGCCGTTGGGATGTCGCGGACTATCCGAGTGTTAGCCAGAAAAACTGGCTTTGGGATGATGATGAGCCAGAGAAACAGAACGGCTGGGCTGATCTGCGTCTGTTTGGTGATATGAGCATTATTCAGGGCGCGGGCGTCGGGGGCGGATCGCTGATTTATGCCAACGTCAGCATTGAGGCTAAACCGGATGTGTTTGAGCAGGGCTGGCCTGATGCGATTCGCTACGAAACCTTGGCGCCGCATTATGCTACGGCTGGCGAGATGCTTGGAGTGCAAACGATACCGGATAATCAGTGGACGGATAGAACGCACTTGATGAAGGATGCGGCGGATAAGATCGGCGCCGGGGATCGCTTTATGGTGGTGCCTCAGGCCATCACCTTTGACCCTGACTTTTCCTACGATAGAGCGTTGCCGATGGATCGGCGACATAGCAAGACCTTCACCAATGCTCATGGCAAGACGCAGGGCACCTGCATTCATTGTGGCAATTGCGATATCGGTTGCCCTGTTCAGGCTAAAAATACCCTTGATTTGAATTACCTTGCCCGTGCTGAGCAGTTGGGTGCTGAGATTCGACCGTTACATCAGGTGCGCTGGATTAAGCCGGTAGAGGGTGGCTATCAGTTGTGCGTTGCCAACCTTGCCGCCGGTGGTCGAGAAGAAGTGATGACCGTGGCGCGGGTGGTGGTTTCCGCGGGAAGCGTCGGTTCCACTGAGCTGTTGTTGCGCTGCCGCGACCAATACAAGACCTTGCCGAAGCTTTCTCGCGCTCTGGGGAAGGGGTGGACTTCCAATGGCGATTTCCTGACGCCGGCGATTTACCGCGACAGAGAGATATCGCCTACCCAGGGGCCGACGATTTCCGCAGCGATAGACTTTCTAGATGGCAGTGAGGGTGGTGCCAAGTTCTTTGTTGAGGACGGCGGCTATCCCGATGTAATCGGTAACATGCTGGATAAGCTTGGCCGCTATCCGAAGTTGCTCAATAACCGTCTTGGCCAAGCGTTGGTGAAGTACGCCAGCGATACTGATCCGACCAGCAGTTTAATGCCCTGGTTTGGTCAGGCTAAGGATGATGCGGGTGGGCGCTTCTATTTAGGCCGCCGTTGGCTGATGCCATGGAAAAAAGATCGTCTAAAGCTGGATTGGGATTACCGTAAAGCGGAAAAAGCAGTGCAAGGCTTGGCGGATATGCATTTGCGCCTAACCAAGGCGACCGGAGGAGAAGCGTCAACGCCGCCGACGTGGAGCTGGTTTCGTAACTTGGTGACGCCGCATCCTTTGGGTGGCTGCAATATGGCGGATACGCCGGAGCAAGGCGTTGTTGATCAGCGTGGCGAGGTGTTTGGTTATCCTAATTTGTTCGTTATTGATGGTGCGATGGTGCCCACGGCGCTCGGTTTGAATCCCTCACGTACCATCGCGGCGTTAGCGGAGCATGCGTGTGCGCAGATTGATTAATCTGACTCAGGTTGGTTCTTTGTCCGCCGCACAGGCCTCGCTGCAGAATAGGCACAATGTCCCTATGGGTGTAAATTGGGTTGACGATACTGGGATAAGAGCCGAAATAATAAACGGGATAAGAGTAGGTGCGCATTTATGAGTGATACACGCTACAACTTGGTTTTTTCTGGGCAGGTGGTTGGCGGTGCGGACCCTGCTACTGTTAAGCAGAATCTAGCTAAGCTGTTTAAGATTGATGCGGCGCGTGTTGAGGCCTTGTTTAGCGGTAAGCCAGCGGTACTTAAAAAAGACGCCGATCAAGCTGCAGCGATGAAGTTTCGTGCAGCACTGCGTCAGGCAGGCGCCCAGTGTCAGATGGTGGCGATTGGTGATGACGGAGCGGCTGCGTCAGCGCCAGCGTCTACTAAGGCTTCATTTGCGCAGCCCGCTGAAGAGCAATCCTCAGCGCCGGCTGCGCAACCGGTCGTCACGAAACCTGCTGCGTCGACGGACATGGAGATGGTTGGCACGATTCGTACTGGCGGAGCCGGTTTTTCCGGCGAGTTTGATGTGGCGCCGGTCGGCGCGGATATTGGCGACGAAAAGGATGAGCCCGCTCCGTTTGTTCCGGATGTAAGCGACATGTCGTTAGCGCCAGTCGGTTCAGATATGGAAGAGCTGAAAAAAGAGCAAGTCATCAAAGTGCCTGACATTAGCCACCTTTCTATCGCGCCTGAAGGCAGTGGCGACAACACAGATAAAGAGCGCTAGTACGCTAGCGTGAAAGGGAGATCATCTTTGCAGGGCACTCAATCACTAGGCGGTGAATAAATCCGGTACGCTGATCAATTAGATGGGCCTCTATGTTGCGATCGGTTATTGACCAGCCGCTCACCAGTAACGTTTCACTGTCGGGCAGTATGCTGAGCTTTTCGGTTAGGGCTGCTTCATTTGCAGGGCAGGTGCCGCCGGCAAGGGTGCGCCTCTGGACCAATTCAAATGCAGATATCTTTAGTGCGGTGCGCGTGTTCATTTTATTTCGCTGTGCTTCCAGGGTATGCCGTAATGTAGGTAGCTGACTTTTAAGGTCGTTGCTCAGCCTGTTATTACTTTCAAGTGGCGTTAATCTAGCGTCGGCGATATAGAGCTGGTCTTCGTCGATAGACTGCTTTATCTGTGCGATAGCCAAGTCTTCGTTAAGAAAGCCTTCGAGCCTAGAGCGATAGGCAACGTATTCCGGTAGCTTTTCTTTTACCAATAGGCGGGCGCCAATTAAATCATTTTGCTCCAGTAGTTCGCGTGCTTGCGTCAGCACGGGCAGGGCTGTGTTTGAGGAAAGTGCTTGTCGCGTGAGGATGCAGCCATCGGCTGTTGCAACCTCGATGCGCCAGTTGCCGCTACGCCGTTTGCCGAGTCCTTTCCGTGACCAGGTTCTCCATCGATCTGCACCAATCGGCAGTGTGACTTCAGAGACGAGTTCGTCCTGGTAATACCATCGATGCAGCAATACTTGTCCATTGCCGTGAAGCACGTCGTTAAAAAAGAATACGGCGTCGTGATCCGTCGGTATGCTGATGGGCGCCGCACCGATGGGCGTTCTGTCTGCGACAGCCATCGCAAAGCGCGCCTGTGACAGGATGATGCCGTGACAGCTGTTAATGTCGGTGGCTTCTGAGCGAATGGTAAGCAAGCAGAAAAGGCAGGCAATAAAGCGAAGTGCGGTGAGTCGGGGTGTCGGCGTTTTTGGCATCAGGGTTTGGCTATGTCGTCAGTAAAAATCCTATGATAGTTTGCTGACAGGTCAGCGCAATGGGCAAAGGGAGAGTTTATGTTTCGCAGTGAAGAGCCTCAGGGTGATCAGCAAGGCCAAGGGTCGAGCGTTGGTGCGCCTGCGTTGTTGGTCGCGGCAGCGCTGATAGTCGTGTTGGCCGGGATGAAGGCCGCGTCTGATTTACTAGAGCCTTTTTTGTTGGCGACGTTTATTAGCATTGTTTGTGCGCCAGTGGTGTCATGGCTTACCCGTAAGGGGTGGCCGGAGTGGTTGGCAGTTAGTGTCGTGATGCTCGGCTTGGTCATTATTATGACTGGCGGTGTCGCCTTTGTGGGGGCGTCGATCAATGGATTTTTGAAGCAGTTGCCGGTTTATCAGCTCGCTTTAAATGAGCGGGTTGGCGGGTTGCTGGATGGGCTCAGTGGTCTAGGCGTTGAAATCGATATTGCCTCGCTTAAGCAAAAATTTGACGCAGGCATGGTGATGGGGCTGGCCGGAAAAGTGGTCGGTGGTTTCGGTGCTGTGCTCGGTGACTCGTTGCTTATTTTGCTGACCGTGGCGTTTATATTACTTGAGGCGGCGCGTTTGCCGAACAAGTTGCAAGTTGCTTTCAAGCAGAGAGCGAATCAAGGGCAGGAGGTTTTTGCTCGGTTCGCCGAAGGCGTAAAAGATTACTTGGCGCTTAAGTCTCTATTGAGTTTTGGTACCGGAGTATTGGTGACGTTGCTGATGTGGGCCTTGGATGTCGATTATCCTTTGCTCTGGGGCGTGTTGGCTTTTTTGTTTAATTATATTCCGAATATTGGTTCATTTTTGGCGGCTATACCGGCATGCCTGCTGGCTTTTGTGTTGCACGGTACAGGTACCGCGTTATGTGCAGTAGCGGGGTATGCGGTCATTAATATGATCTTTGGTAATGTGCTTGAACCAAAGTTAATGGGACGCAGTCTGGGCTTGTCATCATTAGTAGTGTTTGTTTCTTTGGTTTTTTGGGGTTGGCTGCTAGGGCCTGTAGGGATGGTGTTGTCGGTGCCGTTAACGATGATTTTGCGTATCGCGTTAGACGTGCGAGACGAAACCCGTTGGTTGGCTGTATTGCTTGGCCCGGAGGTGGATAAGCAAATAATAAAAAGCGCAGCTGAGTCGCCCTAGATTAGGAGCGAACACGCGAATTGCGCGCCGATAAGTTTCGATGCTTGCGTTATTTTTTGTGGAGAGGTGCGTCAGTAGGGATTGCCCAAAAGCCTAATGTGCTTGCGTCGAGCGCGCATTAGGCTTTTGGCTTTTAGTCCGACGGGCTTAATTCCCTAGTTGTTTTATTTATTCTTGGTCGTCGTCGCCATCATCATCGCCGCCTTGGGCTGCGACGCTAAGTTCTGGCGCGTGATAGAGCAGGAACAATTCTTCGAGTAAATCCGGTATGCCGGCGGCCATTTGTTTAACCAGATCGGTGTCTTGCCAGAGCGTGTCCATTTCGGGGTCTTCATCGAGGCCGGAAATAAGCAAGAAAGGCAGTAGCAGCTCGAACACCAGCTCGCCTTGTTCATCATGCCATGCGGCTTCATTTAAGCTAACACCGGTTACAAAGCCAGCGCACCAGCTGGTGAGGTCGTCGCCGTCATTTTCTTCGTATGGGTCAAGGCGGCAAGGCGGCTGAATGGCTTCGCCAATGCCGAGTTGCGCGTGTAATCGGTCACGCAGTGCAGAGAGGGCATCGGCAATGCTGCTGGGAACGGTTTGCTCTTCTTGGATAACAGCTTGCCAGCCGTCTTCTGCCAGAGGTCCGCAGGCGAGGGCGCAGAGCAAGCCATGTGTTTCGACCCAGCTGAGAGCGTCTTCGCCATTGTGCTTGAGGTAGTCGATAACGTGTTGGCGCAGGTCTGGGTTGTCTGGCTGTGTCATAAGGCTCTCCGCTGAGTGTCGCGCATCATAGCGGGGTGAGCGGGATCAGGCTACCGCTAGGCGATTGCGACCAAGATCTTTGGCGCGATACAGGGCGTTGTCTGCGCGAAGCGTTATGGTTTCAGGTCTGTCGCTCGGTGCCCATGCCGCCAATCCGATAGACATTGTTGTGGATAGATCAGGACTGATGTCGCGGCTACAGGCGAGCGCAAATTCGATGCGTAGCCGCTCTAGTACCGTTTTGATGTCTGCGGTACTGCCCTCAGTAAACAGAATAATAAATTCTTCGCCGCCATAGCGGGCAACCACATCAGAGCGACGCAGCTCGCGCTTAGCGATGTCGGAGAACTTGCGTAAGACTAGGTCCCCGACTTGGTGGCCATGCTTATCGTTGACCAGCTTAAAGTGATCTAGGTCAATGAGGGCGACGTGTAGCGGCAGGTTGCCGCGTTCGCTGCGAGCCAGTGCTTCGTCTAGGCGTTCGAGAAAGTGGCGGCGGTTAAACAAACCTGTTAGCTCATCTCGAACGGCGATCTCGGCGAGCTGTGCCATCGCTTCATGGAGCTGTATGTGGCTTTCTTTGAGGCGCTGATGATTGTCGCGTAGCGACTCGCGTTGCTCGCGAATGCGGTGCTGAAGGTTGTAGATATGGCCGCCGACGTACACAAACCACGCAAGCCCGAGCGCTAATATGGCCCATTGCCCAAGTGAGATTGCGAATATTTGATTGTGCGGTTCTGCGTGCCATTCCCAGAAAGTGAGAATGGTGTATGACGTTAAAATAAACAGCGACATCAGCACCATTTTGCTACGACTGAGTGCGAATACGCCGAAGGTCATAATCATAAAATAAATAGCGGTCATCGATCCGCGAATCTCACTGCTGTAATGCAATATTGCTGTGACAGCAATAACGCCGAACGTCATTTGCACGGCGGTAAGGCTTGGGTCTTTTAGGGAGGTCGATGCGCCAGAACGGATGGCGATATAGATAACAATATTGACGCACATGAGTGCAATAAAGATGCCCCAGTGAGGCGTGTCGACATCAAATAAGCCTAGTTCTACCCCGCCATAAATGCCGGCCCACGCGAGCGCATAAGAATAGATCGCCATGACTTGGCGACGAAGTCTTAACGCGGTGGCCTTATCGGTTTTCTTCAGGAGCCTTGGCATTATTTTGCGATACCGTTTGGGGCTTAGTTATTGTTATCAAGCCTTCATATGACTTTGCAATAAGTCAATGGTTCAGAGGTGGCCGGAGTATACGTTAATTTGAGCGATTGCGACCTGTTCCGCCTTGGTCGTGGTGTGCAAAGATCACGTCAAACGAGCGTTTGATAGGTTTGACCTAATGGAGGCAAAAATGTCGACAGATTTACCCTTTGACTTAACGCTGACAGACGAGCAGGCAATGACGCGCGACAGTGTGCAGCGCTTTGTGGCGCGTCATATTGCGCCTGTGGCTCGCTCTGCGGACGATCAGGCGGAGGCGCCGGCAGACTTCTTCTCTCTCAGTGCTGAGCTTGGCTTGGCACTTATGCCTGTGCCGGAGGGGCTTGGCGGTGCGGGGCAGCCGCGGGATCCCATGTCCGGTGTTCTGACAGCTGAAGATCTTGGGCGGGGGGATATCTCACTTGCAATAGGGGCAATGTCTCCGGTGTCTGTAGTCAATTCGCTACTCGATTTTGGCAGCGATGAACAACAGGCGCTTTTCTTGCCTCGACTCGTTACAGGTGATTTTGTTGCTGCGGGCGTGGCGTTAATGGAAGGGCAGGCGTTGTTTGATCCGGCTCAGTTGCGTTGTAAGGCGGCGCGCGCTGGCGAGGGTTATTGCTTGTCTGGCGAAAAGCGCATGGTGCCGTTTGGCGTGACGGCAGAGTTGTTGCTGGTGATTGCAGATCTCGAGGGAGAGGGTCCCGCTGCCTTTGTGGTTGAGCGGGGTGCAGCGGGCATGAGTGCGCAGCGCCAATCTTATATGGGCCTACGGTCCTTGGAGTTGGCGACAGTGAGCTTCAATAACGTTGAGGTTGAGGCGATCAATCGGCTGGAAAATTTTGATCTTGAGCGTCTGCTGGATTTGTCTCGTCTTGGCATGGCGGCGCTAGCGGTTGGCTGCTGCCAAGCAGTGCTCGATTACAGCATTCCTTTTGTGAAAGAACGACAAGCGTTTGGTGAGCCGATTGCGCGACGCCAGTCGGTGGCGTTTATGGTGGCGAATATTGGTATTGAGTTAGAAGGCATGCGTTTGTTGGTGTGGAAGGCGGCGAGCTTGGCGAGCCAAGGGAAGCCTTTTCATCGTGAAGCCTACCTGGCGCGGATTTTGTGCGCGGAGAAAGCGATGGAGATCGGCACCAATGGCGTTCAGTTGTTCGGCGGCGCTGGCTTTATTCGCGATTACCCGTTGGAGATGTGGTACCGGAATCTACGTGCTATCGGTGTGTTCGAAGGTGGTGTGATTGTTTAGCTTTCAGTGTTACTTGCCGTTTTTATGCACTCAGTATGTGTTGCGATAAGCCGGACGAACAGGAGCGTTTTAAATGATTAATCTTGAGTTGCCACATAAGTTGTTAAGCGTAAAACAAATGACGCACCAGCTAGCCGCTGGCGTATTTCGGCCTATTTCGCGCAAGTATGATGATATTGAGCATGGCGATACGCCGCAGGAGCTTAAGCCAGTGGCGCAAATGATGGGCGCTATGCGTGCTGCTGCGGTAAATGGTGGCGGCAAGGGTAAGGAGGCTCTTATCGATGGTGTCGTTACGGTAAAAAATGGCAGCAATATGATTGGCGTGATTGCCGTTGAGGAAATGTGTTGGGGTGATACAGGGTTAATGCTGTCGATCCCTGGTAGCGGCCTGGGTAATGCGGCGATTATGGCTGTCGGTACCGCGGAGCAAAAAGAGACCTTTGGCAAAATGTACTGTGCTATGGCCATCACCGAGCCTGGTGCCGGCTCTGATTCCGCCGCTATCTCCACCACGGCAGAGCTATGTGGTGACGAGTGGGTGCTCAACGGGGAGAAGATCTTTTGCACAGGCGGACAGCGCGGCGATGCGGTGGTGGTATGGGCGACGCTGGATAAGCGTTTAGGTAAGGCTGCCATTAAGTCCTTTATTGTGACGCGCGATAACCCCGGGATGAAGTTGGCCCGTGTCGAGGACAAGATGGGATTGCGTATTTCCGATACAGCAGCCTTGAGTTTGGAAAATTGCCGCATCCCGAAAGGTAATGTGCTTGGCTCGGCCGAGGTTGCTGATACGGAGGAGGCGCGTAAAAAGGCCTTCGGTGGTGTGATGCAAACGTTTGATAATACCCGTCCTCCGGTGGCTGCGATGGCGCTTGGCGTGGCGCGGGCGGCGCTGGAAATAACGAGAAGTATCCTTTTAAAAGAAGGGGTTGTCGCTGATTACTCGAAACCACTTTATTGTTCCACGGCCGTCGAGGCGGAACTGTATCGGATGGAGGCCGACTTGGAAGCAGCGCGTTTGATGACACTTAAGGCTGCTTGGATGGCGGACAATGCCCAGGCCAACTCCAAAGAAGCGTCTATGTGCAAAGCCAAGGCGGCGCGGGTTGGTAATGCGGTGACGCTAAAGTGTGTTGAGCTGTGCGGAGAGCAGGGATTTTCACAGGTGAGCCTGCTTGAGAAATTAGCGCGTGACTCAAAAGTGATTGATATCTTTGAGGGCACTCAGCAGATACAGCAGTTGATTATTGCTCGGCTGTTATTGCAGGTGTCTTCAAAAGAGCTTAAGTAGGGCGTGTGGTCCAGCGGAGGCCGTATTGGCCACCGTTTTCCAAGACAGAAAGGCCCGAATGCCCGTGGTATTCGGGCCTTTCTGTCTTTACAGTAGCGCTCCTTAGAAAGTGCCACGCTAAGCGAGGTGGTGCGGCCAGGGTCAGGCTAGGAGTCGATATGTCATTTGCGGATAAAGTGGTTTGGATTACCGGCGCCTCGAGCGGAATTGGCGAGGCCTTGGCGGTTGAATTTAGCCGGTTTGGCGCACGTGTGGTGTTGTCTGCGCGCCGTGAAGACGAGTTGGAGCGAGTTAGGCAAAAGCTCGTGTGGCCAGAAAATCATTTGGTCTTGCCGCTTGATGTCACCAATACCGATAGCTTTGCCGCGGCGGCCGATCAGGTTAAGGCCCATTTTGGTCGCTTGGATGTACTGGTGAACAACGCCGGTATTAGCCAACGTTCGCGTATCTCAGAAACTGACCTGTCCGTCGATCGCCGGGTATTTGATGTGAATTACTTTAGCGCGATCGGCTTGACCAAGGCGGTATTGCCATGGATGCAGGAGCAGGGCGGCGGTCAGTTTGTGGTGATCTCTAGCCTCGTGGGTGAATTGCCAACGCCAATGCGCAGTGCTTATTGTGCCTCTAAGCACGCATTGCATGGTTGGTTTGAAGCGCTGCGCGCGGAAGAGTACGACAACAATATTCGCGTCACGATGGTGCTGCCCGGGTTTGTTCTAACCAATGTCTCGGTGAATGCTATTACCGCTGATGGTGGGCAGCATGGACAGATGGATGACTATCAGAAGAAAGGGTTGGCCGCAGGGGAGTGCGCAACGGTGATTGTGGAGGCGGTGCAGGCGCGGCGTGAGCAGGTTATTATTGCCGGCCCTGAAAAGGTTGGTATTTATCTTAAGCGTTGGTTTCCCTCTCTTTACCGTAAAGTGATTCGGCGGATTAAAGTCAGTTAGATGGTTAGCTGTTGGACATTCCGTCAAATGATTTTCGTATAACTTCTATTGAATGATTAGGGCCACATGAGCGACGTCCAGTTACCGAAAGAGCGTACCCGTCTGAATAAACTGCATAAGCGCCTGCGCCGTGAAGTGGGGCAAGCGATTGCGGATTACAACATGATTAGCGAAGGCGACAAGATCATGGTGTGCCTGTCTGGCGGCAAAGACTCTTACACGATGTTGGAGATCTTGCGTAACTTACAAGCGTCCGCGCCGATTCGTTTTGAGTTGGTCGCCGTCAACCTTGATCAAAAGCAGCCCGGTTTTCCTGAGCATGTTCTGCCGGAATACCTAGAGCGAGAGGGCGTGCCTTACCATATCCTTGAGAAAGACACTTATTCTATCGTTAAGGAAAAGACGCCAGAGGGTAAGACAACCTGTGCATTGTGCTCGCGTTTGCGGCGTGGCTCTTTATACGGTTTTGCTGAGCAAATCGGTGCGAACAAGATTGCGCTGGGACATCATCGCGATGATATCGTCGAAACCTTATTTTTAAATATGTTCTATACCGGAAAGCTCAAGGCCATGCCGCCTAAGCTACGCAGTGATGATGGTCGTAACGTTGTCATCCGCCCGTTGGCATACTGCCGAGAAAAGGACATTGAGCAGTTCGCCGAGCTGAAGGACTATCCCATTATTCCTTGTAACCTATGTGGTTCGCAGAAGAATCTGCAGCGACAGGTGATTAAAGAGATGTTACAAGGCTGGGATAAAAGCCATCCTGGTCGCATCGAAAGCATTTTTTCCGCTGTGCAAAATATCGCCCCGTCCCAGCTGGCGGATGCAAGTCTGTTCGACTTTGCCAACCTCGAAGACGGGCAGAGCAGAGAGACTGGCAGCGCGGCGCATCTGCTTGATCTGGTGAATATTTTCCACTGACCGGCGAGTCGAGCGGTACTCTGCCGGTTTTGATCTTTTTTTGATCGGCTTAAGCGACTTTTCCCGTTGCCAGAGGGTGTTGAAATGCCCGTCAGACTGGTAAAATCACGCACCCAAGATTTAACGGCACCAATCCAACTCTTTTTTTAGTCTCTACCGAAAGGGCAAGCAAAATGACCGATCGCATTAAAATAGGCGCACTGGAAGTTGCTACGATTCTCCATGATCTGGTTGCGGATAAAATCGCACCGGGCACGGGAGTTGATGTTGCGCATTTTTGGGCGGAGCTAGAGAAAATCGCCGCCGATCTGATGCCGAAAAACAAGGCGTTGCTTGCCAAGCGTGAAGAGATTCAAGGTCAGTTAGATGAGTGGTATCGCGCGCGTCAGGGCCAGAAAATTGACATGGCTGAGTACAAGGCGTTCTTAACCGAAATCGGTTACCTCGTCCCTGTTGGCGAAGACTTTAGTATTGATGTCGATCAAGTTGATGCAGAGATTAGTACTATTGCTGGCCCACAGCTGGTCGTGCCAGTAAAAAATGCACGTTTCGCGCTTAATGCTGCGAATGCTCGTTGGGGTAGCTTGTACGATGCCTTGTATGGCACCGACGTTATTTCTGACGAAGGCGGGGCAGAAAGAGGCGGTGCTTATAATCCTGCTCGCGGCGCAAAAGTGATTGCCTTTGCCCGTAACTTGCTCGATCAGGTGGCGCCGTTAGTTTCTGGTTCCCATAAGGACTCTCAGCTCTACGCCATCGTGAACGGCAAGTTAGTTGTGACAACCGCAGCGGGTGAAACGGGATTGAAAGATCCGGCACAGCTGATTGGCTTTAATGGTGATGCGGCTGCGCCTCACGGCATTTTGCTCAAGCACAATAATCTACACCTTGAAATTCAGGTTGATGCGAACCATCAAGTTGGTCAGGACGATCCTGCGCACGTTAAAGATCTGTTGCTGGAATCTGCGATCACCACAATTCAGGATTGCGAAGATTCGATTGCAGCGGTTGATGCTGAAGATAAGGTAGAGGTCTATAGCAACTGGCTTGGTTTGATGCAGGGCAATCTTGCTGAAAGTTTTAATAAAGGCGGTAAGACCTTTACGCGAACAATGAATGCTGATCGTGAATACATCGGCGTTGATGGCGGCAAAGTCGTTTTGCCTGGCCGTTCTATGTTGCTAGTACGTAACGTTGGTCACCTGATGACCAACGATGCCATCTTAGTTAATGGCGAAGAAATTCCAGAAGGCATTATGGATGCCATGGTTACTGCGCTGTGCGCACTGCATGACATTAAGCAGCTTGGTAAGTATCGCAACAGCCGTGCTGGCTCCATGTATGTGGTTAAACCAAAAATGCACGGCCCTGAAGAAGTGGCCTTTGCTAGCGAGATATTTGCGCGCGTTGAAGATGCGTTGGGCATGGCGCGTAATACCATCAAGATGGGCATTATGGATGAAGAGCGTCGCACTACGGTTAACTTGAAAGAGTGTATCCGTGTCGCTAAGCAGCGCGTTATTTTCATTAATACGGGCTTCCTTGATCGTACTGGTGATGAAATTCACACCTCCATGGAAGAAGGCCCTGTTGTTCGTAAGTCGGAAATGAAGCAGCAGAAATGGATTGGTGCTTATGAAGACTGGAACGTCGACACCGGCCTGCATTGCGGTTTGATGGGCAAAGCACAAATCGGTAAAGGCATGTGGGCTATGCCGGATGAAATGAAAGCAATGATGGAAGCCAAAATTGGCCACCCGAAAGCCGGTGCGAACTGCGCATGGGTGCCGTCACCGACGGCCGCAACGTTACACGTAACCCATTATCACCAAGTGAATGTTGCTGAAGTTCAGGCGCAATTAATGAATCGCCCTTGTGCGTCTCTCGATGACATCTTGACCGTCCCGCTTTCGACAAGCCCGAACTGGACCGATGCAGAGAAGAAGGCTGAGCTGGACAATAACTGCCAAGGTATTCTCGGCTACGTTGTACGCTGGATTGATCACGGCGTTGGCTGCTCTAAAGTACCGGACATCAACGATATTGGTCTGATGGAAGACCGAGCGACATTGCGTATCTCCAGTCAGCACATTGCGAATTGGCTGCGTCATAACGTCGTTAGCGAAGAGCAGGTGATGGAGTCCATGAAGCGCATGGCCGCAGTGGTTGATAAGCAGAATGAAAACGACCCTGTTTATCGGCCAATGGCGCCAGAGTTTGACGGCAACGTGGCATTTGAAGCGGCATGTGAGTTGGTCTTGCAGGGCTGTGTGCAGCCAAGTGGCTATACTGAGCCGGTCTTGCACCGCCGTCGCAAAGAGGCGAAAGCTAAGTACGGCCTGTAGCGAAGTGTGTCTGCGCGGATAGATCTTTGTCGGTTTATCCGTGTAACAAGCATCCATAAAAAAAGGCGAGCCTAGTCAGGGCCCGCCTTTTTTTATGGATGCTTGTTAGCCGAAGGGCCTAGCGAGTTAATCCCGATAAACGGCTCTGTACCTTTTGGGGACGTTTGTGCAATATCGGAAAAAAGCATGAGTTATTGTGTCATAAAAACAACAATTGGGGTGCAACATGTCCTTCTTTAGATTCGCTGGAATCGTTCCGCTTGTGTTCCTGTTGGCCGCCTGTGGCGGCGGCGACTCAACTCCTCCTACATACTCTGATGCCTCAGAGGGCGCGTCGGGGCGTGCCGTAAAAGGCGTTCTGCAATACGCTGATGCGAGTGTGTATGAACGTATTGCTGGGGAGTGGGTATTGTCAGCGATTACCCAGACCGACGTATCTGGTGGGTTTGTGTTTGCCGGTGGCTTACCTGAAGGCCCAGTGACGATCGTGATTACCGCTGCGACAGATGGCTCCACAAGGATGATCTGTGATGCAACTGAATGCGGTCCGGCTGTGGGCGAGGGCGATGTAAACAACAACTTTGTATTCGACTTTGGCGAATCAATGCCGGTGCCTGCCAATTTCACCATGAAGGCTATCTTGCCGGGTGGGCGACCTGCCGACCTTCAGATTGCGGTTACGCCATTTACGCATCTTGCATCAACCTTTGTTGAGCGGTTGCCTGGAGATGTTTCGGATCAGGCTATCGAGTTGGCATTGAGTCAGGTTGCGGCATTGTTTGGCTTGGATCCCGCGTTCGCTTATCAAACCCCGGTGGATATCACGAGTGCCGAGGAGGTTGCCGCAGCAGGGCGCGCGGATTTGCGCCAGTCTCTTATGAGCGCAGGGTTTTCTGAGCAAATAGATGTTGCGGATATTCAGACCGTGCTCGATGGCTATGCTATGCAATTTTCAGAATTGGCTGGGCAGCTTCCGGTGCACGGCCTGTATTCAGTTGAGGCTTTGTCGTTGGCGACGCAACAGATTGTGGCGTTGGTCTCCGAGTTGCCTGCAGAGGAGTTTCTTGCCGCCTTTCAGCTATGGCTAACGCAGTGGAACGACTCGTTAACGCAAGTGGTCGTGACAGGTGAAGTCAACGAAGAGGACTTGGCGCGCGCACGTACCAGTCTCGATTACCTTGATCACTATTTGACGCTGGCGGGAATTGACGCGCAGGGTAGTTTTCTGCCAACACAGGCGCCGCAAGTAAGCTGGTTGGCCAATGAAGAGCTGTTGTTTCTAGCGCAGGTCTGCCTTGAGTCGGTGGTGTCTGTAATTGAAGTGTCGGTTATGGCCAGTTTGGTGGGGCCAGGATTTCCACTGCCTGCGGAGTTTCAGGCGAATGCGCCCGAAGGATTGACGGCAATTTATACGCATGCGACAGGCGTGCTCACCATCGTTGGTGAACGTAATGGTCAAACCGTTGATATTGCATTTGATGTAGACCCAATGCTTACAGGCCTAGCGGCTGGGCATCTTGAGTATGCAGTACGCGAGGGCTCTACAGTCTCTAATAGTAAAGAGTCTGGCGAGTTAAGCGGGACACTGTCGATTGATGTGCATAACTCAGAAGAAGCATTGGCATTAGCGCTGGCGCTGTTTTCAGAGGACACGGAGGCACTTGGAGGGGCTTTAGAGAGTTTCTTGCAGTCGCTCCACGCGCGCGCATCGATAGAAGGTAGTGGGAGTATCGTTAAAACGGATGACGAGGAATACGGCTTCTTTGGCTCCATCTTGGCGTGGGGTGAAATTAATATTCCAGCAATAGCCGCGGGTGGCGAATTCCTGACAGTAGAGATTACGTCTGGAGAAGGATATAGCCCAAATGGTGATGCGTTATATTCGCTGGAAAATACTGAGTCAGCATTAAACATAAGCGTTGGTTCGCGGGCAGAATTGACAGCAAACTTTGGCTTTGAAGCATTTAATATGCCGGCAATGGAAGTATTTGCGGATGGATACTTGGCTGGGTATCAAGAACTGGTGTCTGTGGCTGTAGCGGAGCTGATGTCGCAACAAAGTCTCGATTTAAATTCGCTGCTAGCAGTGGTGTCGGCGCTTGATCTATCTGCTCTGGACTTACAAGGCGAGGGCTCACTGAATATTCCAGCGGACGATAAACAGTGGACGTTTGTGTTGGACGGCAATCGTTTCGATGCTTCCCAGCCGAATAGCACTGAAAATGCGTTGAGCTTTTATGTTACGTCTCTTGCGGGCGGGTACATTTATTCAGGGGGCAGTCTTGTTGCGACGGTGACGTTTGATTGGGTGCGTCTAGGCGCGACGATCTATTACGTGGATGGCGTACAAAAAGATTACTTCTTTGGTAATTTCTTGGCTCTTTTAGGGCTGACTGAATCGGCGTAAAGCGGCAGCAGAGATTAGGCCGCGAAGGGCCGTACAATGATAAGAGAATAATAAGAGGTACACAAAAAAGCCCGGGCTCTCCGGG
>JAGPVL010000041.1 GCA_018067045.1 Gammaproteobacteria bacterium
CCGTTCGCTGCCGCACAGGCAGCTTAGAAAAGCGACCGTCCTCCGGCTCCCACTCCTTAACCGTTCGCTGCCGCACAGGCAGCTTAGAAATATGGTCTTGGTTGTAGTCAGGCTCATAGATGGTTCGCTGCCGCACAGGCAGCTTAGAAAAGCACGTCGATTACCTGTGCCTCTGTTAACTTGTTCGCTGCCGCACAGGCAGCTTAGAAAAAGTAGGCTGGGGTGGCTTTGCTGGCCATGCTGTTCGCTGCCGCACAGGCAGCTTAGAAAAAGCGTCGTGCAGCTAAAGCGATACGAGACTGGTTCGCTGCCGCACAGGCAGCTTAGAAAGCGATAAGCAGAGCGTCGGCGACGGCCTGCCCGTTCGCTGCCGCACAGGCAGCTTAGAAATGACCATGATTCACTAACCGCTCTTCTGATCGGTTCGCTGCCGCACAGGCAGCTTAGAAAACTTTGCAGGCACGTCCTCGCCTAGCGTTATGGTTCGCTGCCGCACAGGCAGCTTAGAAACAGAAAGGCCACTTCTTTACGTCGGGCGGCGGAGTTCGCTGCCGCACAGGCAGCTTAGAAAAAGAGTTGATGCTGACTGATCCGACGCCAATAGTTCGCTGCCGCACAGGCAGCTTAGAAAGATGGACTCGGAGCAGTACTCGCGGAGAATTCGTTCGCTGCCGCACAGGCAGCTTAGAAAATTGCGTCTTGAGCTGCACCAACGGATGTGATGTTCGCTGCCGCACAGGCAGCTTAGAAAAAATCGAGTCGATAGAAGCAAGGGTTTCAAGGGTTCGCTGCCGCACAGGCAGCTTAGAAATGACCAGCCGCCGCCCTCAACCTCAACGGCCAGTTCGCTGCCGCACAGGCAGCTTAGAAACATTTACAAAAATTAATTACGTTTGTTAAATTGTTCGCTGCCGCACAGGCAGCTTAGAAACTGATGCTGCTGACGTGGATCTTCTTCCTCGTGTTCGCTGCCGCACAGGCAGCTTAGAAAGACCGAGAGTTAGCGATTGCGCAACCAGGAGTGTTCGCTGCCGCACAGGCAGCTTAGAAAACAGCAGGCGCGTGCTCGCCTTTCGGTGCCTTGTTCGCTGCCGCACAGGTAGCTTAGAAATACCACGAGCGCCTTATCGGCAAGCCGCAAAATTGCGCCGCTGCATAAGCAGAAGAAGCGCTAAGGGCAAGTGGCCGCCAGTTGTTAATAATGCTGTCGGTATCGAATTCGGTTGCTATGACCGCAGCTTATCTCAAATTTCGGGGCGTTTAAGCGCGGATTAATACGATATTCGGTAGTAAAGAGGGCGCCTGTCCGCTGGCGCATTACTGGGCCGCTACGGTACTCTAACGGTTCGTTTGTAGGAGGTTTTCATGGTTAATACGCGGTTTTCGGCTGCCTTTATTCACTTGTGCATTAGCGCGCTCGTTGTCGGTTCTGTTGCTGCGGTTGCGCTATTTGTTTGGTATCCGGGTTTGTATTTCGATATGGCGGGCGCGCAGGAGCCGATGCTGTTAATCATCGGCATTGACCTAGTGATTGGCCCGCTGTTGACGCTGATTGTGTACCGTCAGGGTAAGCCGTCTCTGAGGTTTGATTTGACCGTGATTGCTTGTTTGCAGATTGCTGCGTTGGCCTATGGTACGTGGGCGCTTTCGTCACAAAGACCGATGTTTTTAGTCTTTGATCGGGGTAATTACGAAGTGGTTTCGGCGGCGGACATCGAAGGTAAGAATGTACCGGATGAGGCGGCTACAGGGATGCCGTTTGTTGGGCCTAAACAGGTTTGGGCGGCGCCTTCAGAGGATCGAGCGCTCATGATGAGCGTGATTATCGAGGGGGCGGACGATATTTTCTTGCTGCCCGAACAGTATCGACCGATTACCAATGCTATTTCTGGCATGAAGCGCTCCGGGCATCTAGTCACTGATGCGTATCTTGCGGAGCATAGCGACGTTGCCGCTGCGTTGACGGCTGCGTTGAGCGCAGAGGGTATGGCCATCGGTGACGCGATCGGTAAGCGTCTTTATCCGGTTGCCGGGTTGAGGGCCGAGCGAGCCGCGCTCACGGACCCTGAAACCGCCGAGCTGATCGTGATGTTTGATGCACAAGTGCCGTGGGTGCGGCCGACGCTACCGGCCGCTGATGCGGCAGAGTAGCGTGACGCTGTTACCGTCGGCGCAATGCTGCCAGTAGTAATACCAGTCGGTGCTTTAGCGCATCAATAAAGCGGTGTTTACCGACTGCGGCGGGGCGCCATCCGAGACTGCGTAATTTTGCGTTAATGGCGAACAGGCCGACATAGCGCCGCGACCACGATGAGCGATAAGTGATGCTTAATGAAATCGACACGGCGTCGCCATTCTTAACCCAGTGAGGTGAGTGCACGGGCACGTAAACGCCGTCGCCGGGAGTTAGTGTGTAAGCTTCGCCACGTTCACGGAAGCTTTCCTGCCACGGTAGGTTGCGGTGGGCGTTTTGACCGAAGACGGTCGCTTCGACGGCCTCTTCCGGCATAGCGACACGGTCATCGGGATCCCAGATATGGATGGTTTTTTGACCGCGAATCTGCAGTAAAAAGTTGTGTTCCTGATCGATATGATACGGCGTGACCGAGCCGGGGGATGAAATAAAGATAAACGCTTGCTTGGCATGAATGCCGCGTAAAGCACGTTTGGTATGGTCTTCAATGTCGGCTAAGCACTGCTCAAGTAGCGCGCGGTATTCCGGCAACTCTTCGACGTACTTCAGCACAATCCACGATTTGTTATCTTCAATACGGCGAACGGTTTCTTCTGGCGTTAATCCATTCAGCGGCACTTTTTCTGGGCGCATGCCGATGCCTACCGCACCCAAGTTATATTCAACACGTTCGCGCGGTAGTTCGCGCGCGACGTCGACTAGGCGCTCAAGCGATAAAGCTGGATGGTCGGCGAGGGTGTGCCGAATGGCGAAGCGTTGCCATGGGTAACGTTCGGTCAGCGCGATATTGTTAGTGTCGATTGATGTGCCCATTAGCGTTGCTCCTTACGCATTTGCCAGCGGCTGATGAGCCGGCTGAAAACCAATAATAACTTGCCGTATCCGTACCCATTTCCCCGCCCGCTGTCGGTATGAATGCGTAATATGCTACGGCGTTGGTACCAAAGGTGATCGATCATCGGGTGGCCGGGCTGCGCGCAAGAGTCGATGAGGGTGAATTCTTGTGTTTGCCACAAGCGAGTGGCTTCGAGCATTAATAAAACCCCGGGCGAAAAGTGTGCGTAGGTTTCATCAAAGCCGATTTTAAAGAGATAGAGGTGCTCGCCACTGCGCAGCGCCGTCAGTGAGGCAACGGGCGTGTCGTTTAGTGTGAGTTGATAAAGGTAGAGCAGCCCGTCGTTGGCAGCGTTGGCAAACATACGCTCAGAAAACGCTTGTTCGGCTGGGTTTGATAGCAGTGATGTGCCCTGCTTGCCCTTCCAGCCGGATTCTTCGATCGCAAGGAAGCCTTGAATCGCGTTGTCGTTCGGTTCGCACCGGTGGGCGTCGAATGTCAGCGTGCCGAGTTCTTCAAAGCGTCGCCAAAGGCGTGCGTACTCTTTGCGTTTCTTCTTACTCAGATGTTGGTCGATGGGGATGTAATCGGCCACATGCGGCGATAGTGCGGCGCGCTGTACTTGTCGCGTGTCGCATGACGAGGCATTGCTGAATGTGGCGGCAACGGGGCTGTCTGCCGGTAGCCTGAGCCAGCTGGTGCCGTGAACATTGGTGCGTTGCCCGTGTTGTAATAGGGCGTCGAGTGCCGGAGTTTCATGGCCCAAAAGAATAAGGGGCTCGTCACTAAAACAATGCAGATGCCCCCAGGCGCGATGCCAGCGTGCCGGAAGGCCGCGAAAACGTGATGCGGTTTGCGTAGGGAAAAGCGCTATGAGTGTTTGTTCGGAAAAAACTAAATGCAGCGCGACGCCGTTGTCACCTAGCGTCTGCCAGGCGGGCAGTAAAATATGTGGATGGAAATACGGATTGCCGTTCGCGCACTGCTGCCATAAGACTTCCCACTGAGAGAGCCAAGGTTGGCATTCGGCTGCGCTGTGTAGCGACAGTACGCGTAGCGCTGACAAGGCCTGCTCGGCGTTGTGCGATGAGGGTATAGCCGTCGCCGCGTCGCGATTAGGATGGTGCTGCTGCGAAGCCATGTGGCTCTCCTTTGCGTTCTTTGCTTCCCTTGCTCTTTCTAATCTGGTCGTGCGCTTACGTTTGAGGATCTGTTCTTGAGCTTGCTGTTGTTGTATTTCGGCAGAAAGCGTCCAGTCAAAATGTATTCTATAAACGTTTTACGGTGAGAATAAAAAGCCGGCGATTGCCGGCTCTTCATTTGACGCTCACTATTTGATGCGTGGATCGAGTGCGCCAGTTTGATAGCGTTCGAACATGGCATCGAGTGATAACGATTTAATTTTACTGGCGTTACCGGCAGTGCCGAATGCTTCGTAGCGCGCCAATACAACGTCTTTCATCGCTTGGGTTGCGGCGGCCAGATATTTGCGCGGGTCGAACTCGCTAGGGTTCAGTGCGAGGTAGCGACGAATGGCGCCGGTGCTGGCTAAGCGCAAGTCCGTATCGATATTGATTTTACGTACGCCGTGTTTGATACCCTCAACGATTTCTTCCACCGGCACGCCGTATGTTTCTGGGATCTCGCCACCAAACTCGTTGATCACTTTTAGCCATTCTTGTGGCACGGAAGACGAGCCGTGCATGACGAGGTGAGTGTCAGGGATGCGGGCGTGAATGGCTTTGATCTGGTCAATCGCCAAAATATCGCCGGTAGGTGGCCGAGTAAATTTGTAGGCGCCGTGGCTGGTGCCAATCGCGATTGCCAGTGCATCGACCTTGGTGGCCTTGACGAAATCGGCAGCTTCTTCAGGGTCGGTTAGCATTTGGCTGTGATCAAGAATACCTTCTGCGCCGATACCGTCTTCTTCGCCGGCCTGCCCCGTTTCCAATGAGCCTAGGCAGCCAAGCTCGCCTTCAACGGATACGCCACAAGCGTGCGCCATCTCGACGGTGGTGCGGGTAACGTCGACGTTGTAGTCGTAATCCATTGGTGTCTTGCCGTCAGCGCCCAGCGAGCCGTCCATCATGACCGAGGAAAAGCCGAGCTGAATTGAACGCTGGCAGACCGCAGGACTAGTGCCATGATCTTGATGCATGACGACAGGGATATGCGGAAATTCTTCGGTGGCGGCGAGGATCAAATGACGCAAGAACGGCGCACCAGCATATTTACGCGCGCCGGCAGAAGCTTGGACGATAACTGGGGAATCGGTTTGGTCAGCGGCTTCCATGATGGCGCGCATCTGCTCAAGGTTGTTAACGTTGAAGGCGGGTACGCCGTAGCCGTACTCGGCGGCGTGATCCAATAATTGACGCATGCTAATCAGTGCCATGATGTTTCCCCTGTCTATTCATCCTGAAAATTACAATACAAAGACGGCAACAACGCCTGCTTTGTGAATTATGTTGCGATCTACTGAGTAGATCATGGCGAGCCTATTAAGATTGGGCGCGCTCATTCAATACGGCTACGGCGGGCAGTGTTTTACCTTCTAGAAATTCTAGGAAGGCGCCGCCCCCGGTGGAAATATACGAAATCTTATCGGTGATCTGGTATTTGTCTACTGCGGCCAATGTATCGCCGCCGCCTGCGATTGAGAAGGCGTCGCTATCAGCAATGGCGTCGGCCATTTCGCGGGTGCCCGCACCGAATTGGTCGAACTCAAAAACCCCTAACGGGCCATTCCACACAATGGTGCGTGCTTCTTTCATTAAAGCAGCAAAGATATGCGCTGTTTTCGGGCCGACATCCAAGATCATGTCATCGGCTTCAACGTCATCCACATCCTTGATGGTGGCGGCGGCGGAAGCTGAAAATTCTTTCGCGGTGACGACATCTACTGGTAATGGGATGTGTACTTTTTTCGCAATCCTGCGTGCGGCGTCGAGCAGGTCGGGCTCGTACAGGGACTTGCCGACAGGCTTGCCTGCCGCCGCGAGGAACGTATTGGCGATGCCGCCGCCGACAATGAGCTGATCGACGCGTTCTGATAATGCATCGAGCACTTCCAGTTTGCTGGATACTTTTGATCCGCCGACGATTGCCACCAGTGGCTTCTCGGGTGCCTTCAATGCGCGGCCCAACGCATCAAGTTCCGATGCGAGTAGCGGCCCAGCACAGGCAATGGGTGCAAAGCGAGCGACGCCATGTGTTGATGCCTGGGCGCGGTGTGCGGTGCCGAATGCATCCATTACATAGACGTCACATAGGGCGGCCATTTTTTTCGATAACGCTTCGTCGTCTTTCTTTTCGCCGTGATTAAAGCGGACGTTTTCGAACAACACGACGTCGCCGTCGTTCAAATCAGCCACACCATCGATCCAGTCACGAATGACCGGAACGTCTCGGCCGAGTAGTTTGCCAAGGTGAGCGGCAACGGGCTTTAGCGAAGCAGACTCGTCGTAGCTGCCCTCTTCCGGGCGACCGAGGTGCGACATCAGCATGACGCGGGCGCCAGCGTTGACGGCAAATTCAATGGTCGGCAGTGATGCTTTGATGCGGGCATCGGAGGTGACCTTTCCGTCTTGAATTGGCACATTCAAATCTTCGCGGATTAAAACGCGCTTACCTTTTAGGTCTAGATCGGTCATGCGTACTATCGACATTGCTAACGGCCTCAGCTTTCTTTTGACGTATTAATGTTTGGTAAATGTAGTGTGATCTTCGTGCTGCGAGTGTTCGACTTTCTCCAGCCCTGACGCTTGTTGGCCAAGATAGGACATCCAGTCCAGCAATCGATTGGCATAGCCCCACTCGTTGTCGTACCAGGCAACAATGTGAGTCAGACTGCCCTGCACGCGCGTTTGTGTGGCGTCGTAAATGGCGGACTCGGCGCGATGATTAAAGTCACTGCTGACTAGCGGCTCGTCGTTATAACCGAGTAGTCCGCCGCTATTACTTGCCGCTTTATAGAACAGCGCGTTTAAGGCATTTTCATCAACGGTGTTGCGCAAGTTAATGGTTAAGTCCACCAGCGCGACGTTAATGGTCGGCACGCGAATAGAGTCGCCGCTAATACGTTGTGCGAGTTGCGGCAATACTTTCTGAATTGCGCCGATAGCGCTGGAGGTTGTCGGCACAATATTTTGCGCCGCCGCGCGGCCACGACGTAGATCACGGTGAACATGATCAAGCAACGATTGATCAGACGTATAAGCATGTACTTCTTTCATGATGACTTGTTCTACGCCCAACGCATCATCAAGTTGGCGTAACAGCGGTGCGATGCAATGCGTGGTGCAAGAGGCAGCGGACAGCACCTTGCCGCTGACCTCGACGCCTTCATGATTGACGCCGTAAACAATAATGTCATCGGCGTGATCAAACGGTACGGCGGCCAGAATGACTGCGCCGGCACCGGCTTCAATATGGCCGCGAGCGTCGTCATAGGCACGAAACGAACCGGTACATTCGATAACGACGTCAACGTTAAAGCTGCGCCATGGGCACTGAGTTGGCGAGTCATGCTCTAGTAACACTGGGCTGTGGTTACCCAGATGTAGGATGCCGTCGAGTAGCTCAACCGGCTCCAATAATGGCCCGTGCGTGCTGTCGTAACGGGTGAGGTACAACAAGTCGTCCGCTTTGCCTAAGTCGTTAATCGCGACAAGCTCGAATGGCGCGCGCCAGCCTTCCGCTTCGCGCTCGAGTAGCGCGCGGACGAAGGAGCGGCCGATGCGGCCATAGCCATTCAGAGCGATGCGCACTTAGAGAAGTTCCTCCACGGCGGCTTGTACGGCTTCAGCAGTAATGTTGAAGTGCTTGAACAAATCGCTCGCGGGTGCTGAAGCGCCGAATGAATTCATGCCGATAATGCGTCCGTCTAGGCCGACAAAACGATACCAGTAATCTTGGATGCCAGCTTCAACAGCAACGCGAGCACGAACCGAGGCGGGCAACACGCTTTCCTGATAGGCCGCGTCTTGCTTTAAGAAAAGATCAACGCACGGTATCGACACCACGCGAATATTCTTACCGGATTCGGCCAGCGCGTTGGCGGCGTTAACGGCAAGCTCTACTTCTGAACCGGTGGCAATAATAATCGCGTCCGGTTTGCCAGTGCCGCTTTGCTGTAACACATAGCCGCCCTTAGCAACGTTTGCCAGTGTGTCGTTGTCCCGTGGCATGCACGGTAAACCTTGGCGAGAAAAGATGACCGAGGATGGGCCGTCTTTGCGTTCGATCGCTGATTTCCACGCGACCGCAGATTCAACCGTATCGCACGGACGCCATGTGCTCATATTCGGCGTTAAGCGCAGGCTGGCAATTTGTTCTACCGGCTGGTGCGTTGGGCCGTCTTCGCCGAGGCCGATGGAGTCGTGGGTATAAACGAAAATCGTTGGTTGCTTCATCAGTGCGGCCATGCGCACAGCGTTGCGCGCGTATTCCATAAACACTAAGAAGGTGCCGCCGTAAGGACGGAGGCCGCCGTGCAGCTGGATGCCGTTCATCATCGCGGACATGGCGAATTCGCGCACACCATAGTGAACATAGTTGCCTGACGCATCGGTGCCGGTAATCGATTTGCAGCCTTTCCAAATCGTGTTGTTTGAGCCGGCAAGGTCGGCGGAACCGCCGAGTAATTCGGGGAGCAACGGGCCGAACGCGTCGAGCGCATTTTGGCTGGCTTTACGGGTCGCGACTTTTTCCATTTTTTCTTGGCACTGACGAATAAAGGCGTCGGCTTGTTCAGAAAAGTTGCTCGGCAAATCGCCGTTTGAACGACGCGCGAGTTCAGCGGCCAACTCTGGATGTGCTTTTCGATAATCGTTAAACAGCGCTTGCCATTTATTTTCCGCTTGTTCGCCTGCGCTCTTGTTGTCCCATGCTGCGTAGATGTCAGCAGGAATTTCAAATGGGCCATGCTTCCAGCCAAGCTTCTCACGGGTTAAGGCAATTTCGTCTGCGCCCAATGCGGCGCCATGACATTCTTCTTTGCCTTCTTTGTTCGGCGAGCCAAAACCGATCACGGTTTTGCAGCAGATCAAAGTTGGCTGGTCGCTGTTGGCGCGTGCGGTTTCGATAGCCATGCGTACTTCTTCAGCATCGTGGCCGTCGACGTTTGGAATGACCTGCCATCCGTAGGCGCGAAAACGTTCCGGTGTGTTGTCCGTGAACCAGCCTTCGACTTCGCCATCGATAGAAATGCCGTTGTCATCATAAAACGCAATGAGTTTGCCAAGGCCGAGAGTGCCAGCGAGCGAGCACGCTTCGTGGGAGATGCCTTCCATTAAGCAGCCATCGCCGAGAAAGCTATAGGTGTAATGATCGACAACCGGAAATTTGTCGCGGTTAAATTGCGCCGCCAGAATTTTTTCAGCAAGCGCCATGCCGACGGCATTGGTGATGCCTTGGCCGAGTGGGCCAGTGGTGGTTTCAACGCCGGGGCATTCTTCGTGCTCTGGATGTCCCGCCGTTGGGCTGTGTAGTTGGCGAAAGTTTTTAATGTCGTCGATGGAAAGGTTGTAGCCGGTTAAGTGCAGCAGGCTATAGATCAACATTGAGCCGTGGCCGTTGGAGAGCACAAAGCGGTCGCGGTTTGGCCAGCTAGGGTTTGCAGGGTTGTGCTGCAAAAAGTCGCGCCACAGTACTTCGGCGATATCGGCCATGCCCATAGGGGCGCCTGGGTGCCCAGAATTGGCCTGTTGGACTGCGTCCATGCTCAGGGCACGAATGGCGTTGGCAAGTTCTCGCGAACTGGGGGCTGCGGACATGCGGCGGCTCCTACTTATATGTGTGCGGCGACGGGTTCGGGCTGGACCCGAAAAGGGGCGCTATTGTCGCCGAACGCTGAGTTGGCGGCAAACCCCAATGGGCGAAATCTCATTTTGTTAGCCACGAGGGGGAGATAACCGCGTCCGCTGTCCTGATATGACCGCCGCAAGTTAGGAGGTGTCCGACAAAGGCGTGAAAGTCCCCGACTCGAAATCTATATCAATTAATTTTGATATAGATTTCGAGTCGGGGTAGAATCCCGCTCCATGACAGTAACTGCGGACTTGCCAGCCAGGCCTTTGCCTTCGTCTTTACCGGCGCAGGGTGTAGCGGCCGCTCATCCTGATAATGGGAATGACGCCTCAGTACCCCTAGCGCAATTGCTGAAAGCCGCTGGTGATGAGCTGCGTTTGGCGATTTTGCGGGTGCTCGGCCAAAGCAGCTTTGGCGTGCAGGAGCTGTGCGATGTCTTCGCTTTACGGCAGCCCAGTATGAGTCATCACTTAAAGGTGCTGGCGTTGGCGGAGTTGGTGGATAAACGCCGTGAAGGCAACTCAATATTTTATCGCCGTTGCTTGCCGACGTCGGCACTGCACGGTGAATTGCTTGATCAGATTGACGCCAGTGACCTTGCGCCGGCGCAACAACAGCGCTTAGCGCAGGTGCTGGCGGGCCGTGCCGCACAAAGCCGCGCGCACTTCGCCCGCTATGCGGATGACGCGGCGACAGAAGAGCTGATTGCGGATTATCAGCAGTACGCGGATATCGCCACGGAGTTGTTGTTACGAGCTAAGCCGGAAGGCGATCTTGCTGTTGAAATCGGTCCTGGCGAAGGTGAATTCTTGTTGGAGCTGGGGCGACGCTTTACCCGCGTGGTTGGTTACGACAACGCCGCGCCGATTCAAGCGCTTGCGCGGCAGCGTATTGATGCAGCAAAACTGCAAAACATTGAGTTGATACTCGGTGAGTGGCCGGCGGTGGCGCCGGATGAGGCGCAAGCGGATGCCATGGTGTTGAACATGGTGTTGCACCACCTGCCCTCCCCTGCTGACAGCTTGCGTGCTGCAGCGTGGCGATTAAAGCCTGGTGGCGTGTTGTTGGTGACGGAGTTGTGCCGTCACGATCAGCATTGGGCGCATGAGTCGTGCGGTGATTTGTGGTTGGGTTTTGAAGAGCAAGAACTGTTGGCTTGGGCTGCGCGTGCCGGGCTCACGCAGTTAGAAGCGCAGTTTGTTGCTCAGCGAAATGGTTTTCAGGTGCAAGTGCGCACTTTCGTGCGCGGTGAGTAGTAAAAAGTTTCATTGGCTTGATTTTATGTATTGGCTTTATGTAGGAGCTTGCTTGCAAGCGAGCATCGGTCGGCAAGATCGCGCTGCCGTGACAGCAGGTTCCTATTATATGAAGGTAAGTTAGAAAGTTGGTTTTTGATAACGGTTGTCGATTAAGCATTTTCGCAATGTCTATTTTAATTATTAGCATGGAGTCGTAAGACCATGAGTGAATATTCCGTTTTTACATCTGAGTCGGTGTCTGAAGGGCACCCAGATAAAATGGCCGATCAGATTTCTGATGCGATACTAGATGCCATCATTAAGGATGATCCGCACGCCCGTGTGGCGGTAGAGACCATGGTCAAAACCGGTATGGCAGTCGTCGCCGGTGAGGTAACGACCTCTACCTATGTAGACCTCGAAGATGTCGTTCGTAACGTCATCACGGATATCGGCTACAACTCTTCCGACGTTGGTTTTGATGGTGCGTCTTGTGCGGTACTTAACGCCATTGGCAAGCAGAGCCCTGATATTTCCGTTGGCGTTGATGAAAAAGAAGATAAGCAAATTGGTGCTGGCGATCAGGGCTTAATGTTTGGTTACGCGACGCGTGAAACCGATACCTTGATGCCTGCGCCGATTTATTACTCGCACCGTTTGGTGGAGCGTCAGGCCAAGCTGCGTAAAAATGGCGTGCTGCCATGGTTGCGTCCAGACGCCAAAAGCCAAGTGAGCATGCGTTACGAAAACGGTCAGCCGGTTGCGATTGATGCGGTTGTTTTGTCAACGCAACACGCACCGGGCATTTCGTTGTCTGATTTACGTGAAGCCGTACTGGAAGAAATTATTAAGCCTGTACTGCCAGCAGAGTGGCTGCACGCGGATACGCAATTCCACATTAACCCAACTGGTGTATTTATTATCGGTGGGCCAATGGGTGACTGTGGTCTAACCGGCCGCAAAATTATTGTTGATACTTATGGCGGCATGGCGCGCCATGGTGGCGGCGCGTTTTCTGGCAAAGATCCTACGAAAGTTGACCGTTCTGCTGCGTACGCGGGGCGCTATGTGGCGAAAAATATTGTTGCTGCTGGCTTGGCGGACAAGTGCGAAATTCAGGTCAGCTACGCCATTGGTGTTGCAGAGCCAACATCAATCTCGTTAAACACGTTCGGAACCAATAAGGTTGACGAAGCATTGATAGTTGAGTTGGTGCGTTCGCATTTTGATCTGCGCCCACGCGGCATTATTGAAATGCTGGATCTGCGTCGCCCTATCTATCGTGCAACGGCGTCTTACGGCCACTTTGGCCGCGAAGAGCCGAATTTCACTTGGGAGAATACCGACAAGGCTGCGGCACTAAAGTCTGACGCTGGCCTGTAACCGGCGGCCGAAATTATTCGGCATGCTTGTTTCGGAATACAAATAAAACCTCTTTCCCGAGGGGCGCTGCAGCGGCAAGACCGCGAGGCTCGGGAGAGAGCGTTAACACATTGAACAACCGCGCCCATTCGTCAAAAACGAATGGAGAACACGATGAACGCAAAAGTTAAGCAGGATTATAAGGTCGCTGATATCTCGTTGGCGCGTTGGGGCCGTCAAGAAATCGAAATCGCTGAAACAGAAATGCCAGCGCTGATGACGATGCGAGAAAAGTACCGTGCCGCAAAGCCGTTAAAAGATGCGCGTATTATCGGCTGCATTCACATGACCATTCAGACTGCGGTTTTGATTGAAACGCTGCAGGCGTTGGGCGCAGAAGTACGTTGGTCCAGCTGTAATATCTTTTCTACTCAGGATCACGCCGCGGCCGCGATTGCAGAATCAGGCACGCCTGTATTTGCGTGGAAAGGCGAGACTGAAGAAGAATACGTTTGGTGTCTTGAGCAAACTTGCCGTGATGAAAATGGCGATTTGTGGGACGCGAATATGATTCTGGATGACGGCGGCGACCTGACCCTGCTTATTCACGAGCAGTACCCGCAGATGCTGGAAAAAATCCACGGCGTTACTGAAGAAACGACGACAGGCGTTCACCGTCTTTATGAGATGTTGAAAAAAGGCACGCTCAAAGTGCCAGCAGTCAACGTCAATGACTCGGTGACTAAAAGCAAGAACGACAACAAATACGGTTGCCGTCACTCGTTAAACGACGCGATCAAACGCGGCACAGACCACCTTTTGGCTGGCAAGAAAGCGTTGGTTATTGGTTATGGCGATGTCGGCAAAGGTTCGGCTCAATCGTTGCGTCAGGAAGGGATGATTGTTCGCGTGACTGAAATCGATCCGATTTGTGCCATGCAGGCTTGCATGGACGGTTACGAGATTGTTAGTCCGTTTATAGATGGCGTGAACACGGGCAAAGCGGATTGCATTAATACTGACTTGCTTGGCTCGACTGACTTGGTCGTAACCACCACTGGTAACGTCAATGTCTGTGACAGCAATATGTTGTCGGCGTTGAAGAAAGGCTGTGTGGTGAGCAATATCGGCCATTTCGATAACGAAATTGATACTGCCTTTATGCGCAAGAACTGGGAGTGGGAAGAAGTTAAGCCTCAGGTTCACAAAGTATGGCGCAACAAGAAAGACAACGACTTCTTGTTACTGCTTTCAGAAGGCCGCCTAGTAAACCTCGGTAATGCGACGGGTCACCCGAGTCGTATTATGGATGGTTCTTTTGCCAACCAGGTGCTGGCGCAAATGTATTTGTTTGATCAAGCCTATGCTAACCACAGCGACGCGGTTAAAGAGAAAATGCTGAAGGTTGAAGTGTTGCCTAAGCATCTCGATGAAGAAGTTGCGTTGTATATGGTACAGGGCTTTGCTGGTGTGATGACCAAATTGACGCAAGCTCAAGCCGATTATATTGGCGTTGATGTTGCGGGCCCTTACAAGCCAGAGCAGTATAAGTACTAGTCCTGGTCTTTTGTAGGAACTTGCTTGCAAGCGAAAGGTTTTAACGCCAATCGCCGGCAAGCAGAATCCCACAAGGCAGTGCTTGGAATAATGCTGGTTTTTTTGCAGGAGCTTGGCTGCAAGCGAAATGGTTTTGCGCCAATTGCTTGCAGGCAGGATCTCGCAAGCCTCAGGCATGACGGTGCTGGAAACGATACAACTATTTGCACTATTGATTAAGCAGGAATGCTGATGAGTAAGCCCACGATAAGTTTCGAGTTTTTTCCACCTAAGACTGATGAAGGCTTAGAGAAGTTACTCGTTGTTCAGCAGAAATTGCAGGCTAAGAATCCTAAGTTCTTTTCTGTTACCTATGGCGCGGGCGGCTCGACCCGTGAGCGCACTTGGAAAACAGTTGAGGCAGTGAAGGCGGCGGGTGTTGATACAGCACCGCATTTAAGTTGCGTTGGTCAGAGCCGAGAAGAGCTCACTGAGTTAATTAATGAATATAAGGCTGCAGGCATTAAGCGCATTGTGACGTTGCGTGGCGACCTGCCGTCCGGCATGGGCGCAGACCAAAGCGATCTGCGTTATGCGGATGACTTGGTTAAATTGATTCGCGATGTCAGTGGCGACCATTTTCACCTTGAAGTGGCCGCCTATCCGGAGATGCATCCGCAGGCACGTTCGTTCTCCGATGATATCGATCATTTTAAACGCAAAATTGATGCTGGCGCGGATAGCGGCATTACGCAGTACTTCTACAACGCCGAATCTTACGCTTACTATATGAACGAATTAGAAAAGCGTGGCGTAACGGCGCCGGTTTACCCTGGCATTATGCCCGTCACAAACTATACCAACTTGGTGCGTTTTTCTGATGCATGCGGCGCGGACATTCCGCGCTGGGTGCGTAAGAAGCTCGAAGAGCTACAGAATGATGATGCGTCACTGAAGGCGTTTGGTGAAGAAGTGGTGACGCGGCTGTGTGAACGTTTGCTTGCCATGGGGGCACCAGGTTTGCACTTCTACACGATGAATCAGGCGGCCGCCAACTTGAACGTGGTGGAAAACCTCGGTTTATAGCATACGCTAACAAGCGTCATTCACGACAGACAGTACGATCGGCGCAATCCTGCTTGGGGTTGCGCCGTTTTTGGATGGAGCGGTGGGATATAAAGAGCGGTGTTTTCTCAGAACATATGCCGCCTAGGGCTATGTATTGTTAGTCCAAGGGTTGTCGGCAGAGAAGGTGCTGACAAACAGCGCCTCGACTTTCTCTCGCGCCCAGGGCGTTCGACGCAAGAATTTCAAGCTGGATTTGATTGATGGGTCGATCGTAAAGCAGTTAATCGCGATGCGATTGCCGAGACCTTCCCACTCATAATGCTCCACTAGCTGGGTCACGATCTGTTCGAGCGTAACGCCGTGTAGTGGGTTGTTGGGTTGTGTGTCGGTCATTGTCTTCCTCGCATCATTCTGCGCGCAAATGTTTGCGTGCTCATTGTTGTTGCTCGTCGCACGGTGCATCATCAGTGATAAGTATAGCCTGAATGGTAGGCGGTGGATGAGCAATGTTGATGTTGTCCGTGGCCGAGATTTTCGATAATGCGATTTAGAGGAGAAATGGCATGAGTAAGGAGTTCGCAGATAACAGTCAATCGATCGGCGACACACCGCTGGTAAGAATTAATCGGATCACCGAAGGCAAGGTTCTGGCCAAGATCGAAAGCCGTAACCCGGCTGGTTCGGTGAAGTGTCGTATTGGCGCCAACATGATTTGGGATGCCGAAAAACGCGGCGTGTTAAAGCCGGGAATGACGTTGGTTGAGCCAACCAGCGGGAATACCGGCATTGCCTTGGCGTTTGTTGCTGCTGCGCGTGGTTATAAGTTAATTCTTACCATGCCCAATACTATGAGTATTGAACGCCGTATGTTGTTAAAAGCCTACGGTGCGGAATTGGTCTTGACGGAGGGCGCGAAAGGCATGCCGGGCGCGATTGCGCGCGCGCAAGAGATTGTCGATGCCGACCCGAAAAATAATTTAATGCTGCAGCAGTTTGAAAATCCAGCTAACCCAGAAATCCATGAGAAAACCACGGGTCCAGAGATTTGGGATGCCAGTAACGGTGAGATTGATGTTTTGGTGTCGGGTGTTGGCACTGGCGGCACGCTAACCGGTGTGTCGCGTTACATCAAAAAGACTCAGGGTAAGGCGATCACTACCGTTGCGGTTGAGCCGTCAAGTTCCACCATTATTGCCGCAGCGTTGAAAGGCGAAGCGCCTACCCATGGGCCTCATAAAATTCAGGGTATCGGCGCAGGCTTTGTACCGGCCAATCTGGATTTAAGTATGGTTGATCGCGTCGAGCAGGTAACCAATGAAGACGCAATCGCGTGGGCCCATAAGTTGATGCAGAAAGAGGGTATTCTGGCGGGTATTTCTAGCGGTGCTGCTATGTGTGTTGCTGACCGTTTAGCCCGTGACCCTTTGTTTGCTGGTAAAACCATTGTCGTAGTGTTGCCGGATTCAGGCGAGCGCTATCTCAGCTCACCTCTTTTCGAAGGCATGTTTGGTGAGTTAGAAACGAAGCAGTAGTGTTGTTGGTTAGAAGCTCCACAAAAAAGCCCCGCTTATGCGGG
>JAGPVL010000042.1 GCA_018067045.1 Gammaproteobacteria bacterium
ACAAACATCAAACTGCACTGCCTTGTGGGAGGCTGCTTGCAGGCGATAGGTTTTGGTTGTGATCAAAGCTGGCTCGCTTGCAAACAAGCTCCTACACAAACATCAAACTGCACTGCCTTGTGGGAGGCTGCTTGCAGGCGATAGGTTTTGGTTGTGATCAAAGCTGGCTCGCTTGCAAGCAAGCTCCTACACAAACATCAAGCTGCACTGCCTTGTGGGAGGCTGCTTGCAGGCGATAGGTTTTGGTTGTGATCAAAGCTGGCTCGCTTGCAAGCAAGCTCCTACACAAGACTAAAATCTAGAGCGTTTGCCGCTCATTCTTTTTTCATTCTCTCTTTCAAATCGGCAAACGGATTATGCGTGGCCGCCGCGGTGCCAGACTCGGTGCCGGAACCATAATGGATAAGATTAACGTACTTCGAATGCTCTTCGTCGTGGCAGTAAATACACAACAGCTCCCAGTTACTGCCATCCGTTGGGTTATTGTCATGGTTATGATCAACATGATGCACGGTTAACCCGCGCACATTGGCGTGCGTAAATTCTCGCGCACAACGCCCGCAAATCCATGGATACAGTTTCAAGGCCTGCTCACGGTATCCCGATTCACGGTTAGCATTATAGGCGCGCTGCTCTGCGAGCACTTTATCGAGTTTGCTGCGATCTGGTTTATTCACATTTTGCCCGCCTTCTAAGCCTGCCGACACCAAAACGGCACCGGCATTAGTTGCCGTAATGTCCTACGCTTCTAGTTTCAATCTCTAAACTCTAGCGAAAGACATGACCAAAATTAAGATTCAAGGATCGCTCGCCACCTTCCACAAAACCTAGCGACAAATAGCCTGGCCCCAGTGGCGTTTTGGTACCAAGAAAAAGACTGCCCGCTGTTATCGCATCTGCACCACTGATGTCATTGCTGTCGAACCAAACGTTGCCTCGCTCAACAGAGCCGCCAACATAAAATGATAAAGACTTCGGTAACGCTGAACTGGCCCTTAACGGCTGCGTGATGACCAACCGACCAATCGCTTTCTGGCTGCCCCATATACTATCCGGCGGCAAGCCCGATAAAGACAGAAAACCGCCAAGGGGCACGAGTGACTCAAGACCTGCATCATCCCCCGTCACACTCGCTGCCACCTCCGCCACCACTGACGTTCTGGCCATCGTATGCGCTATGCCGAGCGACAAATTGGTACGGTCGTAGTCCGCTTCGGCTGCAAACCGTCGCCGATGAAACTGGTGCTCAACAAAACTACGAATGCCGTGATGAGGAAATGCGAGATCGTCGTAAGTATCCCAACCTAATCGACTAAAAACGTAAGCATCTCGAAAGCTCTCATCATCGAAAGGAACGCCACGAGCATAAGAAAAATTGCCGTCGGCGTAGCGCCAACCTATTCGCGCCTCACCACGCTGACGAAAAAGCCCCGCGCCAAAATCTAAGCCTCCGAAGTACTCTGAACGAATAAAGTCGGTAATCGGCTTGCCACTCGTATCGTTACTGAAAAACAACTCAACGGTATCAGCCCGATAGCCCACTATCGGCTCAACAAAAAACGTCAAGCTGTGATCAAGCGGCTGAAAAAATCGTGCCTCTACCACCGGCGAAGTACCAAGGTTCGCGAAGAGCAGCGCGGTACCGCCGTAACGATTCAAGCCCGCCGAACGTAACGTGCCGGACAAACCAAACGTCGCGTTACCACGAAAATCATCTGCCAGCGTCAAGCCAAACTGCACATAAGTGTTGCTGGTATCACGCTCGGTACATACCACTAACAAACCCGTTTTACCTCCGCGCTGAATTAATTCATAGCGAATCTGATTAAAATAATCGAGCGCATAAATGTGCGATATATCGTTACGCACCACCTGAGCATCAAGCGGACTGCCGACTCTCTGCTGAATCATCGACAGCACAACACGATCACTGACTGGTCCGTCGTTTTGCACTTCAATAAAATCAATAATCGGGCGCGTATCAACGCCGCCCTCATTCATATCGAGCGCCTCATCTTCCCGCACTCGTTTCAGTATATCTTTGCCGCTATTTCCCAGCGTGGAGAAGACACGTTCCAACGGCGGATTCGCCTCGCTAAACGCGGCCAATGCAGCCTGATAGCCGGCACTAATTGCCTCATCAACTTTATCAAAATCGCTATTCTTTAAATTGGCTAAATCTGGCGTAACCACCACGTCGTGCAATCCTAAAGATTCGAGCTGACGATCACTGTTATTACGAACCAATAATGCAGAAAGTTGAGTAACAACCGATGCAACAGAATGAATATCTTCACGCTCAATACGCGGCGAACCGACATCCACCACGATCAAACGATCAAGATTCTTACCCGCCAGTGCGCTCACCGGAATATTATCGGCAATACCGCCATCAACGAGTAAACGCTCTTCCATTAGCACCGGCTCCAGCAACCCAGGAATCGACATACTGGCGCGAATCGCCGCACTCAAGTTGCCTTCGCCAATGACAACCACTTCGCCCGTCACCAAATCAGATGCCACCGCGCGAAATGGAATATCGAGCAAGTCAAAGTCATGCACCTCTAAAGCGGGTGCAAACAATTCATCTAAAACCTGCGAGAGGTGCTGCCCCTGAAGTACACCGCGGGGTAACGCTATGCCTTCGCGACTTACCCGCAACCGATACTCAACCGGAGAAAATGCATCAAGCTGACGGTATTCATAAAGAGAATGCGAACGCGGAGAACGATCCGAAAAAGCGTACTGCCAATCCATTTCATGGGAGATCACTGCAATCTGGTCCGCACTGTGACCTGACGCATACAGACCGCCGATAATCGCGCCCATGCTTGTGCCCGCAATGGCGTGAACTTCGATACCCTGCTCATGGAGCGCACGCAGCACGCCTATGTGCGCGAGCCCACGTGCGCCGCCACCGGACAATACTAAGCCAACCCGCTCGGCAGCTGCCGGCGTGGACACCAACAGCAGCGCAACCAGCAACCCGCCGATTCCTGCCCGCCACCGCGAATCCGTAAATTGCTTCAACAAGATTGCCCCCAACTTGCACCCAACGTTGCCGCACAATGCCGCGCAATATAGCCGCTGCAACCCGTTACCCCGATAATATGCGTTACGATGCCTCAGTGCTGGCCGCCCCTCAAGCATCCACCTCACGCAAACGGCAATTTCTCGGCCCTCTCACGAACTATTTGTGTACAGGCGTACTCTCCGTAATAATGCACCGCAATAAAGCGCCTTTCAGCCAGTCCGCGCACCGAAAACAGGAGCCGCAATGCGAGCCAATATTCCCGAACGCTTCCCGTTTAGTCTGACCGACGAACTTTTTTACCATATCGATCGGCCTGAAACGCCCTTTAGCATTCAGATGGAAGCACGTGTTAACACCACCCTCGATGCCGATCGTTTACGCGAAGCCATTGCCACCGCCATGACGCAACACCCCATGCTGCACGCCGAGATCGCCCCGTGGTCCGCACGTGAAAAAGGGTACTACTGGCAGATTGGCGACGAACTCCCCTCCGCGCCACTGGATATTGTTACGGTAAAAGACGAAGCCGAATTAATGCGAGCGCGCAAGCATCTGCAAAGTGTTTCGGTATCATTAGATAAAGCGCCACCGTTTCGCTGCCAGCTCGCACGCCACGAAGGCGGCGACTACCTAATGATTAACACCAGCCATATCGCCTCGGACGCCACCGGCGCCTACCGTTTTCTCAGCTCGGTACTGCGCGCCTACGCGCGCCTGCCCGACCCGCAACCCGAGTTAGATTTCGTCGAAACGCGCAATCTCGTTAATCACTTTGGTTCGAAGAAAATCACCGAGCGGCTCAATCGCGTCCGCCGCCTGATCAACATTCTCGGCACTAGCCTCTCTGCACCCGCGCGCATTGCCGAGGACAGCGCAGAAGGCAGCGACGGCGTGTCTATTTTGCCGCTGCAACTGTCCGAACAAGAGACCGCTCGGCTACAAGATTTACGCCTCGACGGCAGCACCATTAACGATGTGCTACAGACGCTCATGCACCAGACCATTGCGCGCTGGAATAAAGATCATCAACAACGCTGTGGACGCATTAGCTTAATGATGCCCATGAATACGCGGCCGCCAGAACGACGCTTTGAGTTAGCCAGCAACCTATCACTGTGGGTCGCCGTGCAGTCTCGACAACACGATAGAAGCTCATTTCAGGCATTGCTAAAGCACATACATCAGCAAACCGCGATGCTCAAAGAACACGGCACCGCTGGCTTACTGATCGACCTACTTCATGAAATACGGTCATTACCCTTGTGGCTAAAAAAGTGGCTGCCAAACTTGCTACCGATGACTGGCAACCGGTTTGTAGATAGCTCCGTACTGCACAACCTCGGACACCTGCCCAGCCCGCTACCTGCTAGCAGCAAATTACAAGTCACCGAAATGTGGTTTTCGCCGCCATGCCGTCTGCCCATGGGCCTCGCCATTGGTGCCGCAACCTTCAACCAACGCTTACACCTAGCCTTTCGCTATAGCCATCATCAGTTCAATGCCAAGAGTGCCGAAGCATTCAGCGCCCTATTCCTCGACACCTTGGCAGCGGCGTACCAAGAAGTGGCCGCACTCGAAATGGCGGTTGGCTGAGTAGCCCATCGAAGCGGCAAAAGGGCGAATGACTGTTCACTGAAATGAAGCGACACTGATATCACTTAACCACAGCTTGCTCTTGTAAGCCGTGGTTAAGTGATTTTCTCCGTGATAGCTCTCCCGAGCTAAAATATTTGGCGCCAGTAATGGCGCCGTTTTTTTGCCTGCAATTTATGGCCGCTGCTTTTAGAGAGCCCATCAACAGTCCCCTCACAAGCACTAATCATCACGCCATCATAAGATCCGGCTATGGCGACTAAACTGTCCGCTTAAAAACTCCATCTGATCACCACGAATACGATGACTATTGGTCAGCGCCAAATACTCCGCCATATTCGGGATATACGGCAACGCCAACAACTCTAGACCACACTCTTCCAAACGCCGATCGCCCTTATGCTGATTACAACGCCGGCAAGCCGCGACTACATTGAGCCAAGTATCGCGACCACCGCGTGACACCGGCACGATGTGGTCGCGAGTCAGTTCACAATCGAGCAGTGTTTTACCGCAATACAAACACAACCCCTGATCGCGCCGAAACAGTGCGGAATTGGTGAGCGGCGGACGGCTGCGCGGGCGCGGGTTCACACGGCCGTTGCAGGCAACAATCGAATGCAGCTGAATTTGCGAACGCTCCCCCGTCAGTCGGCTAACACCACCACGCAAACGATAGATCACATCGCCTAACGTCCATGTCACGAGCCCACGCGCATAAAGACCTGCCGCGCCTTGCCAATCCAACCATTCAACCGGCTTGCCCGCGATATCGAGACGTAAAATACGCTCAGCCATATCCTCTCCCGCAATAATGTTGAGAAAAATATTGAGATAGGTATTGATAGAGGTGCTGTGAAAGATATTGGAAAAAACACAGCCAACGTGCCCCGCACCGATTTAGCAAAGCCCAACAATGAGAAGACAAAGAGAAAAGATAAAACCGAGGGGAAAGTGTACTCTGGCCTGAGTTGATCGGACCTATAAAGATAGCTGTGCAGTAAGCTTGTTGCTTCGGCATAAGCATCTCAATTGAGCACAGGCTCATTCTTTGAGTGATGCTTAGATAATAACCAGAGGTTGGCGGACTTAACAACATGCGCGAAAAAATCGAAGGGTTTTTCGACCAGTGGGGGCGCATCTGCGCCCAACATCCCGTCTCGGTACTACTGCTCATGCTGTTACTGAGCACAATACTGATGTCCGCACTGCCGCCGCGCATCGATACCACCATGGAAGGCTTCTTACGCCAAGACAGCCCGGCCATTAAACTCTACAACCAACTGCGCGACGATTTTGGCCGCGACGAAATGATGGTCACAACCGTCACCACCAACGATATCTTCGCTCCCGCTTTTATCGAACGATTACAGCGCCTCGAACAAGACATCTGGCAACAGGTGCCCTGGATGGACGACCTCATCCTGCTCACCAACGTTCGCGCCATCTATGCCGACGGCGACGACGTGCGTATTGAAGGTTTGTTCGAACGCTGGCCGGACGAGACCGAACTCAACGACATCAAAGCCCGCGCAGTGAACAATCCGCTCTACGAAAAGTTTGTGCTGTCTGAAGACATGCACACCACGGCGATTATCGTGCGCCTGCAAAACAACTATCTAAACCCCGCCAGTGGCGAGCTCGAAAACCTCGGCGAAACGCAATTTGCCGAAGCGGCGACTGGCATGCAAGACGCCATGCAGGCCTTTAGCGCCGCCGGAGACCGCGTCGCCGTTGCTGGCACACCCGTCGTTATCACCGAATTACAAAAAGCGATGCAACGGGACATGGGCGTTTTCACTCTGCTCACGCTAACGTTTGTCGGCACCATGCTGTGGCTCATGTTCCGGCGCGGCAGCGTTGTGTTGATGTCACTGCTTGTCGTGGGCCTTGCCGCCACCGGCACTCTCGGCCTACTCGCGCTCACCAACACGCCCCTGCAAATGCCTCTGGTTATTTTGCCGTCTTTTTTAATTGCCGTGGGCATCGGTGACAGCGTGCATTTTCTCTCGACCTTTATTCAGAAATTACGCACCCAGAAAAATGTTCACGACGCCATTCGTGCCAGCATGCGGCACACCGGCCTCGCCATGTTACTCACCAGTATCACCACCGCCGCCAGCTTATTGTCATTTGCTGGCTCCGACATTTTGCCGTTATCGAGTCTCGGCTGGGCCGCCGCCGCAGGCGTGATGCTTGCGTGGCTGTACACCATTACATTGATTCCCGCGTTACTGAGTCTATGGCAGCGCACCTTCCATGCTGGCGAAGCTGCCGCGCCACTGCGCGGCCACCGCCTCATGCTCGCCTTTACCGATCGCTGCGTGGCACTCGCCGTGCAGTATCCGTGGCGCGTCATGCTGCTGTGCGGCGCCTTAGCGGTTGGCGGCGCATGGCAGGCAAGCCAACTGCACTTTTCCCATCACCCGCTGGAATGGCTACCGAAAGATTGGCCCATTCGCCAAGCCACTGACGTGATCGACACCCGACTTAGCGGCAGTATGAATATTGAAATTCTGCTCGACAGCGGCGAACAAGACGGCTGGAAAAATGCCCAACGCATTAAAGCCCTTGCCGAATTAAGTGATGCACTGGACCAGGAAAAATTCACCGTGACGGTTCGTAAGGTGCAATCCCTTAGCGACATGCTGCGCGAAATTAATCAGGCTCTGCACAACGGCAACCCAGAACAGTACGTCACCCCCAGCGACGACGATTTGTTGGCGCAAGAATTATTCTTGCTCGAACTCTCCGCCGCCAATGACCTCTATCGCCGCGTCGACCGCGATTACCGTACAACGCGCATTACCCTCTCCGTGCCGTGGGTAGACACTCTCTATTACGCTGCCATGACCCAACAAATCGAACAGCTTGCCGCACAACATGTTCCCGCCGACATTGACGTCAATGTCACCGGGTTGGTTGCCGTGCTCAGCCGCACCCTCGCCGCGGTCATCGTCGATACGGCGCGCAGTTATATGATTGCGTTTGTTGTCATTGCCGTGATGATGATACTGCTGCTCGGACGAATTAAACTCGGCCTGCTGGCCATGATCCCCAACCTATTGCCCATTTTATTAGCGCTCGGCTTTATGCACGCTGTCGGCATTCCGCTCGACATGTTTAGCATGCTCGTCGGCGCCATCGCGATTGGCCTCGCCGTGGACGACACCATTCACTTTATGCATCACTACGAAGCCAATCGGCAACGTGGCAATAATGTCAGCGAAGCCATTTACGCCACACTGCACGAATCTGGCCGCGCCATGCTCACCACCAGCATCATCCTCGCCGGCGGTTTCCTCATCTTTATTTTCTCCGAAATGAATAACCTCACCGGCTTCGGCCTCGTCACCGCCTTTACCGTTATGGCCGCCCTACTCGCCGACTTTATTTTGGCACCGGCATTAATGGTGCTCACCGATAAACGCGGATCATTAACGACAGAAATATCGAGTAGCTAAACAACAACGGAAAAACACGGTTCTATATTTGAGAGGAGTCTTTCAGAGAAATTTTTCAGAAAGCCTGTCTAGAGAAAGCCTCCACAAGGGCAGTGCGCTTTGATGCTCATGTGGGAGCTTGCTGGCAAGCGAATGGCCCCAGATCAAAACCCAAACCTTCGCCTGCAAGCAGCCTCCTACAAGGACAGTGCGCTTTGATGTTCTTGTGGGAGATTGCTTGCAAGCGAATTGCCTCAGATCGAAACCTAAACCTTCGCCTGCAAGCAGCCTCCTACAAGGACAGTGTGCTTTGATGTTCTTGTGGGAGCTTGCTTGCAAGCGAATTGCCTCAGATCGAAACTCAAACCTTTCGCCTGCAAGCAGCCTCCCACTCAAGCAACGTCGAGCGGGATCTCATAGGCCTTTCTCCCACAAACCACATGGCAAGATCGCCCAAAAACAATCCCCACCACGCCGCCACTGTCATTGTTTTACCCGCCGAGGCATGAGTAACTATTGATTCTGTAAAGATCATCGCCACACCGAGTTCCCACTATGACCACCACAACGTCCGATGCCCGCACGCCTCTTGCTATTAACGGCTCTGAGAAAGGCGCTAAAAAGAACGCTGAGGAACACACCGCGAGCGGCGTAACACCAACGCTCCCTAGCACCACAGACACCACCCCTGAGCGCGTGGCAGATGGCGTATGGCGCTTGGCATTACCCATGAAAGCGCCACCAGGTCATATCAATAGCTGGTTGCTTGAAGATGGAAATGGCTGGTTCGTAATCGACTGCGGCACTCGCGGCAAAGACACCCGCAACGCGTGGCAAGCCTTTATGCAATCGCCTCTATATCGCGACGGCATTACGCGTATTTTTCTAACCCACGCCCACCCCGACCATATTGGCTCTGCCGCATGGCTGGCACGGGAAACCGGCGCACCCGTTTTAATGGCCGAACCAGAACGACAAGCAATGCTCGACCTTGCCGTCGATGCCTCACAGCGCAACGCAGAACTCACAACATGGTTAACACACTGGAACGCCGGCGAAAAACATATCGCCCAGTGCCAGTTCTTTTACCAACACTTTGCCGATGCAGTTCCCGTTATTCACTCCGACATTCAAATAGTCAGCGCCGGCGAAACCATCAACGTAAACAAAAAAGTTTGGCGATTGCATGAAGGCCTCGGCCACACGCCCTGCAATATTCTGCTTTACCAGCCAGAGCAGCAGTGGCTTATCACCGGAGATCAAGTTCTCCCCGACATCGTCACTAACGTCAGTACTTGGTGGCGCCAAGATAAAAACCCACTCGGTATATACCTAAGCTCATTGACGCCGCTCAGCACACTCGCCGTAGACCTCGCCCTACCCGCCCACGGCGATCCGTTCAGCAACTTCCGAGAACGCTGCGAACAACTCCAGAGTGCTCACGCACAACGCCTCGCACAACTGACAGACGTGATAAAAACAGGCCACACCACCATGCCGGATATTCTGAAAAAACTCGGCGGCAAAGCCTTATACAGCCCTCTGTTTTTACTCGTCGCAGGACAAATCTACGCCCGCATCGCACTGTTACTTTCAGAAGGGACCATAACGGAAACCGCCGGAGAAGACGGACAGAGAACGTTTACCGTGAGTAACTGAAGAAGAACCGCATAGCGACGCAGAAACTCAAGCACCTCAGCAAGATGACTTGCAGCTGCCCTTCGTATGGGAATGATGATCTGTGATTGCGCCCGATGGTGATAACTCAACATGGCAACAGGCAAGTAATTTGTCTTTAAGCATTCGACGCCCTCGACTTGCTCTACTTTTTACCGCAGAAACCGATAGACCTAGATCAGAAGCAACTGCGTGTTTGGTCTTGCCTTGAAACTCCGTCGCCACCAAAACATCGCGATAGAGGCTCGGGAGTTGTTGCGCCAATGGCAACAAACACGCAGACAGTGCCTGCACGGATGAAGTGTCTTCTATTGCCTCTAACGCCAACTCGTCGGGGAGAGCACTGACGGGACGCCGCGCTCGATAATAATCAATGAGAGCATTGCGAGCGATTTGGTAAAGCCATGATGCGATGGCGTCTGAAGACTTAACCGATTGGTCTGTCGCCAACGCTTTAAGAAACACGGTGTGCAACAAATCTTCGGCGGTTGCCGCGTCCTCGACGCGGCCGCGCAGATAACGTAACAAGCCGGCTCTCAGCCCCGCATACGACACAGCCATCTCCTCACGAGAAACAGCCATGTCATCACCAGAAGCGGGCTCTGAGGCCTTTAGCCGATCAACCACAACAAGCTCCTGTCGTTGGTGTGTCAGTAGTCGATGTGTCAGTGCTAGGAATACAACACGGGGCGTCTGCCTGATCTTCGTCCTGCTGCGCCGACGCCCTAACCGGGATACAACAAGCACCCGCTTGATCGGCAGTGTCTTGCCCGAACGTCTCGGCTTCAGCAAGCGTATGAAAATGCTCCCACGCCATACCCTGTGGATCAAGGGTCCAATGCTTTTCACTCTTCGCGTAGCAGCACGCCGCCGCGCCCTGATCAACAATCTCTCCGTCCGCGGCCGCCTCGGCCAAAACCTTCAAGCCTTTAAGCTCCTCCGCTGAGTCCGCCTGAAAACCAAAATGATTAACGCCAACCGCTTGCCCCCGCGACGAAATCGCAAAATTTAAGCGCGGATCATCGAGCATCCACTTAGCGTAGTCCTCCCGCTCCATCGCTGGCGCTTGACCAAACAGCTTGCTGTAAAAAAGTGCGCTCTGAGCGAGATCCTTTACGGCCACGTGCACATGAAAGCGTTTCATTTCTACCTCCGGTAACTGATGAGAGCCCTGACCTCTCCCCCAAATTTAGCGCCATGAACTCGATGAGATTTCCAGTTAACCTAGCACAATGGAGATCTCACCATGAAGAAGACGCGATACACAGAAGAACAGATTATTGGCGCCATCAAAGAGCACGAGGCTGGCGCC
>JAGPVL010000020.1 GCA_018067045.1 Gammaproteobacteria bacterium
AAAGGTCGCCTGCAAGCAGCCTCCCACAAGGTGAGCAGAAATTTGAGATGGTGCCGCGTTGCAAGGGGTCCTGTGGCTTTTGAAGTGGCCCTTTTTTAGGTTCATCGCGGATTTCTGGGAAAAGCCTGAAGGACCTTTTTCTTATGCGGCTGCTGCGCTGCGTTTGTTCGGGAAAGGTCGCCTGCAAGCAGCCTCCCACAAGGTGAGCGGAAATTTGAGATGGTCCCGCGCTGCAGAGGGGGCTGTGGGAGGCTGCTTGCAGGCGAGTCTTGGGGCTTGCGGTTGTTCGCTTGCAGGGCGCGCTCCGGCAAAAGCCTTGATGTTGCCCGCCTCGCAGGAGCCAATTCTGCCGCCGAATTCATTTTGAGTGTTTTGATGATTCATCGGGCTTTTTCCGGACATCCGCGATGAACCAAAAAAAACCTGGCAGCGCGAGGAGAAAAATCGCTGCCAGGTTGCTTGCCCTCCGCTTTTCTGGGGGAAAAAGCGGAGTACTAGATGTCGCTGTCCGGCGAGGGTTTGGGGGATCGGGGATCCGGCCAGCGACATACTATATGTAAGCGCAAAACGAAATAAGTTTCATCCGCTGGGCGCATAAAGTGAAATTTATTTCGCCCCCTGTGTTTCTGGATGTTTCGGCAGAGACCAATTCAATATCATATAACCTATCACCGCTGACAATACTGAGCCGACCATAACGCCGAGACGAGGCCCTGCGCCAGCGTCCGCTCCGTGTCCTTCGCCGAACGCGAGGCCGCCGATAAATAAGCTCATGGTGAAACCAATGCCACACATCACCGACAAACCAAACAAGCCTCGGAATTCCATGCCGCGAGGAAGCCGCGCCAAACCCACTTTAACCGCCAGCCAACAGGTGACAAAAATACCCAGCGGCTTACCGAGCAGCAGGCCTAACGCAATCCCCAAAGGAACCGGCTCATACAAGCTGCCCAATGACATACCCGCGAGCGACAAACCGGCATTCGCGAAGGCAAAAATTGGCAAGATGGCAAACGTTACGACACCGCTCAAGCTATGCTCAATATGTTTAAGCGGTGAATAATCAGGTTTCGACTTGTCGCGATAAGGAATAAACATTGCTAACGCAACACCGGCTAAGGTGGCGTGCACACCAGACTTCAATACGGATGCCCACAAGACAATACCAACCAGCAAGTAAGGCGCTTCTGACATCACACCGCGGCGATTCATCATAAACAAAACGCCCAAACAAACTGAGGCGACTACCAACGACATCGGCGCCAAATCAGCGGTATAAAATATCGCAATAATCATGATTGCGCCGATATCATCGAAAATAGCCAATGACACCAAAAATACTTTTAGCGACGTTGGTACACGATCGCCTAACAGCGTCAACACACCCAAAGCAAATGCGATATCTGTTGCAGTTGGAATCGCCCAGCCGCGCATAGCGATTTCGTTATCACTGTTAATTAGAAAATAGATGACCGCTGGCACAACCATGCCGCCAATAGCGCCGATGGCTGGCAGCATCACCTGCGCTGGAGACGAAAGTTCGCCATCGAGCACTTCGCGTTTAAGCTCTAGGCCAACATAAAAGAAGAACAGCGACATTAAGCCATCGTTGACCCATAACAAAATTGGTTTTTCCAAACCAATTTTGCCCACGTGCACGCCCGCCTGGGTATGCAAGAAGTGGTCATACAATCCAGACAGCGGCGAATTGGCACAGATCATGGCGAATATCGCCGCCGCTACCAGCAAGATACCACCGGCCGAATCGTGCTTTAGAAATTCTCGTACGGATGTCAGCATTCAAGTTCCCCAATATACTGTCGATAAAATTGTTGGGCGGTACGTCCGGAACGACTACCTTTTTCAGTCGAAAACCGGCGCGCCAATGTATGCAACCTGTCTCGATCAGCGATGCGGGGGAACAACTGATCGATCATTGCAAAATATTTCTCCTGTGAAACAGGATGAAACGATAAACACAGGCCAAAACGATCGGCCAGCGAGATCTTTTCTTCTAATGCGTCACCAAGATGAAGCTCACCATCGATCACCTTCCCTGCCGCATTATCGTGATGGTATTCCGGCAACAGATGGCGACGGTTTGAGGTTGCCATTAAACGGACATTCTTCGGCGCAGGCTCAATAGAGCCTTCCAGTACGCTTTTGAGATGTCGATACCCGCGATCGTTCTGTTCGAACGACAGATCGTCACAGTAGACCACAAAATAAAACGGCAGTTCACGCAAATCATCGACGATTTCTGGTAGCTGAAGCAAGTCATCCCGATCCACTTCCACCACGCGCAGGCCATTGTCGGCGTAGGCATTCAACATGGCTTTGATCAAGGATGATTTACCGGTGCCGCGGCTCCCCCAAAGCAACGCATGGTTGCATGGCTGCCCGGAAATAAAGCGTTCCGTGTTTTGCTTTAGCTTTGCCACTTGCACATCAATGCCGAGCAAGTCGTCAAAGGCAATCGGATCAAGCTCGCGCACCGGCCGTAAACGACGACTGTGGGCGCGCCATACCGCAGCATAGGTAGTTGACCAGTCCACTAGTGTGCCTCATCCCAATTAATGCCAATACCGTAATCAACCACCAGCGGCACGGCGAGATCTGCAGCCGCAGACATGCGCGCGGTGATTTCACGCACTAGCTCTTCAACATCTTTTTCCGCCACTTCAAACACCAGTTCATCGTGCACCTGCATAATCATTAGCGCATCAATTTTCGAGCCGGCGAGCCAATGGTGTACGTCAATCATGGCGCGCTTAATAATATCGGCTGCTGTGCCCTGCATCGGTGCATTAATCGCGGTGCGCTCTGCCGCTTGGCGCATATTGCCATTACGACTATGAATTTCAGGCAAATACAAACGCCGCCCGAATAATGTTTCGACATAGCCGTTGTCCGCGGCGCTAGCACGCGTGCTTTCCATATAACGCTTTACGCCAGGGTAGCGATCAAAATACAAATCGATATAGGCCTGCGCCTCTGCCCGCGGCAAGCCAAGCTGGCGCGCCAAACCGAATGCACTCATACCGTAAATCAAACCGAAGTTGATCGCCTTGGCATTGCGGCGTTCGTTGTCGGTCACGTCGTCAATTGATTTATTGCCAACTTCTGCTGCGGTGGCACGGTGAATATCCAAGCCCTGCGAAAAAGCATTCAGCAAACCTTCGTCTTGCGACAGGTGCGCCATAATGCGTAATTCAATCTGCGAATAATCCGCGGCGACTATTTTCCGTCCTGCTGGAGCACAGAATGCCTGACGAATACGGCGGCCTTCTTCACTACGTACGGGAATATTTTGCAGATTTGGATCACTTGACGACAAGCGCCCGGTTGCCGCAACAGCTTGGTGGTAAGAGGTGTGCACACGGCCAGTGACTGAGTCGATCATTTCTGGCAGCTTATCCGTATAAGTGCTTTTGAGTTTTGCCATGCCGCGGTAATCCATGATCACCTGCGGCAAGGGATAGTCATGGGCCAATTCCTGCAACACAGCTTCAGCGGTAGACGGCGCACCTTTAGGTGTTTTTTTGATAACCGGAATACCGAGTTTGGTATACAGGATTTCGCCAAGCTGTTTTGGTGAACTTAAATTAAATTTGTCACCGGCTAATTCGTAGGCTTTATTTTCAAGCTCGACCATCCGCTTAGCCAACTCGTTGCTTTGCTTGCGCAGCATGCTCGCATCGACATAGCAGCCGTTCCGCTCGATACCCGACAGTACTGGCACGAGCGGCACTTCGATATTGGTAAAGACGTTTTCTAAACTACTGTGCTGTTGCACTCGCGGCCATAGAACGTTGTGCAAACGCAACGTGACGTCCGCATCTTCGGCAGCATAGACGCCCGCTTCATCAAGGCCAATCTGATTAAAGGTTAATTGCTTTGCGCCTTTACCGGCAATTTCTTCAAACTTAATGGCTTTGTGGCCGAGATACTTCAGCGATAAGGAATCCATGTCATGACGTGTAGCCACCGAGTCGAGCACGTAGGATTCGAGCATGGTATCCCAACCAATGCCTTTCATATGGATGGCGTAATTGGCCAGCACACTCATGTCGTACTTTAAGTTTTGCCCAATCTTCTTAACCTCTTCGCTTTCAAGTAACGGCTTTAACGTCGCTAGTACATAGTCTCGATCAAGTTGATCGGGCGCGCCAGGGTAGTCATGCGCCACCGGAACATACGCCGCAAGACCTTCTTCGATAGCAAACGAAACGCCAACAATTTCAGCGCGCATATATTCTAGGCTGGTCGTTTCGGTATCGAAGGCAAAACAGCGCGACTGCGTTAATTTTTCGATCCATTGCTCAAATGCCGCTTGGGTCAGCACCATTTCATAGCCGCTGCGGTCTAGCTCTGACTCTAACGGCAGCGCGGGCTTATCGTCTTCTGCTGAATCTGTTGCGTTTGTTTTAGCCGCTTGCCCGCCGCCACTTTTTTCGTCAATTTTTTCTTCTAGCCAACCTTTAAACTCTAACGACTTAAAGTGTGCCGCCAGCTCTTCGTTGTTGGGTTCGCCCAGCACCAACTCAGACAGCCCTTCTTTTAACTCGCAGTCTGTTTTAATGGTGGCAAGCAAGTAAGAAAGGCGCGCTTGCGCTTCGTGCTCTGCCAGCTTTTCTGGCATTTTTTTCGCGCCGCGAAAAGTAAGCTCCGGCACTTTATCGAGATTGGCATAAATCTGATCAATAGAACCAAGCCCTTGTATTAGCGCCAGCGCCGTTTTCTCTCCCACACCGGGAACACCCGGTATGTTGTCGACCTTGTCGCCCATTAAGGCGAGGTAATCAATAATCAGCGAGGGCGGAATGCCGAATTTCTTTTCCACGCCGGCAGGGTCCATCACCGAATCATTCATGGTGTTGACCAAGGTAACTTTGTCGTCCACCAGCTGCGCCATGTCTTTGTCGCCGGTCGAAATAATGACGGGATAACCTTGCGCGGAAAGATTGACGGCGAGCGTGCCGATTACGTCATCGGCCTCAACGCCGTCTTCAACAATCATCGGCAATCCCATCGACCGAATCAGCGCGTGCAGCGGCTCGATTTGCTGACGCAACTCGTCCGGCATGGGCGGACGATTGGCTTTGTACTGTTCATACATATCATCGCGAAAGGTTTTGCCTTTGGCATCAAACACCACGGCCATATGCTCGGGCTGATAATCTTTTAGTAACTTACGCAGCATCGACACAACGCCGCGAATTGCACCGGTATGGCGCTGATCGGAGGTGGTCAGCATAGGCAGTGCATGGAATGCTCGGTAAAGATACGAAGAGCCATCTACCAGTATCACTGGTCGTTTATCAGACATTGGCGGTCCTGTTCACAGGTTTGTTAAGTTGCTGCGCGATGAGGTCGCCGGACGGTTTGCCCTCGCCATCACTCGTTTAACGCAATTAGGCCGTGGCAAAAACGGTTCGGCACGGCCCTCTTAAATGGGAAGCAATAGCATACCTTATTTCGTCGATACGGCGCGGCAACTACATCAGGAGGGCGTCAAGATAGGAGGCCGCCGCGGCATGGGCGGCCTGAAAACATCAGGGGCAAAGTCGGGACAAAAAGTAGCCTAAAAGAATACTTGAAAGCCCGCCTCAATCGCGCTGATCTCAATATCGTCTTTGTCGCCGTAGTCCATGTACTCCAACGACAAGTTCACTCTGTTCGGCAATGTCGGTACACGCACGTTTAAGCCAATCCCTAAACCCCATGACAGATCAGTACGATCGTTACGGTCAACACCACCGCGACAGGTTGCGCAGGAGTCGACCTCAACCTTAATTTGCGCAGCCGCAACACCGGCCTGAGCCTGAACAAACATACCTTTGACCATGGGAATCTCGATCACCGGCACCGCGAAGTCCCAACGGCGGGTCAGATAAAACCCAGCAAGGTGATCAATATCAATTTGCACGCGCGCGTCGCCAACTTTCTGCCGCTCGTGCCAGAAGCCACGCGCCAATCGCACTTCCACGCCCCAGTTAGGATCGAGCATGCCGCCAGCACGAATATGCAAACCACCGGGCGCTTGATCAAGCACACCGCCTTCAATTTGCGTACTAATAAGACCGAGGCCGACGTAGGTGTCAGGGCTCTCGCGATAGATAGCGACTTTATCAGGCTCAGCAACTTGATCGGCAGCAGTGGCCGCTTTAGCAATGGTCGGCATCAAAACTGGTGCAACGGCCAGCGCCGCAATGGCGGCAACGAGGAGACCCCTCATGTCAAACTCCTAAACAATAGATTCTTGTTATTGCGGCTAAATATAAGGCCAGCCGTTGTTTTCAGCAGCCAGTATACGCGAGCACCGACCACTTAATAGTCACAAACTTCGGCGCTCAGATTAACGCGCTATCGACTACTGCGCCATCACCTACCGTATACTGCGCGAATGAGCGTATTTACCCATTTGCACCACGATACCATTGCCGCCTTGCTGGCTCCCTTGAACCTCACGTTAATCGAGGCGATAGCGGCCACACACGGCATCGAAAACAGCAATTATTTACTCCGCTGTCAGGCTCCAAACGGCGATCCCGTTGGCCGCGTGCTGACGGTTTTCGAACAACGCCCGGCCAGCGCCTTGCCGTGGTTTGCGCGTTTGCTCGCGCAACTCGAACAGCACGGCCTGCCGGTCGCGGCGCCTATTGCGGTCGATGGAGAGGTGGTACTCGATATCGAAGGTAAAAAGGCTTTTTTGGTGCCTTGGCTCTCTGGCGAGCATGTTTTTGACGTTTCACAGCAGCACTGTCGCGCCGTCGGCGCACTGCTTGGGCGTTTGCACCAATGTCCGTTGCCGACCAACAGCGACGCGCATCGCAATAGCGAACGTCAATTACTGGCAACTCTGGCAACACAGCTGCCCGACTTACCCGCCGCTGAAATGCATGCCGCCGAAAAAGTACTGCGCGCTTGGGAACAAGCAGACGGCACACGCTGCTTAGTGCATGCGGACCTGTTTCGCGACAATGTTTTGTTTGAGAAGGCTGATGCCGCAACGAGGGCCGCACCCAGCGGCTTGCTCGATCTTTATAACGCCTGCGAAGATCTGCCTGCCTACGATGTAGCCGTCGCGCTAAACGACTGGGCCGTTAACGCCGACGGCTCGTTCAGCCGCCCGCGCCACGATGCTTTGCTTGAGGGCTATGCGAGTGTGCTGCCTGCCGACGCTGCGGAACGTCATCTTGCCACGCTGCCGTTAGCGTTAACGATAGCCGCCCTGCGTTTCTATTTATCCCGCCGCATCTCTCAACAACACGCCCTATTGCAGCCACAGGCAACCGGCACGGTAAGCAAAGACCCTGCGCCTTTTCAGCGAATGTTTTTATTACGTTACCAAGACTGGATCGAGCGCTAAAGATCCGCTCCGTTCGCCGGCGAGACCATGCGCGCGGTGCGCGTTTGTTCAGGAGGGATCGCTTGCAAGCAACCTCCCACAAGGTGGACTGAAAACTTGGATGGCCCGACGCTGTAGATGGTCTTGTGGGCGGCTGCTTGCAGGCGAATATTTGACCAGGGCCCAACGCCGGCAGAAAGTCTAAGGCAAATACTAGCGAGGGGGGTGATCGATAATCAACTTGGTCATATCGCGATGCCAGTCGATGTCAGCCCATAAGCGCGGGCTTTGTGGGCGCGCTTGATGGGCCGTCACGATGGTACTCACGCCCTGCGCCAACGATGCCTTAAGCACGCTTTCTGATACCTGTTTGACCCAACGCCAGTCTGCTTGCTGCTCACTGGCAAGGTGCACAAAACCACCGCCGATTACCGACTGCAAACGCCGGATACGCGCGAATTCTGCAGCGCCTTCAATGCGCTGTTCGATGCTCCGCACCCAGAACGTACCGCGTGCGCGCCAAGCCAGCCCAGCAATGCGCGTTTGTAGACCACGCCCCAAACGACCTCCGGTGTGCGCCAATGGCGTTGCACTCAACAAGCTAATGGCGGGGTCGTCGTCGAGCCATAAATGGCTATCAATAAAATCAAGCTCAGAGGTGTCGAGTTTGCGCAGACGCAATTCAACCTGACGTGTCGCTGAAACACCAAAAGCAACGCTGGGAAACAGCGCTTTAAGCGTGCGCGGCACTTCTTGTAAGTAAGCCTCGACGGCCAGTTCAGCTTCTTTGCTCCAATCTGCCAAGCGCGCCATCAGGCTGCGCGGATGCGCATGAAATAAGCTACGGAACGCGCCATGGGTGGTTTCTGGATCGGTAAATTCGTGGCAAAAATCCACCGCCACGACTGTATCCAATAAACCTTGTTGTTCTAATGCTGACAAAGTCTGCGACCAGACATCAACGAAATCGCGGGGCCGGCGGACAAATGAGCGGCACGACTGAGAATCCTGCAAGAAAGCACTGGTCAGCCACAGTCGGATATTGCGTGCTTTCGCCAAGGTCGCCAGCTCCAGCAAATATTTGCGCGGCTGGATGTCTACCGGCGCACGTCCACTGGTGATCTGGAAGCGATCCAGTACAACACCATCACTGCGGCTGCCAATCAGGTGCGGGAAGGCGTCGACGCGCAAGGCGTTATAGCCACGCGCTGCCAGCTCGTCGAGCACTCGCCCCAGCGAGCTATATTCACCGCCGAGCATGTCGCGACGCAGCAACCAATCATGGCTCCAACAGGCCATTGCTAGGCGCGGCAGCCCCTCCCCCCTCATCGACAAATGAATGCTCCTAATAACACTAAGGTCGCAGCATACCGGTTTCCTTCCCTGCCTCAATGGCAGGTTGACGGCGCGACCTTAAAAAGGCGTATTATGGCGCAATGAAGACACCAATTTTATTAATTCTGTTGATACTCACTGCGCCAGCGCTGGCCGCAGAGCAAATCCCTGATTCGGCCATTATCGACAATGATGCCGATAACGCGACGACAAATAAAAAGCGCTTCTCAACGCCGGAACTAAACAGCGAAGAAATGCAGGGCCTTTACCTGAAAAGTCCTATCGAGCTCGACAACACCGAAGAACAAGGCATGCGCTCGGTCAACGATGCCGAGCGTTACTCTGAAACCGACTTACTCTTTCGCGAACGCTTACAAGGTCGCACCGGCAGCATACAATCACCGCAATACATCGAGCGGCCGACATTACCCACCCCACCGCGCTCGCAACCCAACGAATTATAAACGCCGCACCTCACCGACCAAGGCTCTTTCTCACAGCCCTTTATTGCAGGCAGCGCTTAAACTGCTCGGTTAAATGCACCAACAAATCAGTGTAACGGGCCTCCGTTAAATCGCGCCCCAGTGGATCAGCTTCGACAATTCGGCAGTCACCCGGCTGGCACAGCCGCGCCAACATTGCGCGCCGCGCCTCCGGCTCCGCCAGCACACAATGCACCGACTTAGACTTCATTTGTTGAATCAGTTCCGCGAAACGACGGGCGCTGGTACCGCCCTGCAAACCGCTGCTCACCTGCATGCCAACCCGCAACGACAACGCGTCAGAAAAATACAGCCACGGATTATGCTGGCTCAACCAGTCACGTTGCGCATACGGCGCCAACTGTTTGCGGCTAGCGGCTAAGGTGTTCGCTAGGGTTATCTCGAACGCTTGCAATGCCGCATCAGTATCCGCCGAATGCAAGCCCAGTGACTTGCCCTGATCCGCCAGCGCGTGCGCCAGCCGCGCCATGTTGTGCGGGGACAACCAAAGATGCGGGTCCAGCTCGCTAGCCTCATGATCGTGGTCAGACGCTTCGATTGCAGCAGCCGGTTCCTCGGCGCTGTGCGCGGCTTCTTTCACTGAATCGCTGGGGGCATGTCCGTTCTCGTGCGCATGGCCTACGCCATAACGTAACGTTAAACCACCCACATCCAGCATCGCCAAGCGCTGACCCCGACTCTTACGCACCAGCGCAGCGAGATTTGGCTCCGCATCTTCCCCGAGCCAGACAATCAAATCAGCCTGCTGAACCAACTGGGCTTGGCCTGGCGTGAACGAGGCAAAATGCGGCGTCTGGCCCGGCAGCAACAACGTTTTGACGACCACCTGATCGCCGAGCACTTCACGCGCCAGCATCGCTAACGGCTCCACACTGGCGACCACCGTCAGCCTCGGTGCCGGCGCTGCGAACACGAGCTGCGCCCAGCACAAAAAAATAACAACAAGAACAATACGCACAGGATCTCCAGCGACAAAACACCAACACTCAGGCTGCCCACGAACCGCTATCGCTAAACGGGGCGAACCAACCGGTGCCGGACAACGGCGGGTAGTCTATCATTGGCAGCCGTATCCAGCGCAGCAGATCAGGCAGGAGAGTTTCATGTCAGAGCCACTGGTGGCCCTGAGCAAGGTTAGCCTTCGTTTTGGCGACGTCAGCGTTCTCAAAGAGATCGATTTGACCCTGCACAGCCGCCGCATTACCACGCTCATCGGCCCGAACGGCGCCGGCAAGACTAGCCTTGCCAAAGTTGTATTGGGTCTGCACAAGCCCAGCAGCGGAACGCTAAACCGGCGCGCCGGTTTAAAAGTTGGCTATATGCCGCAGCGTTTACGCATCGACGACAGCCTGCCGCTCACCGTTGATCGTTTTTTGTGGCTGGCCGAACCCGCCCACAAAGACGAACGGCGCGCGGCATTGGCACGCGTCGGCGTCGCGGCATTACAGCATCAGCCCGTGCAACAATTAAGTGGCGGCGAATGGCAGCGCGTTTTACTCGCCCGCGCATTGCTACGCAAAGCCGACTTGCTGGTGCTCGACGAACCCGCCCAAGGCGTCGATGTCATTGGTCAGAATGCGTTATACGGATTGCTCGCCGATGTTCGTGATGAATTCGGCTGCGGCATTTTATTAATTTCTCACGATTTGCATTTGGTCATGGCCGCCACGGACGATGTGATTTGTTTGCAACATCACGTTTGCTGTTCCGGCACACCGGAAGCGGTATCTCGCGACCCCGCATTTCACGATCTCTTTGCTGGCACACAATTGACCACGCCGAATATGGCGCTCTACACACACGACCATGATCACGCACATGATTTACACGGCAACGTTAACGGTGATGCCGAGGGCGACCGTGCAAACTCCGTGGCAAAACATGACGACCACGATCACAGTCAGTGCGATCACTCACACGGCACGCATCATGATTGAACTACTCCTTCCTCCACTGCTAGCCGGTCTTGCCGTCGCCATCGTAGCCGGCCCAATGGGCGCCTTTGTTGTGTGGCGGCGCATGGCTTTTTTTGGCGACACCCTCGCCCACGGCGCACTGCTCGGCGCGGCCTTTGCGCTCGCTGCAGAAGTCAGTTTATACCCGGCCGTCGTACTGGTGTGTTTATTGCTCGCACTCTTACTGGTTGCACTGCAACAACAACGCAAGCTGGCCAGCGATACGCTGTTAGGTATTGTTTCACACACCACACTGGCGTTAGGCATCATTGCAATTAGTTTACAGCCGGACGTGCGAATTGATTTATTCGCATTTCTATTCGGCGATTTATTATCCGTTTCGATGCAAGACGTGTTGTGGTTATGGCTCGGTGCCGCAGGCATTCTGGCACTAATGGTGTGGGGCTGGCGGAGTTTATTAAGCATCACCGTTGATGAAGACTTAGCGCAAGTCGAAGGCATTCCACTGGTCGCAACGCGTACGCTATTAATGCTGTTGCTGGCGGTATTAATCGCCGGTGCGATTCGCACTGTCGGCGTATTGTTAATTACGTCGTTATTGGTGATGCCTGCGGCCAGTGCACGGCGTCTGTCTAAAACGCCCGAAAGTATGGCGATATTGGCGTCACTATTTGGCGTTGTTGCCGTACTCGGCGGCTTAACACTAAGCTGGTATGCCGACACGCCCGTCGGACCCTCCGTGGTGGTGGTCGCAGCATTATTGTTTGTCGCATCCTTTCCAATGTCTGCGCAACAAGCGAGAAGATCGTAACGGCAACCCATTTATTGGTGTTGCGAAGAACATGTTAAGAAAGGTGCCTAAAAGTACTAAGCTTTATTGTGCTTGCGGGGCCTACTTGCACGCGCTGGGCTTGGTTTTAATCGAACGCTGATCGCTTGCAAGCAAGTTCCTACAACGGGAACTCTTTGTGGGAGCGTGGGGAATTAACGCGCTACTGCACGCGCACTTGATAACGCAATACCACATCCTCACCACCGTAGATCATATTTTCTATCGGCACGAGAAAACGAGTGACGTTCGCGTCGAATCGCGCTGGCGCGCCACCACCACCCGATTGCAATGTATAGCCCCACGTTGCACCGTCGTCACTAGAATACTGCGGCGCGCCTAAATTCGCCTGGCCTTGAGCGAGGCCGCAACCGCTGACACAACTAAAAGGCTGGTTGCTGCCGTAAGCGTCCATACTCACCGCCACAAACTTACCTAAATTATCTTCCACTAAAACATTCCGTGACGGTCCTGGCCCTTGGCTTTCTATCGTCACTTCATAAGTCACGATGTTGCCCGGATCAACACCTGGCAAGGGCACCGTATTGACGACGCCGGCAATCGCCTGAATCACTTTGTCGACATTCATATCCGTCGGACAAACACTGCCGGCGGCAAACGCTACCGTTGGCTCACTGGTTCCACACTGACGGCTTCGTAAATCCAATGCCGCCGTCGTTAGCGCCTGATACGCGCCGCCCGGTTTGCGAAACTGCACCGTGACACCACCGTCGTTGCCGCCCTCAAAGCCGAGAATGCGCAAGCTGTGATAACCGGGCAAAAGATTCACGCTGCCTTCAAGTACTTCGTCCGCAGCATCCCAATTATTGGCCCACCATAGATCATCATTCCACTGCTCTTCCAACGGCGCGTCATCAACATATAAACCGCCACCGCGGCCAAAGTCCGCGCCATAACGAAACGACCAAAGCCCCTCTTCACCTGCGCCAACTAAAAACCACGATTCACTGGAAAAAGCGATATTGGTATTACGATTCGGCGGACCGAATTCGCCTGAGTTATTAATCCCAGTAAAATTAGTAATAAATTTACAGCCGTAACCATTTGGCGACGTCGACGCGGCAAAAGCGTTTTCAGCTTGAGTGCGATTGGTAGGATCAACGGAACTTTGCTTGGTATGGAATTTTATACCGATATTACCGAAGGTCAGCGTTGCGCTCGCTGCACTAGCAACCCGTTCGTTGCCGTACACCAGATACACAACGCGATCAGCAAATGCGGTCATGCTCGGCACCGTCACCCAAATAATGGCGGTATTGCTGCCCGCATCCCAGCGTTCGATATAAAAAGTCAGCTCGGTGGTGTCGTCTTGATCAAGCACGCGCAAGTCACTGCCATCGGCAGACCAAACGTAATTGCCATGCAGAGTTGCGGCAGAAATATTAACGCGAGCTTGATAATTCGTCAGAGTGCCGCCAGTGGTATTGCTAATCGTCACCGGGGTTTTGAAAGGCCAATCACAATCGTGCGCAGCCGCGAGCTGCCACGTTAGTGTTAGCAGTGCTGAGAGAACAATGTGATTAACCTTAATACCTATCGTTCTCATCGTGCACTGCCTCCAGAGCTACTTTTTCTTTTTCGGGGCGATATATTTCATCAGGGTCATAAACCACATCAGGTGGCCTGGATCACCGCTAATTTTAATTTTGCCCTGCTGCATACCGGTCATAAACGCCATCTGATTCTTAGCCGACTCAATCAACGTCTTCGCGGCATAGTCGGCGCTCTCGAAGTTCAAGGTGACGCTCGGCTTAGCGTGTAAACCTGAAGATACAATTACACGACCCGGCACAAAATGAAACCATCTTGATGGCGATCCAGTCTCAGTACGCCATTGCATAACGACATCCCGTTTTTCCAGTTGCTTGCGGAAATCAGGGTTGCGCCAAGCCAACCAGCGCAAGCGCAAGCCTAGAACCAACATCATTAACCAGAATTTCATTCTATCTTCCCCGGCATATGGATTATGAAATCGCTCTACCACTAAACGGCGGAGCGACCAAACTCAAACAACAAAATAACCACCCTAAGGCAGTAACGCAGGCAACTCTTTATTCAGCTTTTGCTTTTCTGACACTGCCGCACCCGTCAGTGCATAACCGCAAAGAGTGCCGGTTTCATCACGAAACAATGCCTTAATGTCGAGGCCTTCGCCTTCACAAACCCAAGCCCCTTCGAGGCCGTGTGGCGCGGGGCACACAACAATCGGACATGCTGGCGTTTTAATTGTTACCGGCATCACGCCGTAGCTTACTTCCGTTGCGTCACCGGTTAGGGTTTTCGCTAACGCGCGCGACGACGCCATCAACGGCAAAATGTAAGGCAACACATACCCTTCCACTTCGGCGCAATCGCCCAAGGCAAAAATATCATCGTCGCTGGTTTTCAAATGGCGATCGACAACGATGCCGCGATTAACCTGCAAGCCTGCCTCTTTGGCCAAGCTAATACGAGGACGCAAACCAACCGCGGATAAAACAATGTCTGCACTCACGCGCGCTCCGTCGGATAATTCAACGCTCACGCCATTGCCCTCAGCATGCACCGCTTTGGCCAACGGGCCGAAATGGAATTTAACGCCCATCGATTCCAACCCTTGTTGCACGGCAGTCGAAGCCGGCTCTGGCAATAAGGTTGGCAAACAACGGCCCAGAGGCTCCACCACGGAAACAGCAAAATCCGCGCTGGCAAGGTCATTGGCGAACTCACAACCAATCAAACCGCCGCCGAGAATCAATACATTCTTTTTGCCTTCAAGAGCTTGACGAAACGTACCGTAATCAACCAAATCATTTACCGCGTACACGCTGGCTTGACCGTCGCCTTCTAGCGGCGGACGAAAAACGTCTGCGCCTAAGCCCAGCACCAACTTGCTATAGCTCAGCGTTTCGTCGCCCAATTGAATATGCTTCTTGACCGCATCAATAGCCGTTACCGTCACGCCATGTCGAATAGTGACATTGAGCGTTTCGGCGACTTGCTCGGGCTGCGCCATAGCAAGATCGTCCGCGGTTTTCTGTTTGGCAAAACCGTTCGAGAGCATCGGCTTCGAATAATTTCGGCCATCGTCAGAGGTCAGCATCACCAACGGCGTTTCTTTATCGAGCTTGCGAAATTCTTTCACGAGGTTAAAACCCGCGAGGCCTGTGCCAACAATAATTACTGGATCCATAACGTAGTCATCCTGTCGAAACCCTGCATAGCGTTTCTGTCGATGGAAAAGCGGCGGCACGGAAAAGCTGCTCGAGAAAAAACAGCCCGTGAACAGTGCCGACGAAAAGAGTAGCTGCGAACACAACGCGTCGAGCCAACCTCACTGCGAATCAGATTTACGTATTTATCGCCGCGTAAATGGATACGGGATAAATGGATCCGCTCGGAAGTCGCGCAATATTCTCGTCTTGCTCGCGGAGAACAATCGCAAAATCACGCGCTAAGAAAAGTTGGCGCCGCCTACGTGGCCGGCAACGCCAATTAATCAGATTTCAACCATTTCGAAATCATCTTTAGATACGCCGCAGTCTGGGCAAACCCAATCGTCAGGCACGTCATCCCATGATGTGCCGGCTGGAATGCCCTCTTCAGGCGAGCCTTCCGCTTCATCATAGATATAGCCACAAACAACACATTCCCACTTACGCATGCCAAACCTCACCAAAATGTTAGTACGTGCCAACCGGCGCAACACCGATGACAACTCGCAGGGCGCATAAACTAGCCATCCACCCGCTAAAAATCAATGGCGGAGCTGCTTCCTTATACGTCCGTTTGGGCCTTATTACGCGCTTATGGACCCATTCACGCGAGATAGGGCGCGTAATAGCGCACAAGCCGCCGATCACTTGCATCACTGTCAGCAATCACAGATAGTCCTTCGCGCTAGTATGGAGACTCCGCTTGAAGCCCGTTAACCCCGCGACATTTCTGCACCCAACACTGCGCTGGCGACCGCTGGTGCGCGGAAACTATCCTCCAGAAATCGCGGACTGGATCGCCGACAACGGCTCTCTAACCCAGCGATTACAACGACTTGGGCGCTTCCACGTGATCCCCCAACGGCAAATCATTGCGCCGCCACGGGCCGAAGAAGCACGCCTGCTTGGTCTAGCGCCACGACGCGCCGCGCTCATTCGCGAAGTACTGCTATACCTAGATGACACTCCGGTCGTTTTTGCCCGTAGCGTGCTGCCACTGGCATCACTGCGTGGCCGCAACCGCATTCTGGGCCACATGGCGCGACGCTCTCTCGGTGCCGAGTTATTTAAAGCGCCGCGCGCGCAGCGTGAGCGGGTCTGGACGGCCAATGCCAACATCAGCGAAATTCCTGCCATCGACGCACCTCAGTGCTTCGGCCGGCAAAGCCTGTTCCGCAAACGTGGAAAACCTCTGCTCGTTGCTGAGTTCTTTTTACCGGCGCTTTTTAACCGCGACTAGCGGCAGAAACTGGCACATTGCCGAGACTCACGGCAGACTGCGAACCATACTTAACGAGACAACCTAAAGGCAGTCTAAACACTGCCACCATCAGCCCTTCAGCCGTGCAGGAACCCCGTCACATGCTTCAGTTTGTTCAGCAGCGCTACCCCCATCTTTGGCCCTGGCTACAACTGACACGTCTCGACCGCCCCATCGGCACGCTACTGCTGCTTTGGCCAACGCTCTGGGCCGTTTGGATTGCCGGCGACGGCAGCCCCAGCCTGCGCACGATATTGGTCTTTACCCTTGGGGTGATCGTCATGCGCGCTGCCGGCTGCGTCATTAACGACTTCGCCGATCGTAACGTCGATGGCCATGTGCGCCGCACCGAAGGACGACCACTTGCCACCGGTGCACTCACCGGCAAGCAGGCATTGATGCTCTTCGCTGGGCTGATTGCGGTCGCGCTCGTGTTAGTGCTGTTTTTAAACCCATTTGCCTTCTGGCTAAGCTTCGGCGGTCTTGGGCTCGCCGTACTCTACCCCTTCACCAAGCGCTTCACCCACCTACCCCAGCTGTTTCTCGGTGCAGCGTTCTCATGGGCCATTCCGATGGCCTTCGCCGCCGAAATCAACGCCCTACCACCGGCGGTTTGGCTGCTCTATACCGCCAATCTGTTGTGGACGGTTGCCTATGACACCCAGTACGCCATGGTCGACCGCGAAGACGACCTCAAGATCGGCGTGCGCAGCACCGCGATCTTATTTGGCGACGCCGACCGAGCCATCATTGCCCTGTTACAAGGCATGGCACTGTTTCCACTCATGCTGCTCGGCCGTCAACTCGCCTTTGGCTGGATCTGGTGGCTGGCAATGGGCACTGCAGCGAGCCTATTCGCTTATCAGTTCTGGCTGACCCGTGACCGCGATGGCGCATCCTGCTTTCGCGCCTTCCTAAACAATCAATGGGTCGGGGCCGCGTTGTTTGTCGGCGTACTGCTTGAGTACGTATTGCGCTGATTTGTACACCGATTCACACAGAAATCGACACAAAACCGGCAAAAACCGCTCTTTGACGAAAAACTGTCATATTCTTGTCATATCAAAGCCATCAAATGGACGGCGACAACAGAAACAAAAAGAAGCTGCTGAATATGACCAAACATAAGATTCTAATTATTGATGACGAGCCCGCCATCCGCGAGATGGTCGCTGTCGCCCTTGAGCTCGCCGACTTCG
>JAGPVL010000022.1 GCA_018067045.1 Gammaproteobacteria bacterium
AATGGCATCATCGACAACAATGCCGATGGCAAGCACCATCGCCAGTAGCGTTAGCAAGTTAATGGTAAAGCCCATCAGCATCATTAAGAACAGCGCGCCAATCATCGACAGCGGCACTGCAATAGCGGGAATCAGTACGGACCGGAATGACCCTAGGAACGCGTAGATGACGAAAATAACAATGATGACCGCTTCGATTAAGGTTTTAATAACTTCTGAAATCGAATCAGAAATATAGCCGGTGCTGTCATAAGGAATATCACCGCGCATGCCCTCAGGTAGCTGCGGAAAAATATCCGCTTCAAGCACTTTTCTTGCTTCGCGAATCACGTCGAGGGCGTTGGCATCTGGCGCCACAGAGATGCCCATAAAGGTGGCCATTTTTCCGTTGAAGGTCACCGATGTCGCGTAGGATTCTGAGCCGAGTTCGACTTCTGCGATATCTTCAAGGCGTACCAAGGCATTGCCTTGCGCGCGCACGACTAATCGTTTGAAATCTTGAAGATTGTTTAGATCAGTTCCGGCTTTTAAGTCGATCGCCACCATGCTGCCCTTGGTGCCGCCGACGGCGGACAGTACGTTGTTATCTTGAATGGCCCGAAATACATCGGAAGGCGTAATGCCTAACGCAGACATGCGTGCGGGTTGTAACCATGCGCGCATGGCGAACGTACGGTCGCCGAGAATTTGCGCGCGCTGAACACCGGGAATAGTGGTTAGCTTCGGTTGCACTACGCGCACTAGGTAGTCGGTGATCTGATTGTTATCGAGTATTTCCGACGAGAACGACAGATACATGGCAGCCGTTGTGTCGCCGGTCTGTAATTCAACGGTTGGATCTTCGGACTCTTGCGGTAACTGGCTGCGCATCTTGTTGACCTTAGCAACAATTTGCGTGAGCGCTTCGTTTGGATCGTAATCTAAACGAATGTAGGCCTGAATGGACGACACGCCGCTGGCCGACGTCGAGACCATATAATCAATGCCATCGGCACTGGCGATTTCTTGTTCCAGAGGCGTGGTAATAAAGCCCTGAATCAAATCGGCGTCAGCGCCAACATAGATGGTGGTCACGGAGATAACGGCGTTCTGTAGTTCCGGGTACTGACGCACATTGAGTTCAGTGGCGGCGCGCAGACCAAGCAATAATATGAACAGGCTAACAACCGTAGCCAGTACCGGTTTATTAATAAAAACGTCAGTAAATTTCATCGGTTGCCTCAGCTATTGGCCGGGTTGGGCGTGGCATCGTCTGCCGGCATCACATCATTCTCTTCAAAAACCGGCGCGTCGTTACGCAGCTTTAATAGGCCAGAAGAAGCCACTTTTTCGCCGGGCTTGAGACCGTCGACAATCGCAATTAGGTCGCCACGAATGGGCCCCAATTTAACGAAGCGCTTTTTCACGGCGAGTTTTGGATTGCCGTCTTCGTCTTTCTCGCCGGTGTCGTTAATGACGTAAACCGCGTTGCCGTAGGGGGCGTAAGCAATTGCGGTGCGTGGTAGCACAACGACGGCGTTTTCTTGGCTTAGCGCAATGCGAACATCGGCAAACATGCCTGGGCGCAAATGCTGGTCATCGTTGTTGAGCTGCGCCTGAATGTTGAAGTTACGTGTTGCGGCTTCGACGCCAGGCTCAACCGCAGTGATCTTTCCGTTAAAGGTTTGATCAGGAAAAGCGGCCAAGGCAACTTGAACATCCAGTCCGGTGGCGATTGATGAGAGCAGTTGTTCCGGCAAAGAAAAGTTCACATAGATAGGGTTTAGCTGTTGCAGTGTGACCACGGCGTCGCCCGGGTTCAGGTACTGGCCTAGATCAACCTGACGAATGCCGAGCTGGCCATCGAAAGGTGCGCGCAATGTTTTCTGCGATACTTTTTCGCGCTGGGCATCAGCGTTGGCAGTTGCCTGATCGCGCTCGCTACGCTTGCGATCCAGCTCAGACTGAGAAACAGAGCCTTGCTTGTGCAGGCTTAAAAACCGCTCGTACTCTAGTTCGCCGAGTTTTGCCGCGGCACGAAGTGCGTTCAATTGCGCGGTATCTGTGCCGCTGTCGAGGGTGACGAGTACATCGCCCTGCTTGACCTGATCGCCACTTTTAAAATGAATCTTTTGCACTGCTCCCGCGATCTGTGTGGTGACGGCGACGCCATTGACGGCGCGCACGGTGCCAACCGCTTCCAAGGAGGTCGCCCAGCTGTCTTCTTTGGCAATCGCTGTGGTTACCGCTGAGGCGGGAATGGGCGAGCTATTAATCGCGTCGTTCATGCCTTTCGTGAACAGCGCTTTAATGCCAAAAATACTGCCAAAAACGAGGGCACATAAAAACAGCATAATGATCATGCGTTTACTCATGGGACTTTCTCCTGCGTGCGCTGGCGGGGGCTCAGCGCTGTTCTTGTTCCGTGCACATATCGCCAAACAGCGCACTGCACACGTGATTAATTTTGTCGGTGAGCTGCTGCTCATCGAATGGGTTGATGTGTGGTTGCCAGTTCATCCCGTTCAGTAGCATCTGCACGTGGCTGAGCATGATGCGATACGGGTCTTTTAAATCGTATAAGTCGAGCACGCCTTCAGCATGAACGAGGTTGTGCATGCCGAGTGTCATGGTCCACTGACCGATAGACATCTCCATCGGTGCGCGCCCATGGGTATCGACGTCGCCAGCGGCAATGGCGTCATTGACGATGCCCTCGACGATAAGCCCCATAGGCTTACATACCTCAAGAGTGTGACGGCGACGTTGCGGCGAGGCGGCTTGCCAGATGACTTCAGTGAAGACGAATTGCGCCAGGCGAAAGTGTTCGGGATAACGGTGAGCGAAGAGCATGTCGGCGACAGCGATGGCAAACATGCGCTCCCGCGATGATGCCTGCCAATCGGCAACACGTTGGAAAAAGTCTACGCGAGTAGCGGCCATTTCGGCGCAGATCGCCACTAATAGGTCCTCTTTCGACGAAAAATGCTGATATAGAGTGCCCGTGGCGTAATCACAGCTGCGCGCGACCTTGGCCATTTGCAGTGACAACAGGCCATCTTGGCAAATTTGTTCGTGGGCAGCCGCCAAGAAGCGCTGTTCCCGTTCGGCAAATTCCCGTTGTTTGCGTTCGCGCGTGCTCATTGTTTCTTCCGTTTAGATGCCAGTTTCTGCGCCGATAAAGGGGCACTGGAGAGTAAATTTATCGGTCAGCCGAGAATATTGAACCGGATTCAAAAAATGAGCAAGCATCTAAAATGTAAAACATGAAGGGCTGTTTGTGTGTGGCAAGGCATATTTGATACTGATCAGTACCTTTTTGCGTGAGGATTGGCCGATAAAAACAACGGTTTAAAGGGTTTTTCAGGTTTGTGAGTGTTCACATTTTCGGTCTTGCCTAGTGCCTAAATCATTTGAGAACTTTTTGTGTTCGGAGGAAATAATCTAGGCCCGCTTAGGTGAGGATTCGCTGAGAGCCGGCATCTTGTTGCTTGCCAAGCGGCCAGTGCGATTTATTGCGGTATACGCGCCGCCGCCGCGCTTTCGATTTTGGCCAGCACGGTATTGAGATGTTGCAGGCCCAGCGCGGAGCATTGGATATGAGCGTTACGCATCGACAGCAAGTGATCAGTACCCATTCGTCTCAATAGATCTTCCGCAACACACAGTGGTTGCCCTGTGCGGGCGGAGAATAGTTCGGTGGGCGCGCCTTCCACTAAGCGCAGTGTGTTGAGGAAGTATTCGAGGGTGAGCTCTTCTGGCGCGAGTTGCCTAGGTTGACGGCTACGACTGCCCTGCCCGTTCATGTATGCATCTGGCTGGCGGGTTTTCTGATAGCGCATAATGTGGTTGTGTTGCGGCTGCGTGATCTTGCCGTGCGCGCCTGCGCCAATGGCGAGGTAATCGCCAAACAGCCAGTAGTTCATATTGTGCCGTGCGTTTCGGCCGGCTTGGGCGAAAGCCGAAATCTCGTAGCGTTGAAAGCCATGTTGCGCCAGTAAGGCAAAGCCGGCTTCTTCGGTGTCTGCCATGGCGTCGCCGTCTGGTTGTTCTGGCGGCTGATGAAAGAAGGCTGTGTTCGGTTCAATGGTTAGCTCGTACCAGCTCAGGTGGGTGGGCTGGAGCGCGAGAGCTTGCTCGATATCTTCTAACGCCTGAGCGGTGCTTTGTTGCGGCAGTCCGTGCATGAGGTCGAGGTTGAAATTGTCGAAGCCGGCCTGGCGCGCCGATTCAGCGGCGACAATGGCTTCGTTGCTGGAGTGAATGCGGCCGAGTTTGTGCAAGTGCGCGGGATTAAAGCTTTGTACGCCGATGGACAGTCGATTGATGCCGGCGGCGCGATATTGCTCGAACCTGCCCTGCTCCACTGTGCCGGGATTGGCCTCAAGGGTAATTTCGATGTCGTCGGCAAAATCGATGGTGCTGCGTAGCGCTGCAATTAATTGGTGATAAAAATCGCCGGACATTAGGCTCGGTGTGCCACCGCCAAAGAAAATGGATTGCAGTGCTCTTCCCTGTACATGTGCTAGTTCGGTTTGCCAATCTTCCAATAGCGCCTTGAGGTACGCCTGCTCCGGAATATCGCTGCGTTCGTGGGAATTGAAATCGCAGTACGGGCATTTGCGTACACACCAAGGCAGGTGCACGTACAGAGAAAGTGGCGGCAGGACAAATAATGACATGCGCTATTCTACGATGGCTTGGTGAGTGTTAGCGATGTTAAGCGGCTAACGATTTTCGCTGCTGGAGACGGTGTCGTCTGGCGGCGTGTTGTGGCCGTGTCGCTCTGGGTGTGTTTGTCGCCATAGCGGATAGGCAATGCCGGCCAAGCGGTTGATTGCCAATGCTTGCAGGGCCAGTAATGCGACGGCGCCAATTAAAATCGGAATTTGGCTGAGTTGTGGCATTAAGCCAAGCGATACGATTAAGGCGGTTGCGCCGGCCGGCGGGTGTGCGACGCGACATAAGATCATCAGTGCGCTGGCTAGGCCAAGAGATAATCCGGCGGCGGCGACTCGGGGCCAATCTACGCCGGTAATAAAGGCGGCCGGTGCGTCGAGCAAATTAAACAACCATAGCGCGGCCCAGCCACACAGGGCGCCGATAAGGTGCCCGCAAATGGCATTTCGTGGCGATGACGCTTCGGCTAAGGGTAGATGAAACAGCAAAAAGGCGGTGGCGCCGAGCGACGGAAAGATGAAAGCCTGCTGTGTAATGAGGGCAACAATGGCGATCAGGGCAATGCTCAAGCCGCCGTTAATAAAGTTAAACAGCGCCAAGACCAATCGCGGGTTAAAACGTTGGCTCATGGTTTCGAGGTGTAGCTGCCGCAGTAAACCGCTGACCAGCTGCAGTCGTAGGCGCTCGTTTTGTTCGCTCATAAGAGAAGGCACCAATTTGGGGCGTTACCAGAGAGGCGCGCATACTAGGTGCTTGAAGGTTTGTGCGCAATGTTGGTGCAGTTTTACGGCTGTGCTGCTGGGGCATTGATGTGTTGTGCTGAAAATAACAGGCGGAGAAGGTGCTGCGTTGGGGCGAGCCTGGTCAGAGCCTTAATGCTTGTTTGATGAGCGTAGGTGGTTCTGCGAGGCGCTAAAGCGGGCGAGCGTTAATAAGTTGTGTAACGAGCTGCGCCATGGCGTTGCCGCGATGGCTGAGCGCTTGTTTTTCTGCCGGAGAAAGTTGTGCAGCGGTTTTGCCCAGTGTCGGCACTAGGAAATGAGGGTCGTAGCCAAAGCCGCTTTCACCGCGTGGGGTGAGTTCAATGGTGCCTTCCCAGCTGCCTTGGGCGATGAGCGGCGTTGGGTCTTCCGAGTGACGCATTAATACAATGACAGCTTGGTAGCGGGCGGTACGTTGAGCTGTTGGTACGTGACGAAGTTTTTCGACTAAAAGGGCGTTATTTTTTTCATCGGTTGCGCCGTCGCCATTCATATCAGCGCTAAAGCGTGCGGAATAAATACCTGGTGCGCCATTGAGTGCATCCACTTCAATGCCTGAGTCGTCGGCAATTGCGGGAAGGCCGGTATGGGCGGCGGCATTGCGCGCTTTCAATATGGCATTTTCGATAAAAGTGAGTCCGGTTTCTTCTGCTTCCGGCACATCAAATTCACTCTGTGGAATTACTTCTATATTGAAACTTTTGAGGATGGATTGAAGCTCAGCAATTTTCTTTTTATTGCCAGAGGCGAGTACGATTTTTTTCATCGGGTCACTCGGTACAGCGCAATTTCACCAAATAGATTGGGAAGTAACTTGGTTAGCCAGCCATTTTGGTGGTCACGATCAACGACCGTTCTCTGTAAAATCTGAAAGCCGCTTTTTCGACAGTGCGTTTCGAAATCACTGACAGTACAGAGGTGAATGTTCGGCGTATCAAACCATTGATGGGGCAGGGTGCGCGAAACGGGCATCTTGCCTTTTAAGAATAAATAACCGCGGACGCGCCAGTGACCGAAATTAGGAAACGTAATAATCGCTTCTTTGCCGACGCGCAGCATTTCAGAGAGTACTAAATCGGGGCGATGTACCGCCTGCAGTGCTTGTGTCATAACGACATAATCAAAGCGCTTGTCTTGAATGTCGCCAAGGCCTTCATCGATATCTTGTTCGATGACGTTGACGCCGCGCACAAAACATTCGGCCAAATTATCCTGAGCGATTTCTAGGCCATAACCTTGGCAGTTTTTGCTGTCACGCAGGTTTTCCAATAATGAGCCGCCGCCGCAGCCGAGGTCTAATACGCGGCTATTATCGGGAATCCAGTTGCGAATGATTTCGAGATCAGGACGTAGCATTTTCGACCTCTACAGCAACGCGATGCATATAAGCGCTAAATAACTTTAGATATTCTGGAATATCGACCAAAAAAGCATCGTGTCCTTTGTCGGTATCGATCTCGGCATAGCTCACGTCGCGGCCAACCGTTACCAGTTCATTGACAATTTCTTTGGAACGTTTCGGCGAGAAACGCCAATCGGTGGTGAATGAAATCACCAAAAAACGACAGGTCGTTTTGCTCAACGCGGCCTCGAGTGAGTTCTCGAATTCACGGGCAGGGTCAAAATAATCGAGCGCCTTGGTCATTAATAAATAGGTGTTGGCGTCAAAATTTTGCGAAAACGTTTCGCCCTGATGGCGCAGGTATGATTCAACCTGAAACTCAACATCGAAGCCAAAGTGGAAGCGTCCGGCGCGCAGGTCGCGGCCAAACTTGGCGCGCATCGCGTCTTCGCTTAAATAGGTAATGTGACCAACCATGCGCGCCAGAATTAATCCTTGGCGAGGGTAGGTGTCGTGCAGGTAATAGCGCCCGCCGTAGAAGTTTGGGTCTGTCAGAATCGACTGGCGTGCGACTTCGTTAAAGGCAATATTTTGTGCCGACAGCTTTGGTGCCGAGGCAATAACGCCGGCATGGGCGATGCGCTCTGGGTAATCAATGGCCCACTGCATAGCTTGCATGCCGCCAAGGCTGCCGCCAATGACGGCGGCCCATTTATGAATGCCGAGCCGGTCGGCCAAGCGTGCTTGGCTGTTGACCCAATCTTTCACGGTGACCATGGGGAAGTCTGGCCCCCAAGGTTGGCCGGACGCAGGGTTGATGGACGCAGGGCCAGTGGAGCCGTGACAGCCGCCGATATTATTCAGGGAGACGACAAAAAAGCGATTGGTGTCGATCGGTTTGCCTGGGCCAATGCAGTTGTCCCACCAGCCCGGACGCTTGTCGTCGGCACTGTGATAGCCAGCGGCGTGATGGTGGCCGGAGAGGGCGTGGCAAATCAAAATGGCGTTGCTGGCGTCGGCGTTCAGGGTGCCATAGGTTTCGTAAACAATATCGTAATTTGCTAGGGAGCGTCCGCACTCGAGTTCGAGAGGTTCGACAAAGTGCAGGGTGGCAGGTGCCACGATGCCGACTGAATCAGCGGGAAGGGTGCCGGCGGCGATATTGTTGGTAGAAATTGTGTCAGGCATGTCGGTAATGGTTGTACATCCCATATAAGCGCAACACTGTGCGCAGGAAAATTGGGGTGAAATCTCGTTTGATGTGGCGCAAGTCTAAAGGGCGGGGGGCATGTGGCGCAATCTATCGGGGGTGTTAGGTGTTCGTGCGTGAACTTAGCCAGTCAGGTTGTTTGTTTGGGTTCTGCACCCTGACGGTTTTGCGACGGCCGCCGGCGCCGCTGTCGATGTGCACGGCGCTTTTGTTGACACCAAACTGTTTGGCTAAAAAAGCGATCAGCTCGGCGTTGGCTTCGCCGTCTACGGGGGGTGCGTTGATGCGAATTTTGATCGCGCCGCCATGCTCTCCGATTACTTCCGTTTTACTGGCGCGGGGCTGCAAGTAGCAGTGCAGTAGCAGGTCTTCGCCGTCGTAGCGGAACAGGCTCATGGTTTGCAGCCGAACTTACAGTCTAAACAACGCCTGCACAGCTTGAATGGCGATGATCACTAGAATAGGACTAAGGTCGAAACCGCCCATGGGTGGCAGCAGGCGCCGAGCAGGCGCCATGACCGGTTCGGTGATTTGCGTAACAAGACGAACCATGGGGTTGTATGGATCAGGAGCTATCCAGCTCAAGACGATCCTGAGGACGATGCTCCAGAACAGATAGTTCAGCATGAGGCGGGCAATTTCGTGCAGTGCCGCGGTCATCAGAATGAGAGGGTCGATGGCCATGGAGCCGGAGCCGACCAGCTGAATGGTAAGAATCTTAGCGATGACCAGTGCAACAACCAGTACCAGCGCGGCCACATCGACCCCGCCATAACCGGGAATCAATTTACGCAGTGGCTTTAGTGGGGGATTGGTCGCTTTGACGACAAATTGAGAAATAGGGTTGTAGAAGTCCGCGCGCACTAGCTGCAATAGGAAGCGCGTTAGCACGAGAAAGATGTACACATCAAAGGCGTAAAAAAGTAGGAATAAAAAGGCGCCTTTCGGATCCATCAAACTCTCCTAAGTCGATTCATTGGGCGATGCGAACCTTTGCACGTTGTTGTGAGCGGCGCAACTGGGTTGGTGCTGTTTATGCGGTCTCTTGATGGGCAATAAATGGGGCTGCTAGTGCGAAAATCAAGTGTTGGCGTTTTTATCGCGGATATCGTTGGCAATAGCTTGGCTGATGGACGGGCACTGATTGCTAGCAAGCAAGCTCCCGCCATCGCATTAAACCGCGTTGACCTTGTCGGAGCCTGCTTGCAGACAATGCTTACTGTGAAAGTTCTTCGGAGCGTTTGGCGGCGGCGTGTAAGGCGTCGTCGACGAGTGTGGCAAAGCCGCCGGCTTCGAAGGCATTCAGTGCTGCCGCGGTTGTGCCGCCGGGGGAGGTTACTTGCTGCCGCAGTACGCCAGGGCCGACGTCGCTCGCAATGGCAAGTTGCGCCGCGCCAGTGGCGGTTTGCAGGACTAGCTGGCGGGCGGTGTTGGCGTCGAGACCGAGCTTTTCCGCGCTGGCGATCATGCTCTCCATGAGCAGGAAGAAATACGCCGGGCCGGAGCCAGAGACCGCGGTCACGGCATCAAGCGCTTTCTCGTGATCAAACCAAAAGGTTAGGCCGACGCTGCCGAGAATCTGCCCAGCCAGTGCTTTTTGGTCGGCAGAGACACTTGGGTCGCCGTAAAGTCCGGTGGCACCCGCTTGCACTAAGGCTGGCGTGTTCGGCATGCAGCGTACAACCGGTACATCGCCAAGCCAGGCTTTTAAGTTGGCCACGGTGACGCCGGCGGCAATCGAAATAATCAGCGGCTGGCGGGTTTGTACTTGTTCGCGTAGGGCTTCGCAGACTTGCTGCATCACTTGCGGCTTTACGGCGAGTACGAGTACGTCAACGCGACTGGCGATCTCGTTATTATCGGTGTTGTGATGAATGCCGTGCTGCTGGCTAAGTTGCGCCAGCCGTTCAGCGCTCACGTCGCTCATCCAGATGCGAGCCGGGCGAATGCCTTTGGCGATCATGCCGCCAACGAGGCTGTTGGCCATGTTGCCGGCACCGATAAATCCAATAGTTTGCTGAGCCATGATCTGTTCCTGCTACGTAAACGAATGCGCGCCGCGGGCATGAGAGCTGCGGCGCTTAAGTCTGTGTTCGGACCTGACGGTTTTGGTCTAGATGCTCTCAGCGCCGCCCGTAACGCCGGTTTGCACGATTTTGCGGCGTGGCTGCGACTTTATTGGCGCGGCCCAAATAAAGCTGTACCAATACGCACATGCGTTGCGCCGGCGGCGATGGCACTGCCAAAGTCGCCGCTCATGCCCATCGACAGGGTGTCCAGTAAGGCGACTTTCCCTTTATCGACGTCAGAGATGGCGATTGTATGGCGCAAAGATGACAGTGTCATGGCGAGTTTGTCGAAGGCGGCGCGGTTGTTGTCGTCACTGTCGGCGCGTGGAATCGCCATCAGGCCGCGTAGTTGTAAGCGCGGTAGGTTGGCGATGTGCTCTGCCAGCGCGGTGACGTCGAGGAGCGACACCCCGCTTTTGCTGTCTTCGTCATCAATGTTGACCTGAATGCAGATGTTCAGTGGCGGCAGGTGAGTGGGTCGTTGGTCGTTTAAGCGCTGCGCAATCTTGGCTCGATCCACTGAATGTACCCAGCTAAAGGATGTGGCGATGTCGCGGGTTTTATTCGATTGAATAGGGCCGATAAAGTGCCAGCAAAGCTGATCGTTGGCGCAGGTGCTGATCTTATCCAGCGCCTCTTGTAAGTAGTTCTCGGCAAAGTCGCGCTGACCGAGTGTCGCCAGCGCACAGACGTCTGCGGCGCTGCGCGTCTTAGAGACCGCTAGCAGATGCACGGTATTGGGATCGCGTCCGGCGGCCTCGCAATCAATGCGAATTCGGTCAACGACCTGAAAATAGCGCTGTGACAGTGTTTCCATTGTTGAACGGCTCTTGGTGAAAAGGTAACTTAGGAGCGCCTCGGTCTTATTTCCGACGTGAGGATAATAACAAAGGGGCATTCTGAGGGCCCACTTTCCGACAATCAGCCCTCAGGCGTTCTTAACCCATTAATTTGTCGTGATCGGATACGCAACAGGACACTACATGGATATTACCGAGCTATTGGCGTTTAGCGCGAAAAATGGCGCATCTGACCTTCACTTATCTGCCGGCTTGCCGCCAATGATTCGGGTGGATGGCGATGTGCGCCGCATTAACTTGCCGCCGATGGAGCACAAAGAAGTCCACGCGCTGATCTACGACATCATGAATGATAAGCAGCGTAAGGACTTCGAAGAGTTTTTGGAAACTGACTTTTCCTTCGAGGTGCCAGGTGTGGCGCGCTTCCGGGTAAACGCCTTTAACCAGAACCGCGGTTCTGGCGCGGTATTCCGGACGATTCCATCGAAAGTGTTGTCGATGGAAGAGCTGGGTATGGGCAAAGTGTTCCAGCAGATATCGGACACCCCGCGCGGCATTGTCCTTGTTACAGGGCCAACCGGTTCGGGTAAGTCGACCACGCTGGCGGCGATGATCGATTACATTAATAACACTCGTTACGAGCACATTCTCACCATTGAGGATCCGATTGAATTTGTGCACGAATCGAAAAAGTGTCTGATGAACCAGCGTGAAGTACATCGCGATACGCTCGGCTTCTCTGAGGCTTTACGTTCAGCGCTACGGGAAGATCCGGATATTATCCTCGTTGGTGAGATGCGTGACTTGGAAACGATTCGCTTGGCATTGACGGCGGCGGAAACCGGTCACCTTGTGTTCGGCACCTTGCACACCACGAGCGCGGCCAAAACCATTGACCGTGTGGTGGATGTTTTTCCTGCGGAAGAAAAATCCATGGTGCGTTCGATGCTATCGGAATCGTTGCAGGCGGTTATTTCGCAGACACTCATGAAAAAGAATGGCGGCGGTCGTGTTGCTGCGCATGAAATTATGATTGGTACGCCAGCGATTCGTAACCTGATTCGTGAAGATAAAGTTGCGCAAATGTACTCCGCTATTCAAACCGGCGCAGGCATCGGCATGCAGACATTGGATCAGTGTTTAAAAGGTCTGGTACAGAAAGGCGTTGTTTCTCGAGATGTTGCTCGTGAGAAAGCGAAGAGCCCAGATGATTTCTAAGTTCGCCAATAGATTGACGGCGTAGTATAACGTTAAGAAAGTGAATTTTCGGGCAAGTATCGCTGCAGGCGGAGAACGGAAAGCTAATGGAATTTGAAGACCTACTCAAAATTATGGTGCAGAAGGGCGGGTCAGACCTGTTTATTACTGCGGGTGTGCCGCCGTCCATGAAAATTCACGGCAAGGTGCTGCCAGTCACAAAAACAGCACTAACTCCTGATATGACCCGCGATATTGTTTTCGGCGTCATGACGGAGAAACAGCGTAAAGATTTCGTTGAGTCGAAAGAGTGTAACTTTGCTATTTCAGCTCGTGGCATTGGCCGTTTTCGTGTGTCAGCATTTTATCAGCGCAATCTCGTCGGCATGGTGATTCGTCGCATCGAAGTCAAAATCCCGTCGGTGGATGAGCTGCGTTTGCCGAGCATTATTAAAGAACTGGCCATGGTTAAACGTGGTTTGGTGATTTTTGTGGGTGCGACCGGCACAGGTAAGTCAACATCGCTGGCGGCGATGATTGGTTACCGAAACAAAAACTCCAAGGGCCACATTATTACCATTGAGGACCCGATCGAATTTATTCACCAGCATCAAGGCTGTATTGTGACCCAGCGTGAAGTGGGTCTGGATACAGATAACTTTGAGATCGCACTGAAAAATACTCTGCGTCAAGCGCCGGACGTTATTCTAATTGGTGAGATTCGTTCGCGCGAAGTGATGGATTACGCGATTGCGTTTGCAGAAACGGGCCACCTTTGCTTGGCAACATTGCACGCGAACAACGCCAACCAAGCGTTGGATCGAATTATTCACTTCTTCCCTTCGGATCGTCATTCTCAGTTGTGGATGGATTTGTCTCTCAACCTAAAAGGTGTGGTTGCCCAGCAATTGATTCCAACGCCAGATGGAAAGGGCCGTCGCGCGGTAATTGAAGTACTAATTGGCACGCCGTTGATTCAAGACCACATTCGTAAAGGCGAAGTGCATCTGATTAAAGAATTGATGAAGAAGTCTCGCGAGCAAGGCATGCAAACGTTTGATCAGTGTTTGTATGATCTGTATTCGGTGGGTGAAATTACCTATGAAGATGCGATGCTGCATGCAGATTCGCCGAACGACTTGCGTTTGATGATTAAACTTGGCGCTGAATCGGATGCCTCCTCGCTGGATTCGGCGACGCGTGGATTGAGCATTGAAGAGACGGAATAAAGAAAGCGGCGTTTCCCATCATAGTGCTCCCCTTGTAGGAGCTTACTTCTAAGCGATTGGGCATGAATGAAATGCCTATCGGGTGCAAGTAAGCTCCTACACAATATTTTGTTCGATACCTTGTCGACTCCTCGTTAACTCAACGCAACACTTTTAATCTGAGCAATTACGCTTTGTCCTGCAACGAGTTTAAGGCGGTCGGCCGAGCGTCGCGTAATTCGGGCAAGAATAACGCCCCCGCCGAGTTCTAGCTGGACGATAAGCTGAGCCGGATCTGGGTCTTCCCTAAGCGCAATGATCTGTGCCGTTAACCGATTGTTGATGCTGCTGCCGACATAATTATCCAAAGCAATGCTGACGTCACGGGCAAGGATGCGGACGCGAACGTTACTGCCTGGCTGGAGGTCGGGCGTTGCGTGAATGCTGGAGGTTGATGCTGCCATCGAAACAGATAAGGTGCCGCCGGGCACGGCCAGTTCCGTTAAAGAATAGTGATGATCGTGTTGCATGACAGTGCCGTGTAGGACTGCACCGGCATCGTCTTGGTGAATTAGCGGTAACTCGGCGTGCGTTAGAATGTCGTTAATAGCCCCTTGTGCAAGGACAGTGCCGTTTTCCATGAGCACCATAAAGTCGGCGAGCCGTTGCACCTCTTCAGGGGAGTGACTGATGTACAAGATGGGCACTAAAAAATCACGATGCAAAGATGCTAGAAAGGGCAGGATTTCATGGCGACTTTTTATATCCAGATTCGCCAGTGGTTCGTCGAGTAACAGTAGTGTCGGCTGTGAAAGTAGGGCGCGAGCAATGGCGACGCGCTGTTGTTGTCCGCCGGAAAGTTGATGTGGGTATTGCGGTAATAGATCGGCCAACTTCAGTGTTTCAATAACGGCTTTCATAGAGATGGCAATAGGCGCCACGTCGCGGGCTCTTTTTTGTGCGAGTTGCAGTGAAAATTGTAAATTTCCAGCCACACTAAGGTGTGGGAAAAGGCTGGGTTCCTGAAAGACGTACCCGAAACAACGTTGATGTGCAGGAATAAACGTTGTTTCGTTTTGATAAACGATCTCGCCAATTTTCAGCCGACCGCTAATGTTCGGTTCTAGCCCCGCGATACAACGTAGCAGCGTTGTTTTTCCAGCACCTGAGTGGCCGAAAATAGCGCAGACACCTTCAGTTGGTACATGGATGTTGGCATGCAATGAAAAGTGGTCGCGTTGTCGGTGGAATTCCGCGGTGAGATGCGTGCCGGAATTATTCATTTGCCGTCACCAAATTTATCTCGTGTGGTTGCTTGTTTCGTCGTCCAGTGCTGTTCACGAGCAACAGAATGGCAAACGAAAATAGCAGTAGCGAGGCGGAAAGCCAGTGAGCATCACTGTACTGCATTGCCTCGACATGATCGTAGATGGCGATGGACAGCACGCGTGTTTCCCCGGTGATATTGCCGCCAATCATTAATACCACGCCGAACTCACCCACTGTATGAGCAAAGGTCAGTAGTCCAGCGGTGATAAAACCGCTGCGCGACAGTGGGACCACGACCCATAAGAATTGTTGTAACGGACTGGCGCCAAGGGTGGCGGCGACATCGAGTGGACGTCGGCCCACTTGGGAAAATGCACCGTGCAGTGGCTGTACCGTGAACGGCAGCGAATAAATAACGGACGCAATGACTAGCCCAGTAAAGCTGAACGTCAGAGTGCCAATGCCGAGGAACTGGGTTAACTGTCCGACCCAGCCTTGCGGGCCCAGAGCGATTAGCAAATAGAATCCGAGTACGGTGGGTGGCAGTACTAGCGGCAATGCGATCAGTGCAGCCACTGGCCGCCGCCACACGGAATGAGTGCGCGCAAGCCACCACGCCAGTGGTGTGCCGAGCAGCAAAAGAATCACGCTGGTGGCGGCCGCCAACTGCAGAGTGAGTAAAGCCGTGCTGTAATTTTCGGGTGTCATTCTGTCGACGCCTTGGCGGAGTAATCTCCGACATTGTAGCCGTACCGACGAATGACTTCTCTGGCTTCGTTGCTGCGTAAGAACTGCATAAAGTTATTCGCTGCCTTTAGTTTCGAGGTGTCGGGCGACTTAACGACCACCGCCATTTGTTCAATTGGCTGATATAGCGAGTTGGGAATCTCCCAATGACTGCCGCTATTGTCGCGACCAGAGAATATAAGCTGAGATTTTGCGATAAAGCCAAGCTCGGCATTGCCGCTGACAACGAATTGCCAAGTCTGTGCAATATTTTCTCCTTGAACGATTTTCCCGGAGAGCTTTTGGCGAAGGCTGGCCCGTTTTTCCACACCGTATTGGGGCGGAAGATTATCAAGGTGCGCGATAACTTGCTGCGCTGCGATACCGTATGGGGCGGTGTTAGGGTTGGCAATGGCGATATGATTGAAGTTGGCTCGCGTTAATACGCTGCTGTCATTCGTGATTATGTTTTCGTCGGGGCTCCATAGGACAAGTACGCCGCGAGCATAGATGAGCGCACTCTTTGCGTCGGCTCTGTCGTCGTCAATGAGCGCTTGCGGACGTTGTGTGTCGGCAGCAAGGAAAATGTCGAAGGGTGCGCCGTGAACAATTTGGGCGTAAAGCGTTCCGGTGGATGCGCTGGAGATCTGGAGTTGATGGCCGCTTTGCTGTTCGAACAGCGGCTGAAGCTGCTTGAGCGTTTGCGTGAAGTTTGCGGCAACCGCAACATTGAGTGTTTCTGCCAGCGCGATTTGAGCTGGCAGAATGGCGAGTAAAATACCTATTGTGCGCAAAGAGATCATGGCGACACTTTAGCAATAAATGCCCGCTAGGCTACGAATAAATATCTGTCAGGCGGGAGTCGCACTAAGTCTTGCCTTAAGCACGCCGATTTGTGTTGGCAATTAGGTTAACGCGCTAGCGTGCCGTCGCGATAGTCGCGTAGCGCTTGATCAATTTCGGCCTGAGTGTTCATCACGAAGGGGCCGTATTGAGCGATAGGTTCGCCGATGGGCTTCCCGGCGATGAGGAGCAGCCGTCCGCCTTGTTCGCCGCTGTGTAGACTGACACTGGCGCCATCACTTAAAACAGCTGCGCTGTGTTGTGGCACCGGCTCGCCGCCAATGCTGATACCACCTTCAAACACATAGACAAAGGCGTTATGGCCGAGTGTGACCGGAATGATTGCGCCGCTATCGGCAGGAATGCTGATGTCGACATAGAGCGGCTCCGTACTAACCGTTGGCGCTGCGCCTTCGTAGGTGTGGCCATCAATATCGATTGTTCCAGCAATTAATTTTATCGACGCGCCAGACGATAATTGATGCCAAGGCATCACGCTTGCGGAGATATCACGGTACTGAGCGGGCTTCATTTTTTCTGCCGCGGGCAAGTTAACCCATAATTGGAAGCCGCGCATGCGCCCTTCTTTTTGTTGCGGCATTTCTGAGTGGATAATGCCTCGTGCGGCGGTCATCCATTGCACATCGCCCGCGCGTAAGTTGCCTTGATTGCCCATGTGATCTTCATGAAGCATATGGCCGTCGAGCATGTAGGTGACGGTTTCGAATCCGCGATGGGGGTGCGACGGAAAACCGGCACTGTAGTCGTCGGCATTTTCAGAAGAGAATTCATCCAGCATTAAAAATGGATCGAGACGCACTGCAGCAGATTGACCGAGTGTGCGTAACAGCTTTACGCCTGCACCGTCACTGGTTTGTCGGCCAGCAATGATTTTCTTGATTTTTCTGTTTGTCATAACGACCTCGGATCAAAGAACTTGAGATGTACTTTCGCGTTTCGTTATCTTTCGTGGTTGTTACCTATCACGAAGATGGGCGCCACTAAAATCTTGTTGCGGTCCTGCCGGAACGATACCAGTTGGGTTGATCTGCATGTGGCTCCGGTAATAATGATGCTGGATATGTTGCATGTTTACCGTATCCTGAATGCCAGAAACTTGATAAAGCTCGCGCAAATAGCCACTTAGATTTGGGTAGTCTTGGATGCGTCGAATATTGCATTTGAAATGCCCAACGTAGACCGCATCGAATCGAATTAGTGTGGTAAATAGCCGCCAGTCTGCTTCGCTTAGACGTTCGCCAGTAAGGTAACGGTTCTGACTAAGGTGCTGCTCCACATGGTCTAGTTCTGCGAAAAGTTCGCCTACAGCATTGCTATAAGCATGCTGTGATGTTGCGAAGCCTGCTTTATACACGCCATTATTGACGTGTTCATAAACGCGCGCGTTCCAATCATCGATTTTTTGATGCAATCCGTTGGGGTAAAAATCCAGTGCGCGAGCATCTGGATCATCAATGAGGTCGTTGAATGCGCTATTGAACATGCGAATAATGTCGGCAGACTCGTTGCTGACAATGGTTTGCTGTTGCTTGTCCCATAGCACCGGCACGGTTACGCGGCCGCTATAGTTGGCATCAGCTTTCTGGTAGAGCTGATAGAGTTTGTCGAGGTCGTATAGTGGGTCGGCCTGCGCGTCAGGAAATTCGGTATTTAATTCCCAGCCGTCTTCGTGCATCAACGGATTTACAACCGTGACGGAGATAATGTCGTCGAGCTTCTTTAGAGCGCGAAAAATTAACGTTCGATGAGCCCAAGGGCAGGCTAAGGAAACATACAAATGATAACGACCAGCTTGCGCGTTAAATCCGCCCTTGCCGCTTTCGCCAGCGGACCCGTCTGCCGTAACCCAATTCCGAAATTGGGACTGGCTGCGAACAAATTTTCCGTCAGTGGCATCGGTGTCGTACCACTTGTCTTGCCATTGGCCGTCAACTAACAGTCCCATTTTCTTCACCTCTTTTCTAAAACGTTTGTACGTTCTTTGCGCCGCTTATGTTAAGCAGCATTTTTTAGTGCATTAACCAGTTCGGCACTGCGGACCTTGGCACGATCTAGTGCGCTGGCTTTTGCATCCTCCCCCATATTGACGCCTTCAGCGTACACAAAGGTGATATCGGTGAGACCAATAAATCCTAAGAATTGCTTAAGAAATGGCGCCTGGTGGTCGTTTTCTGTGCCAGCGTAAAGGCCACCGCGGGCGGCGAAAATAATCACCGGTTTGTCATCGAGTAAGCCAACTGGGCCGTTTTCGGTGTAGCGGAATGTGACGCCGGCGCGAGCGAGCTGATCGAACCAAGATTTTAGCTGGCTTGGTGGCCCGAAGTTATACATCGGTACGGCGAGCACGATGATGTCAGCACTGCGTACTTCCTCAATAAGCGCATCGGACTCGGCAATAATGGCGCGCTGGGCGTCATTGCGATCCGCGGCGGCGGTAAAGAAGGCGCCGACGTGGGCTTGTGACAGATGCGGTACAGGGTTGGCACCGAGGTCGCGAATGATGACCTCACCGTGTGGGTGGCTGCGCTGCCATTGGGCAACGAAGTCGTTTGCCAGCGCGCTGCTGTTGCCGTGGTCGCTGAAGAGGCTGCTGTTGATTTGCAGGAGAGTTGCCATCTCGTATTGCTCCGTGGTGGATTCGTATAAAGGGCTTGATTTGATATGTCCTCATTGTTGTATTTGCAGAACTGATTAAAAAGTGCGAAATTTGGCGCACTATGGTCAGGTTTTTAGATATGTTTGTTGAAATCATTGTTTTGCTTAGGGCGCTCGCGTGACTGGGGCGCCGCACGCGTCACCGCAGATCACGCTAGAGCAGTGGCGAGCGCTGTTGGCGGTGGTTGATGAAGGCGGTTATGCCGCGGCAGCGGAGGCGCTGAATAAAAGCCAATCGGCAATTAGTTACGCTGTACAAAAGCTAGAAAGCGGCTTGGGCGTTCGGGTTTTTGCGCTTGAGGGGCGCCGCGCGGTGTTGACGCCAGCAGGTGAGTTGCTGTGTCGCCGTGCTCGCTTGCTGGTGTCTGAAGCCGCGGAGCTTGAGAAGGTGGCGGCAAGGCTGGAGCAGCGCTTTGAAGCGGAAATTCATGTGGCGGTTGAGGCGATTTTTCCGACCTGGCTGATGCTTGATTGCTTGGCAGAGTTAGCGCAGGACTTTCCCGATACCCGCGTGCAGCTATACGAAACCGTCTTAACCGGCACCGAAGAGGCGTTGCTGGAGCGCCGCGTTGATCTGGCTATTTCAGGGCGAGTGCCGGTTGGCTTCCTAGGTGATGCAGTGATGCGGACACGCTTTGTGCCCGTTGCGACACCATCACATCCCCTTCATCAGCTCGGGCGTCAACTGACCTACCAAGACCTGCGCGGTCATCGGCAGCTGGTTATTCGCGACTCGGGCGTGCGCCGCATTGATGCCGGCTGGCTTGGTTCTGAGCAACGCTGGACGCTGAGCAATTTTGCTAGCTCGATTCGTGCGGCGTGTCAGGGCATGGGCTTTGCGTGGTACCCAGAAGATAAGATTGCCGCGGAACTGGCCAGCGGCGCGCTCATGGTGCTGCCGATGCGTGAGGGCGGCGAGCGTTTTGCCGAGCTATACCTGATTTACACCGATCGCGACTACGCCGGCCCCGCCTCCCGACAGCTGGGCGAAATACTGCGTCGAAGGGTGGCAGAACGATGCCGACAAAAGGGGGGTGTTTGAGCGATACTAAAGGCAGGGTACAACCAATCGACAGGGTGAGTGAGGACGCGCTAATGGCAGTTGCAGAGAGCCATGCTGGGCCGGTCATCACAGAGACCCACGGCGAGTCCGTGGACGGTCTGGGTACAAGCTCAGAGGCCCGCATTGAAGCTGATTCAGACGTTAACAAGCAGGCTGACGACGGCGAGATGCACATTCGTCCAGCGCGCAGCGAAGATGCTCGGCATCTGGCGGAGCTGATCAATATTGCTGGCGAAGGTATTCCGCGTTGGCGCTGGGGCCGGGAAGCCGGTTCCGCGGAGCGTTGGCTAGCGACCGGCATTGACCGTGTGAGTCGTGAAGAAGGCGCCCACTGCTGGCGCAATGCTTGGGTGGTAGAGCAACATGGTGAGCCTGCGGCAATGCTGCTCGGGTACGCTCAGCCAGACGGCTATCCGATTGAAGACCGCACCCATGAGCCTGACGTGCTGCAGCCTTTGAGTGAACTCGAAGCGTTGGCGCCGGGTAGTTGGCACGTTAAAGCCGTGGCGGCATTTCCGGCCTTTCGCGGTCGGGGGTTGGGTTCCCGGTTGTTGTCCGTGGCGGAAGGCATGGCGCGACTTGGGTCAGCCAAAACCTTAAGCATTATTGTCGCCGAGCAAAATCACGGTGCCGTAGCGTTATACCGACGCTGTGGTTATGCGCCGGTAGCGACGCGCCCAATCATCGATTATCCCGGCGCAGAATATAGCGGCAACTGGTTGTTATTAGTGAAGCCGCTGCATAAGTCGAGTGATCTGGTGCCAGGTTTATACCGTCATTATAAAGGACGCGACTATCGTGTAATCGACGTCGCAAAACACAGCGAAACACGTGAGCCGCTGGTGATCTATCGTGCTTTGTATGGTGACTTTGGTGTGTGGGCGCGACCACTGGATATGTTTGTTGAAGACGTCAATGTGAATGGTAAATGGATGAAACGTTTTCGTCGCATTGCAGACTAACCTCTCGTGGCACTGAAACCAGTTCATCGAAAATATTTTCCAGGAGAAGTTTCATGCGGTTGATGTTATTGCTGGCGGCAATATGTGTGTCAGGTTGCGCGACGTCGGTAGTTGATTACAAAAGCGGCACGGATTTCTCGATTTATCAGCAGGCTAGTGTTCGCAAAGACGATAGTCAGAAAGATACGTCGATAGATACGGTACGAATTCAAGCTGCGTTGAAAAAGCATTTGCCCGAGCAGGGTTTGACGGTTGCTATGAGCGATGCGCAGTTGGAAGTCGTTGGCCGATTAGTTGAATACAGTCGTTATGAAGGCAATCAAGTCTCTTGGGGATTCGGCGGCGCTCGTGACAGCCTCGCGATCGGCTTGTCCGCGCCAATTAGTGCGGATGAGCGAAAGCAGTATCGCCTTGAAATTGAGTTCGTTGATATCGCAACGAAGCAGGTTGTCTGGAAAGCAAAGTCGACACAAGCGATGGATGAAAACTACGGCGCGGAAAAACGAGATAAGTGGATCGACAAAAATGTTGCCAGAATGCTGATGCGATATCCGCCTAAATAATCAGGCATTAATCTCGGTCGACCTCACGAAGATTAGGCCGCCCTGTTCAGAGGCGGCATCTCTTTATAAGCACCCTTTTATTTAAACCTTTCCCTAAACGCGCTTGGCGACACCGAGACTTCTTTTTTGAATAGCCGTCTGAACGAACTCACATCAGAATACCCGACTTCCAGTACGATGCGCTCCAGTGGTTGATCCGTTTCCTCAAGCAAATGCTTGGCAATATCTAGCCGCATTTTTTGTAAATATTGCCCTGGTGGCATGCCGGCCACACTGCGAAATCGCCGCACAAATGTTCTATCGCTCATTGCTGCCATATCGGAGAGTTGTGCGAGGGGCAGTTCATTGCCGACGTTCGCGCGCATATATTCAATAACCCGCTCAATGGCGGCATCTCTGCCTGAAGTGAGGTGCTCTGCTTTCAAATAAGGCGCCTGACTGGTGCCTCTGTCGAGAAGCATGATGCGTGCACAGGCTCCAGCAATGTGTGTTGGCATGTAACGATCAACCAGCCGCAATGCAACGTGCGCCCATGAGGTCGCTCCTGCGCCACAAATCATGTTGCCATCTTCGGTAACAACATCTTTGGGATGCAGGTGTGCCGCTGGGTAGCGACGACGAAACGCTTTGGTTAGCCACCAGCTGGTGGTAGAGATTTTACTGTCGAGCAGGCCCGCTTCGGCGAGCACAAAAGTGCCGCTGCAAATACCGCATAACACCTTTCCTTCACGCTGCCGTGCTTTCAACCAGCTGATATAGCCATCAGGCATGTTGGCGACAAAGTCGGTGACTTCGCGGGCGTTAGTGTGATTGAAGCCGGGAATAATAATGATATCGCTGCCGTAAGCGCTCTTGATGTCGCCATCGACGGGAATCATGAAGCCAGCAGAGCTGCGTACAGGCTTGCCATCGACGGAGAGTATCTGCCAGCTAAAGCGTTGGTGTGCGTCCACACCGGCGATATCCGCCTGAATATTCGCGATATTCAGAACCTCGATGGGGCCTGTTACACCTGTGGCCAAAATGTTATCCATGGCGAAAACGGTCACGTTTGTCATTTTTGGCACCTTACTATTGGCTGAAATCGCCATAAAGATGTCTATATCGCCACTCTTTCATTTCCGTGTCAAGGCTTAGTATGAGTGCGTAACTAGCCTTTCCGCAACGGGAAGCAAGGAGGACAAGATGAATATCACAGCATTCCATTACGATTTTTTGGAACCGAATGGCTTGGACATTCGAGATACCGACGTGCAGTTCTCGATGGGATCCCTCAAGTTATTTTCTCTGCCGCCGGCGAGCGCAATGTTGATGCCGCTGCAAGTGATAGCAGGCGCTCTGATGTTGCTGTTCAGCGCAGCGTTAATGGGTTCGGTTGAGAGTGTGGGCGTCAATGTTGTGCCGTTATTGTTGGTGGCATTGTCGGCGGTAACGTTCGGGCTGGCGCTGGATGTCGGTAGAGTCTGGTGGCTTTTGGTCGCCGCTGCCCAATTGACTATTTTGCCGTTTGCGGGGTACTTGCTCGCAGGCAGTATCGCGAGTATTTCTGCACTGGTCGGTTTGCATGTATTGCTGACGGCCACGTTGTTAGTCGATTACGGCGCCTTAACTCACGCGCCTATACGTGTTTGGCTGGGCGCTGAAGTTGCGTTGTTAGTACTGCTAATCATTCAATGAAGCCATAAAGGTTGTGAAGAAAATCTCCGTAGTTTGCCGCCCGTAGGGCGGCTTTTTTTATTTTACTTGCCGCGGTTTCGTTGAATTGAGTAACTCAACTTTCTTGAGCGCTGCATCATATGCTGCGGAAATTTGTCGTTCTGACACGTCTGTACTGCATCTGATTTCACGCTGACATATTCGTGTAAGACATCATCCATCCGCTCATAAACTGTCGTGAATGTCACATTTTCATTTAATTCTTAGGCGCTATAGTTTCTCCCTTCATTTTGAGGGCGGAAGTGAAAACGGGATGTTATTGCGCCGCCAGTATGAAATGAAGCAATAAGCTTCTTCGTGTGTGCCCTGATTTTTTAGGGAGCCATACGGCGCATAAACCGACAGGGATGAAGGTGATGACTATGGACGGTAAAAAGGTAACCAATAAGAAAGCGCTTAGCGAAAATAAGGCTGCTCAGGCGAGTGAAGTAAAAGGCGGAGAAATTATCGAGTCGAGTCATATCGCTAGCGCCAGAGAAAAGGTCAATGCGATCAAGCATCGAGTGCATCGCTTTCAAGGCAGCATTCGAAAATTGGAGGAGGAATCTGCAACATTGCGTACGCGTGGTGACGCGAAAACCGCAGATAGCATTGATCGAAAAATACGCGTCCTGAATGACGAGTTAGTGGCGTTGGAGAGTGAGGCCGCGGCGTTTCCAGATATTGCAGACGCGCTCGGTCTCGTGACGGAACATGATCGTGAGCCGATTGAATTGGCGGACGTAGTAGAACCGGCGAAATTTGAAACACTTAAAATCTCCCTGAAAGACAAACCAATGACGGCAATGGCGCCGCTCGCGAGCGGCTGGCCCCGTGCTGGCCGTGTGGTGCGTGATGGGGAGTCGTCGCCACTTGAAGTGGTTGGCAAGGTGCGCATGCAAGTGAATGGCGCGCAAGGTGAGGCGGCGCAGAATGTTCCGTTTCGTGTTGTGGCGACGGATGCAAACAGCGAAACACAAATGGTGCTTCGCCAAGGTGTGACGAACCCATACGGTTACGCGTCTATTAATCTTGGCAATCTCGTCGTTGATAACGTCAAAGATCTACGCATTGTTGTTGGTTCCGGTGATGAAGATGGTGATAGTGCTCAGAGTGTTGTGTTAGCCCGTGAAACATTGTTGACGCACCGTGACCTTGGTGTTGCGCATCAACTAACACTACGACCCGATGTGCTTGAAAAGCTTCGCCCGCACTTCCCGAAGCGGCCGGATTTGGAACGTCCGGGCACAATAGAAGACCCAGATGATTCGGACATTAATAATTCGCCGCAATCATTTGGTCTCAATGAAGAGCATGTAGACGGTAATTGCTGCCTTCGGCCTAGAACTGAGTTTCCGGCGCGCCAGTATCATTTTCGGCAAGTGGTGCGTTTGAATGAGCCACCGCTGGTGGCCACGCGTAAACAAATCCCTCGTCAAGAAGTGCAGGCGCCGATTCCGTTCGGAGATGAATCGCCGAGCATCTATGCAGTGACCGGTGGAAACCTGTTGCTTGGAACCGTAAATCTTTATCGACAAGGCTGGTACCCGGTGGGAAGAGGGCTGGGTGAATTGTTGTACTCGCTCGCGCTGGCGCCGTGTGAGCACGTTAATCTTGCGTTTATTGATTGGTCGCGTCGAGAGCGGGATACCCGAGTAGAGTCACGCGTTGCCCGTGAGCAGTTGGAGCATGAGCTCAATCATGATCGCAATATTTCTGAAGTAGTGGATTCCGTGTTATCGGAGCACCAGTCAGGCAGTTCTTCGAGTGGAGGTGGCGGTGCAAGCCTTGATCTTGGTTTCTTTAGTATTGGCGGTGGTGGCGGGTCGACCTCTAGTTCGACCAGTGGGCGTCGCAGTTTGCAGGCATCTACGGTGCAAAGTATTGCCGACGAAGTAACGCAAAAGTCGTCTTCGCTACGCTCGCAACGTTCGACTGTTGTGACGACGTCGTCGCAAACAGAATCTGAGCGCATTCAAACGCGTACTGTACATAACCATAATAAAAATCACGCGATGACCGTGCAGTATTTCCAAGTGCTGTCGCATTATTCTGTTAAAACAGAGCTGGTAGAAGAGAAGCCTGTTGTGTTGGTGCCGTACGCGATCGACAACGACCTGTTTGATGATATTCCGAGTTTTAATAAATTTATTCTTTCCCCTAGTCGCCCGATTACGCGTTTGCTGGATCGCCATTCCCGCTTGATCCGGAGAATGGTGTCGCGTCGTTATCGACGGGCGTTCCAATCGCTTTCGCGGCTTTTGCATTGTCGTGATGTGTATGACATTGAGCAGCCATACGCAACGTTCTCGCGTTGGAATATCCGTTTAGATAAAGCCTGGCGGCCGGGTATTACGCTCAGCATTGAAACTTTATCAGGGCAGAGTGTTCCTCTGACTGCGCGTGGTGGAAGTGCTAGCCAAGCGCCGGTTGAGTTTGTCTCCGATCCAGTGAAAACGTCCGACATTGATGCGATTCGGGTTGGCTTTGATCCCGTCGAAGCGGCGCGGGCGATGGGTGATAAAGGTGTGTTTGGTTTGTTTGGTGATGCGATCAATGATTTGCTTGAGCAAACCGTGAATCACAAAATATCACGCATTGAGATTAGCGCGCGGACAGATGTGTCACGTTTTGTTCCTGAGCCACAAACATTCCGTTTGACCGTGTCTCAGCCGAACGTGACGCTGTCGTCAGATAATACATTTTTACTCGCCGACGTCGCGCCGCCGACGGTCGACTTTGATGGTTACCGTGGTCGTGAACACCAAGACTATTGTGCATTGAAAGAATTGATTGCGCATATTCAGTCGCAGCCGATGCGCTTTATGCGCGCCATTTGGTATTACGAAGATCCCGATCGTCGCGCGTTACGTTTCGATCGTTTCTCGTTTAATGGCCGCTCGTTGCTCGACAGTATCGTTAACAAGCCGGTCGGGGTGCTTGGTAATTATGTTGCGTTTGAATTACTCGAAGGGCATCGCTTGGTTCAGATCGATCAGCCAAACTATCTGGTTTCCAGTCGTGTAGTGAGTATGCCAACGCGTGGGGTCTTTGCTGAGGTGTTCTTGTCGTGCTGCAATGCGACAGAGAAACGCGATGTTGAACGATTTATTGATCCTGACCAGGCGTGTCAAACGCGCGCGCCCGATATTACCGGCATCACGCCGGGCTCTAGGGCGAGTCGTAGCGATACCACACCGACGGCGTTCCCGGCGCCGATTATTAATCTGCAAAATGCGCCTGCGGTGCCGGATCCGAACGGCATGACGGCGGCGCTGAATGTACTCGGTACACCGGATATATTCCGGGATCTATCTCGCGGCGCTGAACTGCTGCAATTTATCGATAACGCTACCAAAGAAGCGTTCACGAGCACCCGTCAACATCGCGCGGCTATGGATGCGATTGCTGGAGATGTCGTGCGTGGTTTGGTCTCGGCCTACACCGGTGTGCCGATTGGCAGTAGTGGCGGCAGCGGTGGCGGATCGTCGGGCGCGGCGTCAGGAACAACGGGTATTCAATCGGCGCCGTCAGGCAGTGGCGGTCGTGGTCCGAATACTGGCGCGGCGGGTTCTAATGCAGGCTTGCAGGCGTTGACTGGAGAAATGGTGCGGCAAAGTTCGCCGGCGCAAACCAGTGATCATGTGCAAACCGTGCGTCGTGCGGTGGAGTCCGGATTGTTGTCGGAGTCGCAAGGTAACGCGATTACCAATTCACTCCTCGGCGGTACGGCCGGTGGCGTGAATGATAGTACGGCGCCGGTGATTATTCTTACTGCGCCGACCTCGCGCGATGGCTTGGCGTTTGGCCCGATGGCTGGCGATAAGAGCGGCAGTCTCGTGCTAAACACTAACGTGGTTGGTGCGCCAGAAGGGGCGACCGTACGGTGGACGCGACCAAATCCTGCGGCGATGGATCTGAGTAGCCAAGACAGCCAGAGCACGACGGTAACGCCATTGCTGCCGGGGTTGCAGGAGCTGGACTTTAGCGTGCGTGATAGCAGCGGCACGACGTTATCAAGCATCAAGGTGCCGCTGTGCGTGCCGCAGTTTGTGGCTGTGCGCGAGGAAACCGTGGCGCTAGATGCCGTGTTGACGAGCTTTGATGTGATTGACGTGAAAGCGTCCGTATTGCAGACGGCGAAGCAGACGTGCGATTTGCTGCTAAGCAGCGCAAACGTGCGGACCATTTGGGAGATGGCGCCATTTTCTGAAACCTTGCCGGCGCAGTTTTTACCGGCAGGCGCAGCAGCGAATCGCGTCACGGTGGCAACATTGCGCGGCAATCCTCCGTCTGTTGGTTTGGCGGGGCAAACCAGCGCCGGTTCGGGAGGTATCGGTGCGGCGGTGCATGACGAGCCGATCTCTGTTTGGCCGGGTGCGTTTGATGATGTGATTGCTGGCGGTGCGGCAGGAGATGTAGATGATGCAACGCGGCAAATTGTGCAAGCCATGCAGGGGTTGGATTTTACTGACCTGCGTTTAAAAGATCTGGCGATTGCGGTGATTGGTCGTTTGATCGGCGAAACGCTCGCACATGAAATTTTGCACAGCCTGCTTGGGTTCTTGATACCTACAGGGCATAACACGCCGGCGGTGGCGAGTGACATTATGAATCACGGTGTCGATCGTAGCTTCCAGAGTCGTACGGCAATTGAAGTGACTGATCTTGCTAACTTCCCTGATGAAGGTACCTATTCTGACAATGGCATAGGCTTTATCAATATTCCGACGGCAGCAACGCAAGCGCTTATTGATGGGCACTTCCCGACATCAATTTAGTGGCGGCGGTTATGCGTACATGAAGCATAAAAAAGAAGGGAGCCGTAAGGCTCCCTTCTTTTTAGGTTGATTGCGATGCATTGAATACGTTAGCGGGCTAGCCGCTTAATCCGACAGCCAAGTTATTCTCCCTTCGCACATCGTTAGTCGTACCACGCCGGGTAATACAGCTTCCATCCACGGGCTATTTTTGCCGGCTGAAATCCAGTCGTCGGACGGCCGTTTACGGGTTTTGGTGTCAACAATGCATAGGCTTGCTGCCCGACCAATTTCCAAATGGCCGACGGTTTGATCAAGGCTTTTGGCCGCGCCGCAGGTGAGCGTTTCGATGGCGCGTTGTAGGCTGAGGTGACCTTCTTCGACGAGATGCAATAACAGTGGCAGCAATGTTTCGATGCCGGAGATTCCCGCTTTGGTCGCGGGAAACGGTGCTTGCTTGCTCGATGAGCCAACGGGTGTGTGTTGCGAGCAGATCGCGTCGATTGTGCCGTCGGCAACGGCGGTGATAAGCGCATCGCGGTCGAGCTGGCTGCGCAACGGCGGCTGAATATGGCATTGGCTGTTAAAGCCTTCTAGTGCGGATTCATCCAACAATAAATGATGAATGCACACGTCGGCAGTCACTGGCAGGCCTTTGGTTTTTGCGTCACGCAGAAGGGCAACGCTCGCAGCGCAGCTGATCTGATGAATATGTGCACGGACGCCAACGGCTTCAACTAGCAGCAGAGTGCGGGCGAGATCAATGGTTTCAGCAATGGCGGGAACGCCGGGCAATCCTAATCGGGTTGAGACGGCGCCTTCGTGGGCGCAACCGCCAGCGGCCAAGGCATTATCTTGCGGACGCAACATTACCGGGATGTTGAATGTTGCGGCGTACTCAAAGCAGCGCTTCAGCACCAATGCGTCTTGTACTGGTTTGCCGGCATTACTGACACCAATACAGCCGGCTTCTTTGAGTGTCTGCATTTCCGCAAGCTGACTGCCGTTGAGTTGTTGCGTCATGGCGGCGAGTGGAAGTACGCGGGCGAAGCCGGCTTTCATGGCGCGTTCGCGTATTAGTCGTACCACGGCAGTGTTATCGACGACGGGATCGGTGTCCGGCAGAGCGCACAAGTGGGTAAAGCCACCGCTCGCTGCCGCCCGTGTTTCGCTGGCGATAGAGCCGCTACGACCTCCGCCGGGTTCAGATAGTCGCATACAGGTATCGACTAAGCCGGGGAAAACACACAGCCCTTCGGCGTTAAAAATTTCGGCGCCGGGTGCGTCGAGGCTTGCCCCCATGCGTACAAGGCGGCCATTTTCGATTAATACATCAAGTACTTCATCGCGGCCGTTTGCGGGGTCGATAACGCGACCTTTGCGGATTAATAAATGCGCGCGCGGGCTGTTCATGCCATGCCTCCCGCGTCTTGGCCGGCGATGCACATGGACATGACGGCCATGCGGACGGCGATGCCGAATGTGACTTGGTGAAGAATAACGGCGCGCTCGCCGTCGGCGACTTCTGATGCGATCTCGACGCCGCGGTTAATCGGCCCTGGATGCATGATGATAGCGTCGGGCTTGGCTGGGCGCAGGCGATCGTTGTTGAGGCCGTAAAGGCGGAAGAATTCACTTTCGGACGGCAGCAATGCGGAGTCCATGCGCTCCTTCTGTAGGCGCAGCGCGATCACCACGTCCACATCTTTGAGCCCCTGACTGAGGTCGCTATAAACACTGACGCCAAGCGCGTCGATGTCGACCGGTATCAGTGTGCGTGGGCCAATCACGCGGACTTCTTCCGCGCCAAGAATATTCAGCGCGTGAATTTGCGAGCGAGCGACGCGTGAATGGAGCACGTCACCGACGATGGCGACTTTTAGTCCCTCGAAGCGCTGTTTGTAATGACGGATCGTGTACATGTCGAGCATCGCTTGCGTCGGGTGCGCGTGACGCCCATCACCGGCATTAATCACGGCGACGTTAGGGGTGACATGCTCGGCAATAAACGACGGTGCGCCGGAGTCTGAGTGGCGCACCACAAACATGTCGCTGGACATGGCTTCGAGGTTCCAGAGCATGTCCATTAGCGATTCACCTTTACTGGTGGCGCTTTTGGCGATGTCGATATTGAGAACGTCTGCGCTGAGACGTTTGGCGGCAAGCTCGAACGTGGTACGTGTTCGCGTGCTCGCTTCGAAGAATAAATTGACTACGGTCTTGCCGCGCAACAGGGGGACCTTTTTGATGGATCGGTCGCCTACTTCAACAAAGCCTGCGGCGGTGTTGAGAATGTCTTCGAGAAGGGAACGGGAGCAATGCTCTACAGAGAGGAAATGTTTCAGCTTACCGTCGTCGGTTAGCTGAAGGCTGGCGGATGGCGGCGTGGCAATCATGTCAGCTCGTCGTCGAAACAATGGCCGCAGAAAACGGTGCGGGTCCGGACAATTCTACCCGCTGATGGGGGGATAATGCCAAGGTTTCGCCGCAAATATCTGCGCTAATTGGTAATTCGCGCTGACCAACATCAAATAATGTCACCAACGTGATCGATGCGGGGCGGCCGTAATCGAATAATTCATTCATTGCGGCGCGGATGGTGCGCCCTGTCATTAGCACGTCGTCGATTAAAATAAGGTGCTGATCTTTGACATCGAAGCCCAGTATCGTGGGTTTAACGCTGGGGTGCATGCCCCGGCGGGTAAAGTCGTCGCGGTAAAAGGTGATGTCGAGTGTGCCCAGTGGCGGTTTGCCGAGTCGTTGCGCCAACGCTTCTGCGATCCAGGCGCCGCCCGAATGAATGCCTACTAGTTTAATGTTGTCGCGTTGCTGCTCGGCGAGGCGTTGCTGTAGCGCCGCCGCCATGCCATCGAGCCGTGCGTTAATCCAGTCGTTGTCGTAATTCACGGGCTTTCCCTTATGTGTTCGTTACGTATCTGTCCGTCACGATAAAGATCTTCACAGTTGATCTCGGCACTTGTTTGAGTTGCTTGGTTTTACGTTAGGGTGCTGTGCCGCCTTCACGAAAGAAGGTTTCGACAATCAGCGCGGCGGCAATGCTATCAACTCGAGGATCTGGTCCGCGTTTGGCTTTGCCACCGGTTTGTTGGTCGAGTAACTCACGTGCTTCGCGCGTGCTGAGACGTTCATCGGTCATGACGGCTGGAATATTGAAGCGGCCGCCTAGCTGTCGCGCAAAGCGCCGCGCTCTGCGGCTGAGCTCGCTTTCACTGTCGTCCATATTGAGTGGTAAGCCAATGACGAGTGTATCGGGTGTCCATTCTTTTAATACGGCCTCAATGGCGGACCACGGAATTTGTTGGTGCGGGCATAGCAATGCCGCTAGGGGTGAGCCACTGCCTGTGAGTGACTGGCCGCTAGCGACGCCTATCTTTTGTGTGCCGAAATCAAACCCGATCACTGTGCTCGACGCATTCATCGACAAGGGTTATCCGTGTCCGGCTTGGCCGGAAAGTAAATGAATGTCGACGCCAATGGTTTTGGCGGCTGCTTGCCAGCGTTGGGCGAAGGGCACGTCAAAAATAATTTCGGCGGATGCGGGGACCGTAAGCCAGATATTTTCTGCCATTTCTTGTTCGAGCTGACCGGCTCCCCAGCCTGCGTAGCCGAGTGCCATGAGTGAGTGTGCGGGGCCTTCGCCGCGGGCAATGGCCTCGAGAATGTCACGCGAGGTGGTTAGCCAGATACCGCATTGCAATGGCACGCTTGAAGAAAAGGGCACTTCTTGCGCAGGGTGAAGAATAAAGCCCGCATCGGTTTGCACTGGGCCGCCGGCCACTACCTGATGTTGGCGGCTAAGCAGGGTTTCGGCATCAATGCCGAGATCATCGAGTACATCGTCGAAGCTGATGTCGACCGGGCGATTGAGGGTGAGGCCCATGGCCCCTTCTTCGTTGTGTTCGAGAATATAGGTCAGCGTATGCTCAAAGTTGGGATCTTCCAGCTGAGGCATGGCGATAAGAAAATGGTGCTTTAAGCTGTCACTGTTCATGTTTTCCAGTATCCGCTGCTCTGTCGTGCCGAGCAAGGCCCTGAGCGGGGCCTGTCGTTATTGGCTGGTCAGGGTTTGCTTTGGATCAAACTTCCAAGTGCGGATGATTTCCAGAATATCGACATTCTTTTTCATCTCGACCGTGAAAGGCGCGAAAGGCGACGCAAGTCGAACGCTTTTAATGGCGGCCTCATCCAAAAATGGGTGGCCGGAGGACTGTAATACTTCAATGGCTTTGACAGAACCGCTGGGAACTAGCTGAACGAGCAAGCGGACGTTGCCGAACTTATTTTCGTTGAGCGCCTGATTGGGGAAGTTGCGTGTGCCCAGCGCTTCGACTTCGCGTCGAAAGGCATCGATATACAGTGCTTCATAATGCGCTTTGGCTGATACCGAGGTCAGCGTGCGTACGCGCGGGCGTTTTGCATAGGCTTGCTTTTGCTCATCTAGGCGGGCCTGCAAGCTGGCAATCTCTTGGCTTAACAGCTCGTGCGATTCAACGTCTGCTTTGGGTAATGGTTTTGGTTTTTGTTTGGTTTTTTCTTTGCTAGGCGCTTTGCGCTTTGACACGCCTTGGGTGACCAGTGTGAGTCGCTGGGTTCGTTCGGGGTTGGGAGTTAGCGTGCTGGGCGCTTGCATCTGTACATGTTCAACTTCGGCATTGTCGAACGGCGCCATTTCGGTGGTGGTGAGTTCGCGCTTTTCTATTTCGTCGCCGGAGCCTTCTTGGTTTGACTGGGCAAGAAAGTCGGCATCGTCCGGTTCTTTTTCACTGGCATGATGGGTGATGGTGACTTCAATTGTGCGCGCGGCCTTGCTTGGTTTTTGTGGTTCAAAACCAAGTCCAAAAATTAAGCTGGCGTGCAACGCCACCGCAAGAAATACGGTAAAGCTTAGTCGGTCCGCAGGAGTAACGGGGGCGCTGCTAGAAGCCATTTATTCTTGTCGTCCGGTACTGCAAAAGGGGTGGCGCGCAGTGTGTCGTGTGTACGCCGCAATGTCTATGTGTGTAGCCCGTGCCACGCAGCTTGGAGCTAAATGTGGGCGCGCCTCTGAAAAACATCAAGGCTGGCGCCACCACATGCGCTTAATTTTTAGCCTGCAATGATGCGGCGGAATTACCGATCATTGTGCAGGGTAAGTAGTTCATCAAATAACTGCCCGGCGATATTAAGATTGTATATCTCATCAAGCTCGCGCAAGCAGGTTGGGCTGGTGACGTTAATTTCGGTCAGGTAGTCGCCGATCACATCAAGGCCAACAAAATAAAGCCCTTTGCGTTTAAGCGTTGGGCCGACCTGTTCACAGATCCAGCGGTCGCGATCACTGAGTTCGCGGCCAACGCCAGTGCCGCCGGCGGCAAGGTTGCCACGCAGTTCGCCTTCTTTAGGAATGCGTGCGAGCGCGTAAGGAACGGGCTCACCGTTGATCATCAGAATGCGTTTGTCTCCCTCGGTTATTTCTGGGATATAGCGCTGCGCCATGATCGGTGTTTTACCCTGATGCGTGAGGATGTCGATGACCACGGAAATATTGGGGCTTTCACTGCGCACGCGGAAAATATTCGTACCGCCCATACCGTCAAGCGGCTTCATCACGGTATCGCCGTACTCAATAACGAAATCGCGGAGAATATCGGAGCGCCCGGAAACCAATGTTGGCGTGCAGCACTGAGGGAACTCGGTGGCGAAGATTTTTTCGTTGCTGTCGCGCACGCTGGCGGGGCGATTGGCCACGATCACGCCTTCCTTTTCGACTTTTTCAAGCAGATAGGTGACGTAGAGGTATTCATTATTAAACGGCGGATCTTGGCGCATCAGTACGATATCGAGGTCGGCGAGGTCGAGGTTGCGTTGCACGCCCTTCTCAAACCAATCGCTGCGATTGTCAGTGACGCGCAGATCTGTCACGTGGCCGAAGGTGCGACCATCGCGAACAAACAGATCTGCGGGGGTCATGTAGACGATCGACCAGCCGCGCCGCTGAGCTTCAAGCAGCAAGGCAAACGTCGTGTCCTTCCAAGGCTTTATCTTTTCGATGGGGTCCATAACGACCCCCAGCGCGATGGTCATAGTATTGTCCGTAGCAATGAAAGAGATGGCCTAGCGACCGTTTAGGTAGCGTTGCGGGCCATTCGGTATACCATGTGTTGATCGAGCATAGGCGGCGCCTCATGGTAGCAGCGGGAACCGAGGCAGACCATCCGCAACAAATCATTTTTTGCAGGCTTTATAAGGCCTTATAGATTGAATGTGGAAACTGTGTTAAAACTCCGACTCGAACTCCAGTAAGGCAGACGTCGTACGGGGTGTCGGTAAAAGAATCACAATTACAAGAACTTAGCCTACTGTACGGTTCTCGTTTAAAGGCTTATCCATGACAGATGATAATTTTCAAGATTTAAAGGTGATGGTAATCGACGACTCGAAAACGATTCGTCGTACTGCTGAGACGTTGCTGAAGAAGGCAGGGTGCGAGGTGATTACCGCCACAGATGGTTTCGACGCGCTGGCAAAGATTGCCGACACTAAGCCGGACATCATATTCGTCGATATTATGATGCCGCGCTTAGACGGTTATCAGACCTGTGCTTTGATTAAGAATAACAGTGCCTTTAAGGCGACGCCGGTGATTATGCTGTCGTCTAAGGACGGGTTATTTGACAAGGCGAAGGGCCGTATTGTCGGTTCCGATGAGTACCTGACTAAGCCTTTTTCGAAGGAAGAGCTGCTTGGCGCTATTCGCGAGTACATTAAGTGACGGCCCGTCCGTCATAAGAGGTTGATATGGCAAAGATTTTAGTCGTCGACGACTCGCCAACAGAGACATATAAGTTTCGAGAGATTCTCGAGCGGCACGGCCATGAAGTGATCGAGGCGGTCAATGGCGCAGACGGCGTCGCCGTAGCGCGAGCCGAGCAGCCGCAGCTGGTGCTTATGGATGTGGTGATGCCCGGATTGAATGGTTTTCAGGCGACCCGTCAGTTAACGAAGGGTGCGGATACCGCACACATTCCGATTGTCATTGTCACGACGAAGGATCAGGAAACTGATCGGGTTTGGGGGCAGCGCCAAGGCGCGCGTGATTACCTGACCAAGCCTGTCGACGAAGACTTTTTGTTGAAAACGATCGATCGTCTGTTAAACGACGGATAAGGGGAGCGTTGTTGTGAGCGCGGCGTCCGCAGCCTATATCAAGCTAGCAGAGTACCTGACTCGATTCAGGACGACTGCCCTCGAACTGCCGTCTCGGCAGGACGTGGTGCAGTACTGGAGCGGTATCGGCTTTATGCTTGATGGCCGTGTTTACGTTGCTCCTCTCGAGCAGGTTTCCGAGATTCTCATGTCGACCCCTTATACGCGATTGCCCGGTGTGCATCACTGGATGAAGGGTGTAGCGAATGTGCGTGGCCGTTTGATGGCGGTCATGGACCTTGCGGGTTTTCTCGACAAAAAAACGTCGCTGCAGGAAAAGCGTCGGCGCCATCTCGTTATTGACCATGGTGAGCTGTATACCGGGTTAACAGTCGATGAGGTGTACGGCATGCAGCATTTTGCGGTTGATACGTTTACGGATCAGCCAGAAGGTGTGGATGACGCGGCGCGACCTTTTGTTGAGGGCGCTTACATGCGTGATGGGGAACAGTGGTTGGTGTTTAACCTTATGCAGCTGGCGACGGATCCTCGATTTTTACAGGTTGCACGAGCCGGTTGAGCCGGTGCGGCGACTAGTGAAATGGCGTGGCGAGAGGTGCGTTGTTTCAGACACCTTTACGGGTGTCGTTTTGGCTTAGCAGTACACGCAATACAAGAAGCATACGAGCAGTAACACAACAATAAGTGATGGGCAGGCCAGGAGCCATTCTATGAATTTCAATCCGCGTGATCTCGTCGAACGGCTGCGGGGCAGTATCGGTGACAACCCGTTTACCATTGCCCTCTACGCAGGTTTCGGGCTGGCGATCTTAGGTACGGTAACGAACTTTGCATTGCTGGCGGTTTACGCTGGTAAGGCACAGGAAAATATTACCGACGCATCCGAGCTGCGGGTTATTTCCCAGCAGATCGCGAAAAACTCCCTTGAAGCGGCAGCCGGTAACGCGGAGGCCTTTGAATTGCTTGCGCGTGCTCGTGATAGTTTCCAGTTGAGCTGGGATAAAGTTGCTCAGGCAAGCGTTGACGATCCGCAAACACTTATTGATCTCGGTGATCAGTGGGAAGAAGTGGCGTCGAGCGTAGACGTGATCTTGCGAGGTGAAGACACGGTGCTGGATTTGCATGATGTGGCAGACACCTTGGCGCAAACGGTTCCGCAGCTTCAGGCTGAGTACGATGGCGTTGTAGAAATTTTGGTGTTCTCCGCGGCGGACCCAGAGCAGGTTGCCTTCGCGCAACGACAGTCTCTGCTCGCAGAAAGAATTGTTCGTTCTATCGATAACGTTCTTGCCGGTGGTGAGGGCGCTGTACAGGCGGCCGATAGTTTTGGTCGCGACGCCAGTCAGTTTGGCCGCGTACTGAATGGCATGATCGAAGGTGACGACGCGTTAGGGATTGCTCAGATTGATGACCCGGATGCGCTGGATTACCTTGCTGAAATTGCTTCGTTGTTTGATGAATTCGTAAACCAATCGGTCGATGAAATTTTGGCAACAGCGCCAGAATTATTTCAGGTGCGCGCGGCGGCAGATAATATTTTCGCACGCTCACAAGATCTTCTAACGCAAGCGACTGCGTTGAACAAACAGTTTGAAGACACTACCGGCGGCATCTTCCCAAGCCTTTATACTGGTGGTGTATTGGCCGCTTTGGCGATTGGCTTTCTTGCGATGATCTTCTTCTTGCGTATGCAAGACACCCGTAAGCGCCAGGAAGAACTGGAAGCTGAAAACCAGCGTAACCAGGCAGCCATTTTGCGTTTGCTTGATGAATTGGGCGACTTAGCTGACGGTGACTTGACCGTACAGGCAACCGTAACCGAAGACTTCACCGGTGCGATCGCTGACTCCATTAACTTCTCTATTGACCAATTGCGTAGCTTGGTACAAACGATTAACCAAACTGCGGTGCAGGTGGCATCGGCTGCTCAAGAAACGCAGTCTACAGCGATGCATCTTGCTGAAGCGTCTGAGCACCAAGCGCAAGAAATTGCCGGCGCATCAGCTGCTGTAAACGAAATGGCGGTGTCCATTGACCAAGTATCTGCGAACGCTGCCGAATCGGCTGCGGTTGCGGAACGAGCGGTTGCCATCGCGAACAAAGGTGCTGAGGTGGTACAAGCAACCATCCACGGCATGGACACGATTCGTGAGCAGATTCAGGAAACATCGAAACGGATTAAGCGTCTCGGTGAATCGTCACAGGAAATTGGTGACATCGTATCGTTGATTAACGACATTGCTGACCAAACCAACATTCTGGCTTTGAACGCGGCGATTCAGGCGTCTATGGCGGGTGAGGCGGGTCGAGGCTTCGCGGTTGTTGCGGACGAAGTACAGCGCCTTGCGGAACGTTCTGCGGCGGCAACCAAGCAGATTGAAACGCTGGTAAAAACGATTCAGACGGATACCAACGAAGCGGTTATCTCGATGGAGCAAACCACCTCCGAGGTTGTTAAGGGGGCGCGCCTTGCACAGGATGCGGGTGTGGCACTGGAAGAAATTGAAAGCGTATCGAAAAACCTCGCTGACTTGATTCAGAACATCTCTAACGCGGCGCGTCAGCAGGCGGCTTCCGCAGGCCATATTTCCAATACGATGAACGTTATTCAGGAAATTACCTCGCAGACGTCAGCAGGTACCACGGCGACCGCAAGGTCGATTGGTAACCTTGCCGAGATGGCGCAGGAAATGCGTAATTCCGTAGCTGGTTTCCGCTTGCCATCGTAAGGCGTAGATGGAATTCGGAGCCGAGGCCGGAGCCAAAATGCCGAGTGCAGCTGTGACAGACCGTTGGTCAATAAAAAATACACAGTCGATGGAGCAGGAGCAGTTTGAGCTCTGGCAGGCTCTGCTGGAAGAGCGTACCGGTATGACGCTCAGCCAGGAGCGCAAAATATTTCTGGAAACGAGCCTGAGTGTTCGAATGCGTGAGCTGGGTATTGTCGAGTACGACGACTATTACGAGCAGCTAGTTGTTGGCTCAACAGAGTCCAAGGCAATGGAGTGGTCGGTACTGGTCGATCGGCTGACCGTCCAAGAGACGAGTTTCTTTCGTCACCCCAGTTCGTACGCGCTTGTTGAAGAATACATCTCTGGTTTTATTGCTTCGAAGGGCAAGAGCGAGTCGCTGGATGTCTGGAGTGTTGGTTGCTCTACCGGCGAAGAACCTTACTCTCTTGCCATGATGGCTTCCGAGCTTTTTACGCAGGCGCATGGCAAAGCATATTTTGGCGTCACGGCGACAGATATTAGTTTGCCGACGCTAAGCAAGGCGCGCCGAGGCGTGTATTCGGCGAGAAAAGTTGAGCAGATAGATGTTCAGTTGCGTGAACAGTACTTCCACAAACTTAACGACCGTGAATACCAAGTTGTTGATGTTTTACGTGACCGTATTTGTTTTGCGCGATTAAACGTACTCGACCTTGCTCGCGCGCCGATGCAAAACATGGATCTTATATTTTGTCAGAATATGCTGATTTACTTTCGGCGCTGGCGAAAAAAACAAATAGTCGCCCGCTTGGCAGAACGCCTTGCACCGGGCGGCATGCTCGTTCTCGGGTTGGGTGAGGTGACAGATTTCCATCATCCCAATTTAGAGCGCGTGCCTTTTGCGGATGTCCTTGCGTATCGTCGCAAGGATTGATCGGGAGACGAAATGACGGATACGCATGATTATCTGGCATTAGATTGGGTTAAAGGGGAAATTCAGGAAACACTGAATCAGTCCCAGCAGGCCCTAGAGGCGTTCGTCGAGAATCCTGATGACTCGACGCGTATGCGCTTTTGCCAAACCTATTTGCACCAGGTGTACGGCACCTTGCAGATGGTTGAGTTTTACGGCGCCGCATTGCTCGCAGAGGAAATGGAAAAGCTTGCGCAAGCGTTGTTAGAAGGCAAGGTTGCGCAGGTTGCCGACGCGCATGAAACATTGATGCGGGCGATTCTACAACTCCCTCCTTATCTCGATCGTGTTCAGGCAAGTCGTCGTGACTTACCGGTTGTTTTACTTCCTTTACTGAATGATTTGCGCGCCGCGCGCGGCGAATCACTGCTGTCTGAAACATCGCTGTTTAAACCAGATCTTGCTGGCGGTGCTGGTAAAGGCGACGTGCCTCTGCCGGTGGCAGCGGATCCAAATTTCCCCGCACTGGCCCGTAAAATCCGACAGATGTATCAGATCGCATTGTTGGGTGTGATTCGTGGCGAGAAGCTGGACGAAAGTTACGGCTATATGCGTCGTGTTTTTCAGAAGCTTGACCAAGTGACTGGCGAAGCGCCGATGGCTCCGGTTTGGGAAATTGGACTGGCGTTAATTGAAGCGCTTTCAGCTGGCGCGTTGCAGCCTGGCACATCAGTAAAATCTGTACTGGGTCATATTGATCGGTTGATGCGCGAGTTGTCGGCGCAGGGCGCGACGGTTTTATCAAAAACGCCTCCCGCGGAACTGTTGAAAAATCTACTTTATTTTATTGCTAAGTGTGAAGCAGATACTCCTCGTATTTTGCGTTTGAAAAAAATCTATCGTCTTGCAGATGCGCTGCCTTCTGAGTCCTTGATTAATGAAGAGCGGGCACTCATGAGCGGCCCAGATCAGGCTGCGATGGCATCGGTGGTGCAGGCGCTCTCAGAAGAACTGAATAAAGTTAAAGATGCCCTAGAGCAGTTTATTCATAACGACAGCGCTGACGCAGGAAGTCTTAAGGTTCAAGCGATTGCGTTGAAACAAATTGGCGATACCGTTGCGGTATTGGGATTAGGCCAGCCGCGCAATCTGATCAATGAGCAGGTTGTCGTTGTTGAGGCAATGGCGAGCGGCGACAGCGCGGTATCACGCGATGCGTTAATGGATGTTGCGGGCGCGTTGCTACATGTCGAGGCAACGCTGCAAGGTATTGCGCGTGATAGACGAACGTCGTCACGGGACGGAGCGGTATTTGCGGCGGCGCCGGATCATGTTAATGCCGCGCGTGATGCGGTGATTCGTGAGTGTCGTGCAGGCCTAGAAGAAGGTAAAGACGGCATTGTTGAGTTTATCGCGTCGCAGTGGGATCAGTCCCACCTTGCCTCTGTTCCTGGAAAACTGAACGCGGTGCGTGGCGGGCTTGAAGTTATCGGCTTGTTGCGACCAGCGAAAATTCTACGTCAATGTGTTCTGTACGTTGAAGCTGAGTTGATTGGTGAAGATGTTTCGCGTCCAGAATGGCGCAGCATGGATACTCTAGCGGATGCGATTACGAGTGTTGAGTATTACCTGGAGCGTCTTAGCGATGACCCAGAAACGACGGACGATATTCTCGATGTTGCCCGCAATAGTGTTGCTCAGCTCGGTTATCAAATAGACGACGCCGATTTCGGTCGCGGTGAAAGCGATAGGCATGATGCCGCTATAGGCGTTGCCGGGCTGGCGAGCGAAGAAATTGATTTGGCATTACCGGCAGTAGCTGCTGATGCGTCCTTTGCGACGGATCGTGTGGAGCCCATCAAGGCGAAAATTAACCGAGCTGCGCCGGCGCCGGATGAAGGTGAAGATCTACCGGAAATTAACGACGACGATTTAGTTGAGTTTGAAAAGTCCGAAGTCGAGCGAATGAGGCTAGAGGCAGAAGCCGAGGCGAATAAGAGCAATGCGACCGAGCAGACGAAAGTAACAAGCGCTGCTCCCGTAGACGCTGCAGGCGACGATGATCTGATTGATGATGAAATCATTGAGATCTTCGTTGAAGAGGCGGGTGAAGTTCTTGAGGCGCTGGATGAATACTTTCCGCGCTGGGTTGCTAATCAGGGCGACGAGGAAGCGTTGATTGAATTTCGTCGCGCATTCCATACGTTAAAAGGGTCTGGTCGCATGGTCGGCGCCATGAGCGTTGGCGAGCTTGCTTGGTCTATTGAGAACATGCTCAATCGCGTGATTGATAAGACGATTGTTGCCACGCCGATTTTGATTGAATTGGTCAAAGAAGTGCACCGACGTATTCCTGCACTCGTTGATGCGTTTAGTACCCGCTCTCCTGATCCGTTTGATGTTGAGCCGTTAAAGCAGGCGGCGGTAACGCTGACGGACGGCGGACAGATTGAATCTGTGCCCGATGTGCTGTCCGGCTCGGTTGAGGCATCGGTTAAGACAGAGACCAGTGTTGGCGAGGAGGCTGGCGCGCCTGCGAGCGACGACGACTCTGGTATTTGGGTGTTGCGTGATATTTTTAGCGCAGAAGCGGTGGCAAATTTACAGCTGCTGCGGGACTGGCTTGAATCCATCGACAGCGACTTGTCGACGGCACCAGTAAGTGACGACGCATTGCGTGCGCTGCATACCTTAAAAGGAAGTGCGCGCATGGCAGAGGTTGAGGCCGTTGCGGCGCTGGCTGAGCCGGCTGAGCGTTATGCCAAAGCTATTATCAATGCCGCATCTGGCGCGAACAGTGAGGCGATTGCGTTGTTTTCGGCGGCGGTTGATATGTTAGCAATCGGCGTCACAGAACTCGTTGAAGACGTCAATGGAATTGACGGCGCCGTCGCGCTGATTGGCGAATTGGAAGCCGCTACGCAGGCACTGCTAAACGATCACGGCCGAGCGCGTGGTGATCAGCATCTTATTGCGGTTTTCCTTTCCGAAGGCCTTGATTTGGTGATGGACGCTGACGCCTTGCTGGCGCGGTGGGCTGCGCAACCGGGCGACACGGGCGAGCTAGAGAGGCTGCGTGATGAGCTAGTCATGCTGAGCACTGGTGCAGCGACTGCGGGCGTGATTGAAGTTTCAGAGTTGGCGTCAGCGCTGGCTGACTGTCATAACGCCATTGTAGAGCAACGTCTATTATATTCGGCTGACTTTTTTGCCGTGGCGGTCGGTGCTCATGAAGCGCTAATTGCGTTAATTGATTATCTGGCTGCAGGGCAGGCGCTGGTTCGTGACGAAGTGTTGTTGGCGGAGCTTAGCCAATATGCCAATTCGGTTGGGCCGGATGATGATCCGAATGGTGGCCTAACAGAAGAGGCCATCTCGTATGAGTTGCCGGACGCTGCTGAGGAGTCTGAGGATGTTTCATTTGACGATGTGGCATTGCCCGATTCTGATTCGAGTGCCGAAGCATCGAGCGAGCATTTAGACGTTACGTTCAATATCGCGTCCGAGATTGAAGAAATTCCTGCGGTTGCTGAAGCGCCTTTAGAGGCTGCTGAAGAGGGGGAGCTTGAACATCTTGGTGATATTGATGCTGAGCTAGCAGATATTTTCTTAGAAGAAGCAGAAGAGGTGCTTGAGAGCGCTTCCTCTGCGCTGGATACATGGGAAAACGGCGACGTGTCATTGGTGCCAAGCTTGCAGCGTGATTTGCATACGCTAAAAGGCGGCGCGCGGATGGCTGGTATTGCCGCGATTGGTGATCTAGCACACGAGCTGGAAACGCTTTACGAAGGATTTAATGCCGGCCAATTTGAAGCGGACTCGGCGTTATTTCATCTTCTCCATCAGTGTCATGACCGCCTGATTGTGATGGTCGAGATGATGCGAGCGCAGGGCGCGTGTCGGTCTGCTCCCGCGTTGGTGAAAACGATCGTCGCGTTTCTACAAGGCCGTGGTATAGCGGCGTCAGAAATTTCATCGATGGATTTGCTTGCCGCTGGATCAACGACGGCTGATGCGGTTGAATCGATAGAAATTGACGAGGTGGCGGAGGAGTTAGAGCCCGCTGCCGTTCAAACTCTGCCAGAGCAAAATACCCCTGTAGAGGAAGTCGCAGCATCGGCTCCTCCGGCGGAACGCGATGAAGAACTCGTGGGTATTTTTCTCGAAGAAGCAGATGAAATTTTAGAGTCAGCAGGCACGAGTCTCGAGTCGTGGATGGAAGCGCCGGACAACCTTATTGAGGTGCACTCGTTACAGCGTGATTTACATACGCTGAAAGGTGGCGCGCGGATGTCTGAAATTCCGGAGCTTGGCGATTTAGGCCATGAACTGGAAAACCTTTATGAAGGCTTGGCGCTAGGTAATTTAAAGCCTAACCAAATTTTATTTCAGTTGTTGCAGGCGTGCCATGACCGTTTGGCGGTTATGGTTGAGGGCGTTAAGGCAAACCAAGAATTGCAACCGGCCAATGATTTTATTGCCGCGATTCATGGATATATTGCGGACCCGTCCGGATTTATAATGCCTCCTCTGCACGGAATGGCGCCGGTCACTTCTGCGCCTGCTGTAAACGCCGTCGTAACGCCCGCTCCGATTCCTGATTCTACCTCCCCAACATCCATGGTACTGCCCACGGATGTTGATGCAGATATCTTGGATATCTTTATTGAGGAGGCGGCGGAGTTGCGCGCTAGTCTTAAGGAACAACTCGATAGTTGGCTTGCTGAGCCCGCTGTTACTTCTGGTGAATTGATTAAGCGCTCGTTGCACACGCTAAGAGGAGGTGCCCGCTTGGCGGGGCTGACAACACTGGGTGATGTTAGCCACGAGTTTGAACAACTGATGGAGCGGATCGATTTACGTCAAGCGCCGTACGAGCTAGTCGTGAATCAAATGCGTGCGTGGCAGCAGCAGATTGATGAACAAGTGGGGCAGTTGCAAAAAGCACTCGCAGCTCGGCCGGTGGCGCCTGCGCTCGCCGTGGCCAAGACCGCACCGGCAAAATCAGAGCAGCAAAACAAGCAAGAAGCCCAGCAAGCAGCTAAGCGAAATATCGCCGCTCAGCAGCCACAAGAAATGGTTCGAATCGGCGCTGATGTGTTGGAATCATTGGTTAACTTGGCTGGCGAAACCTCGATTAACCGCGGTCGTGTTGAACAGGGCATTACCGAGTTCGCCGGTAACGTAACAGAAATGGGTAATACCATTGAGCGTTTATACGAGCAGTTACGCCGTCTCGACGTCGAGACAGAATCGCAAATCATGTCGAACTATCAGCAGGGTCTCGAAGCCGGTCAGTACGATGAAGACTTCGATCCGTTGGAGATGGATCAATATTCTGGTCTGCATCAGATTACCAAGCAGCTCTCTGAATCTGCCTCTGACTTGCTGGATTTAAAGAACACACTTATTGATCGCTCTCGTGACACAGAAACATTACTGCTCCAGCAGTCACGTATTAATACCGAATTGCAGGAAAAACTCATGCGTACGCGCATGGTGCCGTTTACTCGTTTGGTGCCGCGTTTGCGTCGTATTGTTCGGCAGGTATCCGGCGAGATTAATAAGAGCATTGAATTCGATGTTGTTAACCCAGACGGCGAGCTCGATCGCACGTTAATGGAGCGAGTCGTTGCGCCGCTTGAGCATATGTTGCGTAACGCCGTTGACCACGGTGTTGAAGATGCCGCAGGCCGGGTTGCGGCCGGTAAAGATCCGGTTGGCCGCGTTTCGCTAGAGCTAAGTCGTGAAGGCGGTGAAGTTGTATTGATCTTGTCCGATGACGGTAAGGGCATTGATACCGTGGCGGTACGTGCGAAAGCAGTTGAACGCGGTTTGATTGACGCCGACGCAGACTTGAGTGATCAAGAAATTCAGCAGTTTATCTTTAACGCCGGTTTCTCCACCGCCGCGAAAGTGACGCAGATCTCCGGCCGTGGTGTGGGCATGGACGTTGTTGCGTCCGAGATTAAGCAAATGGGTGGCTCTGTCACCATCGAATCGAAAAAGGGCACCGGCACCCGCTTCTATATTCGTCTGCCATTTACCTTGGCGATGAACCGAGCCTTGATGATCCGCGTCGGCGAAGATCAATATGCGATTCCGCTGAACCAGATTGACGGCATCGTTCGTATCAGCCCGTATGAATTAGAAAGTTTTTACGGCGAAGAAACAAAACCCTTTATCTATGCGCGCCAGCAATACGAGCTGACCTACATGGGCGATTTTGTTCATGGCCAGCGCGTCCCAACCCATTTGATTCACAGTCAGACACCACTACCGGTGCTGTTGATTCGTAGTGCAGACCATCAGGTTGCCGTGTTGGTTGATGGCCTGATTGGTTCCCGTGAAGTGGTGGTGAAGTCTGTTGGGCCGCAACTTTCGACCGTTGCCGGCATCAGCGGCGCGACCATTCTGGGTGATGGTTCGGTTGTTATTATTCTCGATGTTCACTCGTTGGTTCGTGCGGCACACATGCAGCGCCAGCATCATCTTGAGCGCCATCGTGTGGCTGCGCTGTCGAATGAGACGTTGGCGCCGGAAGTGTTGGAGCCAGAAACAGAAGAGGTACGTAGTGCGCCGTTGATTATGGTGACGGATGATTCGGTGACGGTACGTAAAGTGACGACTCGATTCCTTGAGCGTAACGGCTATGAAGTTATTACCGCGAAAGATGGCATTGATGCCTTGGCGAAGCTCGAAGAGCATAAGCCAGATTTGATGTTGCTCGACATTGAAATGCCACGCATGGATGGTTTTGAAGTCGCCACCCATGTGCGTCATGAGGAACGTTTGAAGGACGTACCTATTATCATGATTACTTCCCGCACAGGTGAAAAGCACCGCGAGCGCGCCTTTGATATCGGTGTGAACAGCTATCTGGGTAAGCCTTTCCAAGAAGCTGAATTGCTAAGCACCATTCAGGAGCTGCTTTCCAGCGCGCGTGAAAAGGTCGGGTCATGAGTGAGCGCCTAAAGGTCGGCCCATGACCGCAACCAGCCCTCGCATTGGGGTGATTGCCGATACCACCTTGCAGGGGCATTTACTGTCCAATGCGGTTCGCGGCCAGGGTTATGACTTGGTGGTGAACACTCCCCCCAATTTGCTTGAAGACCGCTGGTTCAATAGCGAAGAAATAGATCTTTGGGTTGTTGATTTAACCGATGAGGATCGTTGGAACGACTTCCTGGATCGATTTTTAGAGGAGTCTGTCGCGCCAATGTTGTTCTGCGACGGGCAGGCTCCGCACAAAACATCAGAAGAATACCCACGTTGGGAGCGACGCCTTTTAACCAAAATGCTCGACTATGTTGATAGGCCTACTATTAACGTGAAGCTCGAGGCCTTGGCGCCGACGCCGCGACATAAGATTAACATTCCCACTCCCTCTGAATTTAAATTGGCGCCGCGTAGCGGGCGTCCTCAGCGTGTTTGGGTGTTGGGGGCATCACTCGGTGGCCCTGAAGCGGTGAAAGTTTTTCTCGATAGTTTGCCACAAGAGTTGCCGGTCGCATTCTTGTTGGCCCAGCATATTGACGCGAGTTTCGTCGAGACGCTTGCCAAGGTGTTGTGTCGTGACAATGAATTTAGTTGTGGCGTTGGTTTCGATGGCGACAGCTTGGCGCATGGTAAAGTTACCATTGCCCCTATTGATTACGAAGTCAGCTTTTCCGAAACAGGCATTATGACGTCGACCGGAAAAGACTGGGAAGGCCCTTATGCACCGTCAATTGATCAAGCGATCAATAATGTGGCGCTGCGTTATGGCCAATACTCTGGCGCCATTTTGTTTAGTGGTATGGGTAATGATGGTTCGATAGCCGCGCCACAAATGAAGTCACGTGGCGGTGTGGTTTGGGCGCAGTCTGCGGATACCTGTGCCTGTAGTAGTCAGCCGGATTCTGTCAGAGAGACTGGCTGCGTTAGTTATTCTGCATCGCCAGAGCAATTGGCACTGGCGCTGGTCGAAGAAGTGCGTCGTTCGCTGAGCGGTCAGCCCGCGATGTTATAGGAGTTTAAATGGCGAAGTTACCTGAAGATATTGCAAGCCTGTTGATGCCGATGCACGGCCGACCTTGGTTGGTACCGAACATCGCTGTTGCGGAAATTGTTCCGCTGCGCCAGCCGGATCGGCCGGGCCATGGTCCGGAGTGGTTGCTCGGCTGGATTAGTTGGCGTGAAGAAGATATCCCGTTAATTTCATTTGAAAAGCTGAATGACTCGGGGCAGGTCGTGATTGGCAATGATGCACGTATTGCGGTGATCAATACGGTCAGCGGTAATACACGTTTTTATGCGATGGTTATTCAGGGTATTCCGCGCCAAGCCCGTATTGTGAAGGATGATTTGGTTGAAGAGCCTGTTGAGACGGGCCCGGCTGAATCAATGTATGTGCAGCTCGGTGGCGACCTTGCCGTAATTCCAGATCTGGATGCGATCGAACGTGCGATTCAGGGATTGGACGGTGCATGAGCATCGACCGCGACAAGCTTGCCGAACTGGCGCAAGTACCGAACTTTTATAAAGGACATTATCGCAACATTACCGTGACGCCTTCACATGGGGCATTTGATTTCCTCAAATGGCAGCTAGCGCCAGGGAAGCGTTTTCCGGCGGGGCGGCGTTATCCGGTAAAGCATCCTGACGCACAGTCACTTGCTGCGCCTGGCGACCAACCTCAACTGACTTGGATTGGCCACTCTTCTTTTCTTTTTCAATTCGCCGACTGCAATATTCTCACCGATCCGGTTTTTTCCGAGCGCGCTAGTCCATTCCAATTTGCCGGACCGAAGCGTTGTACCGCTGCGGCGATGCAGGTTGAAGATCTTCCTATTATTGATCTTGTTCTCGTTTCCCATGACCACTATGACCACCTTGATGAGGCGACAATTAAGGCGCTTCACCGTCGGTTTGGCGATTCGCTGCATTTTTGTGTGCCACAAGGTTTGGCAAAGTGGTTCCATAAGCGTGGCATCCATAATTTAACGGAATTGAATTGGTGGCAATCGGCGCAGCTAGATAGCGGCGAAATATTTTGCGTCCCGGCGCAACATTTTAGTGGCCGAGGGCCATTCGATAAAAATGCGAGTGTGTGGTGCGGATGGATCTTTGAGATTAACGGTTATCGTTTCTATTTCGCCGGTGATACGGGTTATGGCGATGTATTCAAAACGATTGGCGAATTGTTTGCGCCGATCGATTTAGCGCTTTTGCCGATCGGCGCGTATGATCCGCAATGGTTTATGGCTCCCGTGCATGTGGCGCCAGAAGATGCGGTGCAAATACATAAGGATGTCGGCGCTCGCCAATCGGTGGGGATGCACTGGGGCGCTTTTGTATTAACCGATGAGCCGATGGATGAGCCGCCAGCACGGCTGCAGAAAGCGTTACAGCAGCAGAAAGTAGAAGAGCACACCTTCCGCGTAATGGAGCACGGAGAGACGCTTCAGTTTACCCACGAGTAATTCCTTTCATGAGTAAAAAAGTATCGACTGCTGAGCTACGGCTCATCCAATTTTTGCATTGCCTGCCGCTATTTTGTGTGATGGCATTTGCGACCGCAATCACGTGGCTGGCGTCATGGTTGCCAGTGTCGTGGGTGAGCGCACATCGTGATGTGTTGCTGAACCAATTAATTTGTTTTCCTGAGCGGAGCTGGAAAGAAAATCGTCGCCATGCCCGACGAGCTTTAGTTCAGACTGCACGGACCCTCGCAGGCTATTCCCATGTTTGGTTGCGGCCTGAGGCACAAGCGATGGGACGTATCAAAGAAATTGTCGGAGTAGCGGCGGTGCGCGAGGCAATGAATAGCAATCGGCCCGTTTTATTTTTGTCCTTACATCAAGCTGCGTGGGAGGTGCCAGTATTGGTGATTGGTGAAATTGGTCAGGCTGTTGTGATGTATCAACCGGCTGTTGATAGTGCGTTAGATCCGGTAGTGAAAGAGGCGCGTGAACGCACCGGCTGTAAGCTCGTTCCAGCGGATGGTCGTGGCGTCCGTACAGCGCTTGGTGCTTTGGACCAAGGTGGCACGTTCGGTTTATTGGCAGATCATCAGCCGGGCGGGAAGTCTAATCCTTGCGCGGATTTTTTTGGCCACGCGGTGCCTGTGCCGGCATTTGTCCATAAAGTGATTAGTCGATATAAGCCGGCAATCTTTTATGTGCATGCGGAGTACAAAAAATCCGATCGTTATTATGACGTACATTTTGTGCCGGCCGCTGCTGAGATGTACGACGCTGATGAACAAACCACATTAAATGAAATGATGAAAGGTTTGGAGGCAATCATTCGACGAGCGCCAGACCAATACAACTGGACCTATAATCGCTTTCGTCGAGGCGAACAGGGTAAGCGCGACTGGTATAAAAAGAAAAAGGCGATGTTATTAATCGAGCGTATCCGATCTGGCGAGCGAGCAGCCGATGTTTTTGTCGATTCGCAGGGCTGATATATTCTCGAGGTTATTGCGTTAACGCCCACAGCGCAGACAACAATGCGACGGGGGCAGTCTCTGCGCGCAGTACGCGTGATCCCAAGGTAAACGGAATAAAATCTTGCTGCGCCGCTTGTTCTAGCTCGTCGTGACTAAAGCCGCCTTCCGGGCCAGTAAGGAGTGTTAACTCGGTGGCTGATCCAAGGGTGTTGGATGTTATGGCGGTAAGGCCTGGGTGTGCAATCAGCCTTAGGTCGGCAGTAGTCTCCGACAGAAAATCATTCAATGCAGTAATGCCGTGAAACGTTGGCACAATGTTCATGCCGCATTGCTCGCACGCACTAATGGCGACTTGTTGAAAGTGCGCCATTTTTTTTGCTTCGCGTTCGCCGTTTAGGCGTACATCTGATCGTTCACATTGCAGAAGATGAAAATGCCGCGCCCCCATTTCGGTGCCCTTTTGTATGGCATAGTCCATGCGCTCACCTTTGATTAGAGGTAGTGCGAGCGTAACGTTAAGTTTGGGTGTGCGATTGTCTTCACTAAATGAGAGTAATTCGACACTGACGGAACGTTTGCTGACATCTGCCAGCGTTGCGGCGTACTCACCGCCTTCGCCGTTAAACACCGTTACGTGATCACCTGCGCGCATGCGCAAGACTTTGCCGATGTGATGGCTCGGGCCTTCGCTTAGGGCAACCGTTTGGCCCAGTTGAAAAGTCTGTGGATCGTAAAAGCGACGACTCATATTAATCTCGGGTAGCGATCTGAATGCCTTCCCAGGCAACGTCGGCAAGAAAATCTATCTGCTCTGGGGTGATAATGTACGGCGGCATAAAATAGGTAACGTTGCCGAGTGGTCGCAACAATGCGCCGCGAGATAGCGCGTGTTGATACACGCGCAAGCCTCGGCGTTCTTGCCAGTCATAGGCCGTGCGTGTTTTTTTGTCTTTCACCATCTCGACGGCAGCGATCATGCCGTGTTGCCGCACGTCGGCGACATGAGGGTGGTCAATAAACCGTTCAAGCGCTTTGCTCATATGCGCCGATAATATTCGATTTTCTTCGATAACGTTATCGGTTTCGAAAATATCCAGCGTTGCTAGTGCCGCAGCGCAAGCGAGCGGGTTTCCGGTAAAGCTATGTGAATGCAAAAACGCGCGCATAGTGTTGTAGTCGTCGTAAAAGGCTTGATAGATTTCATCGGTAGTGAGGACGGCACAGAGTGGCAGGTAGCCGCCGGTTAAGCCTTTTGAAAGCGCCATAAAGTCTGGTCGTATGCCGGCCTGCTCACAGGCAAACAGTGTTCCGGTTCGACCAAATCCGACCGCAATTTCGTCGGCAATTAAGTGGACGTTATAACGATCGCAGGCCTCACGTAGCAGCTTTAGATAAACAGGATGATACATGCGCATATTGCCCGCGCACTGCACCAGTGGTTCAACGATGACGGCGCAAATTTCTTCATGATTGTTTGCCAAGATGCTGCGCATCTTTTCAAATTGCCTGCGGGCATACGCTTCTTCGCTTTCTCCCGGTTCGCGATGGAATGCATCAGGGCTAGGGGCGGTAAAGACATCCATTAGCAATGGTTTGTAGGTGCTTTTGTATAAATCGACATCGCCAACGGAAAGCGCGGCTAGGGTTTCACCGTGATAGCTGTTGGCCAGCGTCACAAAGCGCTTTTTCTTGGGTTTGCCAACATTTTGCCAATAGTGAAAACTCATTTTCAGGGTAACTTCGACGCCGGACGAGCCGTTGTCGGTAAAAAAGCAGCGCGACAAACCTGGCGGCGTGAGTGCAACGAGCCGCTCGGCAAGCGTGATCGCCGGTTCATGGGAAAAGCCAGCGAGAATGACATGTTCGAGATTGTCGAGTTGCTCTTTTACGGCGCGATTGGTGCGCGGATTAGCATGACCAAATAAATTCACCCACCAGCTGCTAATGGCGTCGAGGTAACGGTTGCCGTCAAAGTCTTCTAGCCAGATACCGTCGCCTCGACGTATAGGGATTAGTGGTAATTTTTCGTGGTCTTTCATTTGTGTGCAGGGGTGCCAGAGGACGTTTACGTCGCGCTGCATGATTTGTTGGTTTAAAGAGTTGGCGACCGGATCGTTAGGCATGAAGACTCCGTCTGTAATGGGGTAAGCCGTGCCGCACATCATGCGACACATAAAGCGTGAGGCGAAGCCCCGTGTTTGGACTAGCGGACATGATACGTGGTCAGTCGCCAGTCTCAACCTGCGTCTTTCATGGTTTGGCCAAGCAGGACTGGAATGGTAAGAGGCGCGCTAGGTCTCAGTGTGAAGGCGGGTAGCGGAGTATCGTGACGTATTGCCGTGAGTTGGGATGGTTTGTTAGCGTTCATATGGCTGGATTAAATCGATCAGAATTTAGCAGGCCCGTCGTCGCGGTAAGTGGCCTCCAGTATATGGCCGCTGCATGTAGCCGATGCAAGTTGACGGGGACTTGAACAGAATGAGTGGGGAATCGCGATGCGGACTACGTTATGGGGCACGTTGGCGTTAGTAACAACAGTTGTTGCTGGCGTGTTTATCTGGGGGCTGGGGGACGTCAACCGTGTTGCTGCGACGGAATTCCCCTTGGATCTTAATCGTTTGCGTGCGGCTGCGCTGGCGAGCGGCGAGCCGTTACCGCTGGCGATGGGTGAGCACGTTATTGGTGTTGGCGAGTTCCCCAAAGGGGCCATTGTTGCGGGCGAGAGCTTGCTTGCGAAGCAGCGCCTCGTGTTTCGCACCCACGTGCTGGGTTACGCCGACGGCCGGACCGTGGTGATTGACCCTGTGCACGGCGCTCGGTTGCACGAGAAGTTCTATGGCGACGGCTTTAATCAGCGTGCATGGGAGCTAATGCAGAAAGCCTTGGCCCGGGCTTCGCTGGTGTTGGCGACCCATGAGCATTTTGATCACGTTGCCGGCATCGCTAGCGCGCCGGATTTCTCAGCCCTTCACGCGAAGGTCTTGCTTAGTCGTGAGCAGCTGCAGAGCGCAGCTATCGAAGACGCCGAGTTCAGTGGCGAGCAGCTTGATCAATTGGTTCCACTCGATTATGAGGATTACTACTCTCCTGCGCCGGGGATTGCGCTGAAAAAGGCGCCGGGGCACTCGCCGGGCAGCCAGATGATTTTCGTGCACTTCGATGATGGCCGCGAGGTGCTTTTCGTCGGCGATATCGCGTGGAGTTGGCAGAATCTGCTAGAGCAGCGCGGCCGCCCACGTATCGTTAGCGCCTTGATCGGCGAAGATGGCACCGCAGTCGCGGCTCAATTGGCGACGTTGCAAGAAATCTTGCCGGCTTCATCTGCCTCGGCAGCAACACCTAATGGCTTACAGCTGGTGTTGTCGCATGAGATGCGCCCTGATCGCGATTAGTGGTGCGAGGTGGTGGATTGAATATTGCCATGCACCAATATAATGCGATTTAGCACATTTCATGTCCGAAATTGGTGCAGATTGAGCTTCGGGGCGTACGGCAATTTCTCAAAATCCCCTTATTTGGCGCTATTCTAGTTGGCCTTATTCCTGCATGCACGATAAGGGTGCGCCGCGTGGTCTCTGTTCGGCTACGGTGCATGCTGTTATCTATCGCGCTTTATTCCGTTATTGAAACGTTGGGTGTATCGATGTGGCGGGGCGGGAATAGTCTGACTAGGAGACTTGAATGAAGTTAATCACTGTTGTTATTAAGCCTTTCAAGCTCGATGACGTGCGTGACGCGTTGTCAGAGATCGGTATTCAGGGGATGACGGTCACTGAAGTGAAAGGCTTTGGCCGCCAGAAAGGGCACACAGAGTTATATCGTGGCGCTGAGTATGTGGTCGATTTCGTGCCGAAGGTGCGTATTGAGCTGGGGGTTCGAGATGACCAGCTGGATGCAGCGATCGACGTTCTGCTGAAAAGCGCGTCGACTGGCAAAATCGGCGACGGCAAAATTTTTGTTACGCCGCTTGAACAAGTGTTGCGCATTCGTACCGGCGAAACCGGTGATGAGGCCGTTTAGTTCGGCGTTGCGAGCATGCATTATTTTAAGAATGTTATTTCAAGGTATGGACTATGAAAGTACTCAATAATGTTGTCGCGAGCATTATCGCGATCGTCGCTGCCGTGATGATGCCATCGTTGGCGTTCGCGGAAGGCGCTGAAGTGGCTGCGATTAATGGCGCAGACACAGCATGGATTCTCACGTCAACGGCACTAGTGCTGTTTATGACGTTGCCAGGCTTAAGTTTGTTTTATGGCGGCTTGGTGCGCGGCAAAAATGTTTTGTCGGTGCTGATGCAATGCTTTGCGATCACCTGTGTCGTTTCGGTGATTTGGTTGGTTGCGGGTTATTCATTGGCGTTTTCCGATGGCGGTGAATACAACGCCTTTATTGGCGGTCTTGATTGGGTCATGTTTTCCGGTATTACGCGTGAAAGCGTCACCGGCACGCTGCCGACTTCATTACATGCGCTGTTTCAGATGACGTTTGCGATCATTACGCCAGCGTTGATTGTTGGTGCATTTGCAGAGCGTATGCGTTTTGCGCCCATGCTCGCGTTTTCTGTATTTTGGTTGCTGGCCGTTTATATTCCAGTTTGTCACTGGGTGTGGGGTGGTGGCTGGCTAGCTGAGATGGGCCTATATGACTTTGCCGGCGGTACGGTTGTGCATATCACTGCCGGTGTCGCGGCATTAGTTGCTGCGATGGTGTTGGGAAATCGTCACGGTTTTCCCGGCCAAGCAATGCGCCCACACAATATGACCATGACGGTGATGGGTGCGGGAATGTTGTGGGTTGGTTGGTTTGGTTTTAATGGCGGCTCAGCAGTCGCCGCAAATGGTGACGCGGCAATGGCAATGTTCGTGACGCATATATCGGCGGCCGCCGGTTCGTTGGCGTGGATGTTTATGGAATGGAAAAAATTCGGTAAGCCTTCTGCGCTGGGTATTGTCACAGGCATGGTGGCAGGTTTGGGTACAATCACGCCGGCCTCTGGTTATGTCGGCCCAGGTGGTGCGTTAGTGATCGGCGTTGTTGCCGGGATCGTGTGTTTCTATATGGTTATTTTTGTGAAGCAGAAATTGCACATCGATGATTCATTGGATGTCTTTCCGGTGCACGGCATCGGCGGTATTTTAGGTACCTTGATGGCAGCGGTCTTTGCGTCAACAGAGCTGGGTGTATTTTCCGGCTACGGTTTTGCGAAACCGGAATATAGTTTCCTTGATCAGTTTGGCGTCCAAGCGATTGGTGTTGTGGCAACCTTGGCGTATACCGCAGTGGTCACGTGGGGGCTGCTAAAAGTGATTGGCCTGTTTACGCCGTTGCGCGTCAGTGTTGAAGAGGAAATCCAAGGTCTTGATATCGTATTGCATGAAGAGCGTGGTTACGATTTATAATTGATCTGAGATAAGCCATTAAACGCTTAGGTTTAATGGCCATTCAGATTGCTTTGGTCTGAATTGAAATAGCCCGCGTAGGAATGCTGCGCGGGCTATTTTTTTGGATTCATACGGAAGGTTGTTAAGTATTTCCTGCGAGATATTTTCTCTAATGTCTTTAAGGAAATTATTCTCGGACTACCTACCATTTGCGCAAATTAATCGGCGCGTTCAAATAGTAAATCCCAAACGCCGTGCCCGAGTTTTTCGCCGCGACGTTCAAATTTCGTTTCCGGTCGCCAGCTCGGTCGTTTTGAAAACTCTGCGTCGCCAGCCTGATTTTTCCATCCGGCCTCGGCATTCATTACGTCGATCATGTGCTCGGCGTAGTTTTCCCAATCTGTGGCCATGTGCAGTACGCCGCCCGGTTTGAGCTTCCGTTTCACGAGCTGCACAAAAGCGGGCTGGGCGATGCGCCGCTTATGATGTTTTTTCTTATGCCAAGGATCAGGGAAATAAAGCTGTACACGCTGCAGCGAGCTGTCGGGTATGCACTGCTCAAGGATGTCTACGGCGTCGTCGCAATAGCTGCGCAGATTGCTCAGCTGTAACTCCTCGGCAGCCATCAGTAATGAGCCAACGCCGGGGCGGTGAACTTCGACGCCAATAAAACCTAAAGACGGGTCTGCCTGCGCCATGGCTGCCAATGATTGACCCATGCCGTAACCAATCTCAAAGACCAGCGGAAGGGGCTTATCAAACAGCGTGGCGGGGTCAATGACGCCGTCTCCGCGCTCGAGCCCTAATGTTGGCCAAAGCCGATCAATAGCGCCTTGCTGTCCTTTGGTCAGGCGACCTTCACGCAATACAAAGCTGCGCACTTTGCGCAGGATTTTGCCGCTGTCTGGGTCTGCATTCTGATTCAGGAAGTCGAGCATGGTTTACCTCTACTGGGCAGTGAGCCGTCTGGCGCGCTGAATTGATAAGGCCGGCGTGTTGCTCGATGTTGCCTCGGCAGAGCCTGCTGGCGCTATTCTAACGCACGGCTAAGATCCACGCACGGCTAGGCGCTGCGTGCCTGTGTCGATGAGCGTAGGGTGCTTGCATATCGGCGGTTTGGTGGGAAAAATTGATGTATTGAAATGGATTAATGTCAGCGCGACTGTTGTGACGCGGCGCTTGCCTTAGGGTCTGTTTGAATATGATGGGGTTTTAAAATGGATTTCCGAGAAACACGTCAATACATATTGTCTCGCCTCGAGGCCATTGAGGACTTTCCTTTTGGTCCCAATGCCGCCGTGTTCAAGGTGCGTGGCAAGATGTTTGCACTGCTGCACGAGCGTGATGGTGCGGCACAGATTAATTTGAAGTGTGACCCGCATGAGGCGTTGATGCTGCGCGATATTTTTCCCGCCGTGCGGCCTGGCTATCATATGAACAAAAAGCACTGGAATACGGTTTTGCTGGATGGTTCGATTCCCCGCGGGGAGGTTGAGCGTATGATCGATCTGTCTTGGTCTTTGGTGGTCAAAGGCCTGCCGCGCCGAGACCGAGATGCATTGCAGTTAAAGTCCCTGTAGTCTGCCGACACACTCGCTGTTTTAGTAAGGAACTCGACTATGTTGATTGTCCATCATCTGAATAATTCACGCTCGCAACGCGTCCTATGGTTGCTTGAAGAACTCGGCGTACCGTATGAGATTAAGCATTATCAGCGCGACGCGAAAACAATGCTGGCTCCTGCAGAGTTGAAAGCCGTGCACCCGCTAGGCAAGTCGCCGGTGATTACGGATGGCGATCAAGTGATTGCCGAATCAGGTGCTATTATTGAGTACCTGTGCCGTGCGTACGGCAATGACAAGGTTGTGCCATCGACGAAGCAAGGCATGCTCGATTATAGCTATTTTCTGCATTACGCAGAGGGCTCCGCGATGCCGCTATTCGTTATGAAACTGATTTTCGGCGAAATCCCTAAGCGACCCATGCCGTTTTTTGTGCGTCCAATTGCGCGGGCATTATGCGGACAAGTTATTAAAACGTGGTTACAGCCACAAATTAATACTCATCTTGCTTTTCTTGAGCAAACGTTACAAGCGTCGCCATGGTTTGCGGGCTCTGAATTTAGCGCAGCGGATATTCAAATGAGTTTTCCCATTGAAGCGGCTGCGGTGCGTGATAAGGTGTCGACAAAATATCCTGCATTGAATGACTACCTGAGACGTATCCATGAACGGCCGGCTTATAAGCGCGCGTTGGAGCGCGGTGGCCCGTATAACTTAATGGGTGGTTAAGATGACTCGCGCATGCGGCATACACGACTTAGGGTTGTGTGATGGCGATTAAAGTAGGCGAGTTTAGTTTTCACGGGCCGTTCATGCATTTAAAGATGATTGATGACCGGCCCGGCTTGTTTGCCGTGCATTACTATTACACCGGCCAATATTATTTGCTTGATTTAGATCATGCAGACCAATTGCGCTCCGCTCTACAAGAGCATCCGCGCCAACAAGATTGGGAGCGTTTTCGTCGCGGCATGCTGACATTCTCGGTAATGTATACGGACAAACAAAGCCCCGCAGATCGCGAGGCTTGTGTTCGTCAGTTGCGCCGGGAATACGAGCCAGCTTGTGGGCGGGTTATTTAATTAAGCCTTCCATGGGCGACGATGCACTTGCGTAGGCTTTTTTCGGCATGCGCCCTGCCAGAAATGCTTCACGTCCCGCTTCAATCGCTTTCTTCATGGCGCTCGCCATCAGCACAGGGTTCTGTGCATGCGCAATAGCACTGTTCATGAGTACGCCTTGGCAGCCCATTTCCATCGCTAGCGCTGCGTCTGACGCGGTGCCAACGCCTGCATCGACGAGTACCGGCACGTTCGCGGCTTCGAGAATGATGCGAATGTTGTGAGGGTTTAGAATGCCGAGACCGGAACCAATTAATGAGCCGAGCGGCATGATGGCAATGCAACCCATCTGCTCAAGTTCCTGTGCAACAATGGGATCGTCGTTGGTGTACACCATCACCTTAAAACCATCTTTGACCAACTCTTCAGCCGCTTTTAACGTATGCATAATGTTGGGGTAGAGAGTTTTCTGGTCGCCGAGAACTTCGAGTTTCACTAGGCTATGGCCGTCGAGTAACTCCCGCGCTAGCTTGCAAGTGCGCACGGCTTCTTCAGCGGTATAGCAGAACGCGGTATTCGGTAAAATGGTGTACTTGTCTGGCGAAATAAAGTCGAGAAGATTGGGTTCGCCAGCATTCTGACCAATGTTGACGCGTCGCAATGCGACGGTAACGATCTCAGCGCCGCTCATTTCGATGGCCGCTTGGGTTTCGTTGAAGTCTTTATATTTTCCGGTGCCGATCAATAAACGTGATTGGTAAGATTTTCCGTCTAGTAAGAATGCGTCGTTATTCATAATGTTTCCGAAATTTAGGCGAATAAAAGGAAGTCGGGGGAATGTGGACTGCCGCTGTTCAGCCGCCGCCAATGGCGTGAATGATTTCAATAGTATCTTGTTCTTTCAAGGTAAAAGAGGGGTGAGTGCTTTTAGGGATAATTTCACCATTCACCTCTACTGCTAAACGCTTCCCTGTGAGCTCCATCTGCCCAATCAAATCGGCAACGGTATTGCCGTTAAGGCTTAGCGCTTTACCATTAACTTGTAATTGCATGATTCACTCCGCGTTGGCTGAAGGCGCTGTAATCGTTTGTCTGAAGGCTTCCAGCCAATAATGGAATCGGTGTTACGCCGCGTTTTTATAGATAGCCCAAGCAAGTATTAACCAGGCAATAATTAACGCAGTTCCGCCAATAGGCGTAATGGCGCCGAGTATTCGCTGTCCAGATAAAACCAGTGCATAGAGGCTGCCACTAAATACCAGCATGCCAGAAAACATTACCCAGCCCGCGGTCACAAAAGCGGTGGGTGCAAGGCCGCTTTGAGAAAACTGTTTTGCCAGCACGGCGATTAACAGTAGCGCTAGCGCGTGTAGGAAATGATACGTACTGGCGGTCGACCAGACATCAAGCATAGCGGCGTCAACGCGAGTCTTTAAACCATGAGCGCCGAACGCCCCAAGCATGACCGCAGCGGCGCCGTTAAGGGCGCCGAGTAGCATAAGTGCTTTCATGCGGAGATAACGAATAGGCCAACGATAAAGGCCATGCCTGCGCTCCACACTAACGTGCGTAACGACGCCCAATCTTTAATGTAGCAAAGCCCAAACAATACACGGCTAACAATAAAGGCGATGGCGATTTTATCGATATCGCCTTGCGCGGCGGTGCCGACCTGTTGAGCAATAATAACGGCGGCGGCAAAGGCGGGGTTGACTTCGAAGCTATTGAGCTGCGCCCAATGTGCGCGCTTGCGTTCGCCGGTCAGCGCTTCGAGAAACTCGCGCGGGTTATGATTTTGTTTGGGGCCAAAACCGCCGAGAAATTTGGCGTAACCGGTGAAGGCATACGGAAGAATAAATGCGGCTAATACGCACCAGAGTGCAATAGTCATAATGGTTCCCCTTGTAGAATGATGGACTCAATGATTGCGAAACGATCCTGTCCCCAAACCGTTTGCTTGTTAATACTGAAGGTTGGTACGCCCCAGCTTCCGCGTGTCATCATGTCTGTGCGGTTTTGCTCTGCGCGTTCGCGCCAGCCGTTGTCATCGAGCCAGCGGCGTGCGCGATTCCAGTCGAGGCCTGCTTCTTTGCATACTGATGCGAGGCCCTCATCGGTCGAGACGTCGATGCCCTGACTCCAGATGCAACGTCCCGCCGCGATAAAGTATTCACGTTCGCGTTGTTCTTTTTCAGCGAAGGGCCATAGCGCCATGCAGCGCTCTACGCCACTACCTACCGGGTCGCAGACAAACCCAAAGGGTACATTTTGCACAGCGGCTTCGCGTGCGGCGTCTTTTAAAATATAAAATTTCTTCGCGTTTGGTACGCTCAGCCCGCGCATAACCATTGGCAGAACAGGGCGCACGGTTAAGTCGAGTTGGTAGTGTTCGGCTAGCTGATAAGTACGGGCTAATGCGATATAGCTGTACGGGCTACGAAATGAGAAAAACATTTCCAGCTTACGGTTGGTTTGCTCGCTGGCGCCGTGTTTGATTGCCGATTTAAGAGAGGCGCGCTTAGCAATGCCATATTGACGCGGAGAAACGCCGTTGCCAAGACCGAGGCGGGCGAGGCGTTCAGTGAGATGATCTAAACGATCAATGCCCCAATACCACTCGCCCGCGTAATGTAGTGTGGCGGTAAGATAGTGGCCGTCTTTGACAAAGTGATCGCGCCGCGCTTGCAGTTGCAGTGCAGCCTTGTCGCTGGTTTCTGCATCATAGCGGCGCAACAAAAATTCAACCTTTTCTGGTTTGCCACTCCATAAAGCTTCGGACAATTGTTCCGCCAATGAAAAGTATTTATCACTTTTTTCATGTTGCAGGAGGATTTGCGATGCTTGCACGCAGGCCTTGTTGTCAGGCTGGGTCCAATTGAGGGGAAAGTTCAAGTCATGCAATGCTGCTAGCCGGGCGCAATCGATAGGCGCTAGGTCGCGTAGTTGATCGAGTGCTGGGTAAAGGCTTTCATCCAAATAGAGCATGGTACGTGGCTGAATTTTAATGCCGAAATGCGCCTCAAATTCGGGCAGTAATTGCGCCAGCAGCCAGCTGTAGGGATCATCAATGCGAAAGTAGAACGTTACAACATGCTTGCCGCCGCGCATCATTCTGCCGGTCTCGCGCAGCCGACGCTTAAAATCACGCGTTCGCGGGCTGGTGATGGCGCGGGCAAGATAAGGCAGCAAGCTGCTTTTAAGGCTCAAGGTGTTCCCCTGTTATGCGTGCCGAGTGCTATTCGAATTTAATGCATGGGGCTTGCCTGCCCGAATGGTCGTTTGTTACGTGTCCATCCCGTGCAGGCAAGTTTCTGCAAAAACCAACTAATCAATCAGCGCCGATCTGCGATAAGTCACGTACCGCGCCGCGATCTGCGCTAGTGGTTAGGGCTGCATAAGCTTTTAACGCAGCAGAAACACGACGGTGCCGAATTTCTTTCGGCTTCCATGCACGTTTTCCGCGGGTTTCCATTTTCTGCCGACGATGCGCCAACTCTTCATCTGTGACCGCGACATTAATGGTGCGTTCCGGAATGTTGATGTCGATGACGTCGCCTTCCTCAATGAGTGCAATGGCGCCACCCTCTGCTGCTTCTGGCGAAGCATGGCCAATTGAGAGGCCTGACGTGCCGCCGGAGAAGCGCCCGTCGGTAAATAAAGCGCACACTTTTCCCAAGCCCTTTGATTTGAGATAGCTGGTCGGATATAGCATTTCTTGCATGCCCGGGCCGCCTTTCGGGCCTTCGTAACGAATAACGATAACGTCAGCTGGCTTGATGTCATCGGCAAGAACGGCTTTGACAGCAGAATCTTGCGACTCAAATATGCGTGCGTTGCCTTTGAAAATCAGAATGGAATCGTCTACCCCAGCGGTTTTAACGATGCAGCCACGCTCAGCAATATTGCCGTACAGCACGGCCAGTCCGCCGTCTTGGCTGTAAGCATTTTCTTTGCTGCGAATACAACCATTTTCACGATCGTTATCCAGTGTTTCCCACCGAGTGTCTTGTGAGAACGCCGTTTGTGTTGGAATGCCGGCCGGGCCCGCGCGAAACATTTTTAAAACTGCCTCATCACTGGTGCGCATAATGTCGTACTTCTCTAATGCAGCGGCCATGGTCGGCGAGTGCACGGTGGGCAAGTCGGTGTGCAGCAAGCCAGCGCGATCAAGTTCGCCGAGTAGAGCCATAACACCACCGGCGCGATGCACATCTTCCATGTGATATTTCTGTGTTGCTGGTGCAACTTTTGACAAGCACGGTACATTGCGTGACAACGAATCAATGTTGCTCATGGTGAAATCAATGCCACCTTCTTGCGCTGCAGCGAGTAGGTGTAGAACGGTGTTGGTCGATCCGCCCATAGACACATCGAGTGTCATGGCGTTTTCAAACGCTTTAAAGGACGCAATGTTGCGCGGCAGAACCGATTCATCTTCTTGTTCGTAGTAGCGCTTAGCTAAATCAACCACAACGCGTCCGGCTTCGAGAAATAATTCTCTGCGATCCGCATGAGTTGCCAGCAACGAGCCATTGCCCGGCAAGGATAAGCCGAGGGCTTCGGTTAAGCAGTTCATGGAGTTGGCGGTAAACATGCCAGAACATGAACCACATGTTGGGCAGGCGCTGCGTTCGTACTCGGCAACGGTTTCGTCGTCGACAGAATCATCAGCTGCAATAACCATGGCATCAACGAGATCGAGTTTATTTTCCGACAGTTTTGTTTTCCCGGCTTCCATGGGGCCGCCGGAAACAAATACCACGGGGATATTCAGACGCATCGCCGCCATCAGCATTCCCGGGGTGATTTTGTCGCAATTGGAAATACACACCAGAGCATCGGCGCAATGAGCGTTAACCATGTACTCGACGCTGTCGGCGATAATATCGCGGCTTGGCAATGAGTAGAGCATGCCATCGTGACCCATGGCGATGCCGTCATCGACAGCAATAGTATTAAATTCTTTGCCGATGCCCCCGGCTTTTTCAATTTCACCCGCAACCAGTTGTCCCATATCTTTGAGATGAACATGGCCCGGTACAAATTGGGTAAAGGAGTTGGCGATGGCAATAATCGGCTTGCCGAAGTCGCCATCTTTCATGCCTGTTGCGCGCCACAGGGCGCGAGCGCCTGCCATGTTGCGACCGTGTGTAGAAGTGCGTGAACGATAATGTGGCATGATTGACCTCAGAGCTTTTTGCGAAAGACTTTTGAATTGCGCTGAAAGTTATACAGCGATTGACGTTCGCCGGGCAGCGAGTCAGGCGTGCTAGGCGCGAAGCCAAGCTCCTGAAACCAATGGGAGGTTTGTGTAGTTAAAACAAACAACTCAGTGATGCCCTGTGACCGTGCACGTTTTTCAATGTGCTCAAGCATTTTGCGGCCACGTTGACTGTTTCTGTAATCATTGTGTACGGCGACGCAGGCGAGTTCGCCTACCTGGCCGTTATCGAAGGGATACAGCGCGGCGCAACCAATGACCATGCCGTCCCGTTCAATAATGGTAAAGCGTTTTATCTCGCTTTCGAGTAACTCGCGTGAGCGCCGAACGAGCACGCCGCCGCGTTCGAGAGGCTCAATTAATTCAATAATGCCGCCGACATCTTCGATGCGTGCGCCACGAACGTTTTCGTATAAATCGTGAGTAACGAGTGTGCCACAGCCATCACGCGTGAACAGCTCTTTCAATAAAGCGCCGTCTTCGGCGTAATTGATCAGATGCGCACGGGCGACGCCATTGCTGGCAGCATGGCAGGCCGCCGTTAATTGACGCTCAGTGTTTTCGTTCTTAATGATACTTTTTGCGAGCAGCTGACCCGCGTCTTGCGGCGTCATTTCGCGTAGCAGGCCGCCTTCATTAGAATTGATGCCGTTCTCTTCGCCCAGAAAAATAATTTTGTCCGCTTTCAGCGCGATGGCAGCGGTAGAGGCGACTTCTTCAGAATTTAAATTAAACAGTTCGCCGGTGGGCGAGCAGCCAATCGGTGACAACAATACGATATTGCCGTTATTTAATTGCTGCTCTATAGCGTCAATCTGAACGCGCCGCACTTCACCTGTGTGCTGATAGTCGAACCCATCACGTACGCCGACCGGTTTGGCGACAACAAAATTTCCGCACACGGCTTGAATGCTGGCGTTATGCATGGGGCTATTGGCCAACCCCATGGAAAATAATCCTTCAATACGCAAACGAATTGAACCCACTGCATCGAGCACGGCTTCGAGTGCGGCGCTATCGGTGATACGCGTGTGATGTTCAAAGTGCGAGACCGCACCGCGTACTTTTAAACGTGCGCTGATTTGAGGACGGGCACCGTGTACCACCACCAGTCGGATGCCGAGGCTGTTGAGCAGCGCTAGGTCATGAATGATGTGATGAAAGCTGGCTTCTTCGATTGCCTCGCCCGTCAGCATCACCACGAACGTCCGTCCGCGATGAGCATTGATATAGGGCGATGAATCGCGAAACCAGGTGACGTAACTCTGCGTTGCGTCCTGCTGCTGGTCGCTCATGGTCCACCTTTACTAGTAGGTCCCGCGTTGGGACCTTGAGAATTCGGCAGTATAACAAGCCATAGCGGGGTAGCGCAGGGTATTCGTGCAGGGATTCCACCTTACTTGCGGGATTAATCATTGACACTGGCCTTTATTGTAATGAGAATCATTATCATTAAGGTATGGAGATGACCTGCCTATATCCGACTGCAGGTGGACGTGGCGAAGGCAGGCTGAATAAAGGAGACGTCAAATGACGATTGAGCGACAGGATATGGCGGTTAGCCATGATCGGGGCCCGGGCACACACAAGACACGTGGCGGCAATGCTTCGGTCGAAGTGGGGAGAGGTGCTGCTCCACGGGCCAGTCTTGCTACGCAATCTCGCCGCCAAGTTGTGATTCGACGAGATTGCGTGGCAAGTGAAACGTTGTTGTCTGCTGGAGGGTACTTGCTGATTCAACATAGCGGCTACTGTTATCAGTTGCGTCAAACCGCAGCGGGTAAACTTATTCTTACCAAAGAACCAGGATTTGAGCGGCATGTTGCTTACGCTATGCAGGATTAGCAGCGTGGGGAATTAGACCGTTAGGCCGACGCTTTTGTCACACTTGGTTCATGACATTTGAAGATACTTGGCGCCTTACATGAGATGACCTTCCCGCTAATTCGTGCTGGGAAAAAGCAAGACACACACTCAGGATAGCCAGCGTTGATGCCAGCCACTCCAGCCATGATTTCAGCGGAGCCAATATCCGCACGACATAGACGGAGTAGCTTATGAACGCGAAATTGAAAATTTTCTCAACCTGCTTGCCGCAACCGTTGGCACTTTGTGCGGCGAACCTTGGCGACAAAGTGCTGCGCCTGCAAGACGAGCCGGCCGCAATCTTAAAGGGCCTTCACCGCTGCGGCACGGTGGTGTTGAGTACGGGAAACGCGGTTGCTGCAGCAACGCAGTCGGCCCAGTTTAGCAATCTGTGTGTCGGATCCGGCGGGCATGGTTACCTGAGTCAGTCTGGTAGTCTACTGACCTTGCAGTTGCGTGAGTGGCGTACGGTTTTTGCAGTAGTTGCGCCTCTTGGCCATATTCCTGCGCGGAGTTTTCTATTCTTTGATCGGGGCGGACACCTTATTCAGCGCGTCACGGTTACCGGCGCAGGTTTCGCCTTTGAAGATCTGGTCTGCGCCATGCTGCATCACGAGCAGCACTCGTTGCCGCTGCCGGATTGGTCTGCTTCCGCTTTTTCAAAAGACAGTCAAGAAGGCGCTATTGAAGGAAATATCAAAATAGATGTCGATGTGAACGCGTTGGAGCAAGATTGGGCAAACGCTTGTGACGACGATTGCTTCGATCGAATGCTGGTGAAGCACGGCATTAATCGCTTGAATGCCATGCGTCATGTACGCGACAGCTATGCGCTGGCGGTTCAGCCGGACTCAGTTTTGTCGTTGCTGGGGATGGCCGCCGAGCAGGGCGTGCCAGTCTCCTACAGCGTTCCAAATAGCGGTAGTTTGCAAACCCTGATTGGCACAGCTAATGCGCTGCATTATCAGCGTGGAGGAGTGTTGATTAACGTCGCAGACAGCGCATTGTCGTTGAAGCCTTCGGCGATTGCCTCGGCGTGGCGGGTACGTCGTCGTAGTGAGCGAGGTATTGATACCGCGATTGAGCTTTATGATTGCGGTGGCAATCAGGTTCTGCAGATCAAAGATGGTTGTGTAAAGAGTGGCGCATCATTACATTCTCGAAAAGCCTCTTCCGTAAAGGGCTATACCTCAACGGCTAACGCGGCGTCGGTGTCTGACCGATGGGCGAAACTTATTGGTGACGGTTTGATTCCGAGGCGGCGCAGTCAGCATGGGGCAGCGTTGAGTGTGCCGTTGTTGGGGGCAACACGATTACACTAAATGGCATTGATACTGCGACGGTTTGATTCGATATGGACCCGCCGAACTTAGTTCAGCGTTTAGAGTTTGGTTACTAAACGAGGGGCTCCGTTTTTGAGGCAGTATTTCTTACAAAGTCGTTATAAAGTTTTTGCTAGCAAATGGCCGCACAAAATGACAGCCCTGTCATTGTTCGTTATCCACTTTGCGCATCTCGCCATCCATAACATGCTTGGCCATGTCCGCTAGCCCACCGGCGAGCTGGTCGAAGGTCAGCATGGGCGCGCTTTCACCAAGGTGGCGGATAACGGAAAAAATCCCCCCGTTGATAATGATATAGCTCATCACTGGAAGATTGCGTAGGCGCATCACTTCGGGGTGATGCATGACGTACTGCACGACGAGGTCATTCAAAATTTTGTTGATCGGTTCGAGATTGTCCCGTTGGGCAACGTTGACCGCTTGCGAGGCGTACTTTAAGTAGCGTGCATCATCGCGCATAAGTAATTCACGGAATTCGTAAAGTAAAGTGCGCACTGCTTCATGAATTTCCATTTTTACCAGTCTGGGAGTCAGGGGCTGGATCATTGAGACCACATCGGCCACCACCATTTGATACATGGCGTCCATCACTTCCTGCTTGTTCGCGAAGTACTCATACAAAGAGCCAACGCCAATTCCAGCTTCGTCAGCGATGTGTCGAGTCGTCGTGCCTTCGATGCCGTGCTTCGCTAGGCATAGGAATCCCGCTTGGACAATTGCATCGACGGTGGCTTTGGCGCGTTGTTGCTGGGGTTTGCGAGTCATAGAAAGGCCTTAATCCGAATTGAATCCGAACAATGATTCGGAATATGTTGCCATTGATCAATGACACGGTCAATGACGCCTTTGTGTTGGCGCAGCGTTCGTTGTCATAACGCAGATTGAAAAATGTGATTTTGCTCTCCCGCAGAGATTTTGGAGAAAGCGCCATGGCGAAGATTGACCTCGATAAGATGCTCGAAAAAGTGAAAGCCACGCAGTGGTCACTGGCGGATATTGATTGGGATGCTCCCGGTGCAGAACTGATTACCTATGAGCAGTGGCCTAAGCTGAAAGACTTTATGGCCGACTTGATGTGGATTGAGCATGTCGGTGCGCGGGCATTTGCCGCCATGTCACGCAAGGCGCCGACAGAAACATTGCGCCAGATGTATAGCTATTTTCATGCGGAAGAGCAGCGTCATGCTAACGCCGAGATGGCGTTGATGAAGCGCTGGGGGATGCTGGAAGGCGATGTAATTCCAGAGCCAAACGTTAACTTACGCTTGGTAATTGAATGGTTGGATCGTTACGCCGACGACATGCCTTTTTATATTCTGGGTGCAGTGATTCCTATGCTGGAGATTGCACTCGATGGGGCGCTCTGTACTTTCTTGCTGGAGACGGTAGCTGACCCGGTTTGCCATCAAGCGTTTGAGCGTATTAACGATGACGAGTCACGTCATCTCGGCGTCGGCTTTACCGTGATGGAGATGCAAGGGCACAACAAGACAACCATTGGCATTATTAAGATGATTGCGCCGATCGTGGATCCGCGCTTGTTATTGGGCATTGCCTCTTACGTGCCGCTGCTCAATAAAATGCGGGATAATATTATGGACATGGGATTGCCGGAGGAAAAGCTGTACGCCGCGATGCGAAAGTTTGAAAAAATTGGTGGTCGTACAGCGGATGGTCGACGTAATCCTTGGTACCAAATTATCCAAACGCACGGAAAGTTTGTGGTGAATCGGAGTAATCGCTTCTATCACGCGCCAGTTGATGCCGCCGTAAAACTAACGGGGCTTATACCTCGCAGAATGTTGCCGGCCGTGCCGAGTTGGGTGAAGGAGCTAACGTGGCAGCCGACCGCTTGATGGGGAAGATATTTCTTCCCGTATAGTCCTTATTCGATAAAGAGATCGTCATGACAGATACAAAATCTTCCCCCGCTCCATCAAAACTGGAGAAAGAAAATCCCGCATCGGTCATTATTATTGGCGCGGGTTTTGCCGGCCTCGGCATGGCGATTCGATTGCAGCAAGCCGGTGTGACCGACATTGTGATTTTGGAGCGAGCGAACGACGTGGGTGGCACCTGGCGTGACAACCAATACCCCGGAGCAGCGTGTGATATTCCGTCGAATCTCTATTCATACTCCTTTGCGCCAAATCCAGATTGGTCGCGCAGCTTTTCAGGAAGTGGAGAGATCCTCGATTATATCCATCATTTAATGAAGGAATTTCAACTGCAGCGCTATGTGCGTTGCGGAAAGAATGTGGTTGATGTGATCTTTGATGAAAAGTCTGCGCTGTGGAAAGCGACAACCTCTGAAGGCGAAGTGTTTACGGGGCGTGCAGCGGTCATGGCACAGGGGCCACTGTCTAATGCGGGCTTTCCTGATATTGACGGCATCGAAGATTTTAAAGGGCATAAGATTCATAGCGCACGCTGGGATCATGATTATGATTTCCGTGGTAAGAAGGTGGCCGTTATTGGCACCGGCGCAAGCGCCATTCAAATTATTCCCGAGTTGGTCAAAGAGGTCGATCATTTGACGGTATTTCAGCGGACGCCGGGCTGGGTAATGCCGCGACCAGATTTTGAAACGCCTGATTGGAATAAAAAACTTTTTCGTAAGATGCCGGCTGCTCAGGCAGCATTGCGACAGGTCTTGTTCTTGGCTCACGAATCCATGGCATTGGCCGTCATCTGGAGTTCGCCACTGACTCGCTTGGCTGAACGATTAGGGCGCTGGCATTTGCGCAACCAAGTAAAAGACAAATGGTTACGCCGCCAGTTGTCGCCAAGCTACCGTATCGGTTGCAAGCGCGTTCTGGTTTCGAATGAATACTATCCTGCGCTGCAGAGGAAGAACTGCAAGTTAATTACATGGCCGATGTATAAAATTAGTCACAAGGGTATTCGTACGGTTGAAGGTGTCGAGCATCAGTTTGATTGCATTGTTTTTGCAACAGGGTTTGAGGTGAGTAATGCCGGTACGCCGTTCCCCGTGAAAGGCCTTGGTGGCCGCTTGCTTGATGATGAATGGTCTGGTGGTGCACAAGCGTATAAAAGTATTAATGTCGCTGGATACCCAAATTTATTTTTCATGTTTGGCCCGAACTCTGGCCCGGGACATAATTCCGCCTTGGTTTATATGGAGTCTCAGCTGGATTATGCCGTCAAAGGGATAAAAAAGATTCTGGATGGCGACTTACGTACCTTGGATGTTAAGCCGAAGGCGCAGACGCAACACAACAATGCTATTCAGAAGCGTTTGGCAAAAACAAATTGGAACTCAGGCTGCATGAGTTGGTACCTCACGGCTGATGGTTTTAATGCGACCATGTATCCAGGGTTTGCGACACAGTATGCTAATCAAATGAAAACGTTTGAAGAAGACGATTACATGGTAGTTCCGGCGGCGTAGTTTGGTCTCTTAAAGTATGACGATTTGATGCCTTTTGGGCGCCTCTGTAATTAAGAGGCGCTTTTTTTTGGCGTGGATTTGTCAGTCTCGCTAACGCGTTGTGGTAAATGCTTCGGTGAAGCTTCGCGTAACAGGCAATAGCCACACCAATGATGCCGCGGGCGAGTGTTTGTAAGGGGCGCCCTTGAGGTGGCCAGTCCCTACATAAAGAGCACCACTCGTAAGCCCGCATCAGCGGGAGAACGTTTGACGTGTATTGAGGCCGGTGGCACTTGCATCGCAGGGCGCCTACACTCGTGCTCAGAACGAACGTCGTAGCGCGGATATAGCGCTCGCCGCCACAATATAAACAGCAGGTGTTCAGTATGTTGAATTTTACGTTTCATAATCCAACCCGTATCCATTTCGGTGAGGGGCAGATTGCCGCGATAGCCAAGGAAATTCCGTCTGACGCCACGGTGCTTATTATTTATGGCGGTGGTTCCATTAAAAAGAACGGCGTGTATGACCAAGTTGTTGCGGCGCTTGAGGGTCGAAAGGTATTTGAGTTTTCCGGCATTGAGCCTAATCCAAGTTACGATACCTTGGTTAAGTCGTTGGCAGTCATTCGTGAGAATAAGGTGGACTACTTGTTGGCAGTTGGCGGTGGTTCCGTTGTTGATGGGACAAAGTTTATTGCCGCCGCCGCATTATTTGAGGGAGATGATCCTTGGGATATCGTGGCGAAGCAGCAGCGTATTACCCAGGCCTTGCCTATTGGTGCGGTGCTCACGTTGCCGGCGACGGGCTCAGAAAGTAATACCGGCGCGGTGGTGACGCGACATGGCAATAAGCTGCCTTTTGCGAGCCCATTAGTGCGGCCAAAGTTTGCAGTGTTGGACCCGGCAGTGACATTGACGCTGTCTGATCGTCAGGTTGGCAATGGTGTGGTAGATGCGTTTGTGCACACTATGGAGCAGTACTTAACTTATAGCGTTAACGGCAAAGTGCAGGACCGTTTCTCGGAAGGATTGTTGCAGACATTAATCGAAGATGGTCCGAAGGCGCTGGCGCCTGAAACGAAAGAAGACCTTGCTGTTCGTGCCAACGTGATGTGGTCGGCGACTATGGCGCTGAATGGTTTGATTGGTGCGGGCGTTCCGCAAGATTGGACCACGCATATGATTGGTCATGAGTTAACCGGCGCTCATGGTATTGACCATGCTCGCACCTTGTCGATTGTCTTGCCGGCGGTGATGAAGGTTCGTCGTGAAGAAAAACGCGAGAAATTACTGCAATACGCGGCGCGAGTTTGGAATATCCATGACGGCGATGAAGATGCGCGCATCGATCAAGCGATTGCGGCGACGGAGGCCTTTTTTACAAAGATGGGTGTGCCAACACGTTTGTCGCATGTTGACCTCGGTGAGAGTGACATTGAGCCGATGATCGTCAAGCTGGCGGAGCATGGCATGGTGAAATTAAGCGAGCACCGCAACATTACACCGGACGTTAGTCGCGAGATTTTGCGTGTCGCCCTCTAGGGCGTCATTCAGAGGCTTCCTAGACCTCCGCTTAACGCCACTTATTGTGGATGACGTTAAGCGGTTCTGATTGCTTGTTTGATTTAACTTTCGGTTTGTAGGTGAGGCGATTATTTCGCTTGCTGGAACCGTTGTGCGGTCGTGCGAATGACGCTATCAATGTCCGCAACATCAATATTCTGCTCGTGCATAAATAGTTGCGTTTGCGCCGTATCAAACCGCGTCGGTTGAATGAAATCGAGCGTTTCCGTCGATGTATTCATCAGCGTCTGCATGCCGGGAATCATCAGTAAGGCTTTCAGTATATTCATAGGTAAATGCCGCGTAGGCGGTGTTCGGCTGAGTTCGTTGGCGAGAATGCCAAGTAGGCCTTTTAAATTTGGTGTGTTTGGATCAAGTGCTAGCAATCGTTTGGGCGGGGACGTGGCGCGACATGCGGCCGCAATAATTGCGGCCAGCTGATCGACAGACACCAGCGGCAACCAATGTTCAGATGTGCCGGGAATCATTGCCAAGCGCCCCGCACAAAGATTATCCATTAACGTATAAAGCGGCTGGCCGCTGTCGAGATCGCCGCTCTGGCTGTGGCCGGCGACGGTTGCGGGTTGTACTTCAATCATGTCGACATGATTCTCACTGCAAAACTCACGGACCCGTAAAGCGCCTTCAAGCTTGCTGGCTTCGTACGCACCGGTGCGTCGATAAACCCGTAGCCAATCGGTTTTGTATAGGGCATCTGGCTCGATGCCAAGGCGTCTTAGGTGGCCGTGATTTTCAAGCATAAACCCGCTGATCATGATGAGCCGACAGCGCAGCGTGCGGGCCAGCTCGGCAATGCTCAGTGCGCCGTCCGTATTGGTGCGTCGCGCGGTCTCAGTATCCATTCCCCAGGCAAAGCGTGCCGCCAGGTGCACAATCGCGGTGAGCGGTGGCAGTTTACTTCTGAGGTCGAGACCAGGCGTATCAAGGTCGGCTTGCTCTGCGCTTATCAGGGCAGCATTGCCGCCGTTCTGGCGGATAAAGTTTTGCAGTGTCTTGAGCTGTTCGGGGCGCCGCAGCATGGCAATTACAGGTTGCCCCTGTTGAGTGAGCTGGTTGCAGAGATGCCGGCCGATAAAGCCGTTAGCGCCAGTAACAAGAATGGTCATGGTGATCTCCCAGAATTTTATTGGCTGCCCTAGAGTGGCTAGCCCGTCAGTGTGATACGCGATGTTTATGCGCGACAGGGAGTCACGGTAAAGTATAAAGTACACTCTAAGGTCAAGTTGAATCGACGTTGTATAAGCGCGGCGAATTGGGAGAATAAAAGTAATGCGTATTGCTGAGCTGGAGGCGCGTACAGGCGTGAGTCGTCATACATTGCGCTATTACGAGAAAGAGGGGCTGCTGCAAGAAGTGGCCCGAGGGCAGAATAATTATCGCGATTACCCTGAACGAGCGGTGCAGCGCGTAGATATGTTGTGTCAGTTAAAAGAGCTTGGTTTCTCGTTACGTGAGATTCGTGAAATTACGGATGCATTGCGATCAAATAAACTTGATTGCGAACGCGGTGCGCTGCTTATGGTGCAAAAGCGAGTGTTGATTGAGCAGCGTATTGATGCGCTAAAGAAAGTCAGTAAGTTATTGTTGGTTGAGCAGAAGCGCTTAGAGAAGAGTTGGGCAGAGCAGTGTGGTCATTAGGCTATTTAGTAGAAAGGCGGTAATGCTTTTTCTGGTTAAGAACGGTCTGATTTGATAGAAATGGTGTTCAACTTATTCAGGGATGGAATGACGACATGGATGATTATCTTAACAGCTCGGCTCAAAGTAATGGTTCAGCGAATGCGTTGTTAGATAGTGCTCGGCAGTTGTTGGCGGTTTCCCAGCAGAAGATTGAAAAGCTACAGCAAATTAAGCCCTTCTTGATTGACCTCTCTTTACGAGAGAACCCTGTTGGTGCTCGTGTTGGGCAAACGCTGGCCGAAAAAATTGCCATTTTTCCGAAGCTTCGTGAATTTGGGTTTCAGAATATTCTACTAGGCACATTGGACTATTCTTTGCCAGACGAGCTGGAAGTTGATGACGATTTTATGATGCATCTGCGTGATAACTACGTTGACATGAGCGGCTGCTTTGTTTTTACGGCAATGGGAATAGCAGACGAGGCCGGCGGGTTTAGCCCTGACCCTTCGATGATCAAGATGAAAGACTATACAGTGCCGAATACGCTGCATGAGATTTATCTGAGTCAGGACGGAATGGCAGGTCAGTACGATTTGGCGACGTTATTGCGTAGTTTACCCGCCAGTATTGCCTGGCTCCGGGAGAATATTAAGGGCGAGAACGGTGGTCCGCCGCGCATCTTTGTGAATATTGTTGATGGCTGCGATGCCTTTTCCGACAATCTCGAAGCGACGTGTGAGGTTTTGACCATGCTGAGAACGTTGTCGATCGAAGGGCTGAGCATGGAGGACGATCGTGGTACGTTTTTGCCGTTTCAAGTAGGAGCATTCGTCGCCATTGCACGTAGCTATATGCCAGCGCCGCAGAAGATTCTGGTACACATGCATTCCGGCGGCGGGTTCGAAAATGCCGCCGTATTGGAGGCGCTACTTAACGGGGCGGATGGCGCATGGGGTGGGTTGCCGAAGCGTGCCGCTATTATCGGTCACGCTTCGTTGGGTGAGCTGATTGCCAATTTGGTGCGGGTAGGCAATGCCCATATGAAGGACTACCAACTCAACAACCTAATGCCGTTGGCGACTAACTTGCAGATCATGGATGAGAATGAGCCCGTTGAGGATGACATCCCCATCCTCGGTCACAATGCTTATCGATTGCCGTTAAGTTTCTTTCGTCAGAAAGCCGGGCGGTTTATGGATTTGGTGCCGGAGCAGATAGGTGGCACTTATCGTTACCGGATCTGTCCGGTGGTGAGTGACCCGGCGGTGATTGCGGGTCGTTTAGCGGAGGTGACCGGCCTGCCTGCTGCGTCATTTGCAGAAGATGTGTTGACGCAAATGGTGCGCCTGATGCGCCGCGACCTGCGCGCTGGGCTGCGTATTGTTTATGATGAGCCTGATAACTTACAGAATTTGTACCAGCGCGCTTTGGCAGGTTAGGCCGAGTATGACCTAAGCGCCAAAGGCATGTCGGGCGACGGCATGGCGCCTCCTGCTGGTTTATGCCAAGGTAATATGTATCGGAGTTGGCGTTGTATTGTAGGAAGTCTCGGTGGTGTAGTGTCGCTTCCGTCTCCTCTGTCGATTATGCCTCTATGAATATGGTTACTATGAATTTGAAGAGCCCCAACGATATGGATGCGGACGGCGCGGTTTACAAAACATTGCTGGAATCTACCAAGGCTATTCCGTGGCGAATTGACTGGAATACGATGGAGTTCAGTTATATCGGCCCTCAGATTGAAGGGGTGCTTGGCTGGGCGCCGCACAGTTGGATGACAGTGGATGATTGGGCGGATCGTATGCATCCCGATGACCGTGAGCGTGTGGTCAACTTTTGTGTGGCGCAGTCGCAGGCGGGCATTGATCATGAGGCAGATTACCGCGCACTCACAAAGGATGGTAGTTACGTTTGGATTCGCGATGTAGTCCATGTGGTGCGTAAGAGCAATGGCGAAGTCGATGCGCTGGTGGGCTTTATGTTCGACATTAGTGAGCGCAAAGAAACGGAAGAGGCGGTGACGCGCCTACAGAAAGAGCTGGAAGACCTTTCCTATAAGGATGGGCTGACCGGCGTAGCGAATCGTCGCATGTTTGATTCGTTGTTGGATAAAGAGTGGGCGAGTGCGCGTCGGACAATTCAGCCGATATCGTTGATCATGATGGATATCGATTTTTTTAAAGAGTTTAACGATCATTATGGCCACATTGCCGGGGATGATTGCTTGCGGAGAGTAGGGCGTGTTCTTGAAAAAGTGGCGGCCCGCCCGCGGGACTTTGTCGCACGGTTTGGTGGCGAAGAATTTGCGTTAATTCTTCCGGAAACAGACGCGCGCTCGGCCGATCAAGTTGCTGAAAAATGCCGGCAGATGATTTACGACGAAATGATTCCGCACGATAGTTCGTCGGTCAGCCCATTTCTAACCATTAGCTTGGGTGTCGGAACAGTGATCCCGACGAAAGCAGATTTGCCAAAAGCATTTATTGAGTCGGTAGATCGCCGTCTCTATAAGGCGAAGCAGCGCGGTAGAAACTGCGTGCAGTTTGCCCAGCAGGAGAACGTTTAGCGCTTGTTTCGTAAGTTTTGGTCTGGTGTCCTCCTTCAGTAACCTTAGTCCGGAAATTCGGCGTCGAACTGTCGAATCAGCTCAAGCAATGCACTAATGTCTTTCCCTTCTTCTTTTAGCGCTTCCTCTGCCATCGGAGCAATCTGACATTGCGTCGGCAGAGCGTGCTTGCCTTCAATGATCGCGCGGAAGCGAGCGATAAAAACCCACTGAATCCACTGATGAAATGCCATGCGGTCGGCAAAAAACGGCGTGTCGCTTTCGAATGCGCTAGCAGGTGGCGGCTGTGACTCCCACAGGGAAAGCCCGGTCAGTTCAGCCTCTATCTCATTGAGTAGGTTGGTGAGTGTGGTGTTAGTTTGATCGGTCATCGATTTCTTCCAGTAATGCAGGTAATTTTTTCCAGTCGTTAAAGCGATACGGTGGCTGCGGCATATCATTTGGCCACGGCTGCTCAATCAGGTCTGCCCAAATAGCATTGAAGCCATGAGTGAGTGCGGCACCGATATCTTCACGAGGGTGGTCGCCAATATGAATGCTTTCCTTGGCATGCGCGCCACTGTCACGTAGCGCAGCATAAAACATATCGGCTTCCGGTTTGCGCTTGCCAATACTTTCTGAAGAGTGTTGAAAGCGGAATAGGTGTGCAAGACCTATCTTATTGAGGTCGGCATTGCCATTTGTGAGCGTGCCGAGCTGATAGCGTTGCGATAAATGTTCAAGTGTTTCGAGGGCACTAGGGAACAGCGTTACTTGGTTGCGTGCATCATGGAAGACTTGAAAGGCGGCATTGCTTGAATGCTCCGCTTCTTGTGCAGAGTAGCCGCACGCGAGAAAAGCGTGAGTCAGTGCAGCTTTGCGCAAGGCGGTCAGGTTGTGTTGATACTGTGGTGCGTCTGCCACGAGCTTGTTGCGCACGGCAATGAGCGCACTAACATTAAAGCGCGCGCTAACATCTGGGTGATTTTCGCGAAGCCACGTGGCGCTTGTTTCTTCGGCGCGGCGAATGACCTGATTAACGGGCCATAGCGTATTGTCTAAGTCGAAGGTAATGAGCTTGATGGTCATTGGCTATGCGCAGCGAGGCATTCGATATAGTGCATAAGAGATGTTCTCGTACCGGTATCCATGTGTTCTGCGCCAAGGCGCATGAGTGCGTCGCGCCAGAGATAGACTTGTACGAGGCTCTGCGCAGTATGCCAGTGTTGATAGAAATAGACACAGAGCAGAAAAGCGTGAACGGCTTGGCTGTCTGATAGGGTGCTTTCATCGCAAATGGGCATGCATGGAAAACGCTGTTGCAACGTGTGGGAAAACTGCCCAGACACCAGATCGATTTGTTCGCCGCGCGTGTTTAGCAAGGGGGCGCTACGCACCGCGCAACTAGGCGAGCGAGCTTTCAAAACAAAGCCATGCAGAGTGCGGGGAACCGTATGGGCATAATGAGTTAGCGCTGCGGTGAAGTCATTTTCCGGCTGTTCAACGCCGACAATACGAATGCCGTCATCATAAGAAACCGCTTGAATCGGTGGTCGTGGCACAGGCAGGCCAATACCCACTTCAGGACAAAATTCTTGCATTTGAATATGTTGAAGCAGCAGCTCAGTTAGCACGGGAGCGGATTTCGTTTCTCCGTTATAGCGCACTGGCCTACCCAGCAAGCAGGCGCTAACGCCGATTTCCGGTTTCGGGCGGTCAGGCTCGCCTGATGTCGCGGTGCGATGGAGCGAAAAATGAGTAAGCCATTGGGTCAGCATGGCGTAACAATAACATGCTCGGTGTTTTTCTGGACACCATAAGGCACGGTCTGAATATAGGTTGGCTAACTTTATGGCGACAATGATGTATCGATGGGAATGCGGGCGTAATAACGGGAGGTAAAACCTGATGTGGGTACAAAAGCGGGTACAACTCAAGGCGAGAGCGCGCGGTTTTCATTTGATTACGGAGGAGTTACTGAGTGCTGTCCCGGAGTTGGTGAATTACCGTGTCGGCGTACTGCATGCATTTATTCAGCATACGTCCGCATCGTTGTCGGTAAATGAAAATGCGGATCCAGATGTGCGTATGGACTTGGAGCGGCACTTCAATCAAGCGGTGCCGGAAAATGCCCCTTACTATGCGCATACGCTTGAAGGCAGTGACGATATGCCGGCGCATATTAAAACGGTCATGATCGGTACCGCGTTAAGCTTGCCGATAACGAACGGTGAGCTGGCGTTAGGCGTATGGCAGGGCATCTATTTGTGTGAGCATCGCGACCATGGTGGCGCTAGAACGATTGTCATTACGTTACAAGGCGAGTGCTTCGCATAAGCGGAAAGCAGTTTGTTGATTGAGCTTGCGGAATGTGGCGGGTACGGATAACAAAATAGTGGCGCAAAAAAAGGCGCCACTATTTCAGCGCCACCTTTTTTTAAAGAATAAATGTTTGATGCGTTATTGCGACATCCACAATAGAAATTCACGGCGCTCTTCTGCGCTAGCGGCATTCCAGTTTTCTTGAAGCGATTGTAAAGCGCCGAGGTTGCCGGTTGTTGGTTTCTGACTTGCTGCATTACCTTCGGTCGCACTGCTATTTTCCGGGGCGACACTACTCACCGCTTCTTGCTGTGTTGATGTGGCGGCGCTGGTTAGTCCGATAAACCCAGATGAGAGAATAAAGCCGCTTGGTTTGCTGGCAATTTTCGCGCCACTGCTTAGATTTTCTGTCCAGCCGGTGAAATCTTTTGCCATCGCTTTCGCGGCTTCGAGATTCTGAGGCTTGTCAAAATTTAATAAGAATACATCGCCAGGGTTGCCGTTCACCGTAAAAATGCTGGGGTCTGACTTGACGATTTCATGCTGATCAGGAGAGGTGTCAAACAGATTTTTATAAAAAGCCACGATGCGATATTCGCCTGGCAATAGTTGTAAGTCGCGACTGCCGAACGCAAACATCGTACTGGCGCCTTCGATACGACGGTCATTGATGCTCAGAATTTCTAGCTCGACCGGTGCGCGTACCGTCATAATCTCGGCTTTGCTGCGCTTGTGCCCGTCGTATAACTGTATCTCTGGGTTGGTGCTGCAAGCGCTTAGCAGTGCGAGTGTTACGACCAATGCGGCCGTTGTTACTGGTGCGAAAAAACGAGCGGCTTGCTGAGTCACTTGTTGCATGGGTATTCCTAGCATGATGAATTCCTAATCAGAACTGCAAGTATATTGCATCCGTATGACGAAGAGATGACAGGCAGGGGGCGTTATTCAGAGCCCCCGAGGTTTAAAACCACCATGTTGTGATGTCTGCAGGAGCTTCATTGCGCCCGATAGCGTTTAGTCCTTTGACGCAGCGCGCGATCATCCAAATAAATAGAACAACAGTGAAGACGAAGCCGATCAAAACAGGAATAGTCGCACCGCATATAAAGGAGTACAGCAGGGCCATCCAGAACGTTCGGATTTGAAAGCGAAAGTGATCCTTCATCGGTTCATCGCTACTGTCTTGATAGAAGTAGGCCAGCACCACGCCGACAATCGCCGTCACGCCGCCAGTGACTAGAGAGACGAGGTAAAGGATATAAATCACTTTGGCGATGTTCTGCTGGTCTTCAGTTGCGCTCATGGTAATAACCCTAATGTTGGAAAACCGTTAGGCGAACAGTGCGCTGCTCGCCACGGCCTGCACTTAATGACTCGGCGTTTTAATGGCAGGCGTTTGCGTATTCAAGTTCGTTTGGCTTGAGCGGGTTGGCCTGACGGTGGCATCTGTCGCTGGGTCGAAAGCATGCCCGTCAGATAAACTCGGACAGGTATTTTGGCAGCTTTCTAGGTTCTCGAACGGAACGACGCCATCACATCCGCCCCAGATAAAGGCGCGGCACTCTTGCCATTGCGGATCAAAGTAGTAGCGCTCGATGGCCGCGCGGCAACGGCCAGACTCCGGTTTGGCGTAGCAGTTATCGGGCAATGGTGTACTTTGGCATCCGTTCAGGGCCACCGTTAACAGCAATGTGCTAATGATGCCGGCAAGCGTTTTGAGAAACGAAATATTAGCCACGATGATCCGCCACAAAAGGGTTGGTTAGGCGTTCATGGCCAAAAGTCGACATTGGCCCATGACCGCAAATAAAGGAAACGTTATCACCTAGCGGGAAAAGTTTCTGCTGAATGGATTCAATAAGCTGAGCATGGTTGCCGCGTGGAAAATCTGTGCGGCCGATTGAGCCTGAGAAAATGACGTCGCCAACTAGAGCGAGTTGTGCTTCTGGCTGATAGAAGACCACATGCCCGGGCGTGTGACCTGGGCAGTGCAGCACATTGAGCTGCAAGTCGCCGACATGAACGGTATCGCCATCTTCGAGCCAGCGATCCGGAGAGAAGCTGCGGCTTTCGGGAAAAGAAAACATCTGCGCTTGTTGCGGCAGCATATCAATCCAGAACTTATCTTCTTGGTGCGGCCCTTCAATGGGGATCGACAGTTTTTCCGACAGTTCGGCGACGATGCCAGCGTGATCAATGTGCGCATGGGTGACCAGAATTTTTTCCGGTATGGCGTTGAGCTTGTCGATAGCGGCAAAGATCTTATCGATGTCGCCGCCGGGATCGACAATGGCAAGGCGTTGCGAGGTTTCGCATACCAAGAGGGAGCAATTCTGCTCAAACGCTGTGACCGGGACGATCTGATACTTCATGAGGTGCTATCTCTGCCGCGAATTGGGCGCCAGTATACCAAGATGTTCCGCGTTGCGGATCGCCACACGTTGCCGGTAGCGAGTAGGCCGATAGTAGCCAAAAGGGGAACGAATACGGTCACTGCAGTATGATAGGCGCTGTATTGATGCTGGCTGTGTACGGATTAGAGTGTGTTCGTGGCAGCTGCGTTGGCGTTGGCAGTATCCGCGCCGAGAATAGTGTGCGAAATATTTGAGATGTTCGATACCAGGCGAGGAGCCAAGATGGCGCAGTCAGAAACGCAGTTTTACCCACTGAATATTGCCGTGCTCACCGTCAGTGATACACGGACCGAAGCTAATGATACTTCGGGAGATTTGCTCGCCGATAGGCTGACCACGGCTGGGCATACTTTATTTCAGCGTCAATTGGTGATTGATGATGTTTACCAGTTGCGTGCTGCCGTGTCGGCGTGGATTGCGAATGCGGCGGTAAACGTTGTGCTGGTTACTGGCGGGACAGGTTTTGCGGCGCGTGACAGTACGCCGGAAGCGTTGGCGCCGTTATTCGATAAGCAGGTGGAAGGTTTTGGTGAGTTATTTCGGCACATTTCTTACGGAGAAATCGGCACCTCGACAATCCAGTCGCGGGCGTTGGCCGGCATTGCCAACCACACGCTGATATTTTGCGTGCCCGGCTCGACCAACGCTTGTGCAACCGCGTGGGATAAAGTAATTGCAGACCAGCTTGATGCTCGTCATCGCCCTTGCAACTTTGTTGGCATGCTGAAGAAAAAGGCCACGCAGTGATTGAATTCGAACAGGCTCGCCAGCAACTGATGGCGCAAGCCGCACAGTTGGCACTTCCGCAGCAGGCCTTGTTAACCGAAGCACTTGGCATGGTGCTAGCGGAAGATGTGGTGAGCGCAATTGATGTGCCGCCGGAAGATAACAGCGCGGTTGATGGTTATGCTTTTGCGCTTGGGGCGCAGGATCATGGGCCGGAAGGGTTGCGTGTGAGTCAGCGTGTCGCGGCGGGGCAGGTGCCGGATGCTTTAGTGATGGGTACTGCGGCCCGTATTTTTACCGGCGCGGCGGTGCCGTTCGGCGCCGATGTTGTGGTGATGCAGGAGGACGTCAGTGTTGCTGGCGAGCGTATTACCTTCGGAGAGAAAGTGGCGCTAACGACGGGGCAAAATATTCGTCGCCGTGGACAGGATGTTCGGGCGGGGGGCGTCATTCTATCTTGTGGTGAAAAACTTACGCCTTGGCACCTCGGTTTGTTGGCCTCGGTCGGCATTGATTGCGTGACGGTTTTTCGGCCGTTGCGTATCGGCGTGCTCAGTACCGGCGATGAGTTACAGGAGCCGGGTGAGCCGGCGCAGCCGGGTAAAATTTTTAATTCCAATCGCTACCTGATGCTCGCACTGATCCGCGCCTGTGGTTTTGTGCCGGTCGATGGCGGCAAAGTGGCGGACACTGCCGAGGCGACTGAGGCTGCGTTGTCGCGTATAGCTGAGCAGGTGGATATTGTCGTCACCAGTGGTGGTGTCTCGGTTGGCGAGGAGGATCATGTTCGCGCTGCGGTTGAAAAGCTTGGTTCGATTGCGCTGTGGAAAATTGCGATTAAGCCGGGCAAGCCGTTTGCCTTTGGCCACTTAGGCGATGCACTGTTCGCGGGTTTGCCGGGCAACCCTTCGGCGGTGTTGGTAACTTTTCTGGTGTTACTCAAACCGTTTCTTGATCGCTGCCAGGGGAGGCTGAGTCGTCAGTCTGTGCCGCGTTTATTGCGCAGTACTTTTAGCGTTAAGCCCGGTCGGCGCCAGGAATATTTGCGTGTGCAGTTGATCGACGATGGTGAGGGAGCCTGTCTAGCTCTGCACCCCAATCAAAGCTCCGGCATGTTGAGTTCGGCTTGCTGGGCGGATGGCCTCGCGGTGTTGGCGGCGGGTGAGGGGATGAATGTCGGCGACACTCTGCCGTTCTTATCGTTTGAAGAGCTGCTGAGCTAATCACGAGGCTTTTGCACAGTGATTTACCCAAATCCCAGATCAAACTCTTCGTCAGCAAGCTAGCTCCCACAAGGTTCAGCGCTACGTTATGGTTTTGTGGGAGCCAGCTTGCAAGCGAATAGCGTTAACCAAAACCAAACACTTCGCCTGCTGGCTGGCTCTGGCAAGGGTAGTCGATAAGTGCGATAGGCATAAAAAAGGTTCATCGCGGATTTCCGGGAAAAGCCTGAAGGACCTTTTCCTACGCGGCTGCTGCGCTGCGTTTGCTCGGGAAAGATCGCCTGCAAGCAGCCTCCCACAAAGTGAGCAGAAATTTGAGATGGTGCCGCAGTGTAGGGGGCCTTTGGGAGGCTGCTTGCAGGCGAGTCTTGGGGCTTGCGGCTGTTCGCTTGCAGGGCGCGCTCCGGCAAAAGTCTTGATGTTGCCAGCCTTGTAGGAACCAATGCTGCTGCCGAATTCATTTGAATGTTTTGATGACTCATCGGGCTTTCCCAGAAATCCGTGATGAACCATAAAAAAGCCACCGGCGCTGGAGAGCGGCGGTGGCTTTTTGCGATATCGCGAGCGTCAGGCGAATGCCTGCAAAGGCTTAGTGCTCGTGACCGCCTTCACCGTGAACGTGGCCATGCTCTAGTTCTTCAGCAGTGGCTTCGCGTACGTCGGTAATTTCGACATCAAAGTTCAATGCCACACCGGCGAGAGGGTGATTGCCATCAATGGTAATCAGCTCATCAGCGACGTTGGTGATGGTGAACAGACGCACGCCGGCACCCGTATCAGCCTGAAACTGCATGCCTGGTTCAAGGGTATCAACGCCTTCGAAAGCCGAGCGTGGTACTTCTTGAATTAACTGCTCATGGCGTTCGCCGTAGCCGTCTGCTGGTGCAACGTCAACAACCAGCTTGTCGCCGGCTTTTTTGCCAAGCAGTGCGCCTTCAAGGCCTGGAATGATGTTGCCGTGGCCGTGCAGGTACGTCAGTGGCTGGCCACTTTCACGGGACGTATCAAGTGTTTCGCCATCGGCGTTGGTCAGGGTGTAGTGCATCGCCACGACGGCGTTTTCAATGATTTCCATGGGAATCTCGCGGGTTTGTGAATTCAGAAGCTGTAGACAGTCTTCGCGGGCGGCCACAATCCTACAGGTCTGCGCCGGTGATGCCTACCGTGAGTCGGGCCTTTATCTGCTAGACTGGCGGCTATGTTGATAGACCGTTTTAACCGCCAGATCGACTATGTGCGGCTTTCTGTGACCGACCGTTGTGACTTTCGCTGCGTTTACTGCATGGCGGAAGAGATGACGTTTGTGCCCCGTTCGGAGGTGCTAACCCTTGAAGAGATAGCGCAGGTTGCACGTGCGTTTGTGTCCTTAGGGGTGAGTCGTATCCGCTTGACTGGCGGAGAGCCGACGGTGCGCGCGGGGCTGGACAAGCTGGCGGGCTGGATTAGTGTTTTGCCGGGTTTGGATGAACTGACCCTGACCACCAATGGCGCTCGTCTTGTGCAGCAGGCTCAGGTGTTGCGTGACGCCGGTGTTGCCCGCCTCAATGTCAGCCTTGATAGTCTGGATGCGCAGCGTTTTAAGGCGTTGACCCGCACCGGCGATTTAGCCCAAGTATTAGCGGGGATCGACGCGGCGCGGGCGGCGGGCTTCTCGCGCATCAAGCTGAATAGCGTGATTATGCGCGACCGTAATGACGATGAGATTGAAGATCTGGTTCGTTATGCGCTGGATCGTCAACTCGATATCGCCTTTATCGAAGAGATGCCGCTGGGCAATATTAGCGAGCATCAGCGTGCCGAGGTGTTTGTGTCGTCAGATGAAATTCGCCAGCGTTTGGCGCAACGTTGGGCGTTGCTACCGATTACCGATGAAACGGGCGGACCGTCTCGCTATTGGCAGGTCGCCGGTTTCGAGTCGCGGGTTGGTTTTATTTCGCCGCACTCACATAATTTTTGTCACCTGTGCAATCGCGTGCGCGTGACGGCAGAGGGGCGCCTGTTACTGTGCCTCGGCAATGAACACAGCGTTGATCTAAAAGGCATCTTGCGCAGTGGTCAGCCTCTTACCGATGTCGACGAAGCACTGCGCGTTGCCATCGTTGCGTCGATGGCGATTAAGCCGGAGCGCCATCATTTCAGTCATGATGAAAACGCCGAGCAGCTAGTGCGCTTTATGAATATGACCGGGGGCTAAATTGCGTCGTAGGGATTCTCTGCGACGAAACGGTTGCGACGTGCTTAAATACGAGTAAAGCAATACCATCACAATAGACTGAACCTGATTTTTTTTGACTGACCTAACCATCATGGCGACCTTCAATGCTTGAGCATTACGTAAAGAAAATCCTTGCCGCCCGCGTTTACGACGTGGCAATCGAAACGCCGGTGCAGCCCGCGCCGCTTATTTCGAAGCGAATCGGTAATAACGTTTTGTTAAAGCGCGAAGATTTGCAGCCGGTCTTTTCGTTTAAATTACGTGGTGCCTATAACAAGGTGGCGATGCTGTCGGCTGAGCAGCAGGCGCTTGGTGTGATTTGCGCGTCGGCGGGCAATCATGCGCAAGGCTTGGCGTTGGCGGCGGCGCATTTAGGCATTCGCGCTGTGATTGTTATGCCGCGAACGACTCCCGATATTAAGGTTAAGGCGGTGCGTGAGCGTGGCGCTAAAGTGGTGTTATTTGGCGACAGCTTTGATGAAGCGCTGGGCCATGCTCGCGAGTTAGAAAAGAAAGATGGCATGACGTTTGTGCACCCCTACGACGACGTCGACGTGATTGCTGGGCAGGGAACCGTGGCGATGGAAATTCTGCGCCAGTGTAGTGGTCCGTTGGATGCGATTTTTGTACCGGTAGGCGGCGGCGGTTTGGCTGCTGGGGTGGCCGCGTATGTGAAGTATGTGCGCCCCGACGTGCGCGTGATCGCCGTCGAGCCTGCGGATGCGGCTTGTTTGCAGGCGGCGATGGCGAAAAAACGTCGTGTTGTACTGCCAGAAGTGGGCTTGTTTGCCGATGGCACGGCGGTTGCGCAAATCGGCAAAGAGCCGTTCAAGGTGCTGCGTAAGTATATTGATGAAGTAGTCACCGCGAGCACGGATGAAATTTGCGCGGCGATTAAAGATATCTTTGAAGATACCCGTGCAATTGCTGAGCCGTCTGGCGCGTTAGCATTGGCCGGCTTGAAAAAGTGGGCGCAGAAAAATAATGCCGAAGGCAAGACCCTGCTCGCGATTCAGAGCGGCGCGAATGTGAATTTTGATCGGCTGCGGCATATTTCGGAGCGGGCCGAATTGGGTGAGCAACGCGAGGCGTTATTGGCGGTGACGATTCCTGAGCGGCCCGGTGCTTTCAAACAGTTCTGCCAAGCGATTGGTAAGCGGGCCGTCACGGAATTTAATTACCGTTATAACAACGATAGTAGCGCGAATATTTTTGTTGGCGTGCAAACTCGTCCAGGCGAAGAGCTTGAGCCCCTTATGCAAGGCTTGCGTGATAAGGGCTATCCGGTGGTCGACATGACCGGTGATGAAGTGGCGAAGTTACACACCCGCCATATGGTCGGTGGGCATTCGCCACGTCCGGACATGGATGAAATGTTATTTCGTGTCGAGTTCCCCGAGCGTCCTGGTGCATTGATGACGTTCTTGCTGACGTTGGGCGCTCGTTGGAATATCAGTCTATTCCATTACCGTAATCACGGCGCGGCGTATGGCCGTGTGCTGGTTGGCTTTCATGTGCCGCCGGGCAAGCATCGGGCATTGCGCGCGGATTTGCGTAAAGTGCCTTACCCGACGGTTGAGGAAAGTGATAACGCGTCTTATCAGGTTTTCTTGAGTTAGTTTTCATTGCGTACTCACAAGAAGAGTATTCAGGAAAGGTATGTCTGATGAGTTACAGCATTGATTTTAATGAGGTGAATGGTGTTATCCAGGTCGCTTATGCGGGCAAGGTTACCTTGGCGGAACGGCGCCAGGCTGTCGAGGAAGTCTGTGCTGAGTATGGGCCGCGTCGACCATTAAGAATTCTCGTTGATGTTAGCGAGCTTGAGATGGTGATGTCGCTGGACGAGCAAAAGTCATTTGGGGAGTTTTTGGCAAGTCGTCCTGAGCTGGTCGACGCACGGGTGGCTGTGCTTTATGGCAAGGAGCATGGTTTGACGCCGAGCTTGGCGCAGGGCAAAAGCCAGAACCCTAATATTATTGTTGATCTGGTCGCATTCAATCACGGCTATCGGCTCGCACAATTTCTCTCGTTACAGCTAGCGGCAGAGTGGTTGATGAAGTGAGCTGGGCATTTACGACGGGTGTCCGCACTATCGGGTTGAGTGTATTTCTTACAACCTTTGACTGAGCTTGGATGGGGTCTGGGGTTAGTCAGAGCAGGCCAGCGAATGTAGAAATATTTCAGAGTTAGCCCCGTAATCTCCCCTTATAGATGAAGTCATACTTCTAACTGATTGACTCAACCTCAAATATTGATCATTTTTCGAACTGCTTCGCATTATTGCTGCGCCGATATCATTAGAGTGTTCGGTCTGCAATGCGTAAGGCGTTGTTAGGGCGTTCGTGCTTGAGGCAGCGTTCGAGATAACAATAACTATGGTGGTTTGTGTAATGAATAAGAAGAAGCCGGATGCGCTCCTGATTCTGGCAGTCATATTTGGGTTGGGTATCTTGATCAGTACGTTGACCTACGGCGACAATGTGAGTGGTGGCCGTGACGCCGCAGGGCTTAACGCGGGCTCCGCCGTCGCCAGCCATATCGCGCAAGGTATCGTTGGCGCGCAGTAAGTTGTTTGGCGGTAGCGGTTGTTAGTCAGTAATAACCCGATCTAATGGCATGTCCCAAGGTTCAGTCGGAATATGGCTGACCTGCTGAAAGCGGTAGCCGATACCAATCAATAACGGCTTTCTCGGTCGGTGCGCCAAACTGGCCAAGAGGCGGTCATAGAAGCCGCCGCCCATTCCTAATCTATTCCCTGCCTGATCGAAAGAAACCAGCGGTATCAGTAGTACATCCAGCGCCCAGAGTGGGCGACTGCGTTGCTTGCTGCGTGCGGGTTCGCTAATACCGAATACATTAGTAAGCATTCGCTTACTCTCTATCCAGCGTATCATTGAGATTTTTGGGGCAGGCGAGAGACTAACGGAAGGCAAATAGAGAACCTGTCCACGACACTGATGGCGGCGCAAAGCGGGCAGGGTGTCGAGTTCACCGCCATGGGCAAGGTAGCTGCCGATGTGGCGGGCGCGACGAAAAGGGAGATAACTGTTCAGTTGCTGTGCCAGTGATGCGGCCGCGTTTCTACGCTCGCGCAGGGTTAGTTGGCCGCGGCGTTGCCGCATATGTCGACGCAGTTCTTTGCGCGAACTGCCTAGCTGGGGGCGCGCCCCTCGCGACATACCTCGAGACTTCTCTTGCGAGTCCGTCGTGACGGTTTCAGCGTTAGCAGAAATGCCTGACAGCGTCATAAGCCTCAAACGAGTCGTTCGACTCGGGTGGGTAAATGAGAGAGTTCCCCGATCATGCCGCTGCTGGGTATCGCCCTTGAACCAAAGGGTTCAAGGTGGAGACGTCAGATTGGCCGTCAGGCTTTCCGCCGTAGCGGACATGCACACTGGACAATCATATTCGCCCCCAGGGGGAAGAGAATCGGCTCAGGGACTTAACCCTGCTGGCGCACATGCCAGGGAACATCAGCGACAGTATAACGTATTTGTTGCGTGGGCGAGTCGTTGCTACGCGTGGCAGCAATATTTTTTATCAAGGTAATGGGCGGAGCTAGGAAGGGTGTGCGTGCGAAGATTCAGGTAGGCGTCGGTGATTAAATCAGTACGCCTGCGAGTTTGTTGCAAGCCCGAATTTCTGCTTCGACTTTGTTTAATAACGCGGAAACGCGACTGCTTTCACTGCTCTGTTGCGAGAGTTCGCCGGTCGCTTGCAGTAACTCGTGGGCTAGATTGAGTGCGGTCATGACGGCAATACGTTCTAGCCCAATGACGTTCGCGTCTTTCACCTCTCGCATCTGATCATCGAGCAGACGCGCGGCGCGGATAAGGTCCTCACGACCATCGGCAGCGCAGGCAACGCGGTATTCCTTATCGAGAATATGGACGATAACAGAGGACGACTCGCTCACTGTTCCTGCTCCAGAGATTTAAGACGGGAGATAATGGCTTCTACCTTGGCTTTGGCCACATCATTTTTCTTTAGTAGATCGGCACGCTCTTCTTTCAGGCGAGTTTCACGTACCTGAAAGGCATCATTTTCATGGCGTAGCCGCGCACTGATCGATATCAGTTCTTCGACTCGCTGCTCGAGTTGCTGTAATTGTTGTTCGCTATTCATGGCACATTTGGGATGGTTCGCCTATGTTTGCTTGGCTCTATTTGCTGATGCTTCTACGCAAATCTGTCCTGCAAACAGGCGCCGGCCCCCGAGTTCCTCTGGTCATTCCCATGCTGGCTGCGGATAATGCCCGTGTGGCCGTAGCATTTGCTTTATATAGCCGTTGCGAGCGCTACGAGGCAATACCAGACAGTACGGGTTAGCGTCTTAAACTTCCTCAATACTATTGGCCCGTCAGGGATGGGTCAATGACGTTTTAGAGCGATGAAATCCTGTGCTGATAGAGACTTAGCGACATAACCGAATAAATGGCCTGAAGTAACATATGACAAATACCGAATCTGATCTGTTTGAACCGCTGGCGACGCTGCTGTTGAGCGAGGCGCCGCTAATGAATCCAGCCGAGTTACACGGCGTTATTTGCGGCCTGCTGTCGTCGGATACCAAGGCCGCTACCGCGCATATTTTGGGTGTTCTGGCGTCTCATGCCGCGTTGCGCGACGGTTGGTCCGCCGAAGCAGAGAAAATGCTTGTGGCGCTGAGTGAAGACGTAGGGCACGCGTTTCAGGGTGAGGCTCTGGATTTGACCATACTCTTGCCAGGCGATGATCAGCCGCTGTCTGAGCGGGTGGTATCACTGGCGGTCTGGTGTGAAGGCTTTATGGTGGGCTTTGGTACCGGCACCGCTGGCCTAAAAGATGTGGATCTGCCGCATTCGTTGCAGGAGGCGATCGCTGATCTCGCTGCGATTAGTCAGGTGGAAACGCCGGACGATGAAGATAGCGAAGGGGAAAAATTGTTTGAGCAGGTGCTGGAGCATTGTCGAGTGTCGGCGTTGCTGGTGTTTACCGAGCTAGCGTTAATGCGCCGTCGTAAGGCTGGAAAGGCCGGAAGCGATGAGAGTAATGAGCCGGTTAGGCACTAGCGTCTGGCAGGCAGACACAGACTAGAGCAAGGAATTGGGGCCAAGTGTGGTGTCAATGAGTTAGTCAGCAGTGATATTGAATTGGGAGTGCTATGTCGATTAGCCAGCAGGAATTTGCCCGTCGTCGCCGTGAGCTGATGGAGCATATGGAAGAAAATAGCATCGCGATTATTTCCGCGGCGCCAGAGCGCACCCGCAACCGTGATGTTGAACATGCTTATCGACAAGATAGCGATTTCTGGTATCTATCTGGATTTCCTGAGCCGGACGCCGTGATGGCGATTATTCCGGGGCGCGAGCACGGCGAGTTTGTGCTGTTCTGTCGCGACCGTGACCGCACCATGGAGACGTGGCACGGCTATCGCGCGGGACCAGAAGGCGCGGTGACAAAGCACGGTGCCGATGATGCGTTCCCCATTTCTGACATTGATGAAATTCTGCCTGGCCTGATTGAGGGGCGTGATCGGGTCTATCATGACCTCGGTCGAGATCCAGATTTCGATCGCCGTATTATGGGCTGGGTGAACGCTATTCGCGCGCAAATTCGCACCGGTGCCCATCCCCCGGGAGAGTTCTTAGCCTTAACGCATTTGTTGCATGACCAGCGCCTCTATAAGAGTGCCGGTGAAATAAAGCTGATGCGTCGTGCTGCCGAAATTTCTGCGGCCGCCCATGTACGTGGCATGCAGTCGGTAGCGCCCGGCATGTACGAATATCAGCTCGAAGCGGAATACATCCATGAGTTTATGCGTGGCGGCGCCCGCTTCACCGCCTACCCGTCCATTGTCGGCGGCGGTAAGAATGGCTGCATTCTTCATTACATCGACAACAGTGAAAAATTAAAAAGCGGCGATTTAGTGTTGGTTGATGCCGGCTGCGAGTACGAAGTGTACGCCTCGGATATCACCCGTACTTATCCGGTCAATGGTGTGTTCTCCGCCGAACAGAAAGCGCTCTATCAGCTGGTGTTGGATTCACAGCATGCAGCTATCGCCGAAATTAAACCGGGCAATCATTGGAACGCACCGCATGAGGCGGCGGTTCACGTTTTGGCTGCCGGAATGAGTGAGCTTGGTTTGTTAGCCGGCAGCGTTGAAGACATTATCGAAAGCGAATCCTACCGCCGTTTCTTTATGCACCGCACGGGCCATTGGATTGGGCTGGATGTACACGACGTCGGTGATTACAAAGTACATGATGCTTGGCGTGTACTAGAGCCGGGTATGGCGATGACCGTTGAGCCGGGTATTTATATCGCGCCGGATGACGAAACGGTTGCGGCGAAATGGCGCGGCATCGGTATTCGTATTGAGGACGACGTCGTTGTTACCCGCAGCGGATATGATGTGCTGACGTCTGCCGTGCCAAAAGAAGTGGCCGACATTGAATTGTTAATGAAGGAATCGTTAACGAATCGTACGCAAGCAGAGAAAAAGAAATCGCCGATGAAAAAAACTTCAGAAAAATCGGTGCAAAGAAATGAAGTCCGTGATTCAGAAAAGACCCAATGAGTGATTGCTCTACAGACATTGTGATTATCGGCGGCGGTTTGGCTGGCGCGGCGTTAGCATTACTGTTGCGTAAACGCCGTGCCGTGTCGGTTACGTTGGTAGAGGCGGTTCCCTTGCCGATCAGCAATGAGGTGCCGTTTACGCCAAGTTTCGATGCCCGCAGTACTGCGTTATCGGCAGGCACATTGGCGATATTTTCACAGCTTGGTATTGTTGATGCGTTGCTGCCCTATGCGGCGGACATTGATGTGGTGCATGTCTCCCGTCGTGGCCGCCCTGGGTTTGCCGAAATTTCTGCCAGTGAAGAAAATCTTTCCCGTTTAGGTGCCGTCGTTGAAAACCGCTGGCTTGGTCGCGTGTTGCTTAACGCCGTACGGGCCGACAGTGGCATTACTGTCATTGCGCCAGATAAAGCCGTTGCGCTGACGCGCCTAGAGGCGGGTTATAAAGTCTGCCTTGAAAGTGGCACCGAGTTAGTTTGCCGATTACTGGTGGCGGCCGATGGCGCTGAGTCTAAAACGCGAGACATGCTCGGTGTTGGTGCGGAGCATCATGACACTGGTCACGCGGCGTTGATTGCCAATATTGGCTTATCGCAGCCCCATAAGGGGCGTGCCTACGAACGTTTCGTCGAGGACGGTCCGCTAGCGATGTTGCCGATGACCGATGATCGCAGCGCCTTAATTTGGACAGGCCCGCGCGCTCGAATTGAACACCTTCTCGCGCTTTCAGCGACGGACTTTCTTGCGCAAGTGCAAGAACAATTCGGGCAGCGCCTTGGCACATTAAAGAGCGCGGGCGAGCGAGTCACGTATCCGCTTATTTTGACCCGTACGTTTGCCCAAGCATTGCCGCACGCCGTGATTGTCGGCAACGCTGCGCATACTTTGCACCCTGTGGCGGGGCAGGGATTTAATTTGACCTTGCGGGATTTGCATTTGCTGGCGGATAAAGTTTGTGCCGCGCCGAATATCGGCGAGCTTGCACCGTTGAAAGCGTACGTGGATGCACGCGTTTCCGATCAGGCGTTGATTAGCCGTGTGTCCCATTGGCTGCCTAGTTTTTTCAGAATCCAAACGGGCGCGGTATCCCATTTGCGCCAGCTGGGTTTGATTGCCTTTGATATGTTGCCGGCAGTACGTTCTCGTTTTGCCCGTAAGGCAATGGGGTTTGCCAATGACTAGTCGCTCACAAGAGACCTCGAGTGTGGAGAAAGACATCTCAGCAACAAGCGTTGATGTATTGATTGTTGGTGGCGGCATGGCGGGCGGCTTACTGGCTGCGTTGCTGGCCGATACCGGTTTGTCAGTGCTGCTTATTGATGCGGCGAGCGAACCTGAGATGCCGCAAGGTGATGCGCATGCGCGCGTTTCTGCGATTACCGAAGCCAGCTTTAATATGCTGAACAATGCTGGTGCGTGGTCGCGCTTGCCAGCTCAGCGCCTTGCGCCTTATCAGTCGATGGATGTCTGGGATGCGGACGGTAATGGCCGGGTAACGTTTGATGCGGCGTCGGTGCTGGCGTCAGAGCTTGGCTGGATTGTTGAGAATAATGCCATTACCGCTGCTCTGTATCAGGCCTGCGTGGCGCGCAATTTTGATTGGCGCTGTGGTGTCCGGATTGAAAGTTTGGTGCGTGAGAATGCGTCAGACGAAAGTCATGCTTGGCGCGCAACGCTGACCACCGGCGAACGTTATTTGGCAACGTTGTTGGTCGGTGCCGATGGCGCGCGATCTATGGTGCGTAGTCATGCCGGTATTGCGGCGGCCCCGAAGGACAGCGGCCATATGGCCATTGTGGCGACCGTAGCGTGCGAGCTTCCGCATAAGGCCTGCGCGCGTCAGCGTTTTATGGAAACGGGGCCTGTGGCGATGCTGCCGTTGTTTGGCGACCAGCATCAATTCTCGTTGGTTTGGTCGGCGCCGCCGCAAATGGTGGAAGAACTCATGGCGTTAGATTCGGCGGCTTTTTCCCATGCGCTGACTCAGGCCACAGAAGAAGTGCTTGGTGCGTGCACTGTGATGGGGCGGCGCGCGGCGTTTCCCATTCAAACGCTACACGCGAGCCAATATGTCGGTGATGGTGTGGCACTGATTGGTGATGCGGCGCATGTCGTACATCCGTTGGCGGGACAGGGCATCAACTTGGGCTTTTTGGATGCTGCCGTGTTGGCCGAGGAAATTCTGGCGGCGCGAAAAAAAGGTCTTGGTCTTACAGAGACGTCTGTCTTGGCCCGCTATCAGCGCCGTCGTCGAGGCCATAACGCGTTAATGCTGAATGCACTGAATGGTATTAAATCGATATTCGAGCAGCGCGATCCGGGGCTGCGGTTTTTGCGTAATGCCGGCATGCGCCTAGTCAATCGAATGCCGTTGGCGAAATCGTTGTTTGCTACTGAGGCGCTTGGCAGAAATGGCGATTTACCTGCCTCGGCGAGATCGTGTGGTAAATAGTTGTCATTGCCTTGGATGAACGGCAGCGTTCCCTTTATGCATTCTTGTTCTGATGCATTGCGTGCATGGTTGTGTTACCTGACAGCGCTTTAGGCGCTGAGGACCGATAAAAACAAGTAAAGAATTGTGTCGCATCGCTCCATTTTGATCCGATTTTCCCATCGTACAAAATATCAACCAAAGTCATTAAAAACTCTCCTATAAGCTTTCTTGCTCCCCTCCTAGTATCGACTAGTACAAGCGCTTCTGCGCGTGCGGCTACGGCGCTACGTAGTCTTTGCTGACGTTATTGTTTTCATTTTGGCGCTCTGCGCCGTGGAGAAAGAGATGAGTGGATTGTCTATTCGGCACTATTCCTGGTTAAGGAATTGCCGAGCTGCACTATTGGGTTCTTGTGTTATTGGCGGCGTAATATCGATGCCGGCACAGGCCAACATGGGCAATATTGCAATGAACTACGGGTTGCTGCCAACAGACGTTGCAACCGCACAGGCTTTGTCATTATTTAATCCGCAAATATCAGCGCTTTACTATAACCCTGCTTATCTTGCGGAAGACGGCCGTGGTGAATTAACCATGGGCCTTATTCATACGGCGCCTGATCTACAGGTTGAAAGTTTGGGCGGCAGTAACCCTCCTATTCGATCTGGTGAAACGCTCGTCGATACGCCTTCTCAGCAAGTGCTACTCGGCATGAAAACAGACTTAACCGATATCAGCGAATACGAGCGCCCGATTTATTTCGGCATTATGCTCGGCGTTGAAAAGTACGGTAAAGAAATGATGGCGTTTAATTCCAAGACCTCCAATGAAGGTCAGCCATTACGATATGAACGCCAACCTCTTTTTCTCAATATCGGCGGCATGATGGTGCTAACTCACGGTATTGATGTTGGCGTATCCACGTTGGTGACACTGCATTCAGATGCGGATTTGGTTGCCCGTACGGATTTGGCCGGCAATACCAGCTACGAACAAATTAACGTCAGTGCCAAGCCATCCATCACGCCAATTGTTGGCATGACCTTAGATTGGACTAAGCTTTTTTGCGGCGCGGGCGATTGCTTTGCGAATGGTTGGCAAACAGCGTTGTCGTATCGTGAGAGTACTTATGCAGGGACCTCCATTTCGGCCAATACCATTATCCCTGGAACGATTCCTTCGCCGGGCTTAACACTTTCTATTGCGACCATTGATGCCTATCAGCCGCGAGTCGTGTCGTTTGGCACACAGTATAGAGGTGAGCGGTTTCGAGTTGGTATTACCTTGGAAGAGCAGAAGTGGTCGGCGCTAGGCGCGGAGTTGCGAGGCGATACGGTTAAAGATCAAGCCATGCTCGAATTTGAAGATATTTTGGTGCCGCGGCTTGGCGCAGAATTTTCCGTTAATAAACATCTTATTCTGAGTGCGGGGATTGCAAAAGAAGATTCGCCGTTACTCGGACGCACCTCTCAAGACGTTAATTACTTTGACAATGACAAGACGGTTGTGGGTCTTGGCGCGGCATTAGAATTTTCTGACCTGCCGGTGTTGGCTTACCCGCTGCGTTTAGATTTCGGTTACCAATACCAGAAGCTAGATGATCGGGATTTTGATCTGACTACGGAGAATGCACCGTCTAGCCCCTACGAAACGATCCGGACTGGCGGCGAAGCCCACATATTTTCCGGCTCGATGACGCTAAAGTTTTAGGGAGCGAAAAATGAAATTTCAATATACAGCTTTACTGTCCATAGTTGCCTTAATCAGCGCATGCGGCGGCGACAAACAGACGGTGGCTTTTGATTGGGAAACTGCCGATTTAGTTTACAGCTTTCCTTATGACGGGCAGCCGCAAGTGGCGATGACCGCGCCGATTGTGCTGCGTTTTGCACAACCGCTTGCCTATGCTGATCAAGCAGAACTGGATGCCGATATTGCCACAAAGGTTGTGTTGGAAAGTGCCGCCTCACCGGGCATCCCGATTGCCTATAACGCCAAAATGGTAGATAGCAATCTCGGTCTTGTGTTGACGCCGGTCGAGAAACTCTTGCCGGCGACGGATTACAGCGTGACATTAAACAGTCTTGAAACAACAAAGGGAGTTGTTGCTTTTCCTGGCGCGCCAATTGATTTTCGCACGCGTGCCGCCACCAAAGGCGCGAAATCCGTTCGCGTACAAGACGACGTGTTTAGTGTCTCTCGAGTCGTTCCGAATGGTGATGTGTTTCCCATTATGGATTTCTCTAGTTTGCGCGTTCAATTAACTCAGCCAGTACAAGCGGCGAGTGTTCGTTACGGCGACGACATGAACGACACGGTGCGGATTACCGACGCAGATGGTGCGTTGGTTGACGCACTTTTAATTGCGCAGGACAGCTTTCTAACCATTGACCCCATTGATGATCTCGAGGCAGATGGAGCCTATACGTTAACGATTGACGGGTTAGAGAGTGAATACAATGAATTGCTCGCGCCGTGGGACTTGGATTTTGTTGCACAGAATTCAGCGCCTCGGGAAATCTTGGTGCAGCGCGCGGCCACCTCGTCAGAGATCGAGGCGGATCAGTGTGGTAGCAATCCAGGTGTTATTCTTTCGCCATTAACAGGCGATGCGATCAACTGCGTTCCGGTTAAATCAACGCTGTTAGGGCAGGACTCTGCATCGCAGCAGCAAGGTGACGTTTATGCGGAGCTTGCCTTTATTCCACACTATCCGGTTGTGTCGCCGCTACGGGTGCCGCGTGGTTCATTGTTAGAAGGCGCGAGTGTTGAGTTAGTCATTGCGGGAAAAGTACCGGCTGGATTTAGCACCGACAAAATTTCCGTCAGCTTTATTTCCGATGCAGTGGGTTACTTGCTGCCTAATAGTTATAGCAAGTCAGAGACAGCGCCGCGTCACGTGCGTTTGTTAATGGATGTTGCGATGACGGCAGAAGATAGTCGCGCAAACGGTGGTCTTAGCCAAGACTTGATGCACATTGAATTGTCTGGCATCGCATTGGTGATTAATGGCTTGCTGACCATAGATGCGGTAGGGGTGGTTGAGCCAAGTGTGCTCGGTGTCGACGAAGCTTTTGGCGTATTGAGTTTTCACATGGAAGCGTATGGTGATCAGTTAAATGCGCCGCCGATGCAGCCAGATGTAGATGCGCCAATGTTGCAGTCATGGGTGCCTGGCGCGAACGTGGCGAAGCAAAGTTCCGAGAATCCAATTATTTTGCATTTTAGCGAGGCGCTAGACCCGCTAACCGTGCGCAAGACCGACGCAGTCATATTATCCAAAGACGGTATCGTTGTGCCGACGAACGATTGGGCCTTGTCTTATGATGGCGCGTCTATTGTGATTCGCCCGGATGCAGGCTTGGCATATAAAAGCGTTTATGAAGTGCAGTTGTCAGCGGAAATAAGTGACCTCGGTGGAAACGCATTGAGCAGCGGCGGGCCATTGCCGGCGAATTATACGTTGCAGTTTGAGATGCCAAATTATATTGCCGGACCATTACGATCGCCGTTGGCGCTCACCACATATCCCGGCTTTCCTTGTGTGACAACGGACCGGGCATTGGCACTGGGCGATCATGGCATCTGCGATGGCGGGCTGGCGACCGATGATCACCTTCCTGTTCCAACGCTGCCCTCCGATCGAGCGATTACCGTGCAATTCTCTCAAGATATGGATGAGGACAGTATTGTATTGGGCGGAAGTTTTCGAGTAGAGCGGCAGAATGGCGCCGTTTGGGAAGCAGTGCCTGGACGTTTGCAGCAGAGTTTGCGCTCGTTGATATTCTGGTCGGATGAGCCGTGGCAGGATGACGGTTCGCAACTGTATCGTTATGTGTTGGGTTCGCTCGGGGCCGCAGGCGGCTCGGCAAAAAATTGCGACGGCAGTTTAAGTATTTGTGATGTTAATGGTTCGCCATTACAAACAAAGATATTGGCGCAAAATCCGGGCGACGCTCCTGCAGCTGCTGAAGGCGGCCCGAACATGGAAATCTACTTTGTAGGCGCGCCGGCTGCGGTGTCAGTATTTCAGCCCGCCCGCAATCTTCCTGCGACGGATTTGAACGGCAATCAACTTCACGACGGCCGCACTGACACCGATTACGACGCAGATACCCAGTCCTATCCTGGTTGTGACGCGTTGCCGGCAAGTTGTGAAGAGTTACCAATTTTTGATGTGGCTTCTAGCGAATACATCACGCCGCCGAATTCAACCAAGATCGTTGAGAATGGCGTTGACGGCGGAAACTCTTTGCTGACCGCTGCGAATGTAGGCTGCGGTTTTACCGGGAACTTGTTTTCCGGTTACACCCCTCGGGTTTGCCCCGATCGTAAGTTCGTTTATTTAACCGGCGCGCTGAATGTAGAGCTTGTTGGTCCTATCATCTATCCGCCCACCGGCGAAGAGGCGGTGCAGGTAAATGTTTTGCCAACACAGCTTATGACAAGCAGTTTAGATTTCTATGCCATAGCGGTTCTGCTCGGCGAGCAATTCGCACCGACTGGGCCGATGATAATGCGGGTACGTTATAGCTGCGATGACCCACTTGATGCAGCTTGTACCGATCCGAACAGCGTGGCAGATCAAGTTGATCGAAATCAAGCGGTAGTGGGCTACTTACTGGATGGGCCGAGCGGCCCAGAGTTTGAAGTGACATTCGATCTATACCTCGATGCACCGTCATTAAACCCGTTAAATTTTGGGTCTGGTGGCACTCACAATCAACATAGCTTCCCGCTGCAATTTACCTTGCGTGGGCCAGTATCGTTTCTTGATGATGGGCGTATGGAGATTGAGCAAACCAATGCAGACCCTATCGATCTAGCGGTTGAAGTGTTTGGCGATACGATTAACGTTGTGATACCCGCTGGCGGCGTAAACCTGAACTACACCACGGCGCCTTCGAAACAATAACGAGTTGTCCTACTGATCAGTGCGCCCACCTCAGATGATGGTTGGGCGCGCTTACTATCCCTTGGTCTCCTCCTCTTCTCTCTCCTTCTAATCAAGTTCATTTTCTCTGGAAATGGTCCTGTCTCTAAGTGTGATGCTGATTTGATATGTCAGCAGTATGGCGTAGGAACAGCGTCCCAAAGTTACAAATTAGCTACATGAATCAAACCTTCTTCTCGTCGAATTCTAGTCATCTTAAGCATAGGGTGGCACTTAGGTGCTAATAGGCGGCCTGTTTGAAGTGCACGAAGACATAAAAAAACAAAGTGCATGAGGCAGGCGGAGGCTTTTGGACTTTCCAAAAGCACCCTTTCAAAGAAGGGGCCGAGTTATTGTAAAGGCACTAAAAAAATAGACTGACACAATAATAACCCCACGATGCATAACTCCTTTGTGAAATGCCTCAGTAGGGGAATTAAACCTCTGGAGAGAGTTCATGCAATTACGTCACGTCCGCTGCTGGCTAGCTGTCGGTTCATTGTCCCTTTGTTCGGTTCCGGCCTTTGCCAATATGGGTAATCTTGCGACTACCTATGGTGTGTTGCCAGGTGATGTTGCCTCTGCGCAGGCGTTGTCGCTTTTTAACAGCAGTGTATCTGCAACGTATTACAATCCTGCTTATTTAACTCATGATCCGCGTGGCGAATTAACATTGGGTTTGTTGCATGGCGAGCAGGATTTAACGGCGAAATCTGTTTCAAATAATGGCTATCAGGTGCGCGAGGGCGACACGTTAAAAAGCTCACCAACTCAACACGTGTTGATTGGTATGAAAACCGATCTGACATCTATTACTAAATACGAACGACCTTTGTATTTTGGTTTTATGGCGGGCGTTGAAAAATATGGCGCGGAAATGATGGCGTTTAATTCCAACACGTCTTCTCAAGGGCAGTCATTAACTTATGGTCGTGAGCCGTTGTTCCTGAATCTCGGCGGTGGTTTAGAGGTTATTGAGGGTTTAAGTCTGGGTTTATCCGCCCGCATTACGCTTCAAGCTGAAGCGAAAATGCGCACCAATAGCACGCTCGGTGGCACAACGGATAGCGAAGAAATTGCGGTAGCTGCCAAGCCGTCGATTCGTCCTATTGCTGGCTTGTCGGCTGATTTAGGAAAGTTGCTTTGCAGTGGCGACTGTTGGGCGAGCGGATTCGAAGTGGCGATGGCCTATCGTGCTTACTCGAATACCAGCACCAAGATCGACGCTAATGCGATTATTCCTACGGTGATTAACGATCCCGGTTTATTTCTGCGCATCAATACACTGGATTCATACCAGCCTGACATTCTTGCTTTGGGCGTGCAGTATTCCGGTGATCGCTGGCGGGCAGGGGTTACCTTGGAGCAGCAGAACTGGTCTGATCTAGGTGGGGAATTGGAAAAAGATACTGTTAAAGATCAGGCGAATCTTGAGTTCAAAGATATTATTGTTCCGCGTATCGGCGGCGAATTCGAGCTGATGGATAACATCTTCCTAACAGGCGGTGTGGCGCTTGTTGAGTCTCCATTAAAGGGTAATCGTTCGCTTGATGTGAATTACTTTGATAATGATAAGACCATTGTCGGTCTTGGCGTGGCGATGGAATTCCAGAGCCCTCCTGTGTTGGCATTTCCGCTGCGCCTAGATTTTGGTTATCAGTACCAGCAATTAAAAGATCGTGATTTCGAACTGACCAATACTGATCCTCTCAATCCTTCGAATCCTTACGAAACCGTGACGGCCGGTGGTGAAGTGAATGTCTTTACCGGTTCGTTAACGGTTAAGTTTTAAGGAGATCCGCGATGAAAAAATTACTTCTATTGCCGGCTTCAATATTATTGTTGCAAGGTTGTGGCGATGAAACGGGGTTTAGCTATCCCGATCTGACGCCTAACGATTTAAGTTATATTTACCCAGCAAAGAATCAGCAGCAGGTTCCGCCGCGCGCTCCTGTGGTGGTGCGTTTCTCTAATCCGGTGAAAGCATTTGATTCATCAGATATGACGCAGCCAGAGGTCGACCAAGTTTTGGCAGACCTGCGTGCTGCAATTTCCGCTGAGGTTGTCTGGCAACGCGACAGTGATAGCGCTGCAGTGAGCTACAGTGTTGATCTGGTCGATTCAGATGACAGCGATGAGGGCTACGCAATTTATGGCTTTTCACTCGTTCCGCAGGCGCCCTTACAAACGGGTAAGAGTTACACCGTTGATTTAAGTGCACTGCAGACGGACAAGGGCACCGCCAATATTAATGGTGGGCCAATCGGTTATCAGATTCGTGGCGATAAATCAGGTCCACGCGCGGGTGCTATTACGCAAGAGCCGTTCATTGTAGAGCGTTTGATTCCTGATGACGGCGAGCTACCCGTTGTCGATTTCACCACCATGCGTGTGCAATTCAGTCATCCGCTTGATCTGACAACGGTTAAGTATGGCGACACGGTGAGTTTAAAAGATGATGAGGGAAATGTTGTGCCCGCAAACGTCTTTGCCAATGGCGCAAAACTCACCGTTGATCCGATAGAAGATCTTGCGGCAGGGGTGAGTTATACGCTGGCGCTGACATCTGGCTTGCAAGACCTTTACGGTGAAGCCATTGCGGATGTCGAGTGGTCTGCTACGCCAAAGAGCACGCATCCGCGTTCTGCGTTAGCGCAGCGTGCCGATACGTCCAGCGATGATGCGCTCACGCAATGCGATAAAACGGCGGACGGCGTGTTGCTGTCAGGTTTAACGGGTGATGCGATTAACTGTGTGCCGGTACGAGCCGTATTGCTTGGTAATGATACGGCGGCGCAAACGAGTGGCAATTTGTTTGCTGAGCTAGCCTATATTCCACGATTTGAAGACGCGACGCCGCTGCGTATTGAAAAAGGCACGTTACTTAACGGGGCGTCCATTGAGGTGCTAGTGGCCGGCGAGGTGCCGTTAACGATTGATACCAATAGCGATGGCATTCCTGATACGGCACTGGAAACCGGTAATATTTCAGTTGCCTTTATTGCTGACGCCAGTGGCTACCTCATTAAAAACCCGTTTACCAATAAACCGGATCAGCCGCGCCATGTGCGCCTTTGGCTTGACCTTGCCATGAACGCGGAAGTATCTCCTGCGAACGGCGCGTTTAGTCAGGACTTGCTTCACGTTGAAGTGGTTGGCACAGCAATTGTAAACAACGGCAAGATGGTTATTGATGCGATCGGCGTGGTTGAGCCCCGCGTACTGGGCCTTGAAGATTCATATGGGGTGTTAAGTTTCCATATGGAATCTTATGAAGACCCTAATGATGCCCCCGCGCCGGTTGTTGATGCGGAACTGCCTTTTGTACAGTCGTGGATGCCGAACGATAACGCCGCGATGCAGCGTCCTGGCGATCCGATTATTATTAACTTTAATGAGCCAATGGATGTGTCGTCGCTTGAACAAAGCGGGGCCTTAGCGCTGACGAGAAATGGCAGCGCTGAGCCGTTTGATTGGTCGTTTGATGGCAGCACTTTAGTGATTCGCCCGCAAGGCGGCCTCGATTTTTCAGCAGGCGGTGCGGATGTAACCTACGCGGTTGCGCTGACCTCTATGCTGCGAGATCTGTCCGGAAATCAGCTTGATCAGGACTATGATTTGTCCTTCGTGATGCCGACGTATTTTGGCTCAGGTAATCGCGCGGCAATTGCCACGTCTACCTATCCAGGTTATCCCTGTGCGATTGAGTCGGGCACCATGAATCTCGCGGCGAACAGCCATGGCCGTTGTCGTGGCGGTGACGTCTCGGGCGTCTCTCAGGATGATGTATTGCCGGTGACGACGTTGCCAGAAAATCGCGCCATTCACGTTCAGTTTTCGCAAGCGATGGATCCGGCCAGTTTTGTTGTTGGTGAGAATTGCGGTGAGGGGACGTTCCGTGTTGAGCAAGTCGACAATAGCGGTAACTGTGTTTCAGTGGTGCCGGGGGAGCTCGACCTGAATGCTCGGACCTTGCGTTTTATGCCCCATGAACCATGGCAGCAAGGTCAGCTGTATCATTACGTGATGGCGTCCGTAGGCAATAGCTTTACGTCGGCTTCATGTGGCGTCGGAGCCGTTTGCACAACTTATCAGTACCCATTGCAGACGGTGGTACTGGAAGGGCGGGCAGCCAATGTTGGTGGGCCGGATATGAATATTTATTTCCGCGGTGCCGCGCCAGTGACAAATGTGTTCCAGACACTCCAGAATTTGCCGACGCTCGATACTAATGCCAATTATGCGTTGGAGGCTGGCGAAGGATCTCCCCAGCCTGACCCAGATAATGCCGGGCAGTTCTTGACGCCGTTGAACAGTACTAAGCTAGAAGTGAGAGGGCGCGGTGGGCTGCTGCAAAGCATTAATTTAGGTTGTCATCCGGACGATGCGCCCTGTGATGACAAAAAGTACATATATCTAACCGGCGCACTAACAGCTGATGTGGTCGGCTATGATTCTGTAGCAGGTGGTATTCAGGTGTTGATTTACCCAACGGTGTTGGTGACGACATCGTTGAATACGTTTGCTGATATTCTGATTGCAGGTGAATCGGAGATTCCGACCGGCCCGCAGGTGATGCGTATTCGTTATGCGGGGAGTGGTGCGAGTGCGCAGCCCGTTAACGGCTATATCCGTACCAATGCAGAGGGCGTCACCGTGCTCGACATCACTCTCGACGTCTACCTTGATGCGCCGGAGCTTGAGCCGCATGCGCTGGGTTTAACCATGTCTCACGATCTGCACAGCTATCCGTTGTCATTGCAGCTATCTGGCCCGGTCACCTTGCTCGAAGATGGCCGTATGATTATTGAGCAAGCAAACGTGGTGGCCTCTACAGACATTGATGTGTCCATTGGTCTTGAGCTGTTTGGGGCACTGATAGGTGCAGCCAATATGCAGCTGGGAATCCCTGAGGGCGGCATTGCGTTGCGTTACTTGGGAGCTCCTATGCGTTAAGCCCATACGCTAGATCTGCAGCGGTATGGTAGAGAACGAGAAAGGCCGAGCAATTGCTCGGCCTTTCTCGTTTGGGAATTGCTGGAGTGTGTGTAGTGGCAGTGCCTGTAAAAGCGAGTTCGTGACCTGCGGGTCTGGACGTAAAGTCGACTTTTTACGCACGGAACGGTCGACCAACCTATGCCCCCGCCGTCGACCTCAGTACAATGCTCCCTTTTTATAACGATTAGTCTAACGACTGGGTGCAAGATGGGTCATCAAACTCCCCTTTACGATGTTCACGTGGCGGCTGGCGGCAAAATTGTCGATTTCGGCGGCTGGGACATGCCGATTCACTATGGTTCCCAGCTCGAAGAGCACCATATTGTGCGCCGTGCGGCAGGGATGTTCGACGTTTCCCATATGACCGTGGTTGATGTGCGTGGCGCTGGCGCAACGGACTACCTGCTGCGTTTATTGGCCAATGACGTGACCCGTATCCCGGTCGGTAAGGCGCTGTACTCCGGCATGCTGAACGAGGCCGGTGGCGTGATTGATGATTTGATCGTGTATCGCCGTGAAGACGATTATCGTCTCGTCGTGAACTGTGGTACCCGTGAAAAAGACCTCGCTTGGATGGAAAAGCAGTCCGGTGGGTTTGCCGTGGACATCCAAGAACGCCCCGAAATGGCCATGATCGCGGTGCAAGGGCCTGAAGCTCGTGCCGCCGTAGCAAAGGTGTTGGACGCAGACATGGCCGCCGCCAGTGCTGATTTAAACGTATTTTCTTTTGCCGACGTGAGCGATTGGATGATCGCGCGTACGGGTTATACCGGCGAAGACGGCGTCGAAATTATGTTGCCGGGCGAGCAGGCTGTGGCGCTGTGGCAGGCCCTCGTGGAGGCTGGTGTGGCGCCGTGTGGGCTTGGTGCGCGCGATACGCTGCGCCTTGAAGCGGGCATGAACTTATACGGCAATGATATGGACGAGTCTGTTTCGCCGCTTGAGGCGAACATGGGCTGGACCCTAGTTTTTAATGAGCGTGACTTTATTGGTCGTGAGGCGTTAGAAAAGCAGCGCGAAGCGGGACACTCTGAGCTAGTCGGTTTGGTGATGGAGGAAAAAGGGGTGCTGCGCGCTCATCAAAAAGTCATCACTGATCAAGGCGAAGGCGAAATCACCAGTGGCACGTTCTCACCAACGCTTGGTTATTCCGTTGCGTTGGCCCGTGTGCCCGCCGGTAGTAGTGGCACCGCTCAGGTTGAAATGCGTAAAAAGCTGAACACGGTCACCTTGGTGCGGGCGCCGTTTGTTCGCAATGGCGTGAAAGTGTTTAAGCCTGTTTGATTCATAGCGCTCATTTTGCGGCGCTGAGTTATTGAGTACGAGTCATTTAATAATAGTGTGTATCTGAAGATATAGTCTGAACGAAAAGGATCGAGAGATGAGCAATATCCCAACTGAATTACGTTATGTTTCCAGCCACGAATGGGTTCGTTTAGAGGACGACGGCACTGCTTATGTCGGCATCAGCGAGCACGCCCAAGAAGCGATGGGCGACCTTGTTTATGTTGAGCTGCCAGAAGTCGGCGTAGTGTTTGCTGCCGGCGATGAGTCGGGTGTTGTTGAATCCGTTAAGGCCGCGTCTGATATTTATGCGCCGGTTGCGGGCGAAGTGGTTGCCATTAACGAGCGTCTTGAAGACGAACCTGAATTGGTGAATAGCGATTGCTATGGTGATGGCTGGCTCTACCAAATTAAAGTGAACGATGCCGATGAAGTGGATGGCCTGCTATCCGCGAGCGATTATGCTGCTGAAATTGAAGCAGAGTAATTTGGTGTCGACGACTATTTCCTGGATTTGCGCAGTGCATATTTTTCACGTGTAGATGCGCAATGGTCTTGTCGGTTGAGCGCTCGCCGATAAGACGCCGAGATTTTCTTTTTTAAGACTTGCCGAGTTAGCGAACCCATGCCCTATATTCCTCATACCTCCGACGACGTTCAGGCAATGCTAGACACCATTGGTGCCGCGAGCATTGAAGATCTGTTTGATGAAATCCCTGCCCATTTAAAAGCAGGCCAGCTGGAGAAATTACCAGATGGCTTGTCTGAGATGGAGGCGACTGCGCGCATGGCGGCGCGCGCCAAGCAGGATGAGGGCGCGCAGTGTTTTATCGGCGCGGGAGCCTATGAGCACCATATTCCGGCGGCGGTGTGGGAGCTGGCGACGCGCGGTGAATTTTATACGGCGTATACGCCGTATCAGGCGGAAGCCAGTCAAGGCACGTTGCAGGTTATTTACGAATATCAAAGTATGATTGCACACCTGACCGGTATGGACGTCAGTAATGCGTCTGTTTACGACGGCGCTTCGGGTCTGGGCGAAGCGGTGCTGATGGCGTTGCGCGCAAATCGCAAATCGAAATCACATCGCGTGTTGATGCCACAAACGGTCAATCCGTTATATCGCTCTGCCACCCATGCGGTGGTACACAACCAAGGTGTTGAAATTGTCGAGGTGCCTTTTTGCAGCGAGCAGGGTACAACTCTGCTGGAATCACTTAAGCAGTACGAAGGTGAAGACTACGCCGCGCTTGTGATCGCACAGCCAAACTTTTTTGGTTCGCTCGAAGATGTTGATGCGTTAACCAACTGGGCCCAGGCCAATGGCATGCTGGCCATTGCGGTGGTTAACCCGACGTCGCTTGCGTTGCTGAAGCCGCCGGGACAATGGGGCGACAATGGCGTCGATATTGTTGTCGGTGAAGGTCAGCCATTAGGCGTGCCGCTTTCATCCGGCGGGCCTTATTTTGGCTTTATGTGCTGCGCGCAAAAGCATGTTCGACAAATGCCAGGCCGTATTATTGGCTGCACGGTTGATCTCGAGGGCAAGCGCGGTTTTACGTTGACCTTGCAGGCCCGCGAGCAACATATTCGTCGTTCGAAGGCGACATCTAATATTTGTACTAACCAAGGTTTGGCTATGACCGCTGCGACGATTTATATGTCGTTGTTGGGTCCCGACGGATTGGCAAGCGTTGCTGGGCATTGCCATGTAAACACGCAGCTGCTGGCAGAAAAGTTGTGTGCGATTGCTGGTGTGAAAAAAGTATTCTCCGCGCCAACTTTCCATGAAGTGGTTATTGAGCTGCCGAAGGCGGCGGCGCCTGTGCTGGCGGCGTTGGCGCAGAAGAATATTCTCGCGGGTATATCGCTGGCGCAAGATTACGCTATGCCAAATGCTATATTGGTTTGTGTTACCGAAACGAAAACAGAGCAAGATCTTGATGCCTATGCGCAAGCATTAGCAGCAGTATTGGCGGAGGTGTCAGCATGAACGTAAATTCATTGATCTTTGAGCTGTCTCATCAAGGTCGTGCAGCTAGCGCACAGGCGCCTAAGCCAGTATCTGAAGATAAGCTGGGGGCGATCCCTGCTCACTTGCGTCGTCAGGAAAAGCCCGCGTTGCCGCAGGTATCTGAAATGCAGGTGGTGCGTCACTACACGAATCTGTCGACCAAAAACTTCGCTATCGATAAGCAGTTCTATCCGCTTGGCTCTTGCACGATGAAGTACAACCCTCGCGGCGCCAATCGTGCGGCGATGTTGCCCGGATTTTTGCAGCGTCATCCATTGGCACCAGAAAGTCATAGCCAAGGTTTCCTGGCGTGCTTGTTTGATTTGCAGGAATTTTTGAAAGAAGTTACTGGTATGAAAGGCGTTTCATTGACGCCGATGGCGGGCGCGCAGGGCGAGTTTGCCGGTGTTGCTATGATTCGTGCTTACCACGAAGCGCGCGGCGACGAAGCCCGCACGGAAATTCTTGTACCGCAGGCGGCGCACGGCACTAATCCGGCGACGGCAGTAATGTGCGGTTATAAGGTGCGTGAAGTGCCGGTTAACGATGAAGGCGATGTTGATCTCGAGGCGTTGAAGGCGGCGTGCGGTCCGAACACGGCGGGCTTGATGATGACCAACCCTTCTACTTGTGGTGTTTTCGAACGCGAAATCGAAGCGATTGCCAGAGCGGTGCACGAAGCGGGCGGATTGCTTTATTACGATGGCGCCAACCTCAATGCGATTCTCGGCAAGGTACGCCCGGGGGATATGGGCTTCGACGTTATCCATATGAATCTGCATAAAACCTTCGCTACTCCGCACGGCGGCGGTGGCCCTGGCGCCGGCCCGGTTGGTGTCTCCGAGCGTTTATTGCCCTATCTGCCTACGCCAATGGCGGGTAAGACAGACGATGGTTATAAATGGTTAGGTGAGGAGACGTTGCCAGAAACCATTGGCCGCTTGTCAGCGTTTATGGGTAATGCGGGCGTTCTATTGCGCGCCTATTTTTATGCCATCGTGCTGGGTCGTGAGGGAATGATTCGTGTTGGCGAATATTCCACGTTGGCAGCAAACTATTTGTTGAAGCGTCTGCAAGATGTGGGCTGTACTGCGGCGTATCCCGATCGTCGTGCGAGCCATGAGTTTATTTTGACGTTTGCCAAAGAAGCGAAAGCTTACGGTGTATCAGCGATGGATATGGCCAAGCGTTTACTTGATTACAATCAGCACGCGCCGACAACTTACTTTCCTCTGTTGGTGCCGGAGTGCTTTTTGATTGAGCCGACGGAAACGGAAGCAAAGGAAGCGCTAGATGAATTCGTCGACGCGATGGAAAACATTATGCGTGAGGCGAAGGAAAGCCCTGAGTTGTTGCATGGTGCGCCATATACCCAACCGGTACGTCGTTTAGATGACGTAAAAGCTGCGCGTGAGTTGGATCTTGTTTGGCGCAAGTAAATCGCTAAGCGACGTTCGGTGCGCGTAATTATTGGACTTCAGTAATGTAATAAAAAAAGGGGCCTCTTTGTGAGGCCCCTTTTTTTTGTGCTGAGCTGGGAAAGCAATTCATACGGACGCTTCTTTGGCGCTTTACCCTAGAAGCATGGTTGGAGGATGCGAAGCCTAACTAAGACTTTCTACTGGTTGAAGGATGCTGTGGTTTCTCCAAGATACGCTGTGTATGTGGTCTTGTGTGGCAAATATGTGCGCTAGTTGCCGCGAAGATAGATATATATAGAATAGTGTCCCAAGCATTTTCACACAGAGAATGCTTGGGATACTAAATTGGGATTGGGAGACAAAGGAATGAAAAAATTACTCGTACCATTGTGTGCAGCATTGTTAGCCTCGAATGCAGCGTATGCTGATAGCTATGTTCGGGCTGCTTATTCGCAAGCAACTTATGACGATCAAGATTTAAGCATCAGTGTCGCTGGTGGTGGTGGGACGTTGCTTTTTGATGGTTATGATCACGGCAGCACTGGCTATTTCTCACTTGCGTACGGCATGTCTTTTTCCGACAAGATTAGTGCAGAGATTGAGCTTGCGTATCCGATGTCTGATAAAGAGTCGGATTCTGTCGCAGTCAGCGCGGGAGCCCCTCCAGCAGTGCCGGGCACGTTTGAGCTAGAGGCGGAAAGTCTTCAGTTGTCTATCAATGGCGTTTACCACTTCATGGAGCGTAAAGAAGGCGGATTAGACCCTTACGTTCTGGCAGGCATCGGTATTGCCGATAACAGCATTGAAGGTCAGCGTGTCACTTTAACGCCTACTAACTTTGCAACAGTTGGAGATGGTGACGGCACTGAATTTATGTATAAGTTCGGTGCAGGCATTGGTTACCATATAAACGACAAGATGACGGTTGACTTGTCAGTGACCTATGTCGATGCGGGTACGGTAGAGAGTGAGAAAGTTGCGTATGGCACGACGCCGACGCCGTTTCCTCTTTCCGAGGCATTAGAGTTTGAACTTGAAACGATTAACTATGGCCTCGGCTTTAGTTACGCTCTGTAAAAGAGTGGGATAAATAAAAAGCCGCTCAATTGAGCGGCTTTTTATTGTCTGCTTTTTATGCCTAGTTAGTCCGCTTACTCAGCGCGTGGCGCATAATCATATACGTCGGAATGAATGTGCTCAGCGGGTACGCCGGCGCCAACGAGCGCATCAAAAACGGCCCAGGCCATTGGCGGAGAGCCGCCAACATAGAAGATAGGTTCCGCTGGCGTGTGCAAATCTTTCAGAACGGCTTCGTGAATGAGGCCGAAGAAAAAGTCATCGCGTTTTTCTTCAGATAATGCGGGAATATATTTTAAATTGGGTAGTTCTGCATCAAGCGCTTTTGCGGCATCGGCCAGATACATGTCGGTTTGTGTGCGTGCGCCCCAGTACAAATGAATCGGTAGGCGAAAGTGCTCGTTGCGTAGATGTTCGAGCATTGCTTTGATTGGGGCAAAGCCTGTAGATCCGCAGATCAGCCAGATCGGCCTTTCCGGTAGCGCGGCCAGGTGCCGGGTGCCGCCGGGTAGACGTACTTTCACTAGACTATCGTTTTGCAGTGCCGCAATAACGTCTAGTGATGATGAGTTTTCATGGTGATAGCGAACATGCAATTCGAGGTCGCGACCGCTGGGTGCATTAGCGATTGAGAACGCGCAATCGCCGAATGGAAAGAGAAGCTCTAAGTATTGGCCCGCGTGCCAACGCGGCACTTTGCCGGCGGGCAGCCTTAGCATGACGCGGCTAACGTCGTCACTTAGCGGTGTAATTTCGGTGATCTGACAAGTTACTTCGTGGACCGGTAATTCACCCGGTGCTCTGATATCCGGCACACTGATCTCGCAGTCGGTTAACGCATGAGCTAGGCAGTATAGCACTCGTGTGCTGTCAGTTTCGCCCGCATGAATGGTGTGGTCTTTGCGGGCAATATGGACGCTGCCTTTCAGGAGCGTGCCTTGGCAGCGTTCGCAGACACCGTTACGGCACGCAGCAGGGAAAGAAAAGCTGGCGCGTAACCCTGCTTCAAGAATGGTTTCGTCGCTGTCGACGCCGAAACTGCCGACTAGGGGGATATTGATGCGTTTCATTGCGTATGCGGCCGGGCCTGTCGAGGCAGCCTGTGCGAAGCTGCCTCACAGTAGGCCTAGAACCGGTCGACACCGTGCTGGCCGCCGACGAGCACTACGTCAGCGGGTCGGCAGGCAAACAGTCCATTACAGACGACGCCAGCAATACCGTTAATGTGCTCTTCAAGCTTAATGGCTCGGTCAATTTCAAGGTTGCGCACATCGATAATCAAGTTGCCGTTGTCGGTGATAAAGTTCTCGCGTAGCACGGGCTGGCCGCCGAGCGCGGCAAGTTTTCGAGCGACATACGAGCGCGCCATAGGGATGACTTCAACAGGCAACGGAAATTCACCAAGGCGCTTCACAACCTTGCTTTCATCGACGATACAAATAAATCGTCCCGCGACAGCGGCAACAATTTTTTCCCGGGTGAGTGCGCCGCCGCCGCCCTTAATCATTTCGCGGTGGGCGTTCACTTCATCGGCGCCGTCCACATAGATTGGCATGTCAGAGACGCTATTGAGTTCGAATACCTCGATACCGTGACTGCGTAGGCGCTCGGCGCTGGCTTCGCTGCTAGCAACGGCGCCTTTAATACGGTCTTTCATGCCCGCCAACGCATCAATAAAGAAGTTTGCCGTGCTGCCGGTGCCGATGCCAACAATGGTACCCGGCTCAACAAAGGATAAGGCGGCTTCGGCGGTGGCTTTTTTGTATGCATTCTGGCTCATGAGCTGCTCCTATATAAGCGAGCGTGCAGTATAACGGATAGCGCTGCTGGATGTTCTGTCGCCTGTTTCGAGATTGACGGTCTAGCGTGCCTGCAGGCGATTGGGGCTCCATTCAATTCAAAGCCTATCGCCTGCGGGGGATGCCCTAATCAGGGAGGACTAGAACTTCAGGCCTAGCTTATCGTCAACACTAAACTTTCCGGCGCCAAACGCGACTATGTACAGCAGCCCACCCGCCATGGCGATGTTCTTCATGAACAAAATGCTTTGCATTTGGTCGGCGAAATTACTGTGAAAAATCATCGCCGCCACGACGCTGAAGATGGCCAGACCAGCCGCCGCCGTACGGGTGAGGAAACCCGCAATCAGCGCAATACCGCCACCCAGTTCAGCAAAGATAACCAGCGGGAGCAGAAATGCTGGCACATTAAAGGCTTGCATATATTGCAGCGTACCATCATAGCCTCCGATCTTGCTGTAACCCGCGGTGACGAATATAAGGGCGAGCAAAATGCGGCCGCTGAGTGTTATGTAAGGGATAGTGCGTTCCATGATGTGTCTCCTTTATACATGCAGTGATAAAGCAAAATAGTAAGGGATCGTGGGTACCCTGAGAATGGCATCTAGCAGCGCAATTAGATCAGAAAATCTGATCTAATTTGTTGCGTAGCGCAATCCTTCTGCTTCGCCAAGATTATTGATAATAGGGGTTAGTCAGTAATAGCTATTCAGGTTGGGTCGTAGACAATGAGTCAGTCAGCGGATCGATCCGATCAATAGTATTGAATTTGCACTGCTGCGAACGGCAAGCCCTAAAGTGTTGGCGCGTCTCTAGGTGGTAAGGTGGTTATGGCGGATAGAGCTGAATGGGATGCATGGAGTAGGGGGTAACGACGGATTTCGCTTTGGGATATGTTTTCAAAGAGCCGGACTATAAAGACGTTTCCACATTTTTCAGACAGCAAGGGTGTCGCGGTTATAGCGCATGACCTTTCCTTTAAAGCCCAGAGAAGCATAAAAAACTTTGTTCGGTATGTCTGTGTTTGAGGAAAATCCTTTTGCTTCCATTCGACGATTAAACTTTCCGCCAAACTTCCTTCCGCCATCGACCATAATAATATTTGAAGTCGTTTCGCAGTGACGATGAATAAACTCACAAAGCAATTCTGGATGCTCCGCTTCATAAAGCAGGTCGCTACCGATGATTAAATCAAACAACCCAAAGTTGGTTTCAACGTCTGTCCAATCGCATAGTGAAAATTGTGTCGCGTGGATTTTGTTGATGAACGAGTTGTGCGCCATAAATGTTTGCGCAGTCGGGTGATGATCGGTTGCGGTAATTTGGGCGCCTCGTTCAGTGGCAATCATGCTGGCAATACCTAAGCCGCAGCCCAATTCAAGAATGCGCAGTCCTTCGATATTTTGTCTGCACATAATGTCCGCGAGAATAAGCCCGGCGGGCCAAACTTGTCCGAAGAGTGGCCACGAGGCAGAGGAGATGTTGGCGCGGCCTGCTTCGTTGTTGGGGTCATAGTATTGACGTCGATCTTTCAATGACTGGATTTGGTAATCCTTGCCGCCAATAGAATGCGTTTCTGTCATGGTCAGATAGGGCGTGGAGTCGGGCACAATTTTACTCATCGTCAGGTGACTGATTGAGTATGAGCAAGTCAGCGGCGTCTTTGCGAAGCGGGGGAACGTGTGGGTGTCAGGCAGTTGTGAGCGTTGCGGCCTGAGCATACGTTGCCCGAGTGCGCGCAAAGTGTGGCGCTGCGACCGAGATGGACATATCCATTAGCTTCGATACTACGGGCTATGCTGATGCATTAGGACTTTATCGGATGGACGGTTTGTTTCTGAGTCGGAAGATTCATTGGCATGGCGGTGTTTTCTGGGCGCTGCGACGGCCTTGGGATATTGGCAATGTCGATAACGCAGCACCCATTGTGATTTCATCCCGCTCTATTTGATATTGATTGTGATGACGCGCGGTTAATTGTGCTTGTCGGCCAGCCGTTAAGACTAATGGCTTAGCGGACGGTGAGGCGATAATACTGCGAGCATTGCTATAGGTCTTCTTTCCTCATTCTTTCTTCCTGATACGTATGCCTGAAATTTTGCTGTTCTCGCCATTTGGCTGATTTTGAACAGCCCTTGGCGGCCAAAAGTATTGTTCGTACTAGTGATATATGAAGAAATTGTCGGCCGTGTTGCTGTTTGCGTCTGGGACTTCCAGCCTTTTTCCGCAAGGCTTCCGGTGAATATTTCAATAAAGCTTTCTATAAAGAAAGCGATAAAAACCGCCATTTAAAAGGCGAATAAAAAGAATAACAATGGAGATAAGCGCATGTTGATGCTGCCTAGGCTTGGTGTAGTTTTCCTGTTGCTTGCGCTGCAGTCGCTAGTACTCGTCGGTTGCTCCGATGGCGAAGCTAAGATAGTGGACACCGGTACATACACTGACACCGGTGATAACCCAGATAATGTTGCCCCGCTTATTGTGTCGACGGCGCCACTCAGCGCCACCGAAGATACCCTTTACACCTATCAACTCGCTGTAACCGATCCTGACGATGCCAACAATGGCGTCGACCTGCGCTATGCCTTAACGCAAGCGCCAGCCGGCATGACAATCAACGCAACAGGCCTTATTTCTTGGATGCCGACCGAAGGGGTTAGCAGTGCAACGGTTCAGGTTGGTGTTATCGATGGCGGAGAAAACGGCGCTGGGCCTGCGGTGCAGTCTTTTAATATTTCAGTTACCGCAGTAAACGATGCGCCGCTAATCTCCTCGGCGGCGTCTACGTCTGCCGTTGTCGGTAGCGAATATCAGTATCAAATTATCGTGACGGATACGGACGATAGTAATAACGGCACGGACATTAGTTTCACTTTGACGCAAGCGCCAGCAGGTATGACTGTCTCTGCGACGGGACTTGTGCGCTGGATGCCGGCGTTAGGTGGTAGTAGTGAGGGCGTGACCGTTGTTGTTTCTGACGGCGGCGAAGATGGTGCGCTCCCTGCCACCCAAACTTATTCCATTGCTGTCGCGGCAACGAACGTCGCGCCAGTGATTACATCGGCAGCGGTGACCAGCGCGACGGAAGGCGCGGCGTACAATTATGCGGTTACCGTGGATGATATTGATGATGCGAATAACGGTACAGATCTCACCTTTACGCTAACGCAGGCTCCTGGCGGCATGGTCGTGTCATCGACGGGCGTTATTTCCTGGACGCCGGGTGAAGGTGGTGCATTGCCATGGAGTAGTGCTGTTACGGTACAGGTTGCTGATGGTGGCGAGAGTGGTTCTGTTGCGGCTACGCAAACATTTAACGTAAACGTGACGCCGGTTAATAACGCGCCGGTTATTATGTCAACGGCACTCACTTCAGCAACAGAAGACAGCCCTTATAGCTATCAGTTGGTTGCGGTGGATTCTGATGATGCTGCTGCAGAGCTTAGTTTTTCACTAACGGCGTCACCTGTGGGCATGACTATCTCGCCTGCAGGTTTAATCGAATGGGTGCCTACCGACGGCGTTACTAGTGCGGACGTGACGGCACAAGTTGCCGATGGTGGCGAAGATGGCGCGGTTGCTGCGACACAAAGTTGGACCGTCGCGATTGATGGCATTAATGACGCGCCAGTTATTTCATCTTCTGCACTAACTGATGCAACGGAGGGCGTTGAGTATCAATACGCATTGTCTGTTACAGACCCTGATGACGACAATAATGGCTCTGATTTAACTTTCCAATTAGTGACCGCGCCAGCGGGAATGTTAATTTCAAATCTGGGTGTTATTACTTGGACGCCAGAAGAAGGCGGCGCGACCTTGTGGACAGAGAGTGTCACTGTCGAAGTTGCTGATGGTGGTGAAGATGGCGCAAGCGCAGTGCAGCAAAGCTGGGTTGTGAGTGTTACGCCCGTTAATAATGCGCCAACCATCACGCAATCCAGCCCGATCTCTGTGTCGATGTCAGAAGATAGTGCGCCCATTGCGTTTTCCCTAACATTGGATGCGACGGACACAGACAGTGCGCTGCTAACGTGGAGCATTATTGGTGCGGCGGCGAATGGTAGCGCGTCGGTGGTCGGTGCCGCCGAAACAGCTTCTGGCGAAGGCCAGGCGATTGATTACGCGCCGAATGCGGGCTTTGTCGGTGATGATAGTTTTGTTGTGCGTGTTAGTGATGGCGAGTTATTTTCAGATATTAGCGTGAACGTTTCGATTGGTGCCATTAATAACGCACCGACAATTACTTCCGTTGCGCCGCTAATCGCAACAGAAGATACGCCGTATCAATATCAACTTGCGGTAAATGATCCGGATGATGATAACGACGGTAGTGCTTTAACGTTCTCCTTAATTCAATCGCCTGCGGGAATGACGGTTTCTAGCACTGGTTTAATTGAGTGGCTGCCGCTAGAAGGTGATAGCAGCGCAACGGTTTCTGTTGAAGTGGCCGACGGCGGTGAAGACGGTGCCGTGGCCGCTACGCAAAATTGGGTCATTAATGTCACTGCGGTTAACGATGCGCCGGTTATTACGTCGGTTGCGCCAACGTCGGCCGTTGAGGCATTGCTGTATCAATATCAAGTGACCGTGACAGATCCAGATGATCTGAACAACGGCGTCGACTTGTCGTTCTCGTTGGGTGGCGGAGCGCCTGCTGGAATGACAATCTCCGCAACCGGTTTGATAAGTTGGATGCCGACTCCAGGTGCGGGAGTGGTAGCGGTCGATCTATTTGTTGCCGATGGCGGTGAAGATGGTACGGCCGCAGCAACACAGTCTTGGACAATTTCGGTTGGTGATGTAAACAACGCGCCGGCGATTACGTCGGTTGCGCCAACGAGTGCAACAGAAGGCAACGTTTATAGTTATCAGCTTGTCGTTAATGATCCAGACGACGCGAACAACGGCACTGACTTAACCTTCTCCCTTGGTGCTGGCGCACCGATTGGCATGACGATTTCGTCTACTGGCTTGATTGCCTGGACTCCCCCAGACGGCGTCACGAGTGCAAACGTTTCTGTTCAAGTTGCTGACGGCGGCGAAAACGGCGCCGCGGCTGCAACGCAAACGTGGGTGATTACGGTGGGTGGGGTGAACGACGCGCCAACCATTACTTCCAGCGCGCCACTCAGCGCAACGGAAGACCAGCTTTATCAGTATCAACTGAGCGTTAACGATCCAGATGACGCAAACGACGGCGCATCGTTAACCTATTCCTTGTTGGCATCCCCCGCCGGTATGACCGTATCTACGACAGGCCTGATTCAGTGGACACCACAGGAAGGCGATGGCGTTATCGCAGTCTCCATTCAAGTTGCAGATGGTGGTGAAAATGGCGCGACGCCTGCGCAGCAAGATTGGAACATCGATGTCACAGCGGTGAATGATGCTCCAATGATTGCCTCGGCGGCGCCGACTGCCGCAACAGAAGGCGGTGCGTATCAATACCAAGTTGCAGTCAATGATCCTGACGATCTTAACGACGGCTCGGCGTTAGCATTTACGTTAACAGCGGCGCCAGCGGGCATGACGGTTTCGGCAACAGGCTTAATCTCGTGGACACCACCAAATGGTGTCGCGAGCGCGGACGTTTCGATTCAAGTTGCCGACGGCGGCGAAGATGGCGCGGCGGCGGCAACGCAGTCGTGGACGATTACCGTAGGCGGCGTTAACGACGCGCCGACGATTACTTCGGCAGCGCCAACTACGGCAACGGAAGGTGCAGTCTACAGCTATCAAATAGTTGTGAATGATCCGGACGATGTTAACAACGGAACGGATATCGCCTTTACGCTTGGCGCGGGCGCGCCAGAAAACATGACAATTTCGTCTACCGGTTTAATTTTCTGGACACCGCCGAACGGTGTCACGAGCGCAAACGTTTCGGTGCAAGCGGCCGACGGCGGCGAAAACGGTGCTGCAGCGGCGACACAAAGCTGGGTGATTACAGTGACGTCGGTTAATGACGCGCCGACAATTACTTCCGTGGCGCCGACGGCGGCGACAGAAGGAAACTTGTATCAGTATCAACTCGAGGTTAATGACGTTGACGATGCAAACAATGGTGTCGACTTAGCCTTCTCGCTCGGCGCCGGCGCGCCGGTAGGCATGACAATTTCATCGACCGGTCTGATTGCGTGGACACCGCCGAATGGCGCGACTGATGCAAATGTTTCCGTACAAGTTGCAGATGGCGGCGAAGACGGTACGAGCGCGGCAACGCAGTCGTGGATTATTACCGTAGGCGGCGTTAACGACGCGCCGACGATTACGTCCACCGCACCTACTATTGCAACGGAAGGTAACGCCTACAGTTATCAAATAGTTGTTAATGATCCAGACGATGTTAACAACGGTACAGATATCACCTTTACGCTTGGCGCAGCTGCGCCAGAAAACATGACGATTTCGTCTACGGGTTTAATTGCGTGGACTCCGCCGAACGGCGTCACCAGTGCAAATGTTTCTGTTCAAGTTGCCGACGGCGGCGAGAACGGAGCAGCGGCTGCGACGCAAAGTTGGACGATTACAGTGACGTCGGTTAATGACGCGCCGACAATTACTTCCGTGGCGCCGACGTCGGCGACAGAAGGAAACTTGTATCAGTATCAACTCGAGGTTAATGACGTTGACGATGCAAACAATGGTGTCGACTTAGCCTTCTCGCTCGGCGCAGGCGCGCCGTCCGGCATGACGATTTCATCGACCGGTCTGATTGCTTGGACGCCAGCCAATGGCGTCACCAGTGCAAACGTTTCTGTTCAAGTTGCTGATGGCGGTGAAGACGGCACGAGTGCGGCAACGCAGTCATGGACGATTACCGTAGG
>JAGPVL010000005.1 GCA_018067045.1 Gammaproteobacteria bacterium
TTGTGTCGATATGGAAATTCTTACTTTGATCAAAGCTATTTTCCGTTTTGTCTTTTGTATTGAAAAAGTACGTAGCCTTAGTTTCCTTATCGTCATAAAATCCATCAAACACATTTATTAAGCCGTATTTTCTCCTAAAAAAATGTATGACCTTCCTCTCATCCGAATTAAAAGGGTTTTCTCTATGCATATTTTCTTCGGAATAATCAAACCGGCAAACATTTAACTTTGTTATGTTATTAAACTCGGAAAGCTCCGATAACGAGCTTTTTAAAATAAAAGGAATATTAAACTTCTTTGATAGGAACTCCTTATGTTCTGCACTTTCGGCATAATAGTAACGCTTTCGCAATGGCCCAGATTCGTCGTATTCGTAGTTTATTCCGGGTCGGGTTCCAAGATCGAGATCATCAAAAGGTAAAGAAGATGATCTTCCTATGAGGTCGTATGATTCTTCGCAATTTCTCAGCCTAAAGTGAAATCCATATGTAGGCGTCATAGTTCCCTTGAACTTTATTTCAAAAGTGCAGCCGGTATGCTCCAGAGATCTTTCTTTTGAGGAGTCCCATAACGAATAGTATTTGAAAAAATCATCCGTTACAGGAAGAAAGGGTGCAACATCATGAATTTCGAGCCGCTTATACAAAGCAAAGTAGAGCTTTAGGCTAACAATGGCACCAGCCCGAAAATTCAAGCCAATATAATTCATGCTCGGATAGTCGTTGTCCTGTAAAGACTTGTAGTGCGAGTAAACTCTCTTTACGTCGGGATGGGAGAGCAGACTTGTCACGTCGGTAAGGCTAAGCATTTAAAGGGTTTCCATCATTCTTAATATAGCCTTTAACAAAAAAGTAAAAAAGTTTCTTGAATCAAAGGTCATTTTCTTGGTTTCTCGAAAACAGCTTCTTTTCATATCGCCAATACAGCACTATATCTTTGAACCAAGAGGCGCCAACCTTGATAAGCATCCCATATGAAAATGTGGACGCTCTTCCCATAATCTCAGTGGTTGATATTGGCACCTCCGCCACCCAGTCTCCGAGTGCTCGACAGCCTCCGAGGCGACTGGAAATTCGTGCATCTAGTCGATGGCGCATGCTTGAAAACAAATTTAATGCATTGCCCGACAAGGAGACCATCGGAGCATTGATGTCGTGAACCGGTAATCTTAGTAGCTGACGAACTGAGAAGCTGAACGCAGTAGTTAAAAGCTTGCGCCACCATAGGACCCCTTTTCTCGTCACTCTCCAGGCAAATACCATTTCGTATCCATCGGAGTGCGCCTGAAGGAAGCGTCGGATATCTGAAAGATTTCCGGCCATGTCCGGATCCATAAATATGACAGGCGGATCATCGGCCCATTGCAAAGCGGCCTCCATGGCTTTTGATTTATTCATAATCTTCTCGTACGAGCGCCACTTAATTGTAAACCTAGGGTTACTCTTAGCCAGTGTTTCTAAAAACTCAGGGGCACAATGATACGTTGCCATAGTATCCACAATGATTAACGTTACTCGGCAACTTAGATGGCCCCCCTCTTCTATTAGGCGAGCGGCGAAATCCGCTAACAGTGCTTTATCAGGGTCGGCGGTTGTAATCACTGTGAAAGAGTTAAACATAACTATTTTGCCGTTTGCTCGGAGTTAATGAGTCTGAGATCCTTTCCTTTTCGCTAGCACGAGAGACTTACAGAATAATATCGAATGCGACAGCGGAAAAAAACCACCCAACCATAAGCGTTTCTATCCGTGAACAGGGGGGCCGGCAAGTGCATTTCCGATAGGATTGGCATCTATCGCTTCAACTTTATTCTAGCTAAAACAGGGCGCACTACTTGTATGCATTCTGAGGAGCCGCTCATCCGATGAATGGTTTGGACGAAAGTGGCTTTATAAGAAAGGATATTGCTAAAGCACACCTTAGGCGAAATATTCGCACGCCGCCCAAGGTGGCTAGAAATCTAATACTGAGGCTGCAAGGTAATACTCGAGTAAATTCGAGCAGATGGCATGACAACACGCCCCAATGTTGCATCACCCAATTTCAAACTATCAATGCGAAACTCTGGTGCGGACGATGCGGGTATGCCCTGCACCTCCGCCATCCGCGCGGCAGCAGCATTGCCTAGTAATATGTTGTGAGAAATAACAATCTTCGGCTTATTGTCGCCGTCCTCATCCCCAGGACGAACATCTACTTTGCCGTTTATCATAGCAATATCGCCGGACATGTTTGCAAGGCGGAATGCCACGTCTGGTCGGCTAGGTTCAGCCAGTGATATGTGCGAGCCGTTAGAGGATGCGCCAAAGCCTTGAGCGCCGGCATCATCAGCACGAGATATAAGACGAATGGCGCCACTGTACCCAAGATAGTTTTGCCCGTCAGTTGAAGCAGGGTCTGAAGGAGACAGGCGCATATTCAGTGCCCCTTCTAAGTTCGCAGTAATAATGGAGCCTTTTACAAATCTTGCGCCAGTACCATATCCACCTAGGTTGTCGGGCAGTACGCCGCCACCAAAGGTAGTATTAATTGCGAAACGAGCACGAGGAGAGAAAAGGTCTATACCGCCAGTGTAATAATCAGCGCCAATCTGGGGCTTTAGCCACAGACGTGTATCATCCGCCATGATTAAAAAGCTCGTACTCATTAGGCCTATGCCCATTGCGTCTCGAGTTTCACCAACGAGTGCATCTTGATCCATGTTGGTGTCGGCAATCATCAAATGGCTGCCGTTATCCCAGTTAAATCCTTGCACGGTTGGGTCTGATTCATCAAACGTTTGAGACATCAGCATAAGGTCAATGGTCATCCCTTTATCGGTGTCATCAGGATTGCCGCCGGGATGAATTAAAATGTTGCCATCGATATTCGCGAAGGTATAAATGAGGCCCCAGTCAATGGTGCGTGAAACGTTTGGTGAGTAATAGTTGTCGCCTGGATTCAGAAGCTGCATTTCATAAGAATTGCTGCCTGTATTCCAAACTTCTTCGATCACGTTGATCTTACGAGAGTAAGTTTGAAAGCTGCCATCGCGAGTATAAACAGCAAGCCCTTCGTTATTGCCAACGGTGCCAAGGAAGCCAGGGGTTAAATTAACGGTTTGAGCGGTGCAAGCCCCAGTATTAGACCCGCCCCAACATAAGCTCATATCGCCTAAGCGATTACCGCTTATGACATCGAGTGCGATCAATGGGAAGTTATGGCCATATGCATGGCCACCCCACGTTTCCCAGTCTGCTAGCTCGAACTGGACGCGCGTATCACCATTTACAGGGCTGGCCGTGCCGCCGGTTTCACCTAGGCGCCAACGAAACTCCTTACTAGGGTCCGAAATAGCGATAGGATCATCAGCTTCAACAAAGTTCCAACGCGAAGACAGATTGAGCACGCCAGGCGTAAGTGCGCCGGCAGAGCCCTTTAGACGCCACAGCAGCTCAGGATCTTTAAGGCTGCCCAGCCAACCGAAGTGCATAAGTCCACGGCCACCAGGCGTGAAGTCGGCGCCGCCCGTTTTATGGTACATATCAAAATCAAGTGCCACATCAATAGTGTCAGGTGTTTTCATAACAATACCTTCGGGATTTATTCCGAAGGTACCGGAGCCCATCTCCCAACGCGCATTGAGGTTATCCATAATAAGGTAGGAGCGGTCTGCATGGTCGCCTGCTAATTGGCGATAAAAAATGCGGCCATTATTTAATTCGCCAAGCATGTACGAGTCTGTAGCTTCGACGTTAAAAAAACCGTCTTTGTTAATTAGGTGAAGAAACCCTTCCCCATCCAAAACAGATGAACCGTAGGTTTTCGAGCCGCCGTGGCTCCACTCACCAAGAGCAAGCCGAGCGCGGCGGTTGCCGTCTGCATCGTCTTGTCCATAAATTTCAAGCTGATAAGAAAGGTAGGCATCTCCGCCAGAGCTTCCGACGTCAAGAGTATGAATCGCATGCGCGCTACCGCCTGCAACACCGTTCTCGTTTACATTCAGTAGTGAAATAGGGAGCCCTGCCGCGCTTCCATCTGGTGACGCAGACATAAGCAAGCTTGTTTCATAATTCGCCACACCAGGATCAAGTTCGATCTCGATCGTATCCAAGGAGAGGCCTGTGGCAGACGTTTCGATATCAAATGTCAGCCCATCTTGTCCGCTAACGGAAGACAGCACTTCATCATTCAGAGATTCAAGTGCATTCGCGCCAGATGCATGGATACATGTCAAAAATAATAGCGAGGCTTGTATTTTCATTATTAAAACCGCCCTTGGGTGCTTCCGCACCGGCACACTAGTAAGCCTAATAATGGCTTTCTGCATTCGGCCATGGATAGGCTCTCTGTCGTAATGCGGAACACTGTCTGGGCTGTCTTCATTTAAAATCACCCCAAAGGGAAGCGGCTGGGTCATTGGTTTCACTGCCAAACATCTTAATATCAACCAGAGCATCTGATCTTGCTTTGCTCGGCGGATGCTAGAGGGCGCAGCGGCGTAATAATGACCTTGTTATTCTTCTAATGTCTCTTAGCGTGGCCGTAATCATCGTGCGTACGACTCCAGCAAAGAGCTATACGGAATAATTGCACGAGCGCCCTTCCGTATCAATCGGCATTAACATAACGCAACAAAACGAAAGGTCGCCACAGCCTTACAAATCAACAGCTTAGGCCGAAATGGCCCATTTAATTTTCGGCCTAGCTACCGAGCCCGGATTGGCGCTTATTGCTGTTACCAAACTTCACATAACACTGACTGGACCAACGGCACAGGGTAAGGATCCAGGGAATTATAGATCTGGACGCGCTTTATTTGTCGGCTTTTGGCAAAGCTGTAATGCCAGACGCTTGCATTTTCGTTGCTGCAAATAGATAGATATCGCTCTCTTTCACAATCCAGTGGTATGGGTACTCTTTAAGCTCAATATCATCTAAATACAGCAATAAAGAATCACCCTTTTGGGGAATGCTTAGGGAGTAATAGCTTGAGAAAGGAGGGTGCGCATAGTACCCAAACGTTACCGGACCATCCAAAACAGGGTTTAACGTTCGCCAGCCAAACAATGCAAAAACCACGTCAACGCTATTCGGAATCCTCTTGGGGTCGAGGTGGTAAATTACATTCGAGCCGCTGACGACCAATGTTTCAATGCTTTGATTCTTTTCAATCATCTGCATTGCGACATCAGCATACTCCTTATATCCGACAATCTTTTCGGCTCCAGTTTTTTTGAAATATGTTTCCAACTTAAATGGAGCGTCTATGACAGAACTGGGCAAACTGCCATTGGCGGCAACATATTGCCGAAGTTCCTTGAAAGCGTGAACGGATAACACATGAGAGTACATAATCAGGCTAATCAATATAGCTGCAGCGCTGATAAAAGCGCCGCCTAATTTATACTTACGCCATATCGCCTCTTGGCCCTGCAGCCCCAAGCCTAGCCCGACAGCCATTACAGGAAAGATCCCCACGAGGAAGCGCGGTTCAAAGCTCCCTGTTTCCATTACAACAGAAGAAACAACTTGCGCTACAATAACCGCTGCCCCCACTAGGGCGGGAAAAATCGGCCTAGACCTCCTTTGACACAATCCAATCGCTGCGATTAACAGCCAAGGCCAATAAAGCACATCAAAAACGCGAGATGCCTCGCCCCCGTACCAAATGCCGACACCATCATAGACGTCCATTATTTCAAATCGCCAGCCTAAGAACGACGAAACTCCTGGCCCGATCAGAACGATTAACAAGAAGTATGTTCCGCCCGGCGCGAAAACTGCCAGCAGTGACTTTCGATCCTTAAGATACAAAGAGAGTAGCGCAAAGCCGGCAACAAAACCGAGGCTCTCAATCCGAAAAAGAGGCATCAAGCCAATAACGAAAGCGGCAAGCATTAGCTTTCTATGGGCTAGAAGGAAAAGTGCGAGACTGGCAAAAAAAGTGATCCAGGATTCGCCGTAAAAACTTAGGGACACAAAAAAATAAAGCGGCGTGAAAGCGAGCACCCAAGCGGCGAGCAGCGCCCATGTGCGTCTAACGTCAAGGCGGGTACAGGTAAAATAGACAAGGAACAGGGATGCCACCAATGGGACGCACTTTAGGATTCGCGCATAAACCAACTGCCCATCACTTAAAGTCGTTATTAGCCCATCAAGAAAAACAGCGCCGGGTAAAACAAAGTTAAACCAGTAAATATCAGGATTAATCCAGGCCGTTCTTGCCAAGAAGTAGCGATAGGCGTCATCCCCCCAATAAACATTGCCTCCTGCGACAAAGTCTATATTCCACCAGTCTGGGCCGCTGGATAGCCAGGCTAGGTACCCATAAAAAACAAACATGAATAACGCCAAAATTGCCGGCGCAAAAAGAAAGTGTAGTCTAGGAAACATTATATTCTGCACTATGTAACTAGCCGTGATGCGCTGCACTCGCACACCACCGAACAATACGCTTCAGAGGAGAAAACTCATGCTGCATACAACATATCTATTAATGCTATTTGCAGCACGCCGCCCTTAGCAAAATTTCGCATTACCCCAGCAGTTGTCGTAAACCGCACCATTGCCGGGAACGGGTAGCGTAACGATATTGCCCGCCGCTGCCGCGCCTGAAACGATATTGTTTACAAAAACCGTGGTGGGCTCCGATACGTTAAGCGTAAAAGCGTCAGGAAGATACATAGACCACCCTCTGGGTGCCGCCGCGGCGTAGCCTGGGTACTGAACATTTTCCTTTTGGAAAGATAGGCCGAACAAAGGCGTATCAATATCAACACTGTGAAGATTCGAAATATTATAAGGGATCTGATAGGTCTCAAGCTGGTTTACTGGAATGCCAAACCCATCCGCTAACTGCTGTTTAATATTGTCCTCAACCTGCCCTTGAATAAGCGGCATGATAAAATTAATCAGGTTCGCTGGCAGCCCAGAACTACGAACAACGTCAAGTGTGTCAGCCAACTCCTCAACGGCTGAAGATAAATTGGCGCCACTGACGAAAGCTTGTGTTTGCCGATTACCCGCTAACACAACCGGACGATTGAGGCGCGACACTTGGCCAAACTTTACGGTCAGCTGCTCATAGCGAGCACAAACCCCTAACAAACATGCGCAGCCGTTATCCAGTCCTAGAGAGCGCAGAGGGCCTTGCAGACCGAAATCATTGTAGCCGGGACTCCCGCCGGGCCCTGGGCAGCCGGCCGGCCCGACGTTAGTGCCGCAAGTCACGGCAATATCGTCTGAGCTATTGTTTCCCTGAGCTTCCATGGTGAAATTTGCTGTGGCGCTTAGGTAGCCACTAAAGCTTTGAAAGTCACCAATGCTCATTGGGCCGTTAACATTTTCACCGCCAAGCCGAATCCCAACCACTTCTCGATTGGTTCTAGAGTTGTCATTCCTAATGGCAAACTGGAAAAAAGGGCGGGTAACAATAAGATCTTTCATTTGTGTCTGATTGGCGGTTACGGATGTGCAATTGCCGCTCGCGTCAGCAAGGCAACCCAGCGCAAAATCATTTGCATCTATGTCACAGCCAGAGCCATTCACCCCGCCACAACCAAGCTGGAGTTTTTCTATATTCGTGTTTATCTCAAGCACAGCGTCGAGGCCGGCCCGATAAAATGTAAAGCCATTAGCAACCTCTTTCTCCATCTGCATCAAGGCTTGTCCGGTAACATCTGACATCTCGGCATCATCCAGCTCGATCATCGCTGTAACGCTGGTGGAGATAACGCCAATGGCAATCATTAAAAAGAGAGAGAGGGAAAGTGCCAGTTTGCCAAGCTGAGGACGAGAAAAACTAGGGCCAGTATTGCCGAATTTCCCAGAAGTCCCGAGAAAGCTGCGGTGCAATAAAAAAAACTCTCTCCGATACAGCCCAGAGAAAAGGGCGGAGAGTTTGGGGCCTAGAGCTTTGAATGCTCGCATTGTTATTTTCATGTTGTCACTCATGGTCGAAACCCGAATTTAAACTTGTTACACACGACCACTGCTGCCGCGCGAAGTGGATAATGCCAAACCTGTCACTGCTAATGATTTGAGCATAGCCAACTAAAAAATATTCTCTGTATTATTAGTAGAAGCGCTAATCCCCCGCTTCTACTTACAAAAGGTCGTAGCCTTAGAAGCCATACATGTAAAAGCTTCCGCCAAAGGCGAAGCCAGCTTGTTCGCTGAAGTTATCGCGGATGCTTAGGCCAGCAAAAGCCCCTTGGGCGTTTCTTTCATAGCCCGGCACACCACCTTGGTCATACTCAACGGCAAGGCCGCCGACATACATGCCCAAGCGCGCATCATTATATCCAGTGGACTCTTCTGTCGCGGAGCTATAACTACCGCTAGTGCCTGGGTAGTGAGTGCGGAGCGCCGGCGTTAACTGAAGGGATGCTGCGGTGCAGCCTCCTTCGAGAAGGCATGTTCCGCTAGAATCTTGAAAGTTTGCGGGGTTAAACCATGACGTATAAGCAGCGCCTGCGGACACAGCGTCGCCCAAGAAGGAAGCGTCCAGACTAAGCTTGTCTACCGTCAAAGAAGCGTAGCCATCTTTAAAGATCAGCCACTCCCCTCTTGCACCAGTCATTCCGGAATGATTTACGCCATCTTCTCGATTTGCGATCTGCCAAGTAAAACGGCAATTGGTAGGATCCGCAGAACAATAGCTGGAAATGGATGCGCCGGTCGTTGCCGGGTCATCTGTCTTGATACTATTGAGGTAATAATCAAGGCTAACCAACACACCTTCACGACCTGCAACATCGCTAAGCTCTGAATCACTGAGAGGCTGCAGTTGATCTGCATAAACGCCTGCCGCGGACACAGACGCAATTGTTAGAACAAGAAAACGAGCGACGCTCATCACGTACCCCCTCCCAGAGTGGTGATTTTCATGTGCTGGATCAGCATGCCTTCAATGCGAGAAATACCTAAGTTGGTAACGCCGCTTGGGCCGGTGCCGTTGGAGTAATAAATGCCATTCGTTGTAGAAGTGGCCGTTGGCAAATTAAAAGCGCCTGTTCCGCGGGCGCCATAGGGATCAATAGGCGTTGTTCCATTGGCGAGCGTCCAATTGCCCCAGCGAACATAACCATGCGTGTTTGGGTTCGGCGATGAAATCGAGCCATCGGCATCCAGGGCGCAGCTGCCGCTCGTAATGCCGCAATAGAAATGATTGTAGATATTTGCAATATTGGGGATGCGCGTAAGCTCTACCGTAAAGTTACCATTCTGTGTCGGTGAGGCCAGCTTGTTCGCATCGGCGCCGTACTCTGACACACCGCTAAAGGTAAGCGCTTGATAATGCAGCGTTCCGAGCGGGAGGAAAGCCTCAACATTACGAAAATGGAGCCCCTCTCCATCGTCAAAGTCTGGAACAACATGTAGTTCATCGGGCGACGCAGCTGTTTGTCGAACAGAGAAACGAAAATCGCCAGACAGCGCGCTTTGATAGCTAATGCCTAGTGTCGGATCACCGTTATTGAGTGTTTTCATGAGGCGCAAAACCGCAGGCCTTGACGCTCCTGTTTGATACCCAAGGTCATTGCCGGCTGCGTTCAGCCCAAGCCATGTGGTCCCCTTAACGACGGGCTTGCCATGAATAATGGTTTGGCTTTGCAGAAAGTCGGCGCCCGCTCCACATCCTGCTGCGCTGTCATTACACGTGCCGATTGCATCGGTCCCAGGTGTACGATCAACTTCGAATTCGCCCCAAAACGACCAGCGCCAAGTGTCTGTGTTCGTTGGCCCTTTAAACTCAAGAATAGTCGGCATGGCGTTGGCGCCCGAGGATCCCGTTCTCCAAACTCCTTGGTAGTCAAAGCCTTCATACTCGAAAACACGTAGTACGAAAGGGTCGTACACAGACGCGAATGCGTTAATACCGTAGTCGCCATCGCCTAGCCCAAGCGGGCACGCAAGCGCATCGCCTGAGCAGCCGTTGCCAAACCAGTCTGTGCCGTTAGTGCTGCCGCTGGTCATCGACAGACCGTAGTAGCGAACATCCCCCCTTTCCCAGCCGTTTGCCGAGGCTTGAGCGGTGGTCGGAGACCCAATTAATTCAATATAGCTAGTTGGAGCCTGGCGTAGGCTGAAATCATCAAAAACAAACGCGAGGCCAGTACCGGTTACATCTGACATCTCTACATCAGTGATTTCTGCAAGCGCATAGGCGCTCGTTGGCAATGTAAATGCCAATGAAAACGCAAGAAAGGAAGCACCGATTCGGCGAGTTTGCATGATTCTGCTGGGCCTCATTATTGTTATTTCCGCCATGGTGAATCAGGACACTCGGGCGGTAATTGTTGCCATGAGACTAGGGTACAAGTGTTTTGACTATGGGCGCAATTAAAGAGGTGTTACCGTTACAAAAGTACAACACCGCTAAATTCTTATATATCAATAAGTTAGGGATATGATGATTTGCCCTGTCCGGCAACAAACAAGGCCGTTCCAGCGAATAGAAAGCAACCCAGCAGAAATGTTACCGGAGGCCCCATAGCGGCGTAAGTTGTCATGCCGCCTAAGACCCGCCTAATCGGTGGAATACTCGGTTTGGAGAGTGCTGAAAAGAAGAGGCTTGCTGAGCCAGCCTCCCCCATCTTTAGCGTATTGGCTTTCTCAGCAAACGAGCATTAATCGCTAAATGAATCACTCGGAACGCACACCGATCCTTCCATTAGAACGCGGGCGCTGCGGCTCATGCTAGCCTTCTTAGCAACCCATTGCCCGCCTTGCTCTAGCGCTTCAGCGCCCACCTTGAGCGTGCCGGATGGATGGCCAAAACGAACAGCCTGCCGTTCGCCGCCTCCAGCGGCTAGGTTAACGAGTGTGCCGGGAATTGCTGCTGCGATGCCAATGGCGACGGCAGCTGTGCCCATCATGGCGTGATGTAGTTTGCCCATTGAGAGCGCTCGAACCAGCAAGTCTACATCGCTTTTTACGATGCTTTTCCCGCTTGATGACACGTAATCGATCGGTTCGGCGACAAACGCTACTTTAGGGGTATGCTGCCGAGAGGCTGCCTCCCCTACGCTTTCAATTAGTCCCATTTTCACTGCGCCGTAAGCTCGAATGGTTTCGAACATGGCCAGCGCGCGGTCATCGCTGTTAATCGCTTCTTGGAGTTCCGTGCCCGTGTAGCCGATATCCGCGGCATTGATAAAGATCGTTGGGATGCCGGCATTAATCATTGTTGCTTTCAGTGTGCCTACCTCAGGCACAACCAATTCATCGACGAGATTACCCGTCGGAAACATTGCGCCTTCGCCATCTGCTGGGTCTAAAAATTCAACTTGCACCTCAGCTGCCGGAAACGTAACACCATCAAGTTCGAAATCACCGGTTTCTTGGACCTCACCGTTCGTTATCGGCACATGGGCAATGATGGTTTTCTGAATATTAGACTGCCAAATTCTGACAATAGCGATACCATTTTCTGGAATTCTGTCGGCGTCAACCAAGCCGTTGCTAACAGCAAATGAACCAACGGCAGCGGTCAAATTACCGCAATTCCCGCTCCAATCGACGAAGGGTTTGTCGATTGAAACTTGGCCAAATAAATAGTCAACGTCGTGATGGGATTGCGTGCTTTTTGACAGGATCACCGTTTTGCTCGTACTAGATGTTGCTCCACCCATGCCGTCGGTTTGCTTACCGTAAGGATCAGGACTGCCGATAACGCGAAGCAAAAATGCGTCACGCGCGGCGCCAGGTGACTGCGCAGATTCAGGTAAATCCGTCAGCTTGAAAAAAACACCTTTGCTGGTTCCGCCGCGCATGTAAGTGGCTGGGACTTTTATCTGAGGTGCGTGAGCCATTGTGAGGTGTCCTTATACGCGCTGGTTAGGTGGTGACTGTTTTGCGTTTTAGCTGAGCGTTGATCGCTTGCAAGCAAGCTCCTACAAGAACCAAACTGTGCTGGCCTTGTGGAAGCTAACTTGCTGGCGATAATTTTTCCCTTACCGAGCGCTGATTACTAGCGAGCAAGCTCCTATAAGCGCATTTATATTGGTTACGCGGTTGCAGACGCCATAAAGTCTTTCGCAAAGCGCTGCAAGATTCCGCCTGCGGAATACACTGAAAGCTCTTCTGCAGTGTCTAGGCGACAAATTACGGAAACACGCTCTACATCGCCGTTTTTGCGATTGATTACCAAGGTCAACGTAGCGCCCGGTTCTGCCGTGCCCTCCACATCAAATACTTCCGTGCCATCAATCGAGAGCGTGTTACGGGTTGTACCCGCCTCAAACTGCAGCGGCATAACGCCCATGCCAATTAAGTTGGTGCGATGAATTCTCTCGAAGCCTTCCGCAACAATTGTTTCAACACCAGCCAGTGCAACGCCTTTTGCTGCCCAGTCTCGCGACGAGCCCTGACCGTAATCAGCGCCGGCTATAATAATCAATGGCTGCTCGCGATCCATGTAGGTTTCAATCGCCTCCCACATGCGCATTACTTTGCCTTCCGGTTCAACACGCGCCAATGAGCCCTGCTTAACGTTACCCTGCTCGTCCTTCACCATTTCGTTATAGAGCTTAGGGTTTGCGAGTGTTGCGCGTTGCGCTGTCAAATGGTCGCCACGGTGCGTGGCGTAAGAATTAAAGTCGACTTCCGGCAAGCCCATCTTATCGAGGTATTCTCCAGCCGCACTGTCCAGCATAATCGCGTTGGACGGAGATAAGTGATCTGTCGTGATGTTGTCCGGTAGCACTGCCAGAGGGCGCATCCCCTTCAATGGACGCGCTTCGGCCATCTTGCCCTCCCAGTACGGAGGGCGACGAATGTATGTTGATTGCGGGCGCCAATCGTAAAGCGGCTTGCTGCGCGCAGCTTCGGCCTTTTGCTCAAACATAGGAATATACACATCACGGAATTGTTGTGGCTTAACGCTCTGCTTAACAATCGCGTCGATCTCTGCATCATCCGGCCAGATATCTTTTAACGTGACAGGCTTGCCATCTTGATCTAGGCCGAGCACATCTTTTTCGATATCGAAGCGAATGGTGCCAGCAATTGCGTAGGCCACCACAAGTGGCGGTGATGCCAAGAACGCTTGTTTTGCGTAAGGATGAATTCGCCCGTCGAAGTTGCGGTTACCGGACAGTACGGCCGTTGCATACAAATCCCGATCAATGACTTCTTTTTGAATTACAGGATCAAGCGCGCCGCTCATGCCGTTGCAGGTTGTGCATGCGAAGGCGACGACATCGAAACCGAGCTGTTGCAGTTCGGGCAATAGAGCAGCTTCTTCCAAGTACAATTTTACCGTTTTAGAACCGGGCGCCAATGATGATTTCACCCACGGCTTGCGAGTTAACCCGAGTCGGTTTGCGTTACGCGCAATCAGACCGGCGGCAATCATGTTGCGGGGGTTGCTGGTGTTAGTGCAGCTGGTGATGGCGGCAATAATCACGGCGCCATCAGGCATCTCACCCTCGTTATCTTCCCAGGCTTTTGCAATGCCGCGATTAGCGAGTTCTGAAGCTGGCAACAGTGCGTGCGGATTAGAAGGCCCAGCCAAATTGCGGCCGACAGCAATCATATCGAATTTTAATACACGCTCATATTCAACGTTTTTGAACGCATCTGACCAAAGCCCAGTCGCTTTAGCAAATGTCTCCACCAATTCAATTTGACTGTCGTCACGCCCTGTTAGACGCAAGTACTCAATGGTCTGTTGATCGATTGAAAACATTGCGGCCGTAGCGCCGTACTCTGGCGTCATATTTGAAATCGTCGCACGGTCACCCACGCTCAAGGCATCAGCACCTTCGCCGTAGAATTCAAGGTATGCGCCCACTACTCGTTCTTTACGTAAAAATTCGGTTAACGCTAGCACGAGATCTGTGCCGTTAATGCCTGGATTAAGCTTGCCAACCAACTCAACACCGATGATGTCCGGAAGGCGCATCATTGATGGATTACCTAGCATGACGTTTTCGGCTTCGAGACCACCCACGCCAACGGAAATAACGCCCAGCGCATCGACCATTGGAGTGTGGCTATCGGTGCCTACACATGTATCAGCAAAAGCGACGCCATCCTTAATTTGCACCACAGGAGACATTTTCTCCAAGTTGATCTGGTGCATAATGCCGTTGCCTGGCGGAATGACGTCAACGTTATCGAACGCCGTTTTTGTCCAGTTAATAAAATCAAACCGGTCAACGTTACGACGATTCTCGACGTCACGATTTTTTTCAAATGCACCTTCTTCAAACCCTGCGTGCTCGACCGCTAATGAATGATCCACGATTAGCTGCGTGGGTACGACTGGGTTAATCTTCGATGGATCTCCACCCATTTCTGCCACGGTGTCACGCAAGCCTGCCAAGTCGACCAATGCAGTCTGGCCGAGAATGTCATGGCAAACGACTCGTGCCGGATACCAAGGAAAATCCAGATCACGCTTACGTTCGATTAATTGCTTAAGCGCAGCGGTAAGCCCTTCCGGCGCGCAGCGACGAACAAGGTTCTCAGCCAGAATACGAGAAGTGTACGGCAGTTTTTCGTAAGCACCTGACTGAATGGCATTGACCGCTTCACGCGTATCAAAAAAATCGAGCTGGGTGCCGGGAAGAGATTTGCGATATTCAGTATTCATGGCGTCCTCTGTGAAGTTCGCTGCGACATGGGTTTGGTACAGCAATTCTTTTGGGCTTACGAGACCTGACGCGCTGGCGAACGTATTGCCATTCTGTGCAGGTGGATCGCTTACAAACAAGCTCCCACAAGAACCGGCGTTTACACCTTGTAAGAAGCCAATTCTAGCGACAACCTTTCTTTCGTTTCGAGTAAGTTCTAAGCACTTTCAGTAGATGCTTCTACAAACAGCTGGAGCGGCATTGCGCTTGCGGGAGCTAGCTTGCTAGCGATTTCTTTGCTTTCTACAAAGACCTACCGCTTGTCAGCTAGCTCCTACAAAAGCGGGTTAGCCGCGCCGGCTAATTGCTTCAACCTTGCGTAAATCTTCGCCGGTATAATCCGCACTTGGACGAATAATACGGTTGTCCGCACGCTGCTCCATAACATGTGCAGCCCAGCCAGTTAAACGACTCATCACGAAAATAGGCGTAAACAATTTGGTTGGGATATCCATGAAGTGATATGCCGACGCATGGAAAAAATCGGCATTACAGAACAATTTCTTTTCGCGCCACATCACTTCTTCCACACGCACTGAGACAGGATAAAGAACGGTATCACCGACATCTTCGGCAAGCTTCTCTGACCACTCCTTGATAATCGCATTACGTGGGTCTGACTCGCTGTAGATGGCATGGCCGAAGCCCATGATCTTATCTTTACGCGCCAGCATGCCCATCACTTCTTGCTCGGCATGATCGGGGTCTTTGTAGCTCTCGATCATTTCCATCGCCGCTTCGTTTGCGCCGCCATGTAGCGGCCCACGCAGTGAGCCAATCGCAGCGGTGATACACGAATGGATATCGGAAAGCGTTGACGCGCACACACGAGCAGTAAAGGTGGATGCATTAAACTCATGCTCTGCGTACAAGATCAGCGACACGTTCATGACCTGCTCATGCAATGCGTTTGGCTTTTCTCCGCGAAGCATGTGTAGGAAGTGTGCGCCAATGGAATTATCGTCAGTTTCGACATCGATCTTCACACCGTCATGGCTGAAGCGATACCAGTAACAAATGATGGACGGGAAGTTCGCCAGCATACGGTCGGTTTGGTCTTGCTGCTCAGCAAAATCTAGCTCAGTTTCTAGATTGCCAAGCATGGAGCAGCCTGTGCGCATGACATCCATGGGGTGCGCATCTTTGGGGATTCGCTCGAGCACTTCTTTTAGGGCCTGTGGCAGACCACGCAAGCCTTTCAGCTTCGCTTTATACGCATCAAGCTCATCTTGCGTTGGCAGCGCACCCTTAAGAATAAGGTATGCCACTTCCTCAAACTCACACTTCTCTGCAAGCTCCTTCACGTCATAGCCGCGATAGGTTAAGCCGGAACCAGACACCCCAACGGTAGAGAGTGCGGTTTTTCCTGCTACTTGGCCACGTAAGCCTGCGCCACTGAGCTGTTTGCCTGCTGCCATCGTACTTCACCTCTTATCTGATCGGACGTTAAATCAAGCGTCCGTTTAGTTGAAATTTTCTGGGTCTGACTATTCGTATCAGCGCCCCATCGCTTAAAGCTTTTCGGCCTTTGTTGGAACTCGCTTACTTGCGATTTTTTACCTTTCAATGAAGGCTGTTCGCTTGGCCGCCCTTGTGAGAGCTAGCTTGCTGGCGAATTCTTTGTCTTTGGTAAAGGCTGTTCGCTTGCAGGCAACCTCCCACAAAAGCCTAGAACCTTGTTAATCGCCTGCTTTGCTATTTGCTTTTCTCGAACAAGGCATCGAGCTTTTGCTCGTAGCTGTGGTAATCAAGGAAATCGTATAATTCCATACGCGTTTGCATGGTATCAACTACTGCTTTCTGATCACCGTTATCACGAATGGACTGATACACATTCAAGGCGGCTTTATTCATGGCACGAAACGCCGATAACGGATACAACACCATGGTTGCGCCATTCGCGGCAAGCTCTGTGCGATTAAACAAAGGGGTTGCACCGAACTCAGTGATATTCGCTAGAAGATGCGCCCCACCAATGCCTTCGGCAAAGGCTTTATAGTCTTCAAGGGTATGTACCGCCTCGGCAAAAATACCATCGGCACCTGCTTCTAAACATGCGCGTGATCGCTCGATTGCGGCCTCAAGACCTTCTTTTTGGAATGAATCAGTACGGGCAATAATAAAGAAGTCGTCGTCTGTTCTGCCGTCTACCGCTGCTTTTACGCGATCAACCATTTCGTCTTTAGACACGATTTCTTTATTCGGCCGGTGACCGCAACGTTTCTGGGCTACCTGATCTTCAAGGTGCACCGCGCCGGCACCAGCTTTAATCATCTCAGTGACCGTGCGTGAAATATTAAACGCCCCACCCCAGCCAGTATCGATATCCACTAGTAAAGGCACTTCTGTAGCGCTAGAGATACGGCGCACATCTTCGAGCACTTCGTTTAGGCTGGTCATGCCGAGATCCGGCATACCATAAGAGGCGTTCGCAACGCCGCCGCCAGAAAGATAGATGGCGCGATAGCCTACTTGCTCCGCCATCATTGCGCAGTAAGCATTTATCGTACCCATAATCTGTAGTGGCTTTTCTTCGGCTAGAGCTTTACGAAATCGTGCTCCTGCAGTTAACGGCTTACTCATATTCATTCTCCAGTCAAAATTCTGTTCAAGCTGCCTGTAAAAGTCGCTGGCTATATACTAATAATCGGGATCAGCTTTCCTGTTCACCTTTTGATGTTAATGAAGGCTATCCACGTGTGACGAAAATTCCGATTGGGCGCGTATTTATATTGTTCCGCTAATCAGGGCTGATAAGCCGCGCTTTGTTGTTCAATGTTTTCTCTGGCACGACCGATATGTCTGCGCATCAACATCTCAGCAAGGTCGCCATCTCCCGCCTCTATGGCCTCAACAATACGGCGGTGCTCGGCCAAAGCTTTTTGTGGCCGGTTTGCTACCGCAGAAAATTGATATCGATACATGCGGACAAGATGGTAGATCTCGCCTATCAATAAATCAGCCAGTTTACTGTTATGGCTTCCTTGAATAATACGGTAGTGGAAGTCTAGATCGCCTTCGCGCTGGAAGTATGCAGTATCTTCCTTTAAATCCTGCTGCTGCTCATGTTGATGCAAAACTTCATGCAAGCCAGCAACTTCTTCTTTGGTCATGCAGCTCGCCGCCAAACGCGCCGCCATACCTTCCAGCGCTTCACGAACGCGATATATCTCAATAAGATCCGGCAAGCTTAATGATGCGACCCTAGCGCCTATATGTGCCTCACGCTGCAATAGCTTGCGTGACTCCAATCGACGTATTGCTTCACGTAAAGGTCCGCGGCTGACGCCATAACGAGTGGCTAATTCAGCCTCCCCAAGCCGAGCACCTGGCTTGAGCACTCCGAGTACAATGTCATCTTGAAGACGCGTAAAAACACGCTCCGCAAGGGTCCGTGCATCTGGAGCTTCGTTTGGAGTCGCTTTAGCGTCGTCAGACATTCGCATTTATTGTCAACAATACCTAGTAAAGAACAGACTTTATCGCGTCCTATAAGTCAATTCAAGAAGAGATTGTCTACAATCTATGGCAAATATCCCATCCCTTCGGCGAAAGTAACGAATACAGAGAGACAAGGTAGGAGAATTAGCTAGAGTCGCCGCGCTGGGTAGACACTGGGCGACTAAGGGCCCGGGGGGATTAAGAGGCTCTAAATCACAAAGCAGCCTGAGCGGGAGCACTAAGAAGAGAAGAATAGAGCCGCCGTCATGCCCGCGAGGTGCGGCTGAGAGAAGCGTCTATATTAGTGTGGCCATGATAACAAATAATGAGGCGTCGCCATAAGCGAACCCCCCATTATGCTTGCTTCCGGAAATTCAAAAGCACTTACTTCTTCGCTATGGCGCGCAATCAAGCCTGGTGGCTGCAATATATCCATATGCCTTGGTGCGAAGCGCCTGATACCTTTCTTCGTTGGTTGTTAGGTCTGTCGTGGTTAACAGCCAATTCGTAATATCGTAGGTATCAAACCAGTACGCACTGGATGCCAGTGTTTCGTCGGCAGGGTTAACCAAAACATTTGCACTGCATGCGGCGTTGGGGAGGAATCGAGCTCGGAAATGTGATCCGTATTTTGCGATAGCGCTTTCTGTGCCGGTCGGCCCATAGTTAAAAACGACAATATTGATCTGTGCATCATCTAGATAACTCGGCGCCAAAGGGTCTGGGCCGCCAGGTATTACACTGGAAATCATGCCGATAACATACTCACCTGGCGCAACGGCGCCGGGGGCCAAGCCTGTGTTACCGTCGCCTCCAGGAGGCGATATATCGGTCATGATGGTTCCATCTTCGTGCACAGTAACCCGTGATTTTATCCCCGATGTATCAGGCTCGACGTCATCTGCGTCAGCTCTGGCGAGATAGTCTAACTCCAATATTGCGGGTGCCGCGCCAAAAAAACTGTTCATTACAATGCTGTCCAGCTCGGGCATGACTAAGCCTTGGCGACGGTAGCTCAGTACAATTTGACCACTAATATCAGCTCCGCAAAGGGTTGTCCCTATGAGAGATTTGTCCGTTGCGTTAACAAAATCGTGTGCTGGGGACGTATAGGCCAGCTGGTAATCGGTTAATGATGTTGAGCTATCGACCACGTCTGTCTTCACGTTTGAGTACGCAACGCCGTCTATAAATCTGCCAGATATCGTAGCGTCCCCTCCTCCGCTTAATGGATATAATTTCATGTTTGAAAACTGAAGATTATCATTTAATGAAGCGGAGCCATCGAGCGTCAGATAGAGCGGCTTTTCGCTTGGACACAAACGGTCAACCCGAGAAGATGTCGGCGGCTCAGCACTACTATTTCCCTGAACAAAGCGCGCCACATCGAATGCTCCGCCTCCAATCATGCGGCCATATCGGTCAACCATCGCGTAGGGAAGAAATTCAACATCATTTATAATTGGGATTACATCCTGATAATCAGGGTCTTCAGGGTCCGTTACGTCGGGATTGATCCTCATATTGTTAGCTTGCAATGTCGTCAACAGGAAATCGGATAACAAAGCTTCCGGTTTATAAATAGGTGGAGTAGAGCCTATCGCAGCCTCAAGAACGTGGTACAAGATGTAGTCAGAATAAAATAAATCGAAACGATATATTCCCGCTGCCGTGCGCTCGTTAGCGTCAATTAAGCGTGCCTGAACCTCCGGCTCTGTCGGTAGCATGCCCACAGCTCCGGGACCAACATTGGCTTCCACTGTATCTAAAAAGTTTTGTGCGATGCCTATCGGATCAACAAAACTAACGAAAGGAACGTCGAAGTCTGGGAACGCAACCACTGAATCAAACACCAAGCGATTGGCTTCGTCATTTATTGTAATAACGTCGTCGGACAAATCATTGTCCAGGCCATTCAATAGAGCGGAAATGTTTTGCGCAACCTGTCTGCTGGGAGCAGCGTTTGCCACAACATCACTCCTTACAGGCCCATCAAATAAATCGGCAATAGCATACAGATACGGGCCATCAGCATCGTAGCGCCCCACTATGTAACCGTCATCAAACTCGCACTCTTGTACATTTTCAGCGGTAAGATTTTTAGACACAGCGCGTCGAAACGCGCCGCTGCCCAGTTCAACTCGCTCGGTTTCTCCGCCAATAAAGAATGTGACACTGGTAGAGTTTAATGGGCACACAAACCGGTTTTGTGCTCTTTCATCTTCCAGCCCTGTGTCGCCAGTGTTTCCGAAAAATCCCCCGCAGGTAAAACCGATATTTTTGACGGTTCCGCCATCAATCAGATTTCCTACTACACGTGGTGAGCAAGGATTAGTCGGATCGAAATTAGGATCAGGGATCGTCGAGTCAATAATGGGCCCGCCTAAAATGGCATCGGAAAAATCTTCCTGGCCGTTACAGCCTGAAATTATTAGGGCAATTAAAACTAGCGCACCACTGACATAACTGTTCTGCATACTCATTTCCAATTATCCTGAATCATTTCTAATCAGCCCCAAGTCGGAGCTTGCCTCCCCTGCAATCTTAAAAATAGGAGCTGACAATATATTTGGGGGCGTTAGCCCGAGAGACCTGATCCAATACATACATGCCGAGCGTCATATTATCGCCCTATTCTCATCGGGAAGGTGACGATGTTGCGATTTTTTACAGAGTCACACAAATCACTACAGAGTGCAGACCAGCCCACACAGCCCAAGTTCCTTGGAGCTTTACCGCTAGGCTAGTCAAACGAACCGTTTGTCGAGCGCACTACGGCCTCGCCCTTTTGCGACAGTGCCATATCCTGATCGCCAAAACGAAGCAGGCCTTTCTCTTGAGATAGGCGGCCCTTTTCGTCAAGCCGCGCATAGTCGATAAAAAACACAGCCCAAACCGCCTCTGGCTCAACCGGAATCTCGCCGATTAGATAAGCATTTGATGCCCACGTTTGTGGACGATGACGAGTAAACAGTTGGGCGACGCGAGCCAGTGGGACGCCCTTGTCATCAAGAAATAAAACTTGAGGATAAAGGTAGCCCCCGCTGTTCCAGCTCTGAACCTGAAGTGCTTTGGTGGAGCGAGTAAGTCGGAATGCCTGGGCAGGATAATAACCATCCAGCGTTACCCCAAACCGAGGGGCAGCAGCGACATTAAGCGCCAATTCGGAGTCATCATTGAGTGTGCGTGCGCTCTGTAACGGCTCTTTACAACAGTCGCTGCGTATACTGCTCCAGCTCGTAACGACGTCGGCAGCCGTTAACGCAACCTCGCCATTTTCTTGGGCACGCTCACGCTCCGTTTTAGCGGACTCTCTGGCTGCGACAACATCAACGGAATGGGTCGTAAGCCTTCCCGTTTCATCTGGGTAGCTAACAAATCTCTGCCGCTCACGCTCCGCTATCTTCCCCTCTAGTTGATCGCTGGTGATATAGCTTTCATCTTCAGCTGCCCATAATTCGGCGGGATTTGAGGCCTCCTTAGCGCTGGCACCTGCCAGTAGTTCAGATTGCTCAGCAGTGGATATGCTCACGGGGCTTAACGTTGAGTTTTCAGTCGTGTTACCGGCACGGGCAATACTGCCGTCACCTAATTCTTGTTCGGGCGTGGCAACCGTTGCGGAATGTGTTTTGTCAGCCGCCGGGGAAACGGAAATAACATTACCCTGACCGTCTACATAAGAATAAAAACCACCACGCTCCGGCTTTTCTACGGCGCCGATGGCGGCATCTGTTTCGGTAGTGTTAAACGCGCATGCGGCTAAACACACATACGCTCCTAAGAACAAAAACGTCGTAGTGGGCGCCGTTAACGCCTTAGGAAAAAAAGGAGCGCCTGCCATGAGTTACATCCGTAACGAGATATGAGATTGGAAGGAGGATATTAGTACAACTGGGCATTCGGCGGAACGGCTCGAATGCCCGGTGCTGTCAAAACGAAGTGCGGATAGCCAAACCAATAACCGTTACTTTCGCTTCTGTTTCGATATCTAGGCCCGCATAAGGGTTATAAACAACGTTGTCGATGCCGGTGCAGTTAGCAGCGCAGCTTGTATTGGCTGGGATTGAGTCCTTGGAATGGAGATAGCCAACACCTAAGTCAATTTCGGTGTCCTTGTCCCATTTATAACCAAGGCCAAGACTGTAATACTTGGCCTCGTTAATCGGCACTAGCGGGCTGCGACGATCATCTGGGATAGCCGATGAGCGAGGCTCAAAACCACCACGTAACTGGATACGACCTGTAAGGTCATACTGAACGCCGTAAGCAAGGTTCCAGGAAGACTGAAACCCTAGCGGCATCTCCAGCAAGGTGTCTGTAGAGCCCGGCGAGAACAAGCGTGCCAACGCCGTGACAGCAGATGGACGGTCAAACTGAATACGAAATGCTTCCCACTCAGAATAATCTACCCAGACAAAGTCAACGTTGAACTGCAATTTTTCCAGCGGGCGAATTTTAATACCTGTCTGAAAATGCGCAGGGTTGGTGATGTCCATGCTCACCTTGCCGACATCATTCGCAGGTATTCGGCTAGGCAAGCCTAAGACAGAAAGGCCGATAACGCCTGTGGCGCTGCCGCCGATACCGTTAATAAATTCCTGGGTGCCGGTCGCATAGGAGATATTGTAATCGCCATTCATGTGCACCTTGGAAGGCGCACGCCATACGGCGCCCCACGCGAAGCGCTCATGTGGCTCCCACAAAAAACCAACGTTGTAGGATGGGCTTAGCCTCTGATCCATAGAGACCTCAACGGATGCCAAGCTCTTAAAGGGGCCCAGCCCTTCTTCTGGGCGACAAATGCCAAACAAAATGAGGTCCAACACGGCGTTGGATTCGCCTTTAAAAGGCTCGCAAATACTTTCGTCTAGGATGCGCGCAAAACCTAGAAGGTCATTGGGCGCACGGAAATCCGTTTCCAAATACATTGCTTGATAAGACAGCCCGATAGACGCACCGATAGATAATGTATCCGAAACCTTATAACCAAATGACGGCGACAAATACGTAATCCGCTCTAGCGCCACCCGTTTGCCGAGAAATCGACCTGGGTCATCATCGTCACGATAGAAGCCCGCAGCCATTGGCAAATACGTTGCGGTTGCGAACGTAAAACGGGAACCCGGTGGCCGAATCGAAAAAGACGGCAAAGGACCGGCAATCAATGGGCCTGGCGGCAAATCTACGATGTCATTAACAATCGGTATATAAAGCGATATACCCTCAACCGAACTCTTTCCCTCTTTAAACTCGGTACAATAATCCGCGCCCTGTGAGGGAGAATCGGCACAAACAATAGGGTCATCGGAAAAGCCAAACACGCCGTAATTTGGCGGAGCGTTAAACGTATTTTCGATAGAAAAATCAGCGCCAATGAATTGCAAATCCATGCGGCGACCTTCCAGACGAGTCAGACCCGCTGGGTTAAAGTGAATCGACATGACGCCCGGCGGATCCGCCGTAACCGCATGTCCCATACTCATAGCCTTAACGTCAACCGCTAGGTTGGTAGCCAGCTGCGCGACGGCAGACATCGGCATCAAGCCGCCGAGCGCTAACACTAACGCCAACAACGATGATCCGATTGAAGGTTTACATTTTATTATCATTATATATTTCCGGTCACAGCAGACAGGTCCGGATTAAACACCAGACTTCAGGCCTTTAATATCTACAGGAATCGACATACCAAGTAGCACATCCGGTGAGTCCTCTGTTAGGCCATAACCAAAGCTAAAGTTGATAACACGGTTTTTTGCTGTGCGTAGACCAAGCGACATATTGACCACACTCGAAGTGGAGTCCTGAGATGGGACATAGTCCCCATTGGTGAACACGAAAGTTGACTCAAAATTATAGGACTGCTGATAGCTCGCACTAATGGACACTTCATAGCTTAGCGAATAAGCCAAGCCCATGGAAAAGCTGATGCTATCTCCGGTCTCAACTGCCTCAAGAACCCGGCTATTGCGAAGCTGTTGCAGGCCGGTTGCGTCGAAGGCGTGGGTGTAGCCCAGAGAGCCAAACAGTACTACGGGGTCTACTACCTTACTCATGCTGACACCGCCGCCAATAGAGTAATAACCCTTGCCGCTAGACACCTCTTTCCGCGTATCAATATCGTAGGGACTATCACCTGTGGCTGTCGACAGCGTAGTAAATAGCGTGGTGTTTACAGCACCAATTGTTACTGGGAATGGTTGATAGCGCAGCCCGAACGAGACATCACCAAGAGCGGCCTGAGATACATCCTTCTGGGTGTCATACTTATAGGAGACAGGGAAATTGGTGTTAAACGTTAGGTTGTTCCAAATGCCATAATCGAGCGATAAGTTCGCACCAAACGAGTGCTGGGCATCATTTTCGATCCGAAAGCGAGTAATGTCACCGCTATCGTTAATGTTTAAATCAATGCGGTCATCGCGATAGTAAGAGTAATTAGTGCCAAAATTCATGCCCGCCTGGCCGGCACGCAGCAATGAGTATTGTTTCTCGGTTGCTTGAAAAACCTCTTCAAGGTTTTTTTCCTGCGTGACGTCAGTGTCTTTTTGCTGCAAGGCGTCACGAGCATCGTCGGCAGCAGCTTGTTGATCCCCAGCGGACGAACCGCCCTCCTCTGCTACCGCGCTAAGCGGCAAACAAAGCAATCCGGCTATTAGTAATCTGCCGCGCAATGTTTCCCCGAATTTGCTCATTGCCTAAACCCTTTTGTTATGTTTTTTTGTGGTCGATCAATTCTTAAAGTAAGTACGAGTTGGGATATTTAACACTCTAATATCACCATACTCATCTTCTGTTTTTACGCGTACGATGGACGACGCACGATCTGCCTGATTTTCAATTGGCAACGTAAATACTGGAAACTCATGATAAGTCAGCTGGTTTATGGTGCGATCATCCAACAATCGAAGATCCCACTCGGTTAACTCAAGACTATCTTGCGGCTCAAAGCCGTTCGGGAACACGATAAACAAAACGTTATCAGTCCAGATCTCCTGAAACTTTTCCAGTGTAAACGAGATATTACCCAACGCAGGATCGGCAACATAGACGTGCCCATCTTGGTATTTTTTCAACACGACAAAGTGTTTAAAGCCGCTATAGTGGATCGGCACGATTGCGGGGTGATCAAGCTCTTTGAGGTCATCTATGGACGCACGAAAACCACCGCTCGGGTGACCTAGCGCAGTGGACAGGCGCTTCATATCGAGAAGAGAAAAGCCGCGGCGGTCGACGATCTTGTCGTATTCACCGTAGCGCATAAGGCCTTCCATGATCTGACGCTCATCGAGTTGTCGACCAAGATAGCCGTTCAGCACGGTTGTTAATGCCGCCGAACCACAAGAATAGTCGTACGCTTGGCGCACAACATTTTGATATTTGAATTCAGAAACTGGCTTGACCATAACGCCACGCTCTTCAACCATCCCTTGCTTGGTAGGATGCTCGTAATACACGTAGCCTGCGGGCTTCGGTGTGACGTCTGAAGACTGCTCAATAGCAGTAAAAATCAGTAATACACCGAGAATGGTTTCCAACATACTGAGGATTCCGTCGTTATTCTTATGATTATTCGTGCTTATTCTATTTTAGCGTTAGCGTCAGTCAACCGCTAAAACGCCTGTATATCGGCTTCATAGCAGCGTCCCCTGACACAGCTTCAGCCCAGCGGACATGCTACCTTTATTATATGTTCAATGTGTTGGGATTTTGTAATCCACAATACAGTCAGGCGTGATTAAAAACCGTACGGCCCCGTCCCGCCGCAGGCCTGACTCTGGGCGCGTCACACCATAACGACGCGCCCAGAATCCCACCGTTCAGTCCGCGCCCTTCAAGGCTAACGAGTAACCAAAGCGCTCCGCGGCCTCTTCAAAGTGATGCAACACAGGCGTCATTTGTTCGCCATAACGCTGCCAGCGGTCGATTGACGCCGCGTAGGGCTTCTGCGTTACACCATGGTAGCTTGGCGTCGCAAGTGTGCCTCGCTGTTTGGCATGATCGTAATAGCGCATTACCGTGTCATTCCACGGCAAACTGAGAAATTTGAGTACCGCTCTCGCTTGGCCCTCAAGATCAGCAACAACATCTTCATAACGCACAAAGTGCATTTGCTCGCCGCCGAGTTGAAACACGTCTTGGTATTGTTTGAGCAAGCGCATGGTGTGCTTGTAAAAACTGGCGCCATTGTCGAGGTCAAGAAAGTTCGCCATGCCGTCGTTCATGTTAAACGTCTGCATGTAGCCACTTAGCACACAATCTGCAGGGTGACGTAGCGCAACGATAAAGCGTGCTTCGGGAAAAATACGCAGAATAAAGCCAATATCAATCGTATTAAGCGGCATCTTGTCGACAATGCAGGTGCTGTCTTGAAGCGCCACATCAGCATTTGCTGCAGCAAAGTACACATCACGGAGCGCACTCACCTGCTCCGGTCCGAGCGTGGCCATATAATTGAGCACCGCTAACCACTGCTCTTTCCAGCGTCCGACGGGCACCTTCACTCCATCAATTGACGCCCGCGCCTTCATATAGGTCAACGCCTTTGCCAGCGCAGTATTGATCGTGTCCGGTTCTTCGAGCGCTTGGATATCGGGGTGGGCATCAAGCACCTGCTCTAACAAGGTAGTGCCGGAGCGCGGAAAGCCGATCAAAAATACCGGGGTGCGCTCAGCCTGCGGCGTGGGTGTCCAGCTACGCACCCATTCCTTTGAGAAGAGTGTCTTGTAGGCCTCAATCTTACGGCGGGTATTATTCTCACCGATCAATCCCGCTTCCAGCGCAGCCTGAGCTTGATTGCCTTTTTTAACTGAAGCATAGGCCAGCGCATAACTTCCTTCGCGGTCGTAAGCGCGGCCTAATGCCTTCCAAACACTGGCGGTATTTCTATCCGCGGGCGCCCGCTGCAACCATTCAGGCGCCTGCCCAACAATTGTCGAAAATCGCTTTTGTTGGCTCCAGACGCTGACACGAACATGCCAGATACGTGATGCCAGCGTATTGCCTGGAAATGATTCCGCTTCGCATAACGCCTCTAGGCATTCTTCTGGCCGCAACAAGTGCTCAAGCACCTCGGCGCGCGCCAAATAATATTCACCACTAAGAGTAAGGGAAAAATGTGCGACTTTATCGAGTGCGACGAGCGCTTCCTGCCAATTAGCAACCGCTTGCGCAGCCTTATAACTAAGCTGCCATGTGCGCCAATCCTTAGCGGCTTTTCTTTGAATGGGCTCAACCAATGCTTTAATCGCTGCGCCGTCTCGACTGACTTGCGCCCCATCGATGCACAATATTGCGGCATCAAATGAGATGAAGCCTTTATCCACAAAAGCGTTCACTACCTTAATGGCGTCGATATACCGTTTCGCATCACATAAAGATTTTACTGTGGGCAAAAGCTGCTCTGACGTTAACACTTGCTGATTCATGAAAATAACTCGTAATAAAGAGCGAAAGCTCTATGCAAAATAAGGTTCTAAAAAACAACAGCAGGATGCACGAATTAAATGGCAAAAAAAAACCCGGCAAAGCCGGGCTTTTTTTACATCACAACCAACCGAATTAGTGACCGGTTACAGTGATAGTCTGGTTGCTTAGGTCAAGACCAGTGACATAAACGTTACCGATAGACGCGGAAGCCGCTGTGCCCATCTTCACGCCCATAGCCGCTATATCCATACCTACCAAAGCGCCATTCGTGTTGATAACGAGACCGCCAGTAGTCACATCAATAGTGATGCCGTTTAGGTCAACGTTGTTTACCGCCAGCTCATTCACGATCAGCGAACCGCCGCCATTAGCAGACAGGTCGTTCAAGGTGAAGTTGTCGTTCGCATCGAGGATGTTACCGATTTGAATATCAACTGGCGCAGAAGTAGCAAGCGACACAAGATTGGTCGCTTCATTACCGACCTGCAGGGTCAGTGAAACGCCTGTCAGGGTAACGCCTACGCTATCGATGATCGGAGCAACTGCAGCAGCCTCTGTTACGAGGTTTGCAATACCAGCTGTTGCGCTTGTGCCGTCAGTACCCAGACCAACGCCGATATCACCGGTTTGGATAGTCAGCGTAGGAATGGTAACACCGATTTGAATAACGCCGCCGCCTGTTGCCGTGCTTGCAGAGTCAATCTCAATCGCAGCAGTACCAACCATAGACATGCCGTCGATTATGATCATACCTGAGTTAAGATTGCCGGTGAAACCGTCAGTATCTTCAATACCCAGTGTCAGGGTTGAGTTGATGTCGATCGACAAGCTAATACCGTCCTGACCAGTTACGTCAGAAAGAGCTGAATCTTCTAGTGCTTCCATCGCGAAGCCGCTTACTGGTAGGGCCGCGATTGCAGTTACTAATGCGAGTTTCTTAAACATTGGTGTATCTCCTCGTGTGCACAACGAATAGTTCTTGTTAGGTAGGTAGCATGTGTCTGCCACTGAACAAACGTTAACACGGCAGTTACAAAGCCAACAACGTTGGTTTGATATCAATTCAAAGGCAGGAGATAACCGCCATCCAATTGATTTTAAACAAATTTAACGCCGTCTAGTGACTTATGCTCCCGGCTTGCAACTATGAGGCTCGGTTACATACGTTAACCGTTGTTACCTTGTGTAACAGCGGTAATGATCTAATCCACCATACTGGCGTAATCTGACCATGGCGGATTAATTTCCTGGCGCTGAAAACCTCGACGGCCCTCCTCCGAAAGCGTAGCGAGTGCCTGAATTCACGAAACAAACGCCACTGAAACCTTAATCGCTAGCAGAAAAACGGCTAGAATCCGCACCTGCCAATCTAGGATGCATATGGATTTCACCGATCTCGATCGCTCATGTTTATCTCCCACGCCCTGCATATGGCCTTCCGCGGCGGGCTATCAGTACGGAGGTCATCCACGAGAATGGGTTATCGCCAATGATGCGGCCGATATGCAGGCGCTGCCGAATCGGGTTGCTGCCGCATTAGCCAAAGAGCCCTCATATGCAACCGGCCTGATACGTTACGAAGCTGGCTTCGCGGCGCATAATCTGCCGGCTAGCATGAACACTGGGGTCAATCCGCTTGCTGCCGTCGCGATCTTTTCTGCAGATGAAGTGAGCAGCATCAGTGCAGACGACATCAAGCAATTTGCACTGAGCATAGCGCCGTTCTCGGTTGATACCTTTACCTCGGAAATAGAAACCGTCTCTTATAAGGAAGCACTCGCACGAATTCACCAGTATTTACTTGCTGGTGACTGTTACCAGGTGAACTTTGCCCGCCGTTTTTCTAGTCGCTTCGTTGGCGCCCCACTGCGCGCATGGCATGCCCTTATGCAGCAACACCCCTCACCGCACGGTGGATTTTTCACGTTACCGAATGGGAATACCGTTTTTGGTGTGTCTCCGGAACGATTCCTTTCTATAAAAGGTAAGCACGTGGTGACGGAACCGATTAAGGGCAGTCGCGCACGGGGTAAAACACAGAAGGAAGATGACCGGCTAGCGCAAGACCTGCGCAACAGTGATAAAGATCGAGCTGAAAATCTTATGATCGTTGATTTACTACGTAATGATCTTGGTCGGATTTGTGTGCCCGGATCCGTAGAAACAACCTCCCTTTTTGATCTACGGCGCTTTAGCAATGTTCAGCATTTGGTATCAACGATTACGGGAGAGCTGAACGATGACATTAATCCTCTCTCTGCCCTACTCTCTTGCTTTCCGGGAGGGTCGATTACGGGTGCACCCAAAAAACGGTCAATGGAAATTATTGCAGAGCTCGAAACATCACCGCGTGGATACTATTGCGGCACCCAGTTTTCGCTCTCTTCTTCGGGTACGTTGGATTCGAATATATTGATTCGCACGTTTCAAACGGAAGGCAACAACATCTACTGCCATGGCGGCGGGGGCATCGTGATTGATTCAGATCCCGAGCAGGAAATTCAAGAAAGCTTGTTTAAGGTGGAAGCGTTGATGCGCACGCTTGAAGGGATTTAGTGTGTCTTTTTGCTAGATAGAGAAAAGAATCGCCTGCAAGCAGCCTCCCACAAGGGATGTGCATAATTGGTTTGCCTCCCTCAAGGGGGCAGGATTGGCTGGCTCCCACAAAGGGATGTGTAGGATTGGTTGGCTCCCACAAAAACATTGGCATGGCATTGTTTTTGTGGAAGGTTGCTTGCAAGCGATTTTTTGCTCTGCAGGCCAAGACCGGTGATCTATGAAAACACCCACAAGGCAGCGACTAACAACAACGACTAGAACTTTGCCGCCCAAATGGTGAACTTGTCGTTCGCGGCGACTTCCCTGACGCTGCCGAATAGTTTTCTCAGCGGCAAGTTATATTTCAAGTGCCGGTTACCGATAACGTACAGCTCACCATCGCTATTGAGGTGGCGTCGTGCGTGTTTGAACAGCATCGACGAGACCCCCTCATCAACCGCATGACCACGATGAAATGGCGGGTTAAGCAGAATAAGACTAAATGTCTCTGCCAAGCCGTCTAGGCCGTTGCCATGGTGAAAGGAACACTCTCTCTTAGGGTACAAGGCTGCCGTGTTGGTCTTGGCACTACTAACCGCTTGCGCACTCTCGTCACAAAACCAGACGCTAGCTTCAGGGTTTCTGTCTAGCGCGACAAGACCAATTACGCCATTGCCACAGCCCAGATCTGCAATATTACCAGCGACATCACTTGGTACATGCTCGGAAAAGAAACGTGCACCGATGTCGAGTTTGTCACCGGAGAATGTGCCCGGTTGCGCACAAATTTCCTTGCCTTGCAGCGCAGGGATGGCAAACACTGCTGGAGCCGTCCGCTGCTGCGCAGTTTGATGGCCTAATTGCGCAAAATACAAATGCGCCTTACGTCGGCCCAGCCCGTGCTCAACGGATAGAAAATACTTTTCTAAGATCTTCATGACGGTCGGCGGTGTATGTTTATCCATTGACGAAACAATCACCTGCGTCCCTTCTGGTAGCGTGCCGGCGATGGTCGCCAGCTGGCTTTCAAACAAAGACAGACTCTTAGGCAAGCGTATCAGCACTCGCGCTATCGGCTGCGCGACTTCTTCATTGGGCCAAGACCAGGATAATGTATCGGTCGCTAGGTCGTTGTCTTCGGCATTCGTTAGCAGCGCTTTTTGCGCGAGCCATGAATCGCCACTGGCATGAACTTTGACGCCCGCGGCAAGTAAAGGAAGGGTCAAGGCGCCGTTGGGATCATTCAGAACAAGCGTTGCGGGCTGATCCGAAGCGTCTTGATCGGTAGAGGCATCCTGCTCTGCAATGTGCTCAAGCAACAGCAAGTCCGCACCGTCCCAAGCGCGGAGCTTCTCGCCGTTCAGTCGAGGCCAAAGCTTTAGGGAGACGGGGTGTACTGGGTTATCAAAATAAGTATCTGGTTTCATCGGCGGCATTATGGCTGAGCGATCGCAGATAACCCACTTAATTCGGCGTTTAGTCAGACATCCATCGCCTGCAAGCAAGCGCCAACAAAAAATAAGCCGCGATGGCCTTGTGAGAGCCCGCTTGCAGTCGATGGCTTTGTGGCGGCATCAAACGGGATGCCTATGGCTTACGCCATTTTGCAAACGGGCTAGTGCAGGCACGCTTTGACGCAGGTACAATCGCCACCCCAAAATGAGGTATCCCATGTCTGCACAGAGTCCCGAAAAGATCTCGGCAAAAGTCGGCTTCATCAGCCTTGGCTGCCCGAAAGCACTGGTTGATTCAGAGCGCATACTCACCCAGCTGCGTATTGAAGGCTACGAAGTCGTGCCGACCTATCAGGACGCAGACGTTGTCGTGGTCAACACTTGTGGCTTTATCGATGCGGCGAAAGCCGAGTCCCTTGAGGCCATCGGCGAAGCGATCAGTGAAAACGGCAAGGTGATTGTCACCGGCTGCATGGGTATTGATGAATCGGTCATTCGCGCTGTCCATCCGCAGGTTTTATCCGTGTCCGGCCCGCAGCAATACGAGCAAGTGGTTAACGCCGTTCACGATGTTGTCGCGCCGCCGACAGAACACGACCCGTTTATCGACCTTGTTCCCCCTCAAGGCATTAAACTCACGCCTCGTCATTATGCCTATTTGAAGATCTCGGAAGGCTGCAATCACAAATGCAGTTTCTGCATTATTCCATCTATGCGCGGCAAGCTCGTCAGCCGCCCGGTCGGCAGTGTGCTCGACGAAGCTGAGCGTTTAGTAAAATCTGGCGTGCAGGAATTACTCGTTATTTCTCAAGACACCAGTGCATACGGTGTTGATTTGAAATATCAAACCGGCTTTTGGCAGGGCATGCCGGTTAAGGCGAAGATGCTCGATCTTTGTGAGGCGCTAGGCTCCATGGGAGTATGGGTTCGCCTGCACTATGTCTACCCTTACCCGCACGTAGACGATGTCATTCCGTTAATGGCCGCCGGGAAGATATTGCCGTACTTGGATATTCCGTTTCAGCACGCCAGCCCACGCATTCTTGCGTTAATGAAGCGCCCTGCTTTCGCTGAAAACACCCTTGAACGCATTAAACGCTGGCGCGAAATCTGTCCGGACATCACCTTGCGCTCAACCTTTATTGTCGGCTTCCCTGGGGAAACCGATGAAGATTTTGAGATGCTTTTGGATTGGCTTGAAGAAGCGCAACTGGATCGCGTTGGCTGCTTTATTTATTCGCCCGTGACAGGTGCCCGCGCTAACGATCTGCCTGACCCTGTTGATCCTGATGTCGCAGAAGAACGGCTTGAGCGTTTTATGAATGTTCAAGCGCGCATTAGTGAAGACCGACTCAAAGCAAAAATTGGCCGAGAGATTGAAGTGCTTATCGATGAAGTCAATGATGATGGCGCAATTGGTCGCTCACACGCCGATGCACCTGAAATTGATGGCCTCGTTTACCTAGATGACGAAGTTGATTTACTGCCAGGGCAACGCGTTAGAGTACGGATTACTGGCTCAGACGAACATGATCTCTGGGGCGAATTACTATAAAGCCGATCAGGCGGAAGTGCGCGCTTCCGCCTGATCATTTCAGTTATCTAGCAGACCCGCCAAAGCCCCTCGCCCCCCGCGCCGACTCCTAACGGAAAACGTATGCTTCCATGCCTAACGACAACTTAGTTCGCTCCGCAGTACTGCTGATGTGCGGCGAGCTATTACTGGCTGTCATGGCTGCGATGATCAAGCATCTTGCTGGTGAAGGCTTGCCGCCTGAGTTGATCGTGTTTTTCCGCAATTTTCTCGGCTTACTGTTTCTCTTCCCTATACTCTTCGGCACCGGCGGCCTTCGCCAACTGAAAACAAAACGCATCGGCTTGCACTTTATTCGCGCGGGCACCGGTGTCGCTGCAATGTTTTGCTATTTCTACACCATTGCGCACGTGCCCTTGGCTGATGCGATTATTGTAAAAATGACGGCCCCATTCTTCCTTCCGCTCACAGCCATGATCTGGCTAGGCGATAAAATCACGTTACGGACATGGGCTGCCATTGCGGTGGGCTTTCTTGGCGTTGCTGTAATTATTCAGCCCGGTACCGGCGCATTTAACCCCGTCATGATCGTCGCCTTATTAAGTGCTGTTTTAATGGGGGTGGCAAAAGTCAGCATCCGAAAGATGGCGGACACCGAACCACCGCGCAGAATTGTTTTTTGGTTCGGCGCTATTAGTAGTGTGATTTCTGCGATACCGCTTTTCTGGATAACGACATGGCCCGACGGGGCACAGTTTGGTTGGCTTCTCGCTATCGGCTTGACTGCGACGATTGCGCAAATCTGTATGACCACAGCCTATCAATTGGCTAGCCCCGGCCGTGTTGGCATCTATAACTACACCGCTGTCATTTGGGCGGCGGCACTTGGTTGGTTATTCTGGGATGAATCATTAAAGTGGGCGACGCTAGCAGGAACACTACTCATCGTTGCCGCCGGAGTATGGAATTTGGGCTCTGCAAAAATAAAAAAATAGCAGTGAAGTCTCTTAAGGCGCGCCCCTCTAAGTACAAATATTCTCCGTATCCTTGTAAGCAAAAAACATGTCATAGCGTTGCAACTTGTAGCCATTAACACCGATGGCATGGATGTGCAAAACATCTAAATCCTGTCCTGATTGACTAACCTGCTTGGTAGGTTTGGCTATCCGCAATACCCTCTAGCAATAATAATGGCTCAGACAGACAGAACCTGACCTCCCTCCTCACGTATTCTTATGCGCAACTCGCGCGCTACGTCTATTTGCTTTGCATTCAACTAAAGCGCCCTAAAGGAGCACACTATGTTTGTCCGCATCGCTCTGTTTACCTTGCTTGCGTTCCAGCTTGCAGGATGTAACGGATTCACTGATTGGGTTTACGATACCGCGTTAAGTGTAGAACGTAACAGGGCTGGACTCATATCAACCTCGCTCAGCACTGATGACGGCATTGATTGGTTTTATTTGCACAGCGCAGACAGTCAGAACCTCGATCCTATATTTCTGATTCACGGCTTTAGCGCGGACAGTAGTAACTGGCTGCGGTTCGTTAATGAGTTGGAGGGTGAATATAATTTTATTGTTCCCGATTTGCCTGGGCACGGAGAAACGACACGCACCCTTTCACTTGATTACTCCATTGGACGTCAAGCCGAACGTGTTCTTAACCTCGCCAATGCGCTTGGCATCGAAAAGTTTCACATCGCCGGCAACTCTATGGGCGGGGCAATTTCATTGGCTGTTGCACTTCAGGCACCTGAGCGTGTTCGATCATTAGGGCTCATCGACTCAGCGGGCATCACCTTGCCGACACCTGAGTTTCTAGCATTACTCGGTGACGTTAACACCAATCCATTGATCCCCCATTCCGCAGAAGACATGTTTATCACTATGGATTGGGCCATGGCCGATCCACCATGGATGCCTGATTTTTTTGTTATGCACATGGGCCAATTAAAAGCGGATAACGCAGCTGTTGCGGAAAAGGTCTATCACGATATCAATGCCAGTCTACAAATGCGGGACAGGCTTGCCGAGATTGTCGCACCGACGCTAATCCTTTGGGGCGCGGAAGATAGATTGCTCGGCGTCGATAACGCGGCCGTATTTGATGAAAATATTCGCAACAGCAGAGCGGTGATTCTTGAAGGTATTGGCCATGTGCCGATGGCAGAAGCCGCGGCAAAAAGTGCTGATGTATTTCGCCCGTTCTGGCAGGAAGCAGATACACATGCCAATGAGCAGCTTTCGCTAACCGAGGCCGCCCCTAGAGATTGAATGCCTGCAAACTAGGCTTGCTGGCGTTGAATTCTAGTCCGGAGCTGATGGGTTTCGGTTTTCATCTGGTCTTAAATCGCTTGCAAACAAGGTCCCACAGGGATGGCGGGCATTTCTACGGATGAAGTATTTCGAGGGGCTTTCAGGAGTGTAGACCTACAGGGGAACCGCTATGTCCGCGCTTTAAGTGACGTGCGCTGCTCTGGCGGGGTCCAATCAAACGGCACCTTGTAATGCATGAGCAGCCCGCCCAGCGTAATAAGCACTCGAGCGATACCAATGTAGGTATCAGGAATGCGTACGTGATTCTCGCGGAACTTCTCAATAATTTCTTCCATCGCCGTGGCAACATTATCGCCGTGCATTCTATCGCTCAACACATAAAGCGCTAGATCACGTAGCGTTTCGGCCTTGCCACCGACGAAACCAGCGTCAACGAAAAGCTGGCCGATATCGATATCAGGGGTAAATCCCATCAGTCCATACAGCAACTTCGAATAACGACTGACTTCTTGCGGCGTCAACTTTCCGATTGCACCAAAGTCGAGAATCACTACTTCACCTTCCGGGCTAACAATAAAGTTGCCTGGATGAGGGTCCGCTTGATACAACCCTACGCGAGTAACCTGCTGCAGGTAGCTACCAAAAAGCAATGTCAGAATATCTGCGGCATGGCCGGGATTTTCATCAAGGTATTCACGTAACCGTTCGCCTTCTTCCCAATGGGTTACCAGTACTTCTGCACAACTAATCTTCTGCCTGAGAACGGGCACACGAATGCGCTGGGGATGGCTAATACGAGAAAAGCGCTCTAAGTTTTGCGCTTCGTTACGGAAATCGAGTTCAACAGCCGTCATTTCAAGCAGCTGCTCCGTAATTTGAGCGAAGTCAAGCTGTTTAAAAAATGGCGAAATAAGCTCCGCCATAAACCGAAACACACGGGCATCTTGGTCAAAAAGCCGAACAACGTCAGGCAGGCGAACTTTAATGGCAACTTCTTGGCCACACGTTAATTTAGCCTTATGAACTTGCGCTATTGATGCGACGGCGACTGGAATTTCAGAGAACTCTGAGAACTGAGAGCGCCATTGACTGCCCCATGCGCGCGTCAAGGCCTGATCTATAGCGGCAAAAGGAACCTGCATCCCTTCATTTTGTAGGACCTGTAGTGCTTTTATGTACTCGATAGGTAGTACATCTGGACGACAAGAGAAAAATTGAGCAGCTTTAACCCAGATCGCGCCGTTCTGCCGGCATAGCTCCGTAACTCTTTCTGCCGCACCTTGGTGTATCTCATTCAGCGACTTAGAATCAGGGCTGAGCTTATAGCGAGCGTACAGGGCAACGATCTCGCCAAAAACAGCCAGAGCACGGGCGTACCGACGGCGCCCAGAGAGCAAGCTCCCCAGCGCTGCGACCCCTGAACGCGCAATGTTTCCTGCTAGTGCCAAGCCATTCCCCCAAAGCCGCGCCGTCGCCGACGCCCAGACAAGTCTTTCGTTCTTTTACTTAACGTAGGCTATTCTTTGCGCAGCTGAACTTACTACGCTAGCCCAATAAAGGCAGGCGGTAAAAATTGCGATGCAATGCTTATTATGCGGCCTTTTTCTGCAAAGACGAATTCTAACCTAACTGTCACAGTTTTCACGTACGCTTTGTTGATGTGGCGCGTAACAAACCGTAAGGTAATCCGCATTTATTGCATACCCTCTGCCCGCGAGCGTGCTGCGCGAGAGGCTATTTAAATCCGTAAAGTTCTAATTTTGAGATTCTCGTCATGGTTCAGACAGTTAGCGCTAAAAAAACAGACAAACATGTTGTATTCACACGCGGCCTTAAAGTGCTTAGTCCGGCCCATAAGGAGGTTAAACGACTCAAGAAAGACGCGCACCTACCTTCAATTCATGGCGACAAGGTTTGGAACTCAAGCTTTCTTGTGATGGATTATTTAGCCCGTAATAAGCCACCTAAAACCAGCACCATGATGGACTTGGGCTGTGGCTGGGGGCTACTAGGGATTTATGCGTCAAATAAGTTGGTTAAACGCGTGGTTGCCGTAGATGCTGACGCCGATGTCTTCCCATACTTGGCATTACATCAAGAAATAAATGGCGCCAAGAATATCGACACGCTGGTTAGACGATTTGAGAAGCTCAAGAAGTCAGATTTTGACGGCGTACACACCATCGCTGGAGCCGATATATGCTTCTGGGACGCACTTGCTCCAGTACTGCACAAAATGATCAAGAAAGCGATTAAGGCAGGAGCAAAGCGTGTCATCATTGCTGACCCTGGCCGCGATCCGTTCTATGAACTGGTTGCCATGTGCGAGAAGGACAAAGCCCTAGCTTGCAAAGTGGTCGAGAAAACGACAACCAAACCAAAGGCAGCGTGCGCTGACTTAATGATTGTGACCCCCGCCTAGCGCCCGCGAATAACTAAGATGCATATAACTCAAGAGACGCCCTGAACATAATGACGAGCAATGAGTGGTATGACCGAAGAGCACAATAAAAACAACCTTGCGCCAGCAGGCCTTACTTCGGAAAACCCTGCGCCTGAAAAGTTAGACGCGCCCTACTATATTGTTCCTGTTTGCCATGAAAACGTGCACATATTACATCAGGATAATAGTCTGCTCGTCATCGTGAAACCCGCATTCTTGTTGTCCGTTCCTGGACGGGGCATTGAGAATAGTGACTGCGTGATCAGCCGATTAAGGCGTGACTATGACGAAGTGCATTTAATCCATCGCCTCGACCTAGACACCTCCGGCGTGATGGTGTTCGCGCGCACTCAGGTCGCTCAAGCAGCGATATCACGAGCATTCCAAGAACGTAGAGTGTTTAAGCAATACGATGCCATTGTGGAAGGATTGGTGACAAACGATGAGGGCGAGATTGATTTTCCACTGGCGCCAGATTGGCAAAATCGACCTCGTCAGAAAGTCTGTTCTGAAAAAGGTAAATCGGCGCTAACCAAATATAAAGTCATTCACCGCGACCCGCAGCGACATTGCACACATCTTCTTCTTACTCCGATAACAGGCCGCTCTCATCAGCTGCGCATTCATTGCCGTGAGCTTGGTCATGCCATTATCGGCTGCGACTTATACGCCCCTGACGACATTTGCGCGCGCAGTGAACGTCTGCTTCTTCATGCCCGCAGCCTTGCCTTTAATCATCCCACTACAGGGCTTTGGCATCGCTACGAGTCGGCCGCTGCTTTTCCGCCTCAATGGTTCGATCCAGCTATCTAATCCGCCCTACCGCGTGTGGGACTCAATCATGCGTATACACAGCTACACAGATGGCGCCTATCCGCTGGAACAGACGCAGCAAATAATCAGCACTTAAAAGCACCGCATCCATAAGATAGTGTGCTAAAAATACCCTGCTGATTCGATTCCCCATACAGGAAAGCCGGAATGAACTTGCTTACCACAGGCAAAGACCTGCGCCGTGTTAATGAGCTGGCGACGATACTGCTTAAATATGGCTTCGGCGACGTGATTCGGCGTCTAGACTTAGTCGCCCCTCTTGAACAAGCAGGCAAACTCGTTCGGCAAAGTGTCAGTCGTGAATTTTTGACAATGCCTCCGGGGGCGCGCATGCGCCGGGCGCTGGAAGAAATGGGCCCCACGTTCGTTAAGCTCGGGCAGATTTTGGCTACTCGCGTAGATCTATTTCCACCTGATTGGGTAAATGAATTTGAGCAACTCCAAGATAACGCCCAAGAAATTCCGTTTGCCCATCTTGAGCCGCTAATTGTCGCCAGCCTTGGAAAACCGATTAATCAGGTTTTCGCCAGCGTTGACCCTGTGCCGATCGGCGTCGCGTCAATAGGCCAAGTTCACCGCGCGGTAACGCGCAAAGGTGAACAGGTCGTCCTAAAGATTCAGAAGCCTGATATTCAGGCGAAAATCGAAGCGGATTTAAGACTCCTTGATATGTTGGCGAAGCTCGCTGCGGACAATTCCATCGAGCTACGTCGCTACCGCCCTGTTGACCTTGTCCGTGAATTTGAGCGCTCACTAATGCGAGAACTCGATTTCACCATCGAGGCGCGTAGCTCCGACCGTATCCGCAAGAATATGCGTAGCATACCGTGGCTAACCATTCCCAAGGTTTACTGGGAAGTGACATCCGCGAGGCTTTCCGTGCAGCAATTTATTGACGGCATACCGGCACGGCAACTTGAGCGCATTGAAGATGCGGGCCTAGACAGAAAGCTATTGGCGCGCCGGGGCGCGTTAGTCGCATGGAAAATGACTCTTGAAGATGGTTTTTTTCATGCCGACCCCCATCCCGGTAATTTCTTAATACTGCCGAACAATAATATTGCCATGCTCGACTTTGGCATGGTGGGAAAACTCTCCAGCGCACGGCAAGAACAAATGGTGCAAATCATGAAGTCGGTGGTGATGCAAGAGCCGACAACGTGCGCAGCCGTGTTGGCATCTTGGTCCGATGGCCAGCCCGTTAAAATGGATCAGCTAACCACGGATATTGAAGACGTCATTTCCGCCTACTACGGCGTGCCATTGGCGGATCTTGATATTACCGCCCTGCTTTCAGACATTACCGCGTTACTGCGTAATTTTGACCTCATACTGCCAAGCGATATCGCGCTTATGCTTAAAGCGATCATTACGCTAGAAGGCTTCGGGCGTATGATGAATCCGCAGTTTGATCTAATGAGCGAAGCAGAGCCGCTACTCAAGCGCATGATGCGAAAGCGTTACAGCCCAACGCGACTCGCCAAAAGTATTAGCCTGCGCGCACTTGACGCCGTAGACCGATTATACGCACCGCCACCACCATCGGGTGCCGCGCCGCAGGATGCCCAGCCCGGTCTTGATCCTCGCCACCTTGAGCGTATGGTCGCACGTCTAGAGCGCTCTCAGTTTAGACTGGTGCAAACCTTACTAACTATTAGCGGAGTCCTTACCGGCGCAATTATGATGGCAGGACGTGTCGCGCCAACATTGTGGGACATTTCTGTATTTGGATTATTATTTTTGCTCGGCAGCGGAGTGTGGTCAGTATGGCTAATGCTCGTTGCTCGACGTCACTTAAGAGAATGGGAGTAAATCTGTGCGCTCGAAGTATTCATCTTTATCATTACGAACCGCGGTTAAGGCGTCAGTTATAAGTGCTGCTGTATTGCTCTCTAGCTGCGCAACCTCGCCGCTAGGCCGGCATCAACTTTTGCTAATGCCAGACAGCCAAATGGATGAAATGGGCATAACGGCGTATCAACAAATTAAAACAGAGCAGTCTGTTAGTCGAGATGGGACGACGAACAACTATGTTAATTGCGTTGCCAATGCGCTACTCGGCGCGCTAGAGAAGCAGGGCAACTGGGAAGTCAACGTGTTCGTCGATCCAAGCGCTAACGCCTTTGCACTACCCGGCGGAAAAATTGGCGTAAACAGCGGTTTATTAGATGTTGCGCAAAACGCGGATCAACTTGCGGCCGTTATAGGTCACGAGATCGGCCACGTTCAGGCAAAGCATGGCAACGAGCGCATGTCGATCCAAACAGCGACCGAAACAAGCATGCAAATGCTGCAAGCTCTTTCCGGAGAGCCCTCTCCTGAAAAGCAGCAACTATTTGGGTTATTAGGGCTGGGCAGCCAGGTTGGCATATCACTACCGTTTAGTCGCAAGCATGAAGCCGAGGCAGATATTATCGGTTTACAGCTTATGGCAAAGGCCGGGTTTGACCCCCGTGAAAGCGTTAGCCTTTGGCAAAACATGGCCAAAGCAGGCGGTGCGGCGCAACCAGAATTCCTTTCGACTCACCCCGCCAACAGCACGCGTATTAACGGTCTACAGCACCATATGAATGATGCGATGGCGCTATACAATAACGCCAAGAGCAGCGGGAAATCACCACAGTGCCGGCGTTAAGAAAATGACATGACTTCCTTTTCTTTACACGCAGGCGTTAGCTTGAGGGTAAAGTGCGCTGATTGAGCGCCATCGCTTGCAAGCAAGCTCCCACAGGGGTGGCCTAAATTTTCCGAGGCTGAGGTATTGCGCAGGCCTTGTGGGAGGCTGATTGCAGGCGATCTCTTTTAACGTGAAGCGGCTGCCGGATTGCTCGCAAGTAGTCCCCACAATAAGTATCCGCTCCACAACAGACCGGCTAACTGGTAAGCGTAGAATCAGTGGTTCGGCTAAATTGACAGCATAAAAAAACGGGCTTTCGCCCGTTTTTTTATGCTTCATTCGCACTATTTAAAATACGCATTATCTGTCTGGCTATGATCTGTTTTGTCACGCACCGCGGTTAACTCAGGCACCCGCTCTTTTAGCGTTTTCTCTACGCCATCACGCAAGGTCATATCCACGGCTGAGCAACCCTGGCAGCCGCCACCGAACTCTAGGATGGCAACGTTTTCGTCAGTCAGTTCTAACAACTGAACATTGCCGCCATGCGAGGCTAAGCCGGGGTTAATTTCCGAGTAAAGATAATAGTTAATCCGCTCCTCTACGCTCGCATCGTCCCCTATTTCGGGAACCCGCGACTTCGGCGCACGAAAAGTTAACTGACCGCCCATACTGTCTTTCTTATAGTCAATCACAGCATCTTCAAGGTATTTAACGCTTTTACCTTCGATCCAGGCGTGGAACCCTTCATATTCATAACGAATGTCTTCGGCGTCCTGCTCATCCGGCTGACAATAAGCCATACAGCACTCAGCGTGCGGCGTGCCGGGGCGCTCTACAAAGACGCGTACGCCAATGCCCGGACTATTCTGCTTTGCGAGCAAGTCTCGCAAATAGTCCTTTGCATCATCTGTAATCGTTACGAGGTTCTCAGACATACTGCATCCGTTGAAAGGTGTATTTCCGACCATTTTAGTCAAGTATTCCTAAGGTGCAATGGACGAAGGCTGTTTTTCTTTCCGCTGTAGCGGTTTATCATGCCCCGCGCACAGCCGATGGAGGCCAGCATGAGCAATGAGAATCAAGCCCCAAACAGCCCCAAAGACGCCGATAAGACCTCAAAGCCCAATCAAATCCAAGTGCTAGCCAGTGTTCTAGCGGGCCTGTTTGGCGTCCAAAGCGCCAAAAACAGAGAGCGGGACTTTAAAAAAGGTCGTGCGAGTGACTATATCGTCGTCTATGTCATTCTCGTGCTCGCGATGGTCGCCGGCATGGTTATAACGGTGAATATGGTAGTTTCCGGCACCGGCCAATAGCCTAACGAACTATAGTTATAGCGATTATTTTCTTTTCCGAGAGGGGCGAATTTGCTACAGTGCGCCACCATTTCGGGCACAAAACCCCTACAAAATTAGCAAGTTAGGCCACAGAACTTATGTACGTCTACCAGCAATATGACCAGCAGCTACTGAATGAGCGTGTCGCCGAGTTCCGCGATCAGACAAACCGTTATCTCGACGGCAAGCTGTCTGAAGAGGAATTCCTTGTTCTGCGCCTGCAGAATGGCCTCTATGTGCAACGCTACGCCCCCATGCTGCGCCTTGCCGTGCCCTATGGCATGTTGTCCAGCGATCAGCTGCGCAAGCTCGCTTATGTCACCCGCAAGTGGGACAAGGGCTATGCCCACGTTTCTACTCGGCAAAACTTCCAGCTTAACTGGCCTGAACTGCAGGACGTGCCGGACATTCTCGCTGAGCTGTCTAATGTGCAAATGCACGGCATTCAAACCAGTGGTAACTGTGTCCGTAATACCACAACCGACGAATATGCCGGCACCAATCCTAATGAAATTGAAGACCCTCGCCCTTGGTGTGAGCTGATCCGTCAATGGTCCACGTTCAATCCCGAATTCGCTCATCTGCCACGCAAATTCAAAATTGCCGTTAACGCCGAACCAGGCGTCGATTCGGCAGTTATTGGTGTACACGACATCGGCGTCGAGATTGTTCAAGGTGGCGACAAAGAAGTTGCCTTTAATATTTTCGCTGGCGGCGGCTTAGGTCGCACACCAATGGTCGGCGCGCTGATCGGTAGCGCAGTACCTTGGCAGCACTTGCTGTCTTACATCGAGTCTATTCTGCGGGTCTATAATAAGTACGGCATCCGCTCGAACAAGTTTAAAGCACGTATCAAAATCATTGTGAAAGCGATGGGTGCCGAGCGTATTCGTGAGCTGGTTGAGCGTGAATTTGCTGAGCTAAAAGATGGGCCAATGACGCTCACTGCAGAAGAAGTAACACGCATTAAGTCGTGCTTCCCTAGCCCTGCCTATGTTGCCGCCGACGATATGCCGGAAGCTTTAACGCAGCCAATGACAGAAAACGCTGCATTTAAACGCTGGTACCACACCAATACCCGCGCCCATAAACAAGCGGGTTATCGCGCCGTGACATTAACCCTGAAAAAAACAGGGCGAGCGCCTGGCGATATTACTGCAGAAGAACTTGATGCCGTTTCGGATCTTGCCGATCGTTTTAGTTTTTCAGAGATGCGTAACACTCATCAGCAAAACATGGTCTTAGCTGACGTTCAGCAAAAAGACCTTTTCGACGTTTGGTTGGCGCTCGATAAGCTTGGTTTTGCCACGCCCAACCTAAAACTTCTCACTGACATTGTTGCCTGCCCTGGCGGCGACTTTTGCTCTTTAGCAAATGCTAAGTCACTACCCATTTCCGAAGCGATCCAGCGTCACTTCGATGATTTAGATTATCTGCACGACCTCGGTGAGTTAGACATCAACATTTCAGGGTGCATGAACGCTTGCGGCCATCACCATATTGGCCACATCGGCATATTGGGAGTCGATAAGAAAGGTCGCGAATATTACCAGGTTACCCTTGGCGGCCGCGGTGACAGCGTTTCTCGTATCGGTGAGAAGCTCGGTCCTTCTTTTGAGGCTGACGAAGTGGTCAATGTGCTTGATAAGATCGTTAAGCTCTACGTAGAGCAACGTGCCGAGGGCGAATCCTTTATTGATGCTTACGAGCGTCTCGGCATTGAACCTTTCAAGGAGCGTGTCTATGCCTCGGCTGATTAAAGACGGTGTTATCGTCGAAAATGAATGGGCGCTGCTCTCTGCCGAGCAGATCGCAGAAAGCGGGATTCCTGTCGCGGGTAAAATTATTGTTCCGCTGACTCAGTGGCTAGAGCAACGTGACGAAATGATCGCGCGAGGAGATGTTGCTGTATGGCTGGAAGCAGGCGAAGAGCCGGAAGCTATTGCCGCAGATTTAGATAAGTTGCCACTGGTCGCGATTAACTTTCCGATCTTCCGCGATGGCCGCGGTTATTCCTACGCACGAGAACTGCGTAAGCGCTATGGCTATCAAGGTGAGATTCGGTCGATTGGCGACGTCTTGCAAGACCAGCTTTTTTATATGTGGCGGGTTGGTTTTAACGCCTATGATGTGCGCGCGGACAGAGATCTTGATGAAGCGTTGGCTGGCCTAAAGGTGTATAGCGTGACCTATCAAGGTGATGTCCATACTCCA
>JAGPVL010000016.1 GCA_018067045.1 Gammaproteobacteria bacterium
GTGGCTTTTGAAGTGGCCCTTTTTTAGGTTCATCGCGAATTTCCGGGCAAAGCCTGAAGGACTTTGTTCTTATGCAGCTGCTGCGCTGCGTTTGCTCGGGAAAGATCGCCTGCAAGCAGCCTCCCACAAGGTGAGCAGAAATTTGAGATGGTGTCGCGCTGTAGAGGGGCTTGTGGGAGGCTGCTTGCAGGCGAGTCTTGGGGCGCCGAGAATGGCATGGCCGGTGACAGCTAACGGATAGTTGGTGTGCGGGAAGGAGGAGGCAGAACGCTGAAGCGAACAAACATTGCGCGGGACATGGTCCCGCGCGTTCGTTTAGGCGGACATGTTAATCGTGCCAGTTAGACACTTTGCCGGAGCAAACCCAATCTTTAGAACCTTGCGTCACGCCGATCGCGTTGTAGGAGTAATTTCCCGTCGCATTAGAAGTTGACCAAGATTTTGTGCTGTGCGGTGCAACACCGCTGGCACCACAATCGTCTGATCCGCTATTGCGGCCGTTGCACATGCGCAGATAGATGCGGTGGTCGCAGTTGTTGGTGTATTCCGCGATCACCTTTCCTTTTGTGTGCTCAGACCAGCGTGATGTTGCCGAGATGCAGCTGCCGCCGCTTGGGCTTTTTGCATCCCAACAGGTGTCTTCATCGACGCTTGACCGATAATCCGCGTGAGCGAATCCGGACAATGTCAGCAATATAAATAGCGCAATATTCCCTAGTTTCATGTGATAACCCTCGTCCTTAAAGCCCTTGTGAATTTTGGTGTTAAAGAGTGCGGTAGCGTTGCCGACCCACCTCAATAAAAACATGAGATGCTCTTCGGCACAAATCGCAAGGGAGTTCGTTGGAACGAAAGCTTAGATGGGCGTGATTTTTCGCAGTAAGGGCTGGCCGGAAAACTAGAGGCGTTTACACGGTCAGAGCCCCGCCTTCGCTAGTCTGCGCGCTTGTTACGTATGGCCTTGAGGGGCGCAGACAGTCGCGCCAGGTGGCGCGGATGGACTGTCGCGTAGTGCTCCTGAATCTGACGAATATCGCCTTCCACATCACCGGTGGGGGTAAACACGGTCAAAAATGTTATTTCCTTTTTCTGGTAATCCGCGGTTGCGATGACAATCGGTACGCCAGCCTTGTGGGCGATGTGATAAAAGCCGCTCCGCCATTGCTCGGCGCCGGAGCGTGTGCCTTCAGGTGAGACGACCATCAAAAATTTGTCGCGGCTGGTAAACTGCTCAACGCTCTGCTCCACAACACCGCCGGTTTTGCTGCGATCAATGGGTAGCGCGCCGAGCCAGGTCAGTACCGAGCCGAGCGGCCCTTTCATGGCGCTGTCCTTAATCATGATGTTGGCATCGAGGCCAATCTGCATCATCGCGGCGAAGGTGAAAACGCCATCCCAATTGGATGTATGCGGCCCGCCAATTACCACGGCCTTCGGCACATTTGGAAATTCGTTGGCTAGCCGCCAGCCGAACAGCTGCAGAAATCGCTTGCCTGTCGCACGAGAGAAGGCGTTGCCGCGCTGGGGAAAAGTCTCAGTGTTGGTCTTGGTCATTCCGTCTTCCTAGCAAGCGATGAATTATAACGTTTCGCAATCATACGGAAGTGGTTTGCAAAGCACATTGGCCGTGGCTACCGCTCTGTGGAAATAAATCGATGTGAAGGGAGTGCTCTCGATGATGGCGCACCTCGCAGAGACTGTCTGCGTACGGCATACTCGATGCACGTTAATAATAAGCAGGGAAGCACACATGGGGATAATCGCGGCGGCGGTGGTCGGCCTGTTAGTCGGCTTTATGATGCAGGATGTTGCTGCGGCATTTGCCTTGGCCTTTTCAGCAGGCTTGCTGGTTAAGATCGGGGACTTAAGTCGGCAGCTTGGTTTGCTACAACAACAATTACAGCGAATTCAGTTGCACGCTAAGGCGGAGACCTCCGATTCGCTGGGCGCCGCTGCTGCGGATCATCGTGCTGAGGGCTCAGCGTCAGCATCAAGCCCAGCATTGATATCCGATAGTGCGCCGTCAGAGCCACCCGCCGCTCCAGCGTTAGCGAGTAATCCTTATGTCTTGCGAAAAGACGGAGCGCAGCAATCGGTTGAGCAGCGAAAAACGCGTGATCCGTCTCCGAATGGTTCTCCGTCCATGCCTTCGCCCGAGCCAAATACGCCGCCGAGCCGCCAACGTCCTGCTGTTACGTTAGCAGACCGATGGGCGCAGAGTGCGTTGGGACAGAGAATTGCCCGCGTTAATCTGATCACACGTGTGGGTATTGTCATTCTTTTCCTTGGCATTTCCTTTTTAGTGAAGTTCGCGTCAGAAAGCGTCACCGTGCCAATAGAACTACGCTTGGCCCTGATTGTGTTTGGCGCGTTAATCGTTTTCTTTATTGGCTGGCGATTACGGCACAGTCGTCGCGAGTACGGGTTGCTATTACAAGGCGCTGCGGTCGGCAGTGGCTATCTTGTGACTTTTGCGGCGATGAAAATTTATATGCTGTTGCCCGCTTCGCTCGGCTTTTTTGTGCTGTTCGGGTTGTCCGTCCTCGCTGCGTTATTGTCGGTAAAGCAAGATGCCAAATCATTAGCCGTGTTTGGTATTCTCGGCGGTTTTCTGGCGCCAGTACTCGCTTCGACGGGTGGTGGCAGCCACGTTATGTTGTTCAGCTATTACGCCATTTTAAACGCCGGGATTGTTGGCATTGTTTGGTTTAAGGCATGGCGTGCGCTAACCCTGATGGGGTTTGCATTCACCTTTATCATCAGTGTGGCGTGGGGCGTGACGCGCTATTCCAATGCGTTGTTCGCCAGTACGGAGCCCTTCCTGCTCTTGTTCATTCTTTTTTACGTCGCTGTGGTGATGATTTTTGCACTACGCAAGCAATGGGCGCATCACCACCTTCTCGACGGGCCGCTTGTTTTCGGCACGCCAGTGATTGGCTTTACGCTGCAAGCGATGATGGTGCGTCAGTTTGAGTACGGGCTTGCGTGGAGCGCACTTGGTTTTGGTGCCTTCTACCTTCTCATCACCGCAGTCTGGTGGCGCCTAATGGCGCAGCGTTCGCCTTTGCTGCGTGAATCCTTTCTGGCTATCGGTCTGATCTTTTCATCACTGGCTATTCCGTTTGCATTCGATCACGACGTTACGGCGTTGGCTTGGGCATTGGAGGGCGGCGGCGCTATGTGGTTGGCGGTGCGTCAGCAACGTAATTGGGGTTGTTTGCTATCGATTGCGGCGCTGCTCGGTGCAGGTTGTTCTTGGTTGCTTGATTCGCCTGCGGCGGGCGAACAGCTATTCTTTAACGCAGGCTATTTGAGTGGCGCTGTCATGGCGTTGGTTGGGCTTTATGGCGCTTGGTTACTGCGCGACCAACCGGCGACATTATGGTGTCGTAGACTCCATTGGCCGTTACTCTTGTGGTCGCTGATCTGGTGGTTTGCGTTGGCGTTATGGCAGCTTCACCATCATGTATCGCACATGATATTGATTGCCGCGGCGCTGCTCTTTATCAGTACTTCATGTCTCGTGCTAAACAGTTTGCGTAAACGCTATCGTTGGTTGGCGCTTGCCCCCGTGGTGCTTGCGCTTTTGCCAGTCGGCGCGTTCGCGTTGCTAACGAGTGGTCACTTTGTTCATCATCCTTTTGCCGCACTGGGTTACCTCGCATGGCCTGTGCTGATCGGCAGTCTCTATTGGATTTACGTAGGCGATCGGATCTTTAGCAACGGACTCGTCAAATTGGAAGTGCCCGCCCATTTTGCCAGCTACCTTTTGGTGACAGCGGTGTTGTGCTGGGAAGTCGTGTGGCGTATTGATCAACACACTTCGTTGGCCAGCTGGCACATGATCGGCCTCGGGCTGACGCTGTTTGCGGCCCTGCGGATTTCCTGCAAATTGCCTTTTGCGGTGGGTGTATTGCAGGTGCTATATCAACAGCACATCGTTGCGCTGTACTACAGTGCGATTGCATTGATGGTATTTTTTGGCTGCTTTATACAGCCCAGCGTGTTGCCGATGTCATATATTCCCGTGCTCAATGCGCTCGATGTGTGGCAAATCAGCATGCTGGTGTGTTTGCTTCTTGTCTGGAAAAAACATTCAGCGCAAATAGCCTTTTTCCCGTCTTCGCCTGCAGCAGTAATGGTCGGCTGGAGCCTGCTGGGTGTGTTGAGTTTTGTCTATCTGAACACCCTATTACTACGCAGCTTGCATGCCATCACCGGCGTCGCCTTTAACACGCATGCGTTATTCCATGACGACCTCGTGCAAACATGCTTATCCATTTTCTGGACGCTGCTCGGCATGAGCTTCTTCATTATTTCCAATCGCCAAGATCGACGCGAACCGTGGCTAATTGGCATGGGTTTGGTGGCGGTCGTTGTAGCAAAACTATTTCTTATCGACCTAGCTAATAGCGGTACTGTTGAACGAATTGTCTCGTTTATCGCGGTCGGATTGCTGTTGCTGGCGGTCGGTTATCTGATGCCGTTGCCGGATAAAGATGGGGCTGTGGAAGAGCAGCGTTAGGGGTTGAAATACGGTGCGATATTAAGGATCGGCTAAGCGTCTTTTGATAGCTTAGCTGCAGGTGAATCCGACAATAATTCGACCAACTACGCTCCGGCCGGAATGATTGGTATAGTAAGCGCTGTGTTGCGATGGTAATTTTCATGGCATTTCAATCATGGGCAGCAGTATGAGCACAGCGACGACCCCCCTAACTAGCGCATCGCCGTTGCCGAGTGAGCCTGCGCTGATTCAAGCCTTATATGGTGGGCTGACAAATAAAGAAGGCTTTCACGATTTTTTAGAGCTGCTCACGGAATCCATTAACGGTTGCGCGGCACAGCTGTCGACGATGCGCAAAGCCCCCGTCGCGCTTGAACACCTTTGGCATGCGGGATTATCCGATGAGTTTATTGCGTGGTATCTCGACAACAATATGATCGAACAAGACGTGGTGACAAACCACGCGGTAACACAAAGCCCAGGGCTCTTTCGTTCCGCTTTACCACTGCTCCCCGACTTCGATATCAACGAAGATTATAGTCGTTGGGAATCCGATCAGGACATGCTCGATTCTGCGTGGCTAGTGGTGCACAGCACGGACACGCATACCATCCTGCTCACGGTCCAGCGCACCGTCGCGCAGGGGCCGTATACGAGCGTAGAGCTAGCCCAATTAAATCGATTAGTGCCCTTTGTTCGTCAAGCAATACAGCTCGCCGAGCAACTCGATCAGCGCAATCGCGTGACGACTTCTTTGGCGGGAATAATAGATGCGCTTCCAGATGCCTCGTTTGTGCTCAATGACCAAGCGTCGATTGTTTATACCAACAAAGCAGCGGCGGCGTTGTTGCAAAGGGAGCGCTGTTTGACGATTAGCGACCAACGTTTATCGTTTGAAGAAAAGGATGTACAGAACGCGTTCGTGCGTTCATCTGTGCAAGTCGTGCGCGCGAGTATGGGTAAAGATTTATACCGTTCCGATACTTTGATCTTAAATCGAAGAGACAGGGCGCCGCTGCTTTTGGTTGTGCGTCCGATTGAAAGTGAAGACTTGCAGCTTGGTGGTGCGCTAGTGTCTGTTTACGATCAGCGCGATCGACAGTTTCCTAGTGCGGAACTGATTGGCCAATATTTTTCACTGACCCCCGCGGAAGCACAGGTGTGTGCAGACCTTGTTACGGGCATGAGTTTAAAAGACATTGCCCAGATGCGACATAAATCCGAGCTTACCCTGCGTACTTATGTGAAGCACATTTTTCAGAAAACCAACCACACCCGCCAAGGCGAATTAATAAGCAGCATTCTGTCTGCTTTGATGCATTAGCTTTTTCCATGACGAGCGATGCGTGCGCTCGCCTGCAAGCGAGCAGCCACGAAAGACGACATTAAAGACCCCCGCCCCTGCAAATAGAATATAGATCATAGGCCATATGAACTGCCCTATTTCCTATTTCTTTGCATTGCTGCGCGGACATAACGATTTGGCGGTTCAGCCAAGACGTTTCCCGCAGAGCGCATACACTAGCTACCAATAGGACACGGTTGGGCCAATCGTGGCGACCGTTTCTCTCACTATCGGGAGCGAAGCAAACATGACTTCAATCACTAATGATCAGCAAAATGCTCAGCCCATGCCGCCCAATAAAACAGGGCGGCCTCAGGATTACGGTTTCTTTGGCCCTGAATCCATGACGTGGCGAGTTTGGAAATACCCAACATCGTTGACGATTGGTTTTCAGCGTGCCGTTGTGATTGAAGAGCTAGATCCCTTTCTGATTGCGCCAGTGTATTCAACGCAGAAAATTGTTAAGCGCGCACGTACGCGCTATGACAACACACTGAAATACTTTGCGACTGTGGCATTCGGTGATGCGCGCTCAGTGGTTAAGGCGGCGGATATGCTGGTGAAAATTCATTCGCGCATTGTTGGTATAGAGCCGGTATCGGGTTTGCGCTATGACGCGAACAACCCAGATTCGCAGCTGTGGATACACATGACGGCGTGGCATTCCATCTTATATGCCTATGAAGTCTTTGGACCGGGAAAGTTATCCGACCAAGACGAGATTCGTTACTGGCATGAGTGCGCGATTGCTGCGGAGTTCCAAACTTGCTCGCCGGATGCTGTGCCGCGCACTCGCGAAGGGGTGCGACAGTACTTTGAACAGATGCGCCCCCGTATGGCCGCATCAATTGCAACACAAGAAATCATGGATCACCTGCTCAATGCAGACGTTATGTTTCCGCCAGTCCATTGGATACTGCGTCCTGGCGCTTGGGTGGCTAACAAAATGTTGCGTGCGGCGACCCTTGCCACTATGCCTGCTTGGCAGAGAAATCTTGCTGGCATGCGTCAGTGGGATATGACCGGCGCTATCGTTCGTACGGTCGGGCGTATGATATTTCGTGCGTTTGCGTTGATCGCAAGCAATAAGATTCAGTTAAACTTGCTCGGCATTATTTCTCCCGCGACAAAGCCTGTTGTTGAGCACGTTTTCCTCAACATTGAACCCGTTGTGAAGAAAACGTTTAGCCCCGCTGAAGCATTTGAGCGTCATGAAACGCCCTCGCCGGTGGAGCGTTATAAGACACTGAAAATGTCGCCGGAGATGGAAAAAGAAATAGTGTATTCCCAGTCGGCGCCGGTCCCAATGCATAGCTAGCGGATAATTCTGGCTTCGTGCTTTCCCGTTTATCGTAACCGCACGATTATTTGTGGCGTGGCCGGGCAAGTACTTAGTGTTTATCAGAATGCTGATCTATCTCAAATTGCACGCCGATCCGCTGGGCTTCTTCCCGTAGACGCTGGTGGCGTTTTAGTGGATCGGTTTCGATATCCATGATCAAAGCCATTTGTATTTGCTGCGCTTGAGACTTACTCATATCTTTTGCGGCGATGCGAGCAGGCAGGCTCTTTAGCAGGTGTTCCGCTAGGGCGCGCTGATCTATGCCTTGGCCGTCGTATACGGAGTCGTAGTGAATTTCTCCAGATGCGATGGCTTGCCATAGCTCCATGTGTTTAATAAAGCGAAAATTATTAACAAGACGAGTTAGCGCTTCTTCGCTGTTCGCATTCTTGGCAGCAACCTCTTTCACCACAAACCACTCGACAGGGGAAATAAACTCCGGCCGACTTGTTATTGGCCCTATCAGCTCGTGAGCATTAAGGTCTTCACCGACACGTTGTGCAGCCTCTCGCTGCATTGCGGTTACTGTTTCTACATCGAGTACCTTTAGATCGTTCAGAGAGAGGTCCAATGGTTCTGGGATTGCTTCAGCATTAAAAGAAGCGAATGAAAAGATTTTCTGATGAGTTCGAGTTCCCCACCATGCCACCAGTGTTAGCACGATAGACAGCAAGACGAAAAGCGCAAGAATCTTCCGACGATTCAGATTGGAGCCAACATTTGGCTGATCGCCATGGCGGCGTGGCGACATTATCGCTTCGGGCATTTTGTACTCCTGGCTGCTCTGCTCTAATGGAAATCTTTCACCACTGGTGCCAGCGGTGAAAGATCCAATACCTACGTTATTCTATAAAATACGACTACCAGCTCGTCGGCGCAGGTGGTGATACCGTGAATGAATACTCCTGACCTGGCCCAGACATCAACAGCGTAAACATGCCGTTAAAGATCCCGCAGCTTTTCATAGAAGGGAACGTTGTTTCGCCACCGAAACTCAAGTTGCCATTACCTAAAGAAGAAATAGGTCCTTCAAAATCAATGGGGAATGCAACAGAAGATTCGGTTTGGCAACCGAAAGGAATTTGCAACCAACCGAAGCCTGCGGACTTTACCGAAACATTCGCATTGGCTTGGCCATGCACGCTGAGTTGGCCGTTGTTATCGAGGTTTGCTGAGCCAGATGTTCGTCCAACAGGAACAACAGATAGCTTAACGTCCAGCGGCAGCAAGATATTGAGTTTGGCGAGGAACTCGGGCACGTTCAAGGTGCCGTCGAGGGTCCCTGCGGTCATGTCCGTGTCGGCTGAGAACGTTGCGTCTTGTGGCAGAACGACTTCCTGGCCTAATGTTTTCAATTGAATCGTTGCGTCGAGTGGCCACTCATCCAACGAAACAACAAAATTGCCGCCGCCGGGGTTTGCCGTTGAAGTTGGTTTTGGCTGGAGGGTTAAGCATGTGCCAGCGGTAAACTTATCTGCAAAGCGGTCGCCTAACCACGATAGAACATAAGGCGCAGCTTGGAATTGCGTCACGATATGTTCGCTAGGGTAAGTCGCAAATGTTGCATTAGAGAATTTGCGGCAATACTGACCCTTTAAGTCGGTATGTTGCTTAAGAGGAATAAATTCATCGGCCTGACCGTGATACATATAGATCGGGACGGGAACCTTTTTAGTGCCGAGCTTCTGCGCGGTTAGGGTGTCGTTAACAGCATCTATCTCAAGTAATTCAGACAGAGTCTTGTTGCCGACAGTGTATTTGGAAATGCTGGTGTTCATGTACGGAAACAGCGTGTCGAACACGCAATCGTTTGCGACAACTTGGTCAATGGTTGCTTTACCAAAACTGTTTGCCAGCTGATCAATCGAAATGCCATCCGGATACTGCTCACCTAAGCCTACGACCGCTTGCAGTAAAAATGATGATCCGGCGCTGCCATCCAAATAGTATGCGGAGGCTGTGAAATCCGCTGGCGTTCCGCCTGCAGCAATGCCGACCACATTTAAATCTGATGCATAAGAAGTGAGTAGCTCACCCGCCCACGCTGCTGTTTGCCCGCCTTGAGAATAGCCCCACACTGCGGTAGGAGCTCTGGCACTAATGCCGGCGCCGGGAATCTGCGCGGCGGCTAAAACGATATCCAGTGCAGCCTGACCTTGAGCTTTGCCTGCAAGATACGTTGGCACTTTTCCGGTGGTGTAGCCGGGATTATCGGTCACGACCACGGTGTAACCGGCCCTGAGCGCCGCCTCGATATTCGCGGCTTCATAGTCTGTGCCGGAAGCGAGTTGACGTGAAGGCGCGCACCGTTGCGCTAAACCATGGGTGCCCACCGCGTAGCTTACGATTGGACGCGCACCGCTGCCGTTCCAAGGGGAAGACGGCATTAAAACGGTCCCCGTGACAATGTTGCTCGCGTCGAGGGCGTCGTTTGAGTGATACATCAGGTTCCACGCTTGCAGAGATGGTGCGCTAGAGCCGAGATCGACGGTCGCATTGCGATACCAAATTAAGTCGCCGTGGGTTCCGCCCGCCATCACCGGCGGTTGATAAAAGGCTTCTCCTGCGGGACCCATAGAAGGCGCGGCGTGAGCAGACATAAAAGGCAATGTCAGTGAGGCGGCCACCCCCCACATGAACACTTTGCTTGGCGGTAATTTTTTCATTGGTGTGGTCCCTTCAAATGGATTGTTTTTGTAATCATCGACCAGCCTCCATGGCTGGATTCGTCCAGCTGGAAGCTAAGCCAGTCTCGTATTAGGTTCCGGATGAATAGGGACAGAGATCGGTTAGATCTGGCCATTGGCCATTTTGGAACGATGATTGTCCGTTAAGAAGGTCAGCGTAGAGTGAGAAAATTATGATGTAAGTTTAGTAACTTACGGTAAAAGGATTAGACGTTTTGAGTTTCGATTAGCCATGCTATCAATGCGATGGGGCCAGAAAGGGCGAATGACGAAAAAAGCAGGGAGGTATGGGGAGCAAGCGGGGGATGCGATTGGTTTAACGTTGATATGTGTTATTCGCTTCGCGCTAAAAACGCGGTTGGCGACATGCCTGTCCAGCGACGAAATGCTTTTGCAAATGCGGATGAATCAGCAAAGCCAAGCAGTAACGCCACTTCGGTAATGGATGTGCCGCCACGGGCAAAATACTCGCGAGTGAGTTTTTCGCGTACCTGATCCAATTCATGTTGATAGGTCGTACCATCTTCGGCGAGCTTACGACGCAATGTACGGCCACTCATGCCTAGCTCACTCGCAGCATTTTCCAGTGAAGGAAACGCACCGTAATAGCGAACGAGCAGCCGCCGTAAACGTAATGGTAAAAACCGAATAGCGCGGGTGGGAATGTTTTCAAATAGGCTCTTTTCGGCGGACATAGCCATTAATCGATTTCCTAAAGGCAGTTCATAATTTGCTAATGAAGCAGAGCCTCGCAGACAGGTTTGTGGTTGGTTAAAGCGCACAGGGCATTTGAAATAGCGCCGATAAATATTCCCCCACGCTGGCTCTGGGTAGCTAAAGTCAGCCCCCGTTAGCTCGTATTCGCCGGCCACAAGGTGCTGAAAAATATTGTAGAAGCTCACCATGTTGAGCTCCAAAAAGAAATGAGTGTGCGGCGCCAAAGAAATCACTTCTTCAATAACAAAAGCAGCCTCAGATGGACCGTCAACGCTTTTCATTTCTAGCGGAGGGAAAAGCTCCACACAGAAGCGACCAATAGTATCGAGGCACTCTACTAGGGTTGGTTGAGTGACGGCGGCCACGCCTGCCATGCCGTGATGGGACACGGTCATTAGGTTGCCCATGGCTAGCCCAAGGTAAGGCATCTCAAGCGCTTTAATCGCTTGATCAACCAGCGCAACGGTTTGCCTTGTGCTAATGAAACGGTCCGGATCGCCGGGTCGATAATCAATATGGGCATTCCGATAAAATGCTTCTTGATTTAGACCAATAATGTTTTCAAGAATTTCACCGGGATTGTTTACCGCAATAAGGCTGCGCTTCACCAGCCAGTCAGCCTCGAGCACTACGCTTTTGCGTAAATCAAAATACGTCTGAATGTGCCCAAGCGGAATGCATTCGGTATCGACGTTCATGTGCTAACCCACACTGATTATTATTATTTTAGGTTGTTTGGCGGCCAGCTTGACGCGGAACAGGAGACAAGGTTTGTTCTGCCGCGCCGGAAGCGCTCATTAGACAGCTGCAAGCATGGGCGCCACAACGAATTAGCCTGCCATAGATTGCCGTGTATATGAATGAAGGTACAGGGATAATTGAGGGCCGCCTTGCTCTGCTTTTTATCTGCGTTTTGGGTGAGTCAAAGTGACAGCACGTAAACCTGAAACGATCTCATTTTATTTCTCTACGCTCTACACGCTCTATGCGGCTGACTATTTATCAGTATGCTCAATGGCCTCGGTAATCCTATTTCACTAATGCCCGGCATGAGAATCCTAAGGTGCCTACACATGGGCAATTAATAAATGGTACTAGCGTTCGAAAATCATACTTTAGGAGGGGGACATCCTATTTCCAACGTGGCAGTGTTAGTGCGCTTTAAAGTCCACTAAGAGGCTCATAAAAATGATAAAAGCTCATTATCTTTTCCGCGCGTTCATATTTCTACCGTTGGTCAGTGGTTGCATTGGCGAATCCGTTGGTGAGTTTCCACAGCAGGAAGAAATCTGCGCTCTCGACACGGCGCGCGAATTAACCCGTGCCGTCTCCGCCATAAATTTTCCGGACCCTGTTATTGATAGCATTAAAGTGAACGGTTCTCTGGTGTGGAGAAGCAGTAATCCTTTTGTGGCTCCGACGTTTAGACCGGGTGATCAGATCACATTGATAGGATCTGGATTGGGCAATGGTCCTGACATCGATTTCACCAAATTAATGATCGGCAATAGCCGTGTTCTCGAAACAGATTTGGTCATGTACAAGCAAGTTCTCGACATTGATAAGCAGGTGAATTTCGAATTGCCTGATCTGCACAGCAGTTGGAATAAAGACATTATTTCTTGGACTAACCGCGAAGTGACATTTCGCGTGCCGGTTCATGTTAGCGGCGGCCCTTTAAGGCTTCAGGTGCAAAAGCGCGTTGGTTATAACACGTCGTTGACGCAGCCTGGACATGCGCACAATGTAATTGATGCACAAACAAAACGTATTACCGATGAAGACTTCGATCATTCTTGTGACGTCGTGTCGAAGCTTTCAGAGGCGAAGTCTGCTGCGCCGGTAGAGGTGAATGTTGTTAACCCGAATATCAACGCGCTGGTTAAACGGGGGCGGGAAATATTTTGGTCCTATGACTACAACATTGGCTTAGCGCATAAGGTTAGAAATCTAGACTGGACGAAAATCTTTGAGTACGACACCGTTGATCCGATCACGCGGAAAACTGCAGACCCCGCCCTACTCTTTGGGGCCTACAAAACGATCGCCGGGGAAGTGCCTGAAGAAGCGATTAAAGATGTGTACTTCAATCCCTATCCGCAGCCAAACCCTATTCCTGGACTGCTGACGATTAACAAGCAGCTGACGAAAGGCAATACGCGCGACACCGGCTGGGTGGGCTATCGTTACGCAGAATCTAACCATCCGTATACCGGTAAAGGTTCTTGGGCGGGTTTCAATTGCGCCTCTTGCCACAGCTATCGCATCACTTACGAGAAAGCACCGAATCAAACGGTCACCAAAGTGATTCCCGGCTTGCCGAACCCAGAATGGTCCATGAAGTGGGCCATTCTCGGCGATAAGCGCGGCAATACCACGGCGACCTTTGATGGCATTGAAGCGAAAGAGCCCGGCCCGGTTTTTGATCCAAAAGACAAAGATATTGATCGCACTACGCTGGTGTATTACATGCCTGCCGGTGCTGGCGAACACAATATGATTCGCGCGTCGAACGAAGGCAGCGAAACGGACAATGATCATCAGTTCTCGCCAATCACGATTCCGAACATCACTAATTACATGGCGATTCGTCGTCCGCTTTCACACACCGAATCGTATGTCGGTTTTGAAGGTTCGTATATTCATGCGGAAGAACCAGACGGGGCAATGGGTTCGATGTCGGCGGATGCATTAAAAGCGCTGACTGCCTATATGACCGTACTTGATAAAGACGATGATGATCTGCGTAACGTTGGCTTGTATCGCTGGCTAAAAAGTACCAATAAACTTGCCGCGCAAACCGGTAGCAATACGTTGTCTGAAGGTGAGTTTGTACAAAATAGCTGGCAGTCCTTCGCCGGCGTGAGTGGCGCAGTGAATCAAGGGAAGCAAATTTTTGATCGTGATTGTGGAAGCTGTCATAGCGATCAGATGGGCGCGCATACCAATGAGCGTATGTTCCGTCTAGACGAAGTGGGTCGTTTCTTTGCCCCAACAATTTATCAGAAAGACCAACAATCTATTCGCACAAACTATTTGCGCGACATGTATTGGACCCAATCACGTGGCCTGCTCAGCGATGGCCATGTGCGCAACCTAGAAGATTTGGTAAACCCAGATCGCTGCGTCGAAGGCACCCCGCTGTACAACCAGTACTACACTTTGCACGCCCCTGTTCGCCCAGACGTTGGCTCGCCGGATCAACCTAAGGCATGGCCAGATCTAAACCGTAAAGGGGATGTGTTCCGCGTTTACAAAAACGTTGAGTACAGCAGCACGGATACCTCCACCAAGCGCAATCGCTTTATCGAACGGCACAAGTATTTTGTCGAAGTGCCGTGGGATGATGAAAACTATTATTGGGATTACCAAAAGATGCGCGCCGAGTACGGCCCGGACGAAATGGGTACGGCTGGCCCGATTGGTTTGCCCGCAGCGCCACATCCTTGGTGTGCTGCATCTGCGTCCGACGTAGATGCGCTCGTGGAATATGTGCTGACGTTGTAAGCCGTAGACGTACCGCTCATAACGGCAGAAGTGAAATAGCGAAATTATAACAAGCCGCTATTTTGCTTTTGCCGTTTGAGCAACTTGCCACCACGCTTGTATAAGATGCTTCCTAATATAATCTTTAAACGGCACTCGTTTCTGTGTCGGTCTTTCTTGGGGGGCACAGTTGGGCAAGGTAGTTACGAAGGTTTGTTCGCTGGGTGGATTGTTGAGGACTCGCGGCAAGAAGCCGAGCAGGATATTGGCAGCCAGCTGTCGAAAAATCGGATTGATGTGCAGGGCGTATTTTTCACCCATATTCACGGAGATCATACCGCTGGTATTCCTGCCTTGCCGAGGAACACCCCTATCATTGTGGGCGCTGGCGAGTCGCTGCATCACTATCCTGTGATGATGTATAACGACCACTTTAACGAGACGGAAGTGTTGCACGAGCTGGAATTCGATAATGGTTTTGCGATGCCGCCGTTTGATAAAGTTCTAGATGTTTTTGGTGACCAATCGCTTCTCGCCATCGCGACGCCTGGCACACCAGTGGTCACGTTTCTTTTCTGGTGCATGCCGCCGACGGCTGGGTGTTGCTGACAGGGGATGCAAGCCATACTCGGGGGGCTTTGAGCACGACGTCATTCCAGGTTGGGCAGAAGATGCGGACGCAGCAAAAAAAGTTTGTCCGCGCTGCGCCAATTTAGCCAAGCAAACTCAGACGTTAAGGTTGTGTATGGCCATGAGCGATGAAAAATAAATAGACACACAGCGTATGACGACCAATGGAGCGCTACAAACCCGGGCAAGGCTAACTTGCCCGATAACAATTTATGCCAATAACCGCCTTTTACTGCACAGCGCCAGTGCACTGAAACGTAGAGCTAACACGCCAAGCGATGCAGTCGCCGCCGTCGGTTTTAGTTGTACAGGTGGTAGCAGGTTTGCCACTCGGTATCGCACCAACATAGCCCCAGCTTTGGCATTTACCTGCGGCCGTTTGAATCCCCTGACGCACATTAATAGTGGGCTGCTGCATAACGTTGTACTGAAAATCTAACACCACCTGCCCACTTTCTTTGCTGCCGCCACCCACTTGCACTGGGGATGGTGCAACGCAAGCGCCGAGTAATGCTGCAGTAGCGACAATGCCAAAAACTTTTTTCATGTTGTACTCCATTAGAAAATAAAATCCGCATGCTACAGATGCTTCTATACGTGCCAATCAAACATAAAGATAAGGCGTTCAAGTTACGTTGTTAATCGCAAGTCTGCCTTAGAATGAGTACGGTGATAACGCCGCACCAGTCTTTTGATCATATCGTTACTCAACCTAAAACAGGACGACCTAATCTCTGCCGCCTACCCTGCAGACAGCGCAAGCGCAACACCTTCGATCAGCTCCGGGGCTTGTGTTGAAATAAAACCAAATGCCAGTAGCAAAACAAATTGTTCAGCCTGTTGTTGTAGTGCGTTGCGACGTTGCGGAAATTCCAGATACTCACAACCAATAAACGTCATTTGGCGCACGATGGCGAGCGTTGCATCACGCACCGCTTTTTCATCATTGCCTGGCAGCTGCAGGTGAAGCAGAACATCGCTGGCGAGATCGTCGGCAATATTCTTGACCAGTTCATTGGTCGCCTTGCGCAACAACGGCGACGCGCCATGGATTTCACGAATGCCAGTGATATAGGTGTTTTTATGCGTATCGAAATGGTCGAAGGTTAACGCCGTCGACGCTTGAACGATGGCGCGCGCTCGTCGGATGCGGGCAGCGGCGTCTGTGCTGTCTACTGGCGGCATTTTCCGCATGGGTTGTTGCCAGCATTCTCGCACCGAGGTCCGCAAGTTGGCGCCGAGCTGCAAAATCAGGGTTAAGGTGAAGTCGTCAAAATTGTCGAAGTGGCGGTAAAAAGTATTCGGGTTCAAGCCCGCGGCACGGGCAATTTCACGCAGGCCCAGCGACGCCAAACTGCGGGTTGTTGAGGCCAGTATCAGCGCCGCCTGAATTAATTGATCCCGACCGCCCACTGCTTTTTTGCCCTTTTCTGGCTTTTCGCCGGCCTTCTCACCTTTTTCTTCTTTCATATCAACACCTTGAAATACACCCACTAGGCCAAACACCAATCGGGCCAATTTGGGCGACGCGATTGACATAGAGGTATACAGTTGTATACCGTTGCAATCTTGGAAGTATACAGGCGTATACCTCGTCAATTCTATCCGTTCGCTAATCTGCAACAGAGCAAGGAGCCCACAATGACTGCCTCCCCTACCGGCCAAATCTACATGCCGACGCAGCGTAATCTGCATTTCCGGCTGGACCCAGAGAAAATTGCCAACTGGAACAAAGACAGCGCGCACGTCTCTCATTTCATGAATACGTTGTCACTGTTTTTTCCAGTGGGCGAGCGATTCTTCATCGATAGCGTACGTCATTACCGCGACAGTATTACCGACCCGGAGCTAAAAAAGGCCGTTAAAGCGTTTATTGGTCAGGAAGCCATGCACGGGCGCGAGCACGAAGAATACAACGGCGCGATGTTTGCGAAAGTACCTGCCACCCGCGGCATGGAGCGCTTCGTTGAATCACTGCTTAATCAGGTAAAGAAATTGCCCAAAGGCTGGCAGTTATCCGCCACCATTGCGCTGGAGCATTTTACCGCCATTCTAGCCGACGCGCTGCTTACCGAGCCTCGCATTCTAGAAGACGCAGATTCTCGTTATGCGCTCTTGTGGCGCGGGCATGCGTTGGAAGAAACAGAACACAAGGCAGTCGCGTTTGATGTCTGGGAAGCGGTCAAAGGCACCGACCCGCTCGCCTATGTGGAAAGAACCGCCGGCCTGTTACTGGCATCCCTGATTTTCTGGTCCATCGCCATTCCCTTTTACCTGCGTGTGCTTTACCACGAAAAACAGCTCACCAACTTAAAGGGATGGGCCAAATTATTTCACTATGCGTTTGGCAAGGTGGGCACCCTACGTAAATTGATAGGACCGTGGGCCGATTATTTTCGACCGTCATTCCATCCGTGGGATCACGATAACCGGGAGTTATTGGATCAGTTGGAGGTGTTGGCGAGAGAGGTTGAAGCGGCGTAGCGATTCCTAGGGGCATTGCAATGGCTGCACAAAAAAGCCCAGCGTATGCTGGGCTTTTTTGTTGCCTGCTTCAGTAAGAGAGTTTCTCTAAAGAAGCTTAGGGTAATATCCATAGCTCCTTCAGAAAATGCCTGTCTCGCTTCGCTTGCACCACCAGCGTTGCAAGCTACGCTGGTGGTTAGTTCTTATCTGCTAGCGTCGGCTCGTCCATCACTGCGACGAGTCTCTCAGCCAACACGGCCGCATCATCTTGTTCCATATTTTTATAGTAAGAATAATCTTGTCTTGCAGTGTGCATGTTGGCGCCGGGCTGACAACAAAGTTCCGTGTGTTCATGCTGCGCGTCCATTGGGTGCGCCTGATTAATTAGCGTTTCCAATTCTTTACCGTCCTCCTGATCGCCCCACTGATTATTGTTGCCGTACTTGTAAGGCGAAAAAGCTTGTGCCCAACAGTAGCCACCGTCGAATTGCTGTACGTGATAGCGGTTACCCTTAGCGTTCGTCCAGATATACTCCTCTCCTTTGGGGTAGCCGAGATATGAGGTTGCACCATTGCCCTGCGTGGCAATGTAGGCTTTCCAAATATTGCCTCTCACCACATGCAACGCACCCGCGTCAGATTGCATCACACCGCAGCGCCAACCCGAGCTGTGTTTGAAGTCCATAATTACGCCAGGCCCCCACCGATGTATGTTACTCACCGGATAGCCAATGCCCGTAACACCGCCGTGATCGAGGAACTTACGCCAGAACTGTGGAGGTATTGCGTATGTGCCGCCAGATGCTGGACGCATAATGGCGCAGCGCCCATCCGGCGCTACCATATCCTGCACGTCTCCTTCGCCCCAACCATGTACGCGACGGTTTAATGATATTGGGCAGCCAGGCTTGGCTCCCCAAGCATTGATAAACTCTTGCGGTACGGCTGAACCGTTACCAATCAGGTAACGGGGAGCGGAAGGTGTTCCGGCATCCCACGCATCATTGGTAATGCCGCCTCGATAGGTGTTTGGGGGGAATTGGTCCCGCACGTTGCCAGAGAGTAGATCTCGATAAAACGCATTCCAGCCATCGGTAGCCGATTTGGGATACTTCCATGCAGGATTCTGATGGCTTTCTCCGGGAGGAATGGGGTACTGGTAGTGCATATAAAACTGACAAACACCGTGCAGCCATTCGTGAGTAATCAATGCGCCTTGCTCGATGGTCAGATTGGCCGAGGCGCCAAACCACGCATAGGTTGCGCCGAACGCTACCTGTTCGGCTTTTATCACCGCACGTGAATTGTTGTTGGTATAGGCAGCCGCGGGGAAATAACCTAACCCTTTACGGTGGTAGGCGCTGTCCAGGCCGGCGCTACCTATCGTCCACGGCTGCACGACGAAAATGGAATCATAGTCACCCCAGCGAATAGACCAGCTCCCCAAGGACGCCATCACGGACTGATAAACATCTTCAGGTGTTGCCCATGCAACCATGCCTTTTTTTGCGTCTTTAGGATCAACAGGTTTGGATTGGTAGCTACTCATGAAGCGCAGCTCTGGCACCTTCAGGGTTGTTGTAGACAAAGAGACCTTACCCTTGGTGCTGGCGTTCACGAACTTACTGAAGGCACTGAAGCCCGGCGCGATGTTGGCCTCCTCTGCTGGCGTAAGCTGATCTGTATACCGTTTGCCATCCAGTATCAGATTGCAGCGGTCAAAAATAATAATTAGGCAATTCCATTTGCTCATGTTGCTCTCCTTGTTAAATGTCTGTTTGGTTTAGGTGTGTGGGCATTCCCTTGCGTGAAAAATAATATCTCCTGACCGCATTATTTATTTAAGAAATCACTTATCAATTTTGTACAAAGAAGAATCTGTTTTCCCACACTCCAGTATCAATCTAGCTCTGAAACCAGCCATTACGAGCGCATGAGCAGCCCGAAAGATGCCATGAGCATATGACTAAAACACGAGGGCCTAGATGGGCGAGCATAGGTAATATGCTTTTTAAAAAATACAGAAATTCGGCGCGGCCGCGCGAAGAGACGGCAAAATATATGGCCACGGTTCGATTTCTCTTATTCTTCTTGTTTCTCATAATGCTGAACGCTATCAGATTGGATCGCTTAGGCCAATATCATGTGCAGAGAGGCATTAAACGAACAGTAGCGGCGCGCCTCTTCGCGCTTGTGTTACTACTCTACATACGACGTCAACATAAGAGAGAGCATGGCGATTAAGAACATCCACAGTTTTCTTTGGAACACCCGAGTCGTCTTGCGCGCTATAGCTGACAATGGCGAGAAAAAGTTATAGATGTCCTTGGTTATTCGTTAGTTATCCGACGGCGCAGGTTGGCTGATTACTTCGGCTACATAAATTTATCAATGGCTTGGTAAGCACGAGAATTGACGTCCATCCCGCTACTCTTTAGGTCGACCAAGAATTTCTTTATGGTCATCTTGAAGCCATGGTCTCTATATCTATTGTCTCCGAATAATCGCTCATCGCTGAATATGGCCTCAAAGTGACCAAAAGATTCCCTGAGGCTCGTACTTCTGTTTGTTTGGGCTATCAGCAACAAAGCGATTGCTGCCGCTACGAACGGTTGTTCCATTGTAGACTTCAATCCAATTAAGTGATCGAGGTGACGCTTGAAGTTTTGCGCCGGAAGTACGTTCGGCGCTTTCGAGCGAAACCAGCGCGGATCTGTGAGAATATAAGCTGAAACACACAGCAAAAATAGACCATCATCAGCGTCAGAAAGGTGTGAAAAGTCCCCAAACTTTTCCTTAAGTTTTGTCAGAAAAGATGGGTGATTTGATGCCGCATATGAAAAAATTCGAAGAACAGGAATAAATTTCTCCGCCCTCAAGAAACCCCCATAAAAATCCGGAAAAACAAGTAGGTCGGGCACCACTTCGCCAGGAAATACATCCAAAACACTAACATCTAGGCTGCCAGAAGAGATGCCATCAACTAAGTACACTCCCCACCCAGATGTCGATTTTATTTTAATGGGCTCCACGGAGCCTCGCACATCGGAAGAGAAAATGGAGAACACCGCCGACCTGATTGCCAAATAGAAGTCTAGGACGTACTGCGGATCACTGACAGAGCCAAAATGAATTTCATTGAATAAATTGAATAAATCAATGACTCCTTCTTTGTTATTTGAAAAATTACTTAGTACGTATTTCAAAGCGTCTTGATCATAAAGTATTTCAACGGAAGATCCGCGCAGGTAGCTGATAATTTGATTTATATCTTCTAGTTCAAAGCTGGAGCTTTTAAAAAATGGAGATTTATATGAAAATAACCCAGAAAGAAAAAATGCAGCCCTGTAATGGCTATAACCATCATCATTCGCTATTCTTGAGTAGAATATTTTATAAGAAATATGTAACGCATCCGAATCATCATTACCTATTGTTTTCTTCCAATCACGCGGATCTCTACTAATTAAATCCAGCCTATCAACAAGCCGATGAATGGCGCGAGCAGTGCCGCCATCCGTGAGATAAATAAGTTGATATTGAGAATCCACGTTAAAGTGATTTGATTTAACAAGCGCTTCCGGAAAGACACCCATAACATCCGCCTTGTTATCTATAGCCACCTCAATTGATTTCAAGTGAAGGCAGTATAAAAAACAATTAAAGAAATCGACCGAATCTCCATGAAGGCCATGAACAGAAGAGATGGCGTTAACAAGCTGAACAACATCTCTTAAAGAGGGGGCGCCAAATGCCCATGCGCGGAATATTATATCCTGATACAGGCTTTCATTATTTGCTAGGTTCGGAAAAATCTTCCTTCCAATTCTCATAAAGTAAGAATATGCGTCCTGCATGGAAATATCTGGAACGCTGTAAACAACATCAAATATCTTTAACGGCATACGCTTAAAATGATCGGGAAGACTTTTTAAATCCTTCGAATATGAAACGAGAATGTTGATATTTATATCAGAAACTAAAAGCTCCTCTTGAAGAGATCTAAGATCTGAAAGAAACTCCCACGCTGCGTCTAACTTTCCGCCAGAAAGCCGATCAATATCATCCACAATGATCAATGTTTTATTTGAGCAAACTTTTTTTAGAACAGAAGAACTTTTTTGCCTCCAGCTAACACCTATAGACTCTTCCCTCATCTCTATATGAGCCGCGGCCTTGCCCCACAGAGCAGATATTTCTTCATGACCCTCTTCTTGAGATTCAATAAACCTATTTAATACAAAAAGTATTAGGCGGATCAGGAAATACCCTAAAACAAGAGTAGAAATAATAAGAGATATAGTAGCCAAGCCGGGAGACTTTCTAATCATTATGTCCCCCTCAAACATTACATTCATAAAGAAATCAAGGGAAAAAGGGAGTATCATTAGAGCGAACAAAAATACAACTTGTGGCCGAGAGGGCCTGAAATCATTCCGTGTTTCAGTGCGGAGATTTTGCGTTACTATATCCTTTAATATCTTTTCCTTTTCCTCAGATCCTTCTGCTAATGACTCGCAGAAAGATTGATAAATGTTATCATCACTGGCTGACCATATATTAAAACACTTTACCGAAATATCTTCCCGAGATTCGCTTTCAATAATTTTTGCGATAGTAGACTTTCCCTGGCCCCAGCCACCACGAAGCCCGATGCAGACATTGTCATTGTTATTCACAACTTCAATAATTGAGTTCGCAATCTTTGTGTGTGGTTTATGGGGGATTTCATCTATAAATGACGGGGACACTTTTATTAAACGAGTCATGAAAATTCCATGTTTTATCAAGACACACACGAAGGCCGCGCACTTTTTTCGCCACCCTACCTCTAGCTAATTAACCATACGTATCTGGAGAAGGCAAAAAAGGGCCAGACTCCTCATTCTTTACCGTCCGAAAAGGGTGAAAAGCGACTACGCTGAAGGCTTTATTTCATCATATTTGGTGCTAAACAAGGAGAATTGACATGAACGCGCTTGAATAGACTGTAAAGATATAGTCATGTATCGCCCTCTTATTATTCTTGTATCCTTTGGTGCCGGAAACTATCAGATTGAAACGCTCAGGCTAATATAATAAAACTTTTCCGTTCCCCCTTTTTGTCTTTTATTTTTTGCGACTAAGATTTTCATTTAGGAAAGTAAAGCAGTGTTGATGTCGAATAAACACTAAATAGAACTACATGTTAAATCCACTTTTCCAGTTTTCCTTGGTAGTTGGATCATCTCTCATTTCATCAACAAAGAATTCGCAGGCATCACTTTCGCTTTCGAAATATTGTTTGGCCGTTTGCAACCCGCGCTCACTGTAAAAGACATACCAACCTCTATCGTCCTTCCGTAAGCATAGTGCTTCGTCTTTGATTGCATCATTCAATGAATAGGCAGAAGGCTTGAAGTTTTCCTTAATTAGAATTTCTCGAAGATCTTTCTTGTCCATAAATATATCGTCTATTTTGTGATACGTTCAAACTGTCCCGAGTTGAGCGGTTTTTAGTTTACTTGCCTCTGCTATTGGTTCTTCCGCACTGCTTGCAGGTTGCCTGAACACTTAATTTTTATATCCAGAGTAGTCGAAGCGGAAATCTCCAGGCCAGCTCGATAACCTGGATTAACCACAATTCCGTATTCCGAGGGCATTCGCAAAAAAAGCTCTTTCCCTTTTATTTTTAGACAATACTTTGCTTTTGACCGTATCACCTTGGCCCGATTAAGTGCCGTAAAAATTGCCAAAAATTTCTTGCCATTCGACTCGTATAGCAATGGTGTTAAGCTTGCCATGCCATCATCAACTGGCGTTGACGACGGAATAAACAGGTTGTTCTGCAAAAGAGATAATATGAAGTCGTTTATCGCCAAGCTACCTCTTTGGGCGGACAGAAGGTTCTCTTCCAAATCGTTTTCTGGAACGAATTTTTCACTTGATGCGCTTGTTTTTGTCATGACTTTCCAGCCATTTTCCAGTCATCCACGAAAAGTCTCTTCGCCTCGCTCTCCGCAATCACCTGATAGTAGCGCTCGGCATACAGCCAAAGCGCCCGGCAGTCATCGCACTGCCTCAACCTTAGATGATTGTGGACATCCGTAGCTAAGAGCGGTAGAAGCTGTCCGCTATACACCTTTTCGCGACAAATTTTGCACCCCATTTTCCTTGTCATAATTTCTATTCAGCCTCAATAGTACTTAACGGGCGTCCATTCGCCATTCGGACCTATTCTGAACAGTACGCTGCCTTGTGGAATAGGTTGTGTCCCGGGCACGAATAACTCACGAGTTTCATTTAATAGATACCCTCCATTCGGTTCAGGTAGTCGAATCGCGGTTTGCCCGCCTTGGAGGTAATGTAAGTAGCCACCTGCATCTTCTGCGGTTGGAGCACGAACAGGCAATCCTTCAGTTTTGAAGCTCAAGCCATAAATGTCTCTATCAATCACGTAAGCCTCTAGGATAGAAGGAGAATGACCCGTCCCGCGCAATACATCAGCACCATTACGCATTAGAGACGCGTCATCTAGAGGCATAAAAAACGCCCCCTTAGGCGGCCCAAGCAGAGGATTCGCAGTCGTGAAAAATTCGACATCTTGTTCGCCAAAAAATCTTACACCAAGTTCAGGCACCTTATTTTGAATACCTGCCCCTCCAGAACTACCACCCCAATCCATTTCATCCATCATGGACCAAGGCGTAGAGGGCGTCGCATCAGGTAGTAAACTAACCTTAACGGGTTGATTCAGATACCCGAAGTCACCGTCCGCCGCATACGCGGGGCTTTGCCAATTCGTTGAAGTGGGAATCGAATCTATTTGACGTAAAAGACTAATGCCCTTGCCTGACCACGCTAATATCTGACCTATCCCAGCACCATATAGCTCTCCCGCATAAGCATTCGCGAGAGGGTCCAGCCTGCCAACCGCGTCCCACCTATCAGCAGCGGCAGCATCTCGGAGCTGATACATTTGGCCTCTCATAGCATCAGGCAGATTAGGAAGAGCTGCTACACCGCTCCAGAAGCCCACGGTTTTTTCCCACGGATTAGTGGTTATCAGCCACTCTCCGCCTGCAAGAAGGCTCTCTCCAGTGCCGACCATAGCGCCTCCGGCGTAAGTCCAGAACTGTGGGTCAGGGGGGGAGCCGGGCGAACAAGATGGGTTGAATATGCAGGAGTCTCCCCACTGGTTCAGACTGCTTGTACCAAATAGCGGAACAGGATTGCCATGTTCATCACGAACCAAACTTCCCTGATCATCTGTGAGCAGATTTCCGCGCATCAGGGCCTCGCGCTTTAGGAATGCAAGGGCCTCTGGGTCCAGCGAAATGCGATCTTCATCTGCTCTATTGGTGCGCCGAAGCAGTTGCTCAAGAAGGATCGTCGCGGCCTCGTCAGACTCACGACCAGTCTGGGTAGCAAACTTCTCAGCCAACTGCTCTCGGATTAGCTTTTCTTCCTGCTCATGGCGTTGCCGGTTATAAGTATCAGCCTGCTTTGCAATCCAAGAACCTTCGTTCACATCACCGTTTACAAGTACCGCTCCAGCCACGCCTGCAAGCTGGGACCCTGCCGTACGCCACGCCTCTTCTGGCCCCCAGAAGGTTGAGGACGTGCTTTCGGCAAAATTTGTCAGGCTGCTGGAGAGGAGCTGATTGAGCCCTGCTGCTGCAAAGCCGGTGTTGAAATCACGGCCTGTAATTTCTGTAACTACACCGCCAGTAACTGCATGCAGTCCGGTGCGCCCCCAGCCACCCTCTCCCCAATAGTCCGCCTGGGCTAGGCTATCGGCGTTTTCCATTTGATTTACCGCCAGTCCCCCAACCCAATTAAACGCAAACGCTGATAACACATCGTTGCCCTGACTTTCCATGCTGCTGCGTAAGTAGTCTGAGAAATGACCGCCGTAAACGGCGTCATTGACGGCGGCGGACACGAGGCCGTTGGTGGCGCTGTGGGCGGCGAAGCCGGCCATGCCTTCCCAGTCGTCCAGATTAAATCCTTTGGTAATGGCATATACAGAATCGGTTTGGACGGCGCCATCACGTCCCCATGTCCAATTCTCGAACATTTTGTCCACGCCCACGGTTAACCCAGCTGTGAGCGCGCTGGCGCCAAGCCCGCGCAGGCTGTCTTTTTGTCCTAGGTCAGAAAGCGAACGATCGAGCTTGCCGCCGTTGTTTATGGTGCTAATGGTGGTTTGCGTGACGGCGGACGTCACAACGGCTTGAGTGGCTGCTGCAGCGGCCACGGTGTAAGCCGAGACGGCGGTGGTTGCTGTTGCGGTCGTGGTCGCGCCTAAAGCAGTTAAAAAGCCAGTCCCCGCACCAGCAGTAAATACCGTCACGACGATCGCGATGACGGCGCTGGCGCCAGTCCCGAGGGTTTCGCTTTCATCGCTCCAACGCTCGTGAACTTCTTGTACTTCATTCCAATTAATGCCGCCCTGATCTGATAGCTGTTGCAGCCATGCCATCTCTGGGTTTTGTTCAACGAGGGCCGCAACCAGTTCTGGGCCGGTTTGGGCGTTGATTTGTCGCAGGTCAACATTAATGCCGTTGGCAGCGTTGATAATCAGGTCCCCGCCTGGCTGCAATGACACCATGCGCGCGGTTTCGTCTAGGCTGCCTTCGCTTTTCATCGTGACCCATGAAAAGTCGCTGCTTTGTTCGGTGTGGCTGGTTTGTGTTGTGTCGGTGACGGCAAGGAAGCTAACGCTGCCCGCCTCGCTGGTATAGGTTTGATCGCCGCCGCTTTTGATGACGCTGCCTTGATAAACTTGGTCGCCGTAGGACTGCATGTTGATGTCGCTGCCGGCATTGATAGACGTCACTTCAGAACGAACGGTGCTGGTGCTGCGTTGCTCTTCGGTGTACTCACCAAGGTCAGCGTTACTGCTAAAGCTGTCGCGATGAGAAGTGGCCGATTGGCCCGCCGTGAGATAAATGCCGCCGGTAGTCGCTAGGCTCACGGTGCCGCCAGCGGTGACTTGCGCGCCTTGCATGACGATGTGACCAGCGGAGCGCACGTCGACGCTATCGGTCATGTCGATATTGGTGCCATGCCAGCGTGTGATGTCTTGGTACTGGCCGCGTGTTTCGTCGGATTGTGTTGAGAAAGAGCCGAAGCCTTGTGTTTGGCCAAATCGGTAGGTGGTCTCTTCTGCGTAGCGGCTGTTGTGGGTTTGCAGGCCAATGATTTGCGTGGAGGCGGTGCTGTCCGCGTTTAGGGCAGAGGACATAAGAAGGTTGTCGCCTTGATAGTTGCCGGCCTCCAGCGTTACTTGTTCTCCAGCGAGTAAGTAGGTGCTTCCTGCGCCACTGAATTGTGCATCAATGAGGTTTTGTTGGGTTTGTCCGTGGGCGCTACGTCCGGCCAAATCAAAGCTGATGCCTTGCCCGCTGTTGGCAAGCGTGGCGCCAACACCGGCAAATGAGACAAGCGCGCCAGCAAAACCCGCGGCATCGTTTGCCCAGCCTGCGTATTCGCGGCGAGTTTCGCGATGATGGTAGCTTTCTTCTAAGGCTGCGGTAACAAGTAAATCTTCGCCCGCATAAATCAATGAATCTCCGCCAGACTGAACGCTTGTGCCTTCCAGCAGCACACTGCCCTTGGCTTTGTCGGCGGTGATTACGCTGCCCGTTTCTTTGTCGAAAGAGGCGTTGATCTGAACATTTCCGGCGGCAACCAGTTCGACCACGTGGGCCGTTTCGTCATATTTTTTCTCGGTCGTGATTTTGCTGCCGTACCACTTGTCATCTTCGGCATAACGATAGCGATAGTCTGAATCTCGCGCCGCCAATAACTGGATATCCCCCACACCCATCAGAGAAAGGTTTTTGGCGGATTCGAGTTTGCTGGCGATGACGGTGAGGTTGTTGTTAGACCGCAATTGCACGTTGCCTTGGCCAGTAACCGTGCTGCCTTGATGACGAACTGATCTGTCGATGCTGTGTGTAGTTTCGCCGTCATGGCGGGCTAAGAAATTATAGCTGTCGCTGTTGGCGGCGGAGGCAATCATGAGGTCGTTGCCCGACGATAATTTAACCTTGCCGTCGCTGGCCAAGTGAGAGCCGATCACTGTGAGGTCGTTGGCGGCGTTGGCGATCAGTTTAATGGTGCTAGAAATGTCGCTACTGATATGGCGCACGTGTGATGCGTTGAGAGTGCCGCCATAGTAAGTGCCTTTTCGGCCGGTGTTGTTCTCAACGGTTTCAATGTTGATATTGCCTTGCGCGTTCAACGTGACTTTGCCGCCGCTAATGTCGCTGCCAGACACGACAATGTCGCCCTTGGATTTCAACTTCACGACATCGGTCCCGCGAATTGCCGCCGCGTCCCCAATGTCGGTGTACCACTCTTGAATGCCACCGTGTTGATAATCACGTTGTACGGTCCAGCGTTGATTAATAATGTCGCCAATGCTGTCGAGAACAACCTTGCGGCCCTCTATGGAGCCGCTGATATTATTGATGTCGCCCTTGCTCTTAATGCGCAAGGTGTTTTCGGCAATGATGGCACCGCCGAGATTTTGCAGTCCGTCTTCATTGAGATTGAGTCGCGTATTGTTGCCGCTATAGAGTGTGCCGCTGTTGACGATGCTGCCGCCATTATTGATGAGATTATCGCCGGCACCAATCAGCGCGCCGCGATGATCGCCAGCGAGGGTGCTGTTGAGATGCGCGCTTTGTGGCGACAAGTACAATTGTGGCACTAGGACGGTTTCACCGGCCACTTGCTGCTCGACCATCCAAACAATATCGGTTGTGAGTTGATTAATTTGTTCCGCAGTGAGGGTGACGCCCACGGCGAGTTCTAATGACTCGGCGGCGTAGAAGCCGTTGTCGAGAAGCTTCCTGTATTGGCTGTTGGCGTCGACATAATTTGGTTCGAGTAACGCGCGGCCGGTCAGGTCGACAATTTGTTGGCGTATTAATTGTTGCTCGTAAAAACCATCGCCGAGTAAACGGATGGCGCCGTCAGGATCCCAGTTAAGGCGATTGAGCAAATAGGCGGAGCCAAGAAAGCCATCTGTTGTGGCAAAAAACGGATTGGTTTCGATCAGATACGGATGACCGGGATCGGCGAGTGAAAATAAACCGCCGTTAACGCCGTTTAAGAAATCGGCCACTGTGCCGCCTTGGCTGCCCTGACCGAGTGCCACAACATCTGTGGCATTACTTTCTTGGCGATGACCAAAATCGCCGTTAATAACGGTGGCGCCTCCGAGGTCTAAATTGCCGCCGGCGAGAATATTCGCGCCAAGCATGTCGGTAGAATCGAGAGTTTCTGTGTGCTCGCTGACATGGCCGACGTTTCGGTGAACAATATTGTCTTCGCGACGGAGTAGATTGTCCGGATCGTAATTTGGGTTTTCGGCGTCCGGGTTAAGGCGCATGTATTCTTCGTATTCATTTGAGCCGTCGCTAAGGTATGTGGCACCGCCGGTATAGTTGCGCCGGTTATATGGCCTAACGCCCGCATAAACATTCCAAAGATGGCCGTTTCCATTTACCCCGAAAGCGGCATAGCGATTGACTAATAGATACTCGCCGCTATGCAGGCCGAGGTTTTCAATGTCGTTAAACCGCAGCGTCATATTTTTCTCGGAAAGAATGTCGCTGGTTTCATTAACGAGTACGTTTCCGCTTAGGCGCATGTTGCCGCCGGAAATAATCTGACTGCGATCTGTTGTGGCTTCGTCGAGTGTCCGAAAAAAGTGCTCGGTAAACGTATAGTTGACGTCGAGATGCTCCCCTGCGCATTCCGTGCATTGGTACGCAAGGCTGCCTTCGATTAACGTGTCGTCCCACGCTAAGAAATCGCGGGTATTTAGCAGTTGTTCTGCGTCAATGGTTAATTCGCCGCGCGCTTGAATGCGTCCAGAGCGATTCTCAACCACGCTGGCAGGCGAGCTGCCGTCTTCGCCGATGATGCGGACGTTGCCCGACGCATAAACATCACCAAGGCGGTTGGTGACGCGGTCTGCGGACAAAGAAATGCCACCTTCGGAGAGTAGCGCCCCGCCCTCATCATTGACGATCTCGGCGGCCTGCAAGGTGAGGCTGTTGTGACCACCAAGCGTGCCGGTGTTGGTAATGTGCTGCGCCTGAATGCTGACATTGTTTTTGGCAATCGCGATGCCAGTCCCTGTGACCGAGTACTGGTCTGCGCGAATAGCAATGTCGTTAGTTGACGCTAAATCCGTGTACTGAATGTTGCCGTTTGCCGACAGTTGCAAGTCGCCGTTTTGTGCGGCCACCGGCGCATCAAGTCGTACGCCGACACCTTCTTCATTTGCAATTAAACGAATGCGGTTAGCGTACATGCCGCCCAGTGCGGTGGAGTCGATGGCGAAAGATGGCTTGTTCGTGTCAGAGCTAATATTGGTTGTGTTTAGGGAGGTGCGACCGACTGTTTGTTGGCCCGTGACAATGTTCAACGCATCCGCGTGCAGTTCGCCAGCGATTTCAACCGAGCGCGCAATAATATCGAAGCGACTGGTGTTGGCGGCATTCAGTCCGTCGCCAAGAATTGAAATCGCGCCACCCTGAACATCGAACCCGCTTAGCGCGCCATTATGCATAATGGGTTGGCCAGTGCTCAGCGTGGCGTGATTGGTATTGATAAATCCACAGCCGTTGCAGCTAATGCCATTCGGGTTGGCGACGACAACATCCGCTCGCGCCCCACCGACTTCGATATAACCATTGAGTGACGACGGGTTGTTGCTAATCACTTCATTGAGAATCAGTGAGGCCGTACCGCCGGTTAAGTTGGGATTGCCTTCGATGTAGCCGCCGAGTTGCGTCTGTGTCACTCGTTTGTTGTTGTTAAGAATAAGTCCGTTACTGTCGACGTTAAAATCGTTGTAGAAGTTGTGCGAAAGACCCTTGTTGGGCGTTTGAATATTAATAATGGGCACGCCATTGGCGGCTTGGTCAACCGTCGGTCGGCCACTGGTTTGATGCGTTGCAGTAATAGGCTGCGCAGACAGCAGTAGCGGCTGCCAAATAAACAGCAATGACAATATGTATGCCAGTGAGCAGCGTAACGGCCGTTGTCGAAACAGCGAACGTTGCAAAGTGGCGTCCGCTGCTTGTGTGTTGGCCGATTTAGAATTCGGCATAAAGTGATGCATGAAGCACGTACTCGCTGTCAGTCAATTCTGTTGAATGTTGTTCCATGGGCCACGACACCTCTGTAGTGAATCGAAGGCTTCTGAAACCAAGATTGAGTCCCGCTGTGGCGGAATCAATTCGAGCAAATTCCTGCTCGTTATGGTTACCCGGCACAGCGCCTGAGTCATACGCAACAAAGGGCGTCACGGAGACCGGGCTGGTAATGGGCGGATAAAAATCACATTGCACACTGCCGGCAACGGCGGAGTTGCCGCTCAGTGCGATATCGCGGTAGCCGCGCACCATGGAGCTTGATGCGATAGATAGCCGCTCTGACGGAAACAATTCATCGTCGCTGTATTGCCCCGTGAGACGCAGCGAAAGCGTGCTATATAACGGCTTAATGAAGCGATTGGCTGTAAGAAATGTTTGGTATCGGGTGTGCGCTTTATCTGCAATCGATAGACCGCCCGGTAAATAGGTGGCGGGACCGGCGCCGTAGCCGTTTTCAACCGTGAGGGTGCCAGCAAGCTGCGTTTTGCCCCACAGGTGTTTCGCGCTGAAGCGTCCGCCGATGGCTTTTAAGTGATAAGAGCTGACGCGAATGACCGCATCTTCGAGGCGATTCTGGGTGTCGGAGTAGGCGCTCAGCAGCGAGAAGGAATATCGAGAGCGATTGCTGCGGTATAGCGTGCGGGTGAGCTCTAGGCGCGAGGTGTCGGTGGCGCCGGAGGTTTCAAAAGATTGAAAAATCCCGTCGATTTCATTTTCATATTGCTGGCGGTTATAGCTCAGCGCGACATTCCAGTAACCATAGCTAATGTCGTAGTTAAGACCTGCGCCCCATGCGCGATCCGAGAGCTCAGTGTCGAGGTCGCTGTTCAGCGAAAACGAGAGTCGATCCGTTAGCCCAAATGGGCTGCCCCAGTCGATCCCCATTTGGGCCGTGCCGTGACGAATATCTCCGTAGTATTCTTCGTCGATGACCATTGTGCCGCGATAACGACGCGGCCACTCAGCCTGCCCCGTAATGATCGTGCCGCCTTGTTCTGTGCCGGGTGTGAGGTCCATCTTGGCGTCGAGGTGCGGCAGCCTCGCCAGTGTTTCTACCGCATGCTCTAAACCGCGAAGATTGACCGGTTCGCCCTGCTGTTCTGGCACAGCCCATTCGAGAATGCGGTTCGACATGCCGGTGGCTTGAAACGACTCGATGCGCCCAGGCACGACCAATAGCGTCAACGTGCCCGTGGAAATATCTTGTTCGGGAATCAGTATGCGGCTGGTGACGTAGCCTCTGTCGATTAGTGCGTTTGAGAGTTGTGCTTGCAGGGCGCGAATCTCTTGCATGCGCAGGCAGGTGCCGGTGACTGCATTAGCAGGTTTTTGTAGCCAGCGTCCGAACGGCAGCGGTTGATCATCAAGGGTATGAAAGGTAATGGTATTGATCGTAAAGCAGGAATCAGTTTTGCTAATCGATTCTTGCTCGGGTACAGGCACGCGCAAGTCAGGCCCGTCACCGGGAACCTGCATTTCTTCGAGCTGATATTGCTGCCGTTGGCGTTCTTGTTCTTGCGCACGATCAAACATACGTTGCTGGGCATTAGGCGCAGCTGTCGCGATGCTCGCCGATAAGCAGCCGACGAGAAAGACGGCTTGCATGCCGTAGTGTGTAAAACGATTTTTCCCCAACATGGCCTTCCTTGCCGATAAAACTTACAGTGCCGCTGCGGCAGAAAGGTGCATGGCCTTTCATTTTTCTACTTGGTGCGCTTGCCTGTAAATCATGTATACGCGGTGTATGCCAAGCGGCCGCATATCGTTACAGTGCAGCGCGTTTGTGCACCCTGTGAATTAGGTGCTGCGAATGGTTAATATCTGGGCGGCGATTGTATGCAATTTGAGCACAATCCGCGAGAGGAGATAGCATTAAACGTGAAGGTTTTTGCCCGAATTTTCCAACGAAACGCAAAGTGCATTGCACTTGCTGCATCGTTAACGATGAGTGCGGCTGTGGCGGCAGATATATCCGATGCGCTTGCGCCGTTAACAGCGCCGTCTGGCGGTAATCAGGAGATCATTCGTGCCCTAGAGGCGGCCAAGCAGTTGGCGCCAGCGGAGCGTTTAGTTGTAGAGAACTATTTACGGTTACGCCAAGGCGCCTTGATGATGTCGAATCAACATTACGCGGAGGCGCGTGAAGTACTAAAAGCAGTTGAGACGACGAGCCCTTCTGCTACGCAATCTGGATTGCTCATCGCTGAGAGTTACCGATTGGAGCAGTCGCCTGAAAAGGCAAAAGATTGGTTTTTACGTACGGCGCGATTTTATCCTTATCGCGTGCAAACGCTTGAGGGGTTGTTAAGTGCAGCGGCGGGTCAGCGCCCAGACAATAATGGTTTGGCTTCGGCGTTGTATGCCGAGATTGAAACACAGGCGGCCTACGCGCTAGACCAACTTAAAGTATTAAAGTCTTCCGGACACATCGATCCGATTGACGTTATCTTTCCGTCTGATATCGACGAGCATGTGCGTGAGGTATTACTGGTGCGCTGCTTGCAATATTCGAACAAAAGTTTACTGACCGAATCGGCGCGCTTGCAACAAGCGGTTGAGGCAATGTTGGTGCTGCGAAAGCAGAATGAAACATTACGCAGCGACTTGGAAAACGTAGCCGCACAGCTTTCGACGTATCAGCAACAACGCGAGCGTATTGTGGTGGACTTGGCGCAGCATGATAAACAGCTGGAAGCGTTAAAATCGCGGCTGATTGCAAAAGACCTTAGTGAAGAGCAACAGGCCATCCGTTTGCACATTGTGCAGCTGCGTAACGCGCAAACTCGCTTACGCGGTCAAATGGCATTTATCGATCAGGCCAGCCAGAAACTTCCGGTGATCATTGCCAATGTTGATCGAAGAGTTACTGAATTGAACGTCAGCGCGCGCACCAGGTTACGTGAAAGCAATCGATCCGTGTCCGCGATACTGACGCACAGCTATGAAGGTTATCGATTGGATCTCGTCAATTTAGCAGCGCAAGCATCCGTGCAGCGCGCTGAAATGATGATGTCGTCTGCGAGATGATTGAAAGAAGCCAGAAATAAGAAAAGTTATGGGCGGAAAATTTTCGTCGTTAAATGCCTTCAAATTTCACGCCCGATATCGCTCGAGCATGTACATTCCACCCATAAAAAAACCCGGCACATGGCCGGGTTCTTTTCCCTCCCTTGCGGGAGGCAGAAAGCAAACTACTTAATTTTGCCTTCTTTATACAACACGTGCTTACGAATGGTTGGATCGAACTTCTTCGTTTCCATCTTTTCAGGATGTTCACGCTTGTTCTTCGTAGTCGTGTAGTAGTGCCCTGTGTTTGCAGTGGACACTAGCTTAATTTTTTCACGAACGCCGCTCTTCGCCATGGTCTATCTCCTAAACTTTCAGGCCGCGGGCGCGAATGTCGGCCAGCACAGCATCAATACCGAGCTTATCGATAATACGCATGCCTTTAGAGGTCACGCGCAAACGAACAAAGCGCTTTTCTGCTTCTACCCAAAAACGATGGTAGTGCAGGTTAGGCTCGAACCGACGCTTGGTCTTAACGTTCGAGTGAGAAACGTGGTTGCCCGTTACAGGGCGCTTACCGGTTACCTGGCAAACCTTAGACATTATCTTGCTCCGAAATCACTTATCTACAGCGGATCACTTGTGGGGTGTCCGCTCGTGTAGAAGAGACAGGCCCCGAAAAGGACGCGATTTATACCAGATAGCCTTGTTATAGACAAGCTCGCTCGTCGATCAAATTACATCCAGCCCCGCTCTGCCAGCGAAACCCAGCTGGTGTCGCCGATCACTAAATGGTCTAGAACCCGCACGTCTACTAGGCTAAGGGCCTTGGATAAGCGCTCGGTGATGGCTCGGTCGGCGTCGCTGGGCTCGGCGACGCCAGAGGGGTGATTGTGGGCAAGAATCAAAGCGGCGGCATTATGCTCAAGTGCTTTGCGCACCACTTCGCGTGGATAGACGGCGGCGCCGTCTATGGTGCCGCGGAACATTTCTTCGAAGGCTAAGACGCGGTGCTTGTTGTCGAGAAACAGGACGGCGAAGACTTCCTGCCGGTGGGGGCGCAGTTGGGCGAGTAGGAAATGGCCGGCGTCTTCTGGGCGGGTTAAGGCATGGTCGCGGTCGAGTCCCGCGGCAAGGTAGCGTTTGCCCAACTCTAGGGCGGCGTGGAGTTGCGCGAGGCGGGCGTTGCCTAGCCCGGGCAGTTTGCGCAGCTGGGTGGCGGAGGTGTCGAGCAACGGCCGTAGACCGCCTTGCTGAGCAAGCAGCTCGCGGCCTAGGTCTACCGCGCTTTGCCCGCGCTGGCCGCTGCCGAGGAAAATGGCGATCAGTTCGGCGTCGCTGAGACTCGATGCGCCCTTGTTAATGAGTTTCTCTCGGGGGCGGTCGCCCTCTGGCCAGTGGCATATTCCCATGTTGTGCCGTGCTCCTTGCGAGTGGTTGGGTTGGATCGTTGCGATGCGCAGCCCGTGGTAAGCAATCACTACGCAAGTGGCGGCGGCGGTGATACGCTAGGGCATTCTTATTAGCCGCTCAGAAGTTCCCTGCTATGGATCGATTGGTTAACAAACGCATATTACTCGGCGTGAGCGGAGGTATTGCGGCTTATAAAAGCGCGGACTTGGTTAGACGTCTGCAAGATGCTGGTGCCGATGTGCGCGTGGTGATGACGGTCAGTGCCCGTGAATTTATCACCCCGCTGACGATGCAGGCGCTGTCTGGACACCCAGTTCATACCGATCTGCTCGACCCTAGTGCAGAAGCCGCCATGGGGCATATTGAGCTGGCCCGCTGGGCGGATTTGGTGTTGATCGCGCCGGCGTCGGCTAACCTGATGGCGCGCATGGCGCATGGTCACGGCAATGATTTGCTGACGACGTTATGCCTTGCGACGGGGGCGCCGATTGCCATCGCGCCTGCGATGAATCAGCAGATGTGGGCGGACGTGGCAACGCAGCGAAATCTGCTGATGTTGCAGGAAAAAGGCGTACACGTTTTTGGGCCTGCGTCTGGGAGTCAGGCCTGTGGCGATGTCGGTCAAGGGCGCATGCTCGAGCCGATGGAGATCTTGCAGGCCGCCGCCGGTGTGTTTGATCACCAGTTGCTGACCGGTAAGCACGTTGTGATTACGGCGGGGCCGACACGAGAAGCGATTGACCCAGTGCGCTATATCACTAATAAAAGCTCTGGAAAAATGGGTTTTGCTCTGGCGGAAGTTGCCGCTGAAGCGGGTGCGCGGGTGACGTTGATTGCGGGCCCGGTGAACTTGGCCACCCCATCGCGGGTGCAGCGCATTGACGTGATTCGCGCACAAGACATGTATGAAGCTAGCGTTGCGGCGGTTGAGCAAGGCTGCGACATCTTTATCGCGACCGCGGCGGTGGCGGATTATCGCCCTGTCGTCACTGCTGATCATAAAATTAAAAAGTCCACGGAAGAAGTGCATCTCACTCTGGTAAAAAACCCCGACATCGTCGCAGCGATTTCCGCGCATAGTAAGCGTCCGTTTACGGTGGGCTTTGCTGCTGAAACGCAAGATGTTGTGGCGTATGCGAATGCGAAGTTGATTAATAAAAAACTCGACATGATCGCAACCAATGATGTCTCCGGAACAAACGTGGGCTTTAACAGTGATAATAATGCGTTAACGGTTATTTGGCCGGACGGTCATAAAGTTTTGCCGTTGGCGTCTAAGCGTCAAATTGCTACGCAGCTTATGGAGCTGATTGCGATTCGTTACCGACAATAACCTTATTGTTGCTCGATAAACTTTACGTGACGGGGAAGCAGATGCAGTTGCAGTACAAGGTATTAGATTCGCGTGTGGGTAGTGATTTCCCTTTGCCGGTGTATGCCACTGAGGGTTCTGCAGGTTTAGATTTACGCGCGATGGTGGAAGAAGAAACGCATATCGCACCGGGGCAAACAATTTTGTTGCCAACGGGCTTGTCGATTTATATCGCGGACCCCGGTTATGCCGGCATGATTTTGCCGCGTTCAGGTCTTGGCCATAAGCACGGTATTGTTTTGGGTAATCTGGTTGGCCTGATTGATTCCGACTATCAGGGTGCGTTGATGGTGTCGTGCTGGAATCGCGGCAATGACTCTTTCACTATTCAGCCGGGCGATAGAATTGCGCAGTTAGTGATTGTGCCGGTAATGCAGGTGGGGTTAGAAAAAGTAGAAGAATTCGTACAGACAGAGCGCGGTGCTGGTGGTTTTGGCCACAGCGGGCGCCAATAGAATGCTTTGGGGGAAACAATGAAGCGCAAAGACGACGGAAGCGGTGACATAAAAAAAACATCCTCGCGTAAATCGGCTGGTACTGCGGAAAAATCGTCAGGGAGCGGATCTGGTATTGGCCGCTTTATGTTGATTTCCACAGTGATGATGTCCGTAGTGCTCATCTCAGGTTTGTCGTCTCTGGCGTGGCTGCAGTTTGCGCGTCAACAGGCGGTAACGGATTCTTTGATGGCGCGCCAGATGGCGGGACAGCAGGTGACGTTGCTCAATGAGCACATTGTCTACGCAAAGAATTTACTCGACGGCATTATTGAAAGTGACTTGGCGAAAGGCGTGGATGGCGCTCACTCACGACAAGAGCGTGGCCGACTGATCACGCAAATGTTGCCGAATGCGCAGCTATATATTTTGTCAGCTGACATTAACGATGTGCCTGCGGAGCTCTCCTTCTCGGCGCGTGAAGCCGCACAAAAAGCCCGCGAAGGAACCGAAGCGGAAATTTCGATTATCCCCGGCGAGCCGCCGCTGATGCTCATTGCAAAAAAGATGTCGGATGAGAGTGTTGCACTGCTGTCATGGAAAATGGCGCGTATTGGTGCGTTGCTACAGACACAAGATAAAGCAAACGTACATATTAAAATAAGCCGAGGCCGCACGGACATTTTGACCGTCGGGACGGCAACGAATGGACAAAGCGTCACACTGAATGCCAGCGCGGACATCGCGGTGACGGTTACATTGCCGCCGGGCGCGAGCGACCCATCTCTTCTTCTGCTCTTTGCTGCGGTATCGATAGCGTGTGTGTTGCTGGCACTTGTTGTGCTCGTCGCGACGCTGCGTACGATTAACCAGGGCTTGCAGAAAGATGCGGCGCTATTGGCATTGCTCAGTAAAGATCTTATTGGCAACCCGCAAGCGACGCTGAAAGGCGGCTTTACCTTCTCTGTTCTTGAACTCACCACCAAGAGTTTGCGTACGCTGGCGGCAAAACGCATCGGTGGCGCAAAAGCGGCGCCTGTTGCGGCGCGGCGCGGCAGCGCTCTGGAGTCGTTGGTCGAAGATGACGATAGCGGCTTGCTGGTTGTGGATGAGCAAGGCGGGTCTGCGTCTGGCGGCGTTAGCTTGCCGGCAGAAATTTTCCGCGCATACGATATTCGCGGCGTCGTCGACCAAAACCTAACAGCGGAGTCCGTTGAGCTAATCGGTCGCGCGCTTGGTACCGAGGCGATGCAGGTTGGGCAGAAGTCTATTGCGGTAGCGCGCGATGGGCGCTTGTCTGGCGAAACGTTACAAGCTGCGTTGACTCGCGGCATTACGGCAACGGGTTGCAACGTGATTGATATCGGCATGACGCCGACGCCGGTGTTGTATTACGCCACCAAGGTGCTCGAGACACAGAGCGGCGTCTGCATTACCGGCAGTCACAATCCCGCCAATGAGAACGGCCTTAAAATAGTTCTGAATGGCGAGACGCTTCATGGAGAACGCATTACCGCATTGCGTGATCGTATCGAGAAAAATGAATTTCTTAACGGCTCGGGCAACGTGCTGCAGAAAGATTTAAATGCTCAATATCTGGATGAAATTGTTGGCGATATTGTTTTGGCGCGACCAATGAAAGTCGTGGTTGATAGCGCCAATGGCGCCACCGGGAAAATGGCGCCAGAGTTGTTGCGCCAGCTTGGCTGTGAAGTTATTGAGTTGTTTACGGACATTGACGGCAGCTTCCCGAATCACTCTCCGGATACGAGCAACCCAGACAACTACGCGGCATTGCGCGCAGCGGTAGCGGAGCATAATGCTGAAGTGGGTATTGCTTTCGATGGCGACGGTGATCGTCTGGGTGTGTTGACGGCGAAAGGCGAAATAATTTGGGCTGACCGTTTAATGATGTTATTTGCCCAAGATCTGCTTACTCGATCGCCCGGCGCCGATATTATTTTCGACGTGAAGTGTAGCCGAGAATTAACCCGGTTGATTAGTAAGGATGGCGGGCGCCCGTTAATGTGGAAGACGGGCCACTCTCTGATTAAAGCGAAGTTAAAGGAAACCGGAGCGCCGCTTGCGGGTGAAATGAGCGGCCATATTTTCTTTGCGGATCGTTGGCATGGCTTTGACGATGGCATGTATAGCGCGGGCCGTCTTTTGGAAATCCTTTCTCTTGAAGGCGAAGACGCGACCGCTTTGTTTGATCACTTGAAGACTGGCGTGAGTACGCCAGAGCTGTCGATCAAAATTGCCGACCAGATCAAATTTTCGTTCATCAAGCAATTAGTTAAAAAAGCAGACGCTTTCGTTGGCGGAGCCGCCGTCACGATCGATGGATTGCGTATTGATTACGATGATGGCTGGGGATTAATTCGGGCCTCGAATACCGGACCAAAATTAGTAGCAAGATTTGAAGGCGTAGATGATGCGGCATTAGCACGCATTCAAGGTGAGTTTAAGCAACAGTTGCTGGCGATCAATTCGCAGCTGACATTGCCGTTCTAGCGGAGACAAAATGGAACAGGTTCGAGCGGCAGAAACTGCCCGGGTATTAATTGAAGCGCTGCCTTACATACAGCGATTTTCTGGCGCCACCGTCGTGATCAAGTACGGCGGCAATGCGATGGACACAGAAGAGTTACAGAATTCTTTTGCCCGTGACATTGTGTTAATGAAAGCCGTCGGCATTAATCCGGTAATTGTTCATGGCGGCGGGCCACAAATTGGCGAGCTGCTGAATAAGCTCGGTAAAGAGTCAAAGTTTGTTCAGGGCATGCGGGTTACCGATAGCGAAACCATGGATGTTGTGCAGATGGTGCTCGGCGGCCTCGTTAATAAACAAATTGTGAATTTGATTCATCGCAATGGCGGGCGAGCCGTCGGCCTTACCGGTAAAGATGGCCAACTCATTCGTGCGCGCAAGTTATTGATCAAGGCGACAGAAGCCGATGCGCCTGAATTTAAAGTGTCGGAAATTATCGACATCGGCCATGTGGGCGAAGTGCAGGCAATCGATACGCGGGTTGTTGAGATGCTGGCGGACAGTGATTTTATTCCAGTCATTGCGCCAATTGGTGTCGATGACGACGGCACTTCTTACAATATTAATGCCGATCTTGTCGCTGGAAAAATGGCAGAGGTGCTGCGTGCCGAAAAGCTTATTTTGCTGACCAATGTGGCCGGATTGAAAGATAAGCAAGGGAAGATCCTCACGGGCTTGTCTGCGGAGCGGGTTAAAGAGCTTATCGCTGACGGTACGATATATGGCGGAATGTTGCCGAAGATTGAGTGTGCGTTGAGTGCGGTTCAAAACGGTGTGGCTTCGTCACATATTATTGATGGGCGCGTGGCCCATGCCGTGCTGTTAGAAATTCTGACCAATGCCGGAATCGGCACCCTGATTACGCGACGGTAGTGAGCTGGCTATGACAGAACAAAAAGCAGAACAAAAAATTTCTCGTAAAGATCAGATTCTCCAGTCGCTGGCTCATATGCTTGAGGCAGAACCCGGCGGTCGGGTGACGACGGCTGGGTTGGCGCGTGAGGTTGGCGTATCGGAAGCGGCGCTTTATCGACATTTTCCGAGCAAGGCAAAAATGTTTGAGGGGCTTATTGGTTTTATCGAGGACAGTATTTTTTCTCGAGTGAATCGCATTGCGCAAGAAGTCACTGATCCGCGTGCGCAGGTTGAGCAAATATTGACGTTGTTGCTGGCGTTCACCGAACGTAATCCCGGCATTACTCGGCTAATGACCGGTGATGCGTTAACCGGTGAGAACGAGCGTTTGAAAGTTAGGATTCAGCAATTCTTTGACCGTATTGAAAGTCAGCTTAAGCAGATTCTGCGTGATGCTGAGTTTACGTCAGGGCTGCGGACTCAGGCGTCGCCAGCTGCAACGGCGAATTTGCTGTTGGCTGTGGCTGAGGGGCGTATTGCGCAGTTTGTGCGCTCGGGATTTCGCTTGGCACCCGGCCAGAATTGGCCGGATCAGTGGGCAGTATTGTCTGGTGCGATCTTTAGGGAGTAGGGACGCTAGGCTTGGCCTTATTGAGCTCGCTGAGGCGGCGAATGATTGGCTCAAACTGGGTCGTTAATTTCTCAATATCTTGCTCAAATGAAGTAATTTGTTTTTCTTGTTCTTTTGTTTGCCGAGCAAGCTGAGCTATTGCGGCTTGATTGGTTTCGGGCACTTCTCGGCCGGCTTGCTCGAAGTTAGCTGCGGCACTCACTTCGCTACTCATACGCTGGTTGAGCTGCCCAATATTGTTTTTTGCGTAACTGATTTTGAGTTTGATGGCGTCGATTTGCCGATCACGGGCGCGCAGCGCGTCCTCGGGCGTGGAGTACAGTTTCTTGAGGGCGTGGTCTTGCTCAAGCTGGCGTCGGCGTTCATTGGCCGCTTCACGCTCGGCTTCAGGCAGTGCCTTCTCGTGCTTCTCAAGCAGTCGTCCGCTTGAGTCGATAATCTCATAGCCTAAATAAATCGCTTCTTTCGGCAGAATGCTGGTCATTACCGGTCGGCCGGCATCGTTGGTATAGCGATACATGGCGCCAGGAGGAAGTGGCGCTAGATCGCCCTCCTTCGCAATAGCCGAGAGACAGAGGCTGGTAAGCGCTAAGCTGAGAAAAAAACGGGTCGATATCTTTTTGTACATTATTTAACACCAGAATATTCAACACCATAGGACTGACGATAACGTCGCATCCCTTCGAGCGCTATTTCCGACTGGCCGGTTTCCTCAAGATATTGAATGATATCGGCCATGCCGACAATACTTCGGACCGGCACATTGAGACTTTGTTCCACATCTTGTATCGCGGATAGCTCGCCCTGCCCTTTTTCTTGACGGTCTAGGGCTACCATGACGGCAGCCATTTTGGCGTCAGTGCGGGAGAACATTGCCGCGACCTCACGAATGGCGGTCCCGGCGGTGATGACATCGTCTACGACTAATACGCGGCCAGCTAACGGCGCGCCAACTAGCCAGCCGCCTTCGCCGTGATCCTTTGCTTCTTTGCGATTAAAAGCCCACGGCATATCAATGCCGTGCCGTTCCGCCAGTGCGATAGAAATGGTGGCGACCAGTGGAATGCCTTTATAGGCCGGGCCGAATAGCATGTCGATATGAATGCCGGAGGCGACGATCGCGTCAGCATAATACTGTCCAAGTTTGGCCAGCGTGGCGCCTGTATTAAAGGTGCCTGCGTTAAAAAAGTACGGGCTGTTGCGCCCCGATTTCAGCGTAAACTCGCCAAACTTTAACGCGCCGTTGGCTTGTGCAAAGGCAATAAAATCTTTCTTGTAGCTATCCACGATCGGCTCCTAACTCCGTAAACTTTTTCAGTGCTGCAGCAAAAACGGCGATTACCAGTTCAGTACTTTTTGCTGTGCCTGAACAATTTCACGTATGCCTTTGTCGGCCAATACCAGCATAGCTTGTTGCTGTTCGAGCGTGAACGGCGCGGCTTCAGCGGTGCCTTGGATTTCAACAAAGCCGCCTTGCTGGGTCATGACAACGTTCATGTCGGTATCGGCGTTGGAATCTTCAGCGTAATCGAGATCGAGCACTGGCTCGCCTTTATAGAGGCCAACGGATACCGATGCGATGAGGCCGACAAGCGGGTCGTTCTTGATCTTTTTCTTTTCCAGTAACCATGACAGCGCATCGACAAGGGCAACGCAGGCGCCAGAAACGGAGGCAGTACGGGTGCCGCCATCGGCTTGAATCACGTCGCAGTCGATGGTGATGGTGTTTTCGCCAAGCTTCTTCAGGTCGACGGCGGCGCGCAGTGAGCGACCGATTAGACGCTGAATTTCCAGCGTGCGTCCGCCCTGCTTACCACGGCTTGCTTCGCGGCCGTTACGGGTATTCGTGCTGCGTGGCAGCATGCCGTATTCGGCGGTAATCCAGCCTTGGCCTTTGCCTTTGAGAAAACGCGGAACGTTCTCTTCAACGGAGGCGGTGCACAGTACCTTGGTATTGCCGAATTCAACCAACACACTGCCCTCGGCGTGCATGGTGTACTGGCGGGTGAAACGAATTTCGCGTAACTGATCGGGTTGACGGCCTGAAGGGCGCATTACGGCTCCTGGATTAGATTGGCGGGCAGCTATTGTAGACTAACGGCAGCAGTTCTGCGCATTTCACGCAGAGATCTTTGTGTAGGTATTGCTTGTCCGGATTCTCTGCGGATGGGGGACAGAATGGCGGCGCCTTTGGATTTGGCTGCTGATCTAATTTAACTGTTAGAATGCGCGATCAGTCATTATTGCGGCGGATCGAATGTCGACTTCCCAAATTTGTAGCATGACCGCGTTTGCGCGGGTTGAGCGCCAGTTGGCGCAGGCCACCCTGATTTGGGAGCTTAAATCGGTAAACCATCGCTACTTGGAGGTTGGCACCCGCCTGCCGGAAGCGTTCCGCGACCTTGAAATTGCCGCCCGTGAGCGCTGCCGCAAATACCTTGGCCGTGGCAAAATTGAATGCTCATTACGTTATCAGCTGACATCCGGCGAGACGACCAGCTTGGCACTGAATGAGCTGCTGGTAAAAGAACTCGCAGAGGCCGCGCATCGCATTGAGGCGTTGATGAACCATCCGGCGCCGATCAATGTTGCCGAAATTATGCGTTTCCCTGGCGTGCTGGGCGGTAACGAAGTCGATCTCAGCGCGTTGCAAAAGGACGCGCTGGCGCTGTTAGATGAAGGGCTTCAGGCTTTAGTGGAAAGCCGTGCGCGCGAAGGTGAGGCGCTGCGCGATATGATTACCGAGCGTTTACAGCAGGTGCTGGTGCAGGTTGAGCGCGCGCGCGTTGCTTTGCCGGCCATCCTTGCCGCGCTACGTGAGCGTTTAACCAAGCGCGTAGCGGATGTTATAGAAAGCCCTGATCCACAGCGTCTCGAACAAGAGGTGGTGATCTTCGCGCAGAAGATGGATGTTGCCGAAGAGATGGATCGTTTGCAGACTCATGTGGCGGAAGTGGGTCGCACGCTTGAGCAGGGCGGCAATTGCGGTCGTCGTCTCGACTTTCTGATGCAAGAGCTTAATCGCGAAGCGAACACGCTCGGCTCAAAATCAGTGGATACGGAAACGACGCAGGCATCGGTTGACTTAAAAGTCTTGATCGAACAAATGCGCGAACAAATCCAGAATATCGAATAGCATCCACCAAGATCCACGCCTGTCCATAACTTTCTGTTTTTAATCATTATTTGTCGTCTCCTTGTCCGTCAGCGTCCGGTCGCTTCCACCGGCTTCCGGTCTAAAGTGGTGGGCAAAGTGGTGGGCAGAAAAGTGACTTTCTGATCCGAACCCCCTATATTGACCCTCAATGGTGGGCACTGCCTTGCGCCAGAATCATATCTATCTGATATAGAAGCACTTTTCAGTAAGATCAATAAACAAAAAATGGTGGGCAGCTTTTTTTGTAGGCTAAACCCACGCAGGGTCAAACATGAGCAAGTTAACCGCCACCCAGATCAAGTCACTGGTCAAACAAGAACCCAAGAAGCACGCCGATGGTGGTGGCCTCTATTTTTGCGTGCGTCAAGTAGGTTCACCCTACTGGATGCTCCGCTACAGCATCGACGGCAAACGCCGTGAAGCCACCCTCGGCCAATACCCGCAGATGTCACTGGCATCTGCTAGGGAAACTGCTGTCATGACCAAGCAGGACATTCGCACCGGCACCGACCCAATCCAGGAAAGGACCAGGCTGGAATTTCCTGAGCTGGAGACTGTAGAGCAGCTCTTTCAGGACTGGTACGATACCGACCTGTCCCGGCGTCTCAAGCACCCTAATATCCCCTTGCGCATCTACCGGAAAGAAATCCACCCAGGCATCGGTGCCTATCGGGTACATGAAGTCACGCCCCTAGAAATTCGCGCCGTCCTGCAGAAGGTCCAAAGCAGCGATCGTCCCAGCATTGCCAATGATGCCCTGCTTTACATGAAGCAGCTGTTCCGGCACGGCATCAAACTGGGCCTGTGCCAGAGCAACCCGGCAGCCCCCTTCACCGTCAGTGATGCTGGCGGTATCGAGACAAGCCGTGATCGCACCCTGACCCAAGAAGAAGTCCAGCACGCCTTTCAGGTCTTCCGGGATAACATCAGCAGCTTTGGCCGGGACAACTACATGGCCTGCTGCCTGTTCCTAGTGCTGGGCGTTAGAAAAAGCGAGCTATGCGAAGCTCGTTGGGATGAAATTGACTTGGACAGCGGTTTCTGGGACTTGCCGCAGGAGCGGAGCAAAACCGGCGCCGCCATCTCCATTCCCCTGCCAGCCCAGGCCATTAAGTGGCTGAGAATCCTGCGGGGGCACGCCTGTGGCTCTCCCTGTGTGTTCCCGGCTCGCCGGGCCAGCAAGCGGCCACACATGGGTCCGGACACCCTGAATCGCGCCATTTCCAAGCTGTTTGGTCGTGAGCCAGGCCGAAAGGTGCAGCCCCCGAACAAAATGGGAGACCTGCAACATTTTACCATCCATGACCTACGGCGCACCTTCCGCAGCCTCGCAGCCGCAGAAGGTGTGCCGAGCCATGTGGCGGAGCGGTGCTTGAATCACAAGTTGAAGGGCGTTGAAGGGATATACGACCGCTATGATTATTTTGACGAGCGGAAGGTAGCCCACCAGCAAGTTGCAGATCTACTGGAGCCACTGATCTTTGAATGCACGGGAGGCTGTAGTCCTGCTGGCCCTCTCGCCTAAAGGGTGAAAGCGTTACCAGCCATGCACTGATGGCCACGTGCACTTACCCAGCCTAATGTCTATGGATATCTAGAAATGTCTAAGATAAGGCTTGTTAGACTTTCGCCAGGAATTGCCTTCAGGCTCAATCAGCCCCTCTTGTTTCAAGGCCTGTAGCAGGTTTTTGACTTTGTTGTCCTTTTGGGTGGCATCCACGCCCGTCGATGATCAAAATTCTCGCCGGAGTATCGATCTGTGCCACACAGAAACGCACGCCGTACGCAGCGATTAATGCAGTGGTAGTACGGCGTAGATTCAATCGAAATTTGTTGTCGGCGCGCTCGTGTCATCAATCTTCTCCTGATTGCATGACACGGTAATCGATGTGGGGGATGCGGGAATTGGAAAATTGCTGAGAGTGGCGTCAGTGATGGGCTAGGTTATGGCTGCTGAGATGACCACCCTGCTCCGGCATCGGGTGTGCCAATATTGAAGTTCTTAACCATTCAATAGCAGGGTGATCATCATGGAACATAACGTAATTAGCATTGATTTGGCAAAAAACGTTTTCCAGATTTGCGTGCTCGATAAGCAGCAAAAGGTCGTGCTCAATAAGAAGGTAAAACGGCCCGATCTACTTCACGAACTACGCCAATTTGAGCCCACGTGTGTCGTAATGGAAGCGTGCTATTCCTCCAACCCGTGGGGTCGTCGCATCCAAGCCTTAGGGCACGAGGTCAAACTGATTGCGCCGTTTAAGGTGAAGCCGTTTGTTATTGGCAATAAGAATGACGCTAATGATGCGCTGGCGATTGCGGAAGCGTCGTTGCGGCCAAACATGCGGTTTGTCGGCATCAAATCCATTGACCAGCAAGACATTCAAACGGTATTTCGTGCGCGGGAGCGGCTCGTTCGCAATCGCACAGGGCTGGTTAATCAGTTGCGAGGCCTGTTAAGCGAGTACGGCATTGTGGCGGGCAAGCAGGCTCATGCTTTGCGCAAGGCGCTTCCTGGTGCGCTCGAAGATGCCAGTAACGAACTGACGCCGGTCACGCGCCGAGTACTTCAACGGCTCTTCAGGCAGTGGCAGTTTATTGACGATGAAATTGATCTGGCCAACAAAGAAATGGAGGGCTTGCTTGCGCAGCATCCAGACTACCCGTTACTGAAAAGCATACCGGGCATTGGCCCGGTCGGTGCGGCGCTGGTGATTGCATCGGTAGGCGATGCCAGTCAATTCAAGAATGGGCGGCAGCTAGCGGCATGGATGGGGCTTACGCCGAAACAGCACGCCAGTGGCGAAACTAACCGAATGGGTGCGATCAGCAAACGTGGCAACGTGGCGTTGCGAAAAACGTTGATCCACGGTGCGCGGACGGTGCTGAACTGGAGCAGCAAGAAAAATGATCCGCTAAGTCAGTGGCTGAACAAATTAATGGTCACGAAGCACCCCTGCAAAGTGGTGGTGTCACTAGCCAACAAACTGGCACGGATTATTTGGGCGGTACTGACGACACGTAAGCCGTTCGATGTCGCGCTTTCCTGCGGTTAAATCGATCACGTCAACGAGCAAAAAAGTAAACGGAAAAGCACTGATGATTTAAACGGTTTGTCCTGCCCAGAGCCTGATCGAGGACTACGGCCTTAGAGGCCAGGTGGGTGCCGAGGCGGGCAGGACATCATGAATCTCATCAAGGTACTCGATACCGGATATATGTCGATGGCCGTGAATTCTGACTGTGCTGGCATGTTTACTTAAACGGAGAAAAGGCAATGTGAAATTTACTTGCGGTACGCAGGGTGGTCATATATGTCCT
>JAGPVL010000026.1 GCA_018067045.1 Gammaproteobacteria bacterium
GGAGGGGGTTGGTGCAATGCCGACACCCTCCGCTTGGTGCTGTTCGTCATGACCGTGATGGGCGGTACTCCAAAACAATGTTGGCTCGTCGCTCTGCGTTAACAAATCACAAAATGCCGCGAAGGCTTTTCCCGTACAGGTGGCGTTGAGCGCTAGCCCAATTCGTCCTGCCCGTTCTTTTGCTAGGCGTGACTTCAGGGTGGCAACGCCATACCCACCACCACAGCCGTCGCCAAAATAATTGCTATGCCAGACGAGATTGTCATCTGGCTCTGGCTGTAGCGCCGGCGCGTGCTCAATCAGCTCATTCCACATTCTTTGTCGAAGTCGATGTACTGCCATGGCGTTGCATAAGTCGAGAGGCCCCAGCGTTGCAGGCGCAACTTGCACAGCGTGAACCGTGCAGCCTGGCAGGGCTAACGATGCTCCGAGTGATAGGCCGGCAACCGTTGCACCGGAACCGGCAGCGACAACCAGATGTTTGGGCATCGGGCATTCGCCGCGATCTACCTGCATCGCCAGTTCGATAGCAGCGTTTATGTGGGCGTAAACAGCAGCCGGTTGAACGCTGCCAGCGTGCAAGAAGTAGCTGCCTTTACATAGTCGTAACGGGTGCAGTAGCCATTGCGCGAGCGCGAGATAAAGCGATTTTTGCGCGCTCACTTTTGCCCCGTAATGTTCTAGCTGTGAGCGCGTGTGTTGTGCTTCAGTGGTGCACTGCTGTGCGTTGACATCAAAAGTGATGACGTCGCAACGCAGTTTTTCTCGTTGGCAAATAGCCGCAGTAGTCACGGCTGCGTGACTTTCACTGGCGCAAAGCAGAACAACGTGACGAGCGTTTAGGCGCCTGATATCGGCGAGCATAAACTCCAGTTGACGCATGCGATTGCCGCCGCATTCGTCGGCATTTTGGTCGTCGCGTTTTATCCAGGCATTGTCAGAGAAGGTGTCGACAGAGAGTACGGGGCTGGGCAGGTGACATAAGTTGACTGGGCCGAGTGTTTCTCTCAGCGTGGGGAAGAAATGAAATAATGGCCAGCGATCAGTGTCCATGTCCTTGCTCCAGCGGCGCCCACCAGCTGAGAGAATTATTGGCATTGATGGCGATCAGGTCGCCGAACTGCAATAGAACAGACTCACTCTGTGTTGGGCGCAGAAACACATAGTCATCAGTGCTGAGCTGCTGAGAGGGAGAACCATTTAGCATCATTTGGTTTGAGCTGGTGCCGTACAAGGAGTTCCCTTGAAGCCCTATAGGGGATTCTGGTTTTGCGAGCCAGTTACCACCGTAGATGAAAACAGTGTGGCGTCTGTTGACATCCCAGCTGCTCCAGACATCACCTAGCGGCAGCGGGCCGGGGATATCAAGGCCGTCGAATGACTTGATTACTGGACTGGCAATAAAGGCGGCAGGCTCAAAATCTGCCAGCGCGGCGAGATCAAAGTCAGTCGGTTTTAATAAGCACGAGCCGGCAGATAGCTCATTCATGGGCGAGTGCTGGTCATGCAGAAATATGGTTGGGCTGCCCGCACCATTGAAGGTAAGGCCTGAATGATAGAGCGCGGGAAAATGGCTCTGTAATCGCTCAATAAAGTTGGCATAAATCATTTGCGATTTTTCCAAGCTAGCGGCAGGCGTTTCGATCAGTTCGGGAAGTTTGCCCACATGTGCGTCGTACCCCATAAAACCAGAAAACGACAGATGTTGGGAATGCTGGCCGATTAGCATCAAGCAGGGATCGAGTAACTCAGGAGCAGCTAATCCTCCGCGATGTAGGCCAACATCGAGCTCCAAATTTATTTGTAAGCGTTCGTTAAGACGTTGTGCGAGGGCCAAGTATTGTTCTAGGCGCGGCAGGTCATCGACCAGCCATTGAAGTTTTTCCGTAGGCTTAAATGGACTGTCCGGCGGTAGTTGGCGATAGAAGTTTTCTGCTGCGTCGACGGGCATTGGTTTGCCCAGCAAAATATCGCAATCGGGCATCGCCGCTACCATAGCGTTTATAAAAGGTTGATGAAACGCCATGACTTTGTTGCTGCCAGTGTGTTTCATCACGGTGCGAATAAGGTCGAGAGAGGGTAGGGATTTGGCCACGATGCGGTAGTGTTTATTGGCGGGAATTCGTTGCCGTAGCTTTTCACAATTGCGGATTAAGCGTTGCTGATCTATGAGTAAGGCTGGGCGTGAAATGTGGTGTGTTCGCAGCAGTTGGCTTAGATGGTTGAAGTAAGGGGCGTGCGGCTTGCCTTGATCGCCTGGGCGAAGCCATGCGGCTGCCGCAACGGCGCCGGCACTGGCGACGAGAAAATGGCGTCGTTTCATTTTATTTCTCCTGCCCTACCTTATCGAGAGAGGGCTCGCCGAGTATCGTGCGCATGTGGGCGTTCAAGAATCGCCCCTGTGGGTCTAGCATTGCGCGAATTTCGTTAAATCTTTTGAGCTCAGGGTAGGCCTGTTTTAATTGGTCTGCGCTCATAGTGTGAATTTTCCCCCAGTGAGGCCGCCCGCCTGCTTTTTGAAGCAGCGGCTCAACCGCGTTAAATAGCGGTGTCGCGTCTTGCTTAACGTACTGGTGAACAGAAATTGTGGCGCCATCTCGTTGGCCAAACATACCGATCATGCTGTTGTCGGCGCGTACGTAACGGAACTCGATTGGGAACATGACGTTAATATTATTGTCGCGAATGGTCGCGCAAACTTGTTTCAATGTGGCGATGCCATCTTCGGCCGGAACGCAATATTCCATTTCATTAAATCGCACAGTGCGTACATTTCCGTACACTTTCCACGCAGGCCCCTGCTTGAAGCCGTCTTCAATAAATTTACCCAGTAATCGCTGAATGGTTGGCGTGAGCCAACTGGCGCGCATGCTTACTTCGCAGACCATTTCGAGCAAATCATTGCTGTCGTCTGGCGGTAAGATTTCTTCCGTTGATGAGGTTTCCTCAAAGGTTTTTATGATGGCGGTGTTGCCATGTGGAAAGGCGAATAGCTCGATACCGCGGACGCTATCTTTTTCTTGCTCAACCACGGCAAGGGCTTTGTCTAAGTCCATGACCCGCGTTACTTCTCGGAGGTAATAGCGCGGTTGTTGCTGGAAAGTGATATCGCTGATTACGCCTAGACAGCCGAGTGAACAGATAGCGGCGCGAAAAAGATCGCCATCGCGGCTAGAGAGATCATGGAGTTGCCCGTCAGCACTAATGAGGCGTAGTGATTTTATCTGTGCAGACTGCGACGGCAAGGTCAGCCCCGTGCCGTGCGTGGAGGTTGAGATAGCGCCAGCTAAAGACTGCAGGTTAATGTCTGGTTCATTGCTGAAACTAAGCCCTGCATCCCAAGCGGCGGCACTGGCATTGCCGAGGCGCGTGCCGGCAGCAAAAGTCGCGGTGCTTTTATCGGAATCGTGTTGGAGCAGGCCGTTCATGGCTTCCAGTGAAATCAGCGTGCCGTCTGTTGGTACTAAGGGGCTGAAGGAGTGGCTGCCACCAAAGCAACGTATCGGTCCGTTGCTGCTGGCTAATAGCGCGCGAATTTGCTCGACGTTTTGTGGGTAATGCATGGCGCTGGGTTGGGCGGTTTGATTGCCGGCCCAGTTCTGCCAGCGATAAGTTTGTGCGGCGGCCAACAATTTCATTGGCAGCAGGGTGGTGCCGGCAGTGAGGCTGGCGAGTTTGAGTAATGCGCGTCGGTTTATTCGGGGTGCGTCCATACGAGGTGCTTCCATTTGGGCATGCTTTTCATTCGTGCGCTGCTATTTATGAGCCGGTATCATTGAGTCTCATCGATATTGGCACGATAGTACATAAATAATAAAAATGGAACCATGCCCAAAAGCGGGTGCTCCTTGCTAGCGCGGCGACCAGCTCGCGCCGGTGAGCCGTTCAGATAACTCCCAGAGTTTTTTGCCCAGCGCGGCGTCGCGGGCGTAGTGACGAGCGCGCGCCTTTTTGGGGTAGCCGATGGCTTCAAATGGGCCGTCTGGGCCGTAGTAGTCGCCGCCAGCGACATTCTCGGCGGTTGCGGCAAACAGGGTAGGCAGGGCGCCTTTTGCTGCGCTTTGAGTGAACAGCCCCCAAAGGGCGTCGAACGCTGAGCCAAGTCCGAACGGTAGCTTGCTGGAGATACCGGGCCCGGCGAGGTTGGTGTTTGATCCGCCGGGGTGGCAGGCCACCGAGATTGCTTTGTTGCCTTCCGTTTGTAGCTGACGGTTTAGCTCAATGGCGAACATCAGGTTGGCAAGCTTCGATTGGCAGTAGGCCTTATGGCGGCCGTACTCCGAGGCGAGGGTGGGGTTCTCAAAGTGAATTTTGCCGCCGCGATGGGCAAGGCTGCTGACGGTGACGACACGAGCGCCGTCGACATTGGCAAAGCAGTCGCGCAGCAGCAGGGTGAACGTAAAGTGGCCGAGATGATTGGTGCCGAACTGACGATCATAGCCATCCTCGGTTAGGCCTTCTTCTAGCCACATTACGCCAGCGTTGTTGATGAGCAGGTCAATGCGTGGGTGAAGCTTTTTAAGCGCTGTGGCGCTCATACGAACATGCTTCTGGCTGGCTAAGTTGAGCGGGTGAAAGCTAAGCTGCGCGTCAGGAAAGGTCGTGCGAATGTCGTCCATGGCCGCGTTGGCCTTGGCTTCGTTGCGACAGGCTAGAACGACGTGGGCGCCTTTGCCGGCGAGCTGGCGAGCGGCTTCTAGTCCGATGCCGCTATTGGCGCCAGTAATGACGGCAACGCGGCCGGTTTGATCAGGGACGTTTTCGTTGTTCCATTTCATCGTCAGTTCCTTTTTTTTGCATACTGCTTCGGTACGCAATTTTAGCTACGCAATTTGTTGTTAAGTAGACGTTGTACGAGATTAACCGGCCCGTCGTGTCGTTATTTTTTCTCTGGATGTTGATCGATGCCCAATGAGTCCCATACCGCATCGATGCGCTCTTTAACGGAAGCATCCATTTCAATCGGTTCTCCCCATTCGCGCGCGGTTTCTCCGGGCCATTTATTGGTCGCATCGAGCCCCATTTTTGACCCAAGTCCGGCGACGGGTGAGGCAAAGTCGAGGTAATCAATGGGGGTGTTTTCGATCATCGTGGTGTCGCGCGCGGGATCCATGCGTGTGGTCATCGCCCAGATCACATCTTTCCAGTCGCGAGCATTGATGTCGTCATCGCAGACGATAACAAACTTGGTGTACATAAATTGTCGCAAAAATGACCAGACGCCCATCATCACCCGCTTGGCATGGCCGGGGTATTGCTTCTTCATGGTGACGACGGCGATACGATACGAACAGCCCTCTGGCGGCAGATAAAAATCAACAATCTCGGGATATTGTTTGCGCAAAATCGGCACGAATAATTCGTTCATGGCCGCGCCAAGTACCGCGGGTTCGTCGGGAGGCCTACCGGTGTAAGTACTGTGGTAAATCGGGTCACGGCGATGGGTGATACGTTCAACGGTGAAGACGGGGAAACTCTCGACTTCATTGTAATAACCGGTGTGATCGCCAAATGGTCCTTCGTCGGCCACGTCATTGGGGTAAATATAGCCCTCGAGGACAAACTCCGCGCTGGCAGGAACCTGCAGATCATGGGTTTGGCATTTGACTACTTCCGTACGACTGCCGCGTAGTAAGCCAGCAAAGGCGTATTCGCTCAGGGTGTCTGGAACAGGCGTCACCGCGCCAAGAATGGTTGCTGGGTCGGCGCCCAGTGCTACGGCCACCGGAAACGGTTCGCCAGGATGCGCCTTCTGCCACTCAAGAAAATCCAGCGCACCGCCGCGGTGACTAAGCCAACGCATAATGAGGCGATTTCGACCAATTAATTGCTGTCGATATATACCCAAGTTTTGCCGCTCTTTATGCGGGCCTTTTGTGACGACAAGCGGCCATGTTACGAGAGGAGCGGCATCGCCGGGCCAGCAGGTTTGAATAGGCAGGTTATTCAGATTGACCTGGTCCCGTTCAATCACCACCTGTTGGCAAGCGGCATTGGAGACGACCTTTGGGTTCATCGACAGCACTTGCCGTACCATTGGCAACTTCTCGAAGGCATCTTTAATGCCTTTTGGTGGCTCAGGCTCTTTTAAGAAGGCCAGTACTTCACCGAGTTCACGTAACTCGCTAACCGATTCGCGCCCCATGCCTAGCGCCACACGCTTTTCTGTACCGAATAGATTGCCAAGCACAGGCGTTGAAAATCCTTTTGGATTTTCAAACAGCAGCGCCGGGCCTCCGGCGCGCAAGGTGCGATCACAAATCTCGGTCATTTCCAGATTAGGGTCGACTTCAGCGCTGATGCGCAACAACTCCCCCCGTTTTTCAAGCTGGCTAATAAAATCGCGTAGGTCGTTATATTTCATAAGGCGTCAGTGTGTCAGAACGATAGTGCGGATGAGTATAGCAATTGCTGGCGGCTTTGCATGGCGTGATGGCTGGTCGCCTGAGAGGCATTTCTCTCCACTGATTTTCTGTCTGGCAGGTTTTAGTGTGACGAGCCCCTTTGGTGGGAGCGATGCGGTTTTATCGGAAGTGGTCGCGAAAATGATCATGACGTTACGCGTGCTTGCTGCTTATCCCTTGATCGTCTTCGTTGCTTCGCCAGACCCGTTGGGAAGGCTCTTCTCTTCATCATTCCGTTAGAGAAAGCATATGGCCTTGTTGTCACCGGCATCGAGGCACGAATTGTGAAGGGGCTTAAGAGGAGGCCGCGAGTACTACCGGTGCTTTAACGGCCGTCAACTCGGCTCGTGCGTCTGCTGCGATAGTGGCGTAGGCCAGGCTGTTGAGAATCATTTCAACCTGTTGTTGTTGCTCTTCGGTGTAAGGTTGTAGCTTCGCCAGCTCAATAGCTGCAATGGCTTGTTGCCCATGATAGACAGGTAGAATCATGACTTCCGCTGGCGTTAATGATGCCGTGCCGGTGCGGATGTTGAGGTAGCCCTCAGGCAGACTATTTATTTTTAGGGTGCGATTTTGTTTCATGGCGGCGCCCAGCAGATTCTCATCAGGGATAATCTCTGCAGCCTGTCGCACCTTGCTGGGGTCACCACCCCATGTGGCCATTAGCGTTAGTGTGCCCTGTTCAGTAGCTCGGTATGCGGCGGCGATCTGCGAGTCAGTCACGTTCACCATAAAGCTGAGCGTGTGAGTAAACAGTTCATGGGGCGACAGGTTGCCGGCAATCAGCTCAAGGTATTCGTTGTAGCAATGCTGCTTGCGGCCTTCCTTTTCTGATTGTAAGTGCAACTCTTCCAGTCTGCGTGATTCAAGGTTTAGTAGCAGGTTCTTGAGAAAGTTTTGCCGACCCCAGACTTCAAAGGTGTAGCCGGTAACAAAGCAAACTGCCGTGGGAACAATAAAAAAGAGCAGCATGTGCAGCCAGTCCAGTGGCAACTGCTGCCCGGCCGCGTACCCCAGCGCAATCAAAAACGCCGAACAAGAGCAGGCTAGAGCGGTGTAAGCCGGCAAGCGTAATATAGAAAAAGCGATAATCAGAATATAGATCACTTCGAAAGACGCCAGTTGGCCGAAAGGGGAGGCACCTAGCTGAATCGAGCAGTAGATGGTTCCAGTCAACGTAATAAACACGCTGGCACCCAAAACGTACTCCACCTTTTGGCGCATATTCGGCATACGAGTACAGACCCAGATGCCGAACAATACGGCGGCGATAGGCCACATCACGGTGTTGCGCCACACGCTAAGGCCTGCATCTTCACTGATGATAGCAATAGGAATAATAACGGCGAGATAGATGGTGATCAGTCCATAAATGGATTTGGACAGAATATCTGATGCCTGTTCGCGCGCGAGGTGTTTAAAGGGCGCTTCCAAATGTTCAGGAAAGACCAACTGGCTCACGGGACGGTTCATGAGGCGTGACAGCAAACCTTCGTTTACATGACGCATGTCTACCTGAATATGGTCCGTCATCGGCCGCCTGTGTTATCACTCATTTATTTCTGTATGCACGCAAGGGTATGTTGCTGCTTAGGAAACATAGGAGTAGCGGGCGGGTAAAGTCAATTGTAAAACGCAGAGGCTGGCCTGCTTTCTGATGAAGGAGCAGATGGGCGGTTTAAAATGCAGGTGCGGCCGGCGAATGCCGCCGCGGGTAGCGCGTCTTGCGAGTGAGTGCTTCAGGGCCGTTTCTCTGTAAACGGTGGGAGGTTCCGGCATTCTATCGAGGGGCAATCTGGACTATTATTGCGCGCGACATATGGAAGACGGAGTTTGCGCAATGGTTGCAGCCTTATTTGCCCCTAAATTTATCATTCTTTATCTCTTTATTGTGACGGGTGCTTATGTGCACTTTCGTGGAAAGGTGCGCCATAAGTTTTGGCGCCAATTGCTGGACCACTCCACCATCATGGCGCCGTACAACTGCTTCGTGTATGCCACGTCGGCGGTACCGAATAAGCCGTATATCGGTTTGGATAATTTTCCTGATTTGAAGCCGCTGCAAGAGAATTGGGAAACAATTCGCCAAGAAGCGCTTGGCTTGTTTGATGAAGGTTATATAAAAGCCGCGAGCCAGCACAACGATTTGGCCTTTCATTCCTTTTTTAAGACCGGCTGGACGCGTTTTTACTTGAAGTGGTATGGCGACACCTTGCCCTCCGCGCTCGCACTTTGTCCTAAGACGGTTGAGATGGTGGATAGCATTCCGCGCTTGAATGCCGTGATGTTTGCCATGTTGCCCGCAGGCAGTAAGCTCGGCGCGCACCGTGATCCGTTTGCGGGATCGTTACGTTTTCACCTCGGCCTGGTGACGCCAAACTCGGACGATTGCTACATAACCGTTGATGGTGAAGATTATTCATGGCGCGACGGTGAGGGGGTCATGTTTGATGAGACCTTTATTCATGCGGCGTACAACAAAACCGATACCGATCGAATTATTCTGTTCTGTGACGTGGAGCGCCCGCTACGCTGGAGATTCGCACAGTTCATTAATCGTGTTTTTAAACGCGTTGCGGTCGCGTCGGCGGCAACGCAAAACGAAGAGGGCGAGAAAGTTGGCGTGCTGAACCGGGTGTTTAGTTACGTCTATATCGTGCGTGCTCGTGCCAAGTTGCTGAAAAAGAAAAACCGCATGGCCTACTATGTGCTTAAGTGGTTAATCATCGGCAGCGCGGCGTATTCCATTTTTCTGCATGGTTTTACTGCGAACGGACAATAAAAGTGTGCGCCCACTACCTGTGTGCGCCAGTAAACATGTTTGCTGTTACGGGCAACACGGTCATTATTTCCCCACTCGGGGCTGTGTGGTATTCTGCGCCGCTTTGAGTTTAGAGCGAGTCGCACACTGTGAAAGCCGGTTACCTCCCCCATTTAGATGGCCTTAGGGCTATTGCCGTTGGCCTCGTGGTGCTGCACCACGCGGGCATTACCTGGATACCTGGCGGCTTTATTGGTGTGGATGTGTTTTTCGTGCTGTCTGGTTATTTGATTACCGGGCAGATTGTTAAGAACCTTGCCGAAAAGCGTTTCAGCTTTAAAGACTTCTACCAGCGTCGATTACGGCGTTTAGCGCCAGCCTATCTGGCTGTTGCGCTGGTCAGTTTGATCGCCGCTTATTTCATATTGTTGCCACAAGATTTTATTTACCACTGCAAGGTCGCCGCACTGGCCTTTCTATCGCTATCTAACTTTTATCTTGCCAATACTACGGGCGGCTATTTTGCCGCTGCGGTTGAAGAAATTCCGTTGCTGCACACTTGGTCGCTGGCGGTTGAAGAGCAGTACTATCTGGTTTGGCCGGTTATGTTGATTGCTCTGAGCCGCATTAACAGTGCCCGAATGAAGGCTGTGGCGTTACTGGGCCTGTTTGCGTTGTCGGTTTGGTTCTCTGTTTGGTATACGCCGGTGAATGCCGAGCGCGCTTATTACCTTTTGCCGACACGTTTCCATGAGTTGTTGGCTGGCGGCTTACTGGCGTTCTATGGCGCGTCCTTGCCGCGTTTAAAAAGTTGGCAGCAGGAGCTGGTTTCGCTGACTGGTTTGGCCATGATTATTGTGCCGGCGCTAGTGTATTCCTCAGATACCTTATTTCCTTCTTGGCGCGCGCTAATTCCCTGCCTGGGTACCGTTATGCTCGTCTACGCAGGCCAGCATGCGCCGTTAACGGGACGCTTTCTTACTCTGAAGCCGATGATTGGTTTGGGGTTGATTAGTTATTCTTTGTATCTTTGGCACTGGCCAATCTTTTCGTTTACCCAGTACGCCACCGGTAGCCTTGATGTGGTGAAAGGCGCAGTCGGTATTGCCTTGGCCGTACTACTGTCTTGGCTAACATGGAAATTCATTGAGCAGCCGTTTCGGTTTAAGTGGCATCTCAGCGGTAAGCAATTATTTAGATATGTCTACGTTGCCCCTGCGGTTGCTTTGCTGGTGGCGTTGGCGGTTGTACGGGTTGGCGACGGTTTTATCGGCCGCTTTGGCGATGACGCTGTGCGTGCCGTTGAAGCGATGGATAGCGAGCCAGGCAAGCATCGTGTTGACTGCCCGGCGGGCGCATCACTTCCTTGCGCTGATATTTTGCTGGCTGGCGACTCCCATGCTGAGCACTTCGGCGACTTTATGAGCGTGCTCAGTTCTGATGCAGGGCTGACCTTGCATGTGGACATGCGCGCCGGTTGCCCAGCATTGTGGGAAATCATCCCTACCTATATTAAGAATGGCCGGCCAGATACGGACTATAAGTGCGTTGATCGCAGTCACGCGTTGTATTCACAGATCCACCGTTATGAGTATGTTGTGCTGGCCGGGTATTGGTCGATCGCAGACCTAAAGCCTGACCGCTATTTCCTGTCTGGTCCGAAAAATCCAGATTTGTCTCCCGCGGTGACACGGAAAGTAATGACTCGCGCTTTTCATGATTCGGTCCGACGCATCGTTGAAGCCGGCAGTGTGCCAGTGCTGATTCGAGATAATCCGACCGCGCCGGATGAATTATTTAATTGTTCGCGTAGAAAGTTACTACCGTTCTATGACGAGCCGTACGAATTTCCGCGCGAAGAAATGGATGAGGCTCATGCTTATGCCAATGAGCTGATTGATGAGCTGGAAGCGATGCATCCAGAGGTAATGGTTATCGATCCGAATGCCATTATTTGTGCTGAAGATGTTTGCCGGACGGAGCTGGATGGTGTGCCTATTTATCGCGATGACGATCATCTTAATCGCATTGGCTCAGAGACGTTGGGCGAAGTTTATATTCGTGAGCTGGGCAATCCTTTCTCTGAATCGGTAGAAGAAGAGCTTTAATCTTTGTCTTGGCTTGTTAGTAGGGCCCATTTCTAATTGGAGTCACAGCGACAGATTGTCAATCTCTGTTGCTGTGACTCCATATTGTCTAGATCAGATTATTTTTTGTTATCTTGCTCGAATGCCGCTTTTTGCTCTGCGTTTGCAGGGGTCTGATGTTTTTCTTTCCAGTCTGCGTAGGGCATGCCGTAAATCTTCTCTCTGGCTTGCTCGTAGTCTATGTCCACACCTTTTTCATTTGCTGCGGCGCTGTACCACTTGGCGAGGCAGTTTCTGCAGAAACCAGCGAGATTCATTAGGTCGATGTTCTGGGCGTCTTTGCGGCTGTCTAGGTGGGCAATAAGACGTCGAAAAGTCGCGGCTTCGATTTCAGTTTGAGTCTCGGTTTGGATTGTACTGCTCATCTCGGATGCTCCTTTGTGAAAGAGGGAGATAAAACAACGCCCGGATAACCGGGCGTTGTTAGGGGGAAGAATGATTGGCGCGCATGTTGCGTTATTGCCGTGCTATTTGCGCGTTTATTTCAAATTACTTCCGTTTCTTATTTCCGCTTCATGCCTTCAAAGAATTCGAGATTGGTTTTCGCTTGTTTCATGCGATCAATCAGGAATTCGATGGCGGCGATTTCATCCATCGGATGAAGTACTTTGCGTAGAATCCACATGCTCTTCAGCTCATCTTCGCCCACAAGCCGCTCTTCGCGACGGGTGCCCGATTTCTTGATGTTGATTGCAGGGAAGACACGCTTCTCGGCCACTTTGCGGTCGAGGTGCAATTCCATGTTGCCAGTGCCTTTGAATTCTTCGTAGATCACTTCGTCCATCTTCGAGCCGGTATCAACCAGCGCAGTGGCTAGAATGGTCAGCGAGCCGCCTTCTTCGATGTTACGTGCGGCCCCAAAGAAGCGCTTTGGTTTTTCCAGAGCATGTGCGTCGACGCCGCCGGTCAGTACCTTGCCGGAGCTAGGCTGAACCGTGTTGTAGGCACGCGCGAGGCGGGTGATGGAATCAAGCAAGATAACGACGTCTTGTTTGTGTTCGACCAAGCGCTTGGCTTTCTCGATAACCATTTCGGCGACTTGTACGTGGCGCGCTGGCGGCTCATCGAACGTTGACGCGACAACTTCGCCGCGTACCGTGCGGACCATTTCGGTTACTTCTTCTGGGCGCTCGTCGATCAACAATACGATCAGGTGTGCTTCTGGGTTGTTCCGCGCTATCGATTGAGCAACGGTCTGCAGCAGCATGGTCTTACCGGCTTTCGGCGGTGCAACAATCAGGCCGCGTTGGCCTTTGCCGATCGGTGCGACGAGATCGATGACACGGGAAGTAATGTCTTCGGTGGAGCCGTTACCCGCTTCCATCACGAAACGTCGTGTTGGAAAGAGAGGGGTAAGGTTTTCAAACAGAATTTTGTTTTTGGCGTTTTCAGGTTTGTCGAAGTTAATCGCGTCGACTTTTAGCAGGGCAAAATACCGCTCGCCCTCTTTGGGCGGCCTGATTTTGCCGGCGACGGTATCGCCTGTGCGTAAATTAAATCGGCGAATTTGGCTTGGCGAGACGTAAATGTCGTCTGGGCCAGCAAGGTAGGAGCCTTCGGCGCTACGTAAGAAACCAAAACCATCCTGTAAAATTTCGAGTACGCCGTTTCCGTAAATATCGGAGCCATTCTTGGCGGCGCGCTTGAGGATGGAAAAGATGACGTCTTGCTTGCGGGTGCGAGCTAGGTTGTCTAGGCCCAGTTCTTGTGCGATTCCGAGGAGGTCCCCAATCGACTTCTGCTTCAGTTCAGAAAGATTCATTGGCTTGTGTGATTTTGATCCAGAAAGTATTGAGAGGAAGCACCGAGCGGCACTTTCGTTTGTAGTTAAGCGTTAGTAGTCAAAGTATTTGTACTAATAGCATTGATGGTAAAGCGTTTGTATTAATTAGTTTGATCGGATCGCTGGTCGAGACACTTCTTAGGGTGCTTGATGCAATATTGAGGTTGCAATACAGGCTTGGCGAGGGGCCGAATCAAAGGAAGTGCTAGCGAAGAACCGAATCTAGCAGTCTCAGAGGGGGCTGGCAAGCCCTACTGTCGTAAGGCTTGCCACAGATCCCAAAAGGGATCCGTTACAGAGTGCTGTCGAGAAATGCGGTGAGCTGCGATTTGGACAGCGCGCCGACCTTAGTGGCTTCGACATTACCGTTTTTGAATACGGTCAGTGTTGGAATGCCACGAACCCCGTATTTGCGCGGAGTGTCAGGGTTCTCGTCGATGTTGAGCTTCGCGATCTTCAGCTTGCCTTCGTATTCCTTCGATATCTCTTCGAGTATCGGCGCGATCATTTTGCAAGGACCACACCATGCTGCCCAGTAATCTACTAGTACTGGACCTTCGGCCTTCAGCACCTCTTCTTCGAAGTTGGCATCGGTCACATTGATGATGTCGCCGCTCATTGGAATCTCCTGGTGGGTATTTGCGAGGAGGTGATCATAGCAGAACCCAGTGGGTTCGGTTCAAGATGCCAGTGATGATAGTGCTAATAGATTTTGCCTTTCGTGCGCCCTTTAGCCATTGAGATGGGCTGAAATTCGGCGTTAGGCGAAGTTCGGGCGTCATCCTATTGTTGGGGCACTGAGGGTGGTGATGTGGTGAATGGAGAGGTATGTGGTGCAGACTCGTGTGCACAGGGTGAACGATTGGGCTCCCTATAATGGGGCCCAAGGCGCAAATTGGCTGTCATAGGCGATACACGGTTATATTAACGACGGCGTCTCTAGGTAGGGCTGCGAGCCCTTGTTGGTGGATGTTTGAGCGCTGAATCCGTTTTGTCATGTGCTAGGCGGTAGAATAGTTTGCGGCCGACAACGCGGTGGCTGGCCGCTATGAGGCGAATTTTAGTCGCCAGTTAAAGGGCGGATTTACCCTAGGTTTAAGCCGCGACAGAGAATATAGAGAAATAAGGAAGGTACGGGTGTCAAAGGAATCGATTTCAAGAGCAGGCGTGGCTGAAGCGCCACAGCATAAAGGTACGATGCCTAAAAATGTGCCGGCCTCAACAGCAGAGCCTGTGCGTCAGCAAGTCGCTGCGATCGATCTTGGCTCGAACAGTTTTCATATGGTGGTGGCTTGGCGCGAGCAAGAAGGGCTGCAGATTCAGGAAAGTTTGTCTGAAAAAGTGCAACTCGGTGCGGGTTTGGATGCTGGCAACAAGCTTACGGATGAGGCGCAAGCGAAGGCGCTAGAGTGCCTCGGTCGTTTCGCCGAAAGAATTTCAGGCATTCCGCGTGGCATGGTGCGGGTAGTCGGCACCAATACATTACGGGTTGCGCGCAATGCGCGGGCTTTTTTGCGTAAAGCGGAAGATGTTTTAGGGCATGACATTGAGATCGTCGCGGGCCGTGAAGAAGCGCGCCTGATTTACCTTGGCGTGTCACATCATTTGGCCGATAGCGATCAGCGTCGTTTGGTGGTCGATATTGGCGGTGGCAGCACGGAAATTATTATTGGCGAGCGATTCGAATCTGTTGAGACTGAATCCTTGCATATGGGCTGCGTTAGTTACACGAGTCGTTTCTTTTCTGATGGCATTATTACCGAGAAATCCTTTGATAAGGCGGTTACGAGTGCTCGCCAAGAAGTCTTATCGATTGAAGCGAATTACCGGCGTATCGGTTGGCAGGATGCGATAGGCGCATCCGGTACGGTTAAGGCGATTGCGCAGGTCTGCGAAGATAATGGTTGGAGCGAGTCGGGCATCAGTCTTGAAGCGCTGCAAAAGTTGCGTAAACGTTTGATTAAAGAAGCTGCCATTGAAGGGTTAACGTTAAAGGGGCTGCGTGCCGATCGTGCGGGTATTTTTCCGGCGGGGGTGGCGATTCTTTTGGCTATTTTTGAGCAATTTGAACTAGAGCATATGTCGGTTGCGAGCGGCGCCTTACGCGAGGGGCTGCTTTACGACTTAATTGGCCGATTTAGCCATGAAGATGTGCGAGAGCGTTCTATTGAGGCATTGATGACGCGTCATCATGTGGAGTCAGATCAAGCTATTCGCGTCAGTGATACCGCGCAGTTTTTCTATCATCAGGTCGCCGCAGATTGGCTAATAGATGAAGACGAATATCTCGATGTGTTGCGTTGGGGGGCGCTACTGCATGAGGTTGGCTTAAGCGTATCGCACAGTCAGTTTCACAAGCATGGCGCGTACTTAGCGTTGAATTCCGATTTGCCTGGGTTCTCAAAGCAAGAGCAACTGATGGTGGCGATGATGATTCGCGGCCACCGTCGAAAAATACCCTTGTCTGCATTTGAAGATATTCCGGCGGAGGTGCGAGATCAACAGCTGCGATTGTGCATGCTGTTGCGTATTGCTGCACGCTTACACCATGCGCGTACCGATAAAACGTTGCCGCAAATTATGGCGGCGGCAAAGGGCGCGGCACTGCGGTTAACCTTTCCTGAAAATTGGATGGAGGCTCACCCGTTAACATTGGCGGATTTTGAGCAAGAACAGGAATATTTTAGGGGTGCAGGTTATCTTTTAGATATTCAGTAATCTATGCGGCGCTGTAGCGCCGCTTATTCTAAGCAGCTAGCGTCTTCCCGTCAGTGCAGTTCCGATACACTCTAAACGAGTTGCTCCAGTAGCCAGTGCTGCGCACTAACGGCGTCCGCAAGAGCGTTTTCGACACGTTGATAGCTGCCATCCGACTGCATCTGCCAAGCTTGAACATTGTCTTGTAAATAAATTTCGAGCCCTTCTTTGATAAGGCGTTCTTTTAGCTTGCTATCGGTGATGGGGAAGCATGTTTCAACTCGGTTGATTAAGTTACGCTCCATCCAGTCTGCGCTGGAACACCAGACGGGCTCTTCACCTTGATGCCAAAAGTAATAAATGCGTGTGTGCTCAAGGAATCGGCCAATGATCGAACGTACGCGAATGTTTTCGCTTAGACCGGGAATGCCTGGGCGTAACCCGCACATGCCACGCACCATGAGATCAATCTCCACGCCGACCATAGCAGCCCGATAAAGAGCGCGGATAATGGCCGGGTCGGTCAGTGAATTAAATTTCGCGATAATGCTCGCTTTGTTACCTGAGAGCGCTTGCTCGGTTTCAAATTCGATCATGTCGAGAAGAAACTTATGCAAGGTGAATGGCGAGTGCTTTAGCTGTTTTAGACGCGCCGGTTTTCCCATTCCTGTGAGCTCTAGGAATATCTTGTGTACGTCTTGGCAGAGGTCTTCATTGGCGGTGAGTAAGCCGATGTCAGTATAAATTTTGGATGTTTTAACGTGGTAGTTTCCGGTGCCAAGATGCGCATAACGTTTAATGCCGTCGGCCCCGCGACGTACAACCAGAATCATCTTCGAATGGGTTTTATAACCAACGATACCGTATACAACAATCGCCCCTGCTTCTTGCAAGCGGCGGGCGCCTTCGATATTACTTTCTTCATCGAAGCGGGCGCGTAATTCGACCACGGCGGTGACTTCTTTGCCATTTCGTGCAGCTGTTTCAAGATGGTCAAGAATTTCTGAATCGGTGCCGGTTCGGTAGATGGTCTGCTTGATCGCCAATACTTTGGGATCACGCGCGGCTTCAGCAAGAAAGTTAACGACCGGTGAAAAGGATTCGAACGGGTGGTTTAACAAAATATCACCCTGCTCCATAGCGTCAAAGATGCTGTCATGATTTTTGATCGATGCGGGAACGCGAGGCAAAAAAGGAGGGTAGTGTAGCCGCGGCCGCTGTACATCGGTAAACATGCGAGCAAGGTTTACCGGCCCGTTGACCTCATATAAGTCGTCGCTCGAGAGTTCGAATTTATTCAATAAATATTCAGTAAAATGGCGCGGACAGTTGTCGGCAACTTCAAGGCGTACTTCATCGCCGTATCGACGCGAAAGAAGCTCGCCCTTCAGTGCGCTGGCGAGATCGTCAGCGGATTCATCCACTTCAAGGTCGGCGTTCCGAGTGACGCGGAACTGATAACACCCGGAGGCCTTCATGCCAGGAAAGAGATCGGAAACATGGGCGTGAATCATCGAAGAAAGAAATACGAAGCAATCGCCGCCGTCGCTAATTTCCTTTGGCATGCGTATCAGCCTAGGCAGGGAACGCGGTGCAGGCACAATAGCCAGGCCGGTTGATCGACCGAACGCATCTTTGCCGTCTAGAGACACAATAAAATTTAGGCTTTTATTGACCAAGCGGGGGAAAGGGTGCGCGGGGTCCAAAGCGATGGGCGTGAGCACCGGGTATACCTGATCGCGAAAATAACGCTTAACCCATTCGGCCTGCTCAGCGGTCCAGTCTTCACGCTTAAGAAAGCGCACGCCTTCGTCGGCTAGAGCGGGAAGGATGATGTTATTGAGAATATCGTATTGCCGATTAACGGCCTCGTGCGTGATGATGCCGATGCGCTCAAGGATTTCGTCAGGTAACAGGCCGTCAGGGCCGGGTTGGCCAATATTCTTTTCAAGCTGATTGCGCAGTCCGGCCACGCGAATTTCGAAGAACTCATCCATGTTGCTGGAGAAGATCAGTAAGAAATTGAGCCGCTCCATGAGTGGATGGCGCTCATCCATGGCTTGTTCTAGCACGCGTAAGTTAAATTGCAGCAGGCTCAGTTCCCGATTGACATAGAAGTCGGGGTTGTCGAGGTCGATAGCCGGCTGGCCGGCGGCCAGGTCGTTCATGGCAGCGCATTCCTTGTATGATTCTGGTGTTGTCGTGGCTCTTGTCGGTTATGCCGCCTTCTGGCCGGATTGTTTGCGGGCAGTTGATAGCGCTGTAGTAAAGCAGGTCGAGATGAACGGCAGATGACAGCCGTGTCGGATCAAGTGCACCGTGCTCTATCGCGTCTATTAGCGGTCTCTTAGTAAGATGCGCCCAGTCCGTGATAGTTTCAACTGCTCGGTTGTTTGACGTATGAATTTGGCCTGCTAAAGAATCGGCGAGCTGGTAATGCAGAGCAAGAAGTGGAGGTATTAATGTCGAGATGGCGCCCTCCGGCCACACCTGCGTCGAAGTATATTACGCCGCAGGGGTACCGGCATATGAACGAAGAGCTGCAATTCTTGTGGAAAACCAAGCGCCCGGAGATCACGCGCTCGGTACAGGAAGCCGCTGCTCAGGGTGATCGTTCTGAGAATGCTGAGTATATTTATGGCAAAAAAATGCTGCGTGAAATTGATGCGCGGGTCCGATTCTTATCACGCCGTTTAGACGACATGGTGGTGGTTGATCGTGCCCCAGAGGACACCTCGAAGGTGTACTTTGGCGCTTATGTTGAACTTGAAGAAGAGGACGGTAGCCGACGAGTTTATCGTTTGGTTGGGCCGGATGAATCAGATGGACAGAAGGGCTGGGTGAGTGTTGATTCGCCGCTGGCGCGTGCGTTGCTGAAAAAGCAGGTTGACGACGAAGTCTCCGTGGAGGTGCCATCGGGGCTAAAGCACTGGTGCATTAGCCGAATCTGGTACGATTATTCAGAGACGCCCTAGAAAAAGTTTGTATTAGAAGGAGTAATGAAAAAAAGCGCTAAGTAACGTATAAGTGCGGCATTTCTAAACGTTGGATGGTGGCAGAAGGTTTTTGATTATGACGGAAAGTGATCTTCAGGATAAAGGGACTAGTGTGAACCCAGTGCTACAGTTTTGTCGGCGCTCCTTGATGGGTGGGCTTCTGGTGTTGTTACCAGTGGCGATAGTGACGTTATTTTTCAAATGGCTTTATGAGGCGGCGTCGGGCTTTATTGCTCCGTTCACGAAAATATTTGTACAGACATTTGGTTTTCCTCAGTTCGTTGCGGATGTGATCGTCATAGCGCTGATTGTGCTGTTGTGTTTTGCCATGGGGAATGTCGTGGCAACACGCGTCGGCGCATGGGCATGGGATCGCGTTGAATCGTCGTTAATGCAGCGTGTGCCAGGTTATCGTTCGGTGCGGGAAGTCACTGTGCAGCTACTGGGCAAGTCCAATGACTCACCATTTAAGCGTGGCGAAGTGGCACAAGTGTGGCTGTATGGTCGAGACGTGAGTGTGTCCGTGCTGGGGCTAGTGACTTCTCGGCATGAGTCCGGCGTGCTAACGGTATTTGTGCCAACGGGCCCGAATCCGACGAGTGGTTTTATTTATCATGTTGCGGCAGGCTTAGTAGAGTTGCGTCCAGAGCTACGGGTTGAGCAAATGATGAAAACGGTTATCTCGTGCGGGGCGGGTTCGGCAGCGTTATTGTCGGGAGCGGTAGCGTCTGCTGCTGTGCAGCAGGACGAGACAACATCTTCCTAAGGCGTCGTTAAGCGCCGTTTCCGCAGGAGCGATTGCTTGCAGGGCAAGCTCCTGCGGAATTTTTCATTCTTCATCGATTTTATTACGGGCAAATAGCGTGCACTTTTGTTTCGAGTGCGGCTTGATTGTTTGGGTCTTCCGCAAACTTCATTGCCATGTCATCAAGCGCGTCGAAGTCATCATCGCCAATACTGTATTGCTGGTCGAGCGCGTTCAGCGTTCTCTCGAGTTGTTCTGGCTGCTCCCAGTATTGTTGATTGGCGCAGTGTTGGTGTGCCATATACTCGATGTACTGTTCGGCGTTCATTTCCAGCGCGGAGGCGCTTAACGGTAGCAAACCCCATGCGACGATTGAGACTGTGGCGATACGGGTGAGGCGAATTGTTTGAAGTGCTTTGGTGATAACGGCCATGATAATTTCCTTTTATGATGACGAATATCTCGAGGGGTTAGCAGGTTATTTTCGGAACAGCCCAAACAACCCAAACGCGCTGCAGGCTGCGCCGCCGATTAGAAGTAGCATCGTTTTCGTATCCCACTCATTAGCCAGAGACCGAGATAGTTTGTTGCCAAGTGTCTGGCTATCTTGATAGCCCCAGAATAAAAGCCCGAGTCCGATGACAAGAACGACGAGTGCTAACGCTTTACGATTCATAAAGAAGCCTTTTTTGCGTACGGAAAATAGCGCTTATAAACTCTAACCTAATCCGCACTTTCTGCACAGAAGGTGGCGTTAGGCCAGCGGCGGTTTAGCCGGCGTCTTCAAGTTGTTCCATGGCGGCGAGTAAGGCGTCTTCGGTGTCGTCTCTCTGTTTCTTTAGCTGGCCTTGTTGTTGTAATGCCGCATTGAGATCGGCGGCGCGTTCGCTTTGATACAAGGTGGAATCACCAAGTAGGGATTCGACTTCGCTGAGCTGACTCGAGAGTTGCGCCAGTTTCTTGTCTAGCTTATCGACCTCACGTTTTAGTGGCCGTAGCGTCTCGCGTTTCTGCGCCGCTTCTTGGCGCCGCTGCCGCGCATCGGATGCAGAGGGTTCGGCGTCGGCAGAGCTTGCAGAGGTGTCGGGGCCCTTACTGTTGCGCTCGCGCAGCCAGCGAGCATAGGCGTCTAGATCGTCATCCCAGCGGGTGACGGTACCGTTGGCAACGAGCACAAGCTCGTCAACACTGGTGTCGAGCAAGTGGCGGTCATGAGAAACCAAAATCACGGCGCCCGGAAAATCTTGTAGCGCCAGCGTCAGTGCTTCGCGCATATCTAAATCGAGGTGATTGGCCGGTTCGTCGAGTAGCAATAGTGCGGGTTTTTCTTGCACTAATAGCGCCAGTGCTAGACGTGATTTTTCGCCGCCGGAGAAACGCCCGACTTGTGCAAAAACCTCATCTCCTTGAAAGCCGAAACGGCCAAGTTCTTTGCGCACATGGCCTTCTTCCCAACGCGGATTTTTGCGCTGCATTAGCGCAAAGGGTGTTTCGTTCATGGGAAGAGCGTCGACTTGTTGTTGGTGGAAGTAGCCAATCACAAGATCCGGGCCGACCGCCAATGCTCCACCTTGCGGCGCCAATTGCTGTGCTAACGTTTTGATGAACGTCGATTTACCCGCGCCATTTGGGCCGAGTAAACCGAGTCGTGTTTCTGGCCGTATCGATAGGCTGACGTCGGAGAGAATAATGGTGTTTTCGTTATAGCCGCAGCTCACCTTGCGGAGGTCGAGCATAGGGTTGGGCAATTTCTCGGGTGCATGAAATGAAAAGCTGAAACCGCTGTCGACGTGAGCGGGCCCAATAGTTTCCATGCGAGCAAGTGCTTTTAAACGGCTCTGCGCTTGTTTGGCTTTGGTTGCTTGGGCGCGAAAACGATCGACAAATTTTTGCAGGTGAGCGGCTTGGGCTTGTTGTTTTTCACGTAAGTGCTGTTGCTGGGCTAGGTGCTCGGCGCGTTGTCGTTCGAACTGACTATAGTTGCCACTGTATAGGGTCAGTGTGTTGTGTTCGATAAACAACATGTGGCCGACGACACTGTCGAGAAAATGGCGATCATGGGAAATCAGCACGATGGTCGACGCGCAGGACTTTAACCAATCTTCAAGCCATAGCACGGCGTCGAGGTCGAGGTGGTTGGTTGGCTCATCAAGTAGTAGCAGGTCGGCGTCAGCGAGCAGTACGCGGGCTAAGTTGAGGCGCATGCGCCAGCCGCCGGAAAAACTGGCGACGCTGTTGCTCTGGGTGGACTCACTAAAGCCAAGGCCGGCTAGTACGATCGCGGCACGGGCCGGCTGCGACCACGCTTGAATGCTGTCGAGCTGGCTGTGGGCGGCCGCAATAGCGAGGCCATCTTGTTGCTGTTCAGCGTGCTGTAATGCCGCTTCGGCGAGCCGCAGTGGCGCGTTGCCGTCGAGGACGTAATCGAGTGCGGCTTGCGCCAAGGCTGGCACTTCTTGCGCCATCACGGCGATACGCCAATCGGCGGGAATACTGATGTCGCCGGTGTCGGCTTCGAGTTCGCCTCGTAGCGCTGTTAGCAAGGAGCTTTTGCCGCACCCGTTACGACCGCCTAGGCCGACTTTCCAGCCAGTATGGAGGCGCACATTGGCGTTCTCAAAAAGGGCGTCGGCGCCGCGGCACAGTCTTAGGTTTAGCAGTTCAATCATGGCGCTCTTTATGGGTAATCGTTTTGAGTGATGAGTTGGCCGTGGTGCGTGTGAATGGAACGACACCACCGCTTTTCGTGGGGGCAAGTGTAGGGTAACGTCGGCGCAGACAACAGTGGTGGGGAGTGGGCCGATGACCGATTTATGGCGTTTCGCGTTAGCGACGTGGCGACTGTCGGATGTCGAGGCAACGTGTTTGCAGCTACAGGATGATTACCAGGTCTCTGCGGCGTTGTTGTTATGTGGTTGTTGGCTAGGCCGCAAAGGCTATCCATTGCACCCGCCGTTGGCGAAAATTCTGTCGGCGCGGGCGTTCGAATGGGAGCAACAGCGCTTGGCGCCGCTACGTGCATTGCGCCGTGCTGCTGGGCAGCAAGCGCCGTGGGCGGAGTGGAAACGATTGTTGCAAGATGCCGAGTTAGAAGCAGAGCATCTATTAATGACGGAGCTTGAAGAAGCGGTGTCGGCACAGCCCCGAGCAGAAGATGCGCCGGTGAGTGAAAACTGGTTGCTGTTATTGGTGCCGGATGCGGCAACGTGTGAGGGGCAGGCAACGTTACTGGCGAGGCTGTGGCTGGCAGTGCAGTCGGGCGAGGCGTTTTAGTTTTAACCGAACAGTGATTTGTCGTTATTTGATGCCGGTTGTTGTTTGCCGCTGGGCGACCCACTTTGTAAGGGAATCGGCCGGCATTGGTTTGCCGAGAAAATAGCCTTGGATAAGATCACAGCCATATTGGCCGAGTATGCCGAGGCTGGCATCGTTTTCAACGCCTTCGGCAACAACGGACAAACCCATGTTGTGGCCGAGCTCAATGGTAGAGCGAACGATGACAGCGTCGTCGTCGTTTTCACCTAGGTTGAGGACAAATGATTTATCAATTTTGAGTTCATCGACGGGTAGGCGCTTGAGTTGCGATAGCGATGAAAAGCCCGTGCCGAAATCATCAACCGATAACCTTAAGCCCATACTTTTTAGGCGGTTGAGCATCGACAAACCTTGCTGTTCGTCTTTCATGATCGAGCTTTCGGTCAGCTCTAAGCACAAGAATGACGGAGAGACTTCGTACCGAGCGAGTAGGTCGGCCAGATAGCGGGGCAGCTCGGCATCGAGTAGGTCAAGTGCGGAAATATTGACGGACAAATGCACGCTGATGCCATCGGCATGCCAAGCACCAAGCTGTCTAATCGTTTCGCTAAATACCCAGCGGGTAATTTGATTGATATAGCCGGCGCTCTCGGCCAACGCAATAAATTCTTCAGGGTTGACGCTGCCCAGCTCGGGATGGTCCCAGCGAATAAGCGCTTCGGCACCGACGTAATGTGAATCCAGTAAGGCCGCCTTAGGCTGGTAAGCCATATGGAAGCCGTTGCTCGCTAACGCTTGCTTGAGGTCTCGGAGTAAACCAAGGCGGCGCAAATGGGATTCGTCTGTACCGGTTTGGTATAGGTTAATTTGTGTGCCGGTTTCTTTGGCGGCTTGCATGGCGATATCGGAGCGTCGCATCAGCTCTTCACTTTCGCGGCCATGCTCGGGGTAGGTGGCGACACCAACGTGGGCGCTGACACTGAGGTTCAGATCTTGTAGTTCAACGGTCTGCTGTAGTGCCAAGCATGCTCGGCGCGCAATCTTAAGTGCGGTGTGCGCATCGACATCTCGTAGCACGACTAAAAAGACGTCGGCGCCGAGGCGAATAACACTGTCGGTATCTTTCACATTACCGAGTAAGCGTAAGGCAATAATTTGCAGCAGACTGTCGCCGGCTTGATGGCCGAACACGTCGTTCACTTCTTTAAAGCGCTGCAGATCGATAGTGAGCGCTGCGCATTGACCCTCTTGGCTTTGTGCATAGCGTACTGCACTGACCATGGCGGTTCGTGCAGTGCTGCGGTTGCCAAGGCCAGTGAGAGGATCTTGTCGAGATTGCTGCAAAATACGTTGTTCGCGTTCGCCGATGGCGCTTTGCATGATGTTGAACGCTTTCGCGAGCTCGCCAAATTCATCCGTGCCGGACGCCAAAACGTTAGAGCTATAGTCTCCGCCTGAAATGCGTCGTGCGGCGTTGGCCAAAATGCGAATTGGGCGAGTGACGTCACCGGCAAGAAACACGGCAACCACGACGGCAATCAGAATGCCGCCGATATTAAGCCACAGAAGATTCGTGCTGAGTGCGTTGTAGGAGGCGAGCACCTGATCCATGGGGCGCTGTAACACCACGTACACGGGCTCCTCTCCGTCATTGAGAGGCCAGCTAAGCGTGAGCAGTTCGGTGTTGTCGAGCGTTAACGTGTGCGGCGCGTCGGGACTGCCGTTGCCGCTGGATCGTTGCTGACGAATCATCTGTGGCAACAGGGCCGCTAGATTAACGTCGAGTGTGCTGGCGTAATAACTGGGTTGTTGATTGCCGGGCGAAACAAACGACACTTCTAGGCCGGTCAGCTGTTTCATTTCGTCGGCGAGGCTTTTGTTTAAGACGAAGCCCATGCTCGCCGCGCCGATTGGGCCGGGTGCAAATACCTGCGTCACCACGAGCTCATAGGGAAGCCCGTCGATCATGCGAATTTGTAGAGGGGCATTATCGTTGTTGGATAAAAACGATGGGTCCGCGCTGGCGCTGATACCGTTAATGTTGATGGTGAGGCCGGACTGTGTAATGACGGCGGCGTAGTCGGCGCCCATGCGTTCGGTATGGTTTAGCAGTGCCGAGCGAATAGTGGCGGCATCATCACTGGCGATAGCTTCTCGAAAACCAAAGTCGTTCGCCAGTACGACGGTTGATTGCTGAAGCAGTGAGCCACGGTTGAAGAGTAGCTCGGTAAAAATGTCGCCACCGACGGTAAGCATGTTTCTCGCGCTGTCGATTTCGGTATCACGAATGATTGAACGGGCAGCGAAATACGTTGCGAGCTGAACGGTCACGACCAGCCCAATAACAATTAACAGTAATTTAGCGGCGTAGCTATGGCGCACTCGCACTATTGGCGGCCCAATTGCGTGGCGGCTGTGCGGTCAGCGGGCACGCGAAGGCATGCTGTCGTTAGGCAGACGGAGGAACGGTTCAATGTGTGTGGAATGAAGAGCATAGGTAATTGTGGCTTAGTTCAAATTTACGCTGGTTGCCTGAACTCTAAGGCAAAGTCAGTACTGGCGCTAGAGTGTCAAAATGATGCGGAACGTGCTTGCTGGCCGCCAATGGTCCGATGTTTGTCTAGCGGAAGCCTGGCAGGGCGCCAACAAGATGGCGCTGCACCTCAAGCCATTCGGCCACGCGGCGCCAGTCATTTTGATCAGCTTTGGCCGTCGGCTCATCAATTTCTGCGACGCCAACGCCGAGACCGGTTGCTTGAACGTAGATTTGCGTATCGCGCAGGGTGACCAGAAACGGGATCTTCAGACTATTGAGAAAGTTCTGTAGCTGCCCATACATGCGCGTGCGCTCGCGAGCGCGGTTGGCGACCACGGCTAGCCGCCGAGGCCGCCTGCGGTACTCAGGTGACAACATGATCGCCTGAAGAAAGCGCGTGGCGGCGCGAATGTCGATGGGGCTGGGCAGTACCGGCACGAGGACAACATGCGCTATGCGCAGCAGCGCATCCAACGCAGGGCCGCTGAGCCCCGCTGGGGAGTCGATGACTAGGTATTCACGGCTTTCCCGAATCGGAGCGTGTAGTTTGCTGGCGTTAAAGTGAGCGTCTATGGGCAGCGTTAAGCCATGAATATCATCTTTGCCGTTCCGTTCTCGTTGCCGTAGCCAGAGGTTGGAAGACTGCTGTGGGTCCATATCGAGCAACGTAACAGGCTGGCCCTTGTGGGCGTAGTAACTGGCTAAGTTGGTGGACATGGTCGTTTTGCCGCAGCCGCCTTTCGCATTCGCAACCAGCACGACAAAACGCTGTCGTGAAGGATCTTTTACGACACGCGCAGAGGAGGCGAGGCCTTCATCTGCAGTGGCGACGAAATCATTATTTTTATTCATATTCCCCTCATCCCATCGTCTGACTATACATCAAGCTCTGAGTGGCTCCAGTAGGGGAACCATGAAAAGATGCGAAGGTCACAGAATCGTCATGCCGGCAGTCTTAATTTTTGTGCGGCTGCCATGACAAGGCGATGCAGCCTATGTATGCTGACCCGCACATTTGGGGGGTTACGACATGAAGTATTTTGCTATTGTGCTGGCCCTAATAGCCGCGCTAGTGGCGGCTCTGATGTTTGTGCCGGTAAAGAATGGTCAGCCATTACTGAACCCGGCACGGGTGAAGTCGTCGATTGATCAGGCGAGCGGAACCATCGCCGGGCGGCAGGATGCTTGGCTATCAGAGCATGTTGATGATGTGCTGTATCGCTGGAAAGATAGCCGCGGTAATTGGCAATATGGTGACCGTCCGCCGCCGGGCGTCGCTGTGGAAGTCGTTGAAAAGAAGAGTGTAAGAACTGTCCCTGCTGATCCGACGCTGGGTATTGAAAGCGTAGAAGAGTAGGAAATTTACTAACATTTGTTATTGGGTGTGGAGGCAAAATGAAAAAGACTGGATTGGTACTTGCCAGCGTATTGGCACTAAGCGCTTGTGGCGAAAGCAAAGATGTGAAGTTGGATACTGAGGTTAGCAAGGCGTCTTATGCGATCGGTTATAAAACCGGTGAGCAAATGAATGGCCGTATGGATGACCTCGACTTCGAAGCATTTGTTGCGGGTATGCGCGTTGGCGCGAAAGGCAGTGAAGCTGAGATGAGGCTCACCGCTGAAGAAATGGACGTGGCGATTACCGAGTACCAGAAGCAGAAGTTTGAGCAGATGGAAGCTGAGCTGGCTCAAAAAGGCGAAGCTAACCTGAGCGAAGGTGCTGCATTCCGTGAAGAAAACGGTAAAAAAGACGGCGTAACCACTCTGGAAAGCGGCCTTCAGTACGAAGTGCTGGCCAGCGGTGACGGCGAAATGCCGACGTTAGCCGATACCGTGATTGCGCATTATCACGGCACGCTCATCGACGGCACCGTATTTGACAGCTCGGTTGATCGTGGCGAGCCGGCGACATTCCCTCTGAACCGCGTTATCGAAGGCTGGCAGGAAGCGCTGACCATGATGCACGTTGGCGACAAGTGGAAAATCGTAATTCCATCTGAAATGGCTTACGGCCCAAGCGGCGTAGCTGAAGTTGGTCCAAATGCAACGCTGGTGTTTGAAGTTGAGTTGCTGGAAGTTGAAAAGGCTGAAGACAGCGCAGAGGGTTAATTTCTCGGTTGTCTCGTCCACAAAAAAGCCGCCGTATTCTGGCGGCTTTTTTGTGGACGCTTATCTGTGGGAGAGCGCTGATCGGCGACAGGATACGATCAACGCGCCGCGTTAGCGCAACATCGCTTTCGCAGGCGTTGTGGGCTGATGAATGCTGACGATGAGCTGGTCCTCTAGAGCAAAGCGCTCTTCCAGCTTCTCCAAAAGGTGCGCGAGGCGTAGTGGCAACAACTCGAGCATTTCGTCGATATGTTCTTTAGTGTCAAAGTCATCATTAAACGCGAGCGCCTCGTCAGTAGAATCGTCGAGTTTTTGCATGATACTTTGCGTCAGCTCGGGATTGTCGCGCTGAAAACAACGGGCCTCACGGGCTAACTCTCGATAGATTTCAAAATATCCGGCGCTGATATAATCCATCAGCATTTCACAAAATTGTTTAACGTGCTCACTTACCGGTGGCGACATGCGGCTACCACTGGGTCCGCGAATGGCGCTGAGCAAGTGCAGTAGTTGTTGTCGCTCGCGCAGCCATTCCTGTACCAAGATCTCTATTCGTTGCCATTGGGCAAGTGCCGTTTGTGCGCTGGTAATCATGATCGTCCCTCCCGTATTCCTGACTTGCACAGCATCGTGTTCAGTGTGTTCCGTTAACTGTTTCTTATGCGGCGCCCTAGTAATTTCCTGTCCTTCATGTCCGGCGGCCTTATTGGCTCTGTCTTCGGTTTTGACGCTGGCGCTGCCGAATGTACACCCGCATTTCTTCGGGTCGGTTTAAAAAAGGTAGAGCGTGGCGAGGCGCGCGGCAATTGGCCGAGGGTGACATGGTGCGCATTAATGCCGACAAATTATGTTTTCAAAAGCAAAACAATGGCTTGCAGATAAGACTGTTTTTTTATAACAGGAGGGTGTTTAGACAGAGGACGAATTTACGCTGAATGGCGTAGCGGCTTAGCAGTTGTGGGTTAGCAGCAATCTGATGGCATGGAGTGTGCTATGCCGACGCGCTGCCGCGTCGAATAGATTTAACCCCACACCCAGCTCCATGCTAGTGGCAAGGCGAGCGCCGTGAATAGCCCCGTGAGACCTAACGCCAACGACGAAAATGCGCCTGCGCGTTCACTAAACTCGAACGCCCGCGAGGTGCCAATGGCATGAGCAATAATGCCCAATGTGAGTCCGCGAATGCGGTCGTCGGTAATGCGCAAAAGGCGAAAGATTAGCGGCGCAACGAGTACGCCAACGATGCCGGTAATGGCCACGGCGCCTGCGGCAAGCGGGCCATAGCCGTCGGTAAACTTCACTAGCTCAAGGGCAATAGGCGTGGTGATTGATTTTGGTGCCAGCGAGCCAAGCACTGCATCCGGCGCGCCAAGCCACCACGCCAATGCAACGGCAATGACGGCAGCCAGCGTACCGCCAATGACCACGGCGATCAGAATATGCGGACCAATCGCTTTGATATGAGTGAGCTGGCGGAACAGCGGCCACGCTAATGCGACCGTGGCTGGGCCGAGTAGAAACTGCAGCAACTGCGTTTGCTGCATATATTCTTGATAGGAAATATCGAGCAGCATCAGGATAGAAATCACTGGCACCATGGCGACTAAAAAAGGATGCAGTAGAGGAAATTGGTTGCTGCGTTGGTATAGCCAAATAGCAAACCGATAGGCACCAATGGTCAGCAGCAGGCCAAATAGGGGGGTATGGATGAGTGCACTCATGCGACGTTGTGCCTGAGCAGCCACTTCAATAGCAGCGCGACTAAAATCATCGCAATAATGGTGCCGACAACGACCGACATAAACAGCGCTAAACCGTAGGCCTCGTAGCGTTCCCACTCCAGCACGATGCCCACCCCGATCGGAAAGAACAGCAGGACAAGATTGCTGATCAGTAAATTGGCCGCGGGGGCGATGCGTTGCAGCACGTTGCTGCGCGCGGTGAGCGCAATGAGCAACAACACCATCCCGGCCACGGGGCCGGGAATAGGCAGGCCGGTGAGGGTGACAAGCATCTCACCGAGAAACTGGAACAGCAGGAGCAACAGCAGGCCGTCGAGCATGCTATGACAGCGCGTTTGGTTGCGAGCCGGGCGTAGATGCCCCAAATGTACGAATCAGCTGTAGCGCGACGAGAGCACCCAAGCCGACAAACATAATCAGCGACCAGCCTGGCAAACTAATACCCAGCAGCACCCAGTCGATATCGGCACATTCACCGGAGCCATGCAGAACCATGTTGAGCACGTCCTGCATAGGGAATACGTCGAGCATGTAATCTAGGCCCGGCCCACACGCAGGGACTTCTTCAGCGGGCAGATTCTGCAACCAGACATGACGAGCCGCGACGAAGCCGCCACCGATGACGCCACACCCAGCTAGCAGCGCGTAGATGCGTTGGCCGACAGTGCCCGGGTTATGCAGCAGTGCGACGAAAAAGAACAACCCAGCAACGATCACGCCAACGCGCTGAAAGACACACAGCGGGCAAGGCTCAAGGCCCTGATAGTGCTGCAGATATAAGACGGCCAACATGGCGCCAATACAGGCCAATAGGCCGGCAAGGTTAAGCATACGAGGGGATGGCAACGTCATGGTGTCTCCGAATTTGCAGTAAGTCGCTGGCGAAGGGTAGGAAAAAGCCCCGTGCACAGCAAGTCTGGCGTGCGCAGGGGGATCTTTTCAAGGTTCATCTATGACCTTAGCTTGCCCGTTAAGTGCCGTATAGCTGCGGTAAAGGTCGCTGGCGGGGCGCTTATGCGTGAACGTTACTCCGCGAAATAATTCTGCAAATATTGCTCCAACGATAACGTATCGTTCTGCTCCATCTGCTGTTGCTCTTCTAGGCTAGTGGCGGCGAGCTGTTCAAACTTTGCTGTTGTTGCTTCGTCGAGCGGACGCGCGCGGAAGTGATCACGATGGGCGAGAGCCTGCTGCATTGCAAAGGTATAAAAACCTTGCTGTTGCGATTCCATTTTCTCAAGTATTTTCGCCGAAGGCGTCAGCTCTGGGTGAGCGAGTTTCTCTTTCTGCTCGGTAAGCGCGGCACTGTAATTATTGCCGCCATGAGAGCGATCAAACAGCTCGGCGATGGGGACCATTTTTTCCAAAATATCGCCAGCCCAATCCTTTAGTGTGGTTTGGTTGTTGCTTTTGCATAAACGAATGGCGGTGTTGCGGCCGCTATAGACCACCTGACGAACGTTTTGCTTAGCTGCGTGCAAATCAGACATATCCATTTGCGGTGACTCGCACAACAAGCAGTAGGTGGCGAACAGATCGAGAAAACGCATATCGGTTATGCCAATACCAACCGGCTCAAAGGGGTTTAAATCCATCACCCGAATTTCAATATATTCTACGCCGCGGCGTTGCAGAGCTTGGCTTGGGTGTTCGCCCGAAGCCGCGGTGCGTTTTGGACGAATCGACGAGTAGTATTCATTTTCAATCTGCAGAATATTGGTATTGAGCTGCTGGTAGACACCATCCTTTTTGACGCCAATATTGTCATAGGCCGGTTCAGCTGTCTGCGTAGCGTAGTTGAGCGTGCGCACGTATTCATCAAGATTATTAAAGCTAACGTTCAGCCCGGACTGTGCATTGTTTTGATAACCCAAATCGCTCATGCGCAGGCTGGTCGAAAACGGTCGATACAGCGTGTTGTCGGTGCGCTGTAATAAGTGGTGGCTACGGCCGGATAAAAACGACGGACACAGTGCTGGCGAGGCACCGAATAAATACACCAGTAGCCATGAATAACGATGAAAGTTACGTACCAGATCGAAATAGCGTGAGGAAATAAATTCCTGTAATGGCTGATCGTTATTTTCCAGCGACTGATGCAGACGCCAGAATTCTTCAGGATAGGAAAAATTGTAATGAATGCCGGCAATGGCTTGCATTTTTCGACCATAGCGATGCCACAATCCGTGCCGATAAATATGCTTCATTTGGCCAACATTGGAGCTGCCGTAATCGGCAATGGGAACTTCGAGATCTTCGCTGACCATACACGGCATGGAATTAACCCAAAGAATTTCATCGCCGATCTGGTTGTAAACATAACGGTGAAGTTGATCGAGAAATTCGAGCGGCTCGCCTAAGCGTTGAAACGGCGGGGTGATAAATTCGAGCAACGCTTCGGAGTAGTCCGTGGTAATGAACGGGTGGGTTAACGCCGACCCTAATTGTGTGGGATGAGGGCTTTGTGCAATACGACCATCTTGAGTGATGCGCAGGCTTTCTTTTTCAATGCCACGGCGAATACCGGTGAGCGTTGGTGATGCATCGGCATCGAGTAAGCATTGGATACGATCGGCCAAGATAGTCATGATGTTTCCCTATCAGTAGGAAAAGGCGCTAGAAAAAGCGTAGGTTCGCCTTTCGTTCACTTCAGATTGCGCTGTGGCTTTGCTTGAGAGTAACAATGATTTTAATCGTCGTTGCTCTCAAGCAAGCCGCTTGTTCTAGAGCCGTCCCTTTTTGTCTGCGTCTTGCTTTGCCTGCGCAAACAGTGCGGCCATACCGCCTTGTTGCTCTGGCTGATTACGTTGCCCGCGCGCTTGTTTTCCGGCACCGCCTTGGCGACGCTGTCCTTGGTTTTGTGGGCGTGCACCTTGGGACGAGTTGCTCGCGCCATCGGCTTGCTCGTCGTGTCGATCTTCCATGCGCATGGTTAAACCAATTCGTTTGCGCGGCAGGTCTACCTCGAGCACTTTAACTTTCACGATGTCGCCCGGCGCCACAACTTCGTGAGGATCTTTTACGAAGGTATTCGACAGTGCAGACACGTGTACCAAGCCATCCTGATGAACACCAATATCGATAAAGGCGCCGAAGTTAGTTACGTTAGTGACGGCACCTTCCATGATCATGCCAGGTTTAAGATCCTTAATGTCCTCAACGCCTTCGAGGAACTCGGCGGCCTTAAATTCTGGACGTGGATCGCGTCCAGGTTTGTCTAGTTCGCTAATGATATCGCTGACGGTTGGCACACCAAAGCGATCGTCGGCAAAAACACTGGCGTCGAGTTTTCTCAAAAAGCTGGTGTCGCCAATAATGTCTTTTAGTTGACGACTGTTTTGCGCGGCAATTTTCTCAACCACAACATAAGCTTCAGGGTGTACTGCGGACGCGTCGAGAGGATTATCGCTTTGCATAATGCGCAAGAAGCCGGCAGCCTGCTCGTAGGTTTTGTCTCCTAAGCGTGGCACCAGTTTTAGCGCTTCGCGGTTGCCAAAGGTGCCGTTTTTCTCCCGATAGGAAACGATGTTGCCGGCGATGGTGGTGTTTAAGCCGGAGATGCGTGACAGCAATGGCGCCGACGCGGTATTCACGTTCACGCCAACGGCATTCACGCAGTCTTCGATGACGGCATCTAAGCTGCGCGCCAGTTTTAGCTGACTAACGTCATGCTGGTACTGACCTACGCCAATTGACTTGGGCTCGATCTTCACCAGTTCCGCGAGAGGGTCTTGCAAGCGTCGCGCGATAGAGACCGCGCCGCGAAATGAAACATCGAGGTCAGGAAATTCGCGCGCGGCCAATTCAGAGGCTGAATAGATTGACGCGCCCGCTTCGTTAACAATGACTTTACTCATGTTAAGTGCGGGGAGTTTTTTCAATAACTCTGCAGCGAGTCGATCTGTTTCGCGGCTCGCCGTGCCGTTGCCAATCGAAATCAGTTCAACGTTATGCTTCGCACATAAAGTGGCGAGCACGGCAGCAGACTGGTCCCACTGATTTTTTGGTGCGTGCGGAAAAATAGTCGTGTGCTCAAGGAGCTTGCCGGTGTGATCTACTACCACGACTTTGACGCCAGTACGCAAACCGGGGTCGAGGCCCATGGTTGCGCGCATACCGGCCGGTGGCGCCATTAGCAGTGCTTTCAGGTTGCGTGCAAAGACCGAGATGGCCTCTTCTTCAGCCATTTCACGAATACGGCCGAGTAGCTCGGTTTCTAAATGCGTGCTGAGTTTAATTTTCCACGTCCAGCGAATGGTTTCGGCCAACCAGTTGTCGGCAGCACGATTCTCGTGTGACCAGCCCGTGCTGGCCGCGACCATACTTTCGCAAGGGTGCGGGATGGCGGCTTCTAATTCCTCGGGCAGCACCATGCCGACATGCAAAATGCCCTCGTTACGACCACGGAACAGGGCCAAGGCGCGATGCGATGGAATGCCCGATAAGGTTTCGTGGTGATCAAAGTAATCGCGGAATTTAATCCCTTCTTGTTCCTTGCCGGGCGCGACTTTGGCCTGCACTTCGCCCTTTTCCCACAGCCACGTACGTAGGCGGGTGAGCAAGTCAGCATTTTCGGCAAAGCGTTCCATCAGAATCTGCTTGGCGCCATCGAGGGCGTCTTTGCCGGTCTCAACCTTGTGCTCGCTATTGAGGTAGTTTGCCGCCTGTTCGTCTGGAACCAGCGTTGGATCATTGAGCAGGGCGTCAGCGAGGGGCTCTAGGCCTGCTTCGCGGGCAATCTGAGCGCGGGTGCGGCGTTTTTGTTTGTACGGTAAGTAGAGATCTTCTAGGCGGGTCTTGGTATCGGCTTCGTTGATCTGCTTTTCCAGCGCCGGTGTTAACTTCTCTTGTTCGGTAATCGACTTCAAAATCGCGGCGCGGCGGTCTTCCATCTCGCGCAGATAGCGCAGGCGCTCGTCGAGATTACGCAGTTGAGTATCGTCTAGTCCGCCGGTGGCTTCTTTACGGTACCGGGCGATAAAGGGGACGGTGGCGCCGCCATCGAGCAGGGTAACGGTTGCTTCGACCTGGTGAGGCTGGCAGCCAATTTCAACGGCAATGATGTCTTCAATACGGCGCATGGGGTCTCACTTACGGATGTTGGTTAAACAAGCTTGTTTGCCTACATGGGTTTAAACAGGCTCGAATCAAGTTGGTTAGATCCTTCACGGAAAAAAGGAAACGGCGGGCATCATAGGAAATGATGCCCGCCGTTTATAGATTGACGATGCAAATTAATCGCGCTAGGAGCTCCGCTCATTCGCGCGACTGGCGTTAGCCAAGCAGCTCATTAATCTTCGCGATAAGCTCTGCTTCTTTCGGTGGCTTAACGATATAGCCCGATGCGCCTTGGCGCTCGCCCCACACTTTATCGGTGTGCTGGTCCTTGGTGGTGACCAGAATAATCGGAATATTTTGTGTAATAGGGTCTTTGGTGATTTTGCGAGTTGCTTGAAAACCGTTCAGTTCAGGCATAACCACGTCCATCAGGATGAGGTCCGGCACTTCGACTTTCGCCACTTCGTAGCCTTCGAGGCCGTTTGTCGCCGTTACCGTTGTGTGGCCTTGGCCTTGAACGATTTTGACGAGGTTAGTTAATTGCGTAGGGGAATCGTCCACTACTAGAATCTTTGCCATGCTCTATCTCTCCGATGTTTGGCCGCTAGATCAGTGTCCGCAAATGCGGCGACGGCTCTTTTCGCCCTGAATCATAGCAGTGCGAGAGCACCTAGACACCTGATGATTCAGGGCAGAACCTGTCGGTGAGCGTCAGGCTCAGGAGTGGCGGGCGCGTGCAAGTGCAGTGACTGCTGGGTCTCACGACCACTCTAGGCCATAACGCTATATTGTAACCAAACGAACCTGCGCTACGGCGAGTGGTCAGAGACTTGGGTATACTCCGGCGAGATTCAATCTATCGCCCTAGATTTAAGCTATCGTCATGCGCAGCGGCTCTGAAAGGATGCCGCAGTGCTTCAGAAGGGCGCAGATAACGTATCAAGTGAGGGTTCGATGTCAGTAGAAGGTCTATCGGTGGAAAAGATTCTTATTGTCGATGACGACGCGCGGTTGCGCGGGTTGCTGCAACGATTTTTGGAAGAACAGGGCTTTTATGTCCGCGCCGTGGCCGATGCCGAGCAAATGGACCGAGCGCTTGGCCGTGAGCTGTATTCGATGATGGTGCTGGATTTGATGTTGCCTGGCGAAGACGGCCTGTCGATTTGTCGCCGCCTACGCGAACAAGGCAACGATTTGCCCATTATCATGCTGACCGCTCGTGGCGACGATAGTGAGCGTATTGAAGGCCTGCAGGCCGGCGCAGACGATTACCTGCCAAAGCCGTTTAATCCGCAAGAATTGGATGCCCGCATCCGCGCTGTACTGCGCCGTCGCGTCCGCGAAGTGCCGGGCGCCCCGAGTAAAGATCAGGGTCTAGTGCTATTCGGCCCGTGGTCACTGGATTTGGCTAACCGCACCCTGCGTCGTGGCGATGAAGACGTAAGCTTAACCACCGGCGAGTTCGCCGTGCTGAAAGCGCTGGTGCAGAACATTCGTGAGCCGCTAACCCGTGACAAGCTTATGAACCTAGCCCGTGGCCGTGAGTGGTCGGCCATGGAGCGCTCTATTGATGTCCAAGTGTCGCGCTTGCGGCGTTTGCTTGAAGAAGACCCATCCAAGCCGCGTTATCTGCAAACGGTATGGGGTGTTGGCTATGTGTTTGTGCCGGATTAAGCGCTGATGCGGTTTCGTTTTTTCTCGCGCACAGCGGGGCGTTCGGCGCTCGTTGTTGCGCTGGTTGTTGGTTTCAGTCAGATGTTGGCGTTGTGGTTTTTTGCCCGCAACGCCTACCTTCCCGGTATTCGTGAATACGCAGAGCTGACCGTCTTGAGCGTGGAAATTGCGCAAGAAGGCGCCATTGACGATGCCATGTTCGCGCGTATTAGTCAGGCGACGGGCATTAACGTGGTGGATGACCATAGTGCGCAATATACGCCCGCCTCATTTTTAGCCCGCCCCGTTGTCGATCGCTTCCGCTCTGAAGTCGAAGAGCTATTGCGCGAGCCAGTGACCGTCCTGCTCGAAGAAGATCGTCAGCCCATTTTGTGGGTGACGGCAGAATCGTTAAATGGCCGCTGGCTACGCGTGCCGATGAATTTCTTCCGCGACTACGATCGCTACGTGCTCTTAAGCTGGGGCGTCACCGCTCCCGTGCTCGCGCTCATTGCCGGCCTACTGATTGCTCGCGGTTTGAGTCGCCCGCTCAAACGCTTGGAGCAACTTGCGGCAACGATTGGCCGCGGCGAAAAAGTTGTGGCACTGGATGATCGTTCCGGCCCGGATGAAATTAATGCAGTAAGTCGCGCCTTTAATTTAATGGCCAGCGAGTTACAGCATGCCCAGCAAGATAGAGCGCTATTGCTGGCAGGTGTTTCTCATGATTTACGCACGCCGTTAACGCGCATGCGTTTATCCGCTGAGTTTATGCGCGACCCAGAATTACGTGACGGTATTATTGGCGACATCGAAGACATGGATGCGATTCTCGGCCAGTTTATTGCCTTTATTCGCGATGGCTCTGATGAAGAGCCGGAGCCAGAGAGTATTAATGCCTTGGTTGACGAAGTGCTACAGCGTTTCGATCGTGATGATATTCGTGCGGTCACGCGCGACGTGCCGCGCTTAATGTTGAAGCGTCTTACCTTCAAACGATTGATTACCAACCTAATTACCAATTCGCTGAAATACGGCGCCGCGCCGATTGAAATTTATACCATGGTGGAAGACGGCAATGTCATCCTACGTGTTCGCGACCATGGCCCTGGCGTGAATGAAAAAGATATTCCCATGTTGCTAGCACCGTTTTCTCGCGGAGAAGTGGCGCGCACGATTACAGGCTCCGGACTTGGCTTAGCGATTGTGCGCCGCATTGTTGATATGCATCACGGTGTGATGCTTCTGAGAAATCATGCGAGCGGCGGCTTGGAAGTCGACATTCGTTTGCCGGTAGCGGGGCGCTATATTAATCCTGAGGCACTTTCGGTAAGCGTGCGATAGCCTAACTTAATCTAGATTGGCTTAGCTCAGAAAGGGAATGGAAACCAAATGATCGGTAAGGGAGCAACGATTAGAATCGCTCGTCCTACAGACAACCTTTCCTCGGTTGCGGAAATGTATCAACGGGGATTGGGTTTTAACGTTCTGGCTGAGTTCCATGATCACGACGGGTTCGACGGTATTATTCTGGGCAACCCGGATGATCATTATCACTTGGAGTTTACCCATCATCATGGCGTTGCGGTCGGTGGCGCGCCAACCGCAGATAATCTATTGGTTTTTTATATCGAAGAGAAAGCTCATTGGAGCCGGTCATGCGAGAGGCTAGAATCCGCAGGGTTTATACCGGTGCCATCGTACAATCCATATTGGGATGTGAACGGTAAAACCTACCAAGATATCGATGGTTATCGAGTGGTGCTTCAGAACGCTGAGTGGCCTGAATGATAACAATCACCATGAAGAAAACAAAAAGGCGGACTCGTTTGAGTCCGCCTTTTTTCTGGTCAACACGCTGAGCTAAAGCGTGTCTTTAATGCAGCTTCATGCGCGGCCGAACCATACGGCTAAACTTGCCAGCGACAAGTAGCAGCAGTGTTTTCGGCCAGCCGTACAGTACGGCCTGATGCATACGGTAAAGGCTGATATACATCATCCTAGCGAGCCAGCCTTCGACGAAGAAGTTGCCGCCGTTGAGGCCGCCCATGAGCATGCCAACGGATGAGTAGTTGCTGAGAGAGATCAGCGAGCCGTGATCTTTATACACAAATGGTCGCGGTTCGCGCGCAAACGTGACCAAGCGCGCGAGTTCTTTGGCGAGGTGATTTGCCATTTGTTGCGCTGATTGCGCGCGCGGCGGAATGGGACGTTCCATTCCCTGCAGGTGGCAGGCTGCGCAATCGCCGATAACAAATATTTTGTCCTCGCCTTTAGCGCGCAGGTTATCTTCCACTTCAACCTGATTAATACGGTTGGCCTGCAAGCCTTCAATGTTGGCAAGCAACGGATTGGCTTTAACACCGGCGGCCCAAACCAATAAGTCCGCTTCAATTTTGCCGTTGTCCTTGGTGTTAAACACTCGCGCCTCAGCGCTTTCTACCATAACGCCGGTATGAACTTGCACGCCCAATGCTTCAAGGCGTTCTGTGGCGGCGCTCGAAACGCGCTCGCTCAATACCGGGAGAATGCGCGGCGCGGCTTCAATAATATGCACATTGAGTGTCGAGCGATCGAGATGCTCGTGGCCATACAGTTTTAGCATCGAGACAGCGTGATGAATCTCCGCCGCCAGTTCCACACCTGTAGCGCCGCCGCCAACAATAGCAATAGAGAGTGCTTTGTCGGCGTAGTTGGCTTGCATGCAGGCGTTAAGAAACTGCTCGCGAAAACGATCTGCTTGCTGGCGGCTATCCATAAATAAGCAATGCTCGCGAACACCAGGAGTACCAAAGTCGTTACTGTTGCTGCCAATCGCGAGCACTAGGTAGTCGTACTGCAATTCACGAGCAGGCAGAATTTCAGCGCCGTCGTTGTCTAGCAGCGCGGCAAGGAAAACGGTTTGCGCAGCTCTGTCTACAGACGTCATGGTGCCGAGTTCAAAGCGATAGTTATTGAGTCGCGCATGGGCACGATAATCGACAGCGTCTAAATCCGCGTCGATGGCGCCGGTGGCGATTTCGTGGAAGCGTGGCTTCCAGACATGAAAGGTATTGTTGTCGACGAGCGTGATGTCGGCGATAGACTCGCGACCAAGTTTTCGTCCCAGCAGGGCTGCAAGCGGTAGTCCGCCGGCTCCACCGCCGATGACCAGAATTCTGGGTTTGCTCATTGGGTTATCCCCGAGGGTTGCGAGAAGCGCGCAGTCTAGCGATATGGTCGGGCAAGTCCAGTGAAAAGGGACGAGCAAGCGCTTGGTGCGCAGGGCGGAATGCCGTCGATGCTAATGATAATGGCTTGGCTCGGCGGCCAAATTCTTTTGCTACAGCGGGCCGTGGCAAGCGGAGCATGAATCGAGCAGAGAAGTTGTGTAATGTTCAATCTGTTGTGGGCCTTTACTTAAGGTGTTATCTGCATGACTGAGCAATACAGCAGAAGCACAGAAGCTGGCCAAATAATAATAGAGACAAAAGGATAACAAATGTTTGTTGAGAAAGGTTTTGCGCGAACGCTCGTCGCGGCAATGATGTTGCTCGCTGGGCCGGTTATGGCGCTAGAGCAGGGCGAAGAGATTCTGATGGCCGGCCAGTTCAACTTGTTATCTGCTGACCTTGCCATGATTGGTTATGATCCAGAAAATGCCGACTACTTAATGCAGGCAGATGACACGCTGACGACCGTGAGTGCCATGTTACCGAGTTGGGTGGAAGGTTTGGCACCTGAGCAGCAGAGTCAGGCACGGCAAGAATGGAGTGGTTTGGTCGAGATTTTGAGAGGCAGCGATGGCTACCCAGGATTGTTGGAAGGCTACGATCTAAACTTAGATGCAAATCAGCGCATTCATTACGACACCTTGCAGGGAATCATATTCGCGGGTCCGCATCTGCAGGATGCCGCGCTCTCTGACATCGAGAAGATTTATTTGCGTGTGACCAGTGTGGTAGCCGGCTATGTTGCCTGAACGGCCAATCCATTCGGCAGCATGGCCATGAGCGCCAACGATGGCGATTCAAAGGTCGTCGCGCTAACGTCTGAAATCGATGCGCTTTTTTCAGCCGCGCTTAAAAACAGCAGCTCCCCGATGGAAAAACAAGCCCTACGTAGGCAGCAAGCAAAATGGCAGTTTATTCGCGGCACCGTAATGCAAGGCTCTCAATCGGCGATGCCGTATATCGTTCGTTTTCAAGGCAAGCAAATTGCCCGTGAAATGGCGGCGTTAATTGAAGGTTAAGTGTTAGGTTAAATAAATAGTCCGAAATGAGTAACCGCAAGAATAAAAAAGGGCCGCAATCGCGGCCCTTTTTTATTCTTCTCAACTGACTAAGGAGAGAGTCGCTACATTTGCGATCAATTGTGCTAATCGGTCTTTCGTGCTCGTATGCATAACGCCAAAAAAAGGCGGCAGAGAAGCCATCTGCTTCCTTGCCTTGCCAAAATTTATTCAGGGAAGCCGCTGAAATTTTCAGCTTGTAAGCCTTGTTTAAGCCAACAGGCTTTTTCAGAGGTAAAAATATTAGCTTGCGGCTGCATATCAGGAAGCTCATTTAATGAGCCGGCAGGCACAATTAAGGACGTTTTAGTTTTGTTTAAGAATGGCACAGCAGATCCACATGCTTTACAAAATGACTTAGAAAAGTCTCGTGAAGGGTGCTCATAGGTTGTAATGCTATCTTGAGCACCAACCCACTCGATGTCGTCTGGAGCGGCGAATAAATTAGATGCGAATGCAGAGCCAGTTAATTGTTGGCACTGCTTACAATGGCATTGATAAAAGGCCTTAAATCTATCTGCGACAGAGAATTTTACGGTGCCACATAAGCATTCTCCGGTTAAATGATCTTTCATCTTTTCAAGTACTCCGAGTTTTTAACGGCTCAATCAGCCGACGCGTCAGCGGTCGACTGCATTGATTTGTTAAGCATTTCCTCATGGGTATTTTTTAGCCTTTCAAGATACGCAGAATCTTCTTTTAAATCATCTTTGAAGCCGTATTTTTTGTCGAGGTCAACGGCTTTTTCTAACCACTTAATGGCTTCTGGGAGGTCTCCGTACCACTCAGCTGTTTCTCCAAGGTTATAATATGTGTAAGCCAGATTATGCCAATCCCTATTTTTTTCTAAACCGGCGGCTGACTCTTTGTATATTGAGAAAGCCTTTTCTAAAAGCTGATAGTGCTTTTCCTCATTCTCGGTATAGCCCGCTTCCTGTTGATAAGTGTTAGCTAGCGTACTTAGAGCCATAGCTCTTGTACTCAATAACGCGCTAGATTTTTCTAAGTAACCTATAACCCATTCAAATTGCTTTCGGGCGACCTCGATATATTCAGGGTGATTATCTTTCGTATATTCATTGAGCATGAGTCCATATGAATATCGAGTTTCATATTCTATCGCTGAATATAGCTTGCTGCCATCTAGGCTTTCGAGAGCCAACTTATAATGCTCAATTGCCTTTTCATAATTTTTCTTGTCTGTATAACTAGATGCTTTAGCTAAATCTGAGACAGGTGGAAGGATGTCTGGCCTGGCTAAACTCGAAGCCACTAAAACTATAATAAATAGTGTAATTCTCATGCGATACTCGATTGCTTGACGCCGCAATCACGCGCTTGTCGCGTGCATTGTCTGGTTATGTTTCTTTCTCTTCGATCCTGTTAAGAATCCTCAGATATGCACCGAGAGCCTCTTGCGGAAGGCTCTGCTTCTTATGCGGCTCAATAAGAAGGTACATAATTAAGTTCAATAGTGCTGCACCGGAATGTCGCTTGTATGCCGCGCTTGCATCTTCAATTTTTGGGAGCGATGAGTCCGTAGCGTAAAGCATTTTATTTCTTTCATTCGCCAGACTCTTTATATATTCGTAAATTGATTCAATACCCCTTTCGGAAGCAACACTTCTGACCTCTTTGGCATAATCCCTGACTCTTCCGTCCAGGCCTTTCGAAACCAGCCCTAAAGGTGGCTCAGGAATCAAACAGTATTGCCTCCCGTCCTTAACACTGATTGGCATTCTAATTCTAAGAATATCGGCTTTGGCCTGGTCCTCTTTGTCAAAATAGAGTGTAAGAGGCAGAGAGCCTTCCGGGGGACTGAGGACGTCCCCAATCAGCCTAAGAAAGGGGTAAACACCTGCTTTGTATCTATGATCCCAACCCTTGAGTTTATCCGCGTGATCATACTTTCGTTTTCTTAGAGCATGAAAAATAGCCGTGGCCGCTTCCTCTTCCGCGGTAATTGCCAAAAATACCGAAACCTCGGGCATCCTCTCCCTAAGCTCCCATGCTCTTTCTAGGTGCCGCCGACAGGAAGAAGAAGCATAGCCGCCGTAGCCTCTTGTTTTTGAGGCTTTCGTTAGAACGGTTAGCTGAAATTCAGTCAAATCCATAGAAAACATAACGAGGCCGTAGAAAAACGTTTCCAAAAAACGTTAACCTACAGCACTGTATCTCCAATTTATCTGACCCTATAAACAGTCAGAACCATTTCACACAATCATTTCTTATGCGTATTTAGCCCGATATTGCACATATGGCTTGCCTTAGCAGCCTATCGCGCCATATCGCATGAGCTTTTCAATATTGTGTACCAGACTATATAACCGCCATTGTCCCTGCACCTTCTCTTTTCCACG
>JAGPVL010000029.1 GCA_018067045.1 Gammaproteobacteria bacterium
CCCAACAGGCTAGCGCTATGAGAACTACGCAGCGGGGTACTCGTAGCTTGTTTGCAGGCGATGAGTGTTTAAGCGAGGTCCGATCGCCTGCAAGCAGCCTCCCACAAGGTTGGCGCTATAAGGTTGGTTTGCTTTGTTTTGTAGGAGCTTGCTTGCAAGCGATGGACGCTGAATCAAAATCAAAACCTATCCCTAACAGGCTAGCGCCATGAGAACTACGTAGCTGGGTACTCTTAGCTTGTTTGCAGGCGATGAGTGTTTAAGCGAGGTCCGATCGCCTGCAAGCAGCCTCCCACAAGGTTGGCGCTATAAGGTTGGTTTGTTTTTTTGTGGGAGCTTGCTTGCAAGCGATGAAAGTTAAAGCAAAACCCAATTATTGCTGACGTTTTTTCTCAAGACACAGATCAACTTAAACAAACTGTCCTGCGCACCAGCCGGATGCCCACGCCCATTGGAAATTGTGGCCGCCTAGCTCTCCCGTCACATCCACCGCTTCGCCAATAAAATAGAGACCAGCGACATCATTAGCCATCATGGTTTTTGACGAAAGTTGACGGGTATCGACGCCACCGAGGGTTACTTCCGCAGTGCGATAGCCTTCAGTTCCAGAAGGCTTTATCTGCCAGGCTTTTAACTGCATGACAATTTCTTCCAATTGCTCGTTGCTGTAATGCTGCAACGGCTGACTCCAATCACGCCATTCGCAAAGGCTGTCAGCAAAACGCTTTGTCAAAGCCGCGGCTAAATAACGGGCGAGCAGCGTGGTCGGTTTATCGCGACGTAACTGTTTCAATGTGGCGAGCAAGTCTTGCTGATCAGGTAGCAGGTCAATGGACAGCACATCACCCGGCCGCCAAAAACTTGAAATCTGCAACATCGACGGACCACTTAAACCACGATGTGTAATCAACATCGGCTCACGGTAACGCCTATCACTGGCACCACTGCCTGCGGTAATGGACACCGCCACATCAACCGCCACACCGGACAGCGGTGCAAGGTGTTCTTTCTCTTTAGGCTGTAACGTAAACGGCACGAGACCTGCCGAGCGCGGTAGAACCGTTAAACCAAACTGTTCAGCCAGTTGATAACCTAGCCCTGTCGCGCCCATGGTCGGAATCGACAAGCCGCCACAGGCAACCACTAACGACTGACAGCGCACATTCCCCGATGCAGTACGCAGCAGATATTGGTCCGCGCTCAGGCGAACATCTTTAATGGAGGTATTCAAACGAACTTCTGCGCCAGCCCACTCACACTCGGTGAGTAAAACGCGCAGAATTTCTTTACTCGAATCGTTGCAGAACAACTGCCCAGGCGCCTTCTCACACCATTCCACACCGTGCCGCTCGACCAGCTCTAAAAAGTGATGGGGCGTATAGCGCTTGAGTGCAGAAATACAAAATGCGGGGTTATCTGAAAGGAAATTAGCGGGCGTCGAGTTAAGGTTCGTGAAGTTGCAGCGCCCGCCACCAGACATGAGAATTTTCTTGCCGGCTTTGTTGGCATGATCCAATACCAGCACACTGCGTCCGCGGTAGGCGGCGCTAGCTGCGCACATTAAGCCTGCTGCGCCAGCGCCAATAACGACAACATCAACGTCTTGCATCAAACAGACAACATCAAGACGTCAACAGCGCGACGAGTGCATCTGCGACCTTGCCCATGCCTTGATGAATAACCGCTTCGATCTCCGCCATAGTAATTTCTCGATCGACTTTACCGGCCGCCGGGTTTACTACGAGCGACAGCATCGCATAAGGCAGCGCCAACTCTCTCGCCAGCACCGCTTCTGGCATACCGGTCATACCAACAATCGTGCAACCATCTTGTTCAAGTCGACGAATTTCCGCCGCTGTTTCCAGCCTCGGCCCTTGCGTTGCCCCGTAGCAACCACCGTCCACATAAGGGCCATCAACTTTTTTCAATGCTGCCACTACCCGCTCGCGCAAAGGCGCATCAAACGGCCACGAAAAATCTACATGTACGACCGGCGTTTGCCCCTGATCAAAATAGGTGGCGTCACGGCCATGGGTGTAATCAATAATCTGATCCGGCACGACGATCACGCCGCTGTCCGCCGCAGGGCTAATGCCCCCAACGGCATTGATCGCAATCACTGCCGTTGCGCCAGCTTCTTTTAGCGCGGCAATATTGGCGCGATAGTTCACCTGGTGAGGCAGCAACACATGTGGGTCGCCATGGCGAGCCAGAAACAATACCGGCTGCCCCGCCAACTCACCAAAGACAACGTCCGAAGACGCCTTTCCCCAGCGTGTTCCAACCTGGCGCCGCTCACTAACATTGAGCCCAGGGATACGCGTTAATCCCGTGCCACCGATAAAAGCCAGCATCAGCTACCCTCCACCGCGTAGATACCCGGCGCGTTGCGCCAGTAATTTTTATAATCCATGCCGCAACCAAACAGATACGCGTCTTCTGCCACGACCCCCGTAAAGTCTGCCTTCAATCCCACAGCAGCCTTACGGTCATGCTCTTTATCCACGAGAACACAGGTCGCCACGCTCGCCGCGCCCTGCAATTTACACGCTTCAATAATTGCTAGCAGAGTTGTTCCAACATCCAGAATGTCGTCAAGAATCACAACATGCCGACCGGTTAATGACATAGTAGGCGTCACAATCCACTCGATATCGCCACCGGATGTTTCTCCGCGATAACGCGTGGCATGCAAATAATCCATTTCTAATGGGAAACCAAGGTGCTGGACTAACTTGCCCGCCAACACCAAGCCACCGTTCATGACGGTAATTAAAACTGGCGCCTTGTCTGAATAGGTTTGCGTTAGCTCTTTAGCCAAACGTGCAATCGCTTCATCAATCTGTGCCAGAGAAAAAAGCTCACGGGCGTTATCACGCACCTTCTTCATCTCTGCAAACTGTGCGGTATCAATCATGCCGATCTCCCCTGTTCTGCGCTGACACCATGATTGCCTTCGTGGTGGCTTTCATCGTGCTCGGCGTGATGCTCTTCATCATGCTCATGCCCACAATTATCCGCGATGTGTAGCGTTCGCGTTGGGAAGGCAAATTCGGCGCCATGCCCCTCAACGATCTCCATAATTTTAATTAACACGTCTTGTTTAATGTGCTGAAACTCCACCCATGCGGTGGTTTTTGTGAAGCAATAAACAATAAATTGAAGGTGGGAAGCCGCGTACGCATCAAAGGTGACAAACAAGGTTTGGCCTGTATCAATCGCTTCATGCTGACGCAGCATCTCAGCAACATCATTACAAATTGCCGCCATCAAGTGCCCATCGCTGTAGCGAATACCTAGCTCTTCACGAATACGGCGATTGGTCATACGCGATGGATTCTCCACCACAATCGAAGCGAACATTGAATTCGGAATAAATAGCGGACGCTTATCAAAGGTGCGGATACGGGTTAAGCGCCAGCCAATATCTTCCACTGTGCCTTCGATATTTCGATCAGGCGAACGAACCCAGTCGCCGACAGAGAATGGCTTATCAAGATAAATCATCAGGCCGCCGAAAAAGTTTGCCAACAAATCTTTCGCCGCAAAGCCGACGGCGACGCCGCCCATACCACCAAACGCCAAAACACCTGATATGGAATAACCTAACGACTGCAAGATAATCAAGAACGCGGTAACCATGACCGAGATGCGCAATAACTTAGCAATGGCTTTTGCCGTGGTGTGATCCATCGGCTGATTCATTCGACCCGGATCAATAACGTTTTTCTCAGCAAAACTAATAAAGCGGGTGAAAAACATCGACAGAATAACGATATAGGCAACTTTTCGCGTCTCTGGCAAATACTCAAACAATTCGGTATCAGAGACGTGACGCAATATGCCAATGGCAAATGATAAACCGATGGTCCAAATGAAAAGGCGCATCGGAATACGCGCCGCTTCCAGCAAGGCGTCATCCCATAGGCCCTGTGTTTTCGCCACTAGGCGCTCGGCAATATCAATAAACCTCATCAAAATAAAATTCGTGCAGACAGTAAGGAACACCACCACAAACACCTGTGTCAGCCACACGGATGTTACTGTTGATGGCTGAAAAAACTGTTGTATATCATCCCAAGACATCACACTTCCTCTGTCATTGTTGCTGCCAGCTGCCGTGCGGCGGCCAGCATATCGAGATCCATTTTTTGTGCCGATGCGCGCAATGTTGACGCCAACACCACCTGACGATGTGGCTCACTTTCTAGCGCCTCAAGCACTTCAATCGCTGCAGGTCGATCATTGCAGACCAACACCATGTCGCAACCAGCATCAAGGGCCGCCCTCGCTCTTTGCGGGTAACTCCCCGCACTCGCGGCTCCGGCCATGGCAAGATCGTCGGAAAAAATAAGACCGCCATAACCCAAATCGCGGCGCAGAATATTTTGCAACCAGACGCGAGAAAAGCCTGCGGGCTGATCATCTACCTGTGGATACACCACATGTGCGGGCATAATGCCTTGTAATTTAGCGGCCAGTGCACGAAAAGGAATCAGATCCACCTGTTCGATATCAGCCATGACACGCGTATCGAAAGGTTGCTCCAAATGCGAGTCGGCTTGAACAAAACCATGCCCTGGGAAATGCTTACCCGTTGCCGCCATGCCTGCCGCCGCCATACCGTCGATAAAGGCACCCGCGAGTAACACCACTTTTTCTGGATCGGAATGGAAACTGCGATCCCCGATGACACTGCTCTGGCCGAAATCCACATCCAACACTGGCGCGAAACTAATATCGATACCGCACTCAACCAGTTCTGCCGCCATCAACGCGCCGAGCTGATGCGCTTGAATCAACGCCGCTTGCGCATCAACGTCATAGCGTTCACCAAGCCTACGCATCGGCGGAATACGCGCAAAGCCCTGCTTAAAGCGCTGTACACGCCCGCCTTCTTGGTCAACCGCAATAAGAATATCCGGGCGAATAGCGCGTACCGCGCTTACCAGTGCCGTGATTTGCTCACAGCTTTCAAAATTACGACTGAAAAAAATTAAACCACCGGTGCCAGGATGCGCTAACAACGTTTTATCTTCAGCGCTTAACGTTGTGCCACCGATATCCAACATCAGCAAGGGCTGGACGTTCATGCTTTTCCTTTATTTATTCGCGAATAAGAACTGGACAACCGACCGGCACAAGGCCGAACAGTTCAATGATGTCGTTGTTGCGCATACGAATGCAGCCATGCGAACGGGCAATGCCCATCGGTTCAATGTCCGGAGTGCCGTGAATATAAATGAAGCGACGCATGGAATCCACGTCGCCAAGGCGGTTATAGCCAGGCTCTTCGCCACATAACCATAGTATTCGCGAGAGTATCCAGTCTCGCCGAGGAAACCGCTGTGCCAATTCACCTGTCCAGACCTCGCCAGTTGGCCGACGACCAACGAACACCGCTCCGGAAACTTGCTCAGCACCAATACGCGCACGCACTCGATGCTTGCCCAGCGGCGTGCAACCACTACCCTCTTGTTGGCCAACGCCATTTACTGCCGTCGAGACGCTATATTGTTGCGGCGGCAATTCATCGCGATGCAGCACCAGCGTCTGCTCGCTGACGTTCACTTCAATACGCATTGTCGCCCCTTCATTTTTCATTTCTGTGCGGATTCACCATCGGGTAGAGCGCGCGATGTTTGAGATGGCGCGCGAATACCACCGGCCACAAAATCAAGCAGCTCCTTGCTCACTTGCGTTGCAGCCATCGGTTGTTGTGCGCCCTGATTGGACATCGCCAACAGCGATTCCATTCCAGACAATGCAAACGTTGTTGCACCAAGCGCAAAATGCACCCGCCAAAAGCGCTCCTGTTGCGTTAACTCTGGTGTCAGCTGCGCCAACAAGCTTAGCCAACGCCGAAATGGCGGTGCGTAACGCTCCCGTAGAAAGCGCCGCATATGGCCTTGAGCCTGAGTGTAAGCCAAGCCACTTAAACGAAAGAAAATAGCCACTCGACGAGCATCACCTCTTTGGGTTTCCATCGCCACGGTAGCAACTAAGCCAAGCAAGCTCTCTAGCGTCACCTTATCAGCAAAGCGCTCGTCCATTTGTAATTCAAGGGCGCCGCAGAACGGATTCAAAAATCGTTCAAATACCGCCTGTATCAACGACTCCTTCGAACCAAAGTGATAATTCACTGCGGCAAGATTCACCCCCGCCTTACTGGTAATTGCCCGTAAACTGGTCTCGGCAAACCCCTTTTCAGCGAACAATACCTCAGCAGTATCGAGGATACGTTCTACCGTACTCGCTTGTGCCATATGCACACTCCGAACAAACGTTTGAAACGTATGTTGGAGGCTGTCGCGAACGATGGCAAGCCTGTCCGCTATAACGCAAAAGCCCCTTGAGCGGGCACTCAAGGGGCTTTTGATCAATCGACAACATATGACGCAATAAGCCGAATTAGAAGTAGTACACCATTTCCAGCTGAACCATATCGTCATTGGTATAAACCGCTAACGGCGTATCTGGAGCTTGCTCCAGCAGTGCTCCCAGGAATACTTGGCCCGCAGTGGGAGCCCCTCCTGTGTCAGCATAAAAGCGGCCTTCCAAGGACACCTTCAGTCGGTCGCCAAAGCGACGACTCGACTCAAAGCTGATCGCCTTCTCTTCACTGTGCGGATCATAGATCAGCCCCATCAGTAGCTCCGTGGAGGCTACATCATTAAAGGTCATCCGGCCGCCAAACAACCAATCATGTTCAAACGGCGAGGCCAACAGCTCATTACGATCCTCGTACATATACTCGACGATATAACCGAGGTCGATGTCAGAACCGAACAACGCATATTGCGTGAACTCAAAACCCGCATCGTAGGCAGCAAACCGATCGCCCTCACCACTACGACTAATCGCTTCTAGCTTCCAAATCCAGCCTTCGTTGATGTACTGCAGCTCAAGGCCCGTCTGATCGATCACGCTGTAGTACGGGGTCAAACGTGCGTCAAAGCCAACCGGCAACTGTTGCGTTGTCACCAATGCGCCAATTTGCGCGGGGGTTAAATCTTGAATATTCGGCAGTAACAAGGGTTCACGAGACGTGCCAGAGAAATGCGACAACGCTACTTGCCAGCTACCGAGAAACATCTGCAAGCGAATCGCTGCATCAACTCGTTCTTGCTCTGCAGCGGATTCATATTGCGCATGATCTTGATCAATCACCACCGGTAAACGTGGACGGCCATCTTCACCGGGGAAGGTTCGCTCGCGAAACCCCGGTAAAAGGTACACGTCGAGAATGCCCCAGTCTTGCACCGTCGACACGTTAACCATCTGCTGGCCTAACTTTTCTTCGCCATCAATCTGATCAACTAAATCAGTCTGGTTAATAATATCGACAAGGTGCCGGCCTTCCGTCACACCCCAAAAGACCTTACGAACACCGACGCGCGACTCCCAAGTATCGGCAACGTGAATCCACGACAGTTCGCGAATATCCGCATGCGTCCTGTCTTCATCATGCTCATCTACACGGGCATAAGGGATAAACGTGAACAAGTCGCGGCGATCATTCCAATCGTGCAACACCTCGGCTTTCAGATACGCCGAACCGTTATGCCAATACTCGTTATAACCGCGTCCTTCGGTAAAATAGCGTCCTTCACCAGCCACTTCACCACGGAAATCCCAAGCGTGCGCTGGGGCGGGAAAAAGCGACGCAGCAAAGACGCTGAGCGACAGTCCGGTCAGACGTGAAGCCGTCACGCTAAACGTCGCTTTACGAAGAAAATCGATCATCTAGGCAACCTTATCGTGCGCGCATCAAACTGTTTTGGCTAAAGTCGGACTCTTTCAGGCCGGTGCTAAATTTGTAATCGTTCCAGTGTAGCTCGGTAGATTTGCCGGTCTGATGGTTAATCATCAACATCAAGCTTGGACGCCAGAACTTATCTTTGTACTGAGCGTAATCTGTCATGGTCAGCGTTTTTAACAGGCTTTTCTTACGGTCATAGTAATCAACTTTCTGCACGCGATACTCGACCGTATCCATCCAAACTTCCTGACGGGTATAACCAGAGTACTTGTCCGTAGGCACCCGCTCAGACACGAAACAGGTCAGCTCGCCGCATGCTTCTTCACGTAAAAACTTATACGTGTATTTTTCCACTTCCTGAGCGCGCATATCTTCAAAAGCAAACTCACTACCCATAAACGAGCCTGACTGGTTACGTGAGGAAATCGTTTTTACACGGCGCAGCGCGGGCAAATATAACCACTGATCGTCATCTTTATCTTTATAGCTCCACGTTAACAACGCGGTGCCGCGTACATCCGCCGGGGTATCAAAAATCGTTAACCCTTTATCGCCCTCACCTTCGCCCTGGCCTTCTAATGTTTTAACGCGTAACTCACGCTCAGATTTCTCGCCCCGCTTGCTGATCAACACCATCCGCATGGTGGACTCTAAATCGGTAAACCCTTCGCCGCGGCGATCCGCCTCATGTGCTATAGCCAAGCCTTTTTCTTCTGCGGTTTCCGCCATCGCCATTGCAGGAACGGCAATAATCGCGGCAATCGCAACATTGGCAGCAAAATGGACGACGGAACTGACCGACGAATTAATTGACCAGAAAACTGAAGAATAACGAAGCATGAAAACCTCCGGGGCTTATTGTCGGCCACATATTAGTGACCAGAATTCACGTGAATCGACAGCCACATTAACGACCCCCCTATCAGGGGTCAACGAGCTATCAGGACAATTTGGCTGAAATTAATAAGGTAAGAGATGAGAATAATTCATCTAAGGGAATAAACAGATTGTGGCGGCTTGATTAACATCGAAGCGATGGCATAGCGAAACCAAATTTATGTCGACTACAAGCTAAACCCAACCAATGGAGAGCTAAACTCTCTCCAGTAGATTATCGCGGCGCGCATCCTGCTGTGCATTGTAATCGCTAAAGACCAGCTGGAATGCCTCTTCTACGCTGTCGGTGACATGGAAGCGGGTTAAATCGTCCGCATCAATACAGCCCTCAGCCAGTACCGTCTGCTTCAGCCAATCCGCCAAGCCCTGCCAATACTGCGTGCCGAACAAGACAATCGGAAATGGCGCAATCTTACCGGTTTGCACCAGCGTCAACGCTTCAAACAATTCGTCCATCGTGCCAAAGCCGCCAGGGAACACCACAAAACCAACGGCGTGCTTCACGAACATCAGCTTACGAATAAAGAAATAGCGGAAATCGAGAGACAAATCCTGATAACGATTTGCCCCTTGCTCGTGCGGAAGCTCAATATTCAAACCAATCGAACACGCATCCGTGCCATAGGCCCCTTCATTAGCGCCCTCCATAATGCCGGGACCACCGCCCGTAAGAACATTCAGCCCTGATTCACCGAAACGTCGCGCCAATGCACAGGCGTTTTGATAATGGGGCGACTCCGGCCCTAGCCTAGCGCTTCCGTAAATCGTAACGGACGGACCAATACCGGAGAGGTGGTCAATGCCGTCGACCAACTCCGCCTGAATGCGCAATACACGCCACGCTTCGCGAGCTCTTACCTCATCCATTACCACTCCTCCATGTGCGCCGCAGCCGCCTCAAGAACTTCTTTGACGCGAGCAACAGCGGAGTGCAAACGCTCAATATCACCACTCGCCAGCACCGCATTCGGGTCGTCTGCCACCATGGCAAGCATCCCTTCTTCTTGCGGCGGCAAAGGCCGTCGGGCTAATCCGCTGGCCGCATTGGCAGCCATAACCTGCTGCTCGAGCCAGTGGATAACGTCAGCGGTGTTCGTTCGCGCCGCTTCGATAAGATTAATTTCGGGAGACTGCACTTGCTGCTGCGCAAAAGCGCGCGTAATAGATGGCAAGCTCAACAGCTGCTCAATATCCGTCACGGCGTAATTGCTGCCCGCATTGCGAGCAAGGCCTACCAACGCACTATAAAGGTGGAACAAGACAGCGCCCCTTAGCGCTAACAGCTCGCCATGCGCAGCGCCATCTTGCTGACGCTGCTGCAGCTGGCGCAGAAGAACCTGCGCAAACCACTGCCGCTCCCGCAAGCCACTCACCTGATTCTCTCGCACCATTCGCGACATGAGCTCTACTCGTCCGAGCCTGATTTCTTCGCGGCTTTCTTGGCCGCCGGCTTCTTCGCTACGGCTTTCTTTTTCGCAGTAGCTTTTTTAGCTACCGCTTTTTTCTTCGCTGGCGCCTTCTTCTTGGCGGCGGCTTTTTTCTTTGGCGCGGCTTTTACCTTTTGCTCGACTTTCCATTCACCATCTTGGAAGAATGCGAACCAACCGGTAGGTTTGCCATCCACTTCAGTTTGTACGTACTGTTCTTTGCTCTTGCGGCTAAAACGCAGTAGCGCCTTATTCCCTTCAGGGTCTTGCGTAGGGGCATCCGCCAGATAGCGCAATTTCGGATCGAGCTGATCTTTTACTGAAGCGACTTCCTCCACTAACGGCGCGCGGGTTTCCCTGTTTTTTGGGAACTTGCTCGCCGCCAAGAAAAGACCCGCAGCACCATCACGCAACAAATAGTAATCATCTACTTTTTCGCATTGCAGGTGTTTCATAGGCACCGGATCAGCACGCGGTGGCGCAGCCTCGCCACTCCGTAAAAGCTTACGCGTATTGCCACACTCTTCATTGGTACATTTGAAAAACTTGCCGAAACGACCAGTACGCAATTGCATTTCATTGCTGCACTTTTCACACTCAATAACAGGGCCTTCATAACCCTTAATACGGAACTCGCCGGGCTCGATCTGATAGCCGTTGCAATCGGGATTGTTACCGCACACGTGCAACTTGCGTTTCTCATCAATCAGATAGCTATCCATTGCTGTAGCGCACACAGGGCAACGCTTTTTCAAACGCTGCTCTAGCGCTTCGGCTTCTTCATCGTCAACATCGGTATTTACCGCTTCTTCGCCCGGCGCCAAATTCAACGTGGCGGTGCAGCGTTCCTTAGGTGGCAATGCGTAGCCAGAGCAACCCAAGAATACGCCGGTAGCACCGGTACGAATTTGCATCGGCCTCTCACAGGTTGGGCACGCAATATCGGTATTGGTTGGTAGGTTTGCGCGCATGCCGCCAATAGCCAGCTTACCAACACCGGAACCCTTAGCGAGATCAAGCTGCGCAGTAAATCCCTTGTAAAAATCATCGAGCACATCACGCCAACCACGCTTACCGGAAGCCACCTCATCCAGCGTTTCTTCCATATTCGCGGTAAAGCTGTAGTCCATGAGTTCTGGAAAGCTTTCCATCAAACGATCGGTAACAATGTCACCCATTTTCTCGGCATAAAAGCGGCGACTTTCCGTGCGCACATAACCACGATCTTGGATCGTCGAAATAATCGCAGCATAGGTAGATGGTCGGCCAATGCCTTTCTTTTCCAGCTCCTTCACCAAGCTCGCTTCAGTGTAACGGGCCGGCGGCTTCGTAAAGTGCTGTTTATTTTCAACCAACAACAACGGCAATACTTCGCCTTTATTTAACGCCGGCAGTTCAACATCTTCCGCGCTCTTGCGCGACATCGGCGGCAGCATTCTGGTCCAACCGTCGAACTTAAGAATCCGGCCTTTCGCTCTTAGCTCGTAATCACCTGCCACGGCAGTCAACGTACTGCTCAGGTACTCGGCATTCGGCATCTGACAAGCCACAAATTGCCGACGAATTAAGTCATACAAACGGCGCGCATCGCGCTCCATATCAGTCAGTGATTCCGCATCACGCGCCACATCCGAAGGACGAATCGCTTCGTGCGCTTCTTGCGCACCGTCGCGGCTACTGTAAGAAATAGGTTTTTCTGGCAGATATTCTGCGCCAAGCTTTTTCTCAATCCATTCTCGGCAAGTCTGTACGGCATCTGCACTGAGGTTGGTCGAGTCTGTTCGCATATAGGTAATGTGGCCGCCTTCATATAAACGCTGCGCCATCATCATGGTTTTCTTCACACCATAACCAAGGCGAGTACTCGCTGCTTGCTGCAGGGTCGAAGTAATGAAAGGTGCTGAAGGCTTAGAGCGTGTTGGACGGTCTTCGCGTTCCTTAATCGTCAGCGCGCCGGCATCTTTCAGTGCTTGCTCATGGGCTCGCGCGTCTTTCTCGTTGTCGGGACGGAAGGCTTCACCCGCACAGCGAGCCACCTGCATACGGATCTGCTGTTCTTGATCTTCTTTACGCGCACCGGTGCCGTGCATTTCCCAGTATTCGTCTGGCACAAATGCGCGAATCTCACGCTCACGCTCGACCACTAACTCCACCGCTACGGACTGAACGCGACCGGCAGACAAGCCTCGGGCAATTTTTTCCCACAGCAGTGGCGATACCATAAAGCCGACGAGGCGATCGAGAAAACGACGAGCTTGCTGCGCTTCTACTCTATGCAGATCTAGCTTGGTCGGAACCTTAAAGGCGTCCTGAATCGCTTTCTTGGTAATTTCGTTAAACACCACTCGATCAAAACGATCGTCATCGCCGCCGATAACCTCACGAAGGTGCCAGGCGATAGCTTCTCCCTCGCGGTCCAAATCCGTCGCGAGATAGATACGGTCAGCTTTCTCGGCCAAGCGCTTCAGTTCGTCGATAACCTTTTCTTTACCGGGCAACGTTTCATAACGCGCCTCCCAGCCGGCCTCAGGGTTAATCCCCATACGAGCAACCAACTGGTTCCAAGCCTTCTTACGCTTGTGGACCTCACGCTCTTCAGGCGGCAAAGAACGGGTATAAGCGGCCTCCTTCGCCCGATCCCCTGGCGAGCTTTTACTGCCCCCACTGACCGGCAAATCGCGGACGTGACCGATACTAGACTTGACGATAAAATCGTCGCCCAAGTAGCGATTGATAGTGCGCGCCTTAGCCGGCGACTCCACGATAACCAGAGATTTAGCCATGTATAAAATGCTGCCTCAGTCAAATAGCCAGAACAGAACGGCCGCTATTTAGGGGGAGTCGCGCGCTGCGGTCAAGCTCGGCGAGCAACTTCGTTCTTTTTTAGATAGCCCTAATCGGCATCATTTGGCAACCACCAAAGCGTCGCCAACGACAACATAGCCTGCCAGATAGCGGGTAAGAAAATCCACCCGCCACCGCTGGCGTTAACGTGACCGACCATTTTCAACGCCGATTCAATCGGCCTATTTTGCGTAACCGATCACACTGTGTTAAACAAACACACATAATTATTATAATTTGGGAGCGTTTCGGATGAACCCCACAGTCAAGAACTGGTGTCGGCCTTTTCTGCTTATCACGACCTGCCTTTTTAGCCTGCATGCCCAAGCCTCAAGCGGCGCCCTGCATGATGCCAACAGCTTGCGCGTATTGCTCGACCGCGTTAACACCGACTACCAAATGTTCAAGGGCGAGAACGCCAACCCCAAATATGGCGATGCCCTAGAAGAAGACCTAGAACTCCTCGCAGACGCCCGCTCCGACTTTCTTGATCGCGCTGCAGAGCTTGATCGAAGCGCAGCTGCAGACGAGATCGACGCAAACGTCGAACGCTACATCAGCATCCTTAGCGAGACCTACGAAGAGCTCTCAAACGGTGGCTTCGAGGCGGCGGTTGCAGCCGGCGACATGATCGAATCAAAACTCGCAGCACAAAAAGCCATCACCACGCTGTACCTTTCCATAGCAGAGACCAGCAAGGTCGACCCTCGTGTCATTGAATATCAAATCATGAGTTATGAAATGCAGCAAATCGCCGCGAAATACCTTGAAAATGCCGCGGCCACCTACGGCGTCGCCTATCGCGACCAGAGCGATGAAAAAACCATCGATCAACTCGCGCAAGAATTCGCCTTACGCCTAGATGGGCTAAACCTCAAAGCCGCCGACCTCCCTCCGGGCGTAAAAGTTGAGCTGGCTGACGTCAAACGTAAATGGAGCTTTATTCAGCAATCGTTACTCAATTACATGGAAAACCAAGTGTCATTTTTGGTTTACCTTTATAGCCGCAAGATTGTTGACGGCCTACTAAGCGCTAGCGAACATTTGGCTCTGGCTACGGGTGGTGATACGACAACGGGAGCACCAACCATTGCGCCCCCAGCAGACAGTGGTATACAGCTTCCCCCCGGCATCCCAGCGGCGCAATAATAGAACGGTAGCTGAAACGGATATTGCTTCGGGAGAGGTTTATGAGCACCTACCAAACCATACTGACCGCCATAGACTGCAGCGATGACTCACCAGCTTTGCTCGCTCGTGCAGCGTCTTTGGCTAACTCGACCACAGACATACACCTCATTCATGTTATTGAGCCTTTGGCGTTAGCGTACGGCGCCGACGTTCCGATGGATGTCTCCGAACTCCAAGGCACTCTAATCGAGCGCGCCCATGGCACGGCAGAAAAATACGCCAGCACTATCGGCATCGACAAAGAACGAGTCTATGTCGAGCTCGGCTCCATTGAAAAAACAATCCAAGACAAGGCGCGCCAGATTGGCGCAGATTTAATTGTAGTGGGTAGCCATACTCGCAGCGGGCTAGCGCTTTTGCTCGGATCAACCGCGCGAGGGTTGGTGCCGGGCGCACATTGTGACGTACTTGCGGTGAAAGTGGATCCGAAGAAAGGCAGTAAAGACTAAATGTTCGGTACGCGCATCACGCACCGAACATTATCGTGACTTACTCACACCTAGAGCGCTCAAGCACGCTCAGGTCATCTGCAAATTGCTGGCCGTCGTGGTCGCGCTAGGCGTTGCACCTGACTCATTCCACAAACAGAGAATATCAGCGAGTTGATGGGCTTGCTCCGCAAGCGACCCTAATTCTGCCTCTCCGCCTTTTTCACCTGTATAAATCGGCACCTTCCGCATCGTCGCAACCAATTCGTGCTGCGGATCTTGCATTTTATTCACCTCAAGCGTCCAGCGAATGTTGTGCGCCAGCATTCGATAAAACGAAAGCTTGGTTTCAATGCTCAATGATGAAAAGTCGGTCAGATCGTTAAAGTACCTGTAATTCAAGCGTACAAATATCGCTTCTTTGACCGACTCATCCACAACAATTGACGCGGTTCTAGGAGTCGCTCTAATCATTGCGAGTGTGCCAAACACCTCACCAGGCGAAATATAATTCAGTACTTTGCCTGCACCATTCGGCGCCAAAACGGCCAGCTGCCCTTTCAGAAGAAAGTACAAATACGTGTCACTGTCGCCCTCAGAGATCACACGATCGCCTGGCTTCGCTTGCATAATCTCAGCCAAGTCATGCAAGGTCGTAAACTGCTCAGCCGAATCTCGCGACACCTCATTAAAGAAAGGAATTCCCGACAACAATCGCTGAATACGTTCCAGCGGATACTCACTACGATCAATTTGTTCCATTTTGTTAGCTACTCCAGCCCCCTGTCAGCGGAACTCCGCGCAAATGCCATGCTATTGGCTTATGGCCACCTCTTCAATCAATAACAAGCTGATCGATACATTGCGTAGCCACAGTTCTCATTACTGTTGTTATAGCGACAGCGACAATCACAGTGCTCATCACCCTTTCGTGTAGCCTCGCGAGCAATACTCAAAGTCGCCAAGGCTGACCATCCAGCACTGTTCATCAAGACAGTAACCATGCTAGCATCCGGTAACGATTATGTTAAGGATGAACAACCATGAGCGATACTCTAACCAGCCGGCAGCGAGAAGTACTAGACTGTATTCGTGAACATTTGCATGAAACAGGCATGGCACCGACGCGTGCAGAGATCGCCACCATCATGGGATTTCAGTCCAAAAACGCCGCCTCTGATCATCTGCGCGCCCTCGAACGTAAGGGTTACATCCGCATCCATAACGATCGCTCACGGGGCATTCAAGTACTCGATGTCGAAGGCTTCAACGAAGACGACCTACCCGTACTTGGTCGCGTTGCCGCCGGCCTGCCCATTGAGGCAATAGAAAACGTCGAACGAACGATCGCCGTGCCCCAAGGGCTGTTCCGAGAGAGGCCAACGTATATGCTGCGCGTTCAAGGCGACAGCATGAAGGATGCAGGCATTCTTGACGGTGATTTAATTGCTGTCCGTAAAAGCAACATGGCCCGCTCAGGGCAGATTGTTGTTGCGCGTATCGATGATGATGTTACCGTCAAAACGCTGCGTATCAATAAATCGAGCATCACGTTGATGCCAGCAAATGACGACTATGAGCCAATTCGGGTACCACCGGACCAGCTTGTTATTGAAGGTATTTTTGTGGGATTAATACGCGATGCAGATTTCCGCTAAAACCGCTTTACCAAACAACGCTTTATCAACCCTCTCAGCAACACTGATGACGGTGTTGATGGCGGCATGGCTGCTCATGTACAGCGGCGGTGTCTATGCGAGCGATCGTAGTGGAAGCGATGCAACGCTAGCGCCCTGCCCACCTTCACCGAACTGCGTTAGCAGCCAAGCAACAGACACCGACCACTTTGTTGAACCTCTGAGCGGTGCTAGCACTCCTGCAGAGGCGCTAGCGGCACTGACGCACGTGCTCAGCACTCTCGATCGCGTAGAGTGGACTGCCGCTAACGACCGCCAGATTCAGGCCACATTTACCTCGTTCATTTTTCGCTTCGTCGATGATGTGGATTTCATCATTGAAGATGACGCTAGCATTACCATTCGCTCTGCATCGAGAGTGGGTCACTCAGACTTCGGTGCCAATCGAAAGCGCGTTGAAATGTTACGGGAGCGTTTCTCCCAAGCCGTCGGTGCATCAAGCAAGGCCGCCCCATAAACCGACACTCAAATCGTATTTAATGCATCCCTGAATCAATAACGCGGCGTCGTCAAATCAACGCATCTTTTGCATATTCATAATATTAACCACAACCGTTTGCATCCCTAAATACCCCCCATTGAGACCAAATGAATCTTACTGATATCGGCGTCAACCTTGCAGACAAGCGCTTTCTTTCCGACATGACCTTGGTACTGGAACGGGCGGCGGCAGCTGGCGTGACACGGCAGATCATTACCGGAACCAGTCTTGAAGGATCGCGCAGCGCTTTGCAGCTTGCCGCCAACAACCTGCGCAACAATGATGCCGTTGTTCAGCTCTACGCCACCTGCGGAATTCATCCCCACCAAGCCAGTGACTTTTCGACCAGTGCGTTATCTGAGCTGAGATTACTCGCTCAGCAACCCGGCATTGTCGCCATCGGCGAAACAGGACTCGACTTCAATCGAGATTTCTCACCACGGCCCGAGCAAGAAAAAGCCTTCGCCGAACAGCTTCAATTAGCTACCGAGCTTTCTCTTCCTGTATTTCTGCATCAACGCGACGCGCACGAGCGATTTCTACCGCTGCTAAAGGAGCATCGAGACACGCTAAAGAATGTTGTCGTGCATTGTTTTACAGGTAACCGAAAAGAACTCTTCGATTATTTAGACCTCGACTGCCACATAGGCATTACGGGCTGGGTTTGTGATGAAAGACGCGGAAAACCGTTACAGGAAATCGTCAAAAATATCCCGCTAAACAGGCTGTTAATTGAAACCGACAGCCCCTATTTGACGCCACGAAACATGCCGGGGAAACCGCCTAAATCAGGCCGAAACGAACCTTCCTTATTGATCTATGTAGCCCAGAAACTGGCAGAGATTTACGCCATCAAACTCGATGAAATTGCCATAAGTACGCAAGAAAATAGTACCGTTTTTTTCTCAATAGAGGCTTAAAATATATCAGGAAAGATTCGTATTTTAATGACGTGGTGCTTGCCAAAAAAACGAAAAAAGGAACCAGAACAACCTGTTTCAGCTAACCGCCGACCGAACATCCAACAAGCTGAACGGCCAATCAAGCTCTTTTCCATTAACACGCAATACCGGAATACGCGTACCGTAACGCACAACTTCAACATCAGACTCAGCAATATCCACATGCTCAATAACCGCTTGTGGCAACGCTCGGCGAACAATTATTTCTGCATCCTCGCAGAGATGGCAACCCATCGTCATCAGCAACTCAACTTTCATACCGTCTTCACCAATATCTCAAGATCAACATCGAAAAAACTTCTACAACACTTCGCGCTGATTGCTCACTAGCCAACTAAATGCCGCACTGAGAACAAATGATGCGGCGTTCCCTGACGACTAAAATCAGGCGGGACACTCGCGCGGGTTATATCCTCAATTTGATATAGTTTGCGCATTTCCTCATCCAAAGAGAACTTGCGGAAATTATTGGAAAAATACAGCACGCCCCCTGGCTCTAAACGTTTCATGATCCAACGAATAAGCTCGCCGTGATCACGTTGCACAACAAAATCATCACGCGATTTGTTGTTCGAAAACGTCGGGGGATCACAGAAAACCACATCAAATTGCTCTCGACATGCTTCAAGCCATGTCATCACGTCCGCACGCTCAAGACGATGATGTTCCGTTGAAAAGCCATTCAGCGACAGATTCTCGGCGGCCCAATCTAAGTACGTCCGTGACGCGTCGACGGTAACAGAACTCCTTGCGCCACCAACTGCCGCATGGACCGTTCCTGCGCCAGTGTATGCAAACAGATTCAAAAAACGCTTACCGGTGCATTCTGTTTCAAAACGCATACGCAACGGTCTGTGATCTAAAAACAAGCCCACATCAAGATAAGCAGAGAGATTGACCAAAAGGTCTGCTCGCCCCTCACGCACCACAGACATGCCCTTGCGGGCATCCAGCTTTTGATACTGATGATTACCCTTCTGCTGCGACCGCGTACGTAAAAAAACCTGCTCACGATGGGCGCCGAGAACGGCCCTTATCGCCGATACCGCCCACGCTCTACGCTGCTCAGCAGCCTTCTCATCAATGCTTTTCGGGGCGGCAAATTCCTGAACAAATACCTCTTCACCGTACACATCAACGGAGAAATTAAACTCGGGCAAATCGCGATCATAAAGTCGATAAGCGTGGATCTGTTCTTGATCAATCCATTTGCGTAACTGTTTGCCGTTCTTACGCAAACGGTTCGCTAACGGAATGGCTTGATCTGGCAGGGTAAACGCCGGCTCCCCAACTTGTAGTGGCGCCACAGGCGCGCGCAGTACCGGACGCGTCACACGAATAAAGTTTGTGATCGCGCCATTTTTCACGCGCACCTGTGAAACCAGCTCAGTGCCTAGTTTATCCAGCACCTCGACATCACTGCCAAGAATAGCCAGCGGCCAATGACGGGCTGTGGCGGCGATACGCCTGCCAATCCCTTGATGCAGTGCATCGACGCGCTGCCGGTCTTCTAGGCGCTCCCCCCACGGCGGATTCGTGACCACAATACCGAGCCCCGGAAAATCTCGCGCCGCTAACAAGCCAAACTCGCGGCGTTCAAAATGAATCATATTTGCGACGCCGGCACGTTCTGCATTGGCACGTGCTAAACGCAATGCCTGATCACTGCCGTCGAACGCTTTAATTGTGATTTTTTCCGCATAATGCGCCACCACCTCTTCACTGGTGCGAATGCGTTGCGTCGCTGCAACGCGCATCGCCTTCCACGCATCCGCTGAAAAACCTTTCCAATGCAGAATGCCAAACTCTTCACGCATCAGACCCGGCGCCTTATCAGCACTGATTAACGCTGCCTCAACCGCAATCGTGCCGCTGCCGCAAAATGGATCAACCAATGCATGCCCCGGACTGACCTGCTCTTTGTCATCTATTTGAGCTTCCGGAACATCGCTGCCCCAGCGCGCCTGAAATAACATCGCCGCCGCAATGGATTCTCGCAACGGGGCAACACCACCTTGAATACGATAGCCCCGGCGACTCAGCGGCACGCCGCTAAAATCGACGAATAAACTGGCTTGCTCCGCTGCAATATGTAAACGCAAACAAAGCGCCCCTGCTGGCTCACGTTGCAAGCGAACCTGACGAGACAAGTTACGGCAAAACACACTAGAGGTAATACGCGGGTCCCCACGTACTCCCGCCTCATGGTCCGCAATCACGTTAAGCGCACCATCCGGGCTGAGATGCGCATCAATATCAAAGTCACGCGCTAACGCTTCTGCTGCATCTCCAGGCTCCACCTTCAGCGTTGCCACCGGCAGCAGTACCCGTTCCGCTAAACGCGACCACAGACATACCGTCATCGCCTGCTCTAAAGAGCAATCGCTTAGTTTTACCGCTGCTCCGCCCGAGGCTTGAGCCGGCAAATTTAGTGCCGTTAACTCTTGCTCTAGAACGCCGGCCAACCCGGGGATACAGGTAACAATCAGTTCCATGTACTACACTCACTTATGCGGAGTTCTTAGAAATCAAAAACTTACCGAAATAATCAATAAGTTGTAAATCACTCTTAACAGCGTTGAAATATACGACATATTCCTAAGCAGCCTATTCTTTATCGCAACTCGTTATTCGACAGTGCCACCCCGAATTCCGATACTGGGGTTGTTGCGCGGGCTCATCCCGACAAGGACCGCCCGGGAGGCTTTGCGGTCAAAGGTATTTCGCCAACTAATGTGCCCGAGCAACTACGCTCAGCACTGACTTGCGAAATCCCGGAAACATCAGCCGCGCACATTTTGTCAATTTACGTTTACACGACCCAATGAATGAGGAAGTGCTCGATGAAAAGACAGAAAAGAGATCGTGACGTTCGTGCCTATTCACGTGGATATAAAGCAGGTCTTGATGGTAAATCACGCGATTTATGCCCGTTTGAAGACAACCTCGATATGCGTTCCCACTGGCTCGGTGGCTGGCGCGAGGGACGAACAGACCAGAGCCATGGAATGACCGGCGTCTCCGGCATCCACAACATGAAGAATATCGGCTAACTCACAAGGCCAACCCAGTTTAAAACACACAGTTTACACCACGGCGCTTGCGCCTACTCAGGGCCCCTCCAGGGCCCTTTCCTATTGGGCACCACTCTCAAAGGCTTATTGCCCAACGTCCCAAGCATTGACAGCCTCACGCACCAGTCCCGGTCCGCGATAAATTAATCCGCTATACACCTGTACCAATGACGCGCCGAGCTCCTGTTTCATGCGTGCGTCGGCACCCGACAAGATGCCGCCCACTCCAATCACGGGAATACGGCCATCCAGTGCCTGACAAAAGGCAGATAAGGTTTGATCGGCAAGTGCTTTAAGCGGGGCGCCACTCATTCCGCCGCCTTCTTGACCATGACGTAGGGACTCTACGCCAGTGCGTGTTAGCGTCGTATTGCCCACGATCACACCATCAATTTCATGGCGTACCAGTGCGTCCGACATCGATAACACTTCGTCAGAACTATTGTCCGGCGCAACCTTGATCACCAGAGGCACCCTTCTCCCGGCCTTTTGATCGAGCCGCGTCTGTGTCTCACGTAACTGCCCCAACAATTGCTCCAGCGCATCACCGTGTTGCAAAGTTCTCAGGCCTGGGGTGTTGGGAGACGACACATTCACGACGACATAACTCGCGGCCTGATGAATACGCTCCATGCAAAATAAATAGTCGCTCGCAGCGTCTTCGACCGGTGTATCGACGTTTTTTCCTATATTGATACCCAGTACGCCATCGTATCGACTGCGCTCAACAGCACGTAAAAGGTAATCGACTCCGTGATTATTAAAGCCCATACGGTTAATGAGCGCGTTCGCGGCCGGCAAACGAAACAGCCGCGGCTTCGCGTTGCCAGGCTGCGGCCGAGGCGTGACCGTACCCACCTCAAGAAAACCAAACCCCAACGACGACATACCATTAATGCAGTCACCGTTTTTATCCAACCCAGCAGCCAATCCCACCGGATTAGGAAATGGCAGCCCCATCACCTCCACAGGCTTATTCGGTACACATGAGGGATACAAGCGCCCCATGCCATGCCGCAACGCAGACAGAGTCAACTCATGTGACACTTCTTCATCGAGCGAAAAGAGAATGGATTTGGCAAGGTTATACAACATAGACAAGACACCGTTGGAGGATCACCGTATTCGTGATGACGCGCATTATAGGAAACCGCGGCGCACAGTGCACGCCGTCCCGTTTGCAGCCTCTCCTGACCTCCTGAGCCCGAAGCATCATAACCGCCCGTCCCAGTGAGAGCCTGATTGCAGACGAAGGCTTTAGCTCTGATCCAGCGTTGATCGCTTGCAAGCAAGCTCCCACAAAACATCAAACCGCGCCGTCCTTGTTGGAGCCTGCCTGCAGGCGAAAGGTTTTGGTTCTAATCCGACTGTCATTCGCTCGCTATGAAGAACTCTGTAGAAGCGGTGATGCGGAAGAAACAAAAAGGCCCGGTCGCTGCCGACCGGGCCTTTAAAGTGCACACATAATTACAACGAGCGTTAGCGCGCAGCTTTACTGCGCACTTTTGCCTTCGGGTCTTCCTTCAGCAGGAAGCGCGCCAGAGACGGCAATAGCCACAATGCACCGATCATGTTCCAAAGGAACATAAAGGTAAGCAGAATGCCCATATCAGCCTGGAACTTGATCGATGAGAAACCCCATAAGACCACACCAACCGCCAACGCGAGGCCAGTAAAGGCCACAGCTTTACCCGTTGTTTTCAAGGTCTCACGGTAAGCAGATTCCAAGTCCAAACCCTGCTTCATATAACTTTCAAGTTTGCTATAGATATAAATACCGTAATCGACACCGATACCCACACCCAGCGCGATCACAGGCAATGTTGCCACCTTCACGCCAATACCGAGATACGTCATTAGCGCCTGACAGAGAATAGACGTGAGACCTAACGGAATAACAATACACAACACCGCGCGAATTGAACGGAACGCAATCAAACACAACACAATTACAACACCGTATACCAACAGCAGCATTGGATGCTGGCTCGCTTCGATAGTTTGGTTTGTTGCCGCTTCGACACCCGCGTTACCGGAAGCCAACTTGAAATCAATAATCTCAGGCTGCGCATGATCGACGTTATAAGCCTCAACAGAGGCCGTTACGTTATCTAGCGTCTCTGCTTTATGATCGTCCAAGAACACATAGAGAGGTGTCAGACTACAATCCAAGTTAAACAATGCACTTGGCATAAAGCCCATCGCGTTGTTCAACGCGAATTGATCACGAGACAACGTACCCCATTTAAGGCTGCCCTCATTCATGTTGGCACTGATGCGTTTGGTCACAGAGGAAATAGTTAGAACTTCCTGAACACCTTCAACATCTCGCAAAGTCCACGCCAGCTGATCAACGGCCTGTAGAGCCTCATAACTATTGCAACCTTCAAGGGGCGTTTTACCCATCACCACCAAAACATCGGCACTAACGCTGTAATTCGACACCAAGTAATTAACGTCATGGTTATACTGATATTTACGATCTGGCTTAAAACCTCGTTCGCACTCCATTTCAGTACAAGGGTCTGGCCATAATTCCGGCGCGCCTTTATTCAGATCGCCAATTTTTAGATCTTGGCTTAAATAAATACCGCCAGCGTAACCGACAATCGCAATAACGATTGAAATCGCAGCGTACGGCGTGCGTGTAAAACGAGAGAAGATATTCGCCAATGGATGGTCTGCATCATCTTTCGCCTTAACCTTTTTGATTGCCGCCTTGCTACAACCAACATAAGACAGCAACACCGGCACAATAATCAGGTTGGTTAGAATAACGACAGCAACACCAATACTCGCTGCAATCGCCAACTCACGAATCACACCAATATCGATAATGTAAAGTGTGACAAAACCGATCGCATCACTAATCAACGCAATCATGCCCGGCAAAACCAGTGCGGAAAATGTATCCGTCGCAGCAGTACGCGCGGTATCGCCAGCCGCCATATAGTTAGTAAACGTATTCACTATCTGAACGCCGTGACTCACCGCAATCGCAAACACCAAGAACGGCACAAGCATGGAGTACGGATCAATCGTAAAGCCAAGCAGGCTGACCAAGCCAAGCTGCCACGTCACTGCAATAACAGAGCAACCTGTCACTGCCAACGTACTCTTTAAGCAACGAGTATCAATCAGCAACAACAGCGCAGTGAGGCCAATGGTAATTAGAAAAAACATCCCGACTTGCTCAGCCGCGGCAATCACATCTCCGACTTTCTTCGCAATACCAACAACGTGAATCCGAATAAACGGATACTGACTTTCGTAGCGAGCACTCAATTCATCTAGCGATGCCGACAGCGTCGGAATATCAACTTCAGAGTCCGGCGCCAGCACATCCAACAAATTTGCATGGACAACCGTTGAGCGAAAATCATCCGCCACCAAACGACCAACCTGGCCTGAGCGTAGAACATTTGTTCTAAGCTGCTCTAAACTGTCTGCACCACCGTCGTAATCAGGCGGAATAACTTCGCCGCCTTGAAACCCCTCTTCCGTGACCTCATTCCAGCGCACATTGGCTGTCCACAACGAGAAGATTTTGGAAGGGTCTACGCCCGGCGTTGCAAAGACATCGTCTGTAACCTGTTTAAGAACAGCCAAGTATTCTTCGTTGAAGACGTCATCATTACGCGTATCTTCGACAATAATACGAATATCATTGCCAAGATCTACGTCGTCTTGATGCTCAAGAAAGTTTTTAATATAACGATGCTCTAACGGCACCATTTTACGAACATCCGTACTCACGGAAATATCTTTTGCTGACCAGGCCATAAAGGCTGTAGCGGCCGCAAAAAGAATCAATAGGACAGGTCGTGCTGAAAACAGGGCTCGCGCCAAACTTGTAGAAATATTACTCATTATCGGCCCCTAATTAGCGAATGTCGTTGACGAGAGTAATGCCACGATCACCGACCATCACAAGACGATCAGTACCTATCGGCAGCAAACCTGAAATAGACTCACGGTTCGGCAAATACTGTAATGCCACACTGCTGCCCTTATCATGGCTAACGAGAATTGAACCGGAGGCACCGGCCAAAATAATGGTGCCATCCTTGAGTACTACTCCTGCGTTAACCGCACGAGTCACGCCCGTCTTCACGAGATTCCAAGTACTTCCTCCGTCTCGGCTGGCAAAAACTTTGCCCTGCATACCGTGTATCAAGGTGACGTGGAAAGTACTGGTTATACCAAAAAATGTTCCGCCATATGGGCTCTTCAGCTTTTGCCAGCTAACGCCGTTATCGCGTGAACGCAACAAAGTGCCCTTTTCACCCGCAGCAATTAATGTAGAAGTGCCAGGGACACGCTCAATTGCATAAAGGTGCCAGCCGTCAGGGTTTGGAATATCTTCATTACGTTTAACCCAAGACTCACCGCCATCTTGAGTTTCAACGACATATCCGTAACCACCCACTGCTATTGCGCGTTCTTTACTGTCGCACATCACATCCAAAAACGGCGCGCCAGATGTATCAACTGGCATAGCAGCACCTGCATCGTCACCATAATCGTCGTACGCGCCATAATCGTCATAATCTTCTTCGCTGAAGTCTTCCTCAGCCGAATCATCTGCACCACCAAGTACATCTGAATATTGCACGGCCCATGTTTCACCGCCGTCCTTGGTACCAAGGACAGTTGCATCATGACCAACGGCCCAGCCGTTATACGAATCGGCAAAACAAACAGACGTCAACAAGACGCTCGTAGAAGACTTTGCCGGCACCCAATTAATGCCGTCGTCGTCCGAATACAAAATGCTACCGCGATCGCCCACGGCAACAATGCGCTGCCCAGCATGGGCGACATCTAAGTACGTCAACGCGCTAACAAGAGGTGAACCAACTCTAACTGTCTCAGCATGCGCCGAGACACAAAGCGCAAAGGCGACTGCACTTGCGATTGAAAATAAGGCTCTCATAATATTTCCCGAACAAATCAAAGAAAAAGATACGGTGAAAATCACACCAACACGGATTCCGTTCTCATATCACTACATCATGGATTCCTTCCCCGCGTAGCTCCTTACACGATCAACTCTCTAAAACAATTCTTTAGCTCATAAACCAAGGGTGGCATTTGCCACCCTTGGTTGTACTTACACTATATGCAACAGCAAAGCTGCCTACGGCTTATTTCAAACCGTCTCCTATGGCGCTGGAATGCAAGCCGCCTGCGATGAAGAAGGGCGGTCAAGCACAAGTCCACCGGCAAGATCCGCCGCCACGAAACCACCATCGCTTACTACAAAGGTAATTAATTGGCGCTGCATCAGTTCCGTCGCCGCTGGGCTTGCCGCCGGGCTCAACATAGAGCCGTGATCCCCTTCACGGAATCGCACTACACCGGAAGTACCCATTGCACCACAAGGACCGACTGACGGTAGGCCGATGCCCTTAAAGCTGGAGACAGTTCCATCCATAGTCGCGCCCTGAGCAAACGGGTCACCACCAAGCGGACCTGCACCCACCACAGCTGCGCCGTATGTTGCAGGATCAGCCTGCGCTAATGCAGCCATTACCACAAAACCTGTGCCTTGGCTCAAGACATCTGTGCCTGACAATGCCACCGGCGTAGTAATACCGTTCTGATTCGCTAAAAACGACTGCTGCCCCGTTCCGGAGATAAGCCCCCAAGCTGGACCAAACGTACCGCCGTAAACGTTATTCGGCACAACCTGATCCGAACACCCTGTGCCATCGACAAGACAGGTAAAGGTATCAGCAGGGTTACCAATCACTTCTTGAACTAACACTGGCGTCGTCGTTAAAGCGATTGCTTCAGCAAAGTTTATCGGATCAACGTTATCAACCATCGTCTGAGCAATAATCAAGAAGCCCTCGTAGCTACCAGACGGCTTAGACAAACCCGCCGCGGCATACAATCCAGCCGTAATGCTTGGCTCAAAGCTAGGTGAGCCATCAAGGATCTTAGCAATACCACCGCCAGCGACGTTCAAGGTTGCCGTAGCCAGAGCAGGCTGCTGAGCAACGAAGGTCGAGCCGACAATGCCGCCCAGTGAAACACCCGCAAAGTGGATATTCGCCGGGTCAATGGTCGTGCCGATAGTGCCAGCATTCAAACCTACATCACCGTCCTCGGATAACGCGCGATAGAGAGAGTGCAAATCCACCACACTCTGACGCAAGGTGTCACGGGAGTTCGCAAGGTTGGTCAAGTTAATGAACTGATCACCGCTTGGGCAGAAGAAGTTGCCGTTATCTGGCAACGTCGCCACGCCCTGCTGGGCCTGACAGCCGGTCAACGGGCTCGCCACCTGCACCAAACGTTCAACGGTCGGAGTCGGGTTTGCCGCCCCAACAAACGGAGGCTGCTGCAAGCCTTGCTGCAGCTGAGCCAGCTGGCTCGCACCGAATGGATCGTTAACTGGCAAAATGCCGTGCTTTGGCATATCAATTGCCACACCAACGACGCACTGAGACGCCAACGTGTCCGCGATTGCTAACATCGTAGCGCGGCTGGTGGTGATACCGTGCTGATAGATCACCACCGGCAACGGCGCTACACAACCCGCTGTTGGTAGCGGCGCACTGATTAACACAGGAATGCTATGGTCAATTAAGGCTGGGCTTGGGTTGTATCCGTTGCAACCAACCAAGTTACTTGAACCAGTAGCCGCCGCAGGCAGCCCCGTGCAAGGTAAAACCCCTCCCCAATTAGCCGGATGCTTCACCGCCTCCCAAACGCCGGTATTAGCCGCCGCAGGATCGACAAATTGCAGAGTGCCCTCAAGGTTAGCTAAATACATATACGCCAACGCATCACCTGGAGTCGCTAGATCGCCATCTGGGCCTGGAGAGGTGACTTCCCACGGAAGCCCTACACCTGGACCGTCCCAGCTTGCTAGTGGGTTCAACACTTCAATAGTCGGCGCAGCTGCTGCTGTCGCTGGCGGGAAGTCATATGGAGCGGTGCCATCGACTTTCGCCTTGGCAACATTTAGCGCACTACCTACGTCTTCGGTAGAAATGCTATAGCTTAGAGCCACCTGGGTTGGGTCCACTGGATTTGCAGCCCCTCCTACAGCAGCAAGGTGCTTCGCGGCAACTCGACGCAACTGCTCTAACTGCCAAAGACTGCTGTAGCTCATTGTCGCTAGCGCCTGACTCTCTAGCCCAGCAAGCGCACCGGCAATTAGCGCTGCCCCTGCTGCCGCGGGAGGCACATTGTCCACAACCGTTTGATAGTCCTCTGTATTAACATCTGTACAGATCGCAACAGAAGCAGGGCTCGTAAAGTCACAAGGCGTCACACCATCGTTTTCCAGAATAAAGTCTGGAAGTCCAGCAGTACCGGAAAGCGGCGCAGCCAATTGGTATGAACCGTTAAGTAACGCATAGGTGTCATCAGACGAAACGGGGAAGCCGCCCGTCGTTGTAACACCTTTTTGAATAACAACAATGTAGCTGAGGCTTGGATTTAAGGGACGCAAAGGCAGAATCAGCATCGATGTGCCACCGGAAACTCCAGCGACAAAATCAACCCCCCAATACAGTTCCTTATTTACAGCCACCGCACCCGCCGCGCCAGGGTCAAACGAATTCGTGCTAAAAATACGCACGTTACCCTTTAGGTTCGCTGAGCTAATAGGATCAGAAAAACGCACCACCATTGGAGCGGTCGTAGAAAAACCGTCCATGGTATTCAACGCGGTCTGCGGATCCGCCAAAAAAGGCGCAGCCGGAGTAGACGTCGCAGGCCCAAGCGTGGCGCCAGCATCTAACGGATTAAACGTAGATGCCTTACCGGGAAGGTTAATTGAACCATCTGCGGTACTGGCAAAGAAGAGATCGTTCGGAAACGGTAATCCGTCGCCACCAAGGGCGGGATTAAACAATACTGTCGATGATTTCACCGGCGGCACAGGAGTAAGATCTGGGCCAACACTTCCGCTACCGCCTCCGCATGCCTGAATGGCCATCGCCATCACAGACAAACTAAACACTTTTTTAAACGTACCCATCGTTGTTCTCCCGATGTTCATACAAATTCTTTTTATTGTGAGCCGGTGTAGTACCGGCTCTCATGAAGTGACGTTTGCTCGTTACTGCGCTAATTAGTTACCACGTCGGCGTAGTGCGGCCGGATGGAAATAACGCTCGCCTGGAGCCGGCTGGCTAAAGTCGAGGATGCTTTGCTCTTCATTATCCAGCTGTTGGACGTGATAGCGCTTCGCACGCAGATCATGGAATGCATCCAGTGCAGTCCACTGTGTTGGCACTTCATAGAAGTTCTTAATGTAGGCAATGCTGACACGCCATAGGTCGTCACGAGAGTCATACTGATCGACAACGGCAACCTGCCAAGAGTCTTCATCAATATAGAACACACGCTTCGAATACAGGTGGCGCTCACCTTCTTTCAGGTCTGCTTCAACAACCCAAACGCGATGCAGCTCCCAGCGTTGAACATCTGGGTTAACATGCCCTTTCATTAGCATGTCTGCATACTTCACATCCGGCGCATCGATTTTGTAGCTGTTATAAGGAATGAACATTTCAACTGGCTCGTCATGTAGCAGCTTCCAGTTGTAACGATCAGGTGAGCCGTTATACATATCGGTATCATCGGCCGTACGCAGTCCATCAGCCGCGGCGATAGGCGTGTCATACGCTAGGTTAGGCGCGCGACGAACGCGACGCTGACCAGCGTTATAACCCCATGCCTGACGTGGCATTTCTTTTTGGTCGAGGGATTCGTGTACAAGTACCGCACCACCCGCCAAACGTGCCGGAGCCTTAACGAACGATAGGTAATAGAATACGATGTTACTCATATCTTTTAGGCTAAGGCTCGGGTCATCCAGCTTGAAGTAAATCTCTTGCTGAGATGTTACCAACGAGTACGCGCCATTACGCTGTACAGCCACTTCAGATGCGCGACGAACAACGTAAACACCACGCCAGCGTAGCACGTGATTCCAAATTGCCTGTTTCGCTTTCTCGGCAGAGGTACCTGTCAAAATTGGGAATGGCGCACCACCGTAGACATTTTTTACCCCGGTAGGCAGAAGCTCCGTGCGTCCCGCGTTGTCTTTCGTGTTTTTGTAGACAAAGTTTGGCGCCGACGTTGAGCGATGTGATGGATACACATTCAAACGAAACGTCTCAGGATAGGTTTTCAAAAGCGCCTGAACACCAACAGGAACTTTGTCGGCATACTTACTCAGGTTTTTTGAGTCAATCGAAAACACTATTTTATCTGAAGCAAAAGGATCTGGGTGGTGCTGCCCTGCCTTGGTATAGCTTTTAGGGATATCCGCTTTTGTGATACCGCCAGTCCAGTCAGGAATGCCCAGACCCGTTGAAGGGGCTTTGCCATTTCCTGCCTTTTGCGCGCCCATTGGCGTTAGCGATGAGCCGAGCTTCGCCACTTCACTGGCTGGGACCTTCGCGTAAACCGCAGAAGACATCACCACTGCCAGAGCTGCAGCTGCGCCGACTAATGCAAAGTTCTTTGACATAATTTCTCTCCGTAGCCTAGGTCAGGAAGGGTCGCTCTTAGCGCCCTTCCTTTTATCGTTCTTAGAATGAGTAAGACAGTGCAACCGACGCATTATTTCTATCGGCTAGCTTGTTGCTGTAATCAGCACCCCAAAAAGTGGTCGCCTGCAGGCCAACTTTAAGATTATTGAGGTAGGTGAAATCAACACCCAAGGTGGCCGCCTTGCGGTCTTCCATAAAGTTACCGCCAATAGGAGAGTTACCTTCTACGTCGTGAGCAAGACGAATGCTCGGCTGCATAACAATGCCAGCAAAGATATCGTTGTAATCCGCGCGAACAATCGCACGGTAGCCCCAGGCGTTTTCGGTAAGATAGAAGCTGCTTGGGTCTTTTCGGTTGTGAATAAGCGCTTCACTATCTTCAATCGCTGCAGTGGAGTTATAGCGCAAGTTGTCGTTCAAACCATGGGTCGAATCGAGTCCTAGCTCAACAATCGCAACGAGGTTATCGGTGCCTAGGCTTGGACCAAAACTAGCAATACTCAACAAAGAAGCCGTAACGGTCTCAGCTTCATCGTAAAAGTAATACTCTTGACCCTGAACTACTGCATCAGTAGATGCCAAGCAGTCGCCGCCTAGCGATGAGCGCACACAGTGATCGGTAATATCACCCAACGTAGGTGCCGCACTCGCAGCAAGGCCAGCCAGAGACTTAATCAGGTTATCGCCCACTTCGTTAATAATTGTCTGCTTAGGACGGTAGGCAATTTCACCGGCCAGTGACATCATGCCGACCGTGGTGTTAAAGCTAAAGCCGTACATATCAATGGCTTCTGGGTACGCCATGAAGTATCGCGCGCTATCGACTTTCTCAGGAATGCTACCCGCACCAATCAGATCAAGACGGGAACCAACAACCGGCAAGCGCTGATGCAAGCGGCTATAGAACACACCAAACTCAGTGCCATTTAGCTGATCGGCGAAATAACGGAAAGACAGGCCGAACTGATCTTCATTCTTCGCTTCTTTATCGCGCAAACGGTTAACCGTTACCTGAGTCTGCTCGTACTCGTAAGAACCATTTTCACCAGACGCACCGTACTTTCCGAGCGTGTAGGCTGCAAACGCATCCGCTAGAGCTGGAACAGCAACAGACGCTGCGAGCAAGCGACCATCAACAATAACGTTATCGGCGCCCTTACCTGGAAAAGCATCGTGAGCGGAATAGTACGTTCCTACAGGAGAATCTTCAGAGTTCTTCCACTCAAACTGATAGAAGGCCTCCATGGTCACGTTATCTGTCAGGCCATAGTTAAATACAACGCTATCAAGCGGCAACAGAGCCTCTTTTAACTCAGCACCCGGCAGACGCAAAGCAGCTAGGTCAATATAGTTCGCGGTGTTAATACCGTTCTGGATGAACAGTGCTTCACCCCAAGTAATGACCTGCTGGCCGACCCGCAACGTCGCAGGACGATCTAGCATATCGAAATTGGTCCACACGTAGGCGTCGAGCAATCGGGTGCGTTGACCAGCATAACGCTTGGTGTCACGGGTAAAGCGATCGCCCGCACCATTGTTCGAGTGGTCAGAATAAGTCGCGTAACGGTTAACGCCGTTCGAAACGAAAGGAGCAGACACGTCCAATGCCCCGCCGTCATGACCGCGGTCCATAATAACGCTATCGTAGTAGCTGGTGGCGCGAGCAAAAATACCCCAGTTACCACCAAAGTCTAACGCCAGCTCTGGGGTGATCTTATAAACCACAGACGCTATACCGGTATCAAAGTTATTCTCTGCGTCGTTTTTGTTCAGCTGCGTGCTATAACCTTTGGCGGCCATCGCCAGCGGGTCTTCAGTAGCCCTCAGCATTGTGCTACTGCTCTCGGTCCGAAATAACGCACCGGCAGAAATCTGGGTATCAAAGCGACCGTTAATATCGCCGTCATTAAATTGGAATACGACCGCATTAGCTGTTCCAGCCAATGCACCCAACGCGATTGACACAGCCACCCCGAGCGCTAGCTGGGAAGGTTGGAAGACCTTTGTTTTCATTGTGCACTCCGTGATTCGCCCACATTTAATATTGTTTGAGTTTTGAACATTTTATTACCTGACATACCTCTATATCAGGCTTGAACAGACGAGGCGATGCCTATTCAACTTACCCGCTATTGAAAACCATATTTCGTCACTAATCTACACAAAACACCGACTTTTCAGTCTAGTGCATTACCGTTCACTTGAATGTTACTCGCCCGCCATAACACGCAACACCACCTCTTGAAGGTTCGCAGAACAGTTCCCGCTCTGCAGGTCACCTATTGCAGCTCGCATATGCGCCTGCTGAGCGGCCTCCAAGCGTGGTAACGAGGCAAATGCACCCGCCAAACGCGCAGCAATTTGTGGGTTAATCTTGTCGAGCCGCGACAAAGATTCGGAGAACAACTGATAACCGAAACCTTCTTGATGGTGAAACGAGACTAAATTGGAAGATGCGAACGTGCTTAAAACCGCCCTAACGCGATTTGGCAGGCGCCAATCGAACAATTCGTGCTCCATTAACACCTTAATTTCTTGTGCGCTCGCGTCAGGACTTGCGGCCTGCACGGCAAACCATTGATCCATCACCAACGGCTCTTCACGCCATTCCGTTTCGAACTGCTCTAACGCGATAGCAGCCTGCTTATAAGAGTGCCAGACTAATAAACGTAACGATGCTAAGCGCATGGTCATATTATCTGCCGCACTGAAACATTGAAGAAGTGACCCGCCAAAACCTTCCTCGTTCGCCGCGGCGCGATACGTCATCGCTCTCACGCATAAACTTCTCCGACCAATGCTCAATGCATTCGTCTCATAACTCACATCGGAGAATGTCTCAGTTGCAAAATGCCATTGCTTAATCATAACCAAGCCAAGCTCCTTCTCGAGCAAAGCACGCGCTCGATGAATGGCTTGCGGATTAAACGGTGTATAACGCTCACTAATCGCAGCCTCAGAAGGCAGCGTGAGAATAAGCGCCGCGCCAGCGGGATCAACCTCTGCTTGAGCGAGAACTGCCAGCATAGGAACAGACAGCTCTGCCGCTAACACCGCCGCATCTTCGCCATCGATGATGCGCGATATCGCGCTATGAAAAAGTTGCTGACCACTGTTCCAACGGACAAAGCCATCATCATCATGAGCAAGCAAACACGCTAATTGTTCACTGCTGTAGGCATAGGCCAAATGCACCGGCGCTGAAAAGCCGCGCAGCAATGACGGCACAGGGCGTGACGCAGCCTCAAAACGATAGGTTTGATCCGCTTGGTCAACAAACAATACGCGCTGCTCATCGCCCGCGTCATTCACCGGTAACTTTTGGCCGAATTCATCTAATAAGGCCACCGACACAGGAATAAGTAATGGCTGCTTTTCTGGCTGCCCCGGCGTAGGCGGGGTGTGCTGCTGAATGCGCAAGGTATAAACACCGTCGCACCAGTCATCTTCTACCGTGAGCGTTGGCGTGCCCGCTTGAGAGTACCAACGCCGAAAACGAGAGAGGTCAATGCCGCTAACGTCTTCCATGCAGTCGACGAAGTCATCGCAGGTAACTGCTTGACCATCAAAGCGCGAGAAATATAAATCAGTCGCCGCTCTAAACTTCTCCGCGCCCAGCAAGTTGTACTGCATGCGTACCACTTCGGCACCTTTCTCATAAATCGTGACAGTGTAGAAGTTATCGATTTTTTGATACGCGTCAGGGCGAATGGCGTGCGCCATTGGCCCACCATCTTCAGCAAACTGAACGGTCCTCAAAAGATTAACATCCTCAACGCGATTCACTGAAAAAGAGTGCATGTCTGCGGAAAAACTTTGATCCCGAAAAACAGTAAAGCCTTCTTTTAAACTCAACTGAAACCAGTCACGACAGGTCACTCTATTTCCAGACCAGTTATGAAAATACTCATGCGCCACAACTGATTCAACACGCTGAAAACCGGCATCAGTTGTCGTTTGTGGATGAGCGAGAACACACGCCGTATTGAAAATATTTAGGCCCTTATTCTCCATGGCACCCATATTGAAGTGACTCACCGCGACGATCATATAAATATCAAGATCGTATTCCCGACCGTAAACCTCTTCGTCCCACCGCATTGATCGTTTTAACGAGTCCATCGCATGATCAAGCTTGTCGAGATCGCGCTGCTCAGCAAAAATACGCAACGCCACTTCACGGCCGGAACAGGTTACGAAACTATCTTCAAGACAGGCCAAGTTGCCCGCCACCAACGCGAATAAATAACATGGCTTCGCAAATGGATCTTCCCAACGAGCCCAATGACGCTCACCTTCATCACCATCGGCAACAGGATTTCCATTTGATAACAACAAGGGGTATTCAGACTTATCCGCACGCACGGTCGTGGTAAACTTACTTAGCACATCCGGGCGATCAGGAAAGAACGTTATGCGCCGAAAGCCTTCCGCTTCGCACTGAGTACAGTACATGCCGTTCGACATATACAGGCCATCCAACGCACTATTGTCTTGCGGAGAAATTTCAACCGTTGTTCGCAGGATAAAAACATCCGGCACACGCTCTATGATCAGGCGCTCTTCTTCATAACGGTAATCCGCTTCGGGCACTGCAACGCCATTAATCGAAATCGCGCGCAGCGAAAGCTCTTCTCCATCCAATATGCATTCCGACGGACCATCCAAACGCAACGGATTACGGCGTAATGCCAACGTTGCTGTCACGAGGGTAGCCTGAGGGTAAAGATCAAAATCAAGCTCGACCGTATCGATTAAAAATGCCGGCGGCTTATAATCACTGAGATGAATTGTTTTTGCGGCCTGATTATCACGCATCCTGATCATCTCCTTTAATGCCTGCCGCGACATCGCTGCTATCACTGCGCGCATTATCTTTCCGGCCAGTCGCCGATGAACGAATCGTCACGGGCTGCTCAGCCTCGGACTGAGCATCACTCTCGCAATCCGCCGACGGCATATAACCTGTACGCTGCTCCTCAGGTACGTGCTCCGCCTCCCAAGCGATAATCGCTTGCATGCAGGTCTCTCTCTGCTGTGGACTAACAGTGCGCCCATCTGGCCAGCGACCAAGCTCTACCGCTCGACGCATATTTTCGTAAATCTCAGGGGTAAGCTGACGCACCACCGAACGAAATTGATCCGACATTAACTTTCTCCTGGACGACTGCTCCAGCCTAACTTTGAACGGCAAACTTCATAGAAGTCATGCCCTGGCGGGTGAATAAGTTTTAACCGATGGGGACGCTTGCGTACGTAAATCACATCGTCCTGCTGAACGCGCACGCCTTCTTGCCCATCGCAGCTAGCAAGCGGCCGCACCTTTGGCGTGGTAATGCGAATTTTAACTTCGCTATTGCCATCGATCACCAACGGCCGACTGGTTAGGGTATGTGGGTTTAGCGGCACCAATACCATGGCATCCAATGTCGGATGCATAATCGGACCGCCGCCCGAAAGTGAGTAGGCGGTAGAGCCCGTCGGCGTGGAAATAATTAAGCCATCGGAGCGCTGGTTATACACATACACGCCATCGACATTGAGTTCGAACTCAATCATATGAACACTATCGCCGGAGAGCAGCACGACGTCGTTTAACGCAATGCCTTCGCCGACAACGCTCTTGCCGCGACGCACCTCAAGGTCCAGCAAAAAGCGCTGCTCAACAGAATAATCGCCGTCAAGCACTTGACCAACACGTGACTCAATTTCAGATGGCAGAATATCGGTTAGAAAACCCAAGCGGCCGCGGTTGATTCCCAGTACAGGAACACCGTAACGAGACAACGCACGAGCAGCGCCCAGCAAGCAGCCATCACCGCCGACTACAATAACCAGATCGCAAGACTCACCCATTTGAGCGCGAGACGCAGCCTGCAGCTTCAACTCAGGTAATGCGCTACTGAGCTCTCGATCCAAAATCACATGGACATCACGACCATGAAGAAAATGAACCAGCTGCCGTAAAGAATATAGAGCTTGTTCGCTCTCAGACTTGGCTATTAAACCAATATTTCGAAAGGGTTCGCGGGACACTGTCAGACCTCTATCATCCGGACGATGACGCAAGCATGAAGCGGAGCGGTGGTTGGCGCAAGAGACAGAACCAATATGAGCCGGCTCGCAGCGAGCCGGTAAACAGAAAAGCGTCTAGACAGGTTAATCAGTAACCAACAACGGCTTAACGCGGGTTGCCTGAGCGCTCAAACCACCCTCAAGCACATGGACATCGAGCCCTGCGTTGTTCAGCAAGAACGCCGCCGAAGCGCTGCGCCGGCCAGTATCACAACAGGTAATATAGGTGCGCGCGGGGTCAAGCAAACGCGACTTAAGCCGCAATACATTTAACGGCATGTTCATTGCTGTCTGCACGTGCGACTGCTCGAATTCATCTGGCGTACGTACATCCAGCCAACGAGCTCCCTTGGAAATTTTTTCCGCCGCCTCATCAAAATCAATCGTATGAACAATCGGCTCACGTAATAATTCATCGAAATCTTTTCGATCAAGGCTCATAAGAACGCCGTCGGTCGCCATAACAATGGATGCATTACGCGGCTTGCCGGACAGCAGCGCGTCTTCACCAAACCACTGCCCCTGCTCAAGAATCGCCACTGGCGTAGGCTCATTGGCACCCTCCGCCTTGATTAACACCTCGCACATGCCATCTTTAATAATGTAGAAGCAGTCAGCCCCGTCGCCCTGCGTAATAACCCAATCGCCCGCCTTGTAGCGGCTAGGCTTTAGGCGCCGAAAGATCTCCAAAATATTACCAGGCGGCACCTTATAAAAAATCTTCGACTTTAGGAGACGAATCATCCAATGACGATCATCTTGATACGCGGCATTGGAATTAATATCTAAGATGACGTAGCCAGCTGACTGGTCCCACGCCAAGATCGAGTCCAAACCTGAGCTATCAAACTGTACAACACTGACATTAGTCATCGCTCGGCACGTTGCGCGACGCGGCTGCACATGATCAAGAGGATGCCAAGACGCCTGGCCGCCGGCGGAGACGAGCGTTTTTTCGCCCCCTTCCATCTCCATCTCGACTTCCCCCTTCAGCAGATAGATCGTTGCCGCATCGCTTTCGCCACGTGTAAACAAAACCTGTCCAGGCTCGTAATGCGCCACGCGTTGCTGATCCAGCAACCGATCCAAATGATCGCCCGTCAACGCATTGACAGGCACAAAGGTCTGCAGGAGGCTTTTATCAATCGAATCACCCTGCGTCATACCTTCTCTCTCCTGATGTTTTTTTAGCCAGCTTGCGCGTGTTTTAGCGGACAAAGGCGCTATGAATAGCCCTCAGCACAAACTTAAGTGCACAAGAAATTCTTCAGCGACCGCCTAGATACAACACTGCTTGCAGTAACCGTACCAGATTCCTCATAAACACATCGACTAGTGAAATTTCAACACGTTATCGATGGCAGAGTCCGATCGACAAAACTGGCATCGATTTGCATTTCGATCGGATGCGCCCGGTTTAAACTGATTTGGAACATCCACGCGAATAACACGCTTGCCGCACTCTCGAGCCCCTTGCGCCTCCACTCGGCACACAGGATTCTCATAATGTTCCAACCAAGCTCGATAATGATCCTCTGTCACCAAACATTTACGCGCAGCAAACGCGATAGGGTTCTGCATGTAGTCGGAAATTTCGCTGGCGTTAATCGAAATATGTCCAGCGCCAGGATGGAAAGCAATAAAGCTCAAGCCCAGAGTCTGTAGCTTCTCCAAGAGCTTGTCAGCGCCACTGTTTGCCATGCGAATCTGGTCGCGCTTGGCATCAGACAACTCACCCTGCACCGCCGCAATACGCTCATCGCGATCCAGCACTTCCATTTCCCGCGCGTGCATCTCTTCACTTAATCGGGCGCGCTCTTCTTCTAATCTCTGCTCCAGAGCAACTTTATATTGCTCTGTCAAAATCTCAATTTCACCACCTTGCTCAGACTTACTAAGCGCCTGATCTTCGAGGCTTTTATTCAGCGACATCACCTGCTCTTTGAGAGATTCCGATCTTTCCCTCAAAGCAATATTTTGCGACTTCAGCGTCTTAAACTGCATCAACACTTTTTCGAGCTGAGTACTGAGAATCTCTTCTTTCTGCTGGTGCGCGTAACGCAGCTGCCCCACTTCTTCTTTGTGCTTACCGTCCATCGTCTGGATACGCAAACGCAATTCTTTCAGTGTTCTTGCTAGCCGTAGGCGCTCTTCATCATCTTTGCGCTGACGCTCAACCTCTGCAGGCGTGGGCCCCTGCGGCGCGATAACGGGGATTTTTTCTTCAACCCGAACTGGCGGTGGAGCGGCTGATGCCTTTGCCTGCACCGGAGCAGGCGGAGCGCTCGCAGGAACAGGCGGGGCGGAGTCGTCCATAAAGAGCCCCATCTTGCTGCCGCGCTGCACGATGGTGTCGCGCATAAAAACGAAATCATTTGCGCCCGGCTTCATTGTTGGATCCCACAAATTGTCCTGATGCCAAGCGACGGGACACTGGCTCTTACACGCCAAACGTATCGGACCCGCCCCCATATCAGGACCAGGACCAGCATGCTCGGCAAGATGCCGTAGCGGCACATTCCATGAATGATCCGCCATGCCGTCTTCATCAAAATCAATCAGAAATAAAACCGCGGCAATGACTTGCAAATGAGAGTTCACCAAGCAATACGCGCCGTGCATCTGCTTATCGGCCAACTCCGGCACACCAACCATGCCATCCAATATGGCCTCAAAATCGGCGTACAACATGCTCTTCATTACACCTCGGTCCCCATAAAATAAAATAGCTTCAGAGGTAACGGCCGACATACTCATAAAGGGCAAATCCTTTCGTTATTAGTAGGTCACTGTGGTAAACCGGCGACTCATTACATTGCGCCTATTCATAGCGCGAATAGACGCAGAAAAAAAGCGCTGTTAACAAGCACTTCGATTGCGACGTCACTTTTGTCGAGCAGAGCCACCGTAACAGGCAAAGCGGAATAAGACTTTCGTCCCAACTGTGACGCTGCACGTCAGTTAAGTGACGATTATAGACAAGCGGTGGCAAGGGAGGTGTGACGTGCATTCCAGATGCTGTCGCCCAGAGACAAGCGCCCAGAGCATTCGAGAAGGCTCGGCGTCACCTGTTATGTGAGGAGTTAAAGAAAAACGAGAGGGTTTCGAGCGAGTTACAAAGAGAAAGGTCAGAATCGAGCCAAGCAGATCTACATCTCGAACCCATCATCGTCATCAAGCTCTTCATCATCCAACGACTCCTCCATGCTTAACATCCAGAGTCGCTGATCTAACCGTTCTTCAATTATTTCATCCATATCGTGCTCCTTGGTTTAGTTTTCGGCTCTCCATAACGACAAAAGCCGATGATGCTATTGCATCATCGGCTTATGACAGGAATATGAAAATTAAGTTCTTTCATTTCCTCAGTAGTGGCGGAGCGGACGGGACTCGAACCCGCGACCCCCGGCGTGACAGGCCGGTATTCTAACCAACTGAACTACCGCTCCACAAACTGTCCAGTCTTTCGACTGTTTAACCTTGGTGGGTGGTGAGGGGATCGAACCCCCGACCCTCGCCTTGTAAGGGCGATGCTCTCCCAGCTGAGCTAACCACCCAAAAGAGGGCGCCATTCTAGTGTTTTCGGGGTGGCTGTCAACGAGTGATGATGCTTTTTTTTCAACTAACCTTCCGAATGTTCATTAAATCGCCGGAAGTCCACTGTTTCGCTCAATAAGCGAGCGAACAATCAATGCGCTAAGGCGCCTCTAGCCGTTCAATCTCCCGCTTCGCCTCATCGAAAGTGAAGATTCCCTCAAGCGCCTGACCAGTAGGCATGCAAACAAGGTAATGGGCTACACGTAATTGAAAGGTTTGTCGGTCCAGCTCACCTTCCTCAAGAATGGTATAGCCAGAATTACCCCACGCCAGATGATTACCAATCACAAAGGATCTACCGAGCGCTGCAAAATCACGTCAGCCAGACCGTCCAAATCAAGCTGGCCGCTCTCGTCAAACCAATTGCTCGTCCAGCTCGTCATGCCATTAATAAGACGCCGCATCACCATTGCATCAACGCCCAACCGCCCCTGCGCCTGCAGACCGCCAAGCACTTGCATCCAGTAGCCCTCGTACTCTGCCCGCACCGCCAAAGCCGCCTTTTGCTTTTCCTCAGACAAGCAACGCCAATCACGCACCAGCACTATCATTGCCTCTCGTGTGTCGCCCACAATCGTTTGCAGCTCGACACGAATTAAACCGCGTAATTGCTCCTGAATGTCATCCGTAGAGGCAACAGCTTGACGCATACGCTCGGTATTAAAGCGAATGACCTCCATGGTGACCGCAAACAGAATTTCCTCTTTGGAGGCAAAGTGATGGAAGATGCTGCCGCTCTGAATACCCACCGCCGCGGCAATATCTCGCACGGTGGTGCGATCATACCCTTGCTCACGAAACAGGCGTGCGGCCGCGCTGAGCAACTTACCCCGCGGCGTGTCATCCATGCCGTATACAGAAAGTGTTGCGATCATGCCTTCCCCCTATACATTAAGGCTGTGGATTATCTGGCCTTTCATCTGACATGCAAGCCCAGACTGAATGCCTGACTATTGCACATTCCCACTTTACAAACCAAGCGCTTGCTTGGTAGCTTAGGCTCACCCTGCCCAAGAGGCAATCCTTGATCCGTTAATCCGAGACAATCCGGGAGCCCCATCATGACGAAAACAGAGACCCAGGCACCGATCAAAATAGGCTGCGCAGCCGGTTTTTGGGGCGACACCAATACCGCCGCCTTTCAACTCGTGCGCCAAGCGGAAATGGATTACCTCGTATTCGATTATTTAGCCGAAGTCACCATGTCTATTATGGCCGGCGCACGGATGAAAGATCCCAACATGGGCTATGCCCATGACTTCGTCACGCAAGTCATGGCGCCGCTTGCCGAAGAAATTAAGCAGAAGAAAATTAAAGTCATCAGCAATGCCGGCGGCGTTAACCCGCATGCTTGCCGCAAAGCGTTAGAAGAAGCGTTTGCTGCAGCGGGCGTTGAACTGAAAGTTGCTCTCGTCGAAGGCGACGATCTCAATTCCCGCCGCAACGAATTTGCCGATGCAATTGAGATGGAAACCGGCGCGCCGCTTCCTCCCTTTACCGTGACGATGAACGCTTACTTAGGTGCGCTGCCGATTAAAGCCGCGCTTGATGCCGGTGCCGACATTGTACTAACGGGCCGCATCGCAGACTCCGCATTAGTACTCGGCCCGTTGCTACACGAATTTAATTGGTCCATGGACGACTATGACAGACTTGCACAAGGCTCTTTAGCAGGTCACGTGATTGAATGTGGCGCTCAATGTAACGGCGGCAACTTTACCGACTGGCATCTCGTCCCGGACTTTCACAACATGGGCTTTCCGGTAGCGGAATGTTTCGAAGACGGCAGCTTCATTATTACCAAGCCTGACGATACCGGCGGCTTAATTAGCTGCGCCACCGTTGGCGAGCAAATTGTGTATGAAATCGGCGATCCACGCGCCTATTTACTGCCTGATGTAATTTGCGACTTTACCAACGTAAATCTTGAGCAGGTCGGAAAAAACCGAGTCAAAGTCAGTGGCGCAAAAGGTCATGCGCCAAGTGATACCTATAAGGTGTCTGCCACCTACCCAGACGGCCATCGCATTCTTGCCTCCATTTTAATGGGTGGCATTCGTGCTCGTGAAAAAGGCCAGCTCGTCGCCGACAGCATTATCAAAAAAGTATCAGGCATTCTCGAACAAAAAGGTTTCGCACCCTATCGTGAAATCGATATCGAACTGCTTGGCAGCGAAGCGACCTATGGTAAGCATTCGCGTTGCATGGATTCGCGCGAGGTCATCATAAAAATCGGCGCCGTTCATGACGACAAAAAAGCGCTTGGCGTATTAGCCCGTGAAATCGCGCAAGCGGCAACCGGTATGGCACCAGGCGTGAGCGGGCTGGTTGGAGGAAGACCATCCCCCTTCCCTCGTATCTGTCTGTTCTCAACACTGGTGTCAAAAGAAAAGGTGCAGGCCAATATTGATCTCGGTGGCGTAAAAACGCCGATTGATGTACCGCTCGGAAAGCCGTTCGACTTTACGTCTCTTGCTCAAGGAAAAGACGAAAAAACAGCTGCCGGGACTCAGCACGTCCCACTGATAAAACTGGCATGGGCGCGTAGCGGCGACAAGGGCAACCACGGCAATATCGGTGTTATCGCACGCCAAGAAAACTACTTGCCCTATTTACGTGCAGCACTCACAGAGCAAAGCGTCGCTGAGTATATGGAGCACGTACTCGATCCCAAAACCGGAAGCGTAACCCGCTGGGAACTTCCAGGCTTTAACGCATTTAACTTTTTACTAAAAAACGCGCTTGGCGGCGGCGGCATTGCCTCGCTCAGAATCGATGCCCAAGGAAAAGCCTTTGCACAACAGCTTCTCGACTTCCCTATTTCTGTCTCAGATGACATTGCTAATGAGGTAAATTCCTAATGGGCTACCAGTCTATTTTTCGCCCGGACCTGTTCGCCGGAAAAAACATGATTGTTACCGGCGGCGGAAGCGGTATTGGTCGCTGCACTGCACACGAGATCGCATCGCTTGGCGCACAAGTCGTTTTGATTGGCCGTAAAGAAGAAAAACTCACAACCGTTGCCAATGAAATTATCGAAGATGGCGGCAAAGCCATTTGGCTTACCTGCGATATTCGCGAAGAAGACCGCGTTAAAGAAACCGTTGCCGCTATTTATAAAGCCGTTGGCGAGGTTCACGGCTTAGTCAATAACGCCGGCGGCCAGTTTCCTTCGCCCCTCGCCGTTATCTCTCAGAAAGGCTGGGAAACGGTTATTCGAACAAACCTAACCGGCGGCTTCTTGATGGCCCGCGAAGTCTTTATGCAAGGCATGAATCGAACCGGCGGCAGCATTGTTAATATCGTTGCCGATATGTGGGGCGGCATGCCGGGCATGGGCCACTCCGGCGCCGCTCGCGCGGGCATGGTGAACTTTACCCAAACCGCAGCGTTTGAATGGGGTTGCGCTGGCGTACGCGTTAACGCCGTTGCCCCAGGCTGGGTCGCCTCTTCAGGCATGGACACCTATCCCGACTCATTCAAGCAAACCATTAAGACATTAAAAGGCGCGGTACCGCTAAAACGCTTAGGCGAAGAGGCTGAGATTTCGGGCGCAATATGCTTCTTACTCTCCGATGCCGCAGCCTTTATCAGCGGCGACACCTTGCGCATTGATGGTGCTGCCAGCCAAGGCAATGCAGCCATCTTCCCGCTTGCCGACCACAACCGCTCCACGCCGTTTAACGGCTTCCATCGCGCGGTCACCCCTGATTTATTCAAGGAGTAAAGCAATGCCGGTTATCGAATCGCAGATTGATGACAACAGCCAAGACTTCGTCAAAAACCGCGAAGCCATGCTTGCCGTCGTCGAAGAATTTCGCAACATTGAAAATAAAGTCATCGCAAAATCAGAAAGCCAGCGGCCTAAATTCGAAAAGCGCGGGAAAATGCTGCCGCATGATCGTCTTGCTCGATTACTTGATCCCGGCTCGCCCTTTTTATCGCTGATGAGCCTTGCGGGTTATATGCGTCACGACGACAAAGACGGCACCGAAGCAGGCGGTAACTCCATTGCCGGGATCGGTTATGTGAGTGGCGTACGTTGCATGGTCGTGGCATCGAACTCTGCCATTAAGGGCGGCACCATTTCACCGGCTGGCCTACAAAAAACATTACGGCTGCAAGCAATTGCCAGTGAGAACAAGCTACCGATTGTGTCATTGTCGGAATCTGGCGGTGCCAACCTGAACCATGCCGCCGAGGTTTTTGTTGAAGCCGCTCGCGCCTTTGCAAACCAAGCGCGCATGTCGGCCAAAGGGCTACCGCAAATCACTGTTCTACACGGCAACGGCACCGCAGGCGGCGCCTATCAACCTGGGCTATCCGACTACATTGTTGTGGTACGTAACCAAGCGAAAATGTTCCTCGCTGGCCCCCCTTTGCTGAAAGCCGCGACAGGCGAAATTGCCGATGACGAAAGCCTAGGCGGTGCGGAAATGCACGCAACGGTTTCCGGCACCGCAGAGTACATGGCAGAGAACGATGCGGACGGCGTTCGCATTGCTCGTGACGTCATGGCCATGATCCCATGGAACGAGCAAGTCGCTCCCGCTCAGAAGGTACAATGGCAGGAACCACTCTATGACGCCGAAGGGTTACTTGGCGTGATCCCCTGCGAAGTTAAAAAGCCGTATGACGTGCGAGAAATTCTTGCGCGCATTGCCGATGGCTCGGAGTTCCTGGACTTTAAAAATGAACTCGACGCCGGAACGGTATGCGGCTGGATAAAAATTGAAGGCCACCCGGTTGGCATTATCGGCAATAACGCACCGATCACGGCTCACGGTGCAAACAAAGCCGCTCAGTTTATTCAGCTGTGTGATCAAACCAACCGACCACTGCTGTTCTTGCATAACACCACCGGCTTTATGGTCGGCATGGACGCGGAACGCTCTGGCATTATTAAACATGGCTCAAAACTTCTTCAGGCCGTTGCGAACGCGCGCGTACCGAAGATCTCTATTGTTATCGGCGGTTCCTATGGTGCTGGAAACTATGCCATGTGCGGACGCGGACTTGACCCTCGCTTTATCTTTGCCTGGCCCAACAGCCGCGTTGCAGTAATGGGCGGCCACCAAGCCGGCACGGTGTTACGCATCGTCGCCGAAGCGAAACAGCGCGCTGCTGGCATTGAGCCAGACGAAAAAGTACTCGATCTCATTCAACTGACCACCGCAACCAAAATGGACGCGCAATCCACCGCACTATTTGGCACCGCCCATTTATGGGATGACGGCATTATCGATCCCCGCGATACCCGTAAAGTCGTCGCCATGGCGCTCGACCTCTGCCGTGACGCTGCGCGTCGTACTCTGAATAGCAACAGTTTCGGCGTAGCCCGATTCTAACTGGAGAAGCGAAAATGATTTTCACACAAGAACATGAAGAACTACGCCGTACAGTCGCTAATTTTGTCGACAAAGAGATCAATCCAAATGTTCGCGAATGGGAAGACGCCGGTCGCTTCCCTACTCATGAACTATTCAAAAAGATGGGTGACCTCGGCCTGCTAGGCATAACCAAACCAGAAGAATTTGGTGGCATGGGCCTCGATTATTCTTACGGCATGGTCATGGCTGAGGAAATGGGTCGCGTCCATTGTGGCGGCGTCCCACTATCCGTCGGCGTACAAACCGACATGGCCACCCCTGCGCTAGCGCGCTTTGGCTCCGATGAACTACGCAAACAATATCTCGCCCCCGCGATTGCCGGCGACATGGTCGCCAGCATTGCTGTCAGCGAACCGCAAGCCGGATCTGACGTGGCAGGAGTGAAAACGACTGCGGTCAAAGATGGCGATGACTACGTCATTAATGGCACAAAAATGTGGATCACCAACGCGCCGACGGCGGATTGGTTTTGTTTGCTCGCCAACACATCCGACGGCAAGCCGCACTTCAATAAGTCGATGATTATTGTTCCAAAGGATGCTGGCGGCATCACCATCGATAAACCGCTAAAAAAACTGGGAATGCATTCATCGGAAACCGCACAAGTTTTTCTCGACAATGTTCGCGTTCCGCAGCGCAACTTGGTGGGTCAGGAAGGCATGGGCTTTATGATGCAGATGATGCAGTTTCAGGAAGAACGCTTATTTGCCGCGGCAAACAGCCTCAAAGGCATGGAGCGTGTTATCGATGAAACCATTGCCTATGCTCGTGATCGCCAAGTTTTCGGCATGTCACTGATCGACAATCAGGCCGTACACTTCCGCTTAGCCGAGCTGCAATCCGAAGTAGAGAGCCTACGCGCCCTCACCTACCGCGCCTGCGAAATGTATATCAACGGAAAAGATGTCCTGCAGCTTGCCTCCATGGCAAAACTCAAAGTCGGACGGTTAACTCGCGAAGTCGCCGACAGCTGCCTCCAGTACTGGGGCGGGAACGGTTTTATGTGGGACAACCCTGCAGGCCAGCTATATCGTGACGGCCGTCTTGGCTCCATCGGCGGTGGCGCAGATGAAATCATGCTCGGCATTATCTGTAAGACTATGGGCACGCTGCCGCGCAAAAAGAAGGATTAGTTATTTTCTTGCAAGCGAAGAAGGGAATGAATAGGTAAACAAGACGCTAGTAACCCTATCGTCTCTGTGCGCAAGAAAATAAATGCCCAGCTAAAACACTAGGCATACGAACATGTCACAGGAGAAGCACATGGCGCTTCCACAAACAGAGTTTTTATTGTTACAGCAAGATGGTCCTTTTTTGCATGTCACGCTAAATCGACCTGAATCACGCAACGCTTTAAGTCTGGGCATGGCGACAGAGCTGATGGCTGTTTTCGATGCGGTGCGCGACGACAAAAGTATTCGCGCACTTATTCTGCGCGGCGCAGGAGGCCACTTCTGCGCCGGCGGCGACATCAAAGACATGGCCGGAGCACGCGCCGCGCTCGCTGCCGGTGACAGCAACGCAATGCTTAAATTTAATCGCCAATTTGGCGAAATGATCAGCATCTGTAACGAACTACCACAAACAGTCGTGACTGTTATTGAAGGCGCTGCACTCGGCGGTGGGTTTGGACTAGCATGTGTATCCGACGTTGCCATTGCTCACCCGAATGCGTTGTTTGGACTACCCGAAACAGGCCTTGGCGTGATTCCTGCGCAAATCGCCCCCTTTGTTGTAAAACGCATTGGCTTAACGCAAGCCAGACGTTTATCGCTCACTGGCATTCGCTTTAACGGTGCCGAAGCACAACGCTTAGGGGTTGTGCATGAAGTCGCGGATAACGATGAAGACCTCAATGCGCGACTCGAAAAAACATTAAACGCAATTCGCCGCTGTGCGCCAGATGCGAATCGCGTGACCAAACAACTGATTCTCGATGTTGAACGCGAACCAATGAATAACCTTCTCGATCGTGCAGCGCAGGCATTTGCCGATGCAACCCAAAGCGAGGAAGGACAGGAAGGCACTATGGCCTTTGTGCAAAAACGCTTACCGAAATGGGCGGAATAACCATGTTTGAGAAAATTCTGATCGCAAACCGGGGCGAAATTGCCTGCCGCGTCATTCGTACGGCAAAACAAATGGGATATCGCACCGTCGCGGTTTACTCCGAAGCGGACCGCCAATCACTCCATGTTCAGCTCGCTGACGAAGCGGTTTGTATTGGCCCGGCAAGTGCCAGCGAATCTTACCTTCGCATCGAAGCCATTCTTGAGGCGTGCGCGAAAACCGGAGCCGACGCAGTGCATCCCGGTTACGGCTTCCTGTCAGAAAACGCCGACTTCGCCCGCGCCTGCGAAAAAAACAGCATCACGTTTATTGGGCCACCGGTAGACGCGATTCACTTGATGGGTTCTAAGCGTCTGTCGAAAATCGCCATGATCGCGGCAGGCGTGCCCTGCATCCCCGGCTATGAGGGCGACGATCAGACTGACGCCACATTAATCAAGGAAGCAGAGCGTGTCGGCCTACCACTAATGATTAAAGCCAGTGCCGGCGGTGGCGGTCGCGGCATGCGCGTCGTCACTGACAGTGCGGAAATTATCGAGCAACTTAAAAGCGCTCGCAGTGAAGCCAAAAATGCGTTTGGCTCCGAGGAGCTTATTCTTGAGCGTGCCGTAATAAGACCACGCCATGTCGAAATTCAAGTATTCGGCGACCAACACGGCAACGTCATTCATCTCGGTGAACGTGATTGCTCTGTGCAGCGCCGCCATCAAAAAGTGGTTGAAGAAGCACCGTCACCCGCCGTATCTGATGAGCTACGCGCACGTATGGGCGCTGCCGCTGTTGACGCGGCAAAGTCCTGCCAATATGTCGGCGCTGGCACCGTCGAGTTCTTACTCGACAGCAGGGGCGAATTCTTCTTTCTTGAAATGAACACTCGCCTACAGGTTGAGCACCCCGTTACCGAAATGATCACGGGCTTAGACCTCGTCTCATTGCAAATTCGCGTCGCCCGCGGTGAAGCACTGCCCCTGACGCAAGAACAAGTTTCCCTAACCGGCCATGCGATTGAAGTACGCCTATACGCCGAAGATCCAGCGCAAAACTTTTTGCCGCAAACCGGCGAAGTTATGGGCTGGCGCGAAGCCACAGGCGAAGGCGTACGCATTGATCACGGTCTGCGCATCGGCCAAACCGTTGGCAGCCATTACGATCCGATGCTGGCGAAAATGATCGCCTGGGGAGACACCCGTGAGGACGCTCGACGACGACTCATTTGCGCCATTGAAGACACTGTCCTCGTTGGCGTGAACGATAACCGCCGTTTCTTGGCCAATATCCTTCGCCATGACGCCTTTCGTGACGGTGAAGCGACTACCGCATTTCTCAGCGACGAGTTTGCCGCAGACCCAAGCCTGACCGCACAGCCTCTTCCCGCTCCAGCCTGGGCGATAGGCGCTCTGCTGCGCTCGCTTGACTCACCTGTCCCGGATTCAGTGCGCGGCTGGCACAGCACCGCCATGCGTCCACAACCCATGCTGCTGCGCTGCCAAGAGCAAACTCAAGAGGTAGCGATTGAGTATCGCGATGGCGGCGCCGATATCGCCGTCGCCGACACCACAGTCGCCCTACGCATCCTTGCCCAAGAACCTGAGTTGCTGGTCGTCGAAGTGGACGGCATCCGTACTGCGGTTCCTTACCACAACGCTCCCCATGCCAGTTGGTTTAGCTGGCATGGCACCAGCTTCGCCCTCACCGATGAAACACACCAACCTCAAGCCGCAAACGACGGCGTAGGCTCCGGTCTTATTCGCGCGCCGATGGACGGTCTCGTTCTTGATGTACGGTGTCAAAAAGGTCAGAAAGTAAGCAAAGGGGAAGTGCTTGCGGTAATGGAAGCCATGAAAATGGAGCATAGCCTGCGTGCCGATGTAGACGGAACCGTAGAGAGTGTATCAATTCAGGGTGGTGACCAAGTTAAAGGTAAGCAAATAGTACTAACAATTGCCCCCTGATCCGGTGTGGCGGCTTGCCAGTAGTATAGGCAACAGTTTAAGGTACAGCCGCCTCCCGCAGACCGATCCCCCGCACTGCGGCGCGGTTCTTATTATATAAATGCCTGAAGATGGAGTCCTCATGAGCGACGCAGATGTCATCACGTTGCCTAAACTGCTGTCTAAAGTACCAGCAGTGGTAGCAAATTTGCCCGGCCTACTTAAAGGCTCGCGCATGGCCAAAATTACCGATACCAAAACGCCGCTAGGGCTAGGTAAAGGTTTTCAGCTTGCTGTCGAAGCGAATCCAAACGGCATCGCCGTTCTCTACCAAGATACGCAATTGACCTACCGCCAACTTAACGGCTGGGCCAATCGCATTGCGGACTACCTTTCTTCTATTGGTTTAAAGAAAGGCGATACCGTTGCCATCGATATTGAGAACCGCCCAGAGCTGCTTGCTTCCGTAATTGGTTGCGCCAAGCTAGGACTCTGCGCAGCTCTATTGAATACGTCCCAGCGCGGTAAAGTACTAGTACATAGTTTCAATTTGGTTAAACCCAAAGCTGCTATTATCGGCGAAGAACTTGTCGACGCGATTAGCGAAGTCCGCAGCGAGCTAGAGCTCGATGACAATCGCTTCTATTTTCTGGCTGACTGCGACACGCTGGAAAATGCCGGTAACACACCAGCTGGCTTTGCCAACTTGGCCGACGTCATCAAAGATTGCTCGTCAGAGAACCCCGATTCCGTTAATCGTGTTTTTCTAAAAGATCCCCTCTTCTATATCTACACTTCGGGCACGACTGGTCTGCCGAAAGCCGTTGTATTTAACAATGGCCGTTGGTGGAAAGCCTACGGCGCATTCGGGCACTCAGCAGTACGCCTAGGCCCCGACGACAGAATGTATTGCACCCTGCCGTTCTACCACGCCACTGGCATGGTCGTTTGCTGGGCATCGGTCATCTGCGGCGGCGCTGGACTCGTCTTGGCGCGTAAATTCTCCGCCAGTCGCTTCTGGGATGACATTCGTAAATACGACTGCACGTCATTCGGTTATGTTGGCGAGCTATGCCGCTATCTCAACGAATGCCCTAAGCAGCCAAATGATCTCGACAACAAAATTAAAGTCATTGTCGGCAACGGCCTCCGTCCTGGTATCTGGATACCGTTTAAAGAACGCTTTGGTATCGAGCGTATCGTTGAACTGTATGCCTCGTCTGAAGGCAACGTCGCTTTCACCAATGTCTTTAACTTTGATAACACCGTTGGTTTTTCCCCGGTGTCCTACGCCATTGTGAAGTACGACAAAGAACAAGAAGCCCCTATCCGCAACAGCAAGGGCTTCATGGTGAAGGTTGATAAAGGCGGCGCCGGTTTGATGCTCGGTGAAATTTCAGACAAAACACCGTTTGATGGCTACACCGACAAAGAAAAAACCGAAAGCTCCATCATGCGCGACGTCTTTAAGAAAGGCGACGCCTGGTTTAATACCGGCGACATGATGCGCGATATCGGCTTTCGCCATGCGCAATTTGTCGATCGCCTCGGCGACACCTTCCGCTGGAAAGGCGAAAACGTTTCCACCACTGAAATCGAACAAATCGTTGATCAGTTTGATGGTGTCGTCGAAACCGTTGTCTATGGTGTGGAAATTCCAGATACCAATGGCCGTGCCGGTATGGCACAGCTGCGCTTAGACAAGGATCACGGCGCGTTTGATTTCGTCAATATGTGCGAATACCTGCGACGCGAGCTGCCTGCCTACGCGATCCCTGTCTTCCTACGCATTAACGTGCAAGCAATGGAAACCACCGGAACATTCAAGCATCAAAAAAATAAGCTCAAAGATCAGAAATATGATCTCGCCCAGCAAGATAACCCGGTATATGTCTTATTACCGGGCGAAAGCACCTATCAGTTGCTAACAGCCGATATTCAAAACGGTATCGACAATGGCCAGTATCGTTTCTAAACGACACTACGCACGCTTGTTAAGTAACTCGCTGTAAAAACAGCAATAAAAAAGGGACCTTTCGGTCCCTTTTTTATTGCTGCCTCCCGCCCCATGTATACGCGCGCAAAAACTGTTTGGAAATCTGTGGATAACCCTGTGAAGAAATAACGTTCTCGGCATAAGCGCAAAAATCTTGAGTCCGTTCAAAAATATGTTCCACAGATGAGAAATTTCGATATCAATCACTTAGCCACACTTCATGATAATTCAGACGACCTATCTAGACTAAACGAACGTACCTTTTACCGTTACAGCTCATAATGTCTTCAATTCGCTAAAGGCTGTAGCGAAAAGGAATGCCTTGGAGGTAATTGTCCACAATATCTGTGGATAACATTGTGGACAACCATCTGAAAGCACCGTGGAACCCCCTATTTTAGGCCGATCACTCTACTTTGACGCTTTTTTGAACTCTCAGAATTACCCTTATTTTTCAAATAGTTACAGAACTTTCTGCGGAAAAATCGGCGTTTTTGTTGGCTCTATACAGAGTAACGGCGCACTAACGACTGCTTGTGCACAAAAAAATACGAGGGAAAGAAAAAACCAGCAAAATTTAGACAAAAAAAACGGGCCTCAGGGGATGAGGCCCGCCAAAAATACACCACTAGGGGTTAGCGGTGTGCGCTACAACTTACTTCTTGCCCTTTGCCTTCTCTTCCTCAGCAATGGACTCAAGTGTCGACGTGAGCTCTTGCACGCGTTTCTGCAATGCCTCAACCTCACGCTTGTTCGGAATACCCAGCTTCGACAACGCCTTGTTCAGACGGTCATCAAATGCCTTTTCCATCTTACCCATCGTCTCGCCAGTGCGAGACTTAACCCGTTCTTTGATCTCTTCGACACGCGTCTCAGACAGATCACGGGTTTTGCCTTCAAGGTCTTTACCGACCTCTACCAGCGTATCAAACACCTTGCTGCCCTCTTCTTCAGCACGAGCAAACGCACCTAGGCCAGCAAGCCATATTTGATGAGTGTACTTACGCAAATCACGCGTTCCACCGGTTAGAGCCTTCAGGCCCGCCTGCTTCTCAGCAGCGTCCGAAAGATTCTCGTCTTTGTTACTTTTTTCAGGTTGCTTGCGGTTAGCCATAAAATGTCTCCTGGCACAATTCCACAAGCCAATGCAGTGCGGTCAAATTTGCCAATAACAACGTGCATCAGCGCGATCACGTTATGGGGGCTAGTTTATCGAGGGTAGGAAAAGGAGGGGGATTGCGTTGTAGAACAATATTACAGTGCAATTAAAAATGGCGCTAAAAATCACCTTCATCATCGTACTCGTCCCGTATCGGGCGCTTACCTGACAGCAGGCTAATCCCTGTACGTGCAAAGCCTTTCGCACGATCACGGATCACGTCCGACTTACCATTGAGCACGTCTACGAAGCGCTGCCGGATACTTTCTTCGAGGAGGTGAGCGCCAGACTTCAGCCGTCGGTCCACTTTCTCTTCAATCTGCGGGCCGATGCGGTACTTAAAGGCAATATGGAGAATCGTAAGCGTCATCAATGACGACAACGCCGCGGCGGCGAACAACATCCAAAAGAGTTGCTGCAGGTTGATTTCCATTCTCCGCCCCTCTGTTTCGCCAATATTCTAGCGAACGAATCAGATACCAAATACGACAACAAGCTGGAACATGCCGGCCATGGCACCCAGCGCGCCACCGACAAAGATTAGCGTCCACTCATCTTCCTGGAACGCTGGACGAAGCAGATCTTGGAACTCTTCAGACGACAACTGCTGCATGCGGTCGCTCAAGATTTTCTCAATAATCAGACCACGCTCTTTATTAAACGCGACATCCTCAAATGGGTAGAGAGACATATCCACCGCCTTATCTTCCACTGCGCGCTTAAGATCAAGGTAGCCGCCTGGACCTACCGTTAGCTGAGCCGCGGTCCGCACAACGCCACCGTCAAGCAATGGCTTCAGATGTTTTTTAATCAATAGCTTTGTGCGCTCGCCGCGTGGACCATTCATAACCTGGTTCATAATATTACGCAGCGTCATCAACTCTGTTGTAGTGATATGAGCGAACTGCTCAGCAACGTCTCGCTGGCGCCGCAAAAATAGACCTTGGATACGAAACGGGCCAATCTTTTTTGGCTCTAATGGACTAAAGATCACATTCAACGCTAGCCAGTTGGTGGCAATACCGACGATGAAGCCGAAAACAGGCAGAACCCAGTTCTCTGGGAAGAAAATAAACACCGGCACCTGAATCAAGCCAAACATCATGCCGAAGTAGAATCCGGAGTTAATCACGAAGCGGAATTCAGGCTCTCCCACTTCTTTAAAAATGCGCACCAACAAAGCCTTATCTTCGCTGAGCTGCTTGCCAACCATATATTTAAGATCGACCAACTCTTCAATATTGCGACCGATATCATCAATAAGGCGATCCATTACCTGAGGAATGGCTCGGCGAGCTCGGTTATAGACGCGCTTGCGTACCATCTGCGGAAGGTTTTCCCACAATACGGCGTTGCGGTCCGCCATCACTTCATCGGTGTATTCTTCAATGCGGGCTTGGGTGCTGCGCGTCAGATGGGCGGCGATTTTCTCCGGCTCCATCTCGCGGAAAAATTCACCCATTGAGCCGATCTTCTCCAGCGTTTTCTCGACGACAATACGGCCCATTTTATCCGCTTTAGACGGAATAATGCCCTGCCATCCAAAGAACGGACGAATACCAATGAACTCCTTCGGGGCGAAGGTCATTTGTACTGCCAACCAGTTTGTTAGCCAACCAATAACACCGGAGCAAATAGGAATACTGACATATTTCCAAAAATCCGGGTGCGAAATCAAGGTATCCAACATCTGTTCTAAAAACTCCCTATTCGGGTAAACTCCGCCCGAGTGCCGATGCAGAACAGCATTCCACGCAACGAGGTAAACTCCATCAGCCGCTAGTATATAGAGCTACACGCAGAAGGTAAGGGAAAAACGCTTAGCGGTAACGAATTGACGC
>JAGPVL010000034.1 GCA_018067045.1 Gammaproteobacteria bacterium
CGGAAAACAAATTGCCCGACTCGTCAGCGCCCTGTACATCCGCATCTGAAAAGGACAGCAAGCCATACACTTTCGTTTGCTTGCCTAGGGCATAATCTGCCCCCGCGGTTACTACCGCGACTTCCGTATCAAAGTCATTGCTGTCGAGCATGCCGGCCTGTGCCTTAATATCCAAACGCTCGCCCGCTTTAAACTTACCGCTCACCAAAAACGAAAGCGCATCGCCTTCCTTCGTGCCACTGAGCTGCGGATCAACCTCTAGCCATTCGACAATGGCGCCTAACTCAATGCCTCCGTCTAGCTGAATACCGGCCGACGCGCGCGCCGCCATCGTATCTGCAATGACGTCAACGGTTGCTGGTGCGAGTAGCACCGGATCAAACACGGTTGTACCAAAAAAACTGCGTTCAAGGGCAAGCGCCGCAAAAACATTGTCCTGCGCGAACGTCACAGACGCTCCTAACGTATCCGCTAGGCCGTCTTTCGTTTCGCCCGCAGCGGTCACTCCTTCACCCGGTGCAGCCTGTACCTTCACGGTAATAGCGCCCATCTCTGGGCTCACCCAGTTCAGCGTATCGTTCAAACGACGCTGACTGAAAAACAACATATCAATATCGGCTTGGGTGTCATTAAATTGATCGATCTTACCTTCCGCCTGCTTAACCACGCTGTCGTACTTACCGGCAAAAAACTTACCTGCACGACTATCAACACCAAGGTAGCTATTGCGCGTTGAGAAGGTGCTACCGTCACCATCAATGTCAGCAGCAACCTCAATCTGGTAAATCGCTTTCACATTTTTATTGAATAATGGCTCACTGCCGCGCAAGCCTAAACGTGAACTATTGCTTTCCACCGCCCACTGATCGGCCAATGTCGGCAAGGTAGTCAGATCGCCGAGAAAACCCGGTACAGAACCAACGGGATACTCATTCGTTTTATCAACGCTAACGTGAAACTTGCCATAAAAGCTTGGAGCCGCCTGCACGGTTAACGGCAACGCTGCCAAGCCCACTGCAACCGCCAAAATAGACTTCTTCAATGCTTATCTCCCTTATTGCGTCAACTTGACGTCTACTCGGTGCCTCAATGCCACCAGCCATAGGCGCAGATAAAAATCGAATATATGACAGTTATATGAAATAAGGAAGAAGGTTCAAAACGAAAAAAGCCCGCATCCGGCGGGCTCGCTCATTCTTTACTGACTTTTTCTGAGCTCCCCTGTTTGGGGAAGAGCAGTCAGCCAGCGTTGCGGGCACTCCCTGTGCCCGCAGTCATACCGACAACCTAGAACTTATGTTCCATGCCAACGCCGAACACTTTCTCTTCGTCGTTCTCTACGCCAGCAGCGTCATAGTCAGTATCGTAAGCCGTGTAGTACGAAAACACTTTCGATGCTTTCGCTAGCTTGTAATCAACACCGAAGCTTGTGCCTGTTTTCTCATCTTTAGACACATTGCCTTCTGTCATGCCGTGCTGAACCTTAAGCTTGAAACGATCAATCTTCATCGCGCCGCTCAACACTAAGCTAGTATCTTCACCGGTTTTATTGCTAACAACATCTTTCTCTGTTTCTTCTGCAAGCTGATACAGGGCGCCAAGTTCAAACGCATCTGCCTTAAAGCCCGCAACTAGACGCGTAATATCGGCTGTACCCGAAGCCCCTAAATCGTCTACTTCAAGGCCGTCAACCATATCTTGGTCCATCGCCAACGCCGCGTAGAAGCCGCCCGTTTCCAGAACAACCGATGCAGACACCGTATCAGCCAGCCCGTTCTCATTGGTCAGTGGCGTACCCGTACCGTCGATGTCGTTGTTTTCAGCAGGAATAAACGCAGCGTTAACCGTGATCATATCTGCGAATTTAGGCGTACTGTACTGAACGATGTTCTTAGAACGAATCTCGCCAGCCATAAGATTTTTAATGTCGCCGTCAAGATCGTTGAACTGATCGACTTTGCCTTGAGCGAGTTTAGTTGGTGTATCGAAGTTACCTGCTTTCAATGTACCGAAGCCGCCTTTCAAACCAGCAAAGATATTGCGCTGTTTGAATGGACCCGCGCCGTCATCAACAGCAATTTCGTATTCAGCTTGGTAAATCGCTTTTAGGTTAGCGACATCTAAATCAAACTCACCTTTCACACCCAGACGTGATGCGTTGGACTCCAACTCCCACTGGCTGTCTTCAACCGGTGCTGCAGGCTGCGGATCAACAGAGACCTGTTTAATGTCGATGTTCACTTTACCGTATACAGTTGGGCCGTCAGCCAGTGCAACACCAGGTAAGATAACGGCAGCCCCCACAGCGATAGCCAGTAGTTTCTTCTTCATTCCAACACTCCTAATCGGGCAAGTTTTGTTAACAAGTAACAGCACTTTGGGAGAGGCGGACCATCCGCTCTCCAAACTGTTGGCAGGAGTATCCGAATTGACGATGACGCTTAAGTTGCGACTATGTGAAGTTTTTGTGAAACGGCGTATTCGCGGGAGATTAGAGAAGGGTTTGAATACGGAGAAAGATCACGGCTGGCATTTTCCATGGCAGTCCATCGCGCCAACATAATGAATGCTGCCGACAAGAGCAGAACGTTCCACCGCGCTAAGATGGCCCTAGCTTCAATCGTTCCTTGGCAGAGCACCATAGCGCTTCAAGTGCCGCTTCATCGAGAGAGGCTAAAACGCTGCCAGCTTCACTAGCTTGCTGCTCCATATCACGAAAGCGTCGCTCAAACTTCTCCGCCGAGCGTCTTAGTGCGAGATCCGCATCGAGCTTCACGTGACGGGAGAAGTTCACCAGCGTAAACAACACATCTCCTAGCTCTTCTTCAATCGCGTCTCGCTCGCCGCTCGCTAATGCGTCTTGCAACTCGTCCATCTCCGCACCAATCTGCGGCCAAACGGCGCTTGCGTCAGGCCAGTCAAAACCCACTTTAGCCGCTTTCTTTTGCAGTTTTGTTGCTCGCTGCAACGCTGGCAAACCACTTGGCACGCCATCAAGCGCGCTATCGTGGGGCCGACCCTTTTGGTGTCGTTCGGCCGTTTTTATTTGCTCCCATGCATGCTTGATCTGCTCAATGCTGGTGCCGTCGCTACTTGACGGGGCCTGCTCGCCGAAGACATGCGGGTGACGACGAAGCAATTTCTCGTTCAGCGTACTGACCACATCAGACAAATCGAAAAGCTGCTGCTCCTGGGCCATGCGCGAGTGAAAAACCACTTGTAGCAGCAAATCGCCCAACTCCTCGCGCAATTCAGCCCAATCCCGTGCTGCGACGGCATCCGCCACCTCGTACGCCTCTTCCACGGTGTACGGCACGATCGTTTCAAAGGTTTGCTCCAGATCCCATGCGCAGCCCGACACGGGGTCACGCAGGCGCGCCATGATGTCGACCAGTTGCTCAACTAGCGCTACGGGAGAAGTGCTCAGGGGGGCTTTGTTAGTCATTTTTTCTCAATCATATTGAAGTTGCCGTACGTTGCGGTGCCTTAGGGTGCAGCGCGACAGTACAGCAGTGTAAAGAGAGCCCAGTCAGGAACTGACATGCAGCATAAAGCAGAGCGTCTGCCGCTATTTCTTATAGCGGCGCACTTCTAACACTCCCGGCAACTGATCAATGCGCGCAAGCACCTTGCCGAGATTGCCCAGTGTAGAAATTTCAATCGTGAGCAACATCGTTGCTGTATTGTCGTCTGGGAAGCTCTCTGTATGCGCAGCGGTCACATTGACCCGTTCATTTGCCAACACAGACAGAATATCTCGCAACAGGCCATGCCGATCCCAAGCACGCACAAACACATCAACTGGGTAAAATATACGATCGGCCTGCCCCCAGCTCACTTCGATAACGCGCTCAGTGTCTTCCGATTGCATCGCCAATAGATTCGGGCAGTTCGCTCGATGGACAGTAACACCACGGCCGTGGGTGATATAACCCATGATCGAATCGCCAGGAATAGGCTGGCAACACGCCGCGATGTGCGTCATTAAGTTACCCACGCCCTGAATGGTGACGTCTTCGCTTTTGTGCTGGGTAGGCTTACGAGGAACAAAATCCAACTGCTGCTGGTTTTGATCGATACCAAGTAAATCCTGCGCTTGGTTGACCACTTGAGCTGGGCGCAAATCACCCGCCCCCAGCGCCACCAAAATATCTTCACCGGTTTTCAAATTCAGGGACGGCGCAAGTTTATCAAGGTCTAACTTACCCAACGCCAAACGAGACGTCTCACGCTCGAGAATTTGTCGCCCTTGCGCAATATGCGCACCGCGATCTTGGCGTTTGAACCAGTGCTGAATACGGGCTCGCGCCGAAGACGATTTCACGTAACCTAACGAAGCGGTCAGCCAATCGCGACTTGGGCCGCCTTCTTTGGTTGTGAGGATTTCAACCTGCTCGCCCGTCTTCAGCTGATAATGTAGCGGCACGATCTGACCGTTTACCTTCGCGCCTCGGCAACGATGGCCAATTTCAGTGTGCACCTGATAAGCAAAATCAACTGGAGTTGAACCCGCATCAAGCTCAACAATATGACCTTCCGGCGTAAACAAATAAATGCGGTCGCCGCGATTATCTTGCTGTAAATCTTCAACCATGTTGGTGATGCCAGCATCACCGAGTTCGTCATGCCACTCCAGCACCTGACGCAACCATGCAATTTTCGATTCGTAATCGGCGCCGCTCTTCTCCGACCGGCTTCGCACACGGCGACTGCCTTCTTTATAGCGCCAGTGGGCGCACACGCCCAACTCAGCATCCTCATGCATCTCAAAGGTGCGAATTTGCACTTCCAGCATTTTCCGCTCAGGGCCAACGACCGCCGTATGCAAGCTGCTATAACCATTCTCTTTCGGCGTAGCAATATAATCGTCAAACTCTTTAGGAACGTGTTGCCATAACGAATGCACAACGCCTAGCGCCGCGTAACAATCACGCACCTCTTCAACCAAAACACGCACAGCACGCACGTCATACACTTCGTAGAAGTCCAAATGCTTTTTCTGCATCTTCCGCCAGATGCTATAAATATGCTTCGCCCGCCCAGTAACCTCGGCGTTGCTAATCGAAAACTTTTCCAGTTGGCTTCTGACTTCATCAATCACATTGTCGATGTACTCTTCACGATCTAAACGCTTTTCATCCAGCAACTTGGCAATTTTTTTGTACGCACCCGGCTGCAAATAACGAAACGATAAATCTTCCAGCTCCCATTTTAACTGGCCAATGCCTAAGCGATGCGCTAGCGGTGCATAAATATCAAATACTTCGCGAGCAACTTTCTGCCGACGGCTCTCTTCTGCATCTTTAAGAGCGCGAATAATAACGGTTCGTTCAGCCAGCTTAACCAGCGCAACACGTACGTCATCAATCATCGCGACAAGCATCTTACGAACGTTGTCGAGCTGCCCCTCTTGCTGCCCTAGCACCGCTTTGCGCGTCGGGTTGAGCACGCCGCCGATGGCCGCCATGCGCAAGACACCTTCAATCAAACTCGCCGTTTCTGCACCAAACTCTTTGGTGACATCTTGCAGAGACAGGTGTCCCTCACGAACAGACCGGTACAGAACAGCCGCCGGCAAGCAGTCACCGTCGGCACGCAGCTCAATCAGAATATCGGCCATTTCTCGGCCAATGCGATAACAGCCAATACCATATGGCCACACCCGCCCAGCTTTGTCGCCAGCTTGCTGGCACGCCAACGCGCGCTCACACGCCGCTTGTAACGGCGCGCTATCGTCGAGATGACACAGCTCTGCTACACGCACCACCCAGTCGTGCAAATCTTCTGCACTTTCCTGTTCGGGGGAGCTTTGTCGCCGTACTGTCACCATCTCGTCTGTTCTCCGTTACTTGCGCCGTTCAAACAGCGCAATGGATTCCACATGCGTCGTATGTGGAAACATATCCATCACGCCAGCCTGAGTAAGGCGGTAACCCGCCTTTAGCAACTCGCCAGCGTCACGCGCTAGGGTTGCGGGGTTGCATGAAACATAGACCAACTTTTTCGCGCCAAGTTTTGCAATCTGTGGAATCACTTCCAACGCGCCGGTGCGCGGCGGGTCTATCAAAATACGATCAAATTTCTGCGCAGCCCAGCTCTGCCCTTTTACCGGCTGAGTTAGATCCCATGCATGAAACTCTACGTTGTCAATATTATTGGCGCGAGCGTTCTCGTAACCGCGCTCAACCATTTCCTTGCCGCCTTCCACGCCCACCACGTGTGCCGCCCGTAGCGCGGCTGGCAGGGTGAAATTTCCAAGGCCACAAAACAAGTCCAGCATCCGATGACTAGGCTCAATGTCTAGCAAGTCTAGTGCCAAGGGCACCATCTTGCGGTTTATCTCGCTGTTTACTTGGGTAAAGTCACGGGGATGGAATGCCAGCGTGATGCCAACATCTGGATGGGCATAATACAGGCGTTCAGGGCCTTCGCTCGGCAAAATCCGGTGCATTGTGCTCTCGTTGCCGGGCTGCAAATAACAATGCCAGCCACGCTCAGCGCAAAACGCTTCAAGCTTGGCTTGGTCGCCCTCGCCAAGCGGATCTAGATGCCGAAAGATTAACGCGATATCGCTATCGCCAGCGGCAATCTCAACCTGTGGAATGCTGCCGCGAATCACTAGCGAGGCGATCAATTCAGATAACGGCTCCAAAGATTCACCCAGCGGCGCGCGCAGCACTTCGCAGCGGCTAATGTCGGCCAAGTACTTATGTCGCTTCTCGCGAAAACCAACCATCATTTGTTCGCGGGTATACACGTACTTCGCGCCAAGGCGCGCGCGGCTGCGATAGCCCACCACCGGTCCCGTGAGAGGCTCAAGCCATTGCTCTGGAACGATCCCACCAAAATGCTCTAGCTGCTCCGCCAGCGTGTGCTGTTTACGGACAATTTGCTCATCGGTACTGAGGTGCTGCAGGCTACAGCCGCCGCACAGAAAAGAATGCGCACAGGGAGGTTCAGCACGGTGCTCATTCGCCAGCGTGATTTCTTCAGCACTGCCCTCATCGAATTTACGCCGCTGGAAGTTATAACGAAAACGCACCTGCTCACCAGGCAAGGCGTTATCGATAAACGTCGTCTTACCTTCAATGCGCGCGATACCACGTCCGTCGTGGCTCATGGTTTCAATGTTTGCTTCAAATAAACCTTGCGGCGGGCCTTTCTTACGGTGACGCGTTCTACCCATAATTAAATTCGATCCGAATTACTGCCAAGCTTCAAGAAAAGCACTGAAATGCGGTTGGTTTTCTGCAGCAAGGTACTCGCGTAACAACGTCACTTCGTTGTCATAGCCAACCGCGTCAAGCTCGCCGCGCATCAACTGAAAACGCAAATAAACCAACCACGTGTTTAACACATCGGTTTCGCAATAATCGCGAATACCTTTTAATTCGCCAGCCTGATAGGCATCAAACACCTTGCTGCCGCTCATCCCCATTTTGCCGGGAAAGCCCAGTAACGTAGCGACTTGATCTAGCGGTGCAAACGCACGGTTATTGTACAGTGCAATAACATCCATCAAATCCAAATGACGGGAATGGTAACGGCTAAGGTAATTATTCCATTTAAAGTTGTTGTCGTTCTCGCCGGTTTCCCAATAACGAGCGGCCGACACGCTATGCCGCAAAGAACGGTAATGCAGCACGGGCAAATCAAAGCCTGAACCATTCCAGCTTACCAACTGCGGCGTAAACCGCTCGATGCCATCGTAAAAGCGCTCTATCAATTCTTTTTCAGTACTTCCCTCTTCACCCAGCGACCAAACGCGAATACCTTGAGCGGAACGCAACACCACAGAGATGGCGACAATACGCTGCAAGTGCAAACGTAAAAACTCCGAGCCCGTCTCCTGACGGCGCAGATTAAGTAGCGCACTGGCGGTATCTTTATCGTCCAGCCCATCAAGATCATAAATGCGGCGACCACCTTCTAAATCCGGGATCGTCTCAATGTCGAAAACCAATACGTTTTTCACTCGTTCAGCACTCCTGTAGAGAGGTAGCGGTCGCCTCGATCACAGATAATCGCAACAATCACGGCGTTCTCAACTTGCTCACTCACGCGTAGCGCACCCGCAACCGCACCGCCGGAAGAAACGCCACAACTAATTCCTTCTTCGCGCAACATCCGTCGGGTGGTTTGCTCTGCTGTCAGCTGATCCATATCAATCACTTGATCAACGCGCGACGCATCAAAGATCTTAGGCAGGTAAGCCTCTGGCCAACGACGGATACCAGCAATCTGCGAACCCTCTGTCGGCTGTAAGCCGATAATCTGCACCGCCGGATTCTGCTCCTTAAGGAAACGGGAAACGCCCATAATGGTGCCGGTAGTGCCCATCGCACTGACAAAGTGAGTGATTTTTCCCGCAGTGTCCCGCCAGATCTCTGGCCCCGTACTTTCATAATGCGCCAGCGGGTTGTCTTGGTTGGCAAACTGATCAAGCACTCGGCCCTCGCCTCGCTGCTGCATTGCCGCGGCCAAGTCACGCGCGCCTTCCATGCCTTCTTCGCGGGTCACCTCAATCAACTCGGCACCATAAGCACGCATAGCGTCTTTACGCTCTTGGGTCTGGTTGGCTGGCATAATCAGCTTCATGCGATAGCCGCGCATCGCCGCCGCCATGGCAAGGGCGATGCCGGTATTGCCGCTGGTGGCCTCGATTAGCGTATCGCCAGGGCGAATATCGCCACGCGCTTCGGCCTTCATGATCATATTCAGCGCCGGGCGATCTTTAACCGAACCCGCCGGGTTATTGCCTTCAAGCTTTACCAGAACAACATTGCTGGTTTCGCCGGGCAACCGTTTCAGGCGGACGAGAGGGGTATTGCCAACTGTACTTTCAATCGTGGGATAGCTCATGGTCGGGCATTGTACTCTAAGCAAGACCCGATTCCCCCCCATGTACACACTCACATACAGACCTCACACAGATCAGAGCAAGTAGGACATGAAGAGCCCTTGTGCGCGAAGACTGACCGCCGCCGCGTCCTCGGGCATAATCGGGTAACGTTAACGAATTGTCTTAACTCAATTTAGCTGGAGACTGCATGCAATACAGCTTGCGCACACGGATGATGGTCATGGCCGCGGTACCGGCATTGGTCGCCGTCGCGGTACTGGGAGCCTACATGCTTACCAGCCGCATCAGTGATATTAACCAGCATGCCCACAGCCTGCATCAACTTGTGGTCGACTCGTACAGCAGCCGTCTCGCCGCCAGCCTACCGCAAGCGCACACGCAGCAGCCCAAAACCCAAGAACGGATTCTGCGTGAATTACTCGAAGAAGACGACGTCCGCGCCGCAACACTGACACACCGACACACCCATGAATCCGTTCATGTTGGCCCACGCATGTTGCTGCCCAGCAAGAATCAACCAGATGAACATATATCCGCCCGCTTTACTGGGAGTAGCTGGCGCTGGCAACAAGATATCGGCGAAGGCAATATGCTCGAAGTCGAGTTTTCCACCGCCGAACAGCAACTACGCATTCTGAGAACAGCACTGCTCCTTATTACTGGGGTGCTGTCCATTGTCCTAATCGCCATTCTGCTTGCCATGCGTTTTAGCCGCACGGTCACGACGCCGCTGGCAGCACTAGCCAGCGGTATTACCCGTATTCGCGAAGGCCGTCTCGACACACGCATCAGTGTCAACGCGCCGGGCGAACTCGCCGTGTTGCGCGACGCTATCAACGACATGGCCACAGCACTACAAGATGCACAATCTGAATTGCAACAAAACGTTGATCAGGCAACTGAAGACCTACGCGAAACACTCGAAACCATTGAGATTCAGAACATTGAACTCGACATGGCGCGAAAGGAAGCCCTCAAAGCCAGCCAAGTAAAATCAGAATTTCTGGCCAATATGAGTCATGAGATTCGCACCCCACTCAACGGCATTATCGGCTTTACACGATTGTTATTGCGTTCCGACCTGACCGCCCGGCAGCGCGATTACCTCAGCACAATTCGTAAATCGTCCGAGTCACTGCTGTCTATCATTAACGACATTCTCGACTTTTCAAAAATCGAAGCAGGTAAACTTAGCCTTGATGAGGTGCCACTTAACCTCAGCGATATTATTGAAGATGTGCAAACTATGCTTGCCCCTCTGGCCCAAGAAAAGAAACTTGAGCAAGCTGCGATTGCCTATTCAGACGTGCCAGAACAAATCATCGGTGACCCATTACGCCTACGTCAGGTACTCACCAATCTGGTCAACAACGCGCTGAAGTTTACCGACAAAGGCTCCGTCGTCGTGCGCGTCATGCTCGAAGAACAAAAAGACACCCTCGCCGCAATTAAAGTCACCGTGACCGATACCGGTAGCGGCCTGACGGATGACATGCAAAAGGATCTATTCAACGCTTTCACACAAGTAGATCAAAGCGCCACTCGGCGGGTTGGCGGCACGGGTCTTGGACTCGCCATTTCAAAGCGGCTGGTCGAAGAAATGGGCGGCGAAATTGGTGTCGATAGTAACTGGGGCGAAGGTTCAACGTTCTGGTTCACGTTGCGCGCCCGCATCGATGATCACGGCACCCTAAGCGAAACATTCCGCGCATTTCGCGGTGTCTCTATTGCACTACTCGACTCCGACGAACATACCCGCCTCGGCCTCTATCATATGCTCCGCAGTTGGCGCATGAATGTCTCCGAGCATGCCGTATTCCCCACATCCAGCGACGAAGATCAGAAACTGCAAAGTACCCGAATGATGGTCATTGGTTTGCCTGCCGATGGCAGCCTCGACGATCAAGCGATAGAACACATTCGCGCATTATGCATTGATAAACAGCGCCGTCTTGTCATTCTCAGCAACAATCCTGAAGGCTTTGCCAGCAAGCTCAAATCATTACACAGCCAATGTCGCGTACTGGGTAAGCCCGCTACCCGTTTACGACTGTACGATGCACTGCTTGAGCTAAGCGGCAATAGCAAAGCGCATCATCATGAACCAGAAAACAAAATTTATCGGGAGGAGCCCCTACGCGTCATGGTCGTCGATGATCACCTCGGTAATCTTCGACTCGCACAAGTTTTTCTCGAAGAGCTCGGCACAGAAGTCGTCACCTGTTCCTCCGGCGAGAAGGCGCTTGAAGCTTACCCAACGCAGCACTTCGATGTCATTTTCATGGATATTCAAATGCCAGGCATGGGCGGACTTGAGACAACGCGCCATATTCGTGCTCTCGAAGGCGATGGTCGTCGTACTCCTATTGTTGCGCTCACTGCGCACGCTCTCTCGAGCGAGCGCACACAACTGCTTAATGGTGGCATGGACGACTATCTCACTAAGCCAGTAGACGAAAAGCATCTTCGTCATGTGTTAGAAAAGTGGGCGCTCGGGCACGAAGACAGTGTTCCACCACGCACCAGCCCTGCCACCGAACTGCCTGCCACTGAGCTAAGCGTATTCGACCACCAACTTGCATTAAGCCGTTGCGCAAACAAAGCTGATTTGGTTTGTGACATGCACAAAATGTTGATCGATGGCTTAGACGAGGACGTTGACCAAATCACCATTATGATGAGTGAAGGAAACTTTCAGGCGTTGTTAGAACGAGTGCACAAGCTGCATGGCGCCACGCGTTACTGTGGAACACCGCGATTGGAAAGCGCCGCTCGACACTTGGAACTTTCATTGAAGAAAAATGAATCGCCGTCTGACATTAGCGTTGCGGCACGGGCGCTGGTCGACGAGATTGAAACTCTTAAAGCTTACGACCTTTCGATAATTACAAACGCGACAACATAGTGCTGCTCATCAGACAGGGTAATATGTGTCGCAATTTCCGAAGGCCTTTCTTGTGCGGCCCCACTTTGTGAAAAATGAGAAAACGGCCCCTGCAGAGTAGCCAAACGCTCTGCAGCCGCACCGCCGAGCTTAAGCAACGGCTTGCCAAGTTCGTCATGCGTTACTTCCAAGTCGGCCCAACGAATCCCATTTCTTAAGCCCGTGCCAAGTGCTTTCAGCGCCGCTTCTTTGGCTGCGAACCGCTTGGCAATATAGCGAGCCGGAAATTGCTGCACGGATAACTCCGCCATTTCTCCTTGCGTCAAAATACGCTCTGCTAGCGAATTACCACGCCGCGCCACTAACGCTTCAATTCGTGCAACTTCAACAATGTCGGTACCAATACCAACAATCATTTTCCGCTACTTGCCTGATCAATAAGCTGACGCATGCTACGCACCGCTTCATCCAAACCAGACAATACTGCCCGCGCAATAATGGCATGACCGATATTCAGTTCATGGATTCCGCTAATCGCCGCAATCGCGTGAGTATTGTGATAATGCAAACCGTGACCCGCGTTCACAATCAAACCTGCGCCGCGACCATGCTCGACCGCTCGACTCACCTTCAGCAGCTCTTTCTCCAACTGCACAGCACTCAGCGCCTCTGCATAATGGCCGGTATGAATTTCAATCGCACCGGCTCCTGCTTTTCGTGACGCGTCAATTTGTCGGGCGTCTGCATCGATAAAGAGTGACACCTGAATACCCGCCGCGTTAAGGCGATCGCACGCGCGCGTGATCGCGTCTTCATTTGCGATTACGTCTAAGCCGCCCTCAGTGGTCAGCTCTTCACGCTTTTCAGGTACCAAACAGCAATGCGCTGGCTTGAGTCGGCAAGCAATGTCGACCATTTCATCGGTGGCCGCCATCTCTAAATTAATGCGTGTCTGGGCCGTTGCCATAAGCAACTCAACATCACGATCATTAATATGACGACGATCTTCACGCAAATGAACAGTAATACCATCAGCACCAGCTTGCTCGGCAATCAATGCGGCCTGCACCGGCTCGGGATAACGTGTCCCCCTAGCCTGGCGCAGCGTCGCGACATGATCAATGTTCACTCCCAATAACACGCGGCTCATGTTTGCTTCTCACGGTTCGTTGTTTTCATGCCGCGAAACAATTCACGGCTTGCTAAAGGTTTTTCGCCAAGATGCGGCGCGAGGGCTCGACGCATTAAATTTCTCGCCGTGCGTCGAACCGGTAACCGCCAATCTCCCACAGCCAGCGCCAACAAATCTTCACCGCTGAACTCGCCACGGGCATCCATCACCAAGCCTTGATCTGGCTCTAAGCGATACAACCCCGAGGCGCTAATCGGCTCTGCCTCTACGTCATGCTGCAAGCTAAAACCATACCCGAGCGTATCCAATAAACGAAACTCGAAATTACGCAACAACACTTCGCGACCCTCTGGCTCCTGCGCCAAGCCTGCGAGAGTCTCTGCGTAAAGAGCAAGAAGGGAGTTACTAGGATCGTCGCGATGCAACAGACGCGTAAGCAGTTCGTTCAAATACAAACCGCAATACAAACCTTCGCCAACAATGCCGATTGCTGGGCCCGCTGGCTCGCAGCGCATCAGTGTTTTTAGCTCGCCATGGCCTTTAAACAAAAACTGTAGGGGTCTAAACGGCTGCAGCAGCGGGTCTTTGCGACCGCCACGCGCCACCATTCCTACGCGACCATGCTGCTCGGTATAGCAGTCTACAATCAGGCTGCTGTTGCGATACGCCCGTCGGTGCAATATCCAACCGGCGTAAAAGGTTTCAGAGGTCGCCATAACCCAGCGAGCGCAGCGCACGGTCGTTATCAGACCAGCCTGTTTTCACTTTAACCCATAGATTAAGCATCACTTTTCGATCGATAAGTCGCTCAATGTCTTCACGGGCTTGTGTACCAATTTTCTTGATACGCTCACCCTTATCACCGATCACCATGCTTTTTTGCCCGGCGCGCTCGACCAATATACTCGCAGAGATATCCGTTAATCGCTCTGAATCCTGCCACATCTCAATTTCAACGGCGACCTGATGCGGCACTTCTTGCCCCATCTGGCGCACCACTTTTTCACGAATAATTTCAGCCACCATAAAGCGTAGACTGCGATCGGTAATCTGGTCTTCATCAAACCAGAATTTTCCTTTCGGCAGATGTGCGCGTAACTCCTTTTGCAACGCATCGAATCCGTCTTCGCGTAATGCTGCTAACGGCACAACCGCGTCAAAGCGACGCATCGCATTCAGGCGTTCGATATGCGGCAAGAGCTGCGTCTTGTCTTCCAAGGTGTCGACTTTATTAATCAGTAAAAGCACAGGTGTTTCGTCTTTCGGCAGCAGCGATAAAACGTATTCATCGGCTTCCGTCCACTTCAAACCATCCACCATAAAACAGACAATATCGACACCAGACAACGAAGACACCGCCGCCTGATTCATATAGCTGTTCAACGCACGTCCACCGTCACGGTGAATACCCGGAGTGTCCGCAAACACAACCTGATAATCGCCCTCAGTCAAAATACCGTGGATACGATGACGAGTGGTTTGTGGTTTGCGCGAGGTGATGCTCACTTTCTGGCCGAGCAAATGATTCATCAGCGTCGACTTGCCGACATTCGGACGGCCAACGATGGCCACTAAACCGCAGTGTTGTTCGCCCGAATATGGTGAACTCATCTGTTCTGATTCTGCGCCCTTCATGTCATTCACTTCCACGCCTGCCTCTTTATCAGAATCCCGCGTATCGTCACTCATTCCGATCATCCTTCGTTTGTGGCTGCGTTGCAGGCGCGACGGTAGTGTCATCGTCAAGCATCTTCAACGCCAGCGACGCGGCAGCCTGCTCCGCTTTACGACGGCTCGTTCCGCCCGCCACAAAAGACTGCTCAGTATCCGTTAGCGTGCAACGCAACTCAAAACTCTGCTTAGGGGCCAGTCCTGCGATACTAACCACCTCATAAAGCGGCAAAGGTCTCTGCCGCCCCTGAAGTAACTCTTGCAGCTGAGTCTTAGCATCCTTCTTCACCGAGACCGGCGTAATCGTCGCTAAACGGCTAGCGAAACATGACAGAATCACATCCGCACACGCTTGCTCGCCACCATCGATTAATATTGCGCCTAAAACCGCCTCAAATGCATCCGCCAAGATGGACTCGCGCCTAAAACCACCACTCTTCAGCTCCCCACCGCCCAACAAGAGGTAGTCACCTAGGTTGATTTCCAGCGCAACCGCAGCCAATGTCTGCCCTTTGACTAATGACGCACGCATACGCGTCAGCTGGCCCTCACTGGCACTGTCAAAGGTGACAAATAAATAGCGGGAAATAACCTGACCTAGCTGAGCATCGCCGAGAAACTCAAGGCGCTCATTGTTGTACTTACGATTGGCACTACGGTGGGTCAGGGCCTGCTCGAGCAAACCCTGATCCAAGAAGGTGTAAGACAGCGCCCTACACAAACGAGCAGTATCAGGCTGCACTAGCGGATATTCTTCTTAAACTCATGCTTGTACGTCATCACAAAGTCGACATTCTCAAAAAAATTCTCGCGTACCTCATAATCAAGCTCAACAATCAAAACGCCGTCAACTTTATCAATTTTAATATCCTGCGCCTTAAGCACAGTTATACTATTAACCAAAAAACGACGATCGATCTCTTTAGAAATCTCATCCACTGACTTCAGGCCGATCTTATTATCCGAGAGCACATTATTAATCAGCGACTTAACGGTATTAAAATCAAGCATTGATGGGACAATTTTGACTCCGGCCGTAGCAAACACCACCACCGCAATAATGCTAACAAGCCAACCAGAAACAGACAGGCCACGCATAGACTTAGCAGAGTTCATTCTTCTCATTGTTTACTCTCCAACTTATCAATCGCCCCATTACGGGAAAAGCTTGGCAATGACGTAAAGCCTTCCCAATGCATCCAAATAATCGACGCCTTTCCTACAATATTCGCTTTCGGCACAAAACCCCAGAACCGGCTATCTTGACTATTATCACGATTGTCGCCCATGACAAAATAGCTATCCTCTGGAACTTCTAACGCTTGGTTAGCAAGTGCCATATGCGGCGTCTGGTCCTCACGAGAACAGGTGCGACGCTGCATCAAATGCGGCTTACCATCAATCGTCTCGGTAAAGCTCCAAGTCTTCACCGGCAGCATGGCCCGATAGCGGCTACTGAACACACACGCCTCAACCTGTACGCTCTCTCCCGTTTGAACACTGTCAACCAATGCATCATTGATATAAAGATCCAGCCCACGAATCTCTATTTTATCTCCAGGCACACCGATCACGCGCTTAATATAGTTCTTTGAAGGGTCTTCTGGATAACGGAACACCATTACGTCGCCACGCTGCGGCTTGCCCGTTTCAACAATCAAGGTGTGGCTGGCAGGCAAACGCAAACCGTAGCTAAACTTGTTCACCAAAACAAAGTCATGCACCTGCAATGTCGGAATCATTGAACCTGACGGAATAGTAAATGGTTCAAACAAAAACGAACGCACAACTAAGACGACAAAAAACACCGGCAGCAACGAATTTGAAAATTCCAAACCGTCCATTACGTGCTGAGGGGCATCTTTCTTTGTCTTTAAAATCCACTTTTCAATTAACCAGGTCGTCCCAGTAATTGCGACCAGTATTGTTAGCCAGAAGCCAATATCAATATCCATTAATCTCCATCCACTCTCAGTACTGCAAGGAACGCGGACTGCGGAATCTCAACATTGCCCACTTGCTTCATCCGCTTTTTGCCTGCTTTTTGTTTTTGCAGAAGCTTCTTCTTACGACTAACGTCACCGCCATAACACTTCGCGATAACGTTTTTACGTAGTGCCTTAACCGTTTGCCGAGCAATAATCTTGCTGCCAATAGCAGCCTGAATAGCCACATCAAACATCTGACGCGGCACTAACTCTTTCATTTTTTCAGTCAAAATCCTGCCACGACGTAATGCTTGATCGTTATGGCAAATAATCGCCAAGGCGTCGACGGGCTCGCCATTAATCAACACATCTACGCGACCAAGCTTCGCCTCTTGAAACCGATCGAAAGCATAATCAAGCGAGGCATATCCCCGGCTCACTGACTTTAGACGATCGAAGAAATCGAGTACGACCTCGGCCAACGGCACATCATACGTCAACGCGACCTGCTTACCGACGTACTGCATGTTCTTCTGCTCGCCTCGGCGCTCCGCGCACAACGTCATCACCGAGCCAACATAGTCCTGCGGCACAAGAATATTGACTCGCGCGATTGGCTCACGAAACTGATCAACTTTTGTTGCTTCGGGCAACTTCGATGGATTGTCCACGTATATCAAAGAACCATCGTTCATCAGCATTTCGTAAACGACGGTCGGCGCAGTCGTAATCAGATCAAGGTCGTATTCACGCTCTAAACGTTCTTGAATGATTTCCATGTGCAGCATACCGAGGTAGCCCACACGAAAACCAAAACCAAGTGCGTCTGATGTTTCAGGCTCATAAAACAGCGATGCATCGTTAAGTGTTAGCTTGCCCAACGCATCACGAAAATCTTCATAATCCTCGGCGCTAACTGGGAACATACCCGCATAGACCTGCGGCTGTGCCTTTTTAAAGCCCGGCAACGATTCAACTTCAGGGGTTTTGGCCAGCGTTAGTGTGTCGCCAACCGGAGCCCCATGAATATCCTTAATACTCGCCGTCACCCAGCCCACTTCACCGGCTTCCAATACTGGTCGCACAGTGCGCTTAGGTGAAAAGACACCAACGCCGTCGACAACATGGGTCTGCCCGGAGGACTTAACCAGAATCTTGTCGCCCTTTTTCAATCGGCCGTGCTTAACGCGAACTAACGACACAACGCCGAGATAATTATCAAACCAAGAGTCAATAATAAGCGCTTGCGTCTTACCCTCTCTATCGCCTACGGGAGGCGGAATGCGCTCAACCAGCTGCTCAAGCACATCTTCAATACCAATGCCGGTTTTGGCGCTAACCAGACAGGCGTCTTTCGCATTGAGGCCGATAATTTCTTCAATTTCTTCAATCACCCGCTCAGGCTCAGCCTGTGGAAGATCAATTTTATTCAGTACCGCTAGCACCTCGAGGTCTTGCTCGATCGCGGTATAGCAGTTGGCAACCGACTGCGCCTCAACGCCCTGCGCGGCATCAACAACCAACAAGGCGCCTTCACAGGCAGACAAGGAGCGTGAAACTTCATAAGAAAAGTCCACGTGGCCGGGCGTGTCGATAAAGTTAAGCTGATAGGTTTCACCGTTACGCGCGGTGTAATACAGCGTAACGCTCTGCGCTTTGATCGTGATCCCACGCTCACGCTCGATATCCATCGAGTCGAGTACCTGAGTATTCATTTCACGGTCGCTGAGGCCGCCACATAGCTGAATAAAACGGTCCGCCAGTGTCGACTTACCGTGGTCAATATGGGCGATGATGGAGAAATTACGGATATGGCTTATATCGGTCACTAAACACACTGCTTATATTGGGTGGGCGCCGATTCTAGCAGGCTGCAGGCCCCAATGGCATCTGCAGCCTGCAAAACAAGCAGAGATGATTATTCAGAGGTTCCCTAATTTGACCGCCACAAAGCGCGAATCACCGTCTCGGAACACTAAAACCGCCACAGTACCGGCCTCTGGTAACGCGTTGAGCTGTTCTGTAAACGCCTCCGGTGTATCCGTTGGGCGATTATTAAGGGACAAAATAACGTCGCCAGCACGAATACCGGCCTCTTGAGCTGGACCATCAGCGACTTTTTTCACCAAAACGCCGCCATCCACGCCACGCTGCTGGCGATCTTGCACCGTCAGCGGTGCCACAATCACGCCCAAGACACCTGCATCAGCGCGCTCAGGAGACGCCGCGCCGCCGAAGCGCGCCTCAGCGTCATCAGGTAAATCACCAATCTCAATGGTCAGAGTAATAAGGTCACCGTCGTGCATCACTTTCGCTTCGGCCTTCGTACCAGACGGTAACAGCCCAACCACTTGCGGTAGTTCAGACGACTCTTCAATTTCTTCACCATTGAAACTCAAAATAACGTCGCCCGCCTGAACCCCCGCCGCTTCAGCAGGAGAGCCTGCCAAGACGCGACTCACCAACGCCCCGGTTGGCTTATCAAGACCAAATGACGCCGCCAAATCGCGGTCCACCGGCTGTATCACGACGCCGAGCCAACCACGGCTGACCCGCCCCTTATCTTTCAGCTGCGCCACAACGTCCATCGCAATATCGATCGGAATGGCAAAAGACAGCCCCATATAGCCGCCGTTACGACTAATAATTTGACTGTTGATGCCGACCACTTCGCCATCGAGATTAAACAGCGGGCCACCGCTGTTGCCAGGATTAATCGCCACATCGGTCTGAATAAACGGCACGTAGTTTTCACTAGGCAAGCTGCGCCCTTTGGCACTGACAATGCCCGCGGTTACCGAGCTATCAAAACCAAACGGTGCGCCAATGGCTAACACCCACTCACCTACTTTGAGTTTCTCTGAAGATCCTACCTTCAATGTTGGCAAGCCGGATGCGTCGACCTTCAACAAGGCAATATCACTGCGCTCGTCTTGACCCACCAACTCTGCTTCAAGCTCACGTCGATCAGACAAGCGCACAATAATATGGTCGGCGTCAGCTATCACATGACGATTCGTTAAGATGTAGCCGTCGGCGCCGATAATAAAACCGGAACCGCTTGACTCAGCAGGCTGAGGCGCCATATCCGGCACCTGTCCTTCTTGCATACCATCAAAAAAACGCTTCAAGAAATCGGGGACCTGCTGCTGCATATTTTGCTGCGCCTTGCCCGGATCGATGCTGGTACTAATATTGACAACCGCCGGAGCGTTTTCCTCCACCAAACCGGTAAAGTCAGGCAGCACCCCGCTGCTCTCGGCGGGCCGGCAGGCACTCAGAAGACACACGAATAAGATGAACGCGTAACGCATAAATTTCCCCCAAGAAACTTTTTTATATCGAGAACTACAGAACTAAACCTTTAAAGCACCCGCAGTACACGTGGCTGCAATGTTGGATCTTGCTTGTGTTGTTGACTGTACCAGCGATTTAGTAAAAAACCGAAAACCAATCCAATCACACCGCCTGCTGCGGAGCCATTCGGTCCGACCATGTCGCCCAGTAGCGCGCCAATGAACAATAAAACCAACGGCATCAGGTACACCATTGCTGCACCTTTTATCAAAGCACCTTCCGGCAACCCCAACACCACGGATTGATCAACACTCAACGGCAACGTATTAATCGCGCGTACGCGCGCGCGGCTACCGGCCTTATTTTTATCAATAACTGCATGCCCGCAACCCTTACTCGCCGCACAACTCTGGCACGCAGTCACACGCACTGTTTCAACCCAAACGGCATCGTCTTCAACCGCCACAACGCGTCCTGTTTCTTCAATCACGGCAGCTTCCTCTTAACGTGCTCTTGCTCAAAAGACAGCTTATCGAGCACCGCTAGCGCCGTTTCGTCTGGCACCTCGCCCACTAACGTGACCAGCCACAGGCTGCCATCAACGGTATAAGTTTGACTAATCGCCAACGTCGGGCCAATGCGAGATAACAGACCGGCCTCTGCGCCCACTGGCGGGCGCTCCAGAAAAACGGTGAAGGCCGACAGGCCATCACTGAATACACGAGAATTTACCGGCGATGAGTCACCTTGAACAATACGTATGTCTTGCTCGGTCGCCGCAAACCCCTCGGGCAACCAGTCTGCGATGACTTGAATGCGCCCTTGCGGATGATCATTTAGGTGGACCGTTTCAATGGTTTTCGCCGCTGCCGCCGCGGGGATATCGAATTGCCCAAGGGTCAATGACGGGGATAAATTCAAGGTAATAAATTCAAGCCGCTCTAACGCCTCACCGTTAGCGCCAACTAACTCCGAGCGCAACAATAAGCGGCTTTCATCATCCACCCATAAACGATAGCCAAAGCGATATTGATCAACCGGCGCTAATTCAAGCTGCCAAGACATACGGCCTGCCACGCGGGCGGAACCTAATACGGTGGCTCGGTACTGAGAGGGAATAACCAGAGAAAGTTGCGATTGCAGCCCAAGGGGCGCGATACCCGAACGACCCGCGAGACGGGTAATCGTTTTATCCGCATGAACACACACCACTTGCTCGCCGCGACGAATTAGCTCTGCCGACTGACCGTCAAGATGGGTTAAGCGCTCATACTCACGGCCATCAATGCGGCCGCGTAAATATTCCAACGTGCTAACGTCTTTGCCACGCATATAAACAAGACGACCGCTAAAATTGCGGTCGTGGTGGGCTTGTGTCATCTCGTGTAAAAGTTGCTGCGACTCTGGTACAAGTGCGGCGTCTTTCGGCTCAGCCGCAGTGCCAAGCGAAGCCGCCAAAATAGCGCAAAGGAAAACGCCACTTCTCACCGCCCGTGTCGCGATCATTGGATTTCGCCATGCCGGACGTCCTAACCACTTGAGCCGCTTGACCATTTACTGCTCGCCTTTAATCTCTTTCTCGCTCGTGCTCGCTTCTGCTTGTGTCGCGTCTGCCTGACTTACTTCAAGCTTGTCCGCTTCTTGGCTCACAAATCGCGCGGAAGCCATTACACCCTGACCGCTATGACGAGCAACAAACTCACTGTGTTGCGCCATCATGGCATCTCTACGTGCCTGCTCTGCTTGCACAGCAGCTGGCAACGCTTGGGGCCGCAACGATTGCGACACCAGTTCCGTATCGCCACCAAGCAAGCGTGGCAAACGGGAATCGTTGCTCACCATCGCCGGCTGTTCCAGAGCGCTGGAATACTCCCAGTACTGCCAGCCAATCACCGTGGCCACCGCCACCGATGCCGCCACCGCCAAACTGGCAATGGGATGCATCCACGCGGGCTTGCCCGATCGCTCGTTTTCTAGCGCAGCCATCAAGTTTGCATTGAAGTCCTTCGGCACAGCCGCCGCCTCATGCCCGCGCATCAGATCACTGGCAAGTTGCCAGCGGGACAAACGAGCGCCGTCTTCATCGGTCATGTCGCGCAGCGTACGTCGCGCTTCAAGCTCAGTAACCTCGCCATCCAGCAGCGCGGACAGCGTTTCTAGGCTCTTATCAAGACTCGATTCATCCAACTTCGTGGTTTCCTGGCTCATGGTGTCACCCATCGTAGGTTTATCAATTTATCAACGAATGTATCAACAACGTTTATCGACTTCTGTTCGCACAACGCTTGCCGTTACCAGCAACGCCACCGAACTACGACGTCAAATTCTCAGCACCGATTTACACTCGGCCTTGTTTAACCAGCGTCATCCAGTAGCGGTCGCATCGCCTGCTCAATCGATTCGCGCGCTCGGAAAATGCGCGAACGCACCGTTCCAACTGGACACTCCATCACGGCAGCGATGTCTTCATAACTCAGACCTTCAAACTCACGTAATGTCACTGCCGTTTTCAATTCTTGAGGCAGCGCAGCAATCGCTTTATGAATCACTGCCTCTAACTCGTCTGACATCAACTTCGACTCTGGGGTTCCGATATCTCGTAAACCATCCGAGCCGATAAACTGCTCCGCATCTTCCACATCGATATCCGATCCAGGCGGACGACGACGCAGCGACACCAAATAATTCTTCGCTGTATTCACCGCAATGCGATACAGCCACGTATAAAATGCGCTTTCACCACGAAACCGCGGCAGCGCACGCCAGGCCTTAATAAAGGCTTCTTGGGCAACATCCTGCACCTCGTCCTGATCGCGAATATAACGGCTGATCAGAGCATAAATTCGGTGCTGATATTTCCGCACGAGCAAATCGAACGCCCGCTGGTCGCCCTTACGGGCCTTCTTGACCAGTTCTTCGTCTGTCACCAATCCCCCAGTCCCTTAACGTGCTCTCATCTGAGACGAGTAAACCCCTATGGAGTTCCCCGCGAATGCAAAATTGTAGCAAACTCCAGGGTGCGGATACCGACATTCTGCTCATTGAGTGAATAAAAGAAGATTCCCCCGCGCTTCGCTATTGCTAAACTGGCCGCCGTTATTGCTAAACTGGCCACTCAATTCTGGCTACCTGCTCAAAAGATGAGCGTTTCAAGCCACCCTTATTACCCAGAGACCACTCTCTAATGGCAATCTTTCGTCATGATGTGTTGATTATCGGTAGCGGCGCAGCCGGGCTAACCGTTGCCCTAAAGCTGCCGGTCGATACTGACGTCGCGGTCCTATCAAAGGGCAAGCTGAATCACGCCAGCACTTGGTACGCCCAAGGTGGCGTCGCTGCCGTGCTCGATAAAACGGACTCTCTCGAATCCCACGTCAAAGACACGCATATTGCCGGCGCCGGCCTTTGCCACGACGACGCCGTGCGCAAAACCGTTGAAAATGGCCCCGACGCCATTCGTTGGTTGATTGATCTCGGCGTCGACTTCACCAAACTCGATGAAGGCGACGGCGGCGAATTTGGCTATCACCTCACTCGCGAAGGCGGCCATAGCCATCGCCGCATTATTCACGCCGCCGACGCCACCGGCATTGCCATCTCTAGTGCGCTGATCGAAAACGTCCACAAACGCAAAAACGTGACCCTTTACGAAGACCGGATCGCCGTTGACCTGATTCGCGAAGACGCCGACAACCAAAAGGCTGCTGACAATTCACAACAAGGCCGCTGCATTGGCGCCTATGTGCACAATATCGAAACCGACACCACCGATGTCTTCTTAGCAAAGTTTGTTGTGCTTGCCGCAGGCGGCGCGAGCAAAGCCTATCTTTATACCACCAACCCAGACGTCGCCACTGGCGATGGCATTGCTATTGCGTGGCGCGCCGGCTGCCGCGTAGCCAATATGGAGTTTATGCAATTCCATCCAACTTGCCTGTATCACCCCAAGGCCAAAGCGTCGTTGGTGACTGAAGCTATTCGTGGCGAAGGCGGACGCCTACTGTTGCCCAATGGCGAACGCTTTATGCATCGCTTTGACGAACGTGCCGAATTAGCACCACGCGATGTGGTCGCCCGCGCCATCGATTATGAAATGAAACGTCTCGGCGCCGACTGCCTATACCTCGACATCAGTCACCGCCCCGCCGATTTTATTATTCATCACTTCCCCACCGTGTACGCCAAGTGCCTGCAACTCGGCATCGATATCACCCGCGATCCAATGCCAATTGTCCCCGCCGCTCACTACACCTGTGGCGGCGTCATCACCGACTTAAATGGTCAGACCGATGTGCCCGGCCTTTACGCCATTGGCGAAACCGCCAGTACCGGACTGCACGGCGCCAATCGTATGGCCAGCAATTCATTATTGGAATGCTTCGTCTTCGGCGAAGCCGCGAGCCAACACATGACCTCGCTGATGCACAGCGTCGCGATGCCTGACAAAGCACAGGAATGGGATGAGTCTCAAGTCACCGAAGCAGAAGAAGACGTGGTCATTGCCCATAACTGGGACGAACTACGACGCTTTATGTGGGACTACGTTGGCATCGTTCGCACTGTTAAGCGCCTAGAACGCGCCTGGCACCGCGCCGACATGCTGAAGAAAGAAATTGCAGAATATTATTCTAACTACAAGATCAGCAAAGATTTACTCGAGCTGCGCAACCTAGTGGTCATCTCCGAGCTTATTATTCGCTCGGCCAAAGCGCGTAAAGAATCTCGCGGGCTGCACCACGTTATTGATTACCCCGAGCTAGCAGACAATCCAACCGACACTATTTTGGTTCCGGGTGAGATCGACGACTAGGAAGACTTCACCGATAAGCCGTTATGGTGGTCGATGGCACTTTTATAACGCACGGATGCAATATTGAATGAGCGAGGGACCAGGGATGACATGTCAGTACCACGCAAGGAACAGCGCTATGTGGCGCTGCACGAAGTGCAATCAAGATTTGTGCGACGTGTGTATTCCCGGCGGCGAAGCGAACTTTAAACGCGGCCAACCCCGTTGCCCCGTGTGCACCACGTCTCTCGATCACCTCGGCGACGGCAAAACAAAAGAACCTTTCTGGCGTATGCCGGGCCAGTTCTTTCGCTATGCCGCATCACCGACACTCTTGATCGCTGCAGCGCTGGCCGGCATCTTCAGTGACATGTTCTTTTTGTTCTACCTTATTTTTCAGATCGTGTTAGTGCGTTACGGCCTGATGGTGATCACCCGCCTGTCTGAAGGCAACTGGCAACACCCTTCTCTCTCCGATGCCATTCACGGCGACATCAGCTTGTTTTATAAACAGCTATTCATTCTCTTTATGATGATCGTGGTGCCCTTGCTGCTGGTGCAAGTGAGCCCAATGCTCGGCTACAGTCTCGCCTTTCTCGGCTTTCTTGCGGTTCCCGCCAGCACCATGATCTTGGCGCTGACACAATCCGTCGGCTCCGCACTCAACCCCGCCGCATGGATACGACTCATGTGGACCATTGGCTGGCCCTATATCGTTTTGTGGCTGGCATGGGGCGCCGTCACCTCCGCCCCAGATCTTATTGCATCGCTTAATGTCGAGCATCAAGTCGCAGCCGGAATCATTTCATTCGCGGCGGGTTTCTCAACGTTTTATTGCGGCGTAGTGGGGTTCGCCATGATGGGCTACTTACTTTACGAGCACGCAGAAAAACTCAACATTCAAAGTACCTTACCCCGCGGCAAAGACCTCCCCCCAGCCGAATACAGCCGCCGCGAAGCCTTAGGCGTGAGCCACATCTATGCCCAACTTGGTCGCATCGACGAAGCCCGCAAAGCAGTGTCACGTGCACTAAATGAATCACCTGCCGATATCGCCCTCAATGAACGTCAATTTCTCCTGCTAAAACTAACCCCGAAAAAAGAATCCTTTCTTCGTTTCAGTGAAGACTATTTACGCTTACTAACCGCCAACGACAAAACCGACATGGCGATTACGGCATACCTAGACATTCGTCAGCATCACCCGCAATACACCCCCACCGCCCCTGATATTCGTACCTTATTAGCTCGCGGCCTCAGCGCACGGCAAAAGTGGCGCGAAGCAAAACCGCTATTGGTGAATCTACACAGCCAACACCCAAACTTTGCCGAACTCGGCAGCGCTTATGTCTTACTTGCACGGGTTTATCTGGAAAGCACCGGCGGTGCAGAAAATGCGGGCAAGATACTAAACTTCTTAGGCAAGAAATTTCCGCAGGTATTGCAGGAAGAAGACGGTGCAGAGGTGTTGCAGTTGTATCGCAGTTTGTCGGTAGGGTAAGGAGCGACTTTGCTGTTACCCCGCAATGCTGCGGTGAAAGAGCCTACGCCATTGAAAGCATATGAATTAAGTACGCGCAACATCAAAATAACATCAGGCAAGGAAATCCCGAGTTAAGCGGATGCTGACCGGATATAACCGTTGAGATAAGTTCTCGATATCGCTATAACGTGTTGATTAAAAATAACTATTCGTCGACACCGACATTTGCCTGTTCAGAATTAAGCGGATAGGAAATAGGCGGATGGCATCGACTTAATACGCTGTTAGTAGGTCAACATGAAAGTTTATCGATATAGATTAGATAATGGAGACTGCTATGGATTTAGTATTAGCAATACGCTTTGTAGCCGCATTGGAGTTATGCTGGCAGTAGAAAATATTCCGGGTTCACAGATAACCAGGAAGCCAAAAAAATTATTATCTTGGTTTCGAGAAGATGTATTCTGTGAGTTCACTATAAACCAACAAAATTTTTACGTTGAAGAGCCGTACGGAGACAGTAGCGACTTTGATATATTTTGTGATAACAAAAATACCAAAGAAATGGAAATTGTTATTCAAGCATTTGAAAATAAAAAATTTGATTTCATTGCCATCTCATTTTTGGTGATTCTAGCGTCCCTTGTAATAACTCAATTAGCTAAGGTGGCGTCTAATCTCTACTAACAAGGCCAAGCAATATCAGTCGCTGCACTCCTTGGACAGCTTTTCCAATAAATAGGGGCATCCATTAATTCTGTGAAAGAAAGCTTACAAAATTCATCGTGTTGCAAGTAATTACGGACAGCGCCGCTAGCGATATGGCTTTTTTTAGAGGTAATTGATGGGTGTCCCCGATGGCGACTCAATGAATATCGAGCAACTAGCGGAAAAGCTAAAGCCATGGATGCGGGTAGAGACTTGGCATACAACGCATCCAATGGACTCGAAACGTTTTCACACTGCGCTTGATTCAGCCTTCTCTGCGTTCGGAGTTTCAATAATTTACGATGACTTTAAGGAGGCAATGGAATATCTATCGGAAACATTGCCCTCAGGAAAGCTGGAAGAGGACTATCTCGGAAAAGCCATAGAGCGTTATGCCTCAAATGCCGAAACCATTTCCGGTTATCTATACGACACAAAAATTTAACAAGGCCGTACACGCGAGCGTGAAGGCGGCGTTAACTTAAAATAAATATAGGCGAGAAGCATGGCTATTGAGTTTTATCTAATGATGCCCCTTACTAAAGATCAAATGGATGTGCGTAAAACAAAGGAGTTAATAAACTTTCTTGTCGATCATCAATATATCGACTTAGAAATGGATGTGAAAGTTTGGGAAAATGATGGTGAATATTATGAAGAAGATGATTGCTATGACGATCTCGAGCATAAGTTTGACACGTTAGGCGGATTCGCCAAGTCAATAGATAACTTAAATATAGAAAAAATTAACTTTGAGGTTGGGCTTAGTCACTATAGAAATGATTTGAATGAGCTGGAGAAAGAAGGGAAGCTGCCAGGCATTAATGTCGTCACTAGCCAGCTTAAGGATTACATGGATGATTTTTGCAAGAAAAATGATATTCCACCTGTAATAGATGTCTTTGGCGGCATTACTTTTGGTCTCGTTAACAGTGACTCAGAGGATGGTCAGAATGAGATTAGGGGGGTTGGAGTTTATTGTGATGGCAATGTAGCACAATTTATGGAGGATTCTGGTTTTTTGAAAAATTTCGATCGTGATACGAAGCTTTATAAGTTATTTGAACAGGTGGCTGCCATTTTCGGCGCTGACGTTGTACTGGAATTTCGGTATTAGCAGTTAACAATTAAAGACACCGGACATTGAACATTGATCCGCTCTGTTTCGACCATACGAATAAATAGGGACACCCATTAATTCGGCGGCAGAAAGCTTACAGGATTCATCGTATTGCAAGTAATTACGGACAGCGCCGCTAGCGATATGGCTTTTTTCAGAGGTAATTGATGGGTGTCCCCGATGATGTTCACAATGGAGCGATATGGTTGATGGATGGTAGCTATGCAGAGGGATCAAGCTATTTGCCAGAGAATTCGCTTTTAGAAATGCCCTTCAAAATTGTCAAAGGGGCGCTGCTCCAGATCAACCATGCAAGCAATTAGCAAGATAATGCAGCCAACCGTTACCACGGCCTATTTAGACGTTACATCCAAATAAAGGAATATACGAAATGAGAAAGATATTCATAATTATCGCCCTAGTTACGCATATACTAGGCTGCTCTAAAGCCCCCAGTGAATTTCATGGGGTGCCAGTTTTCCCAGAAAGCAGATTAATTGAAAAGGCTGAAAGCAGTCTAATAAACATGATGACTGTGGTAACAAGCCGTAAGGAGGAAGAGGTTCTAAATTTTTATACGGAAGCGCTAGGCAACGAGGCCAAGGTAAGTAAAGTTAATCATGCCACTAGCTTTCATTTAAATACACCGAGCCAATACCCCACCATTGATAACCTTAAGGTTTTGGTAAGTTCGGAAGTTGATGGCACCGAAATAAACATCATGTTTAGTTCTAAATAAATGGTTTAACTCGGAATAACAACTACCCGGTAGCGCCGCTGCGATATGTTTTTTGGGGTAATTGATGGGTATCCCCGATAGTGGCTTCTCGACTTGATAAACTGTTAGCACTCTTTAAAGACTCGCCACTTATTGTTACGTAAAAGGATTGAACGATGATCGCAGAAATCAGAGAAAGAATACTCGAAGCGGCACATGAAAATAGAAAAATGGCCATGTTTCACTATCAAGTTCTACTAAATTCTGCCGAGCTTCTAAATTATGATCCAGCTGAATTTTGTACCGCTGTTGGAGTTCCCGAAAGCTACGCAACAGAATTCAGAAAAATGCTAAGTTTAGCTGCGGTTATGCGTGATAGTAATTCGCGCATAGTCGAGGCTTAAAGGCTAACAAGCAACCGTGATCCCAAATCAACGCCGCATCAACTGCTCTTGAAGTTTATTCAAGCGAGCATGACTCCAAACTTTCTCTAATTGCATGACCCGCTCAAGCGCTTTCTGCGTATCCCGTCGGCGGTAGTGCATTTCTGCTTCCAATAATTGAAACGGGGGCGGTAAGCGGCTTAGGTCTCCGCCGCGAGAAAGGTAATCTTCTAGCAGCGCCGCCACTAACACATCGGCGGGTGATGGTTTATTCAGTAACGCCAAGGCGTCGCGCATGGCTTTATCCAATGCGGGTATGCCGCATTTATCTGCGGCGCTGAAGTAAAAATGCCAAAGTGCTTCGTTATCTGGCTGCGTTGGCAGCAAGACCTGACATTCTTTCGCCGCCTGATCGAACGCCAATGACTCATGCAGACGTTGTAAATACGCAGGCACCGCGGCCGTCTGGCGTACCGGCTCGACACCTTGCTGTTCGAGGGGGTCTGGCGCAGTTCGCGATGAGATTTTGTTTAGCGCTAGCGTTAATAGCAGGCCGCCGCTCATGCCCCCGGCGTGGGCGAGATAGTTGACATTGTTATCGGACAGCATCGTGTTGAGCAGTTCATAGGAAAGCCATACCGGAAACACCATCAACGCGGGTGCGCGAAAGCTGTCGAACCAAAATCCTAGGGTGTAGAAAAATTCGATTCGCCGCACCCCATACGTCGCGACGTAAATCCCCATTAGCCCGGATACGGCACCGGATGCGCCGATTGATGGCGTGTAATTATTCATCGAGGCAAGCCAATGCAGGGCATCGCCGCAAAGACCTGCCAGCAAGTACAGCCCTAGCAGCCGCCCTGCGCCCCAGTGTTTTTCCAATGGCACGGCAAACAGCAGTAAGAAAAGCATGTTGCCAAATAAATGCCATGGATCGCCGTGTAGAAACATCGAGACAATCGCGCCCGCAACGGTCGGCAACGCAGGGGTAAAGCCCCACCGAATCCAACTGAGTTGATCCCGCGCGGTCTCCATCTCGCTACGTAACGCCTGCCACTCCGGCGGCGGTATTTCCTCCTGCCAATGGGCGTGTACCTGCTGGTCAAACTCACGATCAAACCAGGCGGACTGCAACACATCTAACCGCTCTTGCTCGCCATCCCCACGCACCTCCAACCACAGGGCTGGATCTTGTTCGCTAAGCCAATCTAAATAGATCGGCCATTCGTATTGGCTCAGTTGCGCGTCGTCAATGCGCTCTAACACGGCGTAACGTTCGGCGTCGTAGCCCACTGACCAAAAATAAATGATGCTATTGAGCAGAACTAACGCCAACGCCAACAGTGGCGGTTTGCGCCAATCCACGCGGTCTTGAATAGGAATAATAAACATAAAAGCTGCTGCTCCTGCGGAACTCGCTGAAGAACATCCTGTGTTCTTCAGCCTACGTTATACACTTCGGAAAGAACGCCTATCGGATACTCCTCCCCTGTGGCTCACCGCTTAAGCGATACAGAGAAGGCGATTGGTGTCATCGTTGCCGCTGTAAATACAGCACTCGACGCAGCCGACAGAAATTCATTTTCTCTATTTGTCCGTCAAATACCTGTAACCACATCTTGCCTGTTAGGGCCTTGCTGAGGAAGTATGCCTTGCCCTTTGCTGACGGAACCTGCAATGCGATGAATCGCGATGTCACCAAGCAGCGATACGGCGGCTCCACAACAAGCTGTTCGCCATTGCTAAGAAACACTTCGATCAGTGCTGGGGAAAAACGTAATGCCGATATGCGTAGGCGACGATGCCAAAGCCGCCATTCGTGCCGCGCTAGCGCTACCATGGCCAGTACGGCGACGGCTTGGAACGCAAGCGTCAGGCCGCTGATGGCGATAGCGGCACTGGCGAGCGATATGGCGAGTAAATATAGAGAGAGTGGCCAGCGGCTGGGGCGCAGCTCAATGGGGCCGACGACATCGCTCAAGCATGTGCGGAATGAATTCGGCAAGGTCTGTATCCTGCGGTAGTGAGCGGCCGGTAAACCACTCAAATATATCCGCATCTTGCTCTTTTAGCAGACGGCCAAACTGGATGCGCATGGCTTCCGAGTCGCTTTCAAAGAAGCGATCTAGATAGTCATTAAGCGCTATTTCGATTTCCTTCAGGCCTCGGCGGCACTGCCAGCGGTACACTTTTTTCAAATCTACGTCGGACATTCGGCTCTCTTTTACTTACAGTGGCAGTATTCTGAAGAAACACCGTTGCGGTGCTCTCTACTGACAGCAACAGGCTCTATTATCTATCATTTACGCTACGAATATAGGGCCGTTAGATTAGAGGGCGCCGCAGGCTCTCAGCGCTATACACGAATCAAATCGGCCAGACTGGCCCAAGGTGAAGCATGCACAACCCCTGGCAAGCATATTTAGATCAACTCGGTGCGCAGCGTAGTTCACCGCTGTCCGAGGCAGAACTAGGCGTCGTTGAACGTTTTCACGGCGACGAGCCTTCCCGCGTTATCGTTGGCGATCACCTCGCCATTATTAAGGTGCGTGGCGATGAGTCAGAGAAATTTCTACAGGGCCAGCTCACCTGTGACATGAAAGTCGTCGTCGCTGGGCACACACGACTGGCCATGCATTTAAGCCTTAAAGGCCGCGGCATGACTAGCTTGCGGGCCATGCCCGCCCATGGCGGAGTTGATTTAATCGTCAACCGCGAACTAGCACAGGACTGTCTGGCCGCGCTGCAAAAGTATGCGTTATTCAGCAAGACCACGCTGACCCTCGATGAGAGTCGCGTAGCCCTGCTGTTTACCTCCCCGCCAAGCCATCGTTTGCAGGCAGAGGAGCAGCTCAATGCTTACCACATTCCCGTACCCGCCCAGCCCGGCGAAGCGCTGTTTGCCGAGCACACTGGCGTCTGCCGATTAGAAAACAGCCAACGCTATCTGCTCTTACTTGATCATAGCCACGCCCAAAAAATGCTTGAGCAAACTCCGGTATCGGATATCGGCGCCGCGCAACATTGGCGTTTAAGTGACATCCTCGCGGGCGAAGGCCACATCCATGCGGCCAGCCGCGATCTGTGGCTGCCGCAAGTGTTGAATTACGACGTACTCGACGGCGTCAACTTCAAAAAGGGTTGCTACCTCGGCCAAGAAATCGTCGCGCGGATGCATTTCAAGGGCAAACTCAAACAACGCATGCAGCATTGGAGCTGGCCCGCTGACAGCGCTCCGCGACTAGAGCCAGGCACCGCCCTGCGTGACCAACACGATAAAGCGATCGGCGAAGTCGTCTCTAGCGCAGCAAACGGCAACACCTGTCATGCGCTCGTCGTGTTACGTCTTGATCATAGCGGCGATCTGTATCGCGACAGCAAACCACTGCAAGCGTCACGGCGTGAGCTACCGTATGCCGTCGCCGATCTCAACGCAGCGGCACGCTAACGCATACCGTAAACCGGCTTGCCGCTTTCTTAGGAAGCGCTGCAAGCCATAGCAAAACTAACCGCCGCAGGCATTAGATCGCGCGCACCGGAACCGCAGACCCTCGTCTGCGGTCTCGATATAGACGCTAGGGCTAACGCGCAATGCCGACCAGCCTCCACAGCAAGAATGCGTAAACCGTTATCGGCAAGGGAACCTCGTTATGCCTGCACCTCAATCTTTATTCGCCCGATTACTCTCTGCCGTGTTCGGCAATGTTCAGTGGCAAGCGCCACATTGGGTGCAGGCGATGCGACGGTACCGCAAAGCGCACCCACGACTTGTGTTGAGCCTTGCTGTCGCGTTACTGCTAACACCACTGCTCTATCTTGCCGGCTACAACTATTACCTTTCGTTGCCGCAACCGGCTGTCACCTTAATTGAAGCGACCGCACCGGGGCCTTCCGCAATTGGTGATGACGATAAAGTTTATCCCGAACCTATTGTGCTGCGCTTTACGACTCACTACCCCGACCCCACCGCCGAAGGCCCTCGCAACGCTGCGAAACTTTCGTTGCTGGGCAAAACCGTAAGCGGTATCTCACTGTCTCCTGCGCACGCGGGCACCTGGACATGGCAAGATGAAAACACGCTTATATTTTCCAGCGAAGATGATTGGCCTGCAGGCCAGCAATACCGTATTGCGTTACCGACTGATATTTTTGCCGATGGCATCAACCTAGACAGCCGAACGCCGAGCATCACAACAGCCGCAATGCAGGTCGCCATGGACAGCTTGCGTTTTTATCAAGATCCAACGGCCCCTTCTCGCCACCAAACCGTTGCGACACTAACCTTTTCCCATGCCGTCAACCTCGACAGTTTACGTCAGCACGTACAGTTTGCGATGCGCCCATCTGGCGCACCGATTACCACCACACCAACCGCCTACCCTTACACCGTTAAACTCGGCAAAGCCGGTCGCGAAGCCTACCTTTCTACCGAACCATTAAGTCTGCCCGACGATGAAAACTTTATGACCTTGGCCGTGGATGCAGGCATTCAGTCCACGCAAGGGCCGTCGAAAAGCGAAGAGGCACTCTCGAAAAATGTGCGCATCCCTTCTATTTCAACCTTCTTTCGCGTTTCGACATTGGATGCCGAAATTGTTCGTAATGAACAAAACGATCCCGAACAAACCTTTATTCTTGAACTAACCGACGCCGTTCAGACAGAACAACTGGCAACAGAAATTCAAGCGTGGATCTTGCCGAACAACTATCGTGAAGCCGCCAATGCGAGCGTTGATGAAGCTGTACTCAAAAAATCCGAGCCGCTCACCCTCACCGCCAACCCAAGTGAACATGCCTTTAGCCCGTTCCAAAGTTTTCGCTTTCGCGCCCCCAGCGGCAGACGCCTTTATGTGCGCTTACCTGCGGGGCTAACCTCTCAGGGTAAGTTCGTTATGACAGTGCCGTACTCCGCCGTCATTCGCGCACCGGATTTTCCGAAAGAGTTAAATATTGTCGGCAACGGTGGTTTGCTGGCCCTAAAAGGCGATCAAAAGCTGAGTTTTCAAACCCGCGGAGTCGGTGGCATCAACGTCGAAATCACCCAGCTTTTTGAAGAACAAATCGTGCACCTCGTTTCACAAACCAACGGCAATCTAGAAGATGTTTCATTTAAAGGCTGGAGCTTCGACGAGAAAAATCTTGGCGAACAACACAAGGAAACGCTCTGGTTAGCCAACAAAGATCCCGCCAAAGCGTCCTATGCCGCCCTGAGCCTAGCTCCGCTGTTAAAGAACCTCTCGGCCGATAAAGGTGTTTTCGTCATTAACGCGCAGGGGGTGAACAGTGACGGCGTTGCCACAGGCCCTTCAGATCGGCGCCTACTTATTGTCTCGGATATGGCACTCATCAGTAAGCGTGATGCGGACAACGAAAGTGATGTTTATGTTTTATCCGTCTCCACGGGCAAACCCGTCGCGAATGCCACTATCAGTTTAATCGGTTTAAATGGCCGCCCGTTGATTACCCGCACATCCGATGCCCAAGGGCACGCAGACTTTCCCAACGCCAACAACTTTGAACAAGGTAAACAACCCGCCGCTTGGCTGGTCAAACAGGGAGACGATCTCGCCTTTATGCCCTATGAGGGACATGATCGTAACGTCAATTTTTCCCGCTTCGATACCGGCGGCATCTACACCGGAAGTAGCCGCCAACGAAATAGCGGCGACGGCGCTGCGCTGATTCGCGCCATGGTGTTTAGCGATCGCGGCATTTATCGCCCTGGCGAACAAGGTCACCTGGCTGTCATGAGCAAGCGCGACGACTGGGGGCAGCTGCCAGCAAGTCCCATCGAAGTCGTTATTACCGACCCACGTAACAATACTTTTTACCAAACGCGCCAACGCTTACCGGAAGACGGCATGCAAGAAATTCCGTTTACGTTAAGCCCTACCGCAACGACTGGCGAGTATCGCGTGGCGATCAATCTGATCACCAACCCAAAACGTAATTACAAACGTCGGATCGGATCGGGGCAATTTAGCGTAGAAGAATTCCAACCGGACAATATGCGCATCCGCACCGAGTTGGTGCATTCCGGGCAAGGCACCGATAAAAATGCTGGCTGGCAAACGCAACTGACGCTGCGCGGCAACGCGTCCCTACAAAACCTATTTGGCCTGCCAGCCCAAGACCGTCGTGTTAAGGCCAGTTACACGCTGCAACCACGGGACTTCCAATTTTCTCGATACGCAGACTACCAGTTCGAAAATCCGTACCGGCTGAATGATGACGCATTGCGCCGTAGCGTGACGGAAGAGCTCACTGCAAAGAACAGCGACGCAGAAGGCAATGCACAGTTTGATATAGACCTTTCCAAGTACGGCAACGGTCTTTATCAACTTAGCTTTGAAGCGGAAGGCTTTGATACCGGCGGCGGACGTAGCGTGTCAGCGCAAAGCCGCACGCTGGTTTCTCCCTTACAGGTTCTGATCGGTAGCAAAAGTGACGGAAAACTCGATTACATTCAGCGTAACAGTGAGCGCAGCATTGAGTTTATTGCCATCAACCCCAATCTCGACAGTCTCGATAACGATGACCTGACATTACGCATCACCGAGGTTCGCCACCTTTCTACCCTCGTAAAACAACGAGACGGAACTCTCGCTTATCAAACCATTGATAAGCATCAACCAGTCTCAAGCGAATCCTTTCGCGTTGTTGCTGGGGGCAGTCATTGGACAGTCCCTACGGACAAGCCCGGTGACTTTATTGTTGAGCTAATTAGCAGCAACGAACAAACCATGGCACGGCGCACGTTTAACGTGATCGGCAGTAAAAATATCGCCGGTGACTTGGAAAAAAATGCTGAGCTACAGCTTAAATTGGACCGTGGCGATTATCGCGTCGGCGACACCATTGAAATGCAAATCACTGCGCCCTATACCGGCGCGGGTCTTATCACCATCGAGCGAGACAAGGTCTTTGCGCACAAATGGTTCCGCACTGACAGCGAACGCAGCGTGCAAAGCATCACTGTCCCAGAGGGCATAGAAGGCAATGCCTACGTTAATGTCACGTTTGTGCGCAGCCTCGACTCTGAGGAAATTTTTGCGCAACCGATGAGCGTTGCCGTGCAGCCCTTTAATATTGATCGTAGTAAACGCACACTTGCACTGGAGATCGAGGTACCTAAAAAGGTCAAACCGGGTGACAAGCTCAGCGTCAACGTCACGCCTTCGCAGCGCGGTAAACTGATCGTCTTCGCCATCAACGAAGGCATTCTACAAGTTGCCAATTATCAAACCCCGGCACCTCTGAATACGTTCCTGCAAAAACGTGCGCTGCAAGTGAGCACCCAACAAATCGCCGACATGCTACTGCCTGAGTTTTCACTACTGATGCAGCGTTCCGCCGCTGGCGGTGGTGCTGCAAAGCGCGCCGCGGCCTTCGCAGGGCAAAACCTTAATCCCTTCCAACGCGGCATGAAGGCACCAGTAGTATTCTGGTCTGGCATTATTGATATGAATAACGCCGGCGCCAGCACCCGTGTTGACTTCACCGTGCCGGATTATTTCGATGGCGAATTACGGGTCATGGCGGTTGCTAGCAACGCCGATAGCGTTGGCGCCGCGGAAGCCAGCACCATCGTACGCGGGCCCTTTATTCTTACGCCAAATGTGATCACTGCTGTCTCGCCTGGCGATGAATTTAATATCAGCGTCGGCGTGGCGAACGCCTTACTCCCTGACGACCTAGCTGATCATTCCGTTAAAAAGCAGAACACAATATCCCGGCAAAGTAGTCCACAAACGATAACTGTTACCGCGGTTGCCGATGGTCTGGTCAACATTATCGGTGACGCACATCAATCGCTTACCCTTGCCCCCGGCGCGGAAGCAACCGCAACGTTCCGCGTTAAGGCAGGCAGCAAATTTGGCGGTAGCGAAATCGTTTTCCGCGCCGCCACCGCACAACATGATGTTCAGCATTCTGTCCAACGCACCGCCACGCTCAGCGTTCGTCCTGCTATGCCCTATCGGACTACGTTAGAAAGTGGCGTTATCGATTCTGGCAGTGCCGCGGTTCGGCTACCGAGGCAGCTGTCCGACGCCTTATCCAAGCAGCAGATACTCAGCGGCTACAGTCCTCTCGTGCTTGCCGATGGACTCGGTAAATACTTGGACACCTATCCACATGGCTGCTCGGAACAGATCATCAGTCGCGCCCTACCGATTGCAGCACTGCTGTCATTTTCAGGCGCCTCTGTTAATGCCGCCCCAGAAAGTGACGATATAACCAACCGTGCGGCCATCTTGAATAAATTTTCGAACCTTGCCCATACTCTCGCCGCACGACAAACGCCCAACGGAGGCTTTTCGTACTGGCCTGGCAGTAGCAGAGTCGATGATTACGTCAGTGTTTACGCCATGCATTTCTTGCTTGAGGCGCGCGAGCAAGGCTTAGACATTCCTCGGGATGTTATCGACAAGGGCATGGATTATTTACGCGGCGTAGCCCAAGGCAACGTTTCGTCTGGCGCCGCCATCAGCGCTGATCACAGTCGTGAAGTGCAGGCTTATGCAATTTACATCCTCACCCGAAACGGCATCGTGACGACAAACTATCTAACGCTATTACAAACACAGCTTACCCAGTCGGCAGCGAAAACGTGGCGCGCCTCGCTCACCGGTGTATGGATGGCCGCCAGTTATAAGCAACTCAAACTCGATGAACTCGCCGATGGCATTATGGCGGAGTACGAATTTGCCAAGCCGACAGCTCAGTACCAATGGGACCTCGATTCATCGCTGGCGCGCAATGCCCAATATCTCTATTTGATTGCTCGTCATTTTCCTGCACAACTTGCCGACATCGACAATGACACCCTCGCCACGCTGGTCGAACCGATTAGCAAAGGCCAGTTCAATACACTGTCTGCTTCTTGGTCGATACTGGCGCTCGGCGCTTGGGGTTCACAAGCCGAGAAAGCCCAACCTGGCGCGCTGGAAATACTGGCGCAGGCCAACGCAAACGTGATCAACGGCGTGGCCGACCCCGCTCTTCATCCCGCACCCGCAACACAACCGACTTCACTCGCGCGCAGCCAGCCCGATCAAGCGTTGGTCCGTGCCGAGGTGCCCACCAACACAGCATCGCTCACGCTCACCGGCGACAAGCAACAACGCTTTTTCTATAGCCTCAGTCAAACTGGCTACGACGCCGCATTACCAACCAAAGAAGTGAAACAAGGCATGGAAATTGTGCGGGTCTATCTCAACGACCAAGGCGAACAAGTGACCCACGCCACGCTCGGCGATGAACTCACCGTGAGCCTGAGCGTTCGCGCACTCACCGGCTTGCGCCATCCGAACGTTGCCATCGTCGACCTTTTGCCGGGCGGCTTTGAAGTGCAACGCGATAGCATTCGGGGAAGCGCGCAGAGTTCATCACAAAGATATTGGCAATCGGACTACATCGATATTCGCGAAGACCGTGTGGTGATGTATGGCACCGTCGATGCGCAAGCGCTGCCCTTCACCTATCGCGTCAAAGTCACCGGCAGCGGCGAATTTGTCGTGCCCCCACCGTTTGCAGAATCGATGTATCACCGCCATATTCAAGCGCAAGGCACCGCAAAAACCTTTACCGTTTCCGCGCCCTAGCATGGCGACACCGCTCCTCTTTCGTCGGATTATCCGCGCTAGCACAATCGCCACTTTGGCGACGGTGTTAGCGCTGGCGCTCAGCTTTTTCCTCACGCCCACACCCAGTTTGTACGGCAGCAAAACATTTTCTTCCGCGGTCTACGATCGTCACGGCCAACTGTTGCGCCTAACGCTGGCAGAAGATCAACGCTATCGACTTTTTACACCGCTTTCTGCCATCCAACCTGCCGCAATAGAAGCCACGCTACTTTATGAAGATCGTTGGTTTCGTTATCACCCCGGCATCAATCCCGTCGCGCTGGTGCGGGCCAGCTGGCAAACCTTTGTCACACGACAGCGCAGCGTCGGCGCATCGACGATTTCTATGCAACTGGCACGGATGCGATTTTCTATCGACTCATCATCCATCGGCGGGAAACTGGCGCAAATTTATCGAGCCTTACAGCTTGAATGGCATTACAGCAAAACAGACATCTTAGAGGCCTACCTTAACCTCGCGCCCTATGGCGGCAACATTGAAGGGCTTGGAACAGCCAGTCTGATTTACTTCAATAAAAATGCTGACGCCCTCACGCTGATTGAATCGCTATCACTGATTGTAATCCCGCAAAACCCGCTTGCGCGCGCGCCAGTACATTCCAATGCCAGCCCTAACGATCACGCACGCAACGATGATGTTGCCATCGATGCGCGACAAAGAGCATTCGCCCTGTGGTTAACACGACACCCAGACGACGCACACTGGTCAGATCAGATGCAGCTTGCTCTGCACACACGGCGACGCCAACAGTTACCGTTTTCAGCCCCGCACTTTGTCGATCATCTGCTCGCAAAAAACGGCCCCGGCAGTTGGCACAGCAGCCTCGACCAACAACAGCAACAACAAATAGAACAACAGATTCTCGAGTACGTGCTCAACCGCAAAGCCGACGGCATAGACAATGCCGCCGTCCTCCTTATCGACACCCGCGACACTTCCGTTGCTGCTTGGGCAGGGTCCGCAAACTGGTTTAACAACGACATCCACGGACAAGTGGACGGCGTGACGGCAAAGCGCTCTCCTGGCTCAACCCTCAAACCGTTTATCTATGCACAGGCCCTTGATCAAGGCCTGATTCACCCGCAATCACTTCTCGCGGATTTACCGACGCGCTTCGGCGCCTACACCCCTGAAAATTTTGACCGAGGCTACTTCGGCCCGATCTCCGCACAAGATGCGCTAATTTATTCGCGCAATGTGCCGGCGGTGGCGCTCGCCAACCAACTCAATCCGGATTTTTACACGTTCTTAGACAGCGCCGGCATCACACCACTACGCGAGCGAGATTTCTACGGCCTTGCTATCGCTCTCGGCGGCGTCGAAGTGACGATGCTCGAACTCAGCCAACTGTATGCAAGCTTAGCCAACGACGGCGAAGCCTATCCAATTGCGCTAACACTGGATGATGCCGCGCCTAGACCTGGCACCCGTCTATTTAGTAAAGAAGCCGCCTTTATTACCTCGTCGATGCTAGCTGAGAATCCGCGGCCCTTTACATCGAGCCATCTCCGTCATAACAAATTGACCAACAAAGAACCCGTCACCGTCGCATGGAAAACGGGGACGTCTTGGGCTTTTCGTGATGCGTGGTCGGTGGGCCTGTTCGGTCACTATCTTGTTGCCGTATGGGTGGGCAACTTTGATGGCAGTGGCAATCCGGCGTTGGTAGGCAGCACAGCAGCAGCGCCGCTGCTATTTCGTATCGTCGATCAGCTCAGCGCTACGACAAATATAGAGTCGGTCAACAACTCGCTTCGTGGCACCCGTATTGGAGGGCTCAACGTTAAAAAAGTCTCAGTCTGTGCCGCGTCAGGAGACTTACCTAACAAGCACTGCCCAAAAACAAAAAGCACTTGGTATATACCTGGCACGTCTCCCATTCGCGTCTCGTCAGTACATCAACAGGTGCAGATTGACGAGAACGGGTTGCGTAGTTGTCATCTCAACAATCCACGCAACACAACAAAAGTAATGGAATTCTGGCCGTCGGATTTTCTAGCATTGTTTAAACTGGCGGGCCTTCCGCACAAACAACCACCCGCTTACGCACCCGGATGCGCATTAAGCGACATTGATCAACAAGGTATTGCGCCGCGCATTCAATCGCCTTCCGCACGCGTCGAGTACACACTGCGGGCCAATCAAGGCGCAGAAAATAAAATTCCATTACAGGCAGTAACCGACGCCGGCGCACAAACAGTATTTTGGTTTGCAGATAATCGTTTTATTGCTAGCGCCAAAGCAACCGAAACCGTTGAGTGGTCACCCAAACCGGGACGTTATGTGGTGCGCGCAGTAGATGATCTCGGACACAGTGATAGCGTCAACGTGACGGTGCGATTATTGCCGGAGGGGTAAATCGAACACCACAAGAGTACTACCCGAAGAGTAGTGCTAAAAGACTGGCGCTAGAAGAGTGCTGATAGAAGACTCTTCAGATTTTGTGGGAGCCTGCTTGCAGGCGATCAGCCTTAATTTAACGGCCTCGTTTGCAAGCAAGCCCCTAGCTAGAAAGATTTGCGTTAATCTTACCGTACGCCGAAAAACTATTCGGTTTTTCCTGAAAACAAGGTTTGTATGCTAGAGAAATCCAAGCCTCCGTCACCCTGACTTCCATGTACACCATAAAGACTCTTTGCGAGCGAGCCCATCGGGGTGCGCGATGCGCTCTGTAACGCGGTATCCATCGCTAGCGTCAAATCCTTGTTCATAAGATTAACCGCGAAACCGCCTTCATAGCCTTTGCTCGCCGGCACATTTTCCATCACACCGGGCCAAGGGTTATACAGTTCAAGCGACCAGTTTCGTCCCGAGCTGGCCAACATAATGTCGGACAGCACTTTAGGGTCCAGGCCGTTGTCGACACCGAGCTGCAGCGCTTCACAGGTGCCCAACATATGAATGGCGAGCAGCATGTTGTTGCAGATTTTTGCCGTTTGCCCTGCACCGCTATTGCCGGCATGAAAAATATTCTTTCCCATGCATTCCAAAATTGGCCGCGCGCGCTCCACGGCACTGTTCTCGCCGCCGCAAATAAAGGTCAACGTGCCTGCCATTGCGCCACCGACGCCACCAGAGACCGGCGCATCAATCATACTGCGGCCGCTCGCATGGGCTTCTGCAGCGACGGCTTTTGCTGTCGCTGCATCAATGGTCGAGCAATCGATAATCAACGCAGCAGCATCAATCGCGGCAAGAATGCCTGTCTCACCAAGATAAAGACCCTGCACTGCACGCCCCGATGGCAACATACTGATCACCACCTGCGCACCCGACACTGTTTCGGCCGGAGACGCCCCGGCAGTGGCGCCATGCTCAACCGCCTCTTCGAGTAGCGCGGGAACCAGATCAAAGGCGACGACGCTGTGCCCCGCTTTCACCAAATTGGCGACCATTGGGCCGCCCATATGACCGACCCCAAAAAATGCAATGTTCATAATGTCTCCAATGGGTGCGGCTGCACCGGACTATTAAAGAATGCGTGAATATATTCCGCCGGCACCTGATCGACCTGTGCAAAGCGAAACGCAGGCTTGCCATCTTTATCAATCAGCAATGCCCGTACACCTTCTTGAAAATCACCCTGCGCGGCACATTGCACCGACATGCTCCATTCCATTCGGAACGCATCCGCAAGAGATAAATGCTTCACACGCTTTTGACCTTCCCACACCAACCACGCTGTCTGCGCACAACCACGCGACAGCGTCTTTGCCGCTTTCATCAACCACTCATCGTCGTTCTCAACCGCGCAAATATTGGCGGCCACATCGGGCAATGTATCGGCATCGCAGAGCGTATTAATCAGATCAAAATGTTCGCGGACAGGACTAGAGGGCAAATCGTCTGCCGACATTTGAAAACGACGTAATAATGCAGAGATAAGCTGATGGTTTTTATCTACGTTTTCTGAGAACGGCAGCCCTAGCAGATCCGTTAACAAGGCATCTTTTTCGGTGCTGCCAATAACGCGATCGGCCAAACCAATATACAGGGCATCAGATGCATTAATTTGTGCGCCGGTTAAACCCAAAAACAAACCGGTCTTGCCCGGCATGCGCGAGAGGAACCAGCTTCCGCCTACATCTGGGTGCAGGCCAATGGTGATCTCCGGCATCGCAATGCGGCAACGCTCGGTGACAATACGATGGGAGCAACCGGACATCAGTCCGAGTCCCCCGCCCATGACAATACCATGCCCCCAACACACCACCGGCTTAGCATAGGTATGTAGAAGGTAATCGAGCTTATATTCTTCGGCGAAAAAGTTTTCAATGTAGTGGTTACGCTTTCCCGGCGCGGTATCAACCATGCTTTCGTACATACGGACGATATCGCCACCAGCACAAAATGCTTTCTCGCCTTCTCCCTCCAACCACACCGCAGCAATCTGAGCATCGTCTTGCCACGCGAGTAATTGCGGCAACAGTAAATCAATCATGTCGAGAGAAAGCGCGTTTAAACTCTTCGGCGCATTGAGCGTGGCCACACCAATGTGCATGCCATTCGCGCCAACTTCCATACGAAACAAAACCGAATCGGTCATACAAACTCCGTGAATAAGAACGCGTAGATATGTTGCCTGTTATGGCCGCAATCACTTCAATCGAGTTATCGAAATCAGGCCTATCGGCGATCCGATCCCCTCTCAATACTCTTCGCCTGCAAGCCTCAGTTCAGCGCCCTCCGCGTTCAAGCAAGCTCCTACAAAAGATTAAAAGACCAACATGCGCTCTTGCCAGCCTTGTGGGAGGCTGCTTGCAGGCGATTAGGTCCTAGTTCAGCACCCTCCGCTTTCAAGCAAGCTTCTACAAGGACAAGGAACGCGCGAGCGAAGTCTTACTCCAGTACGAATGGCGCATCACTGAGTAAACGCCGCGCGATAATCACGCGCATTATTTCATTCGTGCCTTCCAAAATCTGATGCACCCGCGCATCACGGACATAACGCTCTAACGGATATTCACTGATATAGCCGTAGCCGCCATGCAGCTGCAATGCATCATTGCAAACCGTGAAACACAAATCCGTCGCGATGCGTTTTGCCATGGCACAAAATGCCGACTTATCGGCATCGTCTTGATCCAACTTCCACGCCGCCAAACGCACCATTTGCCGTGCAGCGACCAGTTCCGTCGCCATATCCGCCAACTTAAACTGGGTGTTTTGAAACGATGCAATCTCTTTGCCGAACTGCTTACGCTCTTGTACATAGCCAAGAGTATGATCAAGCGCAGCCTGCGCAGTGCCTAACGAACAGCTGGCAATATTAATGCGCCCGCCATCAAGACCTCGCATGGCGATAGCAAACCCCTCGCCTTCGGCACCGATACGGTAGCGCACCGGCAAACGGACATCTTCAAGGTTTACCTGACGGGTCGGCTGCGATTTCCAACCCATCTTCGCCTCGTTGCGCCCGAAGCTAACACCAGGGAAATCGGCTGGTACTAAAAAGCAGGAAATGCCTTTTGGCCCGTCGACTCCCGTCCGAGCCATCAGCACTAACGCATCAGTGCTGCCCGCGCCGGAAATAAATGCCTTACTGCCATTCAAAATATAATCAGCGTCATCGCCATCACCGTCACGCCGAGCAGACGTTTTGATCGACGCCGCATCAGAGCCTGCATTGGGTTCGGTTAAGCAATAGGATGCCAACTTCTCGCCGCTGGCTAACGACTCACACCACTCATCACGAATCGCATCTTGCCCCCAACTGGCCACCATCCACGTCGCCATATTGTGGATAGTGAGAAACGCCGTCGTCGAGGTACAGCCTTGCGCTAACACTTCAAAAATAAGCGATGCATCGAGACGAGACAAACCCAAACCGCCCATGGATTCCGGCGTATACAAACCGCAAAAGCCTAGCTCGCCGGCCTGGCGTAAGGTCTCGACAGGAAAAGTGCTATTGGCGTCCCAGTCTGCGGCAAAAGGTCGTAATGCCTTCTCCATAAACTGTCGCGCGCTTTCGCGGTATGCGATTTGTTCTTCGTTCAGCGCAAAATCCATAGTCGGTCCGTTATGTTGAATAGCTGTGCTCAATAATGTGCGTTTTATCTAACCGAAAATAATCATCCCAGATACAACACTTACGGGGGACTACTTGCACGCAACTCAGCTTCAGCTCAACGCCCTTCGCCTGCAAGCAGCCTCCCACAAAAGACTAAAAGACCAACACTCACTCATGCCAGCCTTGTAGGAGGCTGCTTGCAGGCGATAAAGCCTTAGCTCAACGCACTTCGCTTGCAAGCAAGCTCCCACAAAAAATTAAGAAACCAGCACTCATTCATGCCAGCCTTGTGGGAGGCTGCTTGCAGGCGATAAAACCTTAGCTCAGCGCACTTCGCTTGCAAGCAAGCCCCTACAAAAAGCTAAAAGACCAACACGCGTTCATGCCAGCCTTATTGCAAAATTACTTCAAGGTGATAGTCATATTGCTGGCATGCACCACATCATCTTCCGGCCAGCGGGATGTAACGGTTTTGGTTTCCGTATAGAAACGTACACCTTGCTTGCCATACGCATGCAGGTCGCCGTAAAAGGACCCCTTCCAACCGGTAAACGAGAAGAACGGAAGTGGCACCGGAATACAGAGATTAATGCCCACTTGCCCAACTTCTACTTCATGCTGATATTTACGCGCGGCGGCACCACTGGCAGTAAAGATAGAGGTACCATTGCCGTATTGATTTGCGTTAACCAGTTCAATCGCGTCATCGAGCGACTCTGCTTCGACACAACACAATACCGGGCCAAATATTTCTTCTTGGTAAATGGTCATATCGGCGGTGACGCCGGTAAATAACGTCGGCCCAATCCAATGCCCATCAGGGTATCCCTCGACCGTACAATCGGAGCCATCGAGCAAACAGTTCGCACCTTCTTTTTTACCCTGCTCGATATACGCGAGCACCCGCTGTTTCGCTGGCGCGCTAATCACAGGGCCGTAGGCCGCGTTTTCATCGGTGTACACGCCAGGCACCACTTTTGCCAACTCATCGCGCAATGCCGGAATCATGTCTTTTGCACTACCAACAAATACGGCAACACTAATCGCCATGCAGCGCTGCCCCGCCGCCCCAACACTGGCGCCGACCAGCTGATTAACAACCTGCTGCGGATTCGCATCCGGCATCACCACCATGTGGTTTTTGGCACCGGCAAAACACTGAGCACGTTTTAGGTTATCCGTCGCGGTACGATAAATATGCTGACCCACCGGCACCGAACCAACAAACGACACAGCCCGCACATCTTCTGCTGTGATCAATTGATCCACCTGCTCTTTACGGCCATGAATCAATTGCAGTAAATCTTTCGGCGCGCCGGCCTCAAGGAATAATTCCACCAAGCGCACTGCGGTCATCGGATCTTGCTCAGAAGGTTTTAGAATGAACGCATTACCGCAGGCGATCGCCATCGGGAACATCCACAACGGAATCATCGCAGGGAAGTTAAACGGTGTAATGCCTACGCACACACCCAATGGTTGAATCCACGAATGGGTATCCACACCACGGGCCACGTTTTCAACGGTTTCGCCCATCATCAATGCCGCTACATTGGCGGCCTGCTCAACCACTTCAATGCCACGCCAGACATCGCCTTTCGCATCAGCCATGGTCTTACCAGTTTCTTTTGCCACCAGCACACCAAGTTCGTCGTGATGCTCTTTCAATAAATGTTGATAACGCAACATCACGCGTGCGCGTTCGGGCGTCGGTACTTCACGCCATAATTTAAAGGCCGTCTGTGCCGCCGCCAGCGCTTCGTTCACCTCAGCCTCTGTCGCACAAGGCGCCTGCCAAAGAACCTTATTGGTGGCGGGATCAGTGACATCGATCCAATCTGAGCCAGCGCCAGTGCGCCACTCTCCAGCAATCAATAAAGGTACTTTCACAACGGTTTCAACAGACATGCTTGGCTCTCCGTGGACGGTCTCAATTCAAGGCACCCTTTGTATCATAGACAGTCCAACGATAAGATGGGGGCAATTGCCAAAGATGGACTATATTGCATGATTGAGGTCCAACCGAAAACCTCAGACTGGCCTCTCGCCAGTGGCAGCGTACGAGTACTGATGCCCACGCCGCTCATGGCAGAATTAACGGAAGAGGCACTATCAAAAACGTGCGCTCCGCACGCCTTTGGTTACTATCCTAGCGCCCACGGGCATCGTATGGCACGCCAACGGCCTGATGACTACCTAGTAATTTATTGCATCTCCGGAACGGCCACCGTGACGATTGGAGACGCCCATTACCACGCCACGGCGGGCGATCTTGTCCTGCTGCCCTCCGCAGTACCTCACGTCTATACCGCGGACGAGCAAGACCCATGGAGTATTTACTGGGTTCATCTCAATGGCGACGATCTACCAAGATGGTTCGCGCGCTTAAACGCGAACCAAGGCGCCGTACGCCGCCCTGGGTTACATGATCGATTGGTGATGGATTTTAGGTCGCTGTTAAGCTTATCGAGTGCTGGCTATAGCATTGCCATGGGATTGCACGCGGCTAGTTTGAGTCGCAGCTTATTAAGTTATGCATGGCTACTCTTGCAGCGCCAGCAACACGACAGCGCTGAGATTGATATCGATGCACTGCATCTGTTTATGCAACAACATTTACACCAACGCTTAACACTCGAACAACTCAGCAGCGCAGCACGAGCACCGTCTCGGTATCAGTTTATACGCCAATACAAAACACTCACCGGACAAACACCCATACAGGCTTTTTTGCATATGAAGGTCAGTCGAGCGTGTTATTTGCTGGAGATCAGTGATGCAAGCGTGGCTAACATTGCACTGGAATTTGGCTTTGATGACGCCTATTACTTTTCTCGGTTGTTCAAAAAAGTCGTAGGCTTGTCCCCGGCAAAGTATCGTCAACAGGGGAAAGTGACCAATCAATAGGCTCTAGGCCCTGAGACTGCAAATACGTATTGGCCTGAGAGAAATGTCCACAACCTAAAAAGCCACGGTGCGCGGACAAGGGAGAGGGATGTGGTGCGGTGAGCACCAGATGTTTCTCGCTATCAATCAACGCACCTTTTTTCTGCGCGTAACTGCCCCAGAGTAAAAACACGACACCTTCGCGCTGATGATTAATACTCTCAATTGCTGCGTCGGTAAAAGACTCCCAACCCTTGCCCTGATGCGAACCGGCGTTGCTTTGCTCCACCGTGAGCATCGCGTTGAGCAACAACACGCCTTGTTTCGCCCAATGCTCGAGGTTGCCATGCGCAGGACGCGCAATACCCAAGTCGCGCTCAATTTCCTTAAAGATATTCACTAGGCTCGGTGGCGCTTTAACGCCCGGCGGCACAGAAAAACTTAATCCGTGCGCTTGGCCAGGGCCGTGGTAGGGATCTTGACCAAGAATAACGACGCGCACACGCTCGAATGGCGTATAAGTAAACGCATTAAACACATCGTCTTTGGTTGGAAAAATGACTTTGCCCGCGGCATCTTCCGCCAGCAAAAACTGCGTTAATGTCGACATTGACTTCGACGCGAAGGCATCGGTTAATGCAGCAGACCAACCGGGCTCAAGCGCCGCCCGGGTGAGCAAATAGGACACAGACTATGCGCCGCAAATAAGCGTGAGCAAACGGGCGACGCGCGGACGAATAAACGCCACAGACTGCTCGTTACGGAGCAGCAGCTGACGTTCAAGGGACAGTAAGTTTGCTAAGGTAAACTCGGCATCAAGCTCAGGATTTAGCGTGCCAAGCTTTTCACACGCAGCGACCATAACCATCTGCTGTTTGGCAAAGTACAAACCCGCCAATTCAGCCAACCGCGGATCTAACGTTGCCTCTTGCATAAACGCTTGCTCGGCGATCAAGTGATCTCGATTTTGCGTTACTTCTGAAAGTAAATACGCGGTAATCATATCGGTTAACGTTGAGAACATTGCTTCACGCGCGTCGCCTTTCGGCAGGTCACCGTCGAAACTGTCCAGCAACGCAAATGCTTGCCGCTGAAAAGGCTCGATAATCGTTTCCATCGCATTCTCGGCAAACAACGTAAATGCATCACAGATCAGATCGGAAATATCTTTGAAATAATACGTCGTCGCGGAAAGTGGCACGTCAGCCTCTTTCGCAACGGCGCGATGGCGCACATTACGAATGCCTTCACGAACAACAATCGCCAATGCGGCTTCTAAGATCGCTTTGCGGCGATGCTCACTGCCACTGCGCCGCGCCTGTCTGCCCTGATACTGTATTGTTGTCATTGATTGCCCAGTCTGAAACATACCTGCCTTCCCCAAAGCTGACGGTAATTTACGCCCCTGTCCAACGCCACTTCTTACGTGAAGCGTTAGCGTGCGCCGGGTCGCATATGGGGAAACAAAATCACATCTCGTATCGATGGTGAATCAGTAAAAAGCATTACCAAACGATCAATGCCGATGCCCTCACCTGCAGTAGGCGGCAAACCGTGCTCCAATGCAACGATGTAGTCCTCATCAAAGAACATCGCCTCATCATCCCCAGCCTCCTTGTCTTCCGCCTGTTTGCCGAAGCGCTCTGCCTGATCTTCGGCATCGTTTAACTCCGAGAACCCATTGGCAATCTCACGCCCGCCGACAAAGAACTCGAAACGATCGGTAACAAATGGGTCCGCATCACTGCGACGTGCCAGTGGAGAAACTTCGGTTGGGTACTCGGTAATGAACGTCGGCTCCATCAAACGATGCTCGACCGTCTTCTCGAAAATCTCAATCTGCACCTTGCCGAGACCATAAGAATCCTTCAGCGGCACGCCTAAGCCCTCCGCAACCTTGCGAGCAGAATCCAGATCAGCGATCTGCTCAGCAGTGATGTCCGGATTAAAGTGCAAGATAGAATCGAATACCGACATACGCACAAACGGTTTACCAAAATCAAAGGTCGTCTCTTGATAAGTCACTTCCGTTGTACCGAGTACGTTTTGCGCAACAGTACGCAACATGTCTTCGGTTAAGTTCATCAGGTCGCGGTAATCCGCATAGGCCTGATAGAACTCAATCATGGTGAACTCAGGATTATGGCGCGTGGACAACCCTTCGTTGCGGAAATTACGGTTAATTTCAAATACTTTTTCAAAGCCGCCGACAACCAATCGCTTCAGGTAAAGCTCCGGCGCAATGCGCAGGAACATCTCCATGTCCAAGCTATTGTGATAGGTCACAAACGGACGTGCCGCCGCGCCGCCTGGAATCACTTGCAGCATCGGCGTTTCGGCTTCAACAAAATCACGATCGGTTAAATAACGACGAATACCATCGATTACTTTCGCGCGAATGCGGAAAGTGTTGCGCGTCTCTTCATTCATAATGAGATCGACGTAACGCTGGCGATACTTCTGTTCGGTGTCCGTGAGACCATGCCATTTCTCAGGCAAGGGACGCAGCGACTTAGTCAGCAACGGATACTCTTCGAGCATCACGTACAGATCACCCTTGTTCGACTTGTGCAGCACACCCGCGCCACCAACGATATCGCCAATATCCCAGTGCTTAATATTCTTCTGCACTTCTTTATCGGCATACAACTGAATGCGGCCAGACATATCCTGCAGCACTAAGAACGGTCCACGGCGCGCCATAACGCGGCCGGCAACCTTAGCGCGTATGCCCAAGCCTTCAAGTTCTTCTTTGCCTTTCTCACCGTGCGCGGCAATTAAATCCGCAGCCAGAATATCGCGGCGAAATGCATTCGGGAAGGCGTTGCCTTCTTCGCGAATGGCCGCCAGCTTTTGCCGACGCTCTGCGATTAGCTTGTTGTCGTCTTGAACTTGCGTATTTTTCTCGTCTGTCATGATATGTCCCGTCTTTCACGGTAAGCGCGGTCTAGCCGCAGGAAAATGTTTCTCGGAGGCCGGTTATTTAAAAGCGATATCGCGTGATGAAACACCCATCGCTTGCAAGCAACCTCCCACAAGGTCGTGCCAATTTTCACTTGTAGAAGCCTGCTTGCGGGCGATGCGGCCTCGCTAAAGGACTATCGCTTGCGGGCAGCTCCTACAGAGTCGTGCCAATATCTTGTGTGGGAGGCTGCTTGCAGGCAGCTCCTACAGGGTCGTGCCAATATCTTGTGTGAGAGGCTGCTGCAGGCGATGCGGCCTCGCTAAAGAACTAGCACCTGAAAATAGGCTCCCACATCTGAAAACCGATTTACAAACCCGCCTTCAGTGATGCTTCAATAAACTGATCTAGCGAACCGTCTAGCACCGCTTGAGTATTGCGTGTTTCAACGCCGGTACGTAGATCTTTAATACGCGCATCGTCGAGCACGTAAGAGCGAATCTGACTTCCCCAACCGATATCCGACTTAGAATCTTCAAGCTTTTGCTTTTCGGCATTACGCTTTTGCATTTCTAATTCGTAGACGCGCGCCTTCAACACCTTCCACGCTTCATCGCGGTTTTGGTGCTGCGAACGGCCGTTTTGACACTGAGTCACAACGGTATGCTCTTCACCGGTATTCGGGTCGTTGTACACGTACGTTAGGCGTACCGCCGAATCTGTTCTGTTGACGTGCTGTCCGCCCGCACCTGAGGCGCGATAGGTATCGGTACGCACCTTGCTCGGATCAATATAGATATCGAGGTCGTCATCCACTTCCGGTGACACAAACACGGAACTAAACGACGTATGCCGGCGACCGCCGGAATCAAATGGCGATTTACGCACTAACCGATGCACACCGGTTTCAGTACGTAGCCAACCATAGGCGTACTCACCTTGAAAATGCACGGTCGCACTTTTAATGCCGGCAACATCGCCACCGGACGCTTCCATCATTTCAACTTTAAAACCGTGTGACTCACCCCAGCGCAGATACATGCGCAACATCATCTCCGCCCAATCTTGCGCTTCGGTGCCGCCTGAGCCCGATTGAATATCGAGGTAGGCCGAATTGGCATCCATTTCGCCGGAGAACATGCGACGAAATTCCAAATCGGAAACGATTTTTTCAAGCGCATCCGCTTCGCTTTCAACATCGGCGACCGCTGCGGCGTCATTTTCCTCGACGGCCATTTCCAGCAAACCTTCAGCATCATCAAGGCCGGAATAAAGACGCTCCAAATTTTTGACCACACCCTCTAACGTCGCGCGCTCTTTGCCAAGCGCTTGCGCTTTTTCGGGGTCACTCCAGATAGCAGGGTCTTCGAGCTCGCGCTCAACTTCGATTAGACGTTCGCGCTTATTGGCGTAGTCAAAGATACCCCCTGAGCGATTCGGTGCGCTCCTTGAGGTCGGCCAGCTGATTGCGCAGCGGATTGATTTCCATGAATAAAGGGTCCGGTTGTACTAGTTGTACTAAGGTCGCAGTTAACGGTTGCACGTAAAGGCGGGCATTCTAGCGGGATTTCTCTCGCTTTTCATCGGCTGTTAACGGTCACAGCGCGTGTTTGCAGCCAACAAACACGCGCTATCAAGAGGACTAATCAATCAACTCATAAACATGAAAGGCTTCAGGCTTAATGACGTCTACTGCAGTGCCTACATATTCTGCGTTGTCTGGAATTCCCGCGCCGGTTGGGAAAATTTTGAAACGACGCACGTCATCGGAATCGCCAATTACGCTGTCTGCATCAACCTCTACCCACATTTGAATAGAGCGATCTTGCAAAATAAAATCCACACGCAATGGCCGACCACTTTCCGGCAACTTCACATCCTGTACGTCAGTGGAGCGCTCTAGGTGATATTTATGAATTGTTTTCATCTTACTTCCCTCCCATCAAGGGTTTTGCCTGTGGCGTCTGACGGATGTGCCGTGACGCCCATTCGGTCCCGCTGGCACACACCTTTTGGGTGCGCCGCGTGAGCCTGCTAATCAACCGGCCGCGATATGCGAGCCTATCGAGACCGGCAATCCTAACAAACATGAGGCCGCGGAGGCAGAGGCAATTTGCGCTGTGCTGCAAACAACCCACAAACACACACCCACGACCACGACACCACCTTGTAGGAAGCTGCTTGCAGGCGATCCAACCCCATCTCAACACCCTTCGCCTGCAAGCAGCCTCCCACAAGAGATTAGAACCACACACCTAAAACCAAGCACCCGTAACCACGACACCACCTTGTAGGAGGCTGCTTGCAGGCGATGCCTGCCTTGGCTCAACACTCCTTGAGCAGGCAAGCAAGCTCCAACCGTCGTGGCGATGCTATACTGCGCCCCACACAAGCTCGTCGCAGACGACCGTCCTCTCTAATAGCGACGATCAACGCGCCAGACGACTGGCCATCTAGAACCGGCCAACACAAATCAAACGCTAGGAATCCCATTGAAACTGCCGCAAATACAGCGTCGCGAAGTCCAGCAATTGCCACAGTGGGAAGGTATTCCGCCCCTGCTCGCCCGTATTTTGGCGGGGCGCGGCATCAAAAGCCCCGATGAATTACCACTTGGACTCGACAAATTACCTGCGCCAACGCTGATGCCGGCCATCGACCAAGCCGTCGCACTGCTACTGGAAGCACGCCAACAACAGTCGCGCATTCTGGTGATCGGTGATTACGACGCCGACGGCGCAACAGCCACCGCACTGATGCTGCGCGGACTTGCCCTACTCGGCTACCCAACGCCCGGCTTTCTGGTGCCGGATCGGTTTGAATATGGCTACGGCTTATCCCCCGAGATAGTCGAGCTCGCGCGGCGCGAAGCAGACCCGCAACTGATTATTACCGTCGACAACGGCATCGCCAGTGTCGAGGGCGTCGCCGCGGCACGGGCCGCCGGTATTAAAGTCCTGATTACCGATCACCATCTGCCCGGCGCGCAACTGCCCGACGCCAACGCCATCGTCAATCCGCGCCTAACCAACGACCCTCTGCTGCACAACCTCGCGGGCGTCGGCGTGGCCTTTTACGTCTTGCTGGCGTTACGCAAAGCGTTGCGTGAGAGCAACCAATCCGGCGGCGATGCAAACCTCGGCAACCTTCTCGATTTAGTCGCCCTTGGCACCTTTGCCGACGTCGTCTCCCTCGATCGGACCAACCGTATATTGGTCGAACAAGGCGTGCGCCGAATTCGTGCCGGTAAATGTAGCCCTGGCATCACCGCCTTATTAAAGCTCGGCAATCGTGAGCCCAGCCGTATCTCCGCGCAAGATCTCGGCTTCGTCATTGGTCCGCGTCTGAACGCTGCAGGCCGGCTGGCCGACATGAGCAGTGGCATTGACTGCTTACTGTGCGACGACCCCGTGCGCGCGCAGCAGATGGCCGAGGATCTCGACAGCATCAACCGCGAACGCCGCACCATTGAGCAAGGCATGCGCGATGCCGCGATGCACGAAGTCGAACGACTGTTACAACGGGGCGACCTGCCCTTCGGGCTATGCCTGCATGATGACGGCTGGCACGAAGGCGTCGTCGGCATTCTCGCGTCACGGGTAAAGGAAGCAACTCATCGCCCGGTGATCGCCTTCGCCCCCGCCCAAGAAAAAGGCATGTTGAAAGGCTCTGGCCGCTCCATTCCCGGTTTGCATTTGCGCGACGCCCTCGATGCCATCGCCACCCGCAACCCCGGCATGCTGAATAAGTTCGGTGGTCACGCCATGGCCGCAGGGCTCAGCCTAAAGAAAGAGCACCTCGGCGATTTCACCGCAGCGTTTAACCAAATCGTCACCGAACTTGCACCACCAGAAATCTTTAACCCGGTGATTGATACCGACGGCAATCTCGACGACGCCGACATTACCTTGGCCAATGCGGAAATGCTCAACCACGCCTACCCATGGGGCCAGAATTTTCCAGCACCAAAGTTCGATGGCGAATTTGAAGTGCTGAGCCACCGCATCGTCGGCGAACGCCATCTTAAATTAACCCTCGGCCTACCCGGCACCCGCGGCATCATCGATGCCATCCACTTCAACATCGACGTGCCGAAATGGCCCGGCAAAATCAAACGCGTCTCCGGCATCTACCGCCTCGACGTCAACGAATTTCGCGGCCAACGCACCGCACAGCTTTTGTTCGAGCACTTAATACCGCTGTAACCACCCTGTGGGAGGCTGCTTGCAGGCGATCAGCCTCGACCCAAACCCTTCGCCTGCAAGCAACCTCCCACCAAAATTCAAAAGCACCAAACCAAACCCAAACCCATCACCCACAGCACCACCTTGTGGGAGGCTGCTTGCAGGCGATCAGACCTCGACCAAACCCTTCGCTTGCAACCAACCTCCCACCAAAATTCAAAAGCACCAAACCAAAAACCAAACCCGTCACTCACAGCACCACCTTGTGGGAGGCTGCTTGCAGGCGATCAGACCTCGACCCAAACCCTTCGCTTGCAAGCAACCTCCCACAAAAGATCAAAAACACTGACCCCCCCCCAGCACGCACCGCCCAAACCACCTTCTGCTCAAAAACCAGCCAGTCACAACTCGGGGATACATTCTGGCGCTAGCGCGCCTATACTTGGTGCCCCGTTTTCCGGCAGTGGCGGCTTGGGTGCAAAAATATGAGCAAACACTCACATGAATGTGCTCTGCGGTTTCTGCAGGACCGTAACAGGCGGATCGGAAACTGTTCAAAACGGTGGCCGGCATAACAAACAACCGGCAACCGCAACCAGTGGAGAAAAACCATGATCTATTCCGGCAAGGCCGTCAGCGTAGCGCTGCTTGACGATGGTATCGCCGAACTGAAGTTCGATCTTCAGGGCGAGTCCGTCAACAAGTTCAACCGTGAAACGGTTGAAGATCTTCAAGCAGCTGTTGACGCCATTAAAGGCGAAAGCAACATCAAAGGCCTGATCGTCACTTCTGGCAAAGGCGTATTTATCGTCGGCGCCGACATCACCGAATTCACCGACATGTTCAAATTGCCGGAAGATGAAATCGCTGGCTGGTGTTTGAAATCAAACCAAGTTTTCAACGCCGTTGAAGACTTAGAAATGCCAACCGTCTGTGCCGTTAACGGCATCGCTCTTGGCGGCGGTTTGGAAATGGCGTTGGCGTGCGATTACCGCGTCCTCGCAGACAGCGCACAAATTGGTTTGCCAGAAGTGAAGCTGGGCTTGTTCCCAGGTTTCGGCGGCACCGTGCGTTTGCCACGTTTGATCGGTGTTGATAACGCCGTTGAATGGATCGCGGCCGCTGGCCAACACCGTTCTGACAAAGCATTGAAAGATGGCGTTGTTGATGCCGTTCTTCCTGCTGAGAAAGTACGCGACTCTGCCATCGCACTGGTGAAAGAATGCCTCGCGGGCAAGATCGATTACAAAGCTAAGCGCGCTGAAAAACTTGCGCCGCTGACGTTGCCGCCTCTGGAAAACATGATGGCGTTTCAATCGTCCACCGCGTTTGTTGCCCAGCAGGCTGGCCGTAACTACCCAGCACCACTGGCTGCGGTTAGCGTTATGCAGCAGCACGGCGGCATGACCCGCAACGACGCAAACGCCGTCGAAGCGAAAGGTTTTGCGAAAGTTGCGAAGACACCACAAGCCACCGCGCTAGTCGGTTTGTTCCTCGCTGACCAAGCCGTGAAAAAAGCCAATGGCAAGCACGCTAAAGGCGCAGCAAAGATTGAGCTCGCAGCGGTATTGGGCGCAGGCATCATGGGCGGCGGCATCGCTTACCAGTCTGCCTCTAAAGGCACGCCGATCATCATGAAAGACATCGCCAACGCGGCGCTGGATCTTGGCATGGGTGAAGCAACCAAGCTGTTGACTAAGCGCGTTGACCGTAAAAAGATGACGCCTGCGAAAATGGGACAGGTTCTGTCTTCTATTCGTCCGACATTGAACTACGGTGATTTCAAAGACGTCGACGTTGTTGTCGAAGCCGTTGTTGAAAACCCAAAGATCAAACAGGCTGTTCTAGCTGAAACCGAAACCCATCTTAAAGATGGCGCGGTTATGGCATCGAACACCTCGACTATTTCTATCTCGCATCTTGCCAAAGGATTGAAGAAGCCAGAGAACTTCGCTGGCATGCACTTCTTTAACCCTGTGCACATGATGCCACTGGTCGAAATTATCCGTGGCGAGAAAACGTCTGACGCAACCGTCGGCACGCTGGTGGCCTACGCAACGAAAATGGGCAAAAACCCAATCGTTGTAAACGACTGCCCTGGCTTCTTGGTTAACCGCGTATTGTTCCCGTACTTCGCAGGCTTCAGCATGCTGATGCGTGACGGCGCTGATTTCCAAGCCATCGATAAAGTCATGGAAAAATTCGGCTGGCCGATGGGCCCTGCTTATCTGATGGACGTTGTCGGCATCGACACTGGCGTTCACGCAGCAGCAGTCATGGCTGACGGCTTCCCAGATCGCATGAAGCACGACTTTAAAGACGTGTCTGAAATCATGTTCGACAACAAGCGCTACGGTCAGAAAACCAAAATTGGCTTCTACAAGTATGAAGAAGACAAGAAAGGTAAGCCGAAGAAAGTGGTCGACGAAGAAACCTACGCACTGGTCAAGCCACACGTTGCTGAGCGCGCCGAGTTCGAAGCAGACGACATCATTGCCCGCATGATGATCCCGCTTTGCACCGAAACCGTTCGCTGCCTCGAAGACAACATTGTTGGCTCCGCTGCTGAAGCAGACATGGCGATGATCTACGGCATTGGCTTCCCACCGTTCCGCGGCGGCCCAATGCGTTACATCGACTCCATCGGCGTTAAAGAGTTTGTTGCCCTGTGCGATAAGTACGCGCACCTCGGCAAGCTCTACGAAGCCCCGCAAATGCTGAAAGATATGGCCGCTTCCGGCAAAAACTTTTTCGCTTGATCTTGTGATGACAGCCGTCGCGAGCGCAGGCAGGTCGGTCGCCGATGGCGCGCAGGAACCGCAGTGTACGAATCAGTACATGAGGATTCCGAGCACCATCGGCGGCCGAGATGACAAGCGCAGTAGGCTGGCACACAAGATCACGGATAGGAGAAACTGAGATGAGCTTAAAACCAACTGACGTAGTAATCGTCGATGCTGTCCGTACGCCTATGGGCAAAACGAAAAACGGCATGTTCCGCAATGTGCGCGCAGAAAAACTGTCTGCTAACTTGATTCAAGCACTGGCTGCTCGTAACCCAGGCTGGAAACTTGAAACCACAGAAGACGTTATCTGGGGTTGCGTAAACCAAACGCTAGAACAAGGCATGAACGTTGCGCGCAACATTGCCTTGCTGGCCGGCATGCCACGCACCACTGCGGCACAAACCGTTAACCGTCTGTGTGGCTCTTCCATGCAAGCGCTGCACATGGCTGCCCAAGGCATCCAAACCGGCAACGGTGATGTGTTTGTTATCGGTGGTGTTGAGCACATGGGCCACGTTGGCATGATGCACGGCATCGACCTGAACCCAGAATCGTCTAAGCACACTGCCAAAGCGTCCAACATGATGGGCCTGACCGCAGAAATGCTTGGCCGCATGCACGGCGTTAGCCGTGAGCAGCAAGACGAATTCGGCGTGCGTTCACACAAGTTAGCGTGGGAAGCGACACAACAAGGCCGCTGGAAAAATGAAATCGTGCCAATCGAAGGTCACGACGCCGACGGCAACAAAGTGCTGTGTGAAATCGACGAAGTGATTCGTCCACAAACCACACTGGAAAGCCTGCAAGGATTGAAGCCAGTCTTCGACCCACGCAACGGCACCGTGACAGCGGGCACCTCGTCTGCATTGTCAGACGGCGCATCCGCCATCCTCGTGATGAGCGCTGCAAAAGCCGCTGAAATGGGCCTCAAGCCACGCGCTAAAATCCGCAGCATGGCCGTTGCAGGCTGTGACGCCGCCATCATGGGTTACGGCCCAGTACCGGCCACACAGAAAGCACTGGCACGCGCTGGCCTAACCATGGCCGACATCGATTACATCGAGCTAAACGAAGCCTTTGCCGCACAGTCACTCGCTGTCGCCAAAGACCTCAAATTGCTTGAGCGTATGGACACCGTAAACCTAAACGGCGGCGCTATCGCACTAGGCCACCCACTAGGCTGCTCCGGCGCCCGTATCACCGGCACCCTACTAAACGTCATGGAAGGCAACGACGGCCAAATCGGCCTCGCCACCATGTGTATTGGTTTGGGTCAGGGCATCGCGACGATTATCGAACGCGTTTAACCCGCGCTGAAAACTTTCTTAGAAAGAACAGGGGGCAGCCTGCTGCCCCGAACGCTTTCTGCTCTAACCTCACAAGGGTAAGATCGGAAAAAACAGAGCCCGGCTACAAGCCGGGCTTTTTTATGGGTGGGATATTATTGAATTCGAAAGTCTTCCGGCAATGATGCCCAATGTGCTTTTAGCGCTTTCTTATGTTGCGCATTCATCGGTAAATCCTTGAGGGCACCCGGCCAGATATCCCGCGCCCTCTCCATTACCTCCTTCAGGTGCGGCTCTATCGCGCGCCATGGCACCCCCACTTTTTCAGACCAACGTTTAAAACTGTCGTAGTGCACCGAGCGCCAAGATTTTCCGCCGCCCAGATTCAAAGCAAAGCTCGACTCATTTTCTACATAGACACAGGTCGTCACGATGTCATAGGCTGGCGACAATCTCGGCGTCACCGCATCGGCGTAACTCAAACTCCAGTTCTTTAGGTGCGCATCACCATTGGCCAGCAAGATATTCACCAATAGCCGTTTGGCAAATTCCTGCACATCCCCAAGACCGTCGCCAGAGTAGTCATAAATAACCTTGCCAATTTGCTCATAGTTGGCGGAATCGTATTTTTCATGCGGATACTTCACCAGAATCTGAGCAAAGTCCTCCATGTGCACTCGGCGCGCACCATCACGGTCAAAACGCTTAATCGCATAAGCCTGGCTTTCGTCAGGCAATTTAATGCCCGGTAAATTATCGAGTTGGTCAACACCAACCAGCTTTATCTCGGGCACCACAACACCAGCCTGACTAGCCAACGTCATCGCCGTAAACTCGTTCAACGGTAGATCTTTATGTATTGTAGAAGGCGTTTTGACGATCCAGTTTCCCAGCTCACCACGAGAACTCAGGTTGTACCTGCCGTCTTTCTCTTTCATCGAAAACTTCATCTGTACGCCAGCGAGCGAAAACCGCCTTGCCTCATCATCGGAAAAAATTTTCACCGGCCGCGCATCCCCCAGCGTCGCTAACAACGGACCCTCCACCTGATCAGGGTCAACCGGCTCAGCGATCAGCGCCCCGGGCAAATCGGCCCCTAGATGCGCGAAGATTGGAAATTCATTGTCGCGGTGTACTTTTAATCCACGCGCAATCCATTCGCGCTGAGCGCCTTCGGGTAACAAATTCGACAACACCGGATGCAATTGCTGTTGCTTTGACCAAGACTGAGAAAGAAGCTTTTCCGCTCTCGGAAAATTCGGATGAGTAATCAAGCTAAACGTAGGACGCTGAATATCCTCCCGAAACGAGCGCTCAAATGTCAGAACATTTCGCCCATTCTGGAAACCGGCCAGATATCCAACCTCCAGCCCATGCAGCGTCAACTTCAACACGCTTACTTCCTGATGGTCAGAATCCCTGCTCATTCAACGTCTCCTAGATCGTCCCCCCAAGGATTATCCGAAAGTGGCGCCTCCCGTACTCCAACATTTCTTTCATTGATAATCGAGAGCACTCCGCGCAGTACGCTTTCCGACTCCGACGACAACAACGCGTTTACCAGCGCCAACTTATCCTGCGGAACCAGCACCAACTCTCCCTTTACACCCTTCGCCAAAAGCTCCAGCGTATCGAGACGCGGATTGCCCTGCCGCTCCAGCCGCTGATACTGCTGACGCGACATACCCGTACGGTTCGCCATATCCTCCTGACGCAGCCCCAAGGCCTTGCGCCGATCTTTTAACTGCTCTAGGACCTTAGACATAAAGCATCTCCTAAGTTGCTATAAAGGCAATAAGCAATAATTTAGCTGCTTAAGTGCAGGTTAGCAATATATGAAACTCTTTTAGAAGTAGGCGCTAGCGACAACACAATATGCATCATATATGACGCTTTATTGCTCTTGAGAGGAGGCAGGGCTATGCAGCACACGATAGGAGCCCTGCATAACCGCTGAAATAGGTCTGGAGCCTACGCAGGGCTGACCATCTACGAGCATAGATTACCCTGAACCAAACGAAGACTTCGCCTCACAGTCACTGCCCGTCGCCAAAGACCTCAAGCTGCTGGACAAGATGGAAGACAAGGTCAACCTAAACGGCGGCGCGATTGCACTCGGCCACCCACTAGGCTGCTCCGGCGCCCGTATCACCGGCACCCTGCTAAACGTCATGGAATGGAAAGACGGCCAGATTGGCCTCGCCACCATGTGTATTGGTTTGGGTCAGGGTATCGCGACGGTTATCGAGCGCGTTTAATTTGCGCAAAAGATAAGGGGCAGCCATGCTGCCCCAAACGCTTTCTGCTCTAACCTCACAAGGGTAAGATCGGAAAAAACAGAGCCCGGCTACAAGCCGGGCTTTTTTACATAACCACCTTGTATCTCCAAATGTCTCCGACATTCTGACTGGTTTCTTTTGAATAATTACTTGAATAAGGGAAGAGGACGCTAACAGGCTCTTGCTCCAACTCATTCAAGTAGAAAATAGCAAATCCCAATGCCTGCGGCTTAGTAGCCAAAGAACACAAATATACATTCTTCTTCAAACCCTTCTGTATCAAATCCCAGTAAATCCTGGATAACTCTGAAGCAACTGAAAATGGGTCCTTGGCTGACGCATAGTGTGACAAGCTCTCTGAGGATTGAGACTCTGAAAATGAGCACTTATCAAGCTGCAGCAAACCCTGCTGATACATATCCGCACTTAGAGATGGAAAAGGGAGGATCTTATAAACTTTCGCTCTTTCCTTATCATTAATCACCCTAGATATAAGGCCATTATCATAGCCCACCCCTACAACGAGAACCTCTTCTGCATCGTCCTCCTCATGAACGCCCTGAAAGCCCGATACCTGCCTAACCTCCCTAACATGCCCACAGCTAAACACTGTTTTTTCTTTCTTCTCGTACATACCTGGCTCCGCATAAAAAAAATCCACATACAGCCCAGGATACTTCTTGAGATGGAACAGAATTGAAAATATGTGTGGCCTCATAAACCCAGTTATATCTATAGCTACGCGCCCGCCCGAACGCAGGGATGTATCCAGCTCAGCGACTACCTTTTTTGCAACTTCATTTTCGTCGACAATCTCGTCACGGAGATCAATGTAGCTACTGGAATTAAAAACCGCATCCAGCTCAGTTTTAGTGTAGCCATATTCCGGCACAATAACGGGGATTTTTCTTGCTGCGTCTATTAAATCTTTCAGCGCCTTAACGCGACTAGTATCATTATGCGCATATATATATACGTCCCATTTATTTCGCTCAAACCAGTCCGCATCAGCTTTATGCCTAACTCCCCAAGCGTAAGGATCAATCTGCGCCATTGAATAAATCCTCCTGAACATCCTTTACAGCATGAAGTGGGCGCTGATATCCCCGTATCTTTTTCTTCATCGAAACCGAAACTTCAGTGATACGACCGAGAAAGATATCTGAAATATCTGATGCATCAATTGTAATCACACCTCTTCTAGTTACAGACAGCCCATACTTTGGAGAAAGCATCGGACTAATCTGAAACTTACGATTGACCAAATTAGGTTGATTTTTATCAACTCCGCCCTGAGATATTTCATAAAGATATGACCAGTTGAGCGCGTGCCTCAAGTTCTCGGCGGCTTCAGATGAGATACTGCCCCCCACAACAGAGAATGTTGAAAGGCTGCACTCAGGAGGATTGGCGGCAAACCTAATATTGCTTAAGTGCTGAGCGATTGAATCAATTGCACTCCGAACCTCAGCGCCATGTACATCGGGCTGCGCGTCCTCCCAAAACCAATCTGCGGCGTCCAAAATTCCTTCATTCTGAGAAATGATAGATATTTCTGAGCCTTTCTCAAAGGGTCGCTCATTATTAAATCTTGATCGTCTAAAAATACTTTTTAGAAGAATGAAAAGGTTTCTAGGAGTAAACTGAGCAATATCTATTATAGTATCGAGCCCAAAGTACATTACGCGCTTTCCCGTACTCTCCCTAATCAGTTGAGCGCACAAATCCGTCTTGAACTGGCTATACCGGTTTGTCATTTGCCGGCCTTCAACGCCGGAAGCTATTTCACCTCTAATGGACTCGGCCAATTGGATAGGATCACGGCCAGCCTCCCACTGCTTATAAAAGCTAAGATAAGCAAGTTTTTCCCATAGAGGCTTGCCTTCAAAGCTCAATATGCCCACAACCCGTTTAATCTTATCTTCTGACACACCTTCACTTTTAGACAGGTCGCTCAGAGCTTCGAAAAACCTCCTGACGTGGCCAGAAGAACTATAGTCTTTATTTCTATTTTTTATGAGCGAAAAAAGATACGCATTCAGATCATCATCGCCGCCAAGATTTTGAAAATAATCATAAGGGTCTATACCCGAAGACCTCGCCCCCCAGCCAGACTTCTCTAGCCTCACCGAAATCAAATTTTTTAAAAATTCCGGTCCAGAAGAGGACTGCCTTACTTCATCCTCAAGGATAACCTTAGTAAATTCAGACTCTAGCTTTATCGGCTCTCCGCCCTCAATGGTTCCATAGGTTTTGATCCCATAATGGCGGGCTCCGACCTTAATCGACACAGCGCCGCGCCTATACCTAATTAGGGAATTAACAAATTCCTGCTGCCCAGGAGAAAAGTTCTCGAGCTCATCAATCATAAAAACAAATTTAGTTTCGGAAAAATCGGCGCATGAATCCTTCATTAACGCTGGGAGACCGAAAGCCAAATCACCGAGCCTGAATCGAACGACAATTTCCTGCAGTGAAGACCTTCCCGTGGCCACATTTGCCACCACCCGATCGACCTCCTTTCTTAGCCCAATCAGATGATCAATCACACCATCTAAGCGATCGCAGGAAATTATATCGCTACCAAGAGATAACTCCCGGAAACCGCTAATAAACCCCTCGACATCAAATTCCAACGCACCATCAGCAATAGCCTGCTGGCATTCACGAAGAAAACTAACCCCTAACCGGATCTCGAAATAGTAATAGAAAATTGCGCTCCATTGATCCTCTGAGAACCCCTTACCTCTAAATCTATTCACGTTGAGGGCATCAGCTCTGACATATATACCCATGTACCCATCTTGCCTAATAGCCTCTGCCAGATTCCCGCCACCCCGTAACCTCTGCACCGCGGATGAGCAATACCTCATAAGATGCGTCTTTCCGCTGCCCTTTCCGCCCAGCAGCATCATGGGCATAGTCGATAGCGGACTCAAAATGTCCTCCAACCTCCTCTGCCCAATAAGACCAACCCAAAAATCGAAAATCTCTACATCTGAGAAATCCGTAGCCTTTAAACAGTCGAATGGGTTTTCTCTTATCTCCTTCATTTCTTAGCTTCCGTATATTTTGGGGTAGCGCTTGAATATTGGAACCCAATCTAAGTCTTTTTCCTCTGCCGAAGCTATGGACGTGTCGTACCAAATAAACGCGGGGCAATTGTCTGGGATATTGTGAGAAAACCCCATGAAAAGCTGGCCGTCTTTCCAGCCGGTAGCATAGGTTTTATCCAGAAGCTGCCCATATCCCTCAACAACATCAACAACATCTTTTCTTGATATTTCTCCGTCCAGCCCATGGAAGTACCTAGAGTTTTCCGAAAGAGCCCTGTAACTCGAATCCATTTCAAATATAGACTCACAATATGTAAACCGCCCATCTGATCTCGCCTTATCAAGCCCCGACTTGCTCCCAAATAGGGAGAAAAAATAAGTCTTTGCCTGAGGAGAAAGCTCTGAAATTAAAGAAGCGACGCTATCAGAATAGCGGAGGAGCTGCGCCCCAGACCCACAAAGATCGTCTATAAAGACATAATGCAAGCATTCTTTATGGGCTAATTTAATTTCATTTTTTTTTATGCCAAAAAACCGGAAGAAATAACCAGACTGCTCAACATTAAATAGCTCAGAAGCATTAATGAATTTTCTTTTTGTGATTCTATTCTCTTGCCTAAAAAAATAAAGTAAGTGAGCGCCACTTTCAGATGGATTCCCTAAGCTAACAAACAGTGTTTTATCTATCTGTTGATCGATAAATTCTTGTCTTTCTTTAATTCCAGCACTGACGGGAAGATAATCTTCCGCCTGACATGCAAGCGTTGACATGTATACATCTCGATAGAGGGATCGCAAGAGAGCTCTAACTTCCTTCGAGCCGAAATACATGAAATTTGCCAGCCAAAATAGAGCAACCATTTTTTCTTTTTCTTTATTTACTATCCTTCCAGTAAAATTATCAAGCCACCTGTCGATATCATACCTGGTCAAGCGCTTATCCCAAGCGTTCTCATTTAAGATCATTATCTTGTTCCGCAGTGACTCTTCCAAATTTTTAGATCCAGTCATATCTTCTTCATCCATATTACGTGCTCGTGAGCGATGGCTTCCACGCTTCCATTACGCTTAGTCATCAAGCTTCTTGAGACGATTCGATCAGAAGTGAAAAGACGGACTACAAACCCAACTTTTTCAGCTATTCTCACTACATACTTAGCGGTTGAAAACGGCTTCCCGACTACAGTGTTGTCTCCCATAATAAGAATCAGGTCGCCGCCACGTTTCAACACTCTGAACATTTCAGCCAATGATTCATTCATGTCTTTCATATAGCAAGAAATTATGTATGCCCTCTCAGCATTACTTTTAAAAATTTCATTAATATTATCTATAAGGCCATCTACTTCAGGCACACCATCCATCGTTCTATCAGAAATAATTAGGTGCTCTCTACCTACAGTTTTTTTCTCTAACGGCCTTAATTCCCCACTGCCTGCCATGCCGAGCCAGCCGAGACTAAGGCTGCTGGATCGTATGTATTTTTGTGCGCCCGCATAAGGCGGAGAGGTAATCACCACATCAACGGAACCATCCAATACATCAGGGTTATTTCGTCGCGAATCTTGGTTGTAGACATGACACTCCCCAAGAGCCTGAACTTCTCCAACAGTCAACATGCGCTTGATGTTCTGAGTGCATATTTCTGAAAATAGCTCAATAACCTGCTTCTTAGGAATGGCCTTAGGGGGCACGCGAGGCTTAACAGGAACAGAGAGCCGCTTATCCGTATTACTTACTTTGTGGCAGCAAGAAGAAAAGCACATCCAAAAGAAATCTTTGTTGTCCTCCCCCGCATCAGATATCGACTTTCGGATGCTCATCAATCCATTCTGGACAGACTCTTGGAACCAATAATCTCTGTTTACAACGTTTGGTCTTTCGTCTCTACTGGCTTTGACCTGCCACGCATTGCTCATGATTTTTTCTAGATCGTTCTGAATTCCCAACTCATTTATAGTTTTAGTTTTTACTTTAGATATCAGGCATGCTAGAGGGTTTGTGTCGTAAAGCACGGCCTTTCTACCGTGAATAATTGCCTCAAGGCCAACAGTCCCGCTACCACAAAATGGGTCCAAAACAATCCCGCCGCGCCCCTCTGCATTCAAGCTTTCTAGAAAAAAAATCGGTATATGCGGGAGAAGCTTGGCAGGATATGAATGTATGTAATGCGCATATCTTTCTCCTCCCTTAACATGACCAACCAGGTTACGAAAAGAAACATTAATCGGGACCTTTTCTCTCATGTATCTGGCTTCAAGGTCTTTTAGTAGCGAGCCATCGAAATTCGGATTCATATGCACCAAGATCTAAATTCTTCGTTATGAGTAATTAATCTCATTGGGATCACACGCTTAAAGCTAAATGCGACCGTGTCCATTGGTTTGGATCAAGGCATCGTCACTGTGCCAAGCCCTGCAGCGCAGGGGCCAGCCCACCGGCGACCATCCCTCGCAAGGGAAAGAGCACCGATTAAGTGATCGACGAAGACGCTCCAAATCACCCTCTCCACATACTTCCTTACCCGCCCCAGGAAGGACAAAAGCTAAGGACCCACAATATCGCTCCGAACAACCTAAGTCACCTGTAATACCGAACTTACATATATTCAATATTTGTAAACGCTCGGTGATGGCACACCGATTCAGATTATTCCCACGTATCAGGAGCTCTAAAACAACCGAACTACTACTCCACCGGACTAACACACTCCGACCTACTCGCATCAAACTTACACCGCACCTTGCGCATCAGCGTCAACATATCGGCGTCATAAACCCCCTATTCTTTGAACCTTAGCCGAATACTCTGCAGTAGCTCTTCGCGCGATGATGTGTCATTAGTCCGCGGCACAATCAATGGTAAACGCTCTAACCACTGCTGCTCCTGCGCAATAATTCTTTCCATTTTCGGCGCGACTTCGTCGATAAAATATTGCCGCGACCATTCCTTCTGCTCCGTTGTAAACGCGCCCTTGTGCGCTATCAGTTGATAGCTGCTCTGATACATCGGCACCGCAAAATGGCTCCTTCTGGCGACAGCCCACGGTTCAGCTCCAGCTGAGCAATCATATTTACAGTGGCGAACATGCCATCCACCGAACCGTTATTGAATTTGGTGCCAACATTCGTCCAATCAGCAGGCACCTGTGTCGCGCCCAGCGCGCCAGCATAACGACCAACTGAGGACATCCACATTCTCAGCCCTTGCTAACCTCAAACCAGAATTGATTTAACACCCCCAGCTTCCTATCCTGGCTCCAGCCAACTGCCATCTACTCGCTAAGGACACCGCATGGCCCGCAACTGGACACAGGATGAATTAACCATCGCACTCGGGCTCTACTGCAAGCTGCCGTTCGGGCAATTCCACCAACATCAGCCGCTTATCATATTAGTCGCAGAGCGATTGGATAGGACGCCTAGCTCCATTGCGATGAAACTGTGCAACCTTGCCAGCCTTGACCCAGTAATCACCGAGAGCGGCCGCAAAGGCCTCGCTGGTGCATCGAAGCTAGACAGAGAGGTATGGCAGGCTTTCTCTGAGCACAGCAGTGAGTGGATGCCGGAGATTGAGCAGCGACTGAGTCAGCTGCTTGATGGCGGGAAACCCACAACTGTCAGCGTCGGCACAGAAGACCTGCCCGCAAACTACCGAGGCGACAACATCACCGTCACCAGCACGCGCCGCAAAGGTCAAAACCTTTTCCGTGACGCGGTGTTTTCGGCTTACCAATCGCGCTGCTGCGTAACGGGTGTGTCCGACTCACGCCTGCTGATCGCAAGCCATATTAAGCCTTGGCGAGAAGATGCGGATAACCGCCTCAACCCACGCAACGGCCTATGCCTGAGCGCGCTGGTGGATCGAGCGTTTGATTTGGGGTTGGTGGCGGTGTCACAAGACTACCGTTTGATGGTCTCGCCGCAACTTGGCGCGCAGCGCGACAACGTGCACATCAGCGAGACGTTTTATAGCCGCGAGAACAAAACCATAGAGCTGCCGGATAAGTTTGTGCCGGATATGGCATTTTTAGAGTGGCACCGCGGCAGGGTGTTTTTGCAATAGAGGGTGTCGCCGACTCGCATTTCTAATCAATGCCCAGCAATAGCTCGCACGCGTTTCTCAAGTACGCTAACTCTCTGCTGACTTGCCACATCCGCCGACAGACAGCCGGGCAACGCATCCAGAAAATTTTGATCCGCAAGAAATTCGGTGAACGCGCTTCGAATATAGTCAGCCATTGCGTTATCGATTGCCGCAAGCTCTTCTGCCAACTCTTCACGCCCATCAACCACCGCCATAATATCTTCAAAGTCATGGCTCGCAAGGTAATCGCCATGGCCTCTGTCAGCGAACGCTTCTAATTTTGTCGCAACGAAATAAAGTGCAGATACGACGAGTATTTCCGCACCTGACGGCAGCCTTACAACTTTAGATTGTGTTAATGCCTCTGAATACCAGCGATTGGAATACCCCAGAATATTTGGGTCGGTAGGCATGACATCCAGAATAAGATCGTGGCCGCGAAACCGACACGTGGGTGCATCCTCTGAGGAATCCACACTAAAGCCCTTATCTTTCAATCTTTCGGTCAGCTTGTGGTAGCCAATAACAGATCCAATTTCGACGATCACGTCCACATCGATAGTCGGACGTACATCTGGCGCAGCCTCGTCGGTGATCATCAATGCGACAGTGGCTCCTCCAACAAATGCCACTTCCTGAATAATGTCTCCTAAATGCGTAGCAGCCAATTCCAGCTGCGCGATGTTTGCACTTCCATTCATGCGTCATTCCTTTGATCTTGGGCATTGGCATTCTGTCGATATTCTTCCAGCCGAGGCTTCAGATGCTTCACGGCCAACTCCTTCTCCCTAGCCCGCCCGATTCGTAGCATATCTACCAACGCCAACAGCTCATACAGCATGACATCCTGCATCGCGGCAAATGGCGCGGACTTGTACAGGGGCGATACTCCCTGCCCGCGTGTTTTTCCCTCTGGGTGAGGCCACACGGGCGGCGGTTCGGTGCCAACAATAAACTGATTACTCATCATCGGCGCAGCCCACGCCGTTGCGATGCCACGGGTCATGCCTTCTTGCTCGGCGATAAAAACGTAGGGCATGCCGTGGAGAATAAACTCCTCTAGGGCTCGCAGTACTGGGCGGGCGGGCGCGCCGCGGTCACTTTTCAATGCAAGACGCGCTCGAATCGCACGCTTGATGCCGGCATGCACCTCCGCCGGGCTCATGCCCAACTCCACAGCGAGGCCGTTATAGCTCCAAGGGTCGCCCTGTTTGGCGATGATTTTTAGCAGAACCAGTAGGTCCTGAGGTTTGAGCACCATAGCATTCTCTGTTCGCGATTTGCGAATAAAGAATGCGCTAGACTTAGCGAGTTGTCAATTTAGGAGCGACTTAACCCAGGCCGCCCCTCACCACAACTTGGCCTTATCCATCCGCTCAATCAACGCGGTACGCCGACGGTAGCGCTCGCGCAAATCCTCCAACCACTGCGCCGTCGCCTCGCTGGGATCGCAATCGCGGGCTTTTTTCATCAGTCGCACCAAAGACGAATACTGCCTCGATTGCGCCGCTTGCACGCGGCCATCGACGCAGCGACGCCAGAACGCGGCGGCCTCTGCTGGAAAGGCGTCGCAACTCTTTTTTGCCAGCGCATCTAAAATGTCGTGGTCGACATGGTGCGCCCGTGCAAGGGTCACTGCGCCGGGCAGGTCGCCGTCTTCCATCAGCAGAGAAACACGCGTGGTGACGTCGCGGCCATTCTCGCCGTCAACTTCTCGTTCGGTGAGAAAGGCGAGTGCGCGTTCGCGCCATGCGGGCCAACCGGTGTTGGCGAGGTTTTTTAACAGGTGCCAGTACATCGGCTCTCTGCGTTTCTGGAACGCGCGCCAAAGGGCATCCTGTGCTTCTTCGTCTAGCCCGGCACGGCTGTATTCTTCCGACAGCATTCGATACAGATTAACTGAATCCGGATGGATGCGGGCGCCACGCTCGGCCCAACTCATTGCTTCTGCCTCGCGACCGAAATGACGACACGCTTCGACTAATTGCTCGTAAGCGCGCCCGTAGGATAAATCGCGACTGTACAGCCGAACCAAGGTGTCGAAATCACCCTGCTCGTACGCAACTTCTTCGCGACGACGAATGATGGCGTGGTCGTAAAAATGCCGCCGGCGATTCTCTAAGGAAGACGGCGGCGGTGGCAGAGTCTGGTATTCTTTTTCCACCTTGCTGGCATAAGCAATCTGCCCGTCTTTACCCAGCGACGCCCAATAGCCGCCAAGCGGAAACAAGCCCCATTGATCGAGCAGTTTGAGTTTATGCAAAGAAGTGGCTAGCTTGCGGCCGCCTTCGCCACCCTGCTCAACACTGCGACGAATCGCCTGCGCATGCAAGCCGGCAAATTCATGGCTACGATCACCAATGGCACCGGCGGAATCGTCGGCGCGTTCGTAAATTTTCAACAATCGTTTGATCGCGTATTCGCACAAGCTGGCGCATTCTTGCGGCGCGCTGTCGAGCACCTGTGCCAACAGGGTTAAGGGAGCTCCCAGCTGTTGTGCGTAATCAAGGCTGCGCCGGTAGTCGAGAAATCCGCCGGTGCGCAATGCGGCCTGCAGCACTTCTTTCAACGCGCTTGGCGAGAGAAGCGACAAGCGTACGCGCAAACTTTGTTCGAGCATCTCATCGTTGCGCGCAATATCGTGAAGCCAATTCGCCAAGGTGTCGGCCGATTGCTGTTTGAGCGCGACAAGTAAGTCGTTCTCTTCTGTTACCGCTTTTTCTTTTTTTTCGGCCGGCTCCTGCGACGCTAAAGCCTGCGCCGCCAATGCCAGCGCCACCAGATGCTTGCAAAAGCCACCGTCTGCCGCGGCAGGGCAATCACAGTGCCAGTGCACTCCTTCATCGTCCTCACGCAGTTGCACGTGGTACACGGACGAGCCCTTCACCCGCGCCCGCCATTCGCCCAAGTCGCACTCTAAACGCGACACTTTTCCTTTCTGGAAATAGACCAGTCCACGCTCAAAAGCGCCCTTCCCTGCGAGCTCAACCAGCTCGTCGTTATTCAGTTCTTGCAACATTAAGACCTCGCCGGATAGCACACGAATCAAACACCTAACGATCGTAAAAGCAGGCCCAGACACTCAGACCTTTCGCCAAATAACCAATACTTTTTTCAGCTTCGTAATGCGAGGAAAACACGGATTCACGCCCTCATACACGACGGGGCTCAGTTTAGATCGTCGAGGCTGTCTCCCCATGGATCATCTGAAAGTAATCCCGTTTTTTCCGATGGTTGTTTGGTAGACGACATGACAGCACGAAGAGCGCCTTCCGTGTCTGACGCTAACAGCGCCCTCACCAGCCCAACCTTTTCCTGCGGGACAAGCATCAACTCCCCTTGCAACCCTTTTACCATTAGCTCCAATGTATCCAGCCGAGGGTTTCCCTGACGTTCCAAGCGTTGATATTGCTGGCGAGACATTCCCACTCTGGAAGCCATATCTTCTTGCCGGAACCCTAGGCCTTTTCGCCTCACTTTCAGCTGTTCAAGAAACTTGAGCATAAGCATCTCTTGTGTTGCATAAATCTATAAAAGCAACATATTGGTTGCCTTCTCATAAATAAGCAATGCACCTGGCGCTTAATTGATAATGATTACACGAGCGCTATCGGGCAGCATCTTAGTGGCTTTTAGATAAGCACAGATTAAATGCCAACAGAAACATGACGACCGAAAAGAAACCAGAAAACCAGAGGGACACGCACCTCTTCCCTGCAACCCAAAGCCCGAAACCAAAGAGATGGGGGCCTTATGCTTAACGGGCTTTTACTGACAGCACGGAGGCATTCAAGGGCTGAGATTGGAGATGTTCTCGTTCTTGTAATGCTTAGTGATCCGAGGGCGTTGTCCGGCTCCATATCGGCCTGACGGGTGGGCCAGTTATACGCAATGTATATTACTTTGCGTATAACCATAGGTCATGGGCACGCACCACTAATAGCGAGCCCTCCCAAGCATCAAAGCCAAAGAGATGCGTGTCCCTTTCCCTTTACGCGCCTTCCAGAAAGCAAAGCACCTTCAAAAACTACGGTTTAATCAACTAACGCCCTTCAAATGCATTGTACACAGGCAGGAAGAGTGTCTTAGAAAAAGCGGCGCCACTTAAACCCAATATCTTTATAGTGTAGCGGTACAACCGAAGGAAAAAGGATTGTTTACCCCCATGCATAACATTCTGATCGTAGACGATGAGCAATCCATTGCAGACACTCTGCTATTCGCCTTGCAGCGCGATTGCTTTCAAGCTGAAAGCGTCTCACTGGGTGCCAATGCGCTCAGTCGGCTGCGTACGGCTGACTATGACTTGGTGATTTTAGATATTGGTCTGCCAGATATCACAGGGTTCGATGTCTGCCGCTCACTGAGACAGTTCTCTCAAGTGCCGGTACTTTTTCTGACCGCGCGCGACGAAGAGGTTGATCGTATCCTCGGGCTCGAAATGGGCGGCGATGATTACGTTACCAAACCATTTAGTCCACGTGAGGTGGTTGCCCGCGTCCGCGCCATCCTTAAGCGCACGACATCCAAACCTGCTCACGCTGAAGAGGAGATATTGCGATATGAACCTGATGCACGGCGCTTATTGGTGAAGGGACAATCACTCGACCTCACCACCGCCGAGCTGCGGCTCATCGAAGTTCTGACGCAGGCACCATCGCGTGTATTCAGCCGACAGCAGCTACTCGACGCGATCGGCGCCAGCTACGAGGTGCTTGATCGAAGCATCGATACGCACATCAAGACGCTACGAAAAAAACTTCGCGATGCGGGGGCGGGTGACTGCATACGAACACACCGTGGCCTTGGCTATAGTTTGGAGCTGTCATGAAGCTCAGCCTGCGACTGCTGTTCAGCTACTTTTTGATTGTTGGGCTGATGACCTTTTTTCTGAGCAACTTCGTCTTTACTGAGGTTAAGCCTCTGTTACGGCAGACGGTGGAAGAGACACTGGTGGACAGCGCGAACATGCTTGCTGAAATCATTGCGGCAGACAGCGATGGTCGCACCTTGACCGTCGACGACGGCATGCGCGCCGCCCTCACGGGCTTTACCCTCCGACGTCCAGAAGCGGGAATTTGGACGCTGCAAAAAAACCACATCGACATGCACGTCTATATCACCGACGCACATGGCATGGTGCTGTTTGATTCACGTGGCCGCGATCAGGGTACTGATTATTCGCAATGGAATGACGTGGCACGCACCCTTGCCGGGCAGTACGGCGCACGTACCACAAGGGATGATCCCAGCGATGACACCTCATCAATCTTGTATATCGCTGCACCCATTTATTTTGACGACCGCATCGTCGGCGTGGTGTCAGTGGGTAAGCCCGGCAAAACGATTGAACCGTTTGCCGCGCGCGCAAAAAAACATCTATTACTATACGGCGCCGTAATGCTGGGCATCTGTCTCGCTATCGGCCTGCTGTTTACCCGCTGGCTAGCGCAGCGACTCGGCAAGGTACGCAATTTTGCCCTGTCGGTGTCCGCCAATCAGCGCGTCCCCGCACCAACGCTCCGCGGCAACGACGAAGTCGCGGAGCTGGCACAGGCGGTCACTCAGATGAAGGAACGTTTGGAGGGCTACAGCTATGTTGAGCAAACGGTGCAAATGCTGGTACATGAAATGAAAAGCCCGCTGTCTGCGATTCAAGGGGGCAGCGAAATACTGGGCGAAGAGCTACACGACGCCCCGCTGAAAAAATTGGCCAACAATATTCGTGCGCAGAGCGACCGCCTAAAAATATTGCTGAATAGCCTTCTCGCGCTGGCCCGACTTGAAAAGCTCGATCAACTGCCCGCACATACCCAGGTCGACCTCGTCTCTTTGATCGAGCAATGGCAGCGTAGCCGCGCCGAGCGTCTTGAAGCACGGGCGCTCACCGTGCAAGTGATTGGCCATGTCGGAACGGTAGAGGGAGACCCAGAGCTATTACTACTAGCCTTAAACAACTTGCTCGACAATGCCCTCGACTTTGCCGACGCTGGGTCCACCCTAAAGGTTGCTCTCAGTTCCGCAGCGGGAAAAATCAGCGTAACCATTTCGGACCGTGGCGCATGCATCCCCGACTATGCTCTGGACCGACTATTTGAACGGTTTTACTCGCTGGCTCGGCCGAGCAGCGATCAACGCGGTAGCGGCCTTGGTCTCTCAATTGTCCGCCAGGTGATGCTGCTACATAACGGCTGTGTCTCTGTAAAGAACAGTGAAGACGGCGTGGTCGCCATCATTGAGCTGCCTGCCTCGTCACACTCGCCTATACATTCATAACCGACACTCACACAGCGCACACAATTCTCATACTGCCCCCACATTGCTGCGCCATATTTCCCTGAACAATCATGTTCAGGAGTGAATTATGTGGCGCAACAGTCTTTTAGCGAAAACAGGTATGGTGCTGGGCATCTTTATGCTGCTCAGCATTCCCATCTCGATGATCAAGGGGCAGATCTTCCAACGCAGCAGCTTAAAAAGTCAGGTCGCCGATGAAATCGCAGAAAGCTATAGCCGCAGCCAAACGATCACCGGGCCCTTTATTTATATCCCTTATCAGGAGCGTCATTGGTCACGCGTCTGGAATAAGGAGCTCAAAAAATACGAGCAGAAGGCGTCACGTACTGACCGTCGCCTAATCCTGACGCCGGATCAACTTTCCATCGATAGCACCGTAGACACTCAGATGCGCTATCGAGGCATTTACGGCGCGCCGGTGTTCACCAGCCAAAACCATTTTGATGGCGCCATTGTCATCCCCAAATCGCTGCCTATTCAGGGCAATGACATTATCGTCGGCCAGGCTTATATGGTCGTCGCCATCAGCGATATGCGCGGCATCGGCGAAGTACCCGCAATACAGACCGGCGAACGTAACGAGCAGATGAAGCTCGGCGGAGACCTGCCAGGCCTAGATGAACACAGCATGTATTTACCCCTAGGCAACGCGAGGGACCTTCTCGGTAAAAACATTCCCTTCACGTTCACGCTATCGATTAAGGGCAGTCAGCGCCTCGGCTTTATTCCTGCGGCCGGCGACTTCAGTCTGCGCATGCAATCCGCGTGGGGGCATCCGCGTTTCAACGGCTTAATGCTCCCCTCAACGCACGACATAAACGACCAAGGATTTAGCGCGGTATGGCAGACCAATCATCTCGCGTCCGCCGCGGCTATAAACTGCATAGAAAAAAACATTAGTTGCCTAGACAGCAGCAAGGCGATGAACGTGGACTTTATCGAACCCATCACCGGCTATTCGAGTGTTGAGCGCACAGTAAAGTACAGCCACCTTTTTGTGCTGATTATTTTTTCCGCGTTTTTACTGTTTGAAGTTCTGAAAAAACTGCGCATTCATGCATTGCAATACACCCTAGTGGGACTAGCCCAAGCAATGTTTTTCTTACTCGTGCTAGCGCTCTCTGAACATCTTCAGTTCTCCGTTGCCTATGCCATTGCAGCGGTAAGCTGTATCGCGCTCATCGGAACCTACCTACGACATGTGTTGCAATCAGCCTATGCCTCGTTGCTGTTCAGTGCGGCGCTCGCGCTAGTGTATGGCTTCCTCTACATGACGCTGCTGTCTGAAGACCATGCCTTCCTGATGGGTTCGCTGCTGCTGTTTGTGGTGCTCTCCACCATCATGCTGACCACACGACACATCGATTGGTATGCATACAGCGAGCGCATCCTGCCCAACAGCGCCTCCGTATCGACACAACCAGCATCTACGCACAAAGAGGAATCCTAATGTTCCTCGCACACCTTCCCGCGGGTTACTTGCTAACCCGCGCACTGACCTCGCGTCGGCCCGGCCTTTCTACTTTGCCCAGCTACATTATGGCGGCTGGGCTACTAGGATCTATCGCACCGGACCTCGATCTGTTGTGGTTTTACCTTGTCGATAATCGTGCACACCCGCATCACAGCTACTGGACGCACTTTCCTTCTGCTTGGGCAATGCTGCTGGCACTGTCCTTGCTCTGGGTTAGCGTTGAAAGGCAACGGCACACGGCGAAAGCGCTTCTGGTTTTCGCCTGCGGCGGTTTACTGCATCTGGTGCTCGACAGCGTCGCGGGCGGCATTCGCTGGCTAGCGCCGTTTTCCTCCGAGAGCTGGTCTCTGACAGAGGTCAAACGATTCGTCGAACCATGGTGGTTAAACTTCTTTCTGCATTGGTCAATGCTGATTGAAGCCATCATTGTTGCCATTGGCTGGCATCAATATTCGCTTGATCGACAGGTGCTGAATCAAACAGTCGAGCCCGCAAAATACGGCGTCATTTCCGAATGATGGCGCACGGAGAATCCAAGGCGCTGAGTCGGGGACACCCACAACTTTCTTCCGGAAAAACAACATCGCTTGTACGCTAAATCCTACAATACCCGGGAAAGGTTAATCGCCGTAAAGGGTTAACTCACCCAGTTCCAACAGGCTCGTTACCCCTCCGGCTCAGATCCGTACGTGCGCTACTAACGCATACGGCTCCTACAATAAGTCAAACACGCAATCGCATCGTCGGGCCGCACGTTATTGAATCGCCGTGTGCGGTCCGCTTTTGCGATGTCATGCAGGCGCGCTAGCCCCGACAGTCCTGTTACCGCGCTCTGTGTCGCGGTCAGACTCGGCATAGTTCGCCATTCCTTATTGTTAGACCCCTTCGCTCCACCGGCTCCGCCATGTTCGGTTGTTTTACGTTCCATTTTGTTCGTCGGCTTCTTCACTACTATGGATCTATCTGACTCCCTGCTCGCGTAGATGTTCGGCCTTCGTCTGTCTGACTTCGCCGAACCCGACCCGCACGCAACGGTGCGGATCACTAGCAGGGCCTCCCGAGTTCCGCGCAGAAGACATCACTACATGCATCAGGTCTATGACTCCGGAGAACCGCTGTGGACACTCGCAGTTAACGTGTCCATTGCGTGTTGCCTTCCCCCTCACCCAACGAGGTCGGCGTTCTCGACTGGTGTTTTCGGAGCTCGATACTGAGCCTGCACTTTCCCCTGTCAACGCTTAGCCGCTGACATTACTGCCAGCAGTCCATGACCAAATGAAGGACTTACACCTTCGATCTTCTGCCGATTTATCTCGGCGCACTGGATGTCCTGTGTTTTTATTTGTGTATTTCGGCATTGGACACCTCATCTGTTAGATGTTGGTGTCCGTTAAAGCGGGGGAAGATCACACTTCATCCGCTGCCTTGTTGTGCGCTACCAGCATGCCCTGACGATAGATGAAAGCTACGGTGTCCTCCAATCCGGATATTTCGGTGCGCAGGTTGGTAAACACATAGGGTTTCTCACCGCGCATGCGCCGCGTATCACTGTCCATCACCGACAGTGACGCCCCCACCATCTCAGCTAGGTCAATCTTATTGATCACCAGCAGATCAGACTTGGTAATACCCGGCCCACCCTTGCGCGGGATCTTCTCGCCCGAGGCCACATCGATCACATAAATAGTCAGGTCCGCAAGCTCCGGGCTGAAGGTGGCACTGAGGTTATCGCCACCGCTTTCGATAAACACCACATCCAGATCGCCGAAACGCGCCGCCAACTCTTCCACCGCAGCCAAGTTCATGGAGGCGTCCTCACGGATGGCGGTATGCGGACAGCCCCCCGTTTCGACACCAACAATACGCTCGGGCTCCAGTGCCTGGGCCTCGGTAAGAATGCGCTGGTCTTCGCGGGTATAGATATCGTTAGTTACCACGGCAATGTTGAAGTCATCGCGCATGGCCTTGCACAACTGCTCAAGCAACGCCGTCTTGCCGGAACCTACCGGACCGCCAACACCGACTCGCAGGGGTGATTTGTAATCTGCCATCTTCACTCTCCCGATTCAGGAACGAAATAATCGACAATACTGGGTTTCATGCAGACTGCTGGCAATAGCGGCGCTAACGGTGGAAGCACCGAGGTCGTCATCGTCGTATCCGCATGCTTTCTCCACCACCTCATCGAGCACGCCACCGAGCTGATACAACACACGCTGGCCATCGCTTTGGCCCAGTGGCACCAGCTTCACCGTCACCGTGACCATGTTCTCCAGCCAGGACCAAGCCTGACCGCGCAGCATCTCACCCATGGGCACGCACCAGTGGTGACAGGCCAGCGCCAGGGGCGCCAGCTGCGTGTTGTGCAACGCCGGCTGCCAGAGCGCCAGATTCATCCGTTCACTGTCCGGCAGCTTTGCCAGCACAGTGGTGAGCGCTCGCGCTCGCTGGCATTCTTCCTGGCGCAACTCGTGCGTCTCACGACTGGCCAGCAGATACTCGCTCCATGCGCGAAACGCATCCTCGTCATTGTCGTCGCAGGCATGGCGCAAGCGTTTGAGTATCGGTAATTCCAGCGTCGCCAGGCTGTCCTGCAAACAGCTATCAAGCCAGTCATGCAGCTGTTCGGCATTACCCACCCAGCCACACTCCACCGCCCACTCCATGCCCTGCGAATAAGTGAAGGCACCAATGGGCAGGCCGGGACTGATCAGCTGCTGCAGGCGGTAAAACGCCAGACTCATGCGCGCAACCAGCGACGCACTTTTGCGGCAACGCGTCCGCGTGCGTTGACCCGCACGAAGCACAACGCCACCAGCAGGCTCAACACGGCAATCCCCGCGCCAACCACTTCTGCGCCGTGCATGTGAAACAGTTCAGCCGCCGTACCCTGCCCCGAATGGGCACTGGCCTGCCCGGTGATCAGCAGCATTACAATCAGTGGTGCTCTCATGGCATTTCTCCTCAATGGTGATGGTGATGATGCGGTCCCTGCTGGAGATAGGCCCCGGCCTCCGGCTCGAAGGGCGACATTTCCACAGTAATCTCCAGCCCCTGCTGCCTGAGCATGTCGTCCAGCACATGGTCATGCTGATAGCGCACAAAGCCGGCGGCAATCTGTATCGGCACATGGCGATTGCCTAGGTGGTAGGCCGCCTTCGCCAATAGCAGGCTGTCTTCACAACGGGCGGTGGACACCTTCTCCTGTGCCGCCACAATCCTGACGCGCTCGCCGCCGCGGCCTTGGACAATATCGCCGTCGCGCAACAGGGTGCCGCGGGTCAGGCAAATGCCGGCGCTCACACCGCTATCCAGTTCCACCCGCTGCCGGCTCTTGATACGCAGATCCATGGGCAACTCCACACACGGCAGCGCCTCGCAGCCGGGCAGGTTGTTTCCTACTACTTGCACCAGTTCAATCATTGCCTGCCCCCTAGAACAGAAAATATCGTTGCGCCATTGGCAGCACATCGGCTGGCTCACAGGTGAGCAACTCGCCATCCGCGCGCACTTCATAGGTTTGCGGGTCCACTTCCATTTCCGGCATGTAGTCGTTAAGTAACATGTCGGTTTTCTTCACCGAACGACAGCCGCGCACCTCACCGATAAGGTTCTTCAGACCAAGCGTGTCTGGCACGCCAGCACTGATCGCTGATTTGGCCATGAAGGTCATGGTGGTGGCGTTGCGCGCCGCGCCGTAGCTGCCAAACATGGGCCGGTAGTGCACCGGCTGTGGTGTGGGAATGGAGGCATTCGGGTCGCCCATGGGCGCCATGGCAATCATGCCGCCCTTGATGATCAGCGCCGGTTTTACGCCAAAGAATGCCGGCTTCCACAGCACTAGGTCCGCCAGTTTTCCCACCTCCACCGAACCCACTTCATGGGCAATGCCGTGGGCAATGGCCGGATTGATGGTGTACTTGGCAATGTAGCGCTTTACCCGGAAGTTGTCATGACGGGCCGGGTCCTGTGCCAGGGCGCCGCGTTGTACTTTCATCTTGTGGGCGGTCTGCCAGGTACGACAGATCACCTCGCCAACCCGACCCATGGCCTGGGAATCCGAGGCGATCATGGAAAACGCGCCCAGGTCATGGAGGATATCTTCTGCCGCTATGGTTTCCCGGCGAATACGCGATTCGGCAAAGGCCACATCCTCGGCAATGGCCGGGTCCAGGTGGTGACACACCATCAGCATGTCCAGATGCTCATCGATGGTGTTGACGGTATAGGGCCGCGTCGGGTTGGTAGACGACGGCAACACGTTCTCAAGGCCACAGGCCTTGATGATGTCCGGTGCATGACCGCCACCGGCGCCCTCGGTGTGATAGGTGTGGATGGTACGGCCCTTGAACGCCGCTATGGTGTCCTCCACGAAACCGGATTCATTGAGCGTATCGGTATGAATGGCTACCTGGGTGTCGGTGTCTTCCGCCACGCTCAGGCAGGCGTCGATGGCCGCCGGTGCGGTGCCCCAGTCTTCGTGCAACTTCAGGCCGATGGCGCCGGCATCCACCTGCTCTCTGAGCGCTTCGGGCAGGCTGGCGTTGCCCTTGCCGAGAAAGCCCAGGTTCATGGAAAACTCGTCGGCAGCCTGCAGCATGCGCGCCATGTTCCAGGGACCGGGCGTCACCGTGGTGGCGTTGCTGCCCGTGGACGGGCCAGTACCGCCACCGAGCATGGTGGTAATACCGGAGGCCTGCGCCTCCTCGATCTGCTGCGGGCAGATAAAATGAATGTGCGAATCAATGCCACCGGCGGTGACGATGGCGCCCTCACCCGCAATGACATCTGTGCCGGGGCCAACCACGATATTTACCGCAGGCTGCACATCCGGATTACCGGCTTTGCCGATGACGGCAATGCGACCGTCCTTGATCCCGATATCCGCCTTGATGATGCCCCAGTAATCCACAATCAGGGCATTGGTAATGACACAATCCATCACCCGGGCGGCCACATCCTGTGACTGGCCCATGCCGTCACGGATCACCTTGCCACCGCCGAACTTCACCTCATCGCCGTACACGGTAAGATCGCGCTCCACTTCGATGAACAGCTCGGTGTCGGCCAGGCGCACGCGGTCACCGGTGGTGGGGCCAAACATATCGGCATAGGCCTGTCTCGACATTGTCGCCATCTTCAGTCTCCCTTGCCATCCAGCGGGCCCATGACATCGCCACGAAAGCCGTAGATATGACGTTTTCCAGCGAACGCCACCAGCTCAACGGTGCGACTCTGACCCGGCTCGATACGTACTGCGGTACCCGCCGGCACATTGAGCCGGAAGCCACGGGCTTTTTCGCGATCAAAGTCCAGCGCCGGATTGGCTTCATAAAAGTGATAATGGGAACCCACCTGCACAGGCCGGTCGCCCGTGTTGGCCACTTCGATGGTGACGGTGTCGCGCCCAGTATTGATTTCGATATGGCCGTCCTGGACCAGTATTTCACCCGGCTTCATAGTGCGGCCTCCTAGACAATGGGCTCGTGGACAGTGACCAGCTTGGTGCCATCAGGAAAAGTGGCCTCCACCTGTATCTCGTGGACCATTTCTGCGACGCCATCCATGACCTGCTCGCGCGACAACAGAGCGCGACCCTCGTTCATCAATTGCGCCACCGTACGACCGTCGCGGGCGCCTTCCATGATGGCGGCACTGATATACGCCTTGACTTCTGGGTAGTTGAGCTTGAGCCCGCGTGCCAGCCGCCGCTCTGACAAAAGCGCGGCGGTGAACAGCAGCAACTTGTCTTTTTCCCGTGGTGTTAATTCCATATGTGACCCCCGTTATGCCGGCTCATGTCCACCCTCAGGTTGCCCAGATACGGGGCAGCACAGCGGGACGTGAAATCAGTTGCACACGCAGCAGCTGCCAGACATCGGCCAGCAAGGCACGCAAGCGCTCGGCGTTGTTTGCCAGTGCCCTTACCACCAGCAGGCCGTCAATCAGCGTGGCACCTGCAAGGATCTCAGGCGTGTCTGCCAGATGTTGTTGCACGTCCTGTGCCAATTGCTCATCGACCCGCCAGGCCACCAGCACGCCCTGCACGGCCGCATCGCGCAAACCGGCCGCCGCGCTCAGATGCCGGGTACAGCTGATGCGCTGGTTTTCGATCAGCAACGGCTGACCATCGACAAACACCCGCAAGCGGGTGCGCAGCTTCCCCTCATCAAAACGCTCACCAATCACCGGACGACCCAGGCAGTTGATCTCCCAGGCCACCAGCTGTGCCGATGACGAAAGGTGAATATCCGTGCCCATATCAACCTGCGCCCCCGGAAAGAAAATATTTTCCTGCGGCAACCACTCAAGACTGGCCTGGGCCTGCACGTAAAGCTGCTGTCTTACCCGCGCCGTAGCACCGGCGCTGCGGTAGAACTTGGTGGCACCGGGTGTGGTCAGCAGTGCCCGCGCGTCTGGTGCGCAACGGGCATCGATCTGCAATCCGTCGCCACCGACCACCCCCCCAGGCGGGTGCAAGATGTAGACATGACAGACATCGCCTTCCGGATGAAAGGGGCGCTGCACCCGTAACGGGCCTGTGTGGCTGATGTGCACCGGTACGGTGCGCGCCTGCGCCGGGCGATGCTCGAAGCGCAGCGACAGGCTGGCCTGCCAGCCGGCATCGTTGGGCAGCAGGTCTAGTTTGAGCGCCACAGTCATACCGTCAGGTACTCCTTGACCAGCGACTCGCTGAGTTCATCCACAGTGCCGTTGGCCTTGATGGCACCGCGATCAAGAATGTAGAAACAATCTGCAGTACGTCGAACAAAAGGCAGCTTCTGCTCCACCAGGATCACGGTGACGCCCAGCTCCGTGTTCAGCCTCTTGATCACGTCACCGATGTCGGAAACGATATTCGGCTGGATGCCTTCGGTGGGCTCGTCAAAGATCAACAGTTGCGGATCAATCACCAGTGCCCGGCCAATGGCCAGCTGCTGTTGCTGGCCACCGGAGAGATCACCGCCGCGACGCGCCAGCATGTCCTTGAGCACTGGGAACATGTCGAAGATGTACTCCGGTATCCGGCGTGACTTGTCGCGCCGCTGAGGCAAGCCGATCATCAGGTTTTCTTCCACCGTCAACATGGAAAATATCTGCCGGCCTTGGGGCACATAGCCAATACCTAGAGACGCGCGCTTCTCCATGGGCAGCTCATGCAGCGCCATCTCCTTGTGGGCCATGTCCTTGTAGGTCATGGTACCGCTGCTGATAGGCAACTGGCCCATGATGCACTGCAGCAGTGTCGTCTTGCCGACACCGTTGCGACCCATGATGCAGGTGCATTTGCCCTGCTCTATCTCCACATCCACATCCCACAGGATGTGGCTTTCGCCATAGAACTGGTTGAGCCCGTTAATGGTCAGCATGCTCACTCTCCCAGATACACTTCTTTGACGCGGGCATCGTTCTGCACCTGCTCCATGCTGCCCTCGGCCAGCACAGCGCCCTGGTGCAGCACCGTCACCGTGCGTGCAATGGAGCGGACAAAATCCATGTCGTGCTCCACTACCACCACTGATCGCTCGCCTGCCAGAGAGGTGAGCAACTCTGCGGTACGATCCATCTCCTGATGCGTCATGCCCGCCACCGGCTCGTCCACCAGCAGCAGCTTCGGCTGTTGCATCAGCAACATGCCGATTTCCAGCCACTGCTTCTGTCCATGGGACAATCGCGACGCCGGCTCGCTGGCCAGGTCACTCAGGCCAATGGTCTCCAGCGTCTGCTCGATCCCGTCACGCTGTTCGGCCGACAGCCGCGCGCGCAGCAGCGGCCAGACCCGTTTATCCTGGGCCATGGCCAGCTCTAGGTTCTGGAACACAGTCAACATCTCGAACACGGTGGGCTTCTGGAATTTGCGACCGATACCGGCCTCGGCGATTTCGGCCTCGGACAGGGACAACAGGTCGATGCTCTGGCCAAACCAGGCTGAGCCGCTGTCCGGCTGCGTTTTGCCGGTGATGATGTCCATCATGGTGGACTTGCCGGCACCGTTGGGGCCAATGATGCAGCGCAGTTCGCCCGCCTCGATATACAGGTTCAGGTTATCGATGGCGCGAAAACCATCGAAGCTCACGGTCAGGTCTTCAAGGTAGAGAATGGTGTTATGGCTCAGGTCCAGGCGTGGACCCTGGCGTGGACCCTGGCGGGGCACCAGGAAATCGAACACCCGTTCACGGCGCACCACCTCCCGGAGAGAATCGGTCATGTTCATGCCCTGGCCCTCATCATCATGGATTTCAGCCCGACGAGGCCCTGAGGGAAATACACCGTGACGATGACAAACAAGGCACCCAGAACGAACAACCAAACCTCGGGCAGCGCGGCAGTGAGCACCGTCTTGCCGTAGTTGACGGCCACCGCCCCCACCACGGCGCCGATTAGCGTAGCGCGTCCGCCTACCGCCACCCAGACGATCAGTTCGATGGAGTTCAGCGGCGAGAATTCATTTGGGTTGATGATGCCCACTTGCGGCACATACAAGGCACCGGCGATACCGGCGAGCACCGCAGAGAAAGTGAAGATCCACAGCTTGGCATGCTCCACCCGGTAACCGATAAATCGCGTGCGGCTTTCGGCATCACGCACCGCCACGGCCACCAGTCCAAGCCTTGACTGGACGATATAGCGGCAAAGCACATAGCCAAGGGCCAGCGCCAGCGCCGATGCCATGAACAGGCCCACACGCGTGGCATCGCTTTGCAGGCTGAAGCCCAGCAGGTCCTTGAAATCGGTCAGGCCGTTGTTGCCGCCGAAGCCCATCTCGTTGCGAAAAAACGCCAGCATCAGCGCGTAGGTCAGCGCCTGGGTCATGATCGACAAGTAGACGCCGGTGACTCGCGAACGGAATGCCAGAAAGCCGAAGATGTAGGCCAGCACACCGGGCACGAGCACTACCATCAGCATGGCAAACCAGAACTGGTCAAAGCCGCTCCAAAACCAGGGCAGTTCAGACCAGTTCAGGAACACCATGAAATCGGGCAGGTCCGGGTTGCCATAGACACCGCGATCACCGATCTGGCGCATCAGGTACATGCCCATGGCATAGCCACCGAGCGAAAAAAAGGCACCATGACCGAGGCTGAGAATACCCAGGTAGCCCCATACTAGGTCAGCGGCAATGGCCAGCAAGGCGTAGCATAGGTATTTGCCGAGCAGGGTTACCGTGTAGGTGGACAGGTGCAGCGCCGAGTCGGACGGCACCAGCAGGTTGGCCACCGGCACCACCACACACAGTATCGCCAGGATGGCGAGAAAGCGCTTTCCGGCAACGTCATCGGCGAGAAGACTCATGCGTGTCATATCAACCCTCCGCCGCACGGCCACGTTGCGGGAACAGTCCCTGCGGCCGTTTCTGGATAAACAGGATGATAAACACCAGAATCAGGATCTTCGCCAGCACAGCACCCACAGATGGCTCGAGTACCTTGTTCATCACACCTAGGCTCATGCCGGCAAACAGGGTGCCGAGCAGGTTACCGACGCCGCCGAACACCACCACCATGAACGAATCGATGATGTAGGCTTGGCCTAGGTTCGGGCCCACATTGGTAATCAGGCTGAGTGCCACGCCGGCGACGCCGGCTATTCCCGAGCCAAGACCAAAGGTGAGCGCATCCACCCATTGCGAACGCACACCCATGGCACGGGCCATGTTCCGGTTCTGCGACACCGCCCTTACCTGCAGCCCCAGCGGTGTCTTTTTCATTACGAACACCAGCGCCAAAAATACGATCAGGCAGAACACGATGATGTAGAGCCGGTTCCAGGTCAGTGCCAGTACCGAGTTCACCTCCAGCAGGCCACTCATCCAGTCCGGCGTGATCACCGACTTGTTCAGCGGCGAGAAAATGGTGCGTACCGTCTGCTGCAGAATCAGGCTGATACCGAAGGTCGCCAGCAGGGTCTCCAGCGGGTTGCCATAGAGGTGCCGGATCACCAGCCGTTCCATGATGATCCCGGCAAGCCCGGACACCAGGAACGCTGCCGGGATGGCAATGATGATGGAAATGCCGATCAGCTCCGGCATCAGCTGCTGGATCACATAGGTGGTGTAAGCGCCAAGCATGATCAGTTCGCCATGGGCCATGTTGATCACGCCCATCACCCCGAACGTGATGGCAAGGCCGATACCGGCAAGCACCAGCACGGAGCCAGAACTGAGGCCGAAATACAACGTCTCCAGATTTTCATAGACACGCACCCTGCCTTGGATCGCTTCAATGGCTTTCTCGGCCTGTCGCGCCAGCAGCGTGCTGTCAGTGTCTTCGGAAAAATCCTGCAGGGTATTCAGTGCTACCGGTTCCAGACTGGTGGACAACGTCTCGATGGCGGCCTCGGCAAGGGCTGGGTCACCGCTGCGCAAGTCTCCCACGGCCAGAACTAGGGCCATGGCGTCGCGCACATCGGCGTCCTGCTCAGCGGGGAAATATTCACGAATGATCGCCACCGAGTCGGTGTCGACCTTGTCGATAATCTGCTTTACCGCAGCCAGGCGCACGCCGACATCGTCAGAGCGCAACTGTAACTGGGCAATGGTGCGGCGCAGGATGCGACGCACGGAATTATTAATGCGCACTCGCTTCAATGCGCCCTTTTCAGCGACCACCGATTCGGTACCCGCGTCGATATCAATAATCAGGTACTGATCAGCGGGGGCATCTGTGACAGACAACAACTTTTCGTCTGCGGACAGATACAGATCTCCGTCGAGCATTACCTGTAGCACCGGCAGCAGGCTTACCGCACCAGGCCTCTCTGGAAGTGAGATAACCAGATCACTCTTGTCGCCGTAAGACCCTTCCTTGAGCACCGCAATATCTTCATCGGGCATGAGTGCCGAGTGGACGGGACTGAACAGAAGCATCAGGGCGATGTGCAGCAGTGCGGCATAAATGCCGGCACGACCCTTGCGCAAGACTGACATGTGTACTCCAGTTGCATGTGGATTGGCAGCTTTCCTGCCGTCTTGACCGGTACCTGAATCGCCAGATTCAGCGCTGGTCGGACTCACCGGCAGGAAAGAGCCCCGCGCCAGGGCGCGGAGCTCGTCTTTCTCAGTTATTGCAGCTCGGCATCAGTAGTTCTGGCCGCTGCATTTCTTGGTCTTGCTGTTGTAGTTGCCGCAGCCCAGCTTGTCGGTCCAGTCGGCAACGATGTCCTTGGAACCCGGCAGGTGATCAGACCAGGCATCACCCGGTACCAGGCCATCGGTTTCCCAGACCACGTCGAACTGACCGTTGTCCTGGATCTCACCGATCAGCACCGGCTTGGTGATGTGGTGGTTGGCCAGCATTTTGGCGGTACCGCCCGTGAGGTTCGGTACTTCGACACCGATAATGGCTTTCTGTACCGCTTCAGGATCGGTGGTGCCGGCTTTCTCGACCGCCTTCACCCACATGTTGAAGCCAATGTAGTGTGCTTCCATCGGGTCGTTGGAGACGCGATCCTTGGAGCCGATGAACTTCTGCCAGTCCTTGATGAATTTCTTGTTCTGCTTGCTGTCGACGCTCATGAAGTAGTTCCAGGCCGCCAGGTGTCCGACCAGCGGACCGGTGTCGATACCGGACAACTCTTCTTCACCGACAGAGAACGCTATAACAGGGATATCTTCAGCAGACAGGCCCTGGTTACCCAGCTCCTTGTAGAACGGTACGTTGGCATCACCATTGATGGTGGAAACCACGGCGGTCTTCTTGCCAGCGCCACCAAACTTCTTGATGTCGGAAACAATGGACTGCCAGTCAGAATGACCGAACGGAGTGTAATTGATCATGATGTCGGCATCTTTCACACCCTTGGCCTTCAGGTAGGCTTCGAGGATCTTATTGGTGGTACGCGGGTAGACGTAGTCAGTGCCCGCCAGCACCCAGCGCTTCACGCCAACATCGTTCATCAGGTAATCAACCGCAGGAATGGCCTGCTGGTTCGGCGCGGCACCGGTGTAGAAGACGTTCTTGGATGACTCTTCGCCTTCATACTGCACCGGGTAGAACAGGATGTTGTTCAGTTCCTCGAATACCGGCAGCACGGATTTACGTGATACCGACGTCCAGCAACCGAATACGGCAGCCACCTTGTCCTGCTCGATCAGCTCACGGGCTTTCTCGGCAAACAGGGGCCAGTTGGAGGCCGGGTCGACAACCACAGGCTCGAGCTTCTTGCCCAGCAGACCACCCTTCTTGTTCTGCTCTTCGATGAGCATCAACATGGTGTCTTTCAGGGTGGTTTCACTGATCGCCATGGTGCCCGACAGTGAGTGCAGCACGCCGACCTTGATGGTGTCGGCGGCAAACGTCATGCTGGAAACCAGCAGCGCGGCCGGTATGGCCAGCGTCTTGAAAATGGACTTTTTCATGGTATATCCCCTTGATTGGATAAGATTCTGGCGCCGCCCCGTCCTGCAGGCGGCGCCATTGTCGGGCTGATCAGAAGGTGACTAGGGCCTCTAGTGCGTAGGAATTCGAGGTGGCTTCCACCTGTCCGTCGACGGCATCTAGATACTCGATATCGTCGGTGCGGAACTCGGCCACGATCAGCAGGTTGTCGGTAAGCGCGTAGCTCGGCGCCACCGTGATACCGCTGACTTCCTCGAAGGCCACACCGCTTTTGTCTTCAAGCGTCCAGTCGTGATAACGCACGGTGAGGCCGGCCTTGCCAAAGGCGTAGTTGGCCATCAGCAGGTAACCGCTGGCCTCGTCACCCGGAGCAGTGGCATATACCGGGTTGTTTTCCGACTTGTTGTATTCACCAGCGAGCAGCAGGTCGCCGATGGCGAAGCTGGTCCAAGCATTGATCAAGGTGATGTCTTCGTCGTTCGGGCCCAGGCCCTCGTTTTCATCGGTGGAATAGAACACCTTGGTGGTCCAGGTATCGGTGGGCATGAAGGCCAGCATGGTTTCCACGGCAGGCTTCTTGCTGTCGCGGAATTCGCCCTCCAGATCACCGAGATCATTCACGACGGAAACCGCAACAGCGAACATGTCCGCGCTGTACAGGGCGGACATGCCCTGCTGGTAACCGCCGTAGAAGTAACCGGCATAACCGGCACCGGAATACTGGAACAGCCCGGTGGGGTCTTCTGTCTCCCAGCCGGCGTAGCTGAGGAAACGACCGCCCTTGACGCTGAAGCTGTCCGTTACGGCATAGGAGAAGTAGGCCTGTTCGATGTCGGTTTCCTCACCGATAGCCACGGTATCGCCGTTATCATCAACCACGGTGCGGCCATCATCCTGATGTTCCAGATCCACAACAGCGGAGAGCTTGTCGTCAAAGCTGTACAGGAAGTTCAGCTCGAACTGGTCGAGACCGGAAGACGTCTCGCTTTCCTTGCTGTCCACTGCCAGCGCAGCCGGGCTATCAATCTCGGACTCCACATAGGTAGAAGACATATCAATAAAGCCTGACAGGCTGAGCTTTTCGGTCAGCTCGATTTCCGCCTGGGCCATGGATGAGGCGGCGATCAGCGCAACCGCCAGAGACAGTTTGTTTCGATGAGCTTTCATGGTTGAGGTACCCCCTAGGTAACCGTTGGCAAACGCTCGTTCGCGTCATGAATTCCGCCTGAAACCGGACCCGGCTGTCGCGGTGTCACTGTCCCTTCTTCATTTCTTGCCGGGCCAGCCTGTCAGCGGAAAGACGTTGACGGGTGCCATTCTTGTCATGGGCAGTCACGTAAACAATTCGTCAATCTGCCATTCCGTATACGTCATATGACGTATGGGGTTTTGCTGGCGCTGCCTCATCATTGCTGCCCCGAGGCTTCAGGCCCGGATATTGCAGGCTGGATCCCTATGGACAGACACTTCCCGGCAGAGCACCAGGTCGATGAGGCGCATCGCCAATATAATCAGTGGGTTGCCAACGAAACGCTGGAAGACTTTGCGTTGCGTTTCACCGCGAAGCACGCCCGTCGCTGGTCGATCAAGCGCATTGCCAACACGGCACTGGGGATCGTCTCTTTCCTCGCGCTGGAAGCCATCGGCGGTGCCATTACCCTGAGCTACGGCTTTACCAATGCCGTCTGGGCCATCGTCACGGTATCCACCATCATCTTTCTCAGCGGCATTCCGGTCTGCTATCACGCCGCGCGCACCGGTGTGGACATCGACCTGCTGACCCGCGGTGCCGGTTTCGGTTACATCGGCTCCACCGTCTCGTCACTGGTGTATGCCTCCTTTACCTTCATCTTCTTTGCGCTGGAAGCGGCGATCATGTCCAGCGCCTTGCAGATGCTGTTTGGCTGGCCACAGTTTCTCTCGCACATGCTCAGTGCACTGGTGGTGATCCCGCTGGTAACCCACGGCATTACCCGTATTTCGTTTTTCCAGCTGATCACCCAGCCGGTGTGGGCACTGCTGCAGATCGTGCCGCTGACGCTGGTGGTGCTTGCCCACACGGACACCCTGCCCGCCTGGACCGGCTTTGTCGGCAGCGCCCAGACCAGCAGTGGCTTTGACCTTTACCTGTTTGGTGCAGCAGCGGCGGTGATCTTCCCGCTAATTGCCCAGAACGGCGAACAGGTGGATTACCTGCGCTTTCTGCCGCGCGAGCGCGAGAACACGCCCGCCTGGTGGGCCGCCCTTGTGCTGTCCGGGCCGGGCTGGGTGCTGGTGGGCATGCTCAAGTTGCTGGCTGGTTCGTTTCTGGCGGTACTGGCGCTGCAATACGGCACCGACATCAGCGTCGCCGACGACCCCACCCACATGTACCTGATCGTGTTCGAGTACTTCCTCGGCAACAGCCAGGCCGCCATTATCATCGCCGCCGCGTTTGTGATCATTTCGCAGCTCAAGATCAACGTCACCAACGCCTATGCCGGCTCCATTGCTTGGTCCAATTTTTTCTCACGGCTGACCAACAACCACCCCGGCCGGATCGTCTGGGTGTTCTTCAACGTCTCCATTGCCTTCTTGCTGATGGAGGTGGGCCTGTACAAGGCGTTCGAGGAGATCCTGATTACCTTCTCGGCGCTGGTGCTATCCTGGTTCGGCGCTGTCACCGCCGATCTCGCCATCAACCTGCCGCTGGGCCTGCGTCCGAAAAAGATCGACTTTAAGCGCGGCAAGCTGTTTGACATCAATCCGGTCGGCTTCTTTTCCATGCTGCTGGCATCCGTGGTGGGCATCGTCTCGGAGCTGGGTGTGTTCGGGCCCACCGCCAAGGCGCTGTCGCCCTTCATGGCGTTTTTCCTGCCCTTTATTACTGCGCCGCTGATTGCCTGGTATACTGGCGGGCACTATTACCTGGTGTCCAACCCGGCGCTGGATGACAGCCGCATTGCCTGCCATGACACCAGCGCCGATGGCGATGCCCGCTGCGAATGCAAGGTGTGCCTGGGCATCTATGACCAGGAAGACATGCTGTTCTGCCCCTATTACGGCGGCGGCATCTGCTCACTGTGCTGCTCGCTGGAATCCCTGTGTGAGGATGTCTGTCGGCCGGCCGCAGACGTAAAGTCACAGGTCAACCAGTTCCTTTCCGCCCTGCTCCCGCAGCGCATAGTGACAAAACTGCAATCCAGGGTGGGCCACTTCCTGTTTATCTTCTCCATCATCAGCGTGCTCATTGCCGGGCTGCTGAGCATCTCGGCCTATACCCTGAACATCAATTCGCCGGAGCTCTCCACTGCGGCAGAGACGGTATTTTTCCAGGTGTTCTTCCTGTTCCTGATTGTCGCCGGCGTGCTGGTGTGGCTCTACGTACTGGCGGACAACACCCGCAAGAAAGCGCTGGTGGAACTGCAGCACCAGACCGGGCTGTTGCAGCAGGAAGTCAGGCACCACCACCAGACCTCCAGCCAGTTGGCCCTCGCCAAGCAACAGGCAGACCTGGCCAATATCTACAAGACGCGCTACCTGTCCGGGGTCAGCCATGAGCTGCGCACGCCACTGAACACCATCTTTGGTTACGCCCAGATCCTGCAGGGCAACAACGACCTGAATGAAAAGACCCGTGACATTGCCGCGGTGATCTCGCGCAGCTCCGAGCACCTCACGGATGTCATCGAGGGGCTGCTCGAGATCTCCAAGATCGAGGCCAAGCGGCTCGAGTACCTGCATAACGAAACCCTGAACATCCATGCGCTGGTGAACCAGATCTGCAAGATGTTCGAGTTACAGGCGCACAAGAAGCGCCTGGACTTCGAGCATGCCGGCCTGAAAACCCTGCCCAAATACATCAAGGGCGACGCCAAGCGCATTCGCCAGGTGCTGATCAACCTGCTCTCCAATGCCATCAAATTCACCCCTCAGGGCAAGGTCCGGTTGTCGGTGAGCTACCGAAACCAGGTAGCCCGCTTCGTGGTGGAAGACACCGGCATCGGTATTGCCGACAGTGATGCGCACAAGATCTTCGCGCCATTCGAGCGCATCCGTAACAGCCACACCGAAACCATCCCCGGCACCGGCCTGGGGCTGGCGCTGAGCAAACTGATCACCGAGCTGATGGGTGGCGACCTGTCGTTTGAAAGTACCCCATCGGTCGGTACGCGCATGACGCTGACGCTGATGCTCCCCGCCGTGGCGCTGGCCGACAGTGCCCAGGAACACCCGGTACCGAAGCTGGTCACCGGCTACATGGGCCAGCGCAAGATCATCCTAGTTGTGGATGATGAGATGGACCACCGGCGCCTGCTGATGGACCTGCTCACACCACTGGGCTTCACCATGATGGAAGCACCGGACGCCACCACAGCGCGGGCCATCGCGGACGAATGCCCGCTGGACCTGTTTATCCTGGACATTCGCATGCCCGAGGTGGACGGCTGGCAACTGGCCAGCGAGCTGCGCGAGCGACACTCGGGCACGCAGATCATGATGGCGTCCGGCAACGCCATGGAGATGCAGGAAGAACAGATGCGCTCGGTACTCTACGACGCCTATGTTACCAAGCCGGTACAGCTCGACCAGCTGCTGGAGAAGATCGCCAGCCTGCTGGATATCGAATGGATTCACCTCGGTGATGCCACAGTCGGCACCAGCACGTCCCAGGAGGCGGTGGAATTCCCCGATGACGACACCATGGAGCAGCTGCGCTGGCATGCGCAGACCGGCAACTTCAATGACATAAAGACACTGCTGGCTGGCCTGGACGCACGCTTCGATGCGTTCCGGCAGAAGGTCAACCAGTACTGCAGCAGCTTCCAGTTCTCTGAACTGACGCACTTTCTGGACCAACACAAATGAGCGCCAACAAACCCATTGTCCTGGTGGTGGACGACTCGCCCGACTCCCTAGGTATGATCAACACGGCGCTCGATGAAGCGGGATACACGGTGCTGATGTCCCTCAGTGGCGAGCAAGCACTGAACATTACCGAGCAGATGACTCCGGACGTTATTCTCATGGATGCGCTGATGCCGCAAATGGACGGCTTCGAATGCTGCCAGCGCATGCGCGAGAAACTGCCATTCACGCCGGTTATCTTCATGACCGGGCTCACCGACAGCGAGAACATCGTCAAGGCGTTCAAGTGTGGCAGCAGCGACTATGTCAGCAAACCGATCCACCCCGACGAGCTAATTGCACGCATCCGCACCCATCTGCTGCATGCCAATATGCTCGGCGATGCCTACGAGGCGCTGGACAAGGCGCAGCAGTTTCTTTTTGCCCTGAACCGCGACGCCCACCTGCAATGGGCCACCCCCGGCGCACGCCAGATCCTCGATCTGCACGAGCAGCCCGACGCCCTGCTGCACACCATTCTGGCCCACTACCAGGACAACAACCCGGCACCGCTGGAAGCGCAGTTCGGCAAGCGCACCCTCAACATCAGTTTCTTCAAGGTGGACCCTGCCCAGCACATCCTGTTCAAGATGGAGCAGTCCGCCACAGTATTCGATGCCACCAAACTGGAAGCCGCACTGGACGTCACCAAACGCGAAGCCGAAGTGCTACTCTGGGTGGCCCAAGGCAAGAGCAACAAACAGATTGCCGACATCCTGCACCTAAGCCCACGCACGGTGAACAAGCACCTGGAGCAGCTGTTTCCGAAGATCGACGTGGATAACCGCGCCGGTGCCACGTCGGTAGCGATCAGAACCTTGTTGACGTGCTAGTTCGGCGGACCATGGCATGGCTGCGGCCAGTTCTCGCCCGCACGAATGCGCCCATCAACAACCACAACCACCAGGACGTCCTCATGAACCTCGAACCGCCTCTTTTCACTAGTCGGCTCGACCCGTATATCGCGCCGATGCCCTGCACGGCATTCTCGATACGGTAGGTATTCACGCAGCTGATCCAGGACATCTACCAGCGCTTCAGAGCCCCATTCAAAAGCCATCTAGGCCGCCGAACAAACCATCGACGACGTCAAATACAAGATTGATCACTACCTGGTGTGGATGGTGAAGTTCCTGTCCAGCAAACGCTTGGTCCCGGTCATTGCCCACTACGCCGGCTTCCCGATCCCCCGGAACTGGGGCGGCGCGCCGCGCAGGAGGCTAAGGAAATGAAAGCCGGCACGCGCACCGACGCCGCCGGCTCACCTAGGGATCACTTCTGGGAAAGAGGCAGCAATGTGATGCGATTGCCAACAAACTTAACTCTCGACCACGTAAGCGTCACAACTATAAAACACCAGAGGCGCTGAAAGGCAACGGCACGCGGCTAAAGCGCTTCTGGTTTTCGCCTGCGGCGGTTTACTGCATCTGGTGCTCGACAGCGTCGCGGGCGGCATTCGCTGGCTAGCGCCGTTTTCCTCCGAGAGCTGGTCTCTCACAGAGGTGCCGCGATTCGTCACGCCATGGTGGCTGAACTTTTTTCTGCACTGGTCAATACTGATTGAGGCCATCATTGTTGCCATTGGCTGGCATCAATATTCGCTTGATCGACAGGTGCTGAATCAAACAGTCGAGCCCGAAAAATACGGCGTCATTTCCGAATGATGGCGCACGGAGAATCGAAAATAAATAATAAGCGCCTCGCAGCCGTACTAATTCTTACTCTTAGTTTCGCCTCGGCTTGCGCGGCGGAAACCGAGCCGCAGACCGCAAGTATCTGCCACGGCAACTATGCAAATGGCTCACTAGAACACGGCAAAAAACTTCCTTCACACGGTGAAAACTTTAAGGCTTATAGCTCGCTTGGTGTGCAAGCCGGAAGAACCTACGTTCATAGTAAAGTGTACGACGTCATTGTTGACGCTTATAAAACACTCAAAACCACGGCGCCGGGTAAGCTCTATATTTATGGCGAAACAGGTTTAGAAACGGGCGGACGGTTCCGTCCGCACAAGACACATCAGAACGGATTGTCGGTCGATTTTTTTGTTCCGGTTCTAAATAAGAGAAACGAATCAGTAGCACTGCCAATCGGAATCACCAATAAATTGGGCTATAACATTGAGTTTGATCAGGACGCCAGATTTGGCGAGTTGCGTATCGACTTCGATGCCATGGCCGAACATTTGCTTGCACTCAGGCGCACGGCGGAAAAAAATGGCGTGGGTATACGTGTGGCAATTTTCGATAACACTTACCAGCCGAGACTGATGGCAACCGCTACCGGCAAGAAACTCCCTACACTATTACGATTTTCTGTAAGCAAACCTTGGGTGCGGCATGACGAGCATTACCATGTCGACTTTATTGCGCCCTGCCAGTAGTTCTCTTAAAAATAGAGCTTAGGACATGCGCCGAGCCTGCTACTATATTTCCACATAAATCGATGAACGGTGACGCTGACTCAAAAGCATGCGGCGGCATTAAAATGCCACCACTTTAGACTGTGAGCTCAAGACGCCACCATACAGCCTCGCCTCACTTGGACACCCCTATGAAGATGCTCCTCCGCTACAACCTAATCTGTCTAGTCGCCGTACTCGTGACCGGCTGTGGTGGTGGCTCCTCGTCCAGCAGCAATCCCGTTGAACGCACGATACCCAGCGCCCCCAAGCAAGCTGAATTTTTTAATACGGACGGCGCACTGGTGTCGCGTATGCAGTTCCAATACCCCGACGAGCTCACTATTAACGCGCAGCTGCACGCCATCGGCGCAGACATGCTCTGGGATACCGAAGACGACACTTCGCATCCATTTCTTGACTGCCTGTATATGTCGGCGCCGACCCCGTTGCTGCGCTATCCCGATCTGTATTTTCTCGGTATGGCGCGCTCACCTCTCGGTGCTGTAGCGCTAGCCCAGCTGGGTCTTCCTTACTACGACGGGCAGATGATCAAATGCCCGGTACGCAGCGGACGTCGACTACTGCAAGAGTCCGGTTATGTAGGCAGCCTGTTCACGCCAGCTCTGGGCGATAGTTACAGTTACCTCATCAACGCCGAGCTTGAGCATTTTGGCGGGACAGCAACAGAGGTGATCGACTATGAATTTTTGGGCTTGGACCGCACCGTTGCGGAGGCAAAAGAGTTGATCGAGTACGAATGGTCTGGCGAGGACAGCTCCGTTGTGCCGGAACCAGACTTGCCAATCGTCGTCGATCACACACAGACCACTACCGTACTCTATGATGCCGAGCAGCGACCCATAAGCATTGACCTAGTTGCTGACAGCCCGTGGACTGCACTGTTGGATGAGTACTGTGTGGACGGGGAGACCCTTGACATACACTTTATGCTTCTAAGATTTTGCTCGTCCGCCCACGAAACCCTGTTCTATCGCTATCTAGGCGATAGCGTCGAACGGGACCAGCAGCGCTACAACGGCTCAAACCCCGCAGGCATATATACCTCCACCGCCACACGCTTAGCCCGCAGCGTGATTGTCCATCCCGGCACCGTCGATGCAGGTCCGACCTCCGGAACGGGTTATAAGTCGTATCCTTTCAATGAGTCGGAGCAGGTTACAGCGACGGTGTCGAGTTCCTACGGTGATGACCGTATTTGGGACACAGTAGACGACCTGCATATTTCCTTCGATACCTACCACTATGATGACAATGGCAGGCTCTCCGAAACACGCTTTGCTGGGCAGAAACAGCAGACGTACGATTACTACCCGAATGGGAAATTAAAGCAGGTAGACGTTTTTGATAATCAGTCTGACATCCCCGCACGGCGCACGCTGGTCTCCTATCGGCATGGCTCGCCAGCGCAGATCACCGTGCAGAACCGCTTTGAAGACCCGGATGATGGCTATGTGCTGCAGACACGCATTGTCGTTGAATTCGCTTCCAGCGAAGAAACCTGGCCCGCGCTGTTTACACCTATTGCGTTGTTCCCTGAAATGCTACCGCCCAGCGTTGATGACCTTTTGCGGTTTCAGCCTCATCGCTAAGAGCCCAATAAAAGACGCGCACGTCTCCTTCAGGCATGTCGACATAAACGGCTCGCGCGTCAGCTAGGTGATGCGCGCATTGCTTTACGGAACGGATCACGTGCAGTTGATGTTGGATCAGGAAGTGTATGCGCGACTAGGGAAGTGGCTGAAAAATGAGTAATCCAACTCATGGACCTCGACGTTCACAATAACGAACACACGAGTTTATACCCCTAGGCTTGCCATACTCATACCCCAACCCACCCTTGGGTTTTCCAGCTAAGCCCAGTACTCTCTATCGTCACATAAAATAGCCCGCCAAGGACTCCTATGCGCCGTTTTGCTCTTCCGTTTATCGGGCCTATCTGCCTAACCAGCTTGCTGGTTAGCGGCTGTGAATTTGAGAATGAATCATCAAAAGGCGCAGTCACGAAGCGCCCCGTCGCGCCACTTGCGGTCGAATACTATGACGACACCGGCGCGACCAGCGGGCGCGTTATTTTTGATTACAGCAAGCCTATGCATATCCAGTCTCGGTACCTGACGCCGGGCGACGATGGCGTCTGGGACACCACCGACGACACTAGCTCGCACTTCCTTGAATGCCTCTATGAATCAGCGGACGACACACCACCGAGACAACGCTGGCTTCCACTTGTGGCAACAAGGCGTTCTCCTAGCGGCGCAAATGCCCTTTCACTCGTCAATATGGCTGATGGCGAGAACATGTTCTGCCCAGCCCTTTCCGGCCACCATTTAATTCGCGAGGCTCGATGCCTAGAGGACAATTGCCACGGCGCTAGCACCATCTATGGAAGCGGCTTCGAACTTAGCATTTCGCGTGAGCGCCATAACAACACAATTACCGAAACGCAAACCATGCAACACTACGACAGCGGCAGCCGAGAAGACTGGCTACAGCAAACACAAGAAAGCCGTATTACGCTAGATGAACAGTCCCGCCCCATCGAGGTGAATATCGAGATGACGGTTACCAACATTTTTGACGACATATTAATTGATGTCTGCCACGCCGGCAGCAACGCTGCCTTAGAACTATTACTTTATCGCAGCTGCAAAACTGCAAAGGAGTCTATCCGCTATAGCTACACAGATTCGGCTATTGCACGGCAAACGGACTACTACAATGGCTGGACATTTACCCACATGGAAAATAGCCTGCGCACCGTAGACACCGAAAATAACGTACTGATAATTACCAGCGACACAAATCTTCACACCAGCGTGCCCGACCCGACCGAAAACAATTACTTTTTTAATGCACGCGGGCAGATCACCTCGTCGACCACACGCAAAGCAGGTGCGGACGGTACATTGCATACTCCTGACGACGACACGGCATCCGGGCCACAATATTTCTACCGCGCAGACGGTCAGCCCCAGCGAGTTGAGTACGGGTATGGGAGCGTTGACGAATACCGCTATGACGACTTTGGCCGTCTAGTGAAAACGCTCTATTTCTCACCAGGCAAGGACACGCCCACGCGCAAAACCGAATACACTTATAATGACGCCCATAAAACAAAGAAAACTTTCTATCAGGCAGTTTCAGAAGATGACCCAACACTGGTAAAAACGTCCACTATTTACTTCCTTCCTGCGCCAGCGGGTTTCCCAGTAAACTTTTCGCCAGATACACCGCAGCGCTCCGAACTTCCGACGGTGAAATCAATCATGGCTCGTTTCGACAACCCCTCCTGATCGTCACCTAAAGGGAAAAACCTTTTGCGCTGCAACACAAAATAACTCGTGAATATCAGCACTTAACCTAGAAACATAAAAAGCCGGTGTCGCACTACGCGAACACCGGCTTTTTATTGCTCTCTTTAACGCTTATTGCTATTCGATAATATCTTTGCTCATCGGTGCCAGTCGTTTCAGCAGCCGGTTCTGCGCGGACACCGACACATCTTCGGCTTCCATCGCAGCGATCAGGTCTTCAACTAGGGCGTTGAAATCCGTATGGGTGACATTCATGCCAGCGTGGGAATCCTTCATCGAATCACCTGTGTATTCACATCCGCCGCCAGACTCGGCGCAAAACTGTTCGATAAGCTTTTCGCGGAATCGTACTGGGTCAACATCGATAAAATGGGCGGCAATGCGTGGGTCACTGCCGAGGCGGACAAGAAAACCATCAACGATATTTTCAATGCCAGTCATACCACCCAAATCATCAAATAAAGCGCTCTGTGGACGCGTTTGGCACCCCGTTATCGCGAGCACCAACATAACCATCCCAATTACCTGTTTCATTAAAATGCTCCTGTAATAGACAAGTAGGCCCCGCGCTGATCGCGGTCGTCATTTTCGTAAGGCACTGCGGCAGTGCTTACTTCACCGAGATCAACCAGCGCAGCGGTAATACTCCATTGCTTATTGGGGAACCAGGCGATAAAAAGATCTTTCCAATCGTCTTGATGAAGAAAAGTGAGATTTTCCGGTTGCTCACGATACTCACCACCAATTAACCAATGCTTATTGAGAAACACACCGATCGATCCTTCTGCCACGGTGCTGCGTTCTTCGTCAAGATCACCACCAAAACCAAGCAAACCACCTTGGTTTGCTCTAGTGGATCGAACAACACCATTCACCAACCAATTCCGCCCAAATGGACCACCGATAAAGACCTTCGTCGCCGCGAGATAATAATCAGTGCCATAATTACTTTTTGCACCTAATGCTTCCGGCACGGTTGCCCCACCTAACGCAGCAATGTCGCGATTGATCGACTCGCGATACATTGCCCCGATAGAAACCTGTGGGACAGTGGTATAAAGAACGTCACCAAAAAGACGCGCCTTCACGCCGTAATTATTAGTGCGAAGCTCTTCCACATCAGGAATTTTGAATATTCCGGCATCCAAGGTCTGACGCGCGACAGAAAACTCCACACGGTTATGCCAAGACCATGCTGCAGCAAAGCCATTTAACGCAAAATCATCGGTGTTAAGACGACTCGCGCTGACAACACCGCCATGTTGCTCATTGGTACCATAACCCGCCAGTATCGCCATCGGCACGATGCCCCCACCGGCCGTACCGTCAATAGTCGTTACCGCACCTGTCGCCAGAATTCGGCCGTTGCCTGTAGCCAGTTTCCCTGCGGCGAAAGCATTCGCCGAAAGTACCCCAAGAATACAAATCCCCATCCAACGAAATATCATTGTCCACTTCTCCTCTTTCCAGAAAGCCACGATTCGCGCCACGCTTCAAACTGCAATTTCGATAGGGGCCGTGACAAACACTGCCCCTGAATTCCATCCACTTCCATGGCACGTAAAATTTTCAACATCTCACGCGATTCCACACCATCGGCAAAAACGCGGACGCCTAATCGATGCCCCAGTGCAACAATCGATTCTGCAATCGCTTTGTCTGCCTTACCTCTTAACAACCCTTCCACGAAACTACGATCAATGCTGATTTCATCGACTTCCAACTCACGTAGCAACGCCAATGACGCTTTACCCGCCCCAAACTGACTAATCGATACTTTCACCTGCTGTCGTCTCAATCGTCCGATCACTTCCTTCGCGACAGCCAAAGAGTCATTGGCAAGGGATTCGCTAATCTGAAGGCAGAGCAACGACTTATGTATGGCATGACGTCGACTTGTGTCGATCAGCCTAGTTACAAACGAAGGATCATCTAAATCTTGTGCGAAGATATTCAGGCTCATGGGAACGACAACTTTTTTACTAAACCACTCGCCATGCACAGAACAGCTTTGCTCAAGCAGCCAGCTATTCACCTCTGACATCAAGCCACTACTTTCTGCCAACGGAATAAACTCTTGCAGCGGAATTTCGCCGTACGTTGGATGTTCCCAGCGTGGCAACACTTCAACTAACACCTCTTCCGGCTTACTAAAGTCAATTTTTGGCTGAAACAGTACCGATAATTGATTGTTCGAAATGGCTTCACGCAGATCACGCGTTAACTCAATGCGACGACGACGGCGCGCATCGATACCGGAGTCATAGACTTGTACTTCACCCTGCTGCTCACGTGCCCGATACATTGATTGCTCTGCACGCTGAATCAGAATGTCCGCTTCTTTGCCATGATCCGGCGCAAGCGAAAGACCGACATGGAGTTTAATCAACGCCTTCACATCGCCACTTAACTGAATCGGTTCTCGTGTTGACTTTAACAACTTAGCGGCCAACGCCAACGCATCTGTTTCATTCGCTCTTGGAAGCACTAACAAAAAGTCATCCGACGCTAGACGGCACACCGTTGCATCTCGCTGCGCGAGTGACTGTAACGTTCGGCCCAACCAACACAACACTTCATCGCCTGCCTCTGCTCCCAACGAATCATTGATTTCGCGCAAGCGGTAGATATCAACAGCTATCAATGCGAACGGTCTAGCGCTGTTTTTCTTTAACAGCAGATCAATGCATTCTACTACCGCCAATCTATTCGGCAATTTCGTCAGAACGTCACAACGAGCCTGATCATGAATATTCTTTTCACGGTCAGATATAGCGCCCTGCATATTGTCGAACGCTTCACCTAGCTGAGAGAATTCTGTGAAAGATTGCACTGGGAACTTAACGTGATAGTCGCCCCCGGCAATACGTTTCGCCAACCCGCCGATATCACGCAAAGGACGGGTTACCCGACGAGATAGCCAAGACGATAGAACAAGCACCAGAACAAAACCGCCGATCACTAAGATACCCAAACGAATCGATAACGTTCGAAATGGATCTGCTTCAGCAGACATAGCAGTGTGAATAAATACCTGTACGCCCTCGCTACCGCCCATGGTCAATGGAATGGACATTAGCGCCACATTGTTCAGGTAAATAACTTCTGGGCGCTCTTCTGAAATCGATAACAAGCTTTTACGATAGCTATTAATTGCGGATGACGATTCAGGCAACACAGCCGTCGACATAAGAACGTCATCAGACCCCGTCGTGCGAACTAAGAATGTCACGTCGCCGCCGACTAACGATTTCATTTGCGCCAGAAACTGCTCGCCCATGTTGAACGATAACGCGATACGGCCAACCGGCATGGGGTTGCCTACAGGAGTGCTAATCACTAGGTGGGCGGAACCATCAATTGCTTGAACGACAATATCCGTTTCTACTCTATCGGACGTTTGTGGCGTCATTGAAGCAGGTGCCTGTCCTCCGGCTGCCACCGCTCGCCCATCAGTAAGTCGAACGACAGCGTGATCCGCACCAATCCGAGCAACCTGATTTTCCAGCGCAGAAACGATCGTGTCGTAATCGTTACTGGCAACGGCATCTTGAAAACCAAAATCCTCCACCAGCACCGTCACCGCATTGGCTAATTCTCCAGCGCGCACACCAATCTGTTGACGAAAATATTCAGACGTTTGAATGACGTTTTGACGTGCATTTTGATTGACGGTTTCGCCAATAATTTCTCGCGCCAGCATTGCACCAACACTGAGTAACACAAGTAATATAAGACTTATCGACAGAAATAACGCTCGAGAAAATTTAACGCGCAAAGGGATTACTCCTAATCAACGGATTGGAAACAGGACGTTGTGACACCCGAGGATCGGGACCGATCTCACCTAGATTAATTCGTTCTGTCGCTCCCCGCTCGCGAATGATCAGCCGCACCGAACGCTTCTGTGAGGTAGCTTTTTTCTGCCATGGGTGTAGCGCTTCAATCTCATAATCACCCACCGGCAAGTCTTTAAAGATGACTTTCCCCGCAGCGTCCGTTATGCCAAACATCGGCGCATCGGTGACGTAAATAAATGCCTGCATGCGGTCGTGGATATGGCAGCCAATGGGCACTAAGCCAACCCGCTCGAACTCAACGGGCTCCGCTTCTCTGCCGGCATAAAGGCGTGTCACAAAGCGCTTCACCCGAGAGAACGAATACACTTGATGGCGCGTGCTATCGAGGTTTGGAAAGGCAACGCTGCTGTCACGCCGTACAACCAACACGTGCGGCTCAAACTGCGTTCGAATCTGAGCCATCTCGGGGCGATCCGTCTGCATCGGCGTTAACGAATCGGGACCACTCAGGCTGACAATGGCATGAGCCAGCGGCACTCCCCGTTCACCCGTAGCGTATACGGTGATATCCGCGGCTATCGTCGCTGGTGATAGGAGAAATGCGGTCATCAAGACCAGCAATGAGACTGTAATTTGACGCAAAGACACCGTTGGCGCTCCCACTGCTAGCCTTCATATCGCTGAAATAGCGGCACATCGAAGACAAGTGAATGTGTACTGGGTGACACTTTCACCGCAGCAGCGTGAAGTCGCCGTGATATCGCCTTTTAATTTGAGAGATTTTACAAAGGAAAGCAGCTGATAACCTCACTGCAACCAGCAACAGGCCGCGGACAGGAGAACGGACTGACGGTACGAGGAGCCTCTTACAAGGCGATCAGGCGCATCGGCTCTTCAAAATGCAGAAGCCGATAGAGCGAACGTTAAAAAGTCAGCTCCACCGGCTATCAGCACATTTTACTGTTACAGCAAGGCTGTTTATTGAACTCTGCTGCTTTTAATCAAAGCCCTACTTTCTGATTAGAGCCCTGCTTTCTTCAGACGATTTGCATGGCTGCGGAAAACCACCACAGGATTGGTCTCGAATAAAGCGGTCAGGCCGATAACCTGATTCACTTCATCGAGATGGTTCATGTTGTAGTTATCGCGAATCACCTTGCCTAAGTGATTACTGCAGCGGCCGACAAAACCGTCATTTTGATTATCTTCTGTACCGATAAAGGACGCAGAATTTGCCAGAATGGGCAGATCAACCGGATCAAGCAAGTTGGTCACTTGCCCTGTTCCGCCCCATGAATAAAAACGGATATTATCCACTACGTGAGCCCCCTCCCCACAAGCACTGGTTGGTACTCCGGCGGGAAAACGCGCATTAAAATCCGCCGCGCCAGCTGTCGTCAGAGACGCCAGACCGCCCAGTATATCCTGCGGTAACTCTTCACCTGCCGCCAGACCGATCAACGCCCCAAAGCCGTCGACAATAGATCCGATGCCTTGGGTTATGTCGTCACCTACAGCCAAAGAGGCGTCCTCGATCAAATCTGCAACCGGCGAGCCTTTGGTCGGGCCACCGACAGACGTTACCGATGCAACACGGCCCGGCAACGCCGCAGCAACATAACGAATCGACTGATTGCCGTGACTATGGCCGATCAAATTGACCTTACTGGCACCGGTAATCGCCAAGATATCCTGCACCTGCGCCAGCAATTGCTCGCCACGTACCTCCGATGATTGGAATGACGAAACCTGAGTCAGATATACCTTTGCGCCACGAGAGCCTAGGTCATCTGGAATCCCATACCAATAATCCAGCAGGCCGATTTTATCGAAGCCCGCCATGCCGTGGGCAAGAACAATAGGGTAGCGGGTCTTAGCGTAACTGGAATCGGAAAAGAATTTGAACCATGCAAACGATGGAGATGCTAATGCCAGCAATAGCCCAGCCATTACGACGTGTTGGAGTCCTTTTTTCATGACGGTGTCCTCACAGGGAATTGTTATTTTACTTATCAGTCTCAGAGCCGAATAACCTCGGCCCAGCGCTAAGGAACATATTGATTACGAAACGACCATCCGCTCTACACCAAAAAGAGACAGGCCGCTGACCTGATTAGGACAACATCTGGCATATTCAGTATGTTTTTCGTAGATTGAGAAGCTGAAGAACAAAACGGAATTCTTACGTGAGCACTGCTATCACAAGCACTATTCCTAGCTACAAGGTCTCTATTGATCTGGTGCGCCAGCTTCTATCCTTCACGCGCGAGCAGGGCCTGCCCATTGATGGCGTGCTGGCTCGACATGCCATTGTCATCGAACCGCTACACGGAGAGCCTGCCTTTATGTCCGGGCCGGAATTCGAGCGCCTGCTCGCCATCGGCTTACGCTTGCTGCCCGACCCTCTACCTGGACTCTATGCCGCCCGCGCCCAGATCGGCGCCATATTTGGACTCATCGGCTATCTCGTACAGACCTCTAGCACCGTTGGCTCAGTCCTGCAGACCATGACCCAAGCCGAACCACTGCTCGGCAACGTTGGCGCCACACGACTACGCCACGAACCTGGCGAAGCCCACCTACTCTGGGATTGCCACTTTACCGACGCTTATGTGCACAGCCATGTCACCGACTTTATTCTTTGCGTTTATTTGTGGGCCATCCAGGCCGCTGCCAGACCGGGCATGGAGTTAATCCGAGCCGTCCATTTTTCCCATCCCGCGCCGGAAGATCCAGCGCTCGTCCAACGTTATGTCGATACCTTCGGCTGCCCCGTTTATTTCAACCAACCCCAGCACCGCATGGTGCTACCAGCCAGCATCCTTGATCTCCCGCTACCCGGCGCCGACCCGCAATTGCACGAAATCCTGCAAGTCCACGCGCAACAGGTCATTGAGGAGCGCAGCCGTACCGACTCGTTAACGGATTTGGCGCGCTCTCGCTTGCACCAGTTAATGCATCACGGCAAAGCCTCTAGAGAAAATCTGGCGGCAACTCTGAATATGAGTAGCCGCACTCTGCATCGAAAATTGCGCGAAGCGAATACTGGCTATCGAGAGATGCTGGATGAAATGAGATTGGAACGCGCACGCATGCTACTGCGTGACTCCAACTTAACGGTGCAACAAGTGGCCGAGCACGCTGGATTCGACGAGCACAACTCGTTTACGCGCTGGTTCCGCCAACTTACCGGCATGGCACCAACTGAATTCCGGCGGCAACTTTCTTCGCGAAATTCGGTAAATGATAAAATACTTTAGTCGTGGCCGACTCCATCAACTTTATTGATTTGGCTATCCTTGTCTCGGCGACGCCAGCGCTCAATCACGAAATCTCCGTTCATGGGTTGCCCAACTAATTTGCCAATGCCCGCCTTCGCCTCAGGGCGTGCGCGCCAGTGGTGGGGCGTCATGGTCAACAGGTCGCGCAGCTCTTGTTCCGACTCGGGAACCCACTCGCACTCTAAGGTACTATGGCTTATTCGCTCGAAGCGCTCATCGAAGAATTTTCCAGCATCGAATTCATTCATCCGAACCTCTTCATAAAGCGCCTCACGCAACGGCATTAAATGACGCTCGCCAGTACCGACAACCCAGACTTCACCGCCAGGCTTGAGCACACGCGCTAAATCGTCGATGAATAAATAGGTAAACATCACCAAGGCGTACTGCAGACTGTTATCGAACAGCGGCAGTCGTGCGCCGCTAGCGACCAGCCACGTTATCTGCTTATCTCTGCGCGCCGCGGCATCAATTGCAAACTTTGAAATATCCACACCAACGCCACTAAACGCGCCCATTCGCTGAGCTATTTGTGCGGTATACCATCCTTCACCGCAACCAATATCCGCCCACGACGCATCCCCTACTGGCAGCTCTTCCAGTAATGCATCGATCAAAGGTTGATAACGGCCCCGTTCAAGAAACGCGGTCCGGCATTGCACCATGGCCTTGTCATCACCCGGCGAGCGCGATCGACGATGTTGGGCCAACAGTAAATTGGTGTAGCCACGCTTAGCCCGATCAAATTGATGGCCATGCTCACAAAGCCAGCTGTTAGCGCTTAACTGTAACGGCAGATCACAACTGGGGCATTTCAGGATAGGAGTTGTCATAGGGTCAGCATTCTAAACGATCCGCTCGTCTGTAGCATGCACCCACCAAACCAGCTCCTTATATGAGCTTGCTTGCAAACGAACAGCTCCATATTAGAAAGTAACAATAGCCATACAGAAATATACGCTCGAAAAAAAGCCCAGCAGATGCTGGGCTGTAAAGTTCATGCGCGCGGCAAACTTATACTTAGCCTTGAATTAACGCGGATTCTGAATAAAGAAATCCAATAATTTGGCGCCTGTCTCCATGTTCGCGTAGCACGTCAGCCAGCCATTGTAATCGCTATTTGCATGGCAATGACCTGCGGCGGGATAGGAGCTACCGCTATGCTTAATACTTTCCAGCATAACGGCGCCAGCCTGCAAACGAATATGACGATGGTTTCCTTTCCGATGAATGCCAGTCCACGTTATTTCATAACTCGGTGTACTCCAGTTGGGATTATTTACAATAACGGTTTTGCTATATCCACTAATTGCTTTCACCTCATCTTCAAGAGCATTGTTCATCTGCATTTTTCCGGGGTCACTGATGCCATTCACAATCATCAGTGGTGCATCCAGCGCGCAACTAATACCGCCGCCACCCACGGCATAACTCGCAAATAGTTGGCGTAACGCAACATCGCAATAGATTGCTGAAACGGTCGACGCTCCTCGAGAAAATCCATACATATGCATTCGGTCATTATCAACTTGATATACAGCGGCTAAATGCTCAATAAAGAAGACGATATTGGACAGCTCATTTGTGTACGCACCGCCCACCACAGAAGCAATATCAAATGGATTCTGTGTGTCGAATAAATCGGTTAAGTTAGGCTGAACCACAATGTACGCTGCCTGCGCGCCTCTATCAGTGGCGTGCCAGCCAAACTGACGGAGTTTAGTTCCAGCGTTCTGTTGTGCCGCGCTCATGGTGGCGCCGTGATTATCCAGAATCAAGCCACAGCCACCGCTTTCACAACCTGGCGGAATCGAAACGGTATAGACAACATTAGTTCCGTCCACATCGCAACCATAATGTCTTACGCCTATGCTGCCATCCGAATTTTCTGTCGACTCAGGAACCAAGATCGGACAGTTTGCGTCTGCGCTAGGCTGATCATCAATAAACGGTATGTTTGCCTTAGCGCTCTGTGAGTAAACCAACGTCAACATCAAGGCAATAGCCGCGCCCATGGTCTTCACCGTCATCACAAACGAATTCGAACCTCCAATCCGATCTGTTCGAAAAAACACGTCCTGTGATCCGTCCTTAGAAGCATTCTGAATAAACATTTCGGATGATTTCGATTCTACTATCATGCTAAATCTCCTTATTAAGAGTCAGTAATAGCTCTTGTTATTAATATTTTTATGCTGATTTAGATAACATAAACAACACATAGCCACTGCATTACGGCGCTTTGTGATCACGCGCAAACTGCAACAACGCAGGAATCACTGGATTATCAAAATAGCTAGATGAATTAGCGCTGGCGAACATAGGATCTAGATGATTAAATCCCGGCAAAATTCTCCGATCAGCACTGGTAGGCGCAATAGTGCCGTTATCAATTAGCGGACGAATCACTCCATCGCCGCCTATCAACTCAATCCGTGGGACCGACTCAATAGCGTCGCGATGAATGACCGGAAAACCAGACTGGACCGCGTGTTCAAAAGGTAGCGCTAACGCGACATCCAGCACGATTCTCGTTGGGAAGTACCACTCAGTGAAATTGGTTTCACCCACATACAAAGATCGTGAGAAATCGCGCAAATCTGACATCTCGTTTTCACGTGTTGTAAAAACATACTCACCCGACGTATCGGTATAGTCGCTATCGCTTCCCGCCCCGATTTGATCGAAATGCACCCAGTAATAAAGATCATCGGTCGACGCAGCGATATGCTGTTGCTCACCGCTATAAGCTGCAGAAATAAAGCTGCCAAGCAATGGCAAATCTGCCAACGACGCCAGAATTTTTTGCTTCTCTGCCAGCGGCCCGCCGTTAAGGTGGCCCAAGCTAGTGCCTAAAAATCCGATGGGTGAGAACTGATCATCAAATAGCAACGCCACGAGCGCTTCTTGGGTGTAACGGAAATCACGTAATCCTGGGCCGAACAACAAGTTCTCGCTGTTACGGGTATGCAACACCTTGATCATAAAATCGAGATCAGGCTCATGAGGCAAGCGCGCCAACGCTTCACTTTCTATATTCGGCGCATCTTTTGCGACCAGCGCAATCGCTTCCGGCAACGCTAGGATGCGCGGGGTAAAGGCATTCGGAATCGCTGTATAGCGCGGCGCAATATTATAATCGAGCGCCAATAAAGCTCCGTTATAGGCAACATGGCTACCTGGCTGTAATACCCCCAATCCCAGCTCGCCAAGATTGAACGGTACCATCGCAGCGATGTAATCCGGAATATCCGACAGTGGCGTCAGAATAGAATCCAGAGCAAACGCGCCAGCAACATTGGCATAACCCGCATCATCAAGTGTTAGCGGATCACCATCTCTATCCCATGCCAAAAATGTGGAGGTATGAATGCCTCCCAACGAGTGTCCACCAACAAAAAGCTTGGCCTGACGATCAATTCGATTAGGCATTAGCGTCGTCATGATGGTAAACATATCTTCCGTCGCCAACTTCAAACCAAACTCTTTAAGGTACGGCACTTGCGCGCTTTCCAAGAATCCTTCGAACGTGCGCCCTTGCACCGGCTTGTCAAAAAAATAGTAGTCGAACAGAATCTGTTCTGCTGTTGCCGTATCATTCGTCTGTTCGGCTAATTCCATCGCGTACAAGTCTTCTAGGCAATTCGCGCGACGATCAACCCCCCACACTTCAATATGCTCACCGTGCTCGCGCTCTGCGATATACACCATCTGCCGACCGAGGTACTCAAACCCATTTGCACCCTCCAAAATTCCCGGCATCATCATAAAGACTGCATCGGCATCCCCCGCCTGTGCTGGCCCATCACGGTGGCGCATACGCAGCACCTGTATCTCATCGCACGCGTCAGGCGCTTGCGCAGCAAGTCCAGTCAACGGCGCATTAATACGTTCAAGCTGCACTTCAACAACCGCATCGACTTCCGCGTCGGTCCAATCTCTTGCGGTTGGCGCCTTGGGTGCTTCCGGCATCGCCTCACCACCGCACCCCGACAACGTCAATACGCTCGTTAGAACACTTATACAGACAACTGCAGATTTATTACTTCTCATGACTCCCCCCCTTCTAAATTTCCATGTCAGTATTTTTTTTGTCCTCATTCGACGCCTTGCAACGTCAAAACAGCGCCTATATTGGGACGCATATACGAACTAAGGGAGGGGCTGAGCTGGACGCTTTGCAGTCAAAAGCGGCCACCTGCTGGAAGGGAAACTATGGCAGCACATATCGCTTCACCAAGCGCACAATCCGCACAATGGATACGCACGCGGCTATTAATCGAACAGGCCGACGCGCTCGGCTGCTCTCGACACACCAGCTTGCAAGGCACGCGCATCACGCCAACGATGCTGGAACAGCCGGGGCATATCATCACGGTGCCAGATCAAATTCGTATTATGATTAATACCGTGCGTGCGTTACCCAACGAGCCGCTCGGTATCTTGTGGGGGAAATCACTCGATGTATTTTCGCGTGATCGTATGGGGTTGTGGCTTAGCGCAAACCCAACCCTGGGAAAATTATTAGACGCTGCGCTACAGCTGCAAGATTTGCTTAGCTCGCCGGTTCGTGGAAAAGGCGTTAAAGACAAGCATTACTATCGATTCGAATTGCATTACCCACCAACAACAGACCCAAGTGCTTCACTGGTACGTCTCCATAATGAATCGCTCCTTGCTGGACTGCTGATTACATTTCAGCAACTGGTCGAACAACCATTGCGCCCTGCTAGCGTTCAATGCTGTCACCCGCAACCGACATACCGCGCAGCGTATGATGATTTCTTTAACTGCCCGATTAGCTTTGATCAAAGAGTCACCGCTCTGGTATTTCATACTGCCGATCTCGACCTGCCGATTCGTAGCCACAATCCATCCATACAGACGCTATACAATCAACAAATAGACCACGAGCTACGCCAACACCAAGAACAAAGTAGTCTCTCTGCGCAGGTAAAAATGCACTTAACTCGATTGCCAGAACAGTCCCATACCGCAACAGCCATCGCCAAAGTAATCGGCATGAGCGAGCGCACCTTACGTCGTCGGCTGGAACACGAGGGCATCACCTTCCGCGATTTACAGCATCAGGTGCTAAGCGAACATGCCCGCGAACTACTCCAACGCCCGGGCATGACGGTACAAGCCGCTGCCGAACAGCTCGGCTACGCCGATGCCAGCAACTTCCGACGTGCACTCAAGAGAGTTACCGGGAGCTCGCCCAGTGACTTACGTCGTCCCTGAGACGCGATCTAACGAGACGGCTCTATCGTCATGAATGCAGGAATATGTCTGCCGGCGTGGTGGGACTTACACAGGGAGTGAAAAGTATATTGAGAAGCGGAGCGTAAGCCGCGTTCAAGTATTCCCGATGTTCTTAGAAATTATTCGTCCGAAATGGCAGCGGCGATGTTCCCGTCCAGCGTTTGAAAGCGCGAATGAAATTCGTCGTTTGTTGATAACCCAAACGTTCAGCGATTTCAGTGATACTAAAATTCGTAGTGCGCAGTAACTCCTCAGCGAGCGCTTGCCGGGTTTCATCAAGCAATGATTCAAAATCAGTTCCTTCTTGTTGTAAGCGACGCCGTAAAGTTCGAGATGAAACAGCGAAATACTGACTGATATCCGCCATAGTCGGAGCGCAATGAATTTCTCGGACAAGCTCCATCCGCACTTTTCCGGAAAAACCTTCATGAATTCGACGCTGACCAAGCACCTGCAAGCATTCTTGTTCACAACGTTGAAAAAATGACGAGTTATTACGAGGTAGAATCACGTCACCGAGATTCGCTGGTGCACTGATGAAATTCTCTGCCTGCTCGTACTGTATGGCTATGTCAAAAAAGTCATCCAATACATCTGCGTAAACAGGCTTCGGAAAGCTGCAATGAAAGCGCATTAGCGGCAGCGCCATGGGCAAAATGCCGCGCTGAATATTGACTACCGTCACAGCATCACGCTCCAGTAAAAACTGACTCACGTCTTCCGGTAAATCATCTACCGTCGCCTTCATCAGCACCTCCTCGCCACGATCTTCCAAACGTGGATTGCAGTAGGCGGAAGTGAGTCGCGCAAACCTCACGCCGGTTTCCGCCGCCTGCCGAGCGGTGCGGCAGCTGAGCACCGCAAAACTCCAAATACCAAAGGTGGTCAGCTGGTATCGCTGCCCCGCCTCGAACCCCAATGGACGATCATGCCCAAGGTGCCGCTGTAGGTTTCGTATTACTTGTATTTCGCTTTCCGCCGACAGCAACCGCTTCTTCGCCTTGAGATCGATCTCGCGTAGACCGCTATGGGCAAGGCATTGCGCGACATTCAGGCCATAGTCCACGCCAAGGCCTACGAGTATGGCAACACTATCGAGTGATCGGGGGAAGTCCCATTGCGGCGTTTCAGGTTTCAACGCACGTCCTCTAATGATTACTTTAAGTCACGTTGTACCATAGAGGCCCCTCCATCCCAAGCCTACTATGCGATCAAGCATGGCGCGGCAAGGGACTTACGGCAGAACGCCCTCCCGAGTCGCACGTCTCACAACGAGATCAACATCAGAGGGGTCATCATGGAACAAGACGTCATTAAACCGCACCGCGATTATGGAATCCTTGGGCCCGATTCGGTGACCTGGAGAGTTTTTGGTTTTGCCACCGCCATGAGCATCGGATTTCAGCGCACTGTCGTTTCTGAAATGTTTGAACCGTTTTTAATGGCGTCCGTTGCAGACACCAACGCCGTGATGAGCCGACCAGCGCTGCGCTACGATCGCACGCTTCAGTATGTTTCCACCATCGCGTTTCACGATAGTCAAACCGCCGTCGCATCCGCCGATGTGCTGCTAAAAATTCATTCGCGTATTCGCGGCAAAGAACCCCTTAGCGGGCTCGAATACGACGCCAACCATCCGGACTCACAGCTATGGATTCATCTAACACAATGGCATTCCGTGCTACATGCCTATGAGAAATTTGGCCCGGGCCCATTAAGCGACGAAGAGGACAGGCGTTACTGGGCAGAGTGTAAGCTCGCCTCCGAATTCCAAACGATTGATCCCAAGAGCGTACCGAAAAGTCGGCAGGAGATGCGCGAGTACTATGCGCGCATGCGACCACATATGGCTGCTACTGAGGTAACGCAAACTACCGTCGCGCACCTCCTCGCCGCACGCCACTTTTCAACATTGGTGCCGTGGTACATCAAACCCATTGCTGCAACGGCTACGTTACTTTTCCGTCGCGCCACCATCGCCACCTTGCCGCGCTGGTTACGTCAACTCGGCGGCATACGACAAAGTCGTCTTCAAGATAGTGTGATCACCGCCATAACTCGGCTCGTATTCCGCGTCGCGTTACGCTCCCCGCAAAGCCAACTGACACTGCTAAAAATGGTTTCGCCGCAAACCTATCCCGTCGTCGCACCAGCCTTTCTTGACAGGAAGCCCGAGATATTAGAAACCGTCTCTCCTGCCGAAGCGTGGAAACGGGCAGGGAAAATTAAGCCGCGTGAACAATACTTACAGCAATGTCAGTCACGACCAGAAGCTGGGGGAAAAGCACCTAAGGATACGGGAGAGAAAGATTTATTGAAGTTTGGTTAGTGAGTTAATGGCGACTCTCTACGCCACCATCTTGACGACAAAAAAATACCCCGCCATAAGCGGGGTATTTTTTAATTAAAATTTTCATCGTATCGAAAAAATATGAAGAAAATCAGTTTACCCCTCTACCTCCATAGCCGTGAAATATTGAGTTAAGATTGGCCTAGAGTCGCTCACTGCATCGGCACTACCGGCATCGAAACCACGCTGGAACCTGTCGGCAAGTTCGTCTCTCTATGCACGGGTCGTGTAGTAGAAGATATCGCAATACCCTCATCGCCATAATCATCCTTCGCTCCTTGCAAAAGAATCTCCTTTATAGCGCCCGATCGCAGCGTATCTTCTCTCTTCAATAGTGATAGTTTGCTATCCCTACGCATTACGACACGGCCATCCCAAAGGCTACCTTGTTCCGAATTTGAGACGACTTTGAGCTCCCCCCCTGTATCCGCCTTATCGTGCTGCGCATGCTGAGAGCGGCCAAACCTAAGATTACCTGGCTGATCTGCAACGGACGGTACCAGTTCCTGTAACATGGCGGTCATCGCTCTTTGCATAGCAAGCTCCCACTTCTTCTTTTCTTCCACTTTGTTGGCAGTATCTACATGCCTTTTCAGATCAACAAGATTGTCAGAAAGACTCTTGAAACGATCTGAGAAACGGGAGGCTTTAGTGCCTGGTATCCCGTGGACTTCCGTGTCTGACAACCCGTGGGCTATTGCATACTTCTTCATATGTACCACCATGCCTGCACGGAATTCATAAGAGCCAGCCAAATAATTCGAAACGTAGTCGGTAATTTGAGTGGCCACTTGCCCGTTTGCATTCACATGAGTTCGCTCCACACCATACTTTTGAAGTTTTAAATCGTTTTTATCCAATTTATATTTCTCCACCATAATACGGTCTTCAGGAGACATACTATTAGGATGCGCAATCGCATCTTCGACCATTATTCTTGTAATCTCACGACTCATTCCTTTGCGGGAATAGCTCTGCCTTCCTTTGAAAAGCGGACTTTGTTTTCCCAATTTATCACGCAGTATAACTATAGAATTTTTGGGGTCTTTGAATTCTTTTCTATTGCGTACATAACTTTTATTTCCTTGAATCTCGGCATAACTTATGGGCTTTTTGACTTGCCGACTAAGGCTTTGTCTCTTAACGTGATTGATATCGTCGCCCACAACCACCCTTTTCTTTGATAGTTTTGAACCTACGACCTTGTTATCCACATGCTTCGCATCAAAAACATCACGCTGAATTTCACCATCGCGGGCGCGATAAACGATTTTCTTCGGCGCTTGCTTTCCCCCAGTGAACGAAGTCTTAGTGCCGTCTTCGTTCACCTGCATGGTATGCGTCCGCTCTGCCACATCTGGCGTAAGGCCACGATCATAAAGTGCCTCTGTTAATTCTTTTCCATAAGAAGCGTCACCCTTATCCATGCAGGTTCCGCACGCCACCAGTCCTACACGTTTGATCTCGGCACGCTCACCGTTCTCATTCATCGTCTTGCCAATCGCCTCCACCATACTGGCAAGCTTGGCAGGATTTTTTTGACGTACATTGCTGCCGTGACCAACGACGTTGACTCTTACGTTGCCGCTGAGATTACTCAGATCGTCCCCACGGAAGCCGCTGCCGTCTGCATTTGCATAAACAATCACTATATTATCCGGATTCTTTTTCTTCAGGTCATGCGCCGAATCCATGACAGTTTTATCAACCTTTCCGTTCGAATCCCCCATCACGACAAGAACATTCTGGTCGTACTGACTGTTAGGCTCTTTAGAACCCGCCCAGAAGTTCATGAAAGCTCTTATTTTTGATTTCTTTTCTGCGCTCTTCTTAGCACCCGTCTGTGTTTCTTTGACCTCCGCCAAACGGTTTTTTGCATCGGCAACGCTACGATTTATCGCAGCATCGTCAGTTCTTCCGGACAACGTTAAATCAACTGCAGTCGAAATTTCCGAGTAAGAATGTGATTGCACCGTGGTTTCGTCGCCGTTTCGACCAGCAATCAGTTTATCGCCATCTTTTTGCAGCTTACGTTCAATATTGCCTTTCATGGTCTGCGAAAATTCACCGGTGCGCATCCACGCCATGGTCATATCTTTAACCGCCGTTTTCGCCTGCTGCTCAGTCAGCCCTCGGGCGTTAAAGCCACTCTCTACGGTTGCCGTTCCATTGCGTTGTACCGCGGCCAAATGGGAACTCACAACATCCGAGCTCGTGCCAGACGTGCCGGTCATTACTGGAACACCCGCCCGGCCACGTGCCTGCGTACCGAGATCTTTGGACAGGTCAACACCTGTACGAGTAACAGTCGGGTGTGACGTTTTTCCATCAACAATCTCTCTCTTTGCATCCACACGTCTTGGCTTTTGACCCGCGTCCTTCGCGCGCGTTTCACGCATAATCTGGTGCCCAGCTGCGGCGGCCTGCACACCCAAAGCAGATTGCTCCTTCGTCAACGGGCCTTCTTTGCCCTGGACCATTAAATCCATTAGCTCCATATATTCCTGCTTACCGTCCTGCCTACGATTCCCTGTAGTAACCCTCGCCATATCATCAGCGGCTTGCTTGGGCGAGTTCTGTTGATCCACGAAACCCTTCAAGTCCCCTCGCTGCTCATGAACCATATGACTGCTTTGCTGGAAGGTAGGGGACTGCGTATCCGTCAACGCTTGCCTTGCATCCATTGCAATTTGGCGCTCGGTCGCGCCCCAATTCGCCACAGCATCAGCACGCTGGGCAAGCGTAGCGCTATCACCGTGCTGAATATTCATGGTCGTACCGGTGATGTAGCTATGCTCCACGGGCGTCGAACCTTCTAGCACTGGCTCGCCGCCAATCCAATGTCCAGACGTTTGTGCAGTTTGCTGCTGTCCGTCACCGTCCCCTAAAGGCCGGTATAACGTTGCTGTCTGAGTTGTTGTCTGAGTTGTTGTCTGAGTTGGTGCCTGAGTTGGTGTCTGAGCACCTGCCAGCGGCGCCGGCCGCGTGCTGTTGTTCTCAGATGAGGAGCGCAGTTGCTGAATTGCCTCACCGGCACGCTGCGTGACTTGTCCAACCTGACGGCTGGCGCTACTGCCGAGTTGGCTAGCGGCATTGGTGCCGCGGCGCATCGCCGCAGTCGATCCCGTGCCATTCACGAAAACGCCGGCAATTCGATCGTTCTGAAGCTCAGTCTGCTGTTCAGATTGCAGCGCGCCGTCTGCATTAAGATTATCGCCACGCACCTGTCCACCGACTGTGACGGCAACGCCAGACACAGTGCTGTTTTGCGTGGTGCGCTGAGCAACCGTATCAACTTTTTCAAGATTGACGTTGGCATTAACACCGCTTTCATCAACGCCAAAGCCACCGCCGGCAAATAGACCATCCTTGTCGCGGAAATCATTCAGCTGATTAGCAACTAGGTCGCCGCCAATTTGCACATTACCGGCGCCGCCTTCGTCCAGCGCAAGATGCGCGCCGGTTAAGGTGACGTTGCCACCGGCATCAACGTTAAGCGTGTTTTCCGCATGGATACCACTTTGTTGCCCGGTCACGGCGAAGTTGTCGTGAGACTCTCCGCCGCCGCCTTGGCCGTTAAGCGACACAACCGTCATGGTATTCAAGCCAGCACTACCGCCCCAGTTTGCACGGCTCGTGGTTTGCGTTTGAGTATCCTGAACACTGGTAATATCAATATCATTTTCAACGTCAATATTGACCACACCGGCATCAATATTGGCACCGGCAAGCGACAGGTTTTGAGCGCTGAGCGTGACAGTGTCGCCGCTAATAGACGCATTGCTGTAAGTCGTCGAAGCAAGACTACTCTGTTCAATATTGCCGTTATATCCAGCCTCAACACCGACGCCCGCACCAGAACCGCCAACGGAACCCGCGACGGTCAAGCTCACGTCGTTATAAAGTGTTGTGCTGGATTCCTCATAAGTGGACTTCGCCGCTGCAACACGAATATCACCGGCGGAGTTCAGCGCAACGCTGTTGGCCCGTGGCGTGGTGGCCGCTTCCATTTGACCGGTCTCTTCGTTGTAAACCGGTGGCGCATTAAACTCGACACCGTTGAGTTCAATATCACCACGGGTGGTAGTGATATTGATATCGGAGGCGCTGATATAATTTATATTTTCTGACGTCGAGGCGCTGTGAGACTGAGTATCCGTATTGCGTATCGTGGCGGAAGCACTCGCTCCAGCTAGATCACCCATTAAAAGATTCGATGCGTCACCAGCGCGCTGAGCAGCCACCCAGCCTTCATCGGTGGTCATGCCCTCTGCAACTTTGTCGTTCAGCGTATTCTCATGATTGTACGTATCAACCACGGCGCTGTGCGCCTCTGTGGCCACACCAATAAACGTACTATTGTCATGCACGGTTGTTTCAGCAGTATCAACGTACTTAGTGGTATTCAATTCGCCGGTCGTAATAGCAATGCTGCTGTTCTCTGCACCAGAAAATGCAACAAGGTTCGCGCCACCGATATCCACATGACCATCGTTATCTGATTTTCCGGTGGTATCGATATCAAGATTGGTAAAGCCAATATTGGCGTTGTTATACGATTCGGTGCTGGTCGTTTCGTCGCGATACGTAATGGATAATCCGGTTTTGCCGCTCAACAACTCATCAGAAATCGCTTTACCGCCGTTGACACGCCCCTCGTTTGTGCGATCTGCGTGGTCAGTGCTCGTGGACGTACCGGCATCCACCTCACCCGACATTGAATCCAACGACACCCATGCCTTAGACCCGCCCAGTGCCGCGCTGCCATCCATCGTTAATGACACGCCCGCTTCAGTGCTGTGCTCCTGCGATGTCGATTTAGCGGCAACCATATCAACCGTATCTGCACGCACCGTTAAATCATTAGCAAGATAATTTCCGCCCACTAACGTCACATTATCGGTGACATCAATAATGGCTGTGTTGGCCACCAAGGTATTGCCGACCTGCGTCGTCCCACTACTTTCCAGCGTGGTGTGACGACTGCCATTACCCGACAGTAAATCCGACGCCATCTCATGCAAGTCCGTGCTCGCAGTAAGGCTCACTCCAACAACGTTGGTCGTTTGATTGTAGGTAGAGCTATCTTCATAGGCCGCGCTGTTAAAATTCTCAGCATTGATCACAACGGTATCAGCAGAGGCCGTTACACCGGTCCAGTTCACGTCGCCACCGGAAACCATTTGCATCACACCGCCAGAAGACAATACCGAATCAACGTGTCCATTGAGGCTGCCCGATTCTGAGCTGGATTCATGGCCAGCACTCACATTGACCGAGGCACTAACGCCGGCCGAATCTTCCAATGAATGCTCAAGGTTAGCGTTAACCCCAGCCCCGAGACTGACGCCGGTGGTTTGTGATGAAGAGCTGAAAGATTCCGAGACTTCGGCTGCGGCAATATTGATGTCGCCGTCGGAATGCAAACTCACCAAACTCTCACCAGCAATATCAACGCCTCTCAGATCGATTGAGTCGGTGCCTGACAAGCTAACCGAATCGCCGCTGAGTACATTGATATTGTCCTGCACCAAATCATAGGATTCTTGGCTGCTATGGCTTTGCATTGACACGGCAATGCCAGCACTTGCGCTGGTATCGGTCTGCTCGGAACTCGTCTGAATGCCCACTGCAAAACCGCTACTCTCTGATGATTCAGAATAACTGTCTTGGAATTTTGTACTGATGATATCGTTTGCCGCGATGCTCAAAGCACCCGTCGCAACGGTTGGATCCACCGAGGCAAAAAACTCAGCGAAACCCAAACCATTCTCTGTGGCATTCTGAATAAAGGCACTAGCATCATCCGATGCCGCCGCGCGCAGCGCAGCAATATCGAGACCAATAGGTGCGGGCTCATAGACCAGCACATCTTCCTGGGCGCCGGACGCGTCTTGAGTGCCACCCAAGGGCTCCCCCTCAGCTGTCGCATCGGCACGATTGAGTACACTGGCATTCATGCCGCCAATATCCGCAGTCTGTCCCGCGTTTATGGCTAACGAATTCTCGAAAACCAAATTAGCATTATCATATTGCGTGCCGTCCGCGTTGGCTGAATCAGCGTTAGCAGAAATACCAATGCCACCGTTACCAATACTTAAACCCGCGCTCGACGATGTACTACTGGTAGAAGATGAATTCTGCGCAGCGGTAGTAACAAAATTATTGCCTGCATTAAACACACCGGCTTGAGCATTATAACTACCACCCTCGAGCGAAATGTCATTCGTTGCGTTAACACTCAACAAACCATCCGCGTTAATGCTAGAGCCAACAGCCTGAGTCACATACTCAGCGCGCGTACTCGTGGAAGAACCAATAAATATTCCACCGGACGAAGACGCGCCAATCCCCGAGGATGCCGATTCGTATGTCGTCGAGTTACTTAACGCCAAGGCCTGGGAATTAATATCCTGAGCCTGCATGCCGATACCGCCTAAGCTATCCAACTTCGCGGATACCAGCGTAATCGCACCGTTCTCGGCAGCAATATTCATGTCACCGCCGGACGAAAGTTCTGCGGCTAATGCGGTTTGCGTTGTCGTGACGGTGCGCTCATAACCGCTGCTAAAGAGTCCTGAATAACGTTCCTCTTCCGTTTCGCGACTTTCCAATGCCAACGACGCAACCCGAATGTCACCATTTTCGGAATAGAGGGTCATGTTTCCGCCTGAATTGACGCTGGCACCAATAATATCAATGCCCTCTGCACCACTCAGCAGCAATGAATTATTCGCCGAAATACTTGCCTCACGTCCGGCTATATCTCGGTAATTATCTGCACTACCCTCTCGTCTAACGGTTGTTTCATTAATAATACGACCCGCAGTAGAGGCGATCGCCAAGTCACCCGCTTGGATAACGCCATTGGTATTACGGATATCTTGCTCAGCAATGATCACTGCGGTTTCGCTGACAAGAACATCACCGCCATCATTGATAAAACTGCCGACATCCATTTTCAGATTATTCGCGAGAATCTGACCTCCGCTAGAATTTGCTAGGGTTTTCTTAGACAAATACACTTTCGGCGCCAACGCAAGCACACCGCTAATCTGAATATATTCCAACCAGACGATATCCTGATCCAATGACGCAATCTGTTCCGGCGTTAACTTTTTCCCAAGTACCAGACCTAAATCCTCTGCCACGTCTACGCCTGCATTCATGAGGCCGGAAAACTGATCATCTAACTTGGCAAAATCACCAATCAACGCTCGGCCGGTTTGATCCATTATCTGATCAAGCACTAGCTCTTGCTCATACAGCGCATCCCCAAGGCGAAGCAGATCAGAGCCGTCGTTATTTAACTTCTCAAGCATAAAGTCCGTGCTCAAAGCGTCGTCAGCATCGCGTTGATATTTCGGATTGGACACATAAAGAAACCGGCGATCCGGCGATATGTTCTCGACGAACAAACCATTGTTTCCAGTCGGCAGGTCATTTATGCCGGGCAACACATTGTCTGCCCTAGGCGAAGCGCCTTCAGGCGCATCACCTATATTCACGCCATCAGGGCTACCCTCATTACTAAGCTGGTTGAATCCGCCGAAGCTAACTGTGTTACCCCTGATCGTGCCACCAAGTGATCCAGTGATTCCAAGCTCATAGGTACGCGTTTCACCCGCCACTTCGCGCTCGCCGTTATAAGCGCGGAGAGGCACATATACAATCGTATTAACGCAGGCTATATCAATATCAGCGGCGCACTTGATAATGTGGTTATATTTAGTACGGGTCTCCCAGTCTTTAGTAACGACGCTTTCGTTTGAAAAAGTACTGTTACTATTGAATCCTTCCAGCGATACGTCATTGCCGGAAATTGATCCACCACGATTAGAACCGACATGAGTTCTTATCTCTAATTTGGCCCCCGCGAGCATTAACGGCACATCAACGTTACCGACGAATTGCTGAGAAAAACTCTGAACTTCCTCCCATTCATCATGCCCCGTATAAGGACCGTCATACACAAAATCGCCCGTCTTGTGACTAATAGCCGCGCCGGCATGTGTTTCAACTGAAGTCGAAATATTGTTATCAAAATTCGTCGCATGAACATAAAGATTATTGCGGCTTTTAATTTTCCCGGTATTCGTGAAATTGACATTTTTCGACGCTGTATAGGAGTCAGATGTGCACTCCCCGGTATCGGCGTTCATCGCACAGTCAAATCCCATTGCGATACTGCGGCCTGCCTCTATATCCCCACTATTTGAAATAGTGGCCACCTGTCCGCCCAGCGGCAATGCGCGCAAGACAATGTCCTGCATCGCATAAAGCGTACCGTAGTTCTCGATATCACCACGTGTGGACACGTCAATACTACCCTGCGTTGAAACCAGTCCAGCGCCGGCATTGTTGGCAAAGGTGTCGCCCGCTATTTGCGCTCCGTTATTGCCCAGCATAAATCCGGAATTTATGACACGGCCTGTTGCGGATACACTTAACATTCCGTCACTGGAATAGTCTCCGTCATTTCGGAAAGCGCCTTGCGTCGCAACGGTCAAATCACCTGCCGCGATAACGTATTTATCGACTCCCTGAACAATATCGCCCGTCGCACTGAGACTAATCGCTCCTCCAGTACTTTGTGTTTCGATGGCACCGTTATTTTCTAGCTGACCCGATGTGGAATCTAGTTCAATATTTCCTAGCGTGGAGAAAATCTTATTCGCGTTTGTTATCGACGAAGCGGTAACGGCTATATCACCAGCGGCTGAAATTTCATTATTGTTCGTGACGTGTCCCGCCGCCTCGACTACAACGCCATCCATCGCGCTAATGGTGCCGGTATTATTAATATTGGCGTCGCCCTGCAAATACACAGAGCTGCCAGCCGCCACTTTCCCGACCTGAGAAATATCACCACCTGCCTGGATATCAACCTCAGCCTGCGATGAGCCAATAGTGCCTGCGTTACTAATCGCTTGGTCTGCCAATATTATGGCATCACCCGCTGTCGCAACCACAACGCCACTTGCAGCATTGGTGATACTCGCCGCATGCAACGCTATATCATTATCACCCAGAACATTTCCGGCGTTAGTTAAGTTACCTGCCACACTAAGATCAACATCATTGCGGGCGTAAATCGTGCCGGAGTTTTCTAACGTTGCCCCCCCATTAACGACAATATTATTCTCAGCACTCAGCCTTCCCGAAATGATTAACTGCCCACTGGCATCAATGGTGACATCAGACAACGACGCACCAATTTCACCGCGATTGTTCACGCCCACGCCGGATTCATTACTAATCAGGTGGATTTTATTGGCGTACATGCCACCTAGCGAAGCGACATCAATACCGACGGCAGCTGCCGCACCGGCGCCACCTATCGGACTAACATTGAGGTCTTCATAACCAACTTCGTTACGGCCAGCAATTGCATTTAAATTATTCGCCCAGATCGGGCCTTGTACGTCGAGTAACTGAGAGATCAGATCAAGCTGCAACGTATCCGCTGCGTTTAATCCATTGGCACCAATGGTAATATCGCCACCGGTTACACGGAATGCTTCAAGGCTGCCTGCGCCACCGAAGAGGGGACGCCCCGTGGTGAGCACGCCACGGGAGGTATTAATAAAACCACAGCCATTGCAGGTAATACCATTTGGGTTGGCAACCACGACTTCAGCCCGACTGCCAATCACTTCGATATCGCCATTGAGATCGCTTCGGCGCGTGCTCGTCACTTCATTCAAGATGACTCTAGCGGCACCAGAACCAATCAGATTAGGGTTAGCGCCAATGATGTCTCCTCGGCTAGAAGAGACCGCCGAGTTAGCAACACTGTGATTATTCAAGAACACGCCGTTGGCGCCGGTACTGAACTCAGTGTACTCATTGCGCGATACCCCCCCTGCACTGGGGGTGGTGATATGCACCAACGGTGCCCCACTCGCTGCAGAATCCACCGTCGGCCGATGGCTCCCTGCACTCGGGTCAGCAATGATGTCTGCCACCGCGAAGATTGGCTGAAAACTCAACCAAAAAACCAACCAGCCTGAAACAGACCGCTTAACCCATGTATTTTTTCTTATACTTTCCATGTCTTACCCCAGTGAAGTACCTTGGCTTTAACTCACCCAACCCACTTTAAAAATATGTCGACACGCTGAAGCCAAAATTGGCACCACTCACATCGAAATCCTTCGGCTGATACACCGGCAAGCCGACAAAAAAATCGTAATTAGCGCGATACAATGCGCCCCTGGCGCCTACATAAGCGCCAACCAAACTGTTGCCGACATTTTCATCCGTTGCCGGACCTGACAGCGTGCCGGCATCTAAACCAACGATGCCAGTACAACGACAAAGCGCTGACCTGGCACTAAGCTGATTCCGTAGATAGGCGCCCTTATCCGCTGAAAGCGTATCTTCGTCACCAAAGCCTCTAACGCTATAGCGATCACCGATGGCGAAAAATTCAGATCCAAACAAAATGTCTTTGGTGTATTGAGCACGCACGGTGCCAAGGTAACTGATCGGTTTACCGAACAAGGAAAGCGGCCGCGAATAAGAGATGTCGAGAGTCTGAAGGCTATACCGTCGAGTCGCATCCGATGACGTTTGTCCGGCAGGATCATCATCTGCTCTGAACCAAGGCACGCCCCAGCGACTTGCCAGCACGATGTCGAGGCTAGCCTGACCGAAGTAAGTACGCTGACGATAGCCCGCCTCCAAAGATGACCGACTGCTGCGCTGTACTAGGATTTCTAGATCATTCAGATAGGCTCTAGCGCTGCGGTTCGCGACTTTCGCGTACAGTTCAATTTTTTGCTTTTTATTGCGATAAATAACGCGCGTCGACTTGACCGAGACAGACTGGGTTTCGCCACTGGAGACCAGATCGCCACGAAAACCGAACAGCTGCCTGTACTCCGATATACCGGCGGAGGCCTGATGCGTCCAATAACCATACGGCACGGTATAGCTGACATCGCCCCCGCGCGTATCCACATCTGTCGTTGAATCCAAATCAGAAAAGGTGTTTAACGCCAGTTGATCAGCAATGCGTAGCGGGTTATCCAGCAATGCCCCCACGCGCGCTATATGCTTCCCGGTTGAATCCACCCCCGCATCATCAACACTGATGTTGACGTGCCACGGCTTTTGCCTCTCCAGCGTCAGCATGACATCCGATCGCGCCAGCTTGTCTAGGCTGGGCACCAGTTGCATGGTCACGTCGAAGCTCGCCAGCCGTTTAACTTGCTCAAGCCCCTGCTCTAGCTCACGCAAGTTGAGAACATCTCCCTGCGACACCGGAAACGTAAACGTAGGGATCAGCCTACCGCTATCGCCGCGGATGATAATGTTGTCGACAAACCCCGGAATCAAATTGATGCTGAGCGTGCCAGAACGCATATCTTGCTGCGACAAATAGAAACGCGTCGTGGTGTACCCTTGGGAAATAACTGCCGCCATCAGCTCGTTAAGCAACCGCCCTATCGTTCCCTGACCAATGCACCGGCCCTGATATCGATCAGTCACATCCTCTAGGAAAGAGAAATGCCGCTTAATCAGCTTTTCGGGGGAATTGCCCTTAGCTAACGGCACCGACGCTGGAATAACGAGTCGAACAGTATGAATATCAAAACACGGCTGATCCGCGCCAATCGGCGCATCCGGCTCTGCAGGGATGACCACGTCCTCAGGCAGCGTGACGTTGGGCTCCTCCAAACGGTTCTGCCGCTCAATATCCACGGCCCTATCTCGCTCCCGGCGCTCAACGTCATTGAGACTCTGCTGCCCCAACGCAATGCCCGGCACAATAGAAACAAAAGCAGACAGAGCCACTAATACCTGTAAGAATTTTCCCACCCAAACGTCCCTGTATTTTCGCCAAAGGCGACTATAGAAGCAGTAGACGTCGTAACAGTAGTCCTAATGGATGATTGACAGATACGTATGAATAATGCTGATACATCGCTAAACAGTCCGTCGGGCAATATGCAAAGTAATATACGCCGCGCGCAACTTGAAAATATTCTGGCGCAAAGTAAAACAACTGGCTTACTCAATATAGGCGCGACGCTGGTCACGATGCAGGTCATCAGCAACGGCGGTCATACTGTCCCAGCCATACTGTGGGGCTGCCTGAACATCGCCATTATTCTCAGTCGCATTGTACTAACCCATCGCGCCAATCAAGGCCCTGTCACAAACCAAACCCTGAATCATCAGCTGAGAATTTTGCTCTTCACTCTATTTCTCTCTGGTTTGGCCTGGGGCACGGCATCGGCGACCTTAATTTATTCGTCAGACCCTGATTACTACATCTTTATGTGTATTGTCATCGCGGGGCTGTGCGGCGGCGCTATGCCTGCGTTAGCGCCGTACCTTCCCGCATTTGTTGCCTTTATTGTGCCGGCAGTGTCACTGCTCACATTTTCACTCTTCTACTCTGGGCTGACGTCTGCAGGCGTCCTCGCAACAATCTACCTTCCCGGCATGATCATTCTGGGGCGAACAGTAAACCGCGTTATCATTCATTCCATTACACTTGATTTTCGCAACGCGGAGCTGCTCAAAGAAGTCACTCATGCCAAAGAAAATGCGGAACAGGCAAACAACGCAAAATCTAGATTCCTCGCAGGTGCCAGCCATGATCTTCGCCAGCCATTACACGCCATGGGGTTGCTACTTGATACGCTGCAACACAAAAACAGCCTACCCCCTGCAGAGAGACAAATACTTCAGCAGATAAGCCAGTCCCATGGCTCACTTAGCACGCTATTTAGCTCTCTATTGGAAGTCTCGCGACTTGATTCTGAACATGTAAAAAAAGATGTCCGTCACTATCAGCTAGCCGCCATCCTCAATCCCGTTGCCGACGAATTTTCGCCCTGGATCGCGGAACGCGGCCTAATACTGGCGCGACAATGGCAAGACTGCTATGTACAAACGGATGCCATTTTAATGAATCGCATCGTTCGAAACCTGTTATCCAACGCTATAAAATTCACGCCACCCGGCGGCGAGATCGTTATTGGCACGAGCATTCAAAATGACGGTTGTACTGTCTTTGTTCAGGACACAGGCACCGGCATTGTAGAGAACCAGCTTGGTAGAATTTTCGAAGAACAACACCAACTGCACAACGATGTTTGCAAAGATGATAAGGGGTTTGGGTTAGGGCTGTCGGTCGTCCAAAAAATGTCCAACTTACTCGGACACAAGCTTTCAGTGCAATCGCAACTGCAACACGGATCGATATTTTCGGTAACCCTTCCGTTGGGAAAAGAACAACTTTCAGAACCCGACACAGAAGAAACCAAATCGTCAGGCGATGCCATGGCAGGTATAAAGATATTGGTTATTGATGATGATGCCTCGGTACGAAACGCCATGCAGGTCATGCTTCAAGATTGGCATTGCGAAGCGAAAATCGTGGACACTTATGAAATTGCCCACTCGATGTTAGCAAAAAAAGAATTTACGCCAAACATCATCATCTCCGACTACCGACTTACGGGGAAACTCAATGGCGCAGAAGTGATCGATGCGCTACGCAAGTTACAAGATCGTACCGTACACGCCATTATTATTAGTGGCGACGCAGATGCAGAACTTGCCAATCAACTGCGTAGCCAAGGCCTCTTCGTGCTGAAGAAGCCCGTCAAACCCATGCATATCAAGAAAGCGATAAAAAGACTGAGCCTGTTATCCAACGACCAGCCTTAAACGCCGCGCCTCCGCAACACAGTGCGACCGATTATCGGCTGCCAGGAGCTCCATAAGCGCCGCCAAATGTGATTTCACTGTGCTACTAGAGATGCCCAATGATTCAGCAATTTCGCGATTCGAGTACCCCTCGGACACAAGTAGCAGCACTTCCTGCTGACGCGCACTTAGCGTAGGCGCACATCCATCAGGCTGCGGTCCCGTCGACGTACTATCACCGCTAAGCTGCAAAAGATTCGGCTGCACGAAGGTCTCCCCTTGCTCCACCGTTCGAATACAGCGCTCAATGATACTGCGATCACAACACTTCGATAAGAAACCACTCGCCCCCTTCAGCAGCGCCTGCCGAATCAACTGACCATCCTCGTGGGCAGACAGCATAATGACCGGCGCCGCCGTCAAGCAGGCATTAAAATGCTCCAACAGCTGCAAACCGTTCATATCAGGAAGACGGTAATCGAGAAAGATCCAATCTATATCCGGCTGATCCGCCAAAATAACAAGCGCTTGCTTGGCACAGCTTGCCTTGAGTACTCGACTGTCATCCCCGAGTATCGATCGCAGAATATAAGAAAGTCCCTCAGAGAACGCTGGGTGATCATCAACCAGCAAAACTTTATAGTTATTGTTTGTCATCTTGCCCCCCGGAAAGATCAAGGGAGTATACGTCACCTACAGCCCCCTCTGACAATCCGCCATTTGACTGAACATCCGAGAGCTCGACTGCACACCGCACAAAACCAACACGCTAAATCGTCCGCTCAATGATGTATCGCCGCGATACATCGAGAAAACGTATCAAAAACCAGACGAATGCAAATCCCTTAATACCTGCTCGTAGAAATCGGCTGAATCGCCATCATACGGCGCGGACTCTTGCATACTGGCAGACCGGGGACCATCCATAGGATTACGACCGGTGAAAAAAACGTGGTTGTAACCGTGCGACCAAAAATTACCATCTAGCGTTTTGACGTGATTGAAGTTTCTCTGCCCGTTTGCGCACACGCCGTAGCCAACCCTATCAAAACGCTGGGTGGCAACGGTGGCGTAACCGTCATTTGCGCCATACAACAAGCTAATCGCACTATAGATGAGTGAATCACCCCAATACTCGTTGTCCCAATTGCGCACACGTGCCGCGTAGCTGGTGTACTCAACTCCATTACAGGCCTCATTGCTTTCGTTAACGAGATCAGACCACGCTTCTTCGTCCATGCCGACCGTTTGACGCAATGCCCTCCACGCCGTCGGATCAAAATAGGCCTTATCATTCATATACGCAGAACTGAGATTGGCAATTGCATGTAAATAGGAGCGGAATTTATCCCGCGTTGTTAAGTTATAAAGCGCTTGGTCATTGATGTCGTAACCTTCCGTCAACACCGTAGGGCGCGCTATCAACTCTGCGTCACTGATAGCATTTCCTTTATCGCGCCACAGGATGTCCGTCATATCGGCTTCGCCACCTTCGAACTCCCACACCGCTTCCCCCGCAACCGGATCATCCCAACCATCACCGCCAAGATACGTGGCGACGTAAGTCATACTTAGGCCTAAAGACGACGCCTCAGCGCCTTTGTACTCTCCAGCCATACTAACCAACGCAGCGACTCTTTCGCCCATCATGCCGCTCGCGACATTGCTATCGTCTACTGGTAATTGCGCAATCATGTAACGCGCATCTTGAACACCCTGTGATAGGCCGATAATGATGACTTTATCTGCGCCAGTGATGTGCAATGCCTCTAAGACGGTACGGCGTAACGACGCAGCTCTGATTTGATATGAAGCGTAGGGAGGTTTGTCCGCAATAAAGACGTCATTACCACACGCCTCAATACGATCGACGATGGCTTTACTGTAATAGCGATGATATCCAAACACCGCATCAGGGCGGACAAGATTCACATCGTAACGATTTGCTTTGCGTGGCGCTAAATGCTGCTCGTCCGCAGGTAAAAACCACTGCGTACAGCCCGTTTGGGAATCCCAAGACCGGCAATACTTGGCGATGGCATCGGATTCACGCTCCTGGCACTGCGCTGCAGTCCAATCATCGGGACAGATTTTTCTAAAACCAAAATGATGAGATAAAACCACCGGATACTCTAATTGGCAGCTTTCGCTAGCAAAGGCAGACGACGCTCCTCCTGATAACAGCAGCACCAACAAAAAAGCACGCGTGCACGCGAACGACCCAATGTTATTCATTATTATTCTCCATGGTCATATCATGATCTGCCAATACGCCGCGTTACTAAAAAGGCGATACAGCACGAGCTCACGATCATGCCAAAGCGCACATCAAGCGCAGCGCACAATCGGGCAATGCGCATGAACATTAGCACTCCCAGGAGGGGCAGAGAACGTGGAAGATTTAACCAAAGGATTAGCCAGCCGAAAGGCCTAGACAGTGAATCATAATGAAATCATTGGTACGAAAAAAAGAAGAAGCCCTGCCGCGGATAAGTTGCAAGAACCCATACATACTGTCGATCAGCGCTATAGCGTCTTAGAGCTTCCCATACTCACCTGCCGCACTCATCCCCCTATTTTGAGTAATGGGCGCCTAGGAAGAAAAAATGGATTGCTGAGAACAAACCTCTACCGGAAAAAGAGGCCGTGGCGAAAAGCTATTGATTGATAGCATGACGACTGAACAAAAAAACGGATTTATATTTGGATCTGACAGACCCCACGCGAAAACTGGGTAACTGCCAGTTATCCAACCTACAGGCCATCTCCTACATAGACCTAGCCTACATAGACCTAGAAATAGACATCAAACCATTCACTTATCAAACTTATGCATAGCGGCCTTAATAGAACCACTTAAATCAGTGCAGGCCTTTTCCACCCCTGACTTCAAATCTTCCCATGCGTCATTACCCGCATTAGATAACTTTTCCAACTGCTTTTTTGCTTCGTCTCGCTTCTTTTCAAGCTCATCAACCTTCTCACGTAGAGAAATTGACGCGTCGGATTTTTCTTGAACAGCTCTCGCTTTCAGCTTATCAATCTCCGCCTTCCACTCATCCAACTTGGCGCTATATTTTTCTTTATATGCTTCTGCGTTATTCATTCATCTCTCCTCATACGACTAAAAGTAACACCCATAAAGAAGCAGAATTCATGCCAACGAGAAAACGCCGCGTTTACGGTGTTATTAAGAAGAGGCTCATGGGGGGTTGGTTCATTTAAACCAGCTTTTGGTGCTTATAACCCGATTATTTTCTAATCAACCCTTATCTCTAAGGTCATACTTCTGGATGCGATAGCGCAGCGTTTCTCGAGTAGAACCCAGCATTTCCGCCGTTTGCGAAACGTTGTATTCATTGTCCTCGAGAGCGGCCTGTATGATTAATCCGTCCATTTCGTCCAATTTCATGCTTCCATCTAGCGGTATCGTAATTGCGCTGCCAAGCCGTCGTGGCACTCCCCCACTCTCTACCACCACATCAGACGAACCATTTAGCTGGAGCCATTTCGAAGGCAACGTTTCATCTTTAGACAATAGAACACTACGTTCAATGACATTTCGGAGCTCACGAATATTTCCTGTCCATGAGTAATTAAACAACTTCTCCCAAACTTCATCCGTTACGACGGTAACCTTCTTGTTGGCCTTCTGATTGTACTCATTGATTATACTGGGAACCAATTCAACCAAATCTTCTTTTCTGTCCGCTAAAGATGGCAAATCTATACAGAAAACATTCAGACGATGATAAAGATCTTCTCTAAACCGTCCTTCATGCATCGCTTTCTCCAGATCTACGCCAGTGGCTGCGACAACCTGGACATCAAAACTAATCTCTCGCTCGCCACCCAGACGCCGAGCCTTTTTATCCTCTAGCGCTTTCAGTAGCTTAGATTGAAGCTCAATATCCATATCGCCGATTTCATCCAGAAACAATGTACCGTTATGAGCCTGCTCAAACAAACCGCGATGCCTCTCTTTCGCCCCCGTAAAAGCACCAGATTCATGGCCAAATAGTTGTGATTCAAGAAGCTCTTTTGGCAAAGCAGCACAGTTAATCTCAACAAGAGGGCCGTCACTGCGCAATCCACAATGATGAATAATTCTAGCCACCAGGCCTTTGCCTGTTCCCGTTTCACCGATAACTGTAACAGCGCTAATCGCCGTTTCAGTAAGAGCAGTCAACATCTCTCTGACGTTTTTAGCAGCATCGCTTTGCCCCAAATAACTCTCGATCTGGTAACGCTGCTTCTTGCTAGCAGAAGAGTGCCTTAAACGACGATTAATGGAAGCAAGTCTTTGAGCACGGCTCGCTACAACCTCTATACGATGGCGATCAATGGGCTTTGCCAAAATATCATAAGCTAATCCGTCAATCTGACTGATATCAATATCACCATCTGGATCGTACGTAAAAATCCACTCAGGGTAGTTAGTCAGCTTTTGCAGCTCGGCATTACTCTTAAACATTTCATCAGCGCATACATCTAAGTCCGCTAAAATAACGTCTGGACAAAAATCCTTATCAATCAGAAGATTTTTGACTTCAGTTAATCCACTAACGATATCAACGTTCCAGTCCTTCTTAGAAAAATGACGAGATAAGTCTTCGCCATTTAGCTCGCCATTCGAAGTACGCTCTTCTATTATAAGCATTCGCTTCTTCATCATATTAATTTCCAACGTTCACAATGAAATTAGACTATGGCTAAATAGCGACGATTAAAATAAATCACGTCAACCAGATAGGACTGAATCTAAAGATCTCTATAAGTCCTAATTTATTCCTACATCAATATGTTTATAAAAATTCAACACCATCAACCCTTCTCTCGGTTCTTTTCCACCATCAGCAATCACCTATTGGTTACTTTCAACCACATAAAGTTCAAAAACAGATTTATTGGCCCTATAACGGGCAAATTACGCTGGCACGCATGTTGCAGCCATAACAATACGTTAACTTAAGAAGGAAGTACTATGATTAAGCGTATGACTACTATCGCGTCGTTCGGAATATTGTCATTGACTGCCAGCATAGCAACAGCAGAGTCAGACCCACACGGCTACATTGGCGCTGGTTATGGTCAGTACAAATTTAAGTTTGAAGATGACACTAACAACCAAGACTTCAGCGACAAAAATGATCTCGGCAAAGTCTTTTTGGGCGTTCAAGCAAACGATGTCATAGGCGCCGAACTTACCTATCTCGCCTTTAGTGATGCCGAAGACAATGCCATCAAATCAGATATTAAGGGCGTCTCTGCCGCTATCACCGCAGGCATACCGATCGGCGATCGTCTCGCCATTCGAGCCCGCGGCGGTTGGTTAATGTGGGAGGCTGACTACAAGGTGAACAACCTACCATTAGAAGGCAGTGCGGATGGCGATGACTTCTTTGTCGGCGCAGGCGTGGAGTTAGGTCTGACGGAGTCTTTTGATATCAGGGTCGACTATGACCGTTATGAGCTGGATGAGGACATTGACCCCGAGCTTGACATCGTGTCTGTCTCTGCACAGCTAGCCTTCTAATAAAATGCGCTCCCGCCCCAACGAAGTGCTTACGACGAGTAGTCGCTAGCTGATTTCGTGCAGATCTGGTTTAAGACAGGCAAGGCAATCCTTTTGTGCTTTTCGCAATAGGGTTGCTGACTCTGCATTTAGCACCTCACCACTCTCGAACACAAAATCAATATTTATGAAGGAGTTCTTATGAAGTTATTATCGATGCTATTTATAAGTTCCATGTTTTCCATTCTTGTAGCCTGTAGCGACAACTCCGCCGAAGATGTCGGCAAGAGCGTCGACAACGCCTACGACAACACCAAAGAGTTTGTTAAGGACACAGGTGACACCGTTGAAGACAAGGCCGATGAAATTGGCGACAAGATGAAGGAGCCCTTTCAAAGCCCCGCAGAAGAAGTCGGCGAACAAATAGAAGATGGCGTTGATGAAATTAAAGAATAGTTAACGCATCAACTATTCAGGAATCCCGGGGTAATACCCGGGATTCTCTATTCTCATGCCGTCCAATTCTCAAGCGCTCGGAGCAAATAAATACTTGGCATGGAAGCGTAAATGATCATCTATAAAACTAGCAATAAAGTAATAGCTATGGTCATAGCCATCATGGCGGCGCAGCTCTAACGGGTAGTCATTCCCGTTGGCCGCAGCGGCGAGCACTTCTGGCATTAACTGCTCTGCCAAGAAATTGTCGGCCTCACCTTGATCTACCAACGCCGGTACTTTCCGTATCGCGTCTCGAATAAGAGCGCTGGCATCATAGTTTCGCCATGTGCTGGTATCTTTTCCCAAGTAGGCCGTAAAGGCTTTTCTACCCCAAGGACACTTAGACGGATTGCTGATCGGGCTAAACGCCGACACGGATAGATAACGCTCTGGGTTGCGTAACGCGATAGTCAGGGCGCCATGCCCTCCCATCGAATGCCCGGCAATGGATCGTTGATCAGAAATGGGAAACGTTGACTCGATTAACGCAGGCAACTCATTCACAACATAGTCATACATTTGGTAATGCCGGCTCCATGGCGCTTCGGTAGCGTTCACATAGAAACCTGCGCCCTGACCAAGATCATAACTTTCATCATCTGCCACGCCGTCACCGCGAGGACTGGTATCCGGTGCAACGATGGCCATACCAAGCTCAGCGGCCATACGCTGAGCGCCAGCTTTTTGCATAAAATTTTCATCGCTACAGGTCAGTCCTGACAACCAATACAGCACTGGTACCTTGTCACCATTGGATGCCTGCGGCGGCAAATAAATGGCAAACCGCATCGTGCAGTTTAGTGACTCTGAATGATGACTATACTGCTTGTTCCAGCCACCAAATATCTTATTACAACTCAGGTTTTCGATGCTCATAACCAAGCCCTTTGGATCGTTTAAGTCACTACCCAGCGCGCAAACTCTTCATAAATTTCCACGCAGAGCAGTGATTAACTGCTACTTATCGAAGTGTATGACGCTGCGAATACTCTTTCCTTCGTGCATCAGGTCGAAGGCTTCATTCACCTTGTCCAAACCCATGGTATGAGTGATAAAGTCATCCAACTTAAACTCACCCGCCAAGTAACGCTCAACGTATTCCGGTAGTTCTGAACGACCTTTCACACCACCAAACGCAGTTCCGCGCCAGACTCGCCCCGTCACAAGCTGAAATGGTCGCGTGGAAATCTCTTGGCCGGCACCAGCAACACCAATGATGACTGACTCACCCCAGCCCTTATGGCAGCACTCCAGCGCCGAGCGCATGACGTTGACGTTACCGATACATTCGAATGAGTAGTCGACGCCGCCATCGGTTAATTCAACAATCACTTCTTGAATAGACTTGTCGTAATCTTTGGGGTTAATACAGTCCGTGGCGCCCAGTTTTCGCGCCAGCTCGAATTTACTTTCGTTAATGTCGATAACAATAATGCGGCTCGCTTTCGCCATCGTTGCGCCGATAACCGCCGACAAGCCAATACCACCTAAACCGAAGATCGCGACCGTTGCCCCCTCTTCAACTTTCGCGGTATTCATCACGGCACCCATGCCCGTAGTCACCCCGCAACCGAGCAAGCAAACTTCTTCGAGCGGCGCCGTGGGGTTCACTTTAGCCAGCGAAATCTCTGGCAGCACGGTGTACTCGGAGAAAGTGGAACAACCCATGTAATGGAAAATTGGCTGGCCATCTTTAGAAAAGCGCGTGGTGCCGTCTGGCATCAGGCCTTTACCCTGGGTTTCACGAATTTTCTGACACAGATTAGTCTTACCGGATTTGCAGAATTTGCACTCGCCACATTCTGGCGTGTAAAGCGGAATAACGTGATCGCCCACTTTGACACTGGTCACGCCCTCACCAATTGACTCAACAATGCCACCGCCTTCGTGACCGAGAATACAGGGAAAAATACCTTCTGGATCATCGCCGGAAAGGGTAAACGCATCGGTATGGCAGACTCCCGACGCAATAATCTTGACGCGAACTTCGCCTTTTTGTGGCGGCATTACATCGACGATTTCCATCGTGAGTGGCTGGCCGACGGCCCATGCGACGGCGGCTTTGGATTTGATTACCTGTGCTGTCATGTTCTTATTCCCTACATAAATAAAGTTAGAATTCTCTGCAGCGGCATTGCCAATTCCATGGCCACCATTCTATGTGCATCCGAAAGCATGCCTATGGAAGCGCGCTGAGCACTACCTTAACTGGCTGTCTTTACTGCTGCGCCGGTTGTAGCCGCTGCTGCTTACCTGTTGATCATCACGCTCGCTCTGGCAACGAACACATAGGCGTGCGCCGGGAATTGCCTTGCGGCGAGCTTCTGCAATCTCAGCATCGCACTGCTGACAATGGGTTAGGCTATCGCCTTTGGGTAAGCGGCTTCGAGCCAACGCGATCGCATCGTCCACGCTCGCGTCAATTTGATCTTGAACTGCTCCGTCTCTCGACCATCCACCTGCCATATTGCCCTCCCGAGAACTCTTTACGAAAGTTCTGGCGCAGAAGCCCTCTTGATTGGATCTATTATATTTATTCCCGTATGAAAGATAATACTATCGTTTAGAAATACACCTTTGCATGTAAGTAACAATAAAGAAGGCGTAAGCTGCTCATAACAGCGCTGCGAACGCCATTCAGATCGAACCCTAGGCACGATTATTCGCTTATTCAGGGGCTCTAAGGCCCTAATACCTGAAGAGTTGTGCTTAATTCGCTGAACTGGGCCGGTTTCCGCAATACAGCAAACGTTGATGAAGAGGTCGGAATGCTCAATTGGGAAGGGGTGAGTGAATTTGTCGCTGTCGCGGAGGCAGGAAGCTTTACCGCCGCAGCCAAACAGCTCGGCATCTCAACCGCCCAGGTCAGCAGGCAGGTTAGCGCACTGGAAGGTCGGCTGACGACCAAGCTGTTTTATCGCACCACGCGCAAGGTCTCCGTTACCGAAGCTGGCAACGTTTACTATCAACACTGCCGACAGATACTGGATGGTCTTGAAGAAGCAGAGCGCGCCATCAGCAATCTACAGAGTAAGCCCGCCGGAAAATTACACATCACCGCCCCTGTGGCCTACGGTGAACGGTTTATTGCACCATTGGTGAACAACTTTGTCGCGCAATATCCAGAGCTGGATGTGCGATTGCACTTAACCAATCAAATCGTAAACCTAATCGATGACGGCTTCGACCTCGCCATTCGTTTGGGCAAGTTGGATGACTCCACCATGATGGCCAGGCGGCTAGCGTCGCGTACTCAATATGTGTGCGCATCCCCTGAATATCTAGCAGCATTTGGTGTGCCGCATTCTATCTCGGAGCTACACCACCACAACTGTTTAAAAGGTACATTGGATTACTGGCATCTGCAGGAGAACAACAAAACGCATAACATCCGCGTGAACGGTAATATGAGTTGTAACAGCGGCCCATCGCTCGTTGATGCCGCCTTGAAAGGGATCGGTATCGTGCAGCTACCAGACTATTACGTGCTGCCCTTTATCCAAAACGGTCAGCTCGTTCCGCTTCTGGAACAGCACCGCGAGCCCAAAGAAGGCATCTGGGCGCTGTATCCAAACAACCGACACCTCTCGCCCAAGATCCGCATGCTGATCGATTACCTAAGCGAAGAATTGGAATAAGCGGCCAACATCAGCTTACCGCCTTTGCAGACCGAGCAGCGTGTAATTTTTTATAGCTTTCGATCAGGCGCAGATGTTTATCCAAGCCTTCCAGTTGGGTATTGGTTGGGGTAAGGCCGTAGAAACGCACCGATCCATTCACCGAACCCACCACAGCTTCCATCGTCACTTCGCCAAACATGCGTTTGAAATTAACCAGGTAGTCGCTCAGCTCCAACTCTTCATCGAGAGTGATTTCCAACACTGCATTTACAGCGCGGTAGAACAGCACACGCTCAACAGTGTTGTCATTAAACTGCAAGAAGGCCTCTACTCGTTCAAGCGCTTGATCATGTTGCTGCAGAGCAAGGTTGATCGATAGCTTCAGCTCAAGAATGGTGAGCTGCCCCCACACGGTGTTTTCATCGAATTCAATACCAATCAAGGTAATGATATCGGTGTGGTCATCCATCTGACTCTCTTCTAGACGCTCCACTAAGTCGGCTAATTGCACATCATTCAGAACATGCAGATTAAGAATATCTTCGCGATAATCCAACGCCTTGTTGGTGTTGTCCCAGACCAGATCATCCGCTGGATACACTTCTGAATAATCAGGCACTAATATGCGGCACACCGGCGCGCCCAGCTCTTCGTACACCGCGACGTAAACTTCCTTGCCCATGTCTGTGAGGATATTGAAAAGACCGGCGGCCTCTTCTTCAGTTGTGCCGGAGAAATCCCATTCGCAAAATTCATAATCTGCGCTGGCACTGAAGAAGCGCCACGACACCACGCCGGTGGAATCGACAAAGTGTTCCACAAAGTTGTTCGGCTCAGTGACCGCAAGGCTGTTAAAGGTCGGTGGTGGTACGTCGTTCAGGCCCTCAAAACTACGGCCTTGTAACAATTCGGTCAGGCTGCGCTCAAGCGCCACTTCAAAACTCGGGTGCGCACCGAAGGAAGCAAACACGCCCCCTGTTCTAGGATTCATCAGCGTCACACACATCACCGGAAACTCGCCGCCCAGTGAAGCGTCTTTTACCAAGACAGGAAAACCTTGGGCTTCAAGTGCTTCAATACCCTCTAGAATGTTCGGATATTTTTTCAACACCTGCCGCGGCACATCCGGCAGCGTGAGTTCGCCTTCGATGATTTCTTTTTTTACCGCCCGCTCAAAAATTTCTGACAGGCACTGTACCTGCGCTTCGCGCAAAGTATTACCCGCGCTCATGCCGTTACTCAGAAACAGGTTTTCTATCAGGTTGGAGGGAAAATACACCACCTCACCATCAGACTGACGCACAAACGGCAGCGCGACTATTCCACGCGCGCTATTGCCTGAGTTGGTGTCGATCAGGTTGGAAGCGTACAGCTCGTCGTCCGGGTTGTAGATCGCCAAGCAGTGCTCGTCGAGAATGCCATTCGGCAACGCATCGTCAGGGCCTGGCTTAAACCATTTTTCGTTCGGGTAATGGACGAATTCGCCATTGGCAATCTCTTCACCAAAAAACTGATCGTTGTAAAAAAAGTTACAGTTCAGCCGCTCAATAAACTCGCCCAATGCCGAACACAATGCGCTCTCTTTCGTGGCGCCCTTACCGTTGGTGAAGCACATCGGCGAGGCCGCATCGCGAATATGCAGAGACCAAACATGGGGCACTATGTTGCGCCACGACGCGATCTCGATCTTCATGCCAAGCCCTTGGAGAATACCCGTCATGTTGGCGATGGTCTCCTCCAGAGGCAGGTCTTTTCCTTCAATAAAGGTTTGACTGCCACCTTCCTGCGGCGCCATCAACAGGGCTTGAGCGTCGGCGCCGAGGCTTTCCACGGTTTCAATCTCAAACGCTGGGCCTGCCTGTACAACCTTCTTGACCGTACAGCGATCAATCGACCGCAAAATGCCCTGCCGGTCTTTATCGGAAATATCTTCCGGTAACTCCACTTGAATTTTGAAAATCTGGTTATAACGATTCTCAGGATCAACAATGTTGTTCTGAGATAAGCGGATGTTTTCGGTAGGAATGTCCCGCGCCAGACAGTAAACCCGAACAAAATATGCAGCACAGAGCGCCGACGATGCCAGAAAGTAATCGAAGGGGCTGGGCGCAGAACCGTCTCCCTTGTAGCGGATAGGTTGGTCGGTCACGACAGAGAAATCGTCAAACTTGGCTTCAAGTCTGAGGTTGTCGAGAAAATTGACGTTGATTTCCATTACAAAGGCACCCGGATTGAAGAATTTAGCGCGCCATGGCCTTGAGTGGCCGCAGCTAGTCGCGGCCATTATCCAGCTTTTACGGGCATTCGTCTTGATTGAATGCACCGAGTGACGCCACAGTCTCCGGAAAGCTCGACAACATCTCCCTTAGAAACATATATCGACTTAAGAAAAGCCAACACACCAGCACATCCTTTTATAGAAAACGCCGCGTATCTTGCATGCGATTGCGAGGTCAGAGACAGATACCGCGATATGGTTGACGCGGCAAGGGCAATAAAAAGCCCGGCTTTACCGGGCTTTTTATTGGGTGAGCTAACTCACCGTGCCGGGGATGCCGCCGCCGGGGAAAGCCAGCCGTAAATTATTCAGCCAGGTCGTGCCAAACTGCCGCGTAAGCGAGGCGCTGTTATAGGGTACGCCGTAACGCGCCGCCAGTGCGCGCACTCGCGGCGCCACTTCCTTATAACGGTTACTGCACATATCTGGAAACAGGTGGTGCTCGATCTGATGCGACAGGTTACCGGATAACACATGGAACAATTTGCTGCCTTCGATATTGCATGAACCAAGCATTTGACGCAGATACCAGCGGGCACGTGTTTCTCCATCGACCTGTTCTTCCGTAAAGGAATGCGCGCCCGCTGGAAAGTGACCGCAGAAGATAATAATAAATGCCCATATGTTGCGCATCACGCTGGCAATAGCATTGGCACCTGCTACCAAGGCGAAAACCATTAGCGGCGAAAACGGCACATAGAATGAAATCGGGATAGCAACCAGCGCCGCAGCCAACGGCCACGCGATGTAATCCTTGGCCACTTGGCGCCACACTTTGTAGCCGATACGTTTTAACAGGGGCTTTAGCTCAGCCAACGTCTTTTTACCTTTAAGATGATCATCGATCCCTTGCTCATGAAGGGCAACGCCTTCTTCGAATAACAACATCAGCAGAATAAAATAAATGGGTTGAAGCAGGAACGCTGGCTTCCATGGCTGAAGAGGCGTGACACGCATAATGCCGTAACCGACATCGAGATCTTTCTCAATCACGTTCGTCCAAGTGTGGTGGACAACATTATGTGAATGCATCCAGCGATCAGACGGGCTCATCGTATCCCATTCCCAGGTATTAGACTGAATTTCCGGATCCTTCATCCAATCCCACTGGGCGTGCAATACATTGTGAGCAACCTCCATATTTTCCAAAATTTTAGCGATGCCCAGCATAAACGTACCGAACCCGATAACGCTCAAGAAAACGCCCCAACTTGCCAACGGGTGTCCCCATGCCGGCAGAAAAAACAACGCACCGTAAATAATGATACGGCCCGTAACCGCCATGATGCGCTGCGTCTTGATCACTTTAAGAATGTAGGCGCGATCTCGATCCCCACGGGAGTCGAACACTTCATCGCGAATAGCGTCGAGCTCCGCTCCGAACTCTTCGATCTGATCATCGGTCAGGTCAACGGGTAAGCGATGGGTTTTCATATTGTGTTCCTCACAGATCCAGTTCGCAGTCACCAGCGGCTGCGCAGATACAGGTCTGCACAATGCTGCCAACTTCGTTTAGAAGTTTGCCAGTACGCAAATCTCGCACGCAGCCGGACACTAAAGTGGTGTTGCACGTGTGGCAGATACCCATGCGGCAGCCGTGCGGTGGATTCATACCCGCCTCTTCCGCAACGCGCAGTAGAGGCGTTTCTTTGTCGCCCTCTGCATCGACGCCACTGCGCGCAAAGCGCACTCGCCCGCCGATCGCATCGGTAGGAATCTCAGTGAAAGGTGCGCGAAAACGTTCGATGTGCAATTGACGGCTGCAACCTGCATCGTCAAAACACTTTTCAATCGCAGCAAGTAGAGACGGTGGCCCACAAGCATAGACATCGCGCTCTTTCCAGTCTGGGCAAAGCGCACTCATTTGTGTCTCTGAAAAATGCGCACTGCCCTGCACGCCTTGTTCGCGGGTATAAATCCGGTGCAGGTGGTAGCGCGAATGTTGCTGCGCCATCTCTTTAAGATCTTTGCCAAGCACCACATCGAATTCATGTGGTGCGTAGTGGATATGATGAGTATCTGCCAGTCGACCCTGCGCAATCAGGCTGCGCATCATGCTTGCCGCAGGAGTAATACCACTACCCGCCGTGATAAAAAGCGGTAGCACCGGTTGCGCATCTGGCAAATAAAACTCTCCCTGCGGCAACCCGATAGGCAAGTAATCGCCAACTTTTATATTGCGCACAATATGGTGCGAGATAGTGCCCTCATCAATCGCTTTAACCGTAATCGTGAAACACCCATCATCACGCTCTGGCGGTGATGAAATTGTGTACGTACGCGTGTATTGCTTGCCTCCGACCGGAATACCCAAACGCACATGCTGACCCGCTCGATGCCCGCGCCAGTTTAACCCCGGCCGAAGCGTAAGAGTCCGTGAGTCCTTGGTTTCATCCCACACATTAACAACGCGTGCTTGCAGCTTATGCGTTGTCCAAAGTGGGTTAACGAGTTCAAGATAATGTGACGTTCTAAGAGGCCAAGCAAAATAATCGGTAATCGCACTCATGCGCGACCATATGGACTTTGAGTGAACGGACTTTCGTGGCGTTTCCTGGAGCATCGTTGGCCCTCGTAGATTTATATTTATTATGAGGATGCAAGCCGTCACGGGTGCCGCGGGGCTTGGCTCAGAGTAGCGATGAAAAGACAACGAGAGCAAGTGAATTTCTATTGTGCGTCTGTAACGACGTATGGATAGATAATTTCAGCCAAAGGTCACGTAGGCCAACAGAATTGAGAGCACGCGATCTGCCAAGAGCTTTCCGTCTCTTCGCGAGAGAAAATGTCATTTATATCGAGATCGAATTATTTCAGGATTACTCTCCCATTATTCCCTTATAACCATAACCTAGACCTCATAGCGCTACAGCCATTCACCCAGCGTCCTTTTCCTGCAACCTAAAGCTCCCTTAACAACACACTTTTTAAACGCGCTGTTGCCTCAACTTGAAAACCGATAATAGAGGCCCCCAAAAGGGCGAATGTTTTTAAGCGGCCACCATGGTACACAAAACAGCACGTACGTATCACTTTCGCCATTCACCGGCATATTTTCCACCCATCGAATAGCTATTCCCGCAATCGCTTGACTGATGTAGCTTTAATATCAACACCTTTGCGCACTTCATGCCAATGGGGCGAACCGGTCAAGGAATAAGAATGGCGCAGCAGCAAGCAGAATTACCCGAAGAGACACTCACCAATACAGACAACAATCGGCCTGCGTGGCTTTCAAACCCGATGGACTGGCGCCCAATTGATCGCTTTATTCTACTGGGCAGCTTGGTGTTACTCGCGCCTGGACTCTTTGCCATAGGGCTAATCGGCACACTCGTGATGGCGCCAGAGTTCGTCTCCCTATCTGTCGCCTACCCCCTACTCGGGCTCTATCTATTTCATATTGCCATATTGCTGGGCTACATTTTTGTTGCGGTAAAACGACGGCGGGCACAAAACGACTGGCCAGCATTTGAAAATGTGATTATTGGCGGCTTTATTCTCGACGTCATGGTAAGCAGTTATCTAACCGGCTCTCACTTCACAGAAGGCCTTCTGCTGTTATTTCTGGGTGTCAACATCACCTCCACGCTAGCGCGCATTGAAAAAATTCGTTTTTCATATTGGTTTGTCATCGTCACCTTGATGATCATGGCAATAGCCGATTTTAGCGGATACTTTAAAGCTGCACCGTTGATGGAGCGCTCGCTTTTTCATCCAGACGGCTCTCCCGTTCTTGGCTGGCTAATCGTCCAAGTCACCACCGCCACTACGCTTTCGGCGATCATCTATCTCTGTATTCTTGCCGTAAGCCGCTGGGTAGAAAGGGAAAACCTGTACCGCGAAATGTCCACCATTGATGGGCTCACTCGCCTAACAAACCGTCGTTCTTTTATTGAACGAGGACAAAATGAACTGGCGCGAGTACAACGACGAACTGCAGAAACCAGCTCGGCGCTAGCGTGCATCATGATCGATCTAGATCATTTCAAACGCATCAACGACACCTGGGGACATCACGCTGGTGACGCCGTACTGGTGGCGGCGTCAGAAATCATGATGGAAAATGCACGCCGCTATGACGAAGTGGGTCGCTACGGCGGCGAAGAATTTGCCATCTTACTACCCAGCGTCACGATTGAAGTGGCGACAACTATCGCCGAACGTTTACGCAAAAAAATATGCGAAGCCGTAGTGGAAACGGACGGGCATCGTATCACCATTACTGCTAGCCTCGGCGTCGCATGCTATCCAGGCCCTGGCATCAATGATTTGAATGACTTACTTAAAGCGGCAGATCGTGCCCTGTACAATGCGAAGGAAAGCGGACGAAATCGTGTTGTTATTGCGACAACATCTACTGATGTAGATACCGTAGCCAACACGCTCTCCGACAGTTCGTCGTAACACGCACCAACCACGCTGAACTCAGCTGAATCAACAAGCACGTTAAGCCAAGCGCTCCGCCAGTGCAGCAACGCTGAACACCTTATTATGACTAATTACCTGCAACGTCAACGTGCTGCACTACATCAACGTGAAAACCAGCGGGATCTGTTACGATAAAATGTATTTGCCCCCAAACCTCTTCCTTTAAGTCCATGGCGATATTCAGATTAAGATTTTTGGCTTCTGCATACGCTTCCGCCGCATTTTTCACCTCCATCGAAATAACGTAACCGTCTGCGGCCATAATAGGATGCAGAAAGTCAGGCTGAGTAACATGATTAGGCAATAAAAATCCAAGCTGAACTCCTGTACTCGGTGACAATAGATGTAAATAAAAGCTGGGATCGTAAAATACCGCGTTAAAACCGAAAACAGTTTCATAAAATTGCTTCACCGCCGCTAGGTTCTGCGTCACCATCACGGGAAACATTGCTTGAATTTCTATCATTAGATCACCTCCAACTCGTGGCCAATTCCGTAGAGCCCATTATTTGGCCTTAGCTCAACTTATTATTGTACAAAACGGACAAGCGTCTAAATTCGCTAGGCGTCAATCCAGAAAGACTCTTAAACTCTCGAATAAAATGCGGTTGATCATAGTAGCAACCCGTCCAAGCTGCTTTATCGCCGGCCGCACTCATGATTTTGAGGGCGCGCTGAAACCTCATAACTTTTGAAAATTCGGTTGGCGAAAGCCCTAAATGCAAATGTGCTAACCGCCGAAGTTGCCGAGAAGACAGACCAAATTCAGCGCATTGCTTATCAGCTAAACTAATATTGGAGGAGATATTATTCTGGCAATATCGAATAAAGCGCACCAGTCGTGGATCAAGACTGGGATGCTTGACTGTATCGAGCAGTAACGTTGTTAAGTGCTTGCAGCGAGCCGTAAATTGATGGGGTCGACAGAGAGACTCGTATACGGCATGTAAAATATGATCCGGCAGTAGCTCTAGCGCTGGGATATCAGCGCCTCTAGCGCCCCACTCGCCCAGTGGAGCCGAAATCAAACCGTGATGCCCCAGCAAACGAAATCGAATACCGAAGTACGAAGCGGGACCGGTCAGCTCAAAGACAATGGAGGAAGAAAACGGCGTAACAACAAAAGCATCTTCAGGGCAGTTCAAATTGATGATCAAATCAACGCTGTTGTCCGGCACACTACGATAGGAATATTGGCCATCGGGTATATTGAGCTGCCAGAAACTCTGCACCCAATGACTTAAAGGCAACGGCGGCAAGAAACATAGATAGCCATTTTCTTGCAATACGCGGCCTTGGCAAGGCTCGTAGTCTATGTCCAGAAACATAATTGATAACACGATTATAGTAAGATTCGGTTTAGATTAATCTAACACTTTATTCAGTCCACGCACCCTAAACTTTACTTAGCTTCTCCAACAAGGCCGACAACTGTTGCTGCTCGGCGCCACTCAGATTCTCTTCAAATAATACCTCTATCTGAGCCGCATACACGGGCCACATTTTGGCTAATAGCTTTTTACCTTCATCCGTAATCGCAATTACATTACCGCGGCCGTCAGATTCACATAGATAGCGCTCAGCCAACCCTTCTTGCTGAAGCTTGTCGATACGACGTGAAAGATTGTGTTTCGGCAATAGTAGCTTCTCGCCAAGCTCGAACTGACGCAAGCCGTCGCTACCCGCCCGGTGAAGCTCTAACAGGATGTCATACCAACCCAGCATCGGCAGCTGTGCGTGTTTCAAGGCCGCCTCCACCTGATCAGTAAAGCGCTGACTGGTACGCAAGAGTTGCGCCCAGGTGCTGATCGCCAATTTGGAAGGTTTCGTTGTCATTTCAATACTCTAAAATTATTTAGTTGCAAATGCAACGTTATGAGCCCATCATTTTAGTTGCATATGCAACAATATCGAAAGATCACGATAACGAAACGCTCAATAACGAAGGAAAAGATTATGAAACTCAAGACCATTACTCGCGAACAACTCAAGGCCCGTATCGACAATGGTAGCCCAACCATATTGGTCGAGGCGCTGCCTGCCCGCTACTATGATCAGGCACACTTGCCCGGCGCCATCAATATTCCGCACGACGACATTCGTGCTGTCGCTTTAACACGACTGCCCGATAAAGCTGCAACGATTGTGGTCTATTGCGCCAGTACGTCTTGTCAGAATTCTAGGCAGGCTCTCATCACGCTGACACAGATGGGATATGAAGATGCTTACGAATATGTGGAAGGTAAAGCGGACTGGGAGGAAGCAGGCTACCCGTTAGAAAGTAGCGTGGGCGCTACGGCATAAGAAAACTGATGTCTTTTCTGTACTGATCACGCAGGCGGTCTGATCAACCCTCTGCGTGTATTCAATTATGGCCCTTCACTCAACCCCACAACCAACGACATTTTGGCACTAATTACCCGCCGCAATATGCGATAGTCTGGCCAAGCATGGCGCTTGCTTGCGCCCTCAGAACTGAATCGTTAAATAACAACAATAGGACGCACCCCATGAATTTTGAGGAATATCGCAGCCACGACGCGACAGGTTTAGCCGAACTCGTTGCTAAAAGGGACGTGACCGCCGCGGAACTATTGGAAATTGCGATATCCCGTGCCGAACAGGTGAACGGCGACGTGAATGGCCTCATTATTCCGCTCTATGAACAAGCCCGTCAGCGTGCCAGCGGCCCATTAGAAGGCCCGTTCGCGGGTGTACCGATGTTAGTGAAAGACCTTTTTCAAGAAATCGGCGGCGCCCCCCATTACATGGGCAACAAGGCGCTGCGCGCGCAAAACTATCTCGCCGACGCCGATTCAACCTTGGTGGCACGCTGGAAAGCGGCAGGTCTCGTGCCGTTTGGCCGCACCAATACGCCAGAGTTTGGCGCCAAAGGCATCACTGAGCCGGAATCGTTTGGCCCAGCTCGTAATCCATGGAATACCGAACACACACCGGGCGGCTCATCTGGCGGTTCAGCCGCCATGGTCGCATCAGGCGTCGTGCCGGTGGCGGGCGCAAATGACGGCGGCGGCAGTATTCGTATCCCAGCGGCGTGCTGCGGTTTATTCGGATTAAAACCCGGCCGTGGCCGTACACCTTGGGGGCCAGAGTTTACCGAGGCGATGCACGGCATTGCGGTAAACCATGTGCTCACGCGCTCAGTGCGCGATAGCGCCTTGTTACTTGATGCAACGCACGGCGATGAACGCGGTAGCCTGTTCCATATCGCCCCGCCCGCACAAAGCTACCTAGCAGCTATGAACACGCCGCCAAAAAAACTACGCATTGGGTTCTCAACACGCTCACCGCTTGGCACAGCGGTGGATCCCGAAGCCGTGCGAGCGGTAGAAAAAGCCATCGTGCTGCTGAAAGATTTAGGTCACGAAGTGGAAGAAGCGGAGCCGCAAGTGGATGGTCGGCAAATGTGCTTTGATTGGCTCACCGTTTGGTTTGGTCAATGTGCTGCAACCGTTGCTTCAGTACGCGAGAAAACCGGCTGCGGTAACGACGGCTTTGAATTGGACACGCTAGCTATGGCCGCTTTTGGTCGCACCGTTAGCGCAGAGCAATACGCTATCTGCCAAGGTCGCTGGCAGCATTCCATGATCGCGCTTGATACCTTCTTACAAGGCTATGATTTTTTATTGACGCCAACGCTGGCAACGCCACCGCAAAAAATTGGTGCTCTGGATACTCCGCTCTGGCAGCAGCACGCAATGAAAGTCATCCTTGCTTTACGTGGCGAAAAACTGGTGATGAAAAGTGGCATGATCGAAGAAGCTGCTATTGAAAACCTCCGCCATACACCGTTCACGCAGTACGCCAATATCACCGGCGTACCTGCTATGTCGGTGCCGTTGCATTGGTGTGACAGTTCATCAGGTAATGGTTTGCCAATGGGCGTGCAATTTGTTGGCGGGCATGGCGACGAAGGCAAGCTGTTATCATTGGCCGCGCAACTAGAGCAAAGCGCGCCCTGGTTTCACCGCACGCCGCCGGAAGGGATTGCCTAGTGTCGTCTGCGAGGTATGCGAGAAAAAGTCTAACTCACTTGTGGGAGCCTGTTTGCAGGCGATCGGATAGGCAGCTTGGACAGTCAAGAGTAGCGCCTCGACTCGGCGCTGTTCGCTTGCAAGTAAGCTCCTACAAGGGTGATCCGCGCATGAAGGGGTGCGTTTCTTCGACGACTATTTCTTTCACTCCGCAACAGCTCTAACTAGGCGCCCTCATGACACGCATTGCCCTTTTTGCCGATGTGCAAAACGTCTACTACACCACTCGTCAGGCCTACGGCCGCCAGTTTAATTACCGCGCATTGTGGCAACAAGTGAGCGAGCAAGGCGACATTGTTGTTGCGAACGCCTACGCCACCGAACGCGGCGATGATGGGCAAATAAAGTTCCAAGAGGCGCTCAGGCACATTGGCTTCACGGTTAAATTAAAGCCCTATATTCAACGCAGCGATGGCTCCAGCAAAGGCGATTGGGATGTCGGCATTGCGGTTGATGTCATGTCCGTTGCCGCCGACGTAGACAAGATCGTGCTGCTGTCTGGCGATGGCGATTTTGATGTGCTACTCCGTAAAATTATTGACGTGTACGACGTCCGCGCAGAGGTTTATGGGGTGCCCGTGCTCACCGCAAAATCGTTAATGGATGCTGCCAGTCAATTCCATTCTATCGACGCGGCGCTTCTGCTGTAGAGAGCCAAACATTGCGAGGTGCGACTCACCTCAACCCGCCCGCGCATCCACCGGCACGGATGCGCTATACTTTCCTAAATCGTATGTTCCAGTCCGTACGTCTCACTATTAGCCACTGATTACCCTATGAGCGCTCGACCACCAAAATATCTCAATGGTTACCCTGCGGAGCTGCAGCAGCAAGCGCTCACGCTACTACAAGATAATAAGATCGGTGAGTTTTTAAAGAAGCGCCACCCTACCGCACATACGTTATCGTCTGCCAATGCGCTGTATGACTACACCTTAGATATTAAAAATACGTTTTTGCGCTCATCGCCGCCGATCAGCAAGGTGATTTACGACGATAAAATTCATGTCATTAATCAGGCGCTCGGATTGCATACGTTTGTAAGCCGAGTACAAGGCAACAAGCTCAAAGCGAAAAAGGAAATTCGCATCTCAACGCTATTTCGCAACACACCCGAAGCCTTTCTACGCATGATCGTCGTCCACGAACTGGCGCACCTGCGCGAAAAAGACCACAACAAGGCATTCTATAAGCTCTGTCAGCATATGGAGCCGAGCTATCACCAGCTTGAGTTTGAAGTGCGTCTATACCTGTACCATCGTGATCAATATGGCGATCTCTGGTAACGCAGCACCTTATACTTGTCTATTTTTCGCACAAACTCATCCAACAATTTAGCCGTACATCCCGCCGAAAAAACCCGATAAAACACGCTTGGCAGCGCAGCGTTTTCACGTACACTGAAAGGACAACTACATTCAGGGATACGCTATGCCGTTTAACACCGAGATAACCGAAGAGCTCAATATTCTCGCTCGTTACACCCTAGAAACAACGCAAGAGGGACTGAAGATTCACTCAAACGCAGAGCCCAGCGTGATTGCCGCAGCACAGCGTTTATTTGATAAAGGATTAATCTCTCAGCCAGACGGCGGCTACCTTACCGACCTAGGCCGCAAAGCGACCGAGCATGCTCAGGATTTATTGTCGATTGTTGCAGCCTAGCGCTTAGTTGCACGCCAGAACTGAACACCGAGGTGCGGTCAAGCACCTCCTCACATCGCTTAAACGCTTTCATGATAGAGCGCCTTTAAGCGATGCCTTTAATCCTCCGCATTCAGGATTCTCTGCATTTCTTCATCTACGGGCATGCGTTTAAACATGCTGATATTTGAGCCGCCGGTATTGCCTGTCGGCACAACACCCACTGCTGATCCCACCCCACCCAACAGCATACGAACCATCTGCCCGAGAACGGCCTGAGCATTTTTGCGTCGCCACTCAACGCGCGACAAATGCCAATGCGAGACAATATGCGGCCACACATAAGCCTGCCCGATAAGATGCGCTCGCTCTAGGTGATAGGTGGCCGCATCAAGATCGCGCTGCGCCATGTGTGCCCTAGCTAACGCCAGCTCTACTGCAAATGCTTTTCGATTGAACCGCTTCATAGACAACCTCAACACTGCATAAACGAACTACAGCAGATTAGTAGCGATGGGCAACCCCAAGGTCAACACTCGAAATGACGATTAGAACGGGCAGGCACACTCACCCACTATGCGATTTCCCGTAACGGGATGATCGAACGCTAGCGTGGCAGCGTGTAACAACAACCGATCCGCCGCTGCGAGCGTTTCGTTATTGCCGTATAAATCACAGCCGAGAATGACGTGACCAATAGCCTGACTATGAATGCGCAACTGATGTGTGCGGCCTGTTTGCGGAGTAAATAACACCCGTGTTCTTTGCGGACTTTGCAAGCGTTCAAGCACCTGATACGCACTGCTCGCCGCTTTGCCGGCCTGCTGGCAGATCTTTACGCGAGGGAAGTTCGGTGGATCTTTGGCAATGGGCGCGGAGATAACGCCAGTGTCGTCAAGCAGCTCGCCGTCTAACATCGCGATATAGGTTTTGCTAATCGTGCGCCGCTGAAACTGCTTGGTAAGCGTGGCGTTAACCGTCTTGTTCAGCGCCACCACCATAATGCCTGAGGTACCGAAATCGAGCCGATGCACCATCGTTGCCGAGGGATACATCTGCTCCAGACGATAATGCACTGAGTCTTTATTGAGAGGATTTTTGCCGGACAAACTCAGCAGACCGCTGGGCTTATTAATCAATAACAGCGATTCATCTTCAAACAAAATCTCGATATCTTCATGGCAAATAGGCGCGATAAAGGTATCGGTTACCGGAGCGAGTGGTTTAACGATTGACTTAACGGCTTGCTCAACAATAGGTGCAGCGTCAGATGTGGCCATTAAACGAACCACGCCCGTCGCACGTCGACGCCTGCTGTAATCTTTGTCTTGAGTTCAACTTTGACGCAAATCACCACATTAGGTCATCAGGAATTTGATACGCCGCATACGGATCGTCTTCGTCTACTTCGTCAACCGATCCGGTGTTTAGCGTCACCACCAAACTTTCGTCGCGCTGGGCGATCTTTTCGGCAATCACTCTTGGCAACACGAAGTAACTTGGGTCTTGTACATTCGGCAACTTCACAATCGCGACCACGCCGCGCACCAACTGCGAATGCTGTAATGCGTTCACGTAGATTTTTTTAATCTTGGTCGCGTCGGTGAACTGATACGCCATTTGGCCGCCGTCGATCGAAATCTGATGAGTCTGAATCAGCTGGGTAATCTGAGCGGCCAGCGCTTTCTGTGCAGCCACTTCATTCTTCTTCTGGTTCAGCTCTTTGTCACGCAGAGTCTTTTCTTCACGGGCTTGCTGCGCCAACCGCTTAGCCTCTTCCGCTTCTGGCGTGGTCTTTACCCGCTGAACATTCTGCGCGTTACGCAAAGCTTTCGCCTTGTTGCGCTTTACCAAACCCGCACCGAGCAACTGTTCCTGAAGAGACTTTGTCATCTTGTGTGTACACCTTTATCTGTGAAGCGCGCTTAGCGCTCCTGCATCTGTCAGGGTTATTGCGATCTGTTGGCCATGATAGCAAAGATGGGGGGATGAGCTAAGGGGGGATGGCTTTTGGTTTAGGTGGCGTCGGGTTTGCAAGCGAGGCGCTTCGTTGGGAGTCCCATCGCCTGCAAGCAGCCTCCCACAAGAACCTATCGGAGCAGCACCTTCGAGACCTGATTACAGGGGTGGACTTTGTTGGGGCTTCGCTTGCAGGGCAAGCTCCTACAAAGACTGAACCTAACTGCTTCCTTGTGGGAGGCAGCTTGCTGCCTCTCACAAAAACCGATCTGAGCAGCACCTTCGAGGTCTGATTGTGGCGGTGGACTTTGTTGGAGGCTTCGCTTGCAGGGCAAGCTCCTACAAAGACTGAACCTAACTGCTTCCTTGTGGGAGGCTGCTTGCTGCCTCCCACAAAAACCGATCTGAGCAGCACCTTCGAGGTCTGATTGTAGCGGTGGACTTTGTTGGGGGCTTCGCTTGCAGGGCAAGCTCCTACAAAAACTGAATCTAACTGGTGCCTTGTGGGAGGCTGCTTGCAGGCGAATTCTTTGATTCTGGCTGGCCGCAGTAGGAGGCTGGGCTGGAGTGTTTATTGATTCGCTGGGTCGGTTAACGAGGTCACTTCTTCAGGGCTGAGGGTGCGGCTTTCGCCTGGGGATAGGGTGTTATCGAGAACTAGGCTGCCGATCGCTGTGCGGTGTAGGGTCAGTACGGTGTTATCAAAGCGGCCAAACATGCGCTTAATCTGATGGTAACGCCCTTCGCACAAGATAACTTCGGCGCTAAAGTCGTCGAGAATAATCAGTTCAACCGGCCGCGTGGTAATCCCTTCGTAGGCAAAGTGCATGCCTTCAGCAAACGCGTCGATATAGGTTTGGGTTAATGGCTTATCCACCGTCACGCGATAGCGCTTACGAATATTATTGTCGGGCAAACTGAGATTGCGCGACCAACGTCCATCGTTGGTCAGTAACAACAGGCCTGTGGAATTGAAATCAAGGCGTCCGGCTATATGCAGGTCATCGGCGTATTCATGTTCAAGTAAATCCACCACGGTTTTGTGCCGCGGGTCCTTCGTGGCACTGACCACACCCTGCGGTTTGTTCAACATGATATAGCACGGAGCGTGCTGCTGAAGAATACGGTCATCGAGTTCAATGTGGCTGAACTGGGTAATCATCTGATCGGCATCACGAACCACCACCGCATCAACGCGCACACGACCGCTGGCAAGCAACGGTTTAATCGCTTTGCGTTGAAGCGCGAGGTGTTTACTTAAAAAGCGATCTAGACGTGCCTGCATGCATATCTCTTGTTAAAGACAACCGTTGGCATCTCGCTTATCACCTTAGCGGAGCGCCAAGACAATAAGCGAGACACAAACCCTCAACTACATTCCCTGCGCGATTTTCGCTTTGCGGATCAGCTGAACCAGCTCGGTGCGGTAGCCATACAAGTCTTCGCCTTTGTTGGCTTGGGCCAACGCTAAGGCGTCATCGTAATCCCAGTCGCCGGTGTATTTTCCTCCCCGTAATAGCTGGGAGAAACCGGCTACGGCGGTGGCAAACTGTGTTTCACGGCTTACCCAAGGCGCGACCTTACTCTTTTCGTTCACGGTGTTGTGAGCGGGCACAGGCTGGTCGATCAATTTCGACTTACTCTCGCCCGGCAACTTATAGCGCAGTTTTACGAAAGCATATTCGTCGCTTTGATTAGCCTCGGCAGCAGAGGCTTTCGCGTAGCGCGATGGATCAATCAACGTATCCGCGCCGACTGGAGTGAACTCGTAGATCGCCGTGACCGTATGACCAGCACCAATATCGCCCGCATCAACCGCATCATTATTAAAATCTTCTTGTGCCAACGCCCGTGTTTCGTATCCGATCAGGCGGTACTCAGCGACCGTATTGGGATTAAACTCCACCTGAATTTTGACGTCTTGGGCAATCGGGAACAGTGACGAAGTCGCTTCAGTGACCAGCACTTTTTGCGCTTCACTTAAAGTATCGATATACGCGGCGATACCGTTACCGTTCTGGGCCAGCTCTTGCATCAGGTGATCATGGTAGTTGCCCTGACCAAAACCCAATACCGACAAATAAATGCCCTTCTCGCGCTCGCGCTCAACAAAGCCTTTCAGCTCATCACGATCGCGAATGCCAACATTAAAATCGCCGTCAGTGGCAAGCACCACGCGGTTCACCGCATTTTTATCAAAATTGGCACTGGCCAACTGATAGGCTAACGCAATGCCTTCACCACCCGCCGTTGAACCGCCAGCAGACAGTTGATTAAGCGCCTGCATGATTTTCTGTTTTTGGTTGGCCGGTGTTGGCTCCAATACCGTTCCTGCCGCACCGGCATAGACCGCAATCGCTACCGAATCGTTTTCATCTAACTGACCCAATAGTAATTCCAGCGATTGCTTCACCAGCGGCAATTTATCCGGGCTGTTCATGCTGCCGGATACATCTAACAAGAACACCAAGTTGGTATTGGGCTTTTCAGTCGCCGCTATCTCATACCCTTTGATGCCGATGTGCATAAGCTTGTTGCCCGCCTTCCACGGGGAATCACTGACCACCACATTGGTAGAAAATGGCTCCGCTTTACTGGCAGGCAAGGGGTAGGCGTAATCGAAATAGTTGAGCATTTCTTCGCTACGCACCGCGTCTTTTTGCGGCAGTACGCCCTGATTTAATTGGCGCCGAACAAAACTATACGACGCAGTATCAACGTCTGTAGAAAACGTCGACACGGGCTCATCGGCAACGCGCTTAACGGGATTGTCTTCCACGTGCTCGAAGTCATCACGGCCCACATCTTGATAGCCTTGTGGTGCAATCACATCTGCCGACGAAATACGTGACGGTGTCGCAACGGGCGCCGATGCAGGCACGTAACCGGACGCCATACTGTCTGCGCTAAGCTTGCTCAACGCACGGGAGCGTTTACTTTCGTGCTGCGCCACTTCCTCCGCCATACGCCGCTCAAGCGCGGGCGCCATCAACATTCCAGAAACCGCTTCGTCTTTTTTCGCCAAGGCTTGCGGATGTGCAGCTGCCATCTCTTGTTCTAGCGGCTTCTCCTTGCGCGCAGGTGCTTGGCTGGAAATCTCATCAATACGTGCAACGCCGTCTCGTTCTGTCATTTCAGTCGTCGGCGCCGTTAAGCCTAGCTGGCCTGGGTACTGCTGACTGACCACCACGGATATCACCAGCACGCTGGCAGCGGCCACGCCGCTATAAAGCCAAGGGTTCGCTTGATTGATCTTCGCTGCGTTTTTTCCGGCTTTGTTTTTCCCAGTATTGTTTTTCATCGCTCGTCGTCCAGAGTTGTGGGTATTACTCCTTTGACGGACGCGATGGAAGAATCCTTGGTGAACAGATGAAATTAGTCTCTTTTCCGGCGCTTCTTTTGATTCAGACACCGCTTCAGCGCCCGGCGCGGCGGCCTGGATTGAACCCAAACTCTCCTCAAAACGCTCATCAAACGCCTGCATAGCGGCGCTCAGCGCCGCTGCTTTCGCTTTCGCGTCCGGCTTCATTTGCGCCGCCTGACGCAGCGCCTCTTCGACAGCGCTTTGCTTCTCGTCTAGATGCTTATCATCATGGTCGCTCATCGCTCACCTCCGCTCTCAGCGCGCCAGGTCTTCAATTTCTTCCGTACCTCATGGATTCGCCACGACACCGTACTTTCTTTCACGTCTAACACTTCGGCGGCCTCGCGGTGATTTAACCCTTCTCCAAACACCAGCAATAACGTTTCTCTAAAGCCCTCACCCAACGACGCCACCCATAGCAATAACGTCTCCAGATAAATTGCCACATCGGTTTTATCTTCCGTGGCAATCGTCAGCAGAATATCCGTGCTGCCGTCGCCCTGCGGCTGCACCCGCTGATGCTGATGCCGCGCCTGAGACTGCTGCCAATCTTTCGCACAATTAATCACCAGCCGATACAGCCAGGTGCGAAACGCCGATTCAAACCGAAACTGACCAATGCTCTGCGCCAACTTAATACTGGCCTGTTGAGCAATATCTTCCGCATCTTCGCGCACCCCACACCACTGCATCGCGATACGAAACATAACGTCGTATTCACGCTCAATCAGCGTCGAGAACGCCTCACGCTGGCCAGCTTGCGCCGCCTCAATGAGCAACCTGTCGGTCATAACGGAAGGAGTCCTAACATCGGTTTAACGGTTAGACGAAGAGAACAGCGAAATCCTTGGTGGGTCACTGCAATCGTGTGGATGTGCTACAGGATATGAAACGGGAGCGGTGACGTATAGAGGCTATCGGTGAACATTAAGCAAGTAGTAGCTTGATGCTCGCTACTCATTATTTCAGCGCCTTCCATCTAGTCGCTCCACCCCAACAACTTTTACTTGCACCCTCGACACAACAAATCACCCCTCCTCCAACCCAAGCAAACGCGCATAAAAAGCATCTGCCATTGCGGCTTCCCAATCTTCTCTAGTGCCGAGCATGGCGAAAGCGTTGCGGGCCATTACCTGCATATAGACGGGCATTTCTGAATGGTCGGCGGCGACGCAAAACTGGTAGCCGAGAAATTCGATGCTGTGGACGAGACTGCTTAGGGCGACGTCGGTGGGGCGTGGTGCGTCGTAGTTGCTCATCATGGTGGCGATCATTTTCATGATGCGTAGGTTGTGAGCAGTGCGATGAGTGCAAACCGGTGAGGTTGTGTCGTGCAGCTCGCGAAAACGCGCTTGCATCAGTGTGCCTTGTGCGCGCCCCCAATTAAGGTAGCCGCTGAGGATCATGGGGAGGTAGTCGTAATAGCGTTTTTGCTCAGTGGTAAAGATTTTGTTCAGTAGGGCTTCGACGTCGTCATTCATGCCAATAACGAGTTGCTCGATCGCTTCGCGCGCGGAGGCAAAGTATTTATAAAAGGTCGGTCGTGATACGCCAGCTTCTTCAAGAATCATTTCCACGGTGGTGTTGTGAATACCCCGCTCGCCATAGACGATTCGCGTTGCGGCAAGCAAACGCTCGCGCGCATCAAACGCTTTGCCCGGCGGGCGGCCTCGCTTACGAGGGACTGAGGTTGTCATGGTTCAAGCACTCCGTATGGCGACCGCAGTTATGCTGCCCCGCCCTATTAATCTGCTGTACTAATCTTGGCGGCTAAACCTCACGCCAATCTGCGGACTAGGCGCTTACCCCTAAACAGTGGCCTTAGAGACCCACGCGCGCGCCACCTGACAGCCTAAACCAACCATCGCCTAACAGGCATGTTAACCACCGCCAGCGGCGTCAGAATTGGCCAAAAGCGCGGAAACTATGCCATATCTACTGAAATAGACCCAATAAGTTCTAACATTTCGCTTTTTCATAATTAATTAATATTAACATTAGTGTTAATTAATTATGGCAGTTCCTTTATGCTCGGCGCAGCACCCTTAGAATCAGATCAATATTCATCCGGTGCGAATGCGCCAAGCTCAGATTCACCTGTTCCGATTCACGTAGTACAGAGGGGCGTACTACCGAAGATAAATATTAGTAGTACCGAAAATCACCATACCGCTGATTGTAGTATCGCGGATTATTGTAGTACCGCCGATTACAGCACCTAACAAAACAACAAATCGCTAATAGGCAGGACGACACCATGACTAAATTACGCTATCACGCTGCACTCGCTTTAATCCTCGGGAGCTCGATCATGAGCCTTTCCAGCCACGCGCAAGCTGGCTGGTTTTCTTCTTTGTTCAAGAAAGACACGTACACCGAAACACGCTACCCCATCGTGTTAGCCCACGGGCTGTTCGGGTTCGATGACATTGCCGGCTACAACTATTGGTATCAAATACCAGAAGAGCTACGCCGCAGTGGCGCAGAGGTTTATGTATCACAAGTTGCCGCCGCCAATAGCAATGAGGTGCGCGGAGAGCAACTGGCTCGTCAAGTGGAAAGCGTTATGGCGGCGACCGGCGCAAGCAAAGTAAATCTGATTGGCCACAGTCAAGGCGGCCCGACTGTTCGTTATGTCGCGTCGGTTTACCCGCACTACATCGCGTCGGCGACCAGCATCGCAGGCCCGCACACCGGCGCCAAAGCTGCCGATGTATTACTCGGTGTGCAGGACGCATCACCACTGACCGCGGATGTGCTTGGCTCCATCGTCAACAGCGCCGTTGGCTTCCTCGATTTAATATCCGGTGGCGGATATGACCAATCATCTCTGGACGCGCTGTATGCGCTGTCCACCAGAGGAAGTGCTGAGTTTAACGCGCTTCATCCTGAGGGCCTGCCGGCAAACTATTGTGATGAAGGTACCGAGCTGGAAAGCAACGGCGTTCGTTACTACTCATGGTCTGGCGCCACGCCAATGACAACGTTGTTAGACCCGTCCGATTTAGGCATGGTCGCGCTTTCTTTACTTTACCAAGGTGAGCCAAACGATGGCCTCGTTTCCAGCTGCTCGAGCCATTTAGGTAAGGTGATCCGTGACAACTACCGCATGAACCACCTTGATGAAGTGAATCAGATTATTGGACTGGTGAGCATATTCGACACCAATCCTAAGTCTGTTTTTAGACAGCATGCTAACCGTCTAAAAGGAAAAGGGCTGTAGTTTTTCGTCTAAAACGAAGCTCCTTGCTTTAATGAAAAGGGCTTTGGATTAACGTTGGTACATGCAATTGTTTGCCTGCCTCGTGCGGGCAAACAATTTCACCAACTACGTCATGCACATCTATCCCACGCACATCCTCGCCATACGTACCCTGCAAAGACGACCATATGCTTCACACCAGCCCGCTTAGCGCCTATTGAGCCAACATCGCCAAGATGTGGCCAAGTCCTCGCAAACGCACCACAATACGCGGCATAATCCATATCTCTGAAACACGCTCATTGCGATGTATGAATAAACACTCACGCACAGGGATGCGGCGAATGCAGTTACCAACATCTATCAAAATAGCAGCTATGATGATGCTGCTATTTCCTTTTACGCCAACTCATGCAGCCAGCCCTAGCGCCTCTGCTCGCACAGCACAAAGTAGTCCTGATGCTCACAATGCCGATGTCGATGCAGAGAGTCATCACGAAGACCAGACGGCTGAACACTGGCGTCAAATAACAGACCGCAACGGCATTCAGGTGTCAGTCAACTACGACGAAAACTCACGGCTCAAGCAGTTTCGCGGCGTAACAGTTATGTCACTAACAGATGAGTACGCGATGCTCGCACTGTATAACGATGTCGAAGCGTTTCCGCGCTGGTTGCACCTGATTTCAGAGGCGTCGTTAATTGAAGAGCACTCCATGATCGATAAGGATTTGCGCTTTTTAATTAAGATGCCTTGGCCAGTGAGTGATCGTGAGGTGTTGCTCAAAGCAACACTGGTACACGTCACACGCGAAGACAATGAATCGGTCACAGCGTACCTCAACGGCACACCGGATTTATTACCGTTAAACGACGACTATATAAGAGTGCCAGAGATAAACGGCCTATTCAGCTTTCAGCGCATCGCGCCTGGGAAAGTAAAGGTGACGTACCAAATTAGTTTGGCACTCGGCGGCTACTTACCCAATTGGCTGGTCAACTTAACTACTCGTGACATTCCCTATTTCACCCTTGAAAAGCTGCGTCGCATAGTGGTGACCGAGCCCTATAAAAATCAGTACTATCCCGAATTAAATCTTTTTGGGCCGGGTCGGCCGGACGATGCGCCAACGATAAAAAGCTGGGTTTATCAGACTGGACTAGATATGCCGGAGAGCGCCCCCGCCACCCACTAAATTTTAGAACAACGCTACCCATAAAAAAGGCCTCTTCCCTATACGGGAGAGGCCTTTTTCTTAGCCGGCGCTTTACGCCAGCCGCTTCGACTTACATCAACTACAGCGCACGTACCCGCAGTGACTTACCCTTTATCTTGCCGTTGCTTAAACGCTCAAGGGCCTTACTGGCAAGGTGGCGATCAACCGCCACGTAAGCGTGAAAATCGGCGATAGAAATTTTGCCAACTTTGTCGCCGGGAATACCGGCTTCACCCGTTAACGCACCGAGGATGTCGCCGGGGCGTAGCTTATCTTTACGGCCCGCGCTGATACATAACGTGACCATAGGGGCTTCTAGTGATTCATCGCTGCGCGGCTTTAAGCTCGACAGTGGATGCCAATTGAGTGGCGCGCCCTGCAGTGCCTCAACAGCCTTGGCCCGACGCATTTCTGGCGGTGCTACCAAGCTAATCGCCATGCCCTTTTCTCCCGCTCGGCCGGTACGACCAACGCGGTGGATATGGGTATCGGCATCTTTAGCCAATTCGACGTTGATCACTAGGTCGAGCGCATCAATATCTAAACCACGCGCAGCCACATCGGTTGCCACCAGTACCGAAATACTGCGGCTGGCAAACATCACCAGCACTTGGTCGCGATCGCGCTGTTCCAGATCGCCGTTCAGCGCCATAGCAGAAATACCGCACGCATTGAGATGGTCTGCCACTTCATGGCATTGCTGTTTGGTAAAGCAGAACGCTACGCACGACTGCGGCCTAAAGCACGCAAGCGCTTTCACTACCGCATCGCCTCGCTCTTGCGGCGAAACTTCGTAAAAACGTTGCTCGATATCGCTATCGTTGTGCTGCCCTGCAACCTCCACTTCTTGTGGATCACGCATAAACGTTTCGGCAATTTTTTTAATGCCGGGCGGATAGGTTGCGGAAAACAACAATGTTTGTCGACGCGTTGGGGTATGTCGAATAATTTCTTCAATGGCATCGTAGAAGCCCATATCGAGCATACGATCCGCTTCATCAAGCACTAAGGTGTTAAGACCGTCGAGTACCAAGGTACCTTTACCTAAGTGCTGCAAAATACGTCCCGGCGTGCCAACAACAATTTGCGCGCCATGCTCTAACGAGCCAACCTGCGGACCGAGCGGCTGCCCACCACACAGAGTCAGTACCTTGATGTTGCCCTCAGCACGGGCCAAGCGACGAATTTCTTTAGCAACCTGATCCGCCAGCTCCCGCGTTGGGCAGAGCACCAGCGCCTGACAACCGAAGAACCGAGGATTCAGCGGGTTCAGCAGACCAATGCCAAACGCCGCGGTCTTGCCGCTGCCGGTGCGCGCTTGGGCAATCACATCTTTGCCGTCGAGCATAAAGGGAAGACTTTGCGCTTGAATCGGCGTCATCTCGCTGTAGCCCAGAATATCGAGGTTGGCGAGCATTTCAGCGGAAAGCGGAAGTGAGGCAAAAGCGGAAGAGGTCACACGGAAGTCCTGCAAACAGTATTTGGCGCGCAGTGTAACAGTTGTGGCGGGATAGGCTGTAAAAACCCGATAAAGCAGTGAATAGGTAAGGTGTAACGCAAGCGCAACGATAGTAAATCTGGCTACGCAACACTCTCTGGCGTAATTTAGCCGCTGCTGTTGTCCGACCCTTGTACGCGGTCGATGCCTAAGACCTTATTTAGTATCCCGTAATAACACCTTCTACACAGTATCTGACCCACAATGGAACCGCAGTATGGCATCACTCAAAACAGCCATTGGATACTTTATCGCCCTACTCAGTCGCTATCCGGGCATCGTTGCCCTGTTCGGCTTTGTTTCTGGGGTGGCGAGTTTCCTGTTAGTTGAGCGCCAAGAATCGCTGGCACAAATTATTGCGGCAATCATGCTGGTTAGCTGGTGCGGGCTGGTGCTTGAAAACACGCTACGCCGAGCCCTTGCACGCTGGCTCGGCATTGACCTGCCGGCACCCGTGTTGCGCATTGCTACGCAGATGGTGCATCAGGAAAGCCTGTTCTTCGCGCTGCCCTTTTTTGTCATTACGACCACGTGGCTGAGCAGCCAAGCGATCTTTACCGTGTTCCTCATTCTGGCCGCACTGATTTCCGTGCTCGACCCGATCTACAATCGCCTCGCGGCACGCCGCTGGCTTTATATTAGTTTCCACGCGGTCACGTTCTTTGCCGTCTTGCTGGCCACACTGCCCGTTATCTTTCATATCACCACAGAACAGAGCTACCAATTAGCGTTGCTCGTTTCGGTTATTTTTACCTTCCCGAGCCTGTCCGCGTTGTTACCCACCAAACGATGGTGGCGAGCGCCGCTGATGATTGTACTGACCCTCGCCCTTTCCATCGGCGGTTGGCATGCGCGTTTATGGGTGCCGCCGGCAACACTCTGGTTAACCGAAGTTGCGGTCACGCAGGAAATTGATAATAGCGCAAAAACGGCGGGCCAAAGTCTGACTGAGGTCAGCACCAACCGTCTATTAGGTGAAGGTCTCTATGCGTATACCGCGATTCGCGCACCGAAAGGTTTAAACGAAAAAATATTCCACGTCTGGCTTCTCGACGGCGTTGAGGTGGACCGCATCGCATTGAATATTAACGGCGGCCGAAAAGAAGGCTATCGCGCGTGGACACACAAACGAAACTTTCCGGCGCAGCCCGATGGGCACTGGCAAATTCGAGTTCTAACCGAAGCGGGACAGATGATTGGCCGACTGGGATTTGATGTAAAAGCGTCCATCGATGCGAAACGTTCGTCGCCGTTGCGTAGGCCCTCTCCTGCAAAGAACATCACGGAAAGCGTTTTAACGAATGAGGCATCCGATACCACTTCTGAGACAGAGAGATTAGACACGTTAAAGCCGAAAGAAGATGTTAAGGGTGTATTGGATGAAGAACAGACTGTCGTCGACGATGCTATCGCGTCTGAGAACACTTCCTTGGAAAAAGACCACGACGGCGGAGCCGAGGAAGGTAATGAATCGGAAGAAACAAAGGAAAAAGATATAACCGAGGACACCTCCGAATCAGATCAGGAGGACTTGAATGCACCAGAGTCTGCGCCGTTAGCATTAGAAGAAGCCGTTTCGGCGGAGCAACCAAGGGTGAGTGACGACAGCGACAACGTCATACCCGAGATCGCGCCTTAAGCACATAGCAGGAAGCTTTTGAAGGCATATCGCGTGCAAGCGAGTTCCTACAAAAGTTGCGAGCGAAGGCAACCCGTTAGTAACGAACCGGTCATGGCGCCATGACCGGTTCGTTACTCGACACAACATTAGCGCCAGGTATAGCCCAGACCAAACGATGACGTACCCGTTTGTCCGTCATAAAGCGCACTCAAGGTAAAACGGTCCTTCACAATTTCAGCGCGAATTGGGCCAAAGATATCAAGAATATTCAGAGCTTCATCTTTGTCCGCTGTATCAAGCTCGCCATAGAAAAAGCCGCCAAATTTAGTGTAGCCGTGATCGTCCAAAATATGAGCCGATACAGGCATCACACCAAGCGCCCAAATCAAACCCGATTCATTTTCATGCCAGTAACCGCCACCACCACTAAACGATATGTGTTTCTTGGTGCTATATCTCAATGCATTGCCGTCATTTTCAACCCAATAATTAATCTGGTCGCTAGACTTTTCCAAAGCAAAGTCTGTCCAAATCGCGACGCCGCTACGGCTGCTTTTATCGCCAAAGTATTTACCCGTCGAGAGGCGAAAGCCCTCAAGGGTGTCCTCTTTGCTTGTGACCAAAAACTGTTCACGATCGCCGAGGCTGTACTGGCTCTTTAGAATTTGCACGTTGGTCAATTTCGACCCACCTGATGACGTTTCTAATGCACCTGAAAAACGTAGGTAAGCCGCCCCGCCAACCAGCGCAACGAAGGTCGGCGAAAAGAATAAGTTGTACTCGAAGTTTTCTTGCCCTGGGACATCTGAATCAGAACCATCAGGCATCACTATGGCCGTGGTAGCAAGACCTGCCAGCCACGCGACGCCCGCGACAGCTAAGGGCTTGGGTACATCTATGTCCATCTGACTCGCCATCATTGCCACGTCCGCCATCCCGGCTGCGGCTTGATCAATGTTCTGCTGACGTTGCGCATCAATCTGACGCTGACGACGCATTTGTTCGTTCACTTGCGCCATATGCTGGCGGTTACGCTCCGCACTCTGACGCGCGTAATCTGTACTCGCTGCTCGGCTGGTTGAGCTACTCGATGAAGGCTGCGATGTGGACCCTGATGTCGGCTGCGCCGCGCTCTGATAACCCGATGCAGAAGACGATCTCGAGGCTGAAGACGTTGCGGCCGCTGCTGAGCTACGCGCAGTCGAGCTGCTTGACGATGATGTCTGCGCCGTAGGCTTAGGCTCAATCGCTTTCACATCAGCTGGATTCCACTTCACCGTAAAGCTGGTGACACGGCCATTTTTCCAAAAATCTTTCGCTTGATCGGCGCCATAACAATCTGTGCTCTCGGTGCCCGAGTACGAACAAACGGTTTTATCCCAATTGGGCGAACGGGACATATCACGGCCAAATCCCCCATTGCCTTTCGGCACCTCATCAAGCGGCAACCTAACGTAACCCTTCTGGCTACCATTGCTCATTTCCAACCACACCATGGTCGACGTCGGCAGCGCACACTCGCTGTCTCCACTCCACTTGAAACTACCTTTGACGGTTGGCTCTCCCATCAAACTTTCTAGCTGCCAAGATGCCGTCACGGCTGACGCCTGGCAGTTACCGATCTTCATGGAACCCTTGTTGAGACTGCCCTTTCCCGGACCAGCGGCAAGCGCTGTACTCGACATCAGGACAGCACTCGCTAGCACCGATGCTTTCGCAAAGGCGATAAGTGTGAAACGAATAGACATGACAAACCCCAAAAGAAATACAACCAAGCTAAAGAAACGCGCGACTCGCTCCCTAAGTAACGCCTAGTGACTGACTATTATGTTGCCGCATATGTGTTGCCGAGGTATCCGCAGTATTACTGCGTCACTCTCCAGAGCTGCAGCAGAGCAGTAGCAGATATTGAATGGAAATTAGCACAGCCCGAACAACGCCACATCCCCCATATTGGGTATGGACAAAATGGGGGGTTTGAGGTGGAACTAGATTAGCCGGCACCCGTGCGCATGGCGTGCGGCGTCATACCAAACCAGCGACGAAACGTGCGACTGAAGTTGGAGGTGTCTTGATAACCTAGCAACTCTGCGATTTGCTCAACGGCAACGGTGGTTTCCAACAAGTACCAAGCGGCCAGTTCTTGCCGCACACCATCGAGTAACTCTTGGTAACTTGTGCCTTCTAGCTTCAATTTACGGATCAATGTACGTCGTGACATGGCTAACGTCGTCGCGACCTCGTCAAGGCTCGGGTAGCCGTTCGCGCTATTCAGCAAACAGTTACCCACTTGCTGGCTCAGCGCGCCACCACCCTCAAGTTGCCGTAACTGGTTTTCGCAATCTCGCAGTGCAGTACGAAAGGTACTCGCATCCGCCGTCAGGCAAGGTGTGTCCAGCGCGCTAACCGGCATTTGCAAACGAAAGGCCGGCGCATCAAATATCACCGGACAACCACAGCGTTGTTCATAAACGTCCGCCCATGGTGGGCGCGGTATCGGCAACTCAATTTCAATATTGCGCAAGCGCTGAGAGGTCACTGTATCGACCAAATGCAGGTAGGTTACTAGCAGCGCACCATAGGTAAATTCGCGCACATCACCCAGCGCCGACAGTTCCTCCATGGTTACGGTGAAATACTCATCCGTTTCAGAAATAACGACGTTCACTAACTGCAACCGCAAGCGGGTAAAGCGCGCCAATGTTTGTAACACCACACGAAGATTGGGCGCCGACACAATCGCATAACCGAGCGCACCGTGCGCCGAAACCGACGTGATACCGCCAATATCTAGCCCCAGCCAGGGCGTTTCGGTTAACTCAATGGCGCGCCGCAATAAACGCGCAAGCTGCTCTAAGCTGAGGTAGCGACTCTCGCCGACTAACTGCTCCCAGTGCAACCGCGTGCCGCGGAGAATCGTCTCGTTATCAAAGCCCGCTTGGCGCAAATGGGCACACACCAGCCGCGCATAGGTCGGATGCACCGCAGGACGAAGCCTTTCTTTTGCCAATAGCGTCATACGTCTCTCGTTTGCCTGCGCTTAAAACCCGCATCTGTAGATGCCTACTCATTCGCGCCATCCATAATGGCACTATTTGACGACACATTGCCACTTACAGCGGTGCTCGCCGTTGACGAAAACCACCAAGATGGATGCATACCTTCAATTATAAAGGACCGTAACATGAGTCAAGCAGGCGTCTTTATCACTCCTTCAGGCGAGACCTACCGAGATCGGAAGCGTTATTCATGGGCGATATCCATCGTCGTACCAATGGTTGCAGTGGTTGGCCCTGCCCTATTCTTCGCCACCGGCAATGCACTATTGCTATGGGCACCTCTCGCCTTCTATTACATCGTCATTCCGGTGCTGGATATGTTGCTCGGTGAGGACACCAGCAACCCGCCAGAGGAGGTCGTGCCGCAACTCGAGGAAGATCGCTACTACCGCTATATCACCTACGCTCTGATCCCTATGCTTTGGGGCGTCTGGGCATTCAGCTTGTGGTTTATCGGCTCTCAAGATGTACCTCTACACGGCATGATCGCCACCACACTGGTCATCGGCTTGCTAAACGGCGGCGCAATCAATCTTGGCCATGAGCTTGGCCACAAAAAAGGCAAGATGGAACGCTGGATGGCGAAAATTATTCTCGCACCGTCTGCCTACGGTCACTTTTTTATTGAACACAACAAAGGCCATCATCGCGATGTCGCAACACCTGAAGATCCTGCGTCATCACGGATGGGAGAAACAATCTGGACGTTTGTCCTGCGCGAAGTGCCAGGAGCGTTTTTCCGGGCTATCGAAATTGAAAAAACACGCTTAAAGCGTATCGGCAAACCGTTTTGGTCGCTCAGCAATGAGGTTTTACAGCCAGCATTGATCACAGTATTGGCGTGGGGGACCGCGATCGCGATTCTGGGTATCGGCATTCTGCCGTTTCTTATTGGCATTGCGTTCTGGGGAATGTTCCAGCTCACGTCGGCGAACTATATCGAACATTACGGCCTACTTCGGCAGAAGCTTGAGAACGGTCGCTACGAGCAAACCCAGCCGCATCACAGCTGGAACAGCAATCATCTATTTTCGAACTGGGCGACATTCCATTTACAGCGTCACTCGGACCACCACGCTAATCCGACACGTCGCTATCAGTCTTTGCGTCACTTTGAAAATTTGCCAACCCTACCAAACGGTTACCTCGGTATGTTCTTGATCGCCTATATCCCGCCACTGTGGTTTGCCGTGATGAACCCGAGATTGGTCAAGCATGTGGGCGGAGACAGTACAAAAATCAGCTTCCATGCCGCGGCGAAAGAAAAAATGATTCAACGCTATCATTTGCGCTAAAGCGGGAAAAATGAGTCGCCTACAAGCAGGCTCCTACAAGGCAATGCGATTTTATTTTATTGTAGGAGCTTGTTCGTAAGTGATCAGCGCCAGATCACAACCCAAACCTATCGCTTGCAAGCAAGCTCCCACAAAAGCCCATGCCAAAATGCGAGGCGGCGGCGAACAACGCTGAACCTTGTGGGAGGCTGCTTGCAGGCGATTAGCGCTAGGTCAAAACCAAACCTATCGCTTGCAGCAAGCTCTCACAAAAGCCCATGCCAAAATGCGAGGCGACGACGAACAACGCTGAACCTTGTGGGAGCCTGCTTGCAGGCGATTAGCGCTAGGTCAAAATCAAACCTATCGCTTGCAGCAAGCTCTCA